>NZ_JANCPR020000026.1 GCF_028657195.3 Streptomyces iconiensis
GCCGTCATCGTCCACGACAAGGCCACCAACCGCGTTCTGCTCCTCCAGCGCGGCCCGAACGCCAAGTTCGCCCAGGGGCAATGGGACCTGCCCGTCGGCAAGAACGACCCCGGCGAGTCCATCACCGACACCGCCGTACGCGAGCTCTACGAAGAGACCGGCCTGACGGTGAAGCCCGAGTCGCTTCGCGTCGCCCACCTCATCCACAGCGCCCGCGGCATCGAAGCCCCGAACGGCTTCTTCACTGTCGTCTTCACCACCCACGACTGGACCGGCGAGCCCGAGAACCGGGAGCCCTTCAAGCACGCCCAGGTGTGCTGGTTCAACACCGCCGAGATTCCCAAGGACTTCGTGAACACCACCGCTAGCGCCTTGCACCGCTACCTCGTCGACGGGCCACAGGTCTCCCTCGACGGCTGGCGATAGCCTCACACACCTTCCCTGTCAGTAACTATGGATACCCTCCTGGGCAACCCGATCTGCGTATGAGGGATGACATGGCAGCAACCCGAAGATGTCCCGAATGTAAGATCAACAGTAGCGCTAACCGGAAAGGCAAAGCGGGACGGTGCATCCTTTGCATCGATGCCCGATACAAGCAGCTGGGATGGGAGCCTCACGAGCCGTATGTCTCCTCGAAACATGCACGCCTATGCGTATGCCTCGAATGCCAGAAGTCCGAGGCAGTCGCCTACGAGGACATTCGCAACAAGGGCAACCGCTATTGCGAGTGGTGCTCGTGCCGCCAGGCATACGAGGACGGCCTGAAAGCAGAACCACTCAGATGGGAAATCAGTCGGGAGCAAGCGGCGCAGATCGTCCTAGGTACCGACTTCCTCGTCCGAGGGGCGGACGGTGAGGCGTTGGATGCCGCAGGTGTTGCACTTCAGATGGAGCATGTTTGGTCGCTCGTAGTCGTGGAGTGCATTACTTGCGGCTCCACTCTTAGGTGGAGCGCTTCGATGAGCCTTAGTAACAGCAAGGTCACCAGCCATCATCGATGCTTGTACTGTTTTTCCCTGCCCCTTTCTCCTTGGCAGGACGACTTCTTCGAGGTGCACGGGCTAAAACGCGCACACGAAGGCTATGCACGACTCGGTGAACGAGTTCCTGCCCACTGCGTCGACTGTGGCGCCGAGCGCCGCATCTCGATCTCAGACCTCACGGCTGGCATTGCTCCTTGTCTCAGATGCGCCGAAGACACGGACCCGGATGCCATCCACGTCGTCTACCTGATGTTCTTCCGCGAGCTCAGCGCCTACAAGATCGGCGCAACTAGCACTGAGGCACGCAACGACAGGATCGCCTCTCATGCAGCGCGGGGTGGAACTCTTCTTGACCAGCATGAGGTGCCGAATCGGGAAGCTGCACTGACAGTAGAAGCTCACGTCCTCGGCATGGTGCGGCACCATCCAAGCGTCTGTACAGAGCGGGACTTCCCACAGGGCGGCTACACGGAGACATGGAGCGATGACGGACCCAAGATCAACCTCGCGGAGGTCATCGCCCGGCTTACCCAAGGAGAGGCCCCAGGCTTCGACCGGCTCAGGAAGCTCAGGACCTACTTCAGCGAGGCACCTGCAACTATCGAGGAACTGGTTGAATTCCGGCTCATCGAGACAATCAAGGTAGACGGCCTGGAAGTGCACCATGTGGGTCTAAGCGAATCCGAAGAGCAGGTACTACGTAAGATTCGCTCCCGCCGGACTGCGCAAGGCCAGGAAGACAACCGAAGTCGCGTGGAGGATTCCTGGGCAGGCTGATCCTGTCGGCTCGCTGGGATAGCTCGTAACAAGACCGCCATTGAGGCCGCAAGCAACCCTCTATGGAAGCTTCTCCTGATCCGCATTGCCCACGCGGTCGCGAGGCCGTGTCCATGTCCGATGAGGCCAGGGGTCACGCTGGCGCGTCCTCAAGTCTCGAACAACGATTTGCAGTAGGCCAAGACAATGAGGGCAGCCACCCCGCCTGCGGGGTGGCTGCCCTCATTGACGCTACTGACGCCTCATCAGTGAATCGGGCTCCCGGTGCACACCCGGTGCACATGCTGGTGGAAAGTCTCTAGGAACGACGGGAAGCGCTGAGAGGTGTTTCCGCAGTTCACAGCAGGTTCCCTAGTCAACCTCGCAGGTAGCCCGGCCCCGCACTTTAGATGTCGACGTACAGGCCGATGTGTACGACGCGCGGTAACTGGCCGTCGAGTAGACGACGCGGCTCGTGACTCGCGTGGCTGCCGATGGCCACAGTGCCCGGTGTCCAGCCGCGCCGGCCGGAGGTGTTATCGAGGCAGTCGCAGACTTCCGGGCGAGGCAGGTGGGGTTGTCGGCCCGGCGGTGAGCGTCGGCGCCGGTGGGGTGCTTCACCGCTGCCCGCGATGGACAGGGAAGCCCCCGGGATGGAGAGCAAAGCCCCGTGATGTACAGGAAAGTACGGTCGGCGCCTCGGACGGGCCGCGCCCGGAAGTCGGCGAAGGGTTCCGCGAGTTCGGCGAGGTGCGGGCCGACGACTGCCGACTCCGGTCCTGGCCGGTCCGGTATCAGGGGCTGCGGAAAGGGCGAGGCCATCCTGCCGGTGTGCCGCGTGCGGCGCCCGTCATGTGGTCATCCGTCGAGGGCGGCGGTCATGGCGTCGAGGTCGGCCAGGAGTGCTGTCAGCCGGCGTGCGGGGATGTTTTTGATCATGCGTTCTTCGATGGTGTAGACGGCGCCGCGGGCAGTGTGCAGGCGTTGCTGTCCGGCTGCGGTGAGGTGGACGGGCAGGGCGCGGCCGTGGTCGGTGCTGGTCGCCTGGGTGATCAGGCCCGCGTCCTTGAGGCCGCGCAGGACGACGTTGGCCGACTGCCGGGACACGAACGTTCCCCGGGCCAGGTCGGCGTTGGACAGGCCGGGCTGTTGGTCGAGGAGTTCCAGGCAGGAGTACTGCGGCACGGTGAGGTCGTGTTCGCGCAGGGCCCTGTCCATCGCGCCGCGTAGGGCGGCGGATGCCTGCTTGAGGCGGTATCCCACGTGCTCGGTGACGTCCTTGGCTGGGTGGGGAGGGGGCACGGGCGCACGGTCTTCCATGTCAGTATTTTGACATACCGAAGGCTCGGTGCCTACGCTCATGGATGTCAAAGCCCTGACATCAATGTTCTGGCAGACCAAGCCCTGGAGTCACCATGACCACTACCGTCGAAGGCCCCGGTTTCATCGCCCTGCAGGTGAAGGACGTGCCGGCTGCCGCCGCGTTCTTCGAGGAACGGCTCGGGCTGCGGCGGGCCTCCGGTGGCCCGGCCCACGCGGTCGTCTTCGAGACCACCCCGGTTCCGTTCGCCGTCCGGGAGCTGCTGCCCGGTGTCGACCTGGACGACGTCGCACGCCCCGGCCTGGGCGTGGTGCTGTGGCTGCGGACAACCGACGCCCCGGCGCTGCGCGAGCAGCTCCTGGCGGCGGGCACGGAAGATGTCACTGAGCTGCAGGACAGCCCCTTCGGGCCGAAGTTTTCCTTCGCCGGCCCCGAGGGCTACGAGCTCACCGTGTACGGAGGCTGACCATGAAGGCCGTCGTCCGCATCCCCGTCCTTATGACGTTCAGGAGCGCCGGGCGGTCGGCGTCCTCGGTGCTGAACCCGGCGCCGCGGCAGCGTAGTTCGGCGATGGAGGACTTGAGGTTCGGGTCGTCGGGGTAGCGGCCCGCGGTGCGGCGGCGCCCGACGCTGGGGCGTGGGGCGGGCATGTGCCCACCTGCACTGGCTCCGCCGCCCGCGGATCCGCTGGGAGGCCCTGGCGGACATCCCATCCACGAAGCCTCACTCGCCCTCGGATGCGCACCGGTCTGCTGGCGGCGCCTGAATGACCAACCCCCGGCAGGGGTTTCAAGGCAGGCGCGGCTTACGGTGACGGCCCGGTGGTCGGCCTCAGGCCGCCGGCTTGCGCCACACGGAGATGTGCTTCGTGGAGTCCTGGGTGAACGGCGCCCCGTCCCAGTCAGCGACCCGGCGTTCCAGTTCGAGCCCAGCGATCCGTGCCATCAGGTCGAGTTCCGCGGGCCAGGCGTACCGCTGCCGGGAGCTGCCGCGGCGGTAGCGGCCGTCGTCGCCGTCGCGGGTGAAGTGGTGCGAGACGAGGATCTGCTCGACCAGGTCGAAGGTGTCGAAGCCGAGATGGTGCTCGGAGACGTCGAACGGCACCGCGACCTGGCCGGGCGGCAGGAACCGCAGCGGCGGCACGCCCAGTTCGATGACGAATCGGCCGCCGGGCTCCAGATGACGTGCGGCGTTGCGGAAGCACTCGACCTGTTCGTCCTGCGTGAGCAGGTTCGTGATGGTGTTGTAGGCGAGATAGACCAGGGTGAACCCGCCGGGGACGACGGTCGTGGCCATGTCCCCGATCGCTACCGGGAGCGTCTCCTCGTCGATCTTGCGCCGCAGCACCGCTGCCATGTCCTCGGACAGTTCGATGCCCACGACCGGCACGCCGCGTTCCCGGAGCGGGACGCCCACGCGTCCGGTCCCGATGGCGAACTCCAATGCCCGCCCGTCTCCGGCGAGTTCGGTGAGGAAGGCGAGAGTCGGTCCGAGGACGGAGGCCGAGGACATCTCGGTCTCCTCGGCGTCGTAGCGGTCGGCGGTCGCGCGGGTCCACACTTCACTGCTCGTCACGGGCGGACACGTTGCCCGATGCGGAGGGCCACTGTCGACGGATTTACCTTCCACCGCTCCGATCACACGGTTTAGGGGGAGGGGCGCGGTCGCGACAGGAAGAGGGGAGCCGGCACCCGCTCGCCCCTACGCCGTCCCTACTTCGTCCTCACGCCTGCCAGGAGCTTCGCCGTGCCTTCGGGAGCCTCCACCGGGAAGTGGTGGGTGCCCAGGTCGACGGGCACGATGTCGAAGCGGTCGCCGTAGCGGTCGATCGCTTCGCGTGCCAGCAGGTCACGTACCGCGAACACGGTGATCGGCTGTCTCGTCTCCCGCAGCGCCGCGTCCATGTCCCAGCGCACCAGGCCCTCGATGGAACGCAGACCCGCTGGCTGCCGCACCGTGGCCATCTTCGCGAAGTACGCGTCCATGAGAGCGGTGTCGGTCCCCGCAGGTGACCCTCCCTCGACGAGACCCCGAACCGCTCCGGCGAAGTCGTCACGGAACAAGTGCAGCGTCGCTTCGGTCTGCTCCGCGCTCAGGGCCGGGAACAGGGACAGATAGTGCAGCGCGTCGAGTGCGACCACATGCGAGACCGTCTCAGGGAGGAGGCGGCCGACTTCGACGGCGACAGCGCCGCCGAGGGAGTGCCCGGCAACCACCGCCGTGCCCACCGACTCGGCTTCCAGCACTGCCGCCACGTCGCGGGCGAACTCCTCCATGGTCCACACGTCCCGCGCCGACCGTGAAGCGCCGTGCTCGGCGAGGTCGATGGCGAGGGCGCGGTAGTTCTCGGGCAGGTGGTCGGTCACCGCGTCGAAGTCGCCGCGGTCGCACGCCCAGCCGTGGATGAGAGCCAGGGTCGGCCCTCCGGCCGGACCGCTGGCGGTGTACCGGATCGCGGTGTGGTCAGGTCGCTGAACCTCAAGGTTCTTCCTGGTCCTGCCTACGGTCGTCACGGTGTCTCCTTGCTCGGTACGGGGGACGCGTTGTCGGCCGGTGGGGTGGGAGGGGAACGCCGGTCGCCGGCTCGGCTGTCGCTGCCGGTGGCTCACTTGCAGGGGGCCATGACGGTGCGGCGCCTGGTCCGTATCTGGTTGAGGCGCAGGACGAGCGCGGAGGAGGTGATCACGACGATCGCCAGGGCGTAGATGTCGACGGCTGTCCTCAACCCCAGAGCGGTGACGGCGATTCCTCCGAGTACGGCGGGCACGCTGTTGCCCAGGTAGGAGATGACGTTCGCCAGGGCGAAGACCGAGCTGCGCTCGTGCGGCCCGGCGATCCGGGCGAAGGTGCCGAACGTCGCCAGCACGGAGGCGCCGAAGCCGGCACCCGCGACGACGGAGCCGGCGGCGGAGAGCCAGACGAGGTTCTCCGCGATCCCGGCCAGCGATATCAGGACGCCGAGCGCGAGCAGCGCGGAGGACGGGGCCAGCAGCGAGGACACGGGGCGGGAGCGGAGGAGTGTGACCGTGAGCGCTCCGGTGCCCGCCAGGAGCGTCACGACGACGCCGCCGACGAGATGGCTGTGCAGCCCCAGCAGCTGGGCCGCGACGGACGGGCCGAGTGAGAGGTACATCCCGGCCAGTGCCCAGCTGGCGATCATCGCCGGCACCACCGGCACGATGTCGGCGCGCAGGTGCGCGGGCATCCTCACCTGCGGGCGCAGGGAGGCGACGGCTCCCGGCCTGCGGAGCGAGGTCTCGGGCATGAGGGTGGCGAACACCGCGGCCAGCACCATCGCGCCGAACAGGATCGCGTAGACCAGCCGGGTCGGGGCGGGGCCGAACTCCACCAGTACGCCGCTGCCGAGTGCACCGAGAGCGAGTCCGGCCATGGGGGACACCGAGGTGATGACGCCCGCACGCCCGCGGGCGTGTGACGGTTCGAGATCGACGAGAGTGGCGCTCAGGGTGGTCATCGCAGCGCCGGTCGCGATGCCCTGCAGCACCCGCGCTGCGGCCAGCAGGAACACGTTCCCGGCGGTGAAGAACAAGACGAGCGACACCATCTCCAGCCCGATCGCCGCGGCGAGCACCGGTCGGCGGCCGAGGTGGTCGGACAGCGCTCCGACGACGAGCAGCGAGCCCAGCAGGCCGACCACGTAGAGGGCGAAGACGACGGTCAGCGCCCACGCGGCGAAGTGCCATTGCTGCTGGTAGAGCGCGTAGAGCGGGGACGGCACGCTGGAGGCGGCCAGGAAGAGGACGAAGACGGCGGCCACGCCGGGGAAGGCGCCCTTCCACAGCGTGCGGCGCGGACCGCCGGCGCGCTGTGCGGCGGTGACAGGGGGTTCGACAGGCATGCGGGCCTCGCAATGATCTGTGCTTTAGTGCTTGCGAAGCTAACACAAACGCACTGATCACTGCAATTAAAGCGCAGTGATCAGTGCGATACTGGGTGCATGTCCACTCCGGCTTCGCTTCCGTCCCGTACCGGCAGCCGCCCCGGTGGCCGCTCAGCGCGTATCCGCGCGGCCGTCCACCGGGCCGTCGGGGAACTCCTGGCCGAGCAGGGCGGCGAGCCGCTGACCATCCCGGTCGTGGCCGCCCACGCGGGCGTGCACGCCACCACGGTCTACCGCCGCTGGGGCTCGGTGGGAGAGCTGCTCACCGACGTGGCCACCAGCCGCTTCTCCGGCGACATCGTCGTACCCGACACCGGAAGCCTGCGCGGCGACCTGGAACGCTACGCGTCCGACCTGGCCAGGGACCTCACCGACCCCGACACCCTGCCCCTGGTACGCGCCACCATCGGCGCCGCCGGCGAACAGGGCGCGAGCGCCTGCACCGCAGAACGCCAACAACAGCTCCAGGCCATGCTCGAACGCGACCAGGCACGGGGCCACCACACCCCCACCGTCGAACACGCCACCGACGCCCTGCTCGCCCCCCTCTACTACCGCGCCGTCTTCACCGACCAGCCCCTCACCCCCGACTGGACCCGCACCCTCGTCACCCACCTCCTGCCCGACTGAACACCAACCGGGCCCCTCGCCATGCCTTACGGCCGGATCGCCGTGCCATACGAGCGGACCGGGCCCGTTGCGGGGGAGTGGGAAGTGTCCGGGCGCTCTGGGGCGAGTTGGCTGCCGTAGAGGCTCGTCACGCGGGCCTTGGCGGGCCGTACTCGACGCGGCGCAGGATGGGTTCGAGCTGGTCGACGCGGTCGTCGAACGGCATCTGTTCGTCCCACCAAGTGGCCCCGGCGTCACCGAGCTTCGCCACCTGGCCGACCGCGGCAGGCGACGCCGGAGAGGTGCCCCCGACAACGACATCGAAGGGCTGATCAAGCGCGCCCGCCTCCGCACGGCGCGCGGTGATGTACTCGACGAGCTGACGTACCTCGGAGGCCGGTGGCACGTGACCGCCCTC
Source organism: Streptomyces iconiensis (assembly GCF_028657195.3). Lineage (GTDB taxonomy): Bacteria > Actinomycetota > Actinomycetes > Streptomycetales > Streptomycetaceae > Streptomyces > Streptomyces iconiensis. The sequence goes on from NZ_JANCPR020000026.1 coordinate 7,992, forward strand.
CGTACCGGTGAAGAGGGGGATCACCCCGTCCCAGCGGGCCGCGCGGCGCATCGGCGCCTTGTTCGGCCATCGGCCCGCCACCCAGACCGGGATGCGCGGGCGTTGCACCGGCGTCGGCAGGCACAGCACGTCATCGAGGGTGATGTGCTCGCCCTGGTAGCTCACCGCCTCACCGGACCACAGCAGCGCGAGCGCGTCGAGCCCCTCGTCGAGCACGGCGGCCAGCAGTCTCGGGTCGGTCGGCTCGCCGAACCGGCCGAACTCGTCCGCGATGGGGGCACCGAGGCCGACGCCACAGACCATGCGCCCACCGGTGAGCCGGTCCAGAGTGGTCAGTTCCTTGGCGAGTTTGATGGGGCGGCGCCGCGCGACCGGAGTGATCATCGCGCCCAGTCTGATCCGCTCCGTGGCCAGCGCCGCGGCCGTCAACAACACCCATGGGTCGGCGAGTTCGCGAGCCCGTGCCCGCTCGTGCACCACGTGGTCCCATACCCACAGGGCGTCCCACCCGGCTTGTTCCGCTGTACGGGCAAGGTCCGCGATGACGCGCGGGTCCTGGAAGTCGCCGAAGTTGGGCACGTTCACCGAACAGCGCATACGGCCATCGTGCCAGGGGGGCGCGTGCCGGCGATGCCGAGTCGACGCCGCGTGACGCGGTCCAGGACGACGTGCGGGCGGTCTCCGCACGTACGGCCCGGCGTCCCTCATCAGCGGGCTCATCAGCGGGACGGTACGGCGGCTCGCACGAGTGCTCGTGCCAGGCCGGTGCTTTCCGCGAGGGTGCCGAGTGCGAGCGGCTGGGTGGCGAGGGCGCCCTCGTGCAGCACGAGGAGCTGGGTGGCGAGGGCGGCGGGTCCCGAGCAGCCGGCCGCGGTGGCGAGTTCCGTGAACAGGTTCAGCAGCCAGAGTTTCTCGTCCGCGGCGATGCGATGGGCGGGGTGCGAGGGGTCCGGCAGTTCGGCCAGCGCGTTGATGAACGCGCATCCGCGGGTGTTGGCCTCGCTCCAGTCCCGCAGCGCGACGAAGGGCGCGGTGACGGCCTCGACCGGGTCGTCACGGGTCTCGACGGTGGAGCGTACGAGTGACCGCCAGCGCTGATCACGTTCTGCGAGGTAGGCCGCCACGAGCTGGTCCTTCGAACCGAACTGGTTGTACAGCGTCCGCTTGGTCGTGCCGGAGCGCTCAGCGATCAGATCCACGCCGACCGCCGTGATTCCGCGGCTGTAGAACAGCTCCTCCGCAGCCGCCACGATGCGCCGGCCCGCCGGAGTCCTGGCCTGTGCCTCCTGCATTGAGCATCCCTTCACTGATCGGTGTACGGTGGGGTCAAGGTTCACAGATCAGTATACCTATGAGGAGGTTCAGGCGATGAGTGCACCCGAGACCATGCGTGCGGTGCGGATCACGGAACACGGAGGGCCGGAGGTCCTTGAGCTCGCGGAGGTGCCGGTGCCTTCCCTGCAGGCAGGAGAGGCGCTGGTCCAGGTCAGCGCGGTGGCGCTGAACAATACCGACCTGTGGACCCGGGAGGGCGCCTACGGCCGCCCGGGAGACCCGAAGGCGCTGTCGGGCTGGCGCGGCCCGATCGGCTTCCCGCGCGTCCAGGGCGCCGACGTGGCCGGCCGGGTCGTGGCGGTCGGCGCCGGTGCGGACGAGGGCCTTGTCGGTCGCCGGGTGGTCGTCGATCCGGCGATCTACGACGCCGAGGGGCCGGACGCCAACCCGGTCGGCCTGATGGGGAGCGAACGCGACGGCGGTTACGCGGAGTATGTGACCGCGCCCGCGGAGCGCGTACACGACGTGACGGACTCCCCGCTCACGGACGATCAGCTCGCGACATTGCCGACCGCCTACGGCACGGCGCTGGGAATGATCGAGCGGGGCCGGCTGCGGGAGGGCGAGACCGTCCTGGTCTCCGGGGCGTCCGGCGGTGTCGGCCTCGCGCTGGTGCAGATCGCCCGTGCGCGCGGTGCGCGGGTGCTCGCCATCAGCAGCGGACGCAAGATCGACGCGGTGCGCGAGGCGGGCGCACACGCGGTCCTCGACCGCGCACGGGACATCGCCGAGCAGGTCAGCGCCGCCGCCCCTGAGGGCGTCGACGTCGCACTCGACGTCGTCGCGGGGGACCTGGTGGGTGAGGGACTGCCGCTGCTGCGCGAGGGCGGCCGGTGGGTCATCGCCGGCGCACTCGGCGGGTACGGCGTGACCTTCGATGTGCGCCGTCTCTACCTGCACAACGCGCAGGTGATCGGCTCCGCGATGCACACGCCCACGCACTTCGCCCTCCTCATGGACCTGGCCCGCCAGGCCGCGGTGCAGCCCGTCGTCGCCGCGACGTTCCCACTGGACCAGGCCGCCGGGGCACAGGAGGCACTCGCCCGCAGGGCGCATGTGGGGAAGATCGTCATGCGGCCCTGACGGGCGGCCGGCGGCGCCCCCCCCCGCGACGGAGTCGGAGACCACGCGCGAGCGCGGTCGGCAACTGGCCGCGACCCGGTGTCGCGACGTTCCGTGTCGGCCGTCACCCGGCGCGAGCAGGCGCGTGACCTCGGCAACGGTGGATTCGGCGGTGCGGGTCCCGGCTGCACGTCAGGAGGAGGTCTTCGGCCATCCACCGCCGGGTTCCGGTCGCTCCGCACGGAAGCGTGTCGTCCGGTGACACCTGCCGTGAACCTGTGAGGCGCGCAGTCGACATATGACCTGTTCGACGGAAGGGGGAACAATGATCAAGAAGTTGCTCACCTCAGCTGCTGCCCTGGCCATGGCGGCGGGCGGGGTGTCGGTCGCGGTCGCCGCCCCGGCGAACGCGACCGACACCTCGGCGACCGTCGCCGCGTGTCCGGCCACCAAGCTCTGTGGCTACCTGAGCAAGAACTACGTGGGTGACCCCGGCGAGGTGGCGGGCCACAATTCCAACCTGCTCCAGTACAACAAGTTCAACAACGCTCTGTCGGTGTCCAACAGCGGCACCCAGTGCACCGTGCGCATCTACAGCAAGACCGGCTACGGCGGCAGTCACGTCGACATCAGACGCGGCTACGGCATAGGTGACCTGACAGGTACCGCGTACTACAAGAACGTGGCCTCCAACCGCTGGTGCCCGTGACCCCCAAGCACTTCAGAACCACAGTGGTGACCGTGTCACTGGCGCTGCTGACGGTGGCCGGGTGCTCTGAAGCACCCGGCCACCGGGCACCACAGCCGTTGCCGGTCCCCTTGAACGGCGCCGCCCTGACGACGCCCGCCGAGGAACGTGTGCTGCACAAGGCCGAAGAGCGGGCGGTCGCCACGTGCATGCGGGGGGAGGGGTTCCCGTACCGGGAGGTGCCGGCCGTCCCGACGCCCTCCGTCAATCCGTACGGGCTGGTGACCCGCGAGGACGCCCGGCAGGACGGCTATGGCCTGACGACGGCCGCGCTCGCCGCGCCGGGCGCCGACCCGAACACCCGGCTCACGAGCGGCTGGTCCGCCGGACGGCGGGCCGGCTGGGAACGCGCGCTCGTAGGCACGGCCCGGCACGAGCGCATCATCACCGCCCGCGGTGCTCCCTCGCTCCGTGTCAACACCGACGGCTGCGTCTATCGGAGCCAGGTCACGGTCTACGGACCGCGCTGGGAGAAGGACCGCCTCACCCTGGAGGGGATGAACGCGAAGGCCATCGAGACGGTGACGAAGTCGCCGCGGTACGTCGAGGCGCGCCGGGCCTGGGCCCGGTGCATGCGGACCAGGAGCGAACCGTATCCCTCGCCCGACGCCGCGCGCGGGGCTGTCCAGGAACTGCTTGCCAAGACAGAGGGGGACACAGGCGCCTTGCGCCGCACGGCACGCAGGGAACTCCAACTCGCCGGACATGACGCCGCCTGCCAAGAGAAGAGCGAACTGGCCAACGCCGTCCGCGCGGTGCAGCGCAAGGCGGAGGCCCGCCTGCCCGCCGGCGCGCGCCGCCTCGCCACCCGCGTGTCCGCCGCACGAGAGCGCGCCGTGCGGGCCGGAGCCATGGACCGGCCCCCGTCGCCCGCGGGCGAAGAGCGTCCGCACTCTCACACCATCACGGACACCGTGCCCCGGATGCCGAACAGGGACTTCCCGTAGATCTCGGCGGCCACCTCCGGGTTGAGGACGGCGTGGCGGCTGCTGGTCTCGATGTCGCGCCAGACGCGCTGCAGCGGGTTGGACTCGCCGAAGCTCGCAGCTCCCTGGGCAGAGCACACGAGGCGGACCGCCTCGCGTGCGTGGACCGCTGCCATGCCCGCGTCCATCCGCATGCGTGCCCGGGCGTCGTAATCGGGGAACGTTCCGGCCCGTGCGGCCTCGTCGAGGTCAGCGGCGGCGCGGTAGGCGTGCAGTTGGGCCGAGTCGGCGAGCGAGGCCGCGTTCGCGAGGGCGAGTTGGGTGGTGGGTGCCTCGGACTGGGAGGCGTAGCTCGTCATGGTCAACCGGCGTTGCGGGGCCCTCTCCGCCAGGAGGTCGACAGCGGCTGCCGCCAGCCCGAGCTGGGGCCCGGTCAACACGAGTGCGGCGGCCGGTACGAACGCCGCCTGGTAGAGCGCCTCGTCCGTGAAGGGCGTGGCGTAGCGGCCCTCGACGGCCTCGGGGACGGAGTGGAAGCGGTGCGCGGGCACGAACAGGTCCTCGCCGGTGAGCGTGTTCGACGCGGTCCCGCGCATGCCCGCCACGAACCAGGTGTCCTCGACGGCCAGCTCCGACATCGGCACGAGCACGATGCCGACGGCGTCCGACGTGCCCTCGGCGTCCGGCCGGGTGACCCCGAGGACTGCCCAGTCGGCGTGGGCGCACCCGGAGGCGGGGGCCCAGCGCCCGCTCACCCGGTATCCGCCTTCGACCACGCGCGCGGTACCGGAGGGGGTCACGACGCCGGCGACCCGGGCGTCGGGGGTGTCGGCCCACACGTCGTCCTGGGCCTGGGCGGGGAAGAGGCCGACGAACCACGCGTTGGCATTGAGCAGCGAGGTCACCCAGGCCGTCGAGCCGCAGGCACGCCCGACCTCACGGCCGACCTCCAACAGCGTGCGGAAGTCGGTCTGCAGACCGCCGTAACGGGCGGGCCGCATCAGCGAGAGCAGACCGGCCTCGGCCAGGACGGCGATGTTCTCCTGGGGCACCTCACGCTCGCGGTCGGTCAGATCGGCGTTGCCGGCGAGCAGCGGTCGCAGGCCGGCGGCGCGCTCGACGAGGTCGGCCCGCAGTGCGCGCGCGGCCTCGGTGGTGCGGGGGGCGTCCATGATGATGCTCATCGTCGTCACTCCGGTGTCAGGGGTCTTGCCGGTATCAGGGGTCCTGCGGGTCCTGCGGGTCTTGCGTGGGTGCGAGCGGGGCGGCGGTACGGGTCAGCTCGCGGCAGCGAGAAGGGAATGCGTGCCGAAGACGCGGCGTGCGTAGACCAGCGGGGCGGCGGAGGTCGACTCGGCCTCCTCGACGTGTACGACGAGCAGGAGGTGGTCACCGCCGTCCACGTGACGTTCGACGCGTCCCGCCGTCCAGCCGGCGGATTCGGGCAGGTGAGGCAGCCCGGCGCGGACGGTCCAGGTGACGCCGTCGAACTTCAGGCCAGGTCCACGGCGTCGACGCGCGAAAGTCGAGGCCAGGTCCTGCTGTTGGGCGCCGAGGATGTTCACCCCGACCCGGGCACCCGGCTGGAGGTGGGCCAGCAGCCCCGAGGAGCGGTCCAGCGCGAAGCTCACCAGGGGAGGGTCGAGCGAGAGCGAGGCGAAGCTCGACACGGTGCTGCCGTGCGGCTGCCCGTCGGCGGTCATCGCCGTCACCACGGTGACCGGGGCGCACACCCCGCTCATCAATTCAACGAAGGTCTGTCGGTCGATCATCGGGCGTCTCCTGGTGTGTTGGAGTCCGTCTGCCGGGTTGCGTGGCCTGGTGGAGCACCGCGCCGACATCACCATGAGACTCCGGCTGCCGGGGTGGCTGCTTGGTCTGCCGGCTCAGAATTCCCGGCTCCCGTTGGTCTGCCGCGTCGATCCGGCCCGGGCTGCGACCGGCCGTGACCGACCCCGTGACCGACCCCGCGACCGGCCCCGCGACCGGGACACTGGGCTCGTCTACCGTCACCGGGCGGGGGCACCCCCGTCACGTGGGGCTCGTTGCCCGGCAGGTTGGGTTCGCCGCTTGTCCTGTTGGGTTCGCGGTTCGTTACGTTGGGCTTGGCGTCCGGCAAGTGGGGCTCGTGCCCGGCAGGCACGTTGGGCTCGTTGCTCGTCGCGTTGCTCGTCGCGTTGCTCGTCGCGTTGGGCTCCGTGCCCGGCAAGTGGGGCTCGTGCACGGCACGTTGGGCTCGTTGCCCGGCACGTGAATTTGCCGTTCGGCATATCGGGCTCGCCGACCGGCACCCCTGGCTTACTGGTCGGCGTCGCGAGGCAGGAGGACCGCGTCTCCCAGTTCCTCGGCGAGTGCCAGGGCGGTGTGGAGGGCGAAGCGGCGTTCGTCGAGGTCGTGGCCCAGCACCTCCTGGGCCCGCTTCACGCGGTAGGTCACGGTTCCTCTGGCCACGTGCAGGCGCCGGGCGACGTCCACGAGGCTGCGCTCGGCGCCGATGTAGTGGTACAGCGTGGTGCGCAGCGCTTCCATCGGTGCGCTGCGGGCGGAGAGCCCGCCGAGTTCACGCCGCACGAAGTCACCGGCTGCTTCGAGGTCGTTGGCCATGAGCGCGACGGGTGCGACATCGGCGTACGCGGTCGCGTGCCTCGGAACCCGCCCGGCCTCGCGCCGCAGTTGCTCGATGCTCTCCCCGCTCTCAGCCTCGCGGTGAGAGCGGCGGAAACCCGCCACGCCGTCACCCGGTGTCCCGAGGGCCGCCTGTATCCGCTGCTGGGACAGCCGCTCCGTGACGGTTTCCCACGAGGTCTCCGCGACGGTCTCCCACGGACCGGCCCCGCGCGTGGCGTTCGCAGGTACGGTGCCCCACGCCCACAACCGTCCCGAGGCCACGGGTACGACCAGTGTCGTGGTCGCGCCCCGAGCCCGGAGCACCTCGATCGCCGCCGCCTGCAGCGTGGACCCGCCGTTCGGCGAGTCCGACCACACCACCACCGCCTCGTGGGTGCGCCGCAGGTCGTAGCCGAGAGCACGCGACGCCTCGCCCACGTCCCCCGGCGCGGCATCACTCAGCAAGGAACGCACGATGTCGGCCCGTGCAGCGGCTGCGCTGGTGCTCCACACGTCGTACTCGGCGAGATAGGTGCGGATCATGGTGTCGGAGAGGTCGTCGACGTACGAGAACAGTTCGCGGGAGATCGCCGTGACCTCCGCGACCGCCGCCTTCGGGTCGACCAGTTCGGCACAGGCCCGCAGGAACGCCTCGGTCGTCGCCGCGTGCCCGATCCGGACGCCCTGCAGCACCTGTTCGAGCGGTACGCCCCGGCGAACGAACTCGCGGATGCCCTCCAAGGTGGCCTCACCGGTGGGCGGGGCGGTGGCTGGGCCTTCCAGCAGAGTGAACAGCGCCCGCAGGGTGGTCGCTTCGTTGCCTTGGCGGAGCATCTCGACCGCGGCCGTGCCACCGCCGAGGGCCGGCACCTCGTCGACGATCCGCCGCACGACCACGGAATTCAGCTCGATCGCCCAGCGCACGGGGCCCGCACCGATGCGCGCGACGGCTTCCTCGACGAGCGCGCGCGGGCCTGCCGCCCGGTCGAGGCCGACCTCACCCTCCGGGCACAGCCGCGCGACCCAGGCCCGCTGCCGCTCCGCTTGCCTACCGGTCTCGGTCATACCGTGCTCCCTCGGGTTCACTGCATCGCGACGGGGATCAACCAGGCCAGGGCTCCCTGTACGAGTACGGCCTCCCCGGCGACCGTGACCATGGGCGGGCGGCCAACAGGCAGGCGCGCAGCGTCTCCTGGGCACTCGTGGCAGGGCTTGCGTCGAGAGGGCCCACGGCAGGAGGGCCCACTCAGGAGGGCTTGCCTCCCGAGGACCTGCAACCGGTGCGTCAAGAACGGTGCGTCAAGAGCGGAGGCCAGGCCCCAGCCCTGCACCCCGACGCCCGCGCTCGCCGGGGTGCGGGCGGGCGCGGGCGTTGTCGTCGGCGGACTCGTCACGCGGACTCGTCAGGTTCGTCAGGCAGGTTCGTCAGGCGGGTTCGGTCGAGCCGGCCGTGGAACGTCAGCCGGCGGCGAGGGCTTTGCCGGCGCTGCTGGCGGCCTCGTGGGCGGCGTCCTTCAGCTGGGCGCCGAGTGCGGCGAACCGGTCGAGCTCGGGCTTGATGCCGACGAGCGTGAATTCGCGCTCGACGACGGTGAGTTCGGCACCCCAGGCGTCGGCGAGCACGCGACGCAGATACGGCGTGCTGTGGTCCCAGCCCTCCTTCGGCGTGCCCTTGGAGTAGTTGCCGCCCCGGGTGGTCAGCAGGACGACGGGTTTGCCTTCGAGGACGCGGTCGCCCGAGGTGCCTCCGGCGACGACGGCGCCGGCGACGACCAGGTCGATCCAGTTCTTCACGTGGGCGGACACGCCCCAGTTGTAGAGGGGGAACGCGAGGACGACGGCATCTGCCGAGACCAGCTCGTCATAGACCTCCTTGGCCAGTGCGCCGGCCGCCTTCTGTGCGTCGCTGCGCCGGTCCTCGGGTGTGTTGTGCGCGGCGTCCACGGTGATCGCCCACGCGTCCGCGGGCAGCGGGTCGGTACCCAGGTGGCGGGTCACGACTTCCTCGTCGGGGCGCTGGGCGGTCCACTCGGCCAGGACCAGATCGGCCAGCTCTTTGCTCGCCGAGATCGGGCCGAGGATGCTCGCGTCGATACGCAAGAGGGTCATGGGGGAACTCCCTGGAGAACATCGTGTCGTGAGCGCGCACAGACCTCCCGGCCCGGCGCGATCTGCGGGTTGAACATTCAACTCGCAAGACAGACCATGCCACGTTGGCGTTGAACATTCAATCCACTAGGCTGCAGTCGTGAGTGAGGACGAACCATGGCTGACGCCGACGCAGCTCTACGCCTGGATGCAACTGACAGGCGCCATCACGCAGCTGCCCGCGGTGATCGACACACAGCTGCGCCGTGACGCGGGCTTGAACTTCTTCGAGTACTCGATCCTGGCCGGCCTGTCCGGCGCCCCGCACCGGGCGATGAAGATGGCCACGTTGGCGCAGATGGCCAACGGCTCCCAGTCGCGCCTGTCACACGCGGTCAGCCGCCTTGAGAAAGCCGGCTGGGTCGAGCGGCGCAACTGCGGGGACGGCTCCCGCTCGGTCGAGGCCGTCCTCACCGACACCGGTTACGAGAAGATCACCGAAGCCGCTCCGCACCATGTGCGCGAGGTCAGGCGCATGGTCGTCGACGCCCTCAGCGAAGAGGAACTGGGCCAGCTGCGCCACGCGCTGCGCAAGATCCTGCTGGTGGCCTCACCCGAGACGGTCCAGTTCCTCGACGAGACCTTCGCCGAAAGCGCGCACGCCCCACCCGAGTGAGACGGGACCACGCGCGGTCCTTGATACGGCTTGGGGAGCGCTCCGGCGAGTCACCGGCCCGCCCCCGGCATGCGCGCTGGTCACCGAAGTCGCCGAAGGGCGGCGCCAGTTGTTGCGCCGTCAGGTGCGTGCGGCGGTGCGTGCGGGGTTCGTTGGCGGCGGGTGGAGGGGATCCCGGGATGAGACGTGTGGAGCGATCCTGGGGGAGTCGGTGTCGCAGCAGGGCGGTCAGGGAAACGAGGCGGAGATCATCGCGCTGCTCATGCGTGAGTACGAGTCGCTTCGGGCGGAAGTCTCACAGCGCATAGCCGCGAGGATGCAGGTGCTCGGATTCTCGGGTGTGATCGCTGCTCTCATGGCGACAGGAGGGCTCTCCCCTGATGAACCCAATCTCTATCTCGCGGTCCTCAGCATCATTCTCGGCCTGCTCTGGCTGCGTGACTGCAATCAGGGCATGCAGCGCCTCGGCAGGCACCTTCGCGAGGTCGAGGAAGAGGTGAACCGCCTGTCGACCCGTGCGTACGGCAGCGGCGCGCTGTCCTGGGAACGGAAACGGCACAGGAGCCGGCAGAGCGAGAGGGCGGCCTGGCGAATTGTCGGGCGCATCGGCGGTTGGACCTCGCGCAATTGACCAGTTGAGACCGGTAGGGCAGATGCTGGTCGTCGAGTTGGCTGTGCACGGGAATGCTTCGGCACAGCTCAAACCGCGTCGTACTGCCCGAACAACGTGCCGCTCCGGCGACTCAGAGGTGGGTGCGGGGCAACGGTCACCGGGTGTAGGTGCGGATGCGGTAACGCAGCCCGGACGTCGAGAACTGCCAGTCTGTGTCCTCGGCGACTTTCCACGTGGGGTCCGGTGTGGGGGCGTAGGTGTCGCCGTCCACTGTCGAGTCGACTTCTGTCACCGAGAGCGTCGTGGCGTATTCCATCGCGGCGCGGTAGATTTCGCCGCCGCCGATCACCCATGCCGCGGCAGGAGAAGTCGGCTCCGACGGCTCGGCCGCGAGTCGCAGCGCCGCGGCGACGGACCCGGCACGTTCCGCGCCTTCGGCCACCCACCGCGGATTACGAGTCACCACGATGTTGCGCCTGCCCGGCAGCGGGCGGAATCGCGGAGGCAGCGAATCCCATGTTCTGCGCCCCATCACCACAGGACGACCGCGGGTCGTCGCCTTGAAATGCGCCATGTCCTCGGGAAGTCGCCACGGAATCCCGTTGTCGGCGCCGATCACGCCATCGAGGGTCTGTGCCCAGATCAGCCCGACGTTCATACCGCGACCGGGGCCTTGATGGCCGGATGGTGCTCGTAGTCGAGCACCTCCACATCGGCGTAGGTGTAGGCGAAAAGCGAGTCGGCCCGGCGCAGACGCAGCTCGGGGAACTCGAACGGGGTGCGCGAGAGCTGCTTGGTGACCTGCTCGACGTGGTTGTCGTAGATGTGGCAGTCGCCGCCGGTCCAGATGAAGTCACCCGGCACAAGGCCGGTCTGCTGCGCCACCATATGCGTGAGCAGGGCATAGCTCGCGATGTTGAACGGGACGCCGAGGAAAAGGTCCGCGCTGCGCTGGTACAGCTGACAGGAGAGCCTGCCGTCCGCGACGTAGAACTGGAAGAAGGCGTGACACGGCGCGAGCGCCATCTTGTCCAGCTCGGCGACGTTCCAGGCGGAGACGATCATCCGGCGGGAGTCCGGGTCCCGGCGCAGGGTGTCGAGGACCTCGCTGATCTGGTCGATGTGCCGGCCGTCAGGGGTGGGCCAGGAGCGCCACTGCGCACCGTAGACGGGACCGAGTTCGCCGTTCGCGTCGGCCCATTCGTCCCAGATGGTGACGCCGTGCTCCCGCAACCAGCCGACGTTCGAGTCGCCACGCAGGAACCACAGCAGCTCGTACACGATGGATCTGAGGTGCACCTTCTTGGTGGTGACCAGCGGGAACCCCCGCGAGAGGTCATAACGCAGTTGGTGCCCGAAGACACTCCGGGTGCCGGTCCCCGTCCGGTCGGCTTTGGCCGTCCCGGAGGTGAGTGCCAGCCTCAACAGGTCTTCGTACTGGGTGTCCGCCACAGCCGTCGAGTCTACGGGCCACCTGAACGCGGACTCGACGTTCCCGCAGCTGGAGCAGCCGTGCCGCGTCACAGCCACTCGTCGGCGGCTGCGACCGAGGGGGCCGGGCCGCAGCCGGTACGCGCGTGCTGCGCGGGGACGTTCGCGCGGCGGGGCGGGTGAGGGAGGCCGCCGCCGGTACCCGGAGTGCGCGGCCGAGGAACGGGCCGCCGGGCCGTCGGTCACGGCTTCATCGCATGGCGGGCTGGGCATAGGCTCCCGGCACGAGCGGAGCGGCGTGACAAGCGGGACCAGCGCGACGAGCGGGACGCGCGGGACGGCGAAGAGGGAGGGGCCTCGGAGTGAGTGAGTACATCAGCCCGTCGAGCGGCGCCAGCGGGCAGGCGGCTGCGACGGCGGTGGCGCACAACGCCAGAGTCTGGAACTACTGGCTGGGCGGCAAGAATTACTATCCCGTTGACCAGCAGGTCGGCGATCACGTACTCGGTATGTTCCCCACCATCGCCGAAGTGGCCCGCGCCGACCGGGCGTTCCTCAGCCGGGCCGTCACCTATCTGACGGGCAGGGTGGGGATACGGCAGTTCCTCGACATCGGTACGGGCCTGCCCACCGTCGACAACACCCATGAGGTCGCCCAGCGCATCGCGCCCGAGTCGCGGATCGTGTACGTCGACAACGATCCCACCGTTCTCGTACACGCTCGTGCGCTGCTCACCAGCTCCCCCGAGGGCGCGACGGACTACATCGACGCCGACGCGCACGACCCGGAGACGATCCTGCGAGGCGCAGCGCGGACGCTGGACTTCGACCGCCCCGTTGCCGTGATGATGCTCGGCATCCTCAACTTCGTCCTGGAAACGGACAAGGCGAAGTCGATCGTGGAACAGGTCATGGCCGCCGTGCCCTCCGGCAGCTATCTCGTCCTCACCCACCCCACTTTCGAGGTCGGCGGCGAGGGCGGTGCCGAGATGATGCGGTTCTGGAACGAGAACGCCACGCCCCCGATCACCGGCCGCGACAGCTCCCAGATCGCGGACTTCTTCGAGGGCCTGGAATTGGTGGAACCGGGCATAGTGCCCTGCTCGCGATGGCGGCCCGAGCAGTCGGCGGACGAGAGCGAGAACGAGGTCGCCGAGTTCGGAGTGGTGGGCCGCAAGCCGTAGGCGGCGCGATACCGACCGGCCCCGCCACCGTATGCCCCGGCCTGCGACTTCCTGGCCTGCGGCCTCCCGGCCCGGGGGCGCGGTCAGCCCGGCGGAGCCGCCGGGGCAGGTCACGTCGCGGTGATCCGTTGGTGTGTCGCGCCTCGCAGGCAGCGGCGCACCCGTACGGGCCGCTCCCGTACGGACCGTTCTCGTACGGACCGCGCCCCGCGGACCGGCGCCCCCGTGGGGGGCCCGGCATGCCCGGTCGGGTCGGTCTTACTCGGGCAGGCGGGCAAGGATCGCCTCCAGGCCGTAGGTGAAGCGGTCCTCGAAGGCGCCCTGGTGCATGTGTGCGGCGACCCGGTGCAGCGCTGGGTGCGTGTCGGCGTCCACGGCCCGGGTCAGCCGGTCGTCGAGCCGGTCGGGCGCGGCCTGTTCCTCCTGAACGAGGCCCAGCAGGAAGTAGATGACGGTCCACGCCGTCCAGGCCGCGTGTTCCTCGTCCGCTCCCGCCTCCAGCAGGGCATCGACGAGGCAGTCGGCGAAACGCAGGGTGTGCGGCTCGGCCGGGTAGGTCCCGGCCGCCAGAGCGGCGCCGTCGCGGTGCGCGAGCAGCGCTCGCCGGTAGCGGCCGGCCAGTTCACGCGCCCGTTGCCGTGGCGCTGAGGGCAGCTTCGCGTAGTCGATTCCGCCCACGATGGCGTCGGCCATGAGCTCCAGCATCCGGGCCTTGGTCTTCACGTGCCACAGGACGGTGTTCATGCGCACCCCCAGGCGGTCGGCCACCGCCCGGGTCGACAGGCCCTCCAGCCCTCGGTCCTCCAGCACCTGCAGTGCGGCGTCGATCACGGCCGTACGTGTGAGCTGGCCTGCGGCGTCTTCCCTGGCTTGCTTCCTGGTCACTGACCTAGTTTACTTCGGGAACGTTCCTGGTCACTGACCAAGACCTGAGTGAAGGAGAAAGACCATGACTTACCAGGTCGCCGTCGCCGGAGGCGGGCCCGTGGGCCTGTGGCTGGCCGCCGAACTGCGCCGCTGCGGCATCACCGTCGTGGTCGTCGAAACGCGCACCGAACGCGACACGCGCTCCCGCGCCCTGACCGTGCACCCCCGCACCATCGAGACGTTCGCCTCCCGCGGCGTGCACCAGCCCTTCACCAGCGAGGGCGTATCGCTGCCCGGCGGGCACTTCGGCGGGCTGGACACCCGGCTGGACTTCCGCCGCCTGCCCAGCCCGTTCCCGCACACGCTCGCCCTGCCGCAGGAGCGCACCGAGGCACTGCTGGAGCAGCAGGCACTCGAACTGGGGGCGACCATTCTGCGCGGCCATGAGGTCACAGGTCTGAGCGAGGAACCCGACGGTGTCCGCGTGCACATCCAGGCACCCGACGGCCCCCGCACGGTGGAGGTGTCCTACGTGGTGGGCTGCGACGGCGTACGCAGTACGGTGCGCGAAGCGGCCGGCATCGACTACCCCGGCACCGACTCCACCGTGCTCGGCTGGCTCGGCGACCTCGTCCTCGATGAGCCCCCGGCGCCCGGTCACAGCCGGTTCGGGCCGGACGGCATACTGATGGCCGTTCCCATGCCAGGCGGCCTTCACCGCCTCGTCGGCACCGTCCCCCGCGACATCACCACCGACTGGCCCGGCGAACTGACCCTGGACGAACTGCGCGAGAACGTCGTCGCCCTGGCCGGCACCGACTTCGGCATGCGCGACCCCGTCTGGCTCTCCCGCTTCGGCAACGCCACCCGGCTGGCGGCCCAGTACCGGCACGGCCGCGTCTTCCTCGCGGGCGACGCCGCACACCAGCACTTCCCCGCCGGGGGAGTCGGCATGAACGTCGGCATCCAGGACGCCGGCAACCTCGCCTGGAAGCTCGCCGCCACCCTCAACGGCTGGGCTCCCGGAACCCTGCTGGACACGTACCACGCCGAACGCCACCCGGTCGGCGTCAACCTCACCGAGACCAGCCGCGCCCAGGTCGCCCTCATGACCGCCTTCAGCCCGGAAGGGCGCAGCCTGCGCGACCTGTTCAGCAGGCTGATCGGTGCACTGCCCGACCTCAACGACCAACTCGCCGCGCAGGTCAGCTCCCTCGCCGTCGCCTACCCGCCGCCCGCGCCCGACGCCCACCAGCTGACCGGCACCCGCGCCGGTGACCTCGCCCTCGACGACACCAACGCCCTCGACGACACCAACCTGTTCGCGCTGCTGCGCGCCGACAGCTACCTGCTGCTCGACCTCACCGGCAACCCGGACCAGCCCCTCCACCACCTCACCCGGCCCGGCCTCCGCGTGCACACCGGCACCGTGCACGCGCCCCCGGCCGAGTGGGCCGGCATACGTGCAGCGCTCATCCGCCCCGACGGCCATGTCGCCTGGGCCGGTGCGGACAGCCACGACGCCGCCCTCGTCAACGACCTCACCGCCGCCCTCGCCACCACCCACCGCGAGTGACCCGGCGGACACCCATCGGCCGGGAATGTGCCGAGGCTGGGCCACGTTCGGGCGAGAGCGAGAGGCGAACCCGGCGGCTGTCGAGCGTCTCCGGGCTCCGGCCCCACGCGCTCCGACGCCCGTCCCCAGACTTCCGCGTACAGACAGTCCCAGAGACTTCCGCGTACACACAGACGCGTACCGACAGAGGAGTGATCCGTGAGCAAGATCGAGCAGACTGTCGAGGTTCCCCACCTCGGTGGGTCGACCGTCGGGTACACCTTCGCCAGGCCGTACGATCCCGCGCTCCCGACGCTGGTCCTGATCAACTCGTACACCACCTCGGCCGAGCTGTACCGGCCGCAGTTCGCCGACCCGGCGCTGGGTTCCGCTGTCAACCTGCTCGCTCTGGAGCCCTACGGGCACGGCCGCACGAGGGCCTCGTACCGGCACTTCACCTACTGGGACAGTGCGGTCGCGAACCTGCAGGCTCTCGCGGCCCTCGGGATCGATGAGACCTTCGTGCTGGGAACCTCGCAGGGCGGCTGGGTGGCGGTCCGCATGGCGCTGCTCGCTCCGGACACCGTGAAGGGTCTGATCACGCTCGGCACGTCGATGGACTCCGAAAGCCGGCGCAGCCGCGATCTGGGGTGCTGGGACGGTATCGGGTTCAACACCCCGCTCATCGACGACCTCGCCGACCCGGTCGGCGAGGACTGGGTCGTGCCGGACGAGCTGGTGGACGGCGTGTTCGAAACGGCCCTGGGCGGAGTCGCAGGCGAGGAACGCGAGTTCTGGCTCACCGCCTACCGCGCGAACTACTCCGGTGACGCCGGACGCCGTCGTCTGCGCCTGAGCACGGTGAACCTGCGGGACCGCGACGGGCTCCACGGCAGGCTGGACGAGATCAGTTGCCCCGTCCTGTGGCTGCACGGCACCGCGGACCAGGTGTACTCCGTGCCGAACGCCCAGGAGGAGATACGGATGTTCACCGGCTCTCCCGAGGCACGCCTGGAGATCATCGAGGGTGGGCAGCACTTCCTGAGTGCCTCGAACCCCGATGAGGTCGACTCAGCGGCGATCGAGTTCGTGAAGCGCTGGGTCTGAGAGGGACGGGGACCGGCGAGGTGGCTGACGCTCCGTTTCCGGTCCCCGCCGCTTCGGGCGAAGCCGGCCGCCGAGGAGGTTGCCCCGTGGGCGGGTCCACCCCGACGGCCCCGGCACCGTTGGCGAATCCGCCTTGCCGACCGTCATGGAACGGTTCGGTCGCGAGGTCCGCACACAACGGGTCACGGGCACTCCCGCAGCGATTTCTGTTTGACCTTGACACAGTGGCATGGTCTTCACTGCTTGCCGAGGAGGTGGTCTCGATGACGACCATCAGGCAGGAAGCGGAGACGGTACGAGCGCTTCAGGGGCTGGAGGACGACAGTTCGTCCGTGCGGCTGCGGGCCGCGCTGGCGGTCGGCACGACGCCCGACCCGCGCTTCGTCGACAAGCTCGTCGAACGATGCGCGATCGAGCCCGAGTTCTTCGTCCGCGACATGCTGACCTGGGCGCTCACCCGCCACCCGGTGTCCATGACGCTCCCCGAGCTTGTCCGCGAAGTCCGCTCGGAACGTACACAGGCACGGAGCCAGGCGCTGCACACGCTGTCCAAGATCGGGGACCGGCGGGCGTGGCCGGTGATCACACGGGCGCTGCTGTCCGACGCCGACGACGAGGTGGCGCGGAGTGCCTGGCGGGCGGCGGTCGTGCTCGTACCGGAGGGCGAGGAAGCGGACTTGGCCGCGGCGCTGGCGACGCAGCTCGGGCGCGGTGAGCGTGAGACGCAATTGAGCCTCAGCCGGGCGCTGATCGCACTGGGTGACACGATCGCGCCGGCCCTGCATGCTGCGACGACGGCCCCTGACCCGGGCAAGCGCACGCACGCGCTCGCCACACAACGGCTGTTGCGCGACCCGGACGCCGGATTCGAGTTCGCGATCGAGGAGGCCAAGCGCGTCACGGCCCTCGGCGGGTCGGGCCAGGAGGGAAGGTAGGACGTGCTGATCGGTGAGGTGGCGCGAAGGTCCGGGGTCAGTGCCCGCATGCTCAGGCACTACGAGTCGCTCGGGCTGGTGCGCCCCTCGGGCCGTACGGACTCCGGCTATCGGGAGTACTCCGGCGAGGACATCCGGCGGATCTTCCATATCGAGAGCCTGCGGTCGCTGGGCCTGTCGCTGCGGGAGATCGGGCGCGCGCTCGACGACCCCGGCTTCATGCCCTCGGCGCTCGTCACCGACCTCATCCGTCAGACGCGCGACCGCGTCGCAGCCGAGACCGAGCTGCTCACGCGACTGCACCGGATCGATGCCGCGGACCCCACAGGATGGGAGGACGTCCTCCAGGTTGTCGCGCTCCTCCAGGCGCTGGGATCCAAGAGCCCCGCCGCGCGCCAGCGCGCGGCCCTCTCCTTCGCCGACGAGGCCCCGGTGCCGGTGGAGGCCCTGGTCGAGGCGGCACTGAGCGAGACGGTGCCGAACGTCGCCGGAGCCCTCCGATGGGCGCTGGCGCGATCCGGCGACGGCGCCCACGCACTACTGGCCGAGGCCCTCGGCTCTCCCGTGCCCGCGGTACGGGAACGCGCCGTTCAGGCCCTCGCCGAGCTGCCCGCCGGTGACGCCACCACGCAACTGCGGCACGCTCTCGCGCACTCCGACGCCGTGGTCCGCGGGCACGCGGCTCTGGCGCTCGGGACACGGGGAGTCACCGATGCGGTCCCGACGCTCCTCGACATGATCGTGGAGGGCAGGAACGACACCGACGCGGCCGACGCACTGAGCGTGCTGGCGAGCGACAACACGACGGCGGACCAGCTCACGGCCGAACTCGTCGACCGCCTCGCCCAGGACACCACCGAACCGCCCGCACGCGGCCGGCTGACCCAGGCGCTGGCGGGCATCCCGGGACCGGCGGCGGCACGCGCCCTCGGGGAGCTGTCACATGACGAGGACCGCGCTGTCGCCCTGACCGCCACGTACCTTCTCCACCTGCGCGACGCACGGTGACGGGTCCCTCCCGGTACGCCCTCAGCCACGGCCTGCGCGTGACACCGGAGTCCGCACCGCGACCGGTCTCCTCGACGAACCGCTGGTCACTCAGCCCTCCGGCGGTCCCTCGGCCGCCGGTCCCTCAGCTCTCCAAGTCCACGACAACCGTGCCCAGATGGCGCCCGGCCATCTCTTCCCGCAGTGCGCGCGGGGCTGCCCCGCGCCGTCCGGATCGCGAGCCGATGCCCTTCTGCGCGTGTGTACCAACTCTTGGCGCGATGAGGCTCGGGTGCGGTGTCCCGGACCGCTCTGGCTCAGCCCAACGTGTCCATCAGGGCGGTGACATACGCGTCCAGCCGCTCCTCCACGGCTCGCGTCGTCAGCTCTCTCCTCCCCGCCTTCCGCCATGGCCGCGCCACCAACCGCACTTCTTCCGAGCTCGCCAGCGCGTCCCTGACCTGCCAGTACAGCCGCTCGCTGGCTGTCGCGGCCAGCACACCACCGGCTTCCTCATACGCCTCGGAGAACCGCAGGCCCCACGCTGGACCGTGCAGCAGCGCGAGAACGGTGGAGCAGTGCGCCACATCGAGATCCGCGGGGCCCCATGAGGGCTGTGCCCAGTCGACGACGCCGGTGATCCGGGCAGCTGCCGGCCTCGAAGGCGGGGCGTCGAACAGCACGTTGCCGGGCTGGAAGTCCCGGTGCAGGAAGCGCCCTTCATAGGGCGGCGCGGGCTTGCGGATCACCTCGATGGCCGCGGACCATACCGCCGCGTCGGCGCCCTGGGGAACCACGACGGTATCGGCGGTCGTCAACGTCTCGTACTCCCGGGGCCGCTCAGCGGGCCGCAACGCGTGGATCGCCACGAGTTGGCGGGCCAGCAGAGGAACGCGCCTCTCCACTCCCTCGTCGCCGAGGACCGTCCGGCCCGCCAGGTGCGTCATCAGGAGCGACGGATACTCGCAATGCGCGGCGGTCGGATCAACCGCGACCGGACCAGGAGCGGGTACGCCGGTCCCCGCGAGCAGGGCCAGGGTGCCGGCCTCCCTGTTGAGCCAGTCCTCGGCGTGCTCCACGTAGAACGGGTCGACGAAGCTCCGCAGCACCAGGTCACGAGTGCCTCCGTCCCGCGTGCCGACGGTCACCTTCCACATTTCGGCAGTGATGCCGCCGTGCAGCACCTCGGTCCTGACGACCCGTTCGCCCACTTCCAGGTGCCCGCCTACCCAAGCCAGTGTCAGTGGGCGGACAGCCGGTGCCTCATCGTGGTCGATCACCGTGCCACTCCATCAGCCGGACAGCGGCATGCGCAAAAGTTTTTCATCGGGGCGACGACAACACCGCTCTGCTCCTCTCGGGGTCACACACCGGACCGACCCACCCTTCACAATCGAACGCCGCAGTGACCCTCCGGCGACTCCCGAGACCTGTGCCGGAGAGAGCCCGGACTGCGCCGGCTAATGCCCTGCTGGAGAGGAACGAACCACACGCCTGCGTTCTCAGGCCGAACGCCCACCACTGCGCATCGACGCGGGGTCGGTGCGGTGCGGTGGAGCGGGCCAGAGTCAGCCCGCTCCACCAAGGGCTGTCGCGGTCGGCCTTGCCTCCGGCCGGGCATACGGGTGCTGAGCTGCACGCCGATGGGGTGGCGCGAGGAGGGACGAGGTGGGGGAGGCGGCCGGTGCGGTCGTCCCGGTTACTTCGGGTCGCGGTTGAACTGCGCTGTCGACCAGCGGTAGCCGAGCGCGGTCAGGGCGAGGCACCAGGCGAGGGCGATCCAGCCGTTGTTGCCGATCTCGGTTCCGAGCAGCAGTCCGCGCAGGGTCTCGATGGCCGGGGTGAAGGGCTGGTACTCGGCGATGGGCTGGAACCAGCCGGGCATGGTCTCGGCGGGGATGAAGGCGCTGGAGATGAGCGGCAGGAGGATCAGCGGCATGGCCATGTTGCCGGCCGCCTCGGGGTTCGGGCTGGCCGCGCCCATGCCGACGGCGATCCAGGTGAGTGCGAGGGCGAACAGCGTGATCAGTCCGAACGCCGCGATCCACTCCAGCGCTGTGGCGTCGGTGGAGCGGAAGCCGATGGCCACCGCGATGGCGCCGACGAGGACCACGCTCATCACGCACTGCAGCACGCCGCCGATGACATGTCCGACGAGCAGAGAGCCCCGGTAGATCGCCATTGTGCGGAAGCGGGCGGTGAGACCCTCCGTCATGTCCACGCAGACAGACACCGCGGCCCCGATCACAGTGCTGCCAACGGTCATCAGCAGCAGGCCGGGGACGATGTAGGCGATGTAATCGGAACGGTCGGCGCTCCCGCCGCCGATGCCCGCGCTCATTACATCGCCGAAGATGTAGACGAAGAGCAGCAGCATCATGATCGGCGTGAGCAGCAGATTCAGGGTCCCGGACGGGTAGCGCCAAGCGTGCAGGAGGTTGCGGCGCAGCATCGTGTTCGAGTCGCGGACTGCGAGAGAGAGTGCGCTCATCGGACGTTCTCCTCGGGCTGCTTGGGGAGGTTGGCCGGGCCGGTCAGGGCGAAGAAGACGTCGTCGAGGTCGGGTGTGTGCACGGTCAGCTCGTCGGCTTCGATGCCGGTCGAGTCGAGCCAGTCGAGAATGGCGCGCAGTTCGCGCTGGCTGCCGTCGCTGGGGATGGAGAGCGACAGTGCTTCGTCGTCCCGGGTGACCTCGCGCAGTACGTCGGCGGCGGTCCGGTATGCGGCCGGGTCGGAGAACCGCAGCCGCACATGTCCGCCGGGGATGAGTCGCTTGAGCTCGTCGGCGGTGCCCTGGGCGGCGATCTTCCCGTCGCTCAACACCGCGATGCGGTCGGCGAGTTCGTCGGCTTCTTCGAGGTATTGGGTGGTGAGGAAGACGGTGACGCCGTCGGAGACGAGTTCGCGGATGATGCCCCACATGTTGTGGCGGGAGCGGGGGTCGAGTCCGGTGGTGGGTTCGTCGAGGAAGATGATCCGCGGGTTGCCGACCAGCGTCATGGCCAGGTCGAGGCGGCGTTTCATGCCGCCGGAGTAGCTCTGGGCGGGCTTCCTGGCGGCGTCCACCAGGTCGAAGCGTTCCAGGAGTTGGGCCGCGACCCGGCGCCCCTCCCGTTTGGAGAGGTGGTGCAGGTCGGCCATGAGCAGCATGTTCTCCTCGCCGGTGATCAGACCGTCGACGGCCGAGAACTGCCCGGTGACACCGATGGCGGCCCGTACCGCCTGCGGGTCGACGGCCACGTCGTGGCCACCGACCCGCAGTTCACCGCTGTCGGCGGTGATGAGGGTGGAGAGGATCTTCACGGCGGTGGTCTTACCGGCGCCGTTCGGGCCGAGCAGCGCGAACACGGACCCGGCAGGGACGCGCAGATCGATGCCGTCGAGCACGAGCTTGTCGCCGAACGACTTGCGCAGACCGGCAGCTGAGATGGCGACCGGTGACAGATCACCGTCACCCTTCCTGGATGTGGGCATGACAGATAGAGGCATAGTGCTGTCCTTTCGGAGGCTGAAGAGGCTGAAGAGGCTGAAGAGACGAAGAGGCGAAGAGACAGGGGAGCGGAGGCCGCTTCGGGACTCGGCTTGACCGTTTGTGACTGCACGTCAGTCGCGTCGTCCCCGGGGGAACGGTCTTGAGTGGCCCGCTGCCGGAGACCTGTCCGACGGGGGCGTTGCAGAGGCGCTGCAGGGGCGTTGCCGGTGTTGGCAGGGCAGAGTCAGGTCTCGGCGGCGGCCGGCTCGGCCATCTCGGTGGGCAGGATCTGCGGCGGTCTCCGGCGGCTGGCCGGCCCGCGCCTGTTCGTGCCCGTTCGCGCCGGGCCCGGGCGGTG
Organism: Streptomyces iconiensis; assembly: GCF_028657195.3. GTDB lineage: Bacteria > Actinomycetota > Actinomycetes > Streptomycetales > Streptomycetaceae > Streptomyces > Streptomyces iconiensis. The sequence goes on from NZ_JANCPR020000026.1 coordinate 29,943, forward strand.
AACCGTGCGGGCCGCGCCCGCTGGTATGAGGCGAGAGGTGTTACTTCTCGGCTGTGCCGGATTCCCCGCTGATGGACTCCTGGTAGACATCCGCAAAGGTGCGTGAGTCCTTGATCAGGTCGTCGCAGAACGCGGCGACGTCCTTGCCGATGAGTTCCAAGACCCCCTTGCCCCCGGCGACGCCCTCCTCGAAGAAGTCGACGATTCCGGGGAGCAGGGGCCCGTCAAGCAGGTCGATCGGTCCGACCTTGAACAGGTACTTCTGCATCTCCTTGTAGACGATCTGGTAGTCCGGCGGGAGTGCCTTGACCCGAGCCAGGTGCGCCCGCCACTGCTTTTTGCCCTCGATGATGTCCTGGATGCTCACGTCAGCCTCCCAGCCGGCTCAATTTCCTTGCGACGTTCCTGTTCAACTGCTCGCGCCAGCGGTCGCGATAGGTCCGGGCCCCTTCTCCGCCGGCCAGTGCCGTGCAAAAGCCCTGGATGTCGTCGCCGAGCACCTCGTGGACGCCCTGCCCGTCCGCCGCCGTTTCTTCGAGCAGCCCCAGGGCCGCGTCGAGGATCGGCAACAGATTGCGGCCGGTGAAGCTCCCATGGGGAAGGATGTGGCCCTTTATCTGTTCCCATGCCGCCCGGTAATCGTCCGGCAGGGCACCGGCCCGGGCTTCGAATGCCTTCCATTCCCTGGTGAGATCGCTGCCAGTGATGGTCTCCCAGAAGTTCATCTCCCGCCCTCCTTGAGCCTGTTGATGCGTGATGAGACGTACTGCCATTTCGTCCAGAACTTCGCGAGTTCCTCGCGCCCGGCGTCGTTGAGCGCGTAGAACTTGCGCGGCGGACCGACCCCGGACGGCCGTTTCGTCACCTGGACGAGTCCGTTCCTCTCCAGCCGCAGCAAGATGGTGTACACCGTCCCCTCGATGACGTCGGTGAAGCCGAGCTCGTTCAATTCACGGGTGATGGCGTACCCGTAGGTTTCCTCACCGCCGATGATTTCGAGCACGCACCCTTCGAGCGTGCCCTTCAGCATCTCCGTCAGGTCGTCCAATGCGAGTCCTCCTCACCCCTACTGGTACTGCGTAGCACCGAGTACCACTATACGGTACCACCGAGTAGTGGAGGTGTCAGCGATCGGCGAACGTGGACCGGACCCCTGCGCCCCGCGAAACGAAGGGAGTGGCCCATGCGACATGGCCCTCGATCCTCCGGTGTTTGAAGGGGAGTTCGCCGCCAAGGGTGAGCCGCATCCCACCCGTTCGTCTTCGCCGGCAGTGGGTGCCCCGCCTCCGGCGGCGGAGCAGGGCCTGGGGCAGTGCCGGCGTGGCAGGCGGTTCCTGGCCGGGCGCGTAACCGTTGTTGTTCCGTCATACGACGGTGCCTGCGGTGTGCACGTGGGCTGTTCAACTGGAGCGATGGCCTCCGCAGAAACTCTTGTTCCACGTCCTCGCCCCCTTGCGCTCCGCCGGAGGTCCTCCCCGCTCCTGCGGGGCCTGCTCGTCGGCGTCCTCGCGCTGCTCGGCCTGGGCACCCTCCCGCCGAGTACCGCCCTTGCCGACGAAGACTCCGACGCGCCAGGGCTCACGGCACCCGCGTCGTTCCGTGTCGCCCCCTACGGCGGGAAGCCGCGGCCCGACCGCCAGAAGCACCTCCTCATCAGCTACGACCGGGGTGTGCCGCGCGGTAAGGGGAACGGGTCCACGCTCACCATGGACGTCACCGGCTCCTCCGACGTCCTGCGGCTCAAGCAGTACGGCAAAGGTTGTTCCGGGACGGACCGGAAGGTCGTGTGCCGTGTCGGTGAGGCGTACGACAGTTGGACCGACTGGGCCGGTGCCAGGCCGCGCGCTGCGCCCGCGAGCAAACCCGGGGACAAGGGCGAACTGCACGTCAGCTTCCGTAACGCAGAGGGGGAGGTGAGCCGGGCGACGACCCGCATCGAGGTCGGCGGCCCCCTCCTGGCCCTGCGCAAGCAGGGCACCATCCGTATGGGCTCGGGCAAGGAACACGCTGTCGCGCTCGGCGTACGCAACACCGGTGAGCTGCCCGCTGACGGCTTCGCCGTCACCGCGACGGTCAGCGAGGCGTTGCGCCCGGTCCGTCGTTCCCGGTCGTGCGACTACCTGTCCCGCGGCGACGCGACGACCGTGACCTGCCGCTTCTCCGGGGTGCGTCTCGAACCAGGCGAGGAGGCACACGTGGCGGACTGGCTCGTTCTCGGCGCCTCACGCAGCGGTATGTACGGCTCCTACCGTGCCACCGCCACGCTCCTGGGCAGGGGCGCCGACAACGGGGGACTCGACGGTTCCTCCCGCTCCACGGCGGAGCCCTCCCCGTCCGGCACAGCGCGCAGGGGAACCGACGCCGCGCTCGACCCGCAGGTGGGCAAGGCGCGCGGCGGGCGCGAGGAGTACAGCGAGGAGAAGGACGTCTGGACGAAGGCGCGCATCGCCAACCACCCGGACTACGCGCTCTTTTCGAAGATCTCCGCTGCGGGTGACGACGGCCGCCGCCTGCGGGTGGGAGTGCGCAACAACGGCCCAGGCGATCCACGTGGCGGCAACAAGGGCACCTCGCTCGTCCTCACGCTGCCGGAGGGGACCGAAGTACGCAAGGAGCCGATGGAGGAGATCGACGAGGACGCGTTCGAGCCGATCTGCCGGCACAAGGGGCTCACATACACCTGCCCGCTGGACACAGCTTCGCCCGGCGACTCGTCCGCACTCGACTTCGAGGTGCGTGGGAGCAAGGGCGAGGGCGCGGGGAGCGGAAAGGCGAAGGCCGCGCTCAGGATCGGCGACACGGAGGCGGACCACGCCGATCCGGATACCGCGAACAACACACGTACCGTCGACCTGTTCGGGCCTGTGCCCGCAGAGCCCGACTCCGGCCCGGGGACGGGCGTCGTGGTCGCCTGGGTGCTCGGCGGCTGCGTGGTCCTCGCCGGCGCCGGCGTGCTGGTGCGACGGAAGCTGTACCGCCGCTGACGCGAGCAGCGTGCCGCCGGCCAACTCCACCACCGGGCAGCGGATTCAAGCTGAACTGTGCTCACGCGGTGTGCGGTTGGACAGCCGGTCACCTTGCGGTGACCGGCCAGGTGTCACTCGGTCGGCTCGCCGGAATTCCCGGCCGCGGAACGCCATCGGCGACGCCATGCGCCGGGGGCGATGCTCTGGTGCCGACGGAACGCGCGGCTGAAGGCGGCGTCGGTGTCGTAGCCGACCGCGAGGGCAATCCGCTGAAGGCTCGATTCCGTGTCACGCAGCAGTGCTTTCGCCCGGTGCATACGCCAGTACGTCAGGTAGTTGATGGGCGAGTCACCTGTCTTTCGTCTGAACGCGGCGGCGAATGCCGCCCGCGACATCCCGGCTCGGTGCGCGAGCTCCTCAACCGTCCATGGATGCGCGAGATCGGTGTGAAGGTCGCGCAGTGCCGGGGCGAGCTGCGGGTCGCTGAGAGCGGAGAGCCATCCATGTGAGTTCTCGGCGGATGAGACGTGGGTACGAAGCGCGTACACAAAGAGAGCGTCGGCCAGACGGCTTGTGATGAAACCGGACCCGAAACTGGAGAATGCCCGCTCCAACTCCAGCAGCCTGAAGGTGGAACGCAACGCATCACCGATCGAGTCGTCGAGATCGAGCCGCAGTACGGGAGGCAGCACTTCCAACAGTGGCTCGGCGGCACCGGTGTCGAAGGCCAACCGCGCCGAGACGATCTCGGTCACCGGCCCCTCCGTGCCGTGACGCACAGGAGAATCCGGGTGAGACGCCAGGAGGCTCTCGCAGCTGACCAGAGGCCGCCCCGGTTCGTCCGCGAGAGCGAACTCAGCGCCGGCCCGGACGAGAAAGCAGTTGCCGGGGGCGAGCAGTTCCGGATCAGCGCCCGACGCCGGCTGCCACCAGCAGCGCCCGCTCCTGATCATCATCACGTAGGTCGTATGGGGCGACCTGAAGGAGATCCCCCAGGCCCCGTGGGCTTCTACGCTGACGTACTGCGAGTCCTCGACTGACCTCGCCGCCAGGACATCATCAATGGGATCCACCTCGTCACCGTAGACGATCAGTCATAAATGCCGGACTCTTAGCGTTCTTCCGTCTCGATCAGCCGCCGTAGTGTCGACAGTGCACGGGGGAGGACGCCGGCGCGAGGGCAGAGTCCGAAGCGATCGGCGACGCACACCCAGCCGGGTACATGCGCCTTGCTCCGTCGCGGCTTCCGACCACTTGACCACTGGAGTTCACATGTCTGCGTTCGTCACCCTGCCCCCGTCAGTCGTCGTCGCCTTCCACTCCGGCTACGGCCACACCGCGGTCCTCGCCGAGGCGGTCCGGCGTGGGGCGGCCGACGCGGGCGCCGACGTAGCCCTCGTCCCGGTGGACACCATTACCGGCGAACAGTGGCAGCAGCTGGACGACGCCGACGCGATCGTCTTCGGCTCACCCACCTACATGGGCAGCGCGTCCGCCGCGTTCCACACCTTCGCCGAGGCCACCAGCCGCCGCTTCTCGAAGGGCCGCTGGGCCGACAAGCTCGCAGCCGGCTTCACCAACTCCGCTTCCAAGGCGGGCGACAAGTCCAGCACCCTCGCCTTCTTCGCCACCTTCGCCGCCCAGCACCGCATGCTGTGGATCAGCCTCGGCCTCCCCGCCGGCTGGAACTCCACCACCGCCACCGAGAACGACCTCAACCGTCTCGGCTTCTGGGGCGGTGCCGGGGCCCAGACCCCGCTCGACGGTGGCGCCGACACCGTCCACACCTCTGACATCAGGACCGCCGAGCACCTCGGCGCCCGTGTCGCCCGCCAGTCCGCCCTCGCGGCGGCCGGACGCCACGCCGCATCCGTCACCGCCTGACGCGACGACCGCACGCAGCCGCTCCGCGCTCCGACACCGATTCCTTCCGGCGTCAGGTCCCGTGTCCGGCCTGGCGCTGGTGGCCCGAACTCCGCCGGTTCAGCTCGGGTCTCGGTGCCGCTGCCGGTAGCGGCCCGGGGAGATGCCGTGTTCCCGCTTGAAGGCGGTGGCGAAGGCGAAGGGCGAGTGATAGCCGACGTGTTGGGCGATCGGAGCCAGCGCGGTGTCGGAGCTGCGCAGGAGCTGCGCCGCCACGGTGAGCCGCCACCAGGTGACGTACGTCAGCGGGGGTTCGCCGACCGCTGCGGCGAACCGGCGGGAGAACGTCGCACGCGAGAGGTTCGCCTTCTTGCCCAGGGCCTCGACGGTCCAGGGCTTTGCCGGGTCGTCGTGGATGGCGTGCAACGCGCTGCCGATCGCCGGGTCGGCGAGGGCGGTCGGCCAGCCGGTGGTTCCGCGTGCCGACTCGTCCTCGATCCAGGCGCGCAGCACGTACAGCAGGAGGAGATCGAGCAGGGTGGGCAGGGCGGCGTCCGTGCCGGGACGGGGGTTCCGCAGCTCGGCGCCGAGCAGGGAGACGGCGGCACTCACGTCCTGGTGCCGTCCTGTCCCGGAGGGGCGGTGGATGGTCTCCGGCAGGGTGCCCAGCAGGGGGTGCGGCCGTGAGCGGTCCAGCTCATAGCCGCCGCACAGAAGGGCCGTCGCCCCCTGTGCGCCGGCATGCCCGGGGTCGTCGGTCAAGGTGTGCCGGGTCCCGTGCGGAGTGAGCACAACGTCCCCCGCGCCGAGCCGCACCGTGGGCCCCTCCTCGGGCACGAGCAGACAGGCCCCGCGCAGAACGACGTGGAAGCCCGCTCCGGCGAAAGGCTCGAAGTGCGTGAGCCACACGCCCTCTCTGTCCTCACGATTGGCGAACGGGCTGCCGGTCCGCATGGCGGCGACCACATCACTGAGGACATCCATACCCGCAACGGTAGACGATCGCGTATCAAGCAGGCACGATCTCTTATCGTCCGTCTCACCGCACGTCCATACGCTCAAGACATGGAAACGACAGAGATCGGCGACATCGAGGTCACGCGCATCGTGGAATGGCAGGGCCCCGTCGCTCCGGTCGGAGTGGTCTTCCCGGACCTCGCCCACGAGAAGTGGCACGAGCACAGGTCGTGGGTCGCCCCCCGCTTCTGGGACACCGAGACCGACAACTACCTGGCCGCGACGCAGACTTGGGTGGTGCGCAGCGAGGGAAGGACCATCCTGGTCGACACCGGGCTCGGCAACCACAAGGAACGCTCGTACATGCCGGCCTGGACCCATCTGGAGACCGACTTCCTCGACCGCCTTGCGGCAGCGGGCGTACGGCCCGAGGACGTCGATGTCGTGGTGAACACCCATGTGCACGCCGACCACGTGGGCTGGAACACCACGCTGCGCGACCGTGAATGGGTGCCGACATTCCCCAACGCCACCTATCTGATCCACCGGGACGACTTCGAGTACTGGAACCCCAGGAACGGCGTACCCAAGCGGGGCGGCATCGGCGGAGTCAACGCGGGTGTCGCCAACGGGCCGATGTTCGAGGACAGCATCGATCCCGTGCACCGCGCCGGCCAGACCCTGCTGTGGGAGACCTCGCATCGCATCGACGGCAACCTCCACCTGGAACCCGCCCCTGGGCACACCCCGGGCTCGGCGGTGCTCCACTTGCGGTCAGGCACCGAACGGGCCCTGTTCGTAGGCGACTTGCTCCACACCCCGCTGCAGATCCTCGAACCGCACGTCGACACCTGCCTGAGCGAGGACCAGCACGCTGCGGCACACTCCCGCCGGCGTGTCCTTGAGTACGCCGCGGACACCAACGCCCTCCTCATCCCCGCCCATTTCACCGGCCCGGGAGCGGCTGAAGTCCGCCGCGACGGCTCCTCCTTCGCCCTCAAGAAGTGGGCGCCGTTCAGCGATCCTTCGGCATTGATCACCTGACCTGGGTTCTCATCTCCGCCTGCTGCGGCGCCGGGTTCGAGGGGGTAGGGCACACTCTGGGTGTGCCCTCCAATGGATCTGTTGCGGGTGTCGATGAGATACACGCCTATCTCGTCGACCAGTTGAACTCTGCCCTGCGCCGTCCCAGCATGTTCTCGCAGGGTGATGCGGCCCTGCGGATGCTGGTGGATCACCTGCTGTTCGTGGAGTGCCGGCCCGAGGTATGGGCTGAAGAGCAGCGGGCCTGGGTGAGTCGAGGGGCCAGGACCAGCACCGGTGTGGCAGGCATGTTTCAGGAGTTGATGCCGGGAGGGTGCGATCAGTATTACGTAGCCTCGGTCTACGCCGAGTTCGCGCACCGCCGCGGCTGGCTCAGGCCCGATCGCCTTCTGCCGACCGGTGAGCATCACGCTCTGCGGGCCAGGGTGCGCCGGTGGGTGCAAGCTGACCGCTCGTGGGCAGACGTCACGTCCGAGTTCGGACCCCCGTCCATCCTGTGTGGAGGGACCAACCCGCTGTACGGCAAGGCGCTCGGTTACCTGGGCGAGGACCCCGCCGAGTCCATGGTGTTCTTCCACCTCTGGAATGGCAGCACCCCGGCCCCCGAGTCCACATGGCCCGAGCTTGAGGAACCTGTCCTGCTCGCTGCCCGCTTCGGGGACGCGCCTTTCGACGAAGCCTTCATCTTCACCCCCGAGGGGCGACGAAGGCGGCCTGAGCCCGACTCGCTCTTTCGCTGAGCGCCCGAGAGGTTACGCAACACCAGCAGGACGGGGCTTCGCCTGCCTGGTGTTCCCGAATTCGCTTCCGCCCACTTGGCGGTCGGCCGTGAGGACGGCCGACCGGCCAGTTTCAGCCCCGCATGCCGAGCAACTCCCGCACACAGTTTGAAACTCAAGCCAGAGGCTGTCCCGTAAATGATCTTCAGGGCGCGGGCTCAGCCCGCTGAACGGAGTTGTCCAGGACGACACCGTCGCCGTGATCACACCAGCCACGTTGTGATCACTTCAGGCCCTCGGACTCTCCGGTCGTGACCTTGGCCCACCGTCGACTCCAGGCGTCCAACGGGCTCAGCGCCTCGACGAGTTCCTGTCCGAGCTGGGTGAGGTGGTAGCCATCTGCCTGGAGGGTGAGCAGGCAGGCGCCGGTCAGCTCGTCGAGCCTGGTGGTGAGCACGCTGGAGGACATGCGCTCGCATCGGCGCTGCAATTCCCGGAAGCCGGCCGGGGCTTGGCTCAGTTCCCACAGAATGCGCATCGTCCAGCGTCGTCCGAGCAGGTCGAGTGCCGCCATGACTGGTCGACCCGACTCGGACCCTCGTACTGGTACACCCGGCCGTGGCGCTCTGGCTTCCATGCCCACCCACTCCTTGTGCTTCGGTTGTCGAAGCATCATAGTGATTCGAAAATCGAAGCAGAGGTGCCGCATGCCGCGCATCGAACCGCTCATCCCGCCGTACCCTTCCTCCGTCGACCAGGCACTCCGCCGGTGGATGCCTCCCGACGTGCCGCACGAGCCACTCGCACTGTTCCGAGTACTGCACCGCAACCCGGAACTTGCCTCACGCATGTTCTCCCTGGGCGCCGGGCTGCTGGGCCATGGACTGCTCCCGACCATCGACCGCGAGATCGTCATCGCCCGAGTGACCGCGCGTGCCGGCTGTGCCTACGAATGGGGCGTGCACGCCGCGACCCTCGCCCAACAGGCCGGACTCAGCCCGGAACAGCTACGGGCAACCACCGAAACCGACACGGCAGCCAGTGCCACATGGTCGCCACATCATGCAGCACTGCTCGACGCGGTCGATGAACTGCACGATACGGCCCAGCTCTCGCAGTCCGCCTGGGATGCCCTGCGCGTCAACTACGAGGACGCTCAGCTTCTCGAACTCCTCGTACTGATCGGCTGGTACCGAACCATCAGCTATCTGGCCAACGGGCTCCTCCTGGAGGAGGAAGCCTGGGCCGCTCGATTCCCGAAGGGATAACTCCACCCAGCATGTGCCTGACCGCGGCCATCCGGTCAGCGTCCGACACAGGGCCCCGGCCGGGGGCCGACCCTGGCCAGTTCTGCCCGAAGGGTGCGGTGACGGCCAGGCGGTCGTCCAGTGGGAGATTGTCATCGCTCTCGTCGATGCCGGTGTGGTCCCGCCACCACGTTGCGAGGAGTACGGCAGGGTCGTGGGTTTCTGACGAGGACATGCGCTCGGGAAACAGTTCGCCTGATGCCCAGGGCCGGAACTCATGGTCGTCCGGGTCCCGGGAGTCGAGCAGGAGGGGCCACATGCCTGTGGTGTCGTGCTCGGCGTGGAGAGAGACTCACAGCTCGGCGGAGGCCGGGGCATCGCTCAGCCACAGAGCCTGCACGTCACCGCCGCCTTCATCGGATGTGATCACCCGGCCGTCGGGGAGTGCGTCCCCGAGGGACGCGAGGAGTTCAGGGTTCACACGATCGGATGCTACTTCCGGACTCCGGCCCGGCAGGGCGCAGACGGGCCCGGCACCGACGGGGGAGGCGGTACCGGGCCTCGCAGCCACGGTAGCCGGGAAGAGCCGGCGGGTGTCGCAACTCCCCGACGAAAGGCGGGAAATGGCCGACGAACCACGGCTCTCCGGACTGCTCGGCGCGGCGGGCACGAAGACGGGGTCCCGCCGAAGACACGAGGCTCCGCCGAAGATTCGGGGCCCCACCGAAGACTCGGTGGTACCGGTCGACGACGACGAGGCAGGCGAGTGCCTGCCCGCTGATCTGGTCCGCGTACCCGCGGGCGAGGGACAGCGGGCCGGCCGCTGCGTCGCCCGTGCGGCCGTGCGTCGTGCGGGTGGCACGGCTCCGTCTCGTTGGCCGGTGTGTGCTTCTTCGTGCCGAGACCTCCGTGCGTTCGAGGAAGCCGGTCCAGGTGTGGAAGGCCGGATTTCGGCGCGGGTGTGCGAGACGAGCGCGGGACCTGCGCCCAGACAGCCGGAGAGGACCAGCGGATCCAGTACGGCGGTGGGGCAGGAACTGGCGGGGGAGGGCTCCGAGGAGAAGCAGGCTGAGGTGCCCGCACCGCAGCGGACACTTCTCTGCCGCACCGCCTTGCCTTCGGGGTACCTCCAAGCAGGGCCCGCGGCTGTGTCACACCGGCCTCCTCCTGCGTGTCATATATACGGAGATCGTGGTCGGCGGCGCTTCTATACGGAGGTCGTGGTCGACGGCGTATTCATACGGAGGTCGTGGTCGACCGCACATTCGCCATGTGCCCGTTATGCGGTAGCCGCAGCAACTCCGGGGCACCCCGCACCGACGGAGATCCAAGAAGAAGTCCCTCAGCGCGTTCCGCCGACGAGAGGCAGCAAGGAAGGAGCAGAGTGTCACCGACCGAACGTCAGCACGCCACGCCGCACGCCACGCTTCAGCTCAAGATCGTCGCTGACCCGGGTCTTCCCAGCGACATCGCCACGAGGCTGGCGCGTGACCGGCTTCCCGGCCTGTTGCGGCAGCACGTCTGCGACCGTGCCTGGCAGGTCGAGGTGGAAACGCGCACTCTGCCACTGGATGAGAACGGCATCCTGCCGTTGCTGACGCTGGCCGATGAGCATGCCGAGGTCGGGGGCGACCTGGTCGTCTATCTCACCGAACTCCCGCGCGGCTCGGTCGTCCGGCCTGTTCTGGCCGATATCAGCACCCGGCGGAAGGCCGCGCTGGTCAGCCTGCCCGCGACGGGGTACGTCCGATTCCGCCGTCACCTCGTCCAGGTTCTGCTGCACGCCACCTACCGCCTTCGCCACGGCCCACGCCGGCTCGCCGGCCCGGACGGCGAAGACCAAGAGGTGCCGCCCCCACGGCGGTTGCGCAAGGCACCGCCCAGCTGGGGATGGTCGGTCAAGGAGGTCACCTCGGGCGAGGAGAGCATCGATACCTCGCTGATCCTGACGGGCTGGCGGGGACGCGCGCGGCTGCTGTGCGGAATGGTCGGTGCCAACCGGCCCCAGCGGCTCGTTCCGCATCTGGCCAGCGCAACAGCGGCTGCCGCCGCCACGGCGGCCTTCGGCATCTTCTACTCCAGCATCTGGCAGATGGCCGATGCCCTCCCGGCCGCCCGGCTGGCGCTGATCACGGTACTGGCCGTCGCCGTCATGGTCGCCTGGCTGCTGTTCTACAACCACCTGTGGGACGCGCCCCACGGCCACCGCACCCCCGAGGACACCGTCTTGTACAACACCTCCACCCTCGTCACTCTGACGCTGGGCGTCAGCTGCATGTATCTCCTGCTCTACGCCCTGGCCCTGCTGGCCGCCCTCACCGTCATCGACGCCGGATACCTGCAGTCCCGGCTCGGCCATCCCGCCAGCCTGGGTGACTACGCGGCCCTGGCATGGCTGTCCACCTCCATGGGGATCGTCGCAGGGGCGCTGGGGTCGAGCCTGGACAGCGAAGCGGCCGTACGGCAGGCCACGTACAGCCGCCGCGAGCAAGCACGTCAGGCCCGTAACCGCGCTGAGGCGCATGCCGGGGAAGCCGAGAGACCCGCTCCTCCACAGAGTCCTGATCGCCGTCCGTGCATACGACCGGCAGCCCAGGGTGCGCTCGGCAGGTCACCGGCGAAGCCCGCCGAGCCGGTCCCGCCCAGCACCCGGCCGCTGTCGACATCAGATACGCCTGGTCCGGGTTCGCTCCCCATCGGCCAACAGAGCCTCGGCCCCACCCTCGTGAGACGCGCCCGGACCGCCTCCGTCGCTGTTCTGCCGTGTACCGGGGTCGGCACGGTGCGGGTTGCGGGCCTGCGTAGCCTGCTTCTTGGAGGATCGAACCATGTCATCCGACACCCGAGGGGAGCCGTCGGCGGCGGAACGTGCCACGGTGCTGACCACGCCCCGGCTCCAAGTGACCACCTGGCTGCCGGACGACCTGGACGAACTGCGTGCGCTGCACACGGACCCTCAGGTGATGCGCTATATGACCTCCGGGCTGGAGACCCTCGATCAGACACGGGCCCGTCTCGATGCCTTCCTGCGCGAGCAGGAAACCCCGGGTTGGACAAAGTGGCGGGTCGAGGACAGCCATGGTGCGTTCGTCGGGCGGGCGGGCTTCCGGCAGCCACACCGCACAGGGCATCGCGAACTCGGCTATCTGCTCGCGCCAGGGGTCTGGGGCCTCGGCTACGCCACCGAACTCGCCACCGCCCTTGTCGACTGGCATCACACGCACCCTGAGCCCGGCGTCGACGCCTCCCTGCGCGCCTACGCCGCTATTGACAACCAGGCAAGCCGAAAGGTCCTCGACCGGGCGGGATTCCAGCTGACAGGCTCCGATCCGGCCGACGAACAGCAACTCATCTACGAAGCGAACCCATGATGAAGGCTCCGTAGCCCTGCGGTTCGCAGCCCGGCTGGGGGCGCGTGCTCGTTGTGGAGCGCGCACGTTGTTCACAGGCGCCGTGTGCTCTGGCTGTCCGTGTGGGGCCGACCCGCACTGCCGGAGCCCCTGGGCCGCGGAGCCCCGGGGCCGCGCCCCGGCAGTGCGGGCGGTGACGGTCGGCCACCGCACCGCGGTGCGCACCAGTGATGTCGTCCCGCTCCCCGGATCGCCCCGTGCGCAGCGGGTGCGCACGACGAACCCGCCGTGCGCACCGGCCCGCGAGCTGACGACGCGTGGCACTCGCATCCAGCCGGGCCAGTGCGGGCGGCAGCGTCCCGCGTTTCTGGCGGCACACGCGCAGGGCGACGGTGCCGGGCGCTCTGCGGCGGTGCGCGCCGGCCGCCGGGTGCGCGTCGCACTCGGCGGAGTACGCGGCGAGGGCGCCGGGCCCCCGGGATCTGGTGACGCGAGCTACCCGACACGCTTGTGATCAATGAACGCGGTCAACGCGTCCACGGTCGCCTCGGGCTGCTCGTCGGGAATGAAGTGTCCGGCTTGTGGGATGACGACGCCGGTCGCGTTCTCTGCCCAAGGGCTGAGGGAGGCGGCCATGTCGGGGATCGAGCCATGGGAGCCGGAGATTCCCAGGACCGGGACGGTCAAGGGCCCTCGTCCGAGAGCGTCGTGGTTTTTGCGCGCTGATTCCGCGGCGTCGCGGTAGTAGGCGAGAGACGCTCGGAGCCCACCCTCGGCCGCGAGGGCGGCTGCGTAATGGGCGATCTCGGCGCCGTCGAACGTGTTCGGGTACAGAGTCTTGGCCTTCAAGAACCAGTCGACGTAGTCACGCTCGCGGCCGGCGAGAAGAGTCTCGGGCAGTTCGGGCACCAGGTGGAACGCGAAGTGCCAGGTCTTCCAGGCCCGGTCGGGGTCCGTTGGGATGGAGTCGGGAAGGGTGATTCCCGGAATGCCGGCGTCAAGCAGAGCCACGCCGTGCAGGCGCTCTTCGTACTTGAGGGCCAGCGAGAAGGCAACCCAGGCGCCGATGTCGTGGGCGACGAGCCAGTACTTCGGCACGTTGAGCGCGGTCAGCGCGGCTTGGACACGCGAGGCGACGGTGTGGGTGTCGTAGCTCTCTTGAGGGCGGTCGGAGTGGCCCTGCCCCGGCAGGTCGATCGCGATCACGTGGAATCGCTCGGCAAGGCCCGGCATCGCCTTTCGCCAAGCCCACCAGGTCTGCGGGAACCCGGCGAGCAGGACGACGGTGGGGCCGGCCGTCCGGTCGCTTTCCACGGCATGGAGTTGGATTCCTTCCGCGTCGACCCAGCGGTGGGTGAAGCCTGCGAGGTCGTGCAGTGGCAACCCGGGGACCGGGTTCTGGTGGCAGGAGCGGTTCGGGGCTGTAGTGGCGTCTGTCATGCCTTGAGCGTATCCCATCTTGGACTGAACGGTTCAAGATAGAGTGGGCAGGGCCACAACGGCTGACAAGAACGCTGAAACAAGAACGAGGTGCATGCGTGATGGCCGGGAAGAAACAGTTCGACGTGGGCATCGTGCTCGACGCGGCGATGGTCCAGTTCTGGCGGGCCGGATACGCCGACACGTCACTCGACGACCTCTCCAGGACGACGGGATTGAACCGCAGTTCCCTGTACTCCTCGTTCGGCGACAAGGACTCGCTCTATCTGCGCTGCTTGGACCGCTACGCCGCGCGGTACGGAAACAGGTACGACGAGGCGCTTGCACGTGCGTCCGAAGAACCGCTCGGGGCGGTACGGGCGTTCTTCGAGGTCACCCTGCAGCGCATCGCCGATCCCGACGTACCCGATGGATGCCTGATCGCCCAGACCGTGATGGCGACACCGGTGCTCAGCCCCACCATCGCCGCACGCGCGATCGAAGCTCTGGGCTTTCAGCGCGCGCGGCTGCGGACCGCCTTGAACGCCACGGAGTTGACCGAGGCCGACGCCGACAACTTCGCGGTTCACATGGCGACGGTCAACCAGTCACTGGCCGTGATGAGCAGGGCCGGGGCGAGCCAGAAAGAGCTCCGCACCGTTATCGACATCAGCATGAGCGCGCTCTCGCATGCCCGGAGCCAGGTGTCCGGCTCGGAGATGCGTGAGCAGTAGCGGCAGATCCGGGCCAGGACCCCCGTCGGCGGTCCCGGCCGCTTCAACGGCCCTGTTCTCGTACAGCTCATCAGTGCTCAATGGCTACGGCCACGTGGTGTGTAGCTGACGGTGAGGCAGGGGCGGCGGGGCCCTTGGGTACCCACGGCGGGGCACCACACCGGTGGAAACCTCTGCTCGCGCTGTTCAACGGCTCCCGCCGCGGACGCGGTCGGCGATGCCCAGGGTCAGCGCCTGTGCCTGGTCCTCAAGGTTCCACTTGCCTTTCTGGTAGGCGTGGTTGCTCACCCAATACACCAGGACGCCGTCGCGCAGCGAGCGGGCGAGGAGCGCGAGGGACCACCCGTTGCCGCCGTCGTGCCAGGCGAGGCGTTCGCCGGTGGTGTCGCGGATGTTCCAGCCGTACCCGTACGAGTCGTCGGTCTCGGGGACGCGGATGCGCGGTGCGAACAGTTGTCGCCGGGCCCGGGCGGGCAGGACGCTGTTGTCCGAGAGGGCGCGGTGCCAGCGGAGCATGTCGTGTGCGGTGGAGAGCATGCCGCCGTTGCCGCGCAGGTTCCAGTACGGTCCGTCGATGGCCCAGGGGTGGTCGACAGGCCGGCCTTGGCTGCGTCCCTGGTTGTCGTACTCCACCGCGATCCGGCGCCGCGGCCACCGGGGCAGTACGTAACCGGTGTGCTTCATTCCGGCCGGTGCGAACAGATGCTGGGCCAGGAAGGGTTCGTACCCCTCTCCCGAGGCGTTCTCGACGATCGCGGCGAGCATGCTGTAGGCGGTGTTGGAGTAGTGGAACTCCTTGCCCGGGGCCGAGCGCAGTTTCGAGGTCAGGGCTCTGCGCACCAACTCGTTGCGTGTTACGGGGTCGTAGTCGTCGCCGAGGCTTTCGGCCAGGCCCGATGTGTGCGTGAGCAGGTGCTTGATGGTGATGTTCTTCTTGTCCTCGGGTATCGGGCCGAGGAACCGGTCGATGGGATCGCTGACCCGGAGCCGTCCCATCACCTCCAGCTTCAGGATCGCGGCCGAGGTGAACTGTTTTGTGATCGACATGACGTCGTACACGGTGTGACAGCTCGCGGGAGTGCCCGCGGCGCGGTCGGCCGTCCCGAACCCACCGCAGTACGCGAGGTGATCGCCACGCGCGGCGATTACCGTGCCGCTGGCTCCCTTCGGCAAGGTGCGTCGAAGGTAATCGGCAACGGACTCCTTCTGCGCCTTTCCCTCTTTCTTCCTCTCGCCCGCACCCTCGCTGGCACCCGCACCCGCACCCGCGGCCGGAGGCTCGGCCGGGGACTCGGTGGCTCGCTGGTCGGCGCAGCCACCGAGCAACGACAGCGTCAGCAGCGCCGCGAAGGCCATCGCCGAGGTGCCGGTGCGGCGGCGGGAGCGGCAGGACAAATCCATGTGGCCTCCAACGCAGAGAATGTGCGCCGAGGTTGACCGCCAATGGTGCCGTTCTTCTAGCTGTCAGGGTGTTCGGGCTTGTGCGAGCCTGTGTACGCCCAAGTCAATACGGGGGGATCCGCCATGACCACAGCACCGCCCGCACCGCCTGACACCGACGAGGCCGCCTTCGTAGCGGCGCTGCGGCGCCTGAAGGCGTGGTCGGGATTGAGCTACCGCCAGCTGGAGCGTCGCGCTGCGGACGCCGGCCACGTCCTGCCCTACTCCACGGCGGCGACGATGCTTCGCAGGGACCGACTGCCCCGCACGGAACTGGTCTTCGCGTTCGTCACAGCGTGTGGTGTGGGGGAAGGCGACGCGCAGGCGTGGGTGGACGCGCGCAGCAGAATCGCATGCGGGGAGACGACTGTCCCACCGACAGACGGCAGGCTCCTGCGACGGCCACGGGGGTCGGGTCTGTCACGGGGGTCGGGTCTGTCACGGCGGTCGCGGTGGGTATGTGCCGGTGCCGCGGTACTCCTTGCCGCGTTTCTGGGCGGGGCGGCGGCCCACGGCACGTTCACTGGCACCGAGGAGATCCAGGAGATACAGACGTCGTCCGGCACAGGCCGGGCCAGCATGTGAACAGCCGGCCCGGGCGCACCGAGCCGAGGGCATGAGGGGATTGCCCCCGGCCGACCGCGCGCCGCCATCGTTGACCGGCGTCACGGGAAAGAGCGTCGTCGACGACTGCGCGGCCCGCCACTGCAGCTCCCGAACGGGCTGGCGGGCCTGCCCCCTCGGCAGCGCATCAAGGCAGGACATCGAGGCAGAACGTGGAGGCAGCGCGTCGCGCTGGCGTCGCCAGCCGGACGGCTTCACCACAAGGGAGAGCGCGGCGCTGGAAAACGCACCGGCCGGGAGACGAGATGCCCCCCGCCGATCAGCAGGGCATGCGCCTCGGCACCCTCATTGATCGCTCGGCCGTCCTTGCCCGCTCGGCAGCACCGGCCAGGGGGCCACTACGTAAGCGCCGCCGTCCTGCCAGCCACCCACCGTCGTCCGCGCCGTCTGCTTCTGACTGCTCTCGTCAGCCCTGGACGTCCTTGATGTCGGTAAAGTCCTCGAAGTCGAAGCCGGGGGCGACCACGCATGTCACCAAGACCGGCTCGGAGCCCGCTGGTTCGGCGGCCTGCCAGACGCCGCCGGGTACGAGGAACTGCGGCTGCTCACCGGCCGCCACGTCTCCTCCCAGCAGCGTGTCGTCGGTGTCCGCCTCGTTCGGGGTGGCGCCCTCGCCGCCCAGCCGCATGCGTAGCGGCCCGCCCCGGTGCCACAGCCAGAGCTCGTCGGAGCGTACGCGGTGCCACCGCGACACCTCGCCGGGGTGCAGCAGGAAGTAGATACCGGTGGCGAGCGACCGCGGCCCGGGGTATCCGGCCGGCGTCGTCTCCGCCCCGGTCCGCCACGTCTCCCGGAACCAGCCGCCCTCGACGTGGCGTTGCAGGTCCAGCTGCTGCACGAGTTCAGAGATCTCAGCCATGCCGTACATCTTGGCGCAGCGCCCGTACGGCCCGCCAGGAGGGGGCTCCGTAAGGTGCGGGGCGGGGTCCGTCCGGTGCCTGGCCTGGGCCGGCGAGACCGCATCCGCGCGGCACATCCCCGCCACGCCATCTTCTTCCCGGCCCCGTGCAGCACACTGCTCCGACGGCTGCTGGGCGCTCCGCTGCCCCACCCCGGAGCCCCCGACGACCGCCTCCAACACGCCCTGAACTCGTCCCGCCGGCGCAGACGCCGTCAAGCCACCGCCCGACGCTGCCACTACCAACGAAGAACCAGCTCACGAGCTCAGGCACGAAGTCCCACTGGAGTACCACCGCCTCCCTCAGCGCGCCGACGCTGGGCGGGTCGCCGCTGAGCGCGGACACTTCTGCATTGAGGGCGAGGGCGAGCTGGTGGAGCCGTCGGCATACGGGCGGTCAACCGTCGGTTCTGCCCCAGCTCCGCACCGTGTCCACGGACACGTGCGCGGTCTCGGCCCGCTCTTCCTGGGGCACCGTGCGACGGCCACGGAGTCGGCCGATCCGGTCTCCGGCGCTCGTCTCGTACGCGTCGTTCTACATGAGCCGATCTACGACGTGGCCCAGCCATGCGTCTTGATCGTCGGCGAGTGGGTGCCTCAGGGGAAGGGGGAGGAACCGGCAGGCGAAGGTGAGGCCGGCGTCGTCTCCGTCGCCGAGGACGTGGTGGTCCCAGGCATCGGGTGTGGCTGCTGGTGCTCGGAGGAAGAAGAAGCTGGTTCGCCGTGGCTGACCTGTGTCGGGGTGGGGCTTGTCCTCCACGGCGAGCTGCTGGACCACCGTGGCCGTCAGCAAGCCGGTCTCCTCGGCGACCTCTCGGAGGACCGCTTCCTCCAGACCTTCGCCTGATTTGACTCCTCCGGCGGGGACTTGAGTGCCGGCCTCCGGCATACCGATGTGATCGAACACCAATACTTCAGGGGCGGGGCGACGCCGGATCACGTAGGCGGCGACACGGATTCTGGGTCGGGTCATCCCCGCATTGTCAGTCATCGGCGCCTTTCAGGACCGTCGGAGGCGTATCCGCTCCCGGTTCCGCCGACCGCGGTGACCAACCGTGCGGCGGACTTGCCGTGGTACCCGAGGGCCGTCGCGATGGGGCGCCGGAACCTGGAGGACGGATCTGACCATGTGCCGCCCGGTGGCCGGGCGGCACGCCTGTAGCTGTGTTTGTGACTGAAGGCTCCAACCCGATCAGCTTCAGGCAAGGTTGGCGATACGCGGCACGGCGTCCAGGCCACGGTGCGTTCCGGGGCCGGAGCCGCTCGGGAGTACGTATGAGCGCAGCCCCGCGGTGGCAGCGCCCCCGTCCTTGGCCGGATGGTCTCCGACCATCAGTGCTTCATTCGCCTCAACGCCCAGCTGGATACAGGCGTGTTGGAAGAGCGCGGGGTCCGGCTTCTCGGTGCCGTGTTCATAGGAGTGCACCCACGCGGAGAAGAAGTGATCGAGGTGGTGGTGGGCGAAGGTGGCCCGTAGGTCCCACCCGACGTCGCTGACCACGCCCAGCGCCACACCGCTCTTCCGCAGCCGCGCGAGCACGGGCTCGGTGTCGGTATACGGCAACCAATGCTTCGGGACGCGCAGTTGCTCATAGAGCGCGTCCGCCACCGGGGCCAGTTCAGGAACCGACGCGTACCAGGTTGTGAAGGCATGGCGATGTGCAGCGGACGACACATCACGCGCCCGCTGCGCTTCGATCACATCAGGCAGGAACAGGCCCGCCTCCAGCCCGTTCAGTAGGGCATTCATCGCCGTCTCGCTCACGGACTCGCCCAGCGCTGCCCGGATGCGAGCGGCGTACGAGCGGATCTGGAACAGCGTGCCGGAGAAGTCGAAGAGCACCGCCCGTATGGGCACGGAGCGCTGAGGTGTTGTCACGGCACGCAGAGGGCCCTCAGGGCCGCAGACAGGGAGATCGGTCACTGGCTCTTCCTACCAGGCATTTCCAGGAAAGCCAGACTGCCCAGACCCTTCCTCGTCGGGCATGAACTACTCACAAAGACCCACCGCGTGTTGTCCCGTCAGCACTTGTGTCGTAGCCCCGGCCGGTGAAGGGTTTGTGGAACGGGCGCAAGGCGGCAGCGGCGCCGAGTCACGCTGTGGTCGTTGCCCGCAACGGTGTGAAGGGGAAGTGGATGGCACTGTTCAAGCGCAAGAGAGACGAGGACGAGACCGGCTGGACAGTCGGAGAGCCCTTCGGCGATGGAATGGACCACAGGTGGAGGGTCCGCATGGACAAGATGGATTCCGCCGTTATTGCCGACCACAGGCCGGTCCTCGAAGCAGCTGCTGGCAAGAAGGGGCAGGCTCTGCCCGATTACCTCTCCTGGGTTTCCCACCTGCCCGAGGACGAACTGCACTACTGGCGGGACAGGATCATTGACGGCGTCGCCACCGAGGAAGAGGCGGTGCTCTACAACGCCTGGCTGGATGTCCGGTGCGTCCTTCGGGAGAATCAGCTCCGCATTCCCGGCCAGCCGTGGAGATAGCCCAGCAAGTGGAGATGGCCCAGCAAGCAGCGAGGATCTTGACCAGGTACTCGGAAACAGTGGCCTGACAGGCGGCTTGTGGCATCACGTAGCCGTGGGCGACGTCGTGGCGCTCGGCGGGACGGTTCTTGCGGCGGGTGAGGCGTCGGGTCATGAGGGTGATGGTGATGGCGGCCCGGGTGATCAGCGATTCGCTCATCTCGGGGGGCGTTCATGGTCCCGGCAGCGGCGGCGGGCCCGCATGGTCCATGACCAGGATCGTTCCACTGGCCGCAGGCCCGCGGGGGCCTGCGGGGCCCGCGCTGCACGCAGCGTCAGCCCGTGGGGAGATCGTCCACCAGTGCCGACCGAAATTGTCCGTTCGAGACCCCGAACGGACAATCCGGCCGTTCGCGCAAGCGTCAATGCGGCGCTTCGGCGAACGCTTGCCCCCGCCGGTACGAAGCCCGGCCCCCCCGAGGACGGGGTCGGGCCGCATCGCCGTCACCGGCACCCGGGTGGATACGCGCCAATGCTGACGCGCGAGTAACTATTTGTGATTTCTGTATCGCGACAGCGAGCCAGGGTTCAAAAACACCATGACCCACTGGTGTATCTCCAATCTCCGCCTTCCTGGGGATGCCCGCAGTCTGAAATGTGCTGGAAGAACGGAAGCGATCACACTCAATTCGGTGCGGGCGGGACGCAGATTCTCTCCACGACCTTAGTGTGTCCGGTGCTCGCGCAATCGGCCTTCCGGAGGAGGGAATGCGTGAGTCGCTGACGCTCTGCGACGGTTGAGCAGGAGCCGGCATCAGGGGGGCAGGTTGGGAGTGTGTCCGAACCGGCGTCGGGTTGGTTCTGGGTGACCGCGTGACCGGACGTACGCCTCCGCGGCGCCCCCTGCGCCCGTCTGCCCCCGGGTCGTCGATGTCCCCGACCGGTGGTGTGCCCAAGGCCTTGGAAAGCCGGGTAATCCGAATCGCGAAACGACGAAAAGGGAATGAAATCGATGCGCTTACGCGAAAAAAGACCGCGCGTACTCCGCCTGGCTGCCGCGCTCGCGGGAATTCTCCTCGTACTCATCGTGCCCGTGACGGCCGGCCCGGCCGTCGCCACGGCGACCAGTGGCTCGTCCGACGATGCCACCGCCTTGGTACGGCTGAGAGTTGAGGGCCGCACCAGCACCATCTTCGAAGGCCATGTGCTCACCCGGGGCCACGATGTCACCACCGAATCCGCCGGGACCCACCACTGCGACGGAACCAACAACAACGCCAATCCGACGCCCGGGCCGACCGCCACCTCTGCCCTCGACGACGCAGCCCGGCTGGCTCCCTTCACCTGGGACGGCACCTACTGGGCGGAGTTCGACGACATCTTGGTGACCCGTATCGGGGACACGGCGCAGACCGACACAGAGTTCTGGGGAATCCTGCGCAACTACGCGTTCACGCCAGTGGGTGGCTGCCAGCAGCGGGTGCAGAACGGTGACGAAATCCTCTTCGCCTTCGACGCATTCGCCGCCGACCACTTCCTGAAGCTCAAAGGCCCGCACGCCGCGAAGGTCGGCAAACCCGCAACGGTGACCGTGACGGACGGTGCGACCGGTGAGCCCATCGCCGGGGCCACCGTCGGAGGACAGAGCACCGGTGCGGACGGAAAGGCGCGAGTGGTGTTCAAGAAGGCCGGGGCCGAGAGCCTGAAGGCCGAACACCCCGACGCCGTGCGATCCAATGCCCTGAGAGTGGCTGTTCTCCCCTGACCCGTCCGGACGGCGACTGACCCGCCCAGGCGGCGACTGAACCCGCCCAGACGGCGACACATCCGCCCCTGGCCGGGGCCCCGGAGCCCCGGCCAGGGGCCAACACGACCGGACTTACCTGGCGGCTTCCGTAACCGCTGACCGCGCGTCTCCTGCCTCCACGCGGAAGGGGTAGGTCCCGGCCGCGGTGAACGTGTCGTGGATCGGCATGATGAGCGAGGTGAGGCGACGGACGTTCGCGTCGCCGGCCGGCGACCACAGCGCGGCGCAGTGCTCGTCGGTCTCGGCCTCGATCTGCTCGCGCGCCGCGATGCCGGCATCGGTCGCTGTGCCGTCGGCGTTGAGCCAGCCGCGTGCGACGAGGCGTGCCGTTGCCGCAGCCACCTCCTCGTCGTCCCACTGCCGGGTGGCACGTGCGATCGCTTCAGGGAAGTGGCCTGTCGCGGTTTGCAGAACGTTGCAGTCGCACGGCCCGAGGTCGTTGGCGGCGAGCACGATGAGATGGGCGTCGCCGCGCCACTCGCGCAGTACCGTGATCTGCTGCCACAGCGCGACGAGCGGATCGGAGGGGAGCGTGACCGAGACGTTGGCGGCTGCCATCGTCTTTCCGGCGTAGTCGGCACGCGCGACGACCGGGTCGATGAGCGACCGTGCCTCCACGATCTCATCGGCGGTGAGGGCGACGCCGACGCGCTGCAACGCACGGTCGACGGCCGCGAAGCGAGCGGCCTGCCACTGCTCTGGCGTTGCGGTATCCCATACGCCTGTCATGGCCTGCACCGACCGCGGGCTGAAGTTGTAGAAGGCCGCGAGCGTGACCTGCCACGGGACCGCACCCATCGGCGCCGACCGGAACGCGAAGTACGCCGGTCCGTACTCGGTCACGCCGAGCTTGGCGGCCTCTTCCGGTGCCTCGGGGACGAAGTAGATGAACAGGTGGGCCGCGTTGATGGCGAGGCTGACCTCGCGGACGGCGTTCCTGTCCACGTTGGTACGGCAAAAGGTGCGGGTGAGACGCATCGCAGGTTGTCTCCTGGCAAGTCGGGGGATCAACGTCGGGGGAGGGGGCGGCGCGAGGGTGAACGCACTCGACCTCAAGCGGTGAAGTGCGGGATCGTCTTGGGCCGGTCCGGTAGGTCAGGACGGGTCTGGCGCGGTGATCCGTACGGAGATCGCGCCGAGTTCCTGCACTTCGATCCGGACCGTGTCTCCCGGTGCCAAGTAGGGGCGGTGGCCGGACAGTTCCTGGATGCAGCCCGTGCCCACGGGGCCGCTGGCGAGGATGTCACCGGCTCGCAGCGTGGTGCCGCGCGACGCGTGCGCCAGCATCTCGCCGAACGACCAGTGGATCTCGTCCCAGCTGCCGCCGCCGTAGTGCTCGCCGTTGACGTACCCGTCCATCCGCAACGCATAGCCCCTGTCCGAGCGGTAGGGCTCCAGCTCGTCGGGGGTGACGAGGAACGGGCCGAGGCTGGTCGAGGCGTCCTTGCTCTTGGACGGGCCGTACACGAACTCCATCTCGCGCGCGGAGATGTCGCGTGCGCTCCAGTCGCAGTAGACCAGGTAGCCGGCGATGTGCTCCTCCGCCGTGCCGGGTTCGAGGTCCGAGCAGTCTCCGGCGACCACCGCGGCGACCTCGGCCTCGTAGTCCCACAACCGCGCGCCGGGTGCGATGGGGATCTGTTCGTGCGGTCCCTTGATCGCCGCAGGGTTGGAGAAGTGGAAGAGCGGATGCTCGTACCAGACCGGGCTGACCGTGCCGTCGCCGACGGCTGCCTTCCCCGCGTTGCTGACGTGGCGCTCGAACGCGGCGAAGTCCCGGACCGCCGGGGGCACGGGTACGGGCGCCAGCAGGTGGGCCGTAGCCAGCTCGACGATCTCGGTCGGCTCCCCGGCTGCGGCGGCCTCCAGCCCGCCTTCGGCACGCAGCAGCTCCAGCAGGCTCGTGCCCAGGGCGTGGATTTCCTTGCCGCGCACCACGCCGCAGCGTGCGGATCCGTCCCCGCAGCGGTAGCTGACCCACCTCATCGGGCAAGCACCTCCCGGTCGCGGTCGGGGAGTTGCCGTACGCCGGCAGGGGAGGCGGCCTGGGGCCCCGGGGTGATGGCGACCTCCTGGCTCGCGTGACGCACGCGGGCGATACCGCGCCCGATACCGCGCCCGATGGCGTCCGTACCTTCGGCGAGCACGACCGGCTTCATGCGGCCACCGCCCGCGCGAACTTGACGATCTCCTCGACGAACAGCTCCGGCTGCTCCAGAGCGGCGAAGTGGCCGCCCGCGGGGATGTCGTCGTTGAAGTAACGCAGGTCGTGGTAGGCGCGCTCGGCCCAGACGCGCGGCGTACGCGTCAGTTCGTCAGGGAAGACGCTGACACCGACGGGAAGGTCGAGCTCGGTCAGAGCGAGCGGCTCCCGGGCGTACTCCCAGTACAGGCGGGCGGAGGAAGCAGCGGTACCGGTGAACCAGTACAGGGAGACATGGTCGAGGATCTCGTCGGGCGTGAGGGCGTCGGGCCGGGCCCAGTCGAGGAACTTCTCGTAGATCCACGCTGCCTGCCCGGCCGGGGAGTCGGTCAGTGCGTAGCCGATGGTCTGCGGCCGGGTGCGCTGCATGACGTGGTATCCGGAATGGACAGCGAAGAAGCGGCTGCCCTGTTCGAGCGCGGCCTTCTCCTCGGGGGTCGGGTCCTCGCCGACCGGCGGCGCGGCGAGGAACTCGGGGAAGTTGACGTGGATCGCGCGCAGGCCCGCCGGGCGCTGCGCCCCCATGCGGGTCGCGACGACACCGCCCCAGTCGCCGCCCTGGGCCAGGTAGGAGTCATAGCCGAGGCGCTGCATGAGTACCCCGTACGCGCCGGCGATCCGGTCCGGGCCCCAGCCGGTGGAGGCGGGCTGGGCGGAGAAGCCGTAGCCGGGCATTGAGGGGATGACGAGGTGGAAGCCGTGGCCGGTGAGCGGGCCGACGGTCTTGAGGAACTCCAGGAACGAGCCCGGCCACCCGTGCAGCAGCAACAGGGGAGTGGCGTCGGGGCGAGGCGAGCGCACGTGGGTGAAGTGGATGCCGAGACCGTCGATGGTGGTACGGAACTGGCCCAGCTCGTTGAGCTGCCGCTCAAGCTTGCGCCAGTCGTAGCCGGTGGCCCAGTGGTGCAACAGCTCCTCAAGGCGCTCCCGTTGCACCCCCTGGCTGCTGTCCGGCACGGTCTCCCGGCCGGCAAGGCGTCTCCGGCGGAGCCGGTCCTTCAGGTCCTCCAGGGCACTGTCAGGAATGTCGATGCGAAACGGTGTCACGTTGTTCGATGTCACGATCCCTACGGTGTGGCCGTATGGGGTCAGCGGTCCAATGATTGTTCCGGAACACGTCATACGAAGCGCGTATAACGCCAGCTAGGGTGGGTTGGTGTCCGATCCTTTCCCCGCACCCGTCGACCTCGACCTGCGGCTGGTGCAGTGCTTCACGGTGGTCGCAGAGCATCAGCATTTCGGCCGTGCTGCCGAGGCGCTGCACACCACCCAGCCGTCGCTGAGCCGACAGATCCGCCGCCTCGAACAGCAAGTGGGCGTCCGCCTGCTTGACCGCACCACGCACGGCACCCGGCTCAGCGAGGCCGGTGAGACTTTCCTGCCCCGGGCCAAGGAGCTGCTGCACGCCGCGGTCGAGGCGATGGCCCGCGCCCGGGCCGCGGCCAGGCCCAGCAGCGTCACCATCGGCTACACCAAGGGCCTGGTCATCACTCCGGCCGTGCGTGCCCTGCGCGACCGCAGTCCCGACGCCGAAGTCCACACGCGCCTGCTCGCCTGGAACGACTCGCGCGGCGCGCTGCTGGAGCACCGCGTCGACGCGGTGGTCACGCGCCTGCCGTTCCCCACCGACCAGCTGAGCGTCACCGTCCTCTACGACGAGCCGCGCGTGCTGGTCGTGCCGACGGATCATCGTTTGGCCGGCAAGGAGTCGGTCACTCCCGACGACATCGCCGGCGAGCCGATCCCCCACGTACGCCAGTCCGACCCGTTGCTGAACGCCTACTGGCGGCTCGATCCCCGGCCCGACGGGCGGTCCGCGCCCGACGGCCCCCTGGTCGAAGCCCTTGAGGACAAACACGAACTCATCGCCGCCGGGCAGGCCGTGGCCATCGGGCCGCCCCTCGACTACGCGACCGGCCTGCATCCCAGCCTCACCACCGTCCCGTTGCGGGGGGTCGAACCCAGCCAGGTCGTGCTCGCCACCCGCACCGGCGACCGCAGCCGCCTGGTCACCGCCTTCCGCAAACACGCCGAAGCGCTGCTCACCGGAATCCACCAGGCCGGACCGACACGGAGAACGTGATCCACGACGGCTCCGCCCGCGCATACGCGGCCCTTCCGTAGGCACGCCACGACCTCGGCCCCGCCGGTGACGCCCCGTCAGCAACCGCCGTCACCTGCCCGACGGTCCGCTGGACCCTGCCCGACATCCACGAACGAGGTCTGGGTGGTACGGGTGTTCCTCTCGCCGACCGGGAGGTCTTCGCGGCGCTCGCCCACCGCTGGGCCATGCGGCCCGACCGCACGCCCCTGACGGAAGCCGGGTTCACGGCCCTCTCCACCGCTGCGGTGCCAAGCCGCCTTGGAGATTCCGTGAGTAGCATCCCTGGTCAAGGAGTGTGCTCCTCGTACGCACGGGGATGGGGGCGTGCATGCCCCACACCTCCGAATTCCGGACCGAGACGTATTTGCGTTAGAACGCACTTCAATTCCTAGGTTCGGACGCATGCGATACATCAAACTCGGAACGACCGGGCTGGAAGTCTCCGCCATCACCCTCGGCTGCATGAGCTTCGGCGAGCCGGACCGGGGCGGCGAGCCCTGGTCGCTGGGCGCGGACGCCAGCCGGGACATCATCAAGCAAGCCCTTGAGGACGGCGTCAACTTCCTCGACACGGCCAATGGGTACAGCGCCGGAAGCAGTGAGGAGATCGTCGGCCAGGCGGTCAAGGACTTCACCCGGCGCGAGGAGGTCGTTCTCTCCACCAAGGTCTGGATGCGGATGCGTCCTGGCCCGAACGGCGCCGGGCTGTCCCGCAAGGCGATCTTCGCCGAGCTCGACGCCTCCCTGAAGCGACTGGGGACCGACTACATCGACCTGTACCAGATCCACCGCTGGGACTACGACACCCCGATCGAGGAAACCCTTGAGGCGCTGCACGACGCGGTCAAGTCCGGGAAGGTCCGCTACATCGGAGCATCTTCCATGTACGCCTGGCAGTTCGCCAAGGCCCTGTACCTGGCTGACCTGAACGGCTGGACCCGGTTCGTGTCGATGCAGGACCACTACAACCTCATCCACCGGGAAGCAGAGCGGGAGATGCTCCCACTCTGCGCCGACCAGGGCATCGGCGTGATCCCGTGGAGCCCGCTGGCGCGGGGCAGGTTGACGCGGGCCCGGGACACCGCCACGGCGCGTGCCGAGACCGACCCGGGCGGCAAGATCCTCTACCGCGACCAGGACCAGGCAGTGGCCGAGCGCGTCCACGAGATCGCGGGCAAGCGGGGTCTGTCCCCGGCCCAGGTCGCCCTGGCCTGGGTCATGCGCAACCCGGCGGTGACCTCGCCCATCGTCGGGGTCACCAAGCCGGCCCAGCTGGCCGACGCGGTCGCCGCGGTGGACGTCGAACTCGGCGAAGACGAGGCCGCCTACCTGGAGGAGCCCTACCAGCCGCACGAGGCCGCCTACTTGGAGGAGTCCTTCTACAAGCCGCAGCCTGTGGCGGGCTCCCGGTAGTCCGGGCTACCGCCGGGCCTTCGACGAGTCCTCGGCCTCGGCCCCGGCCTTCACAGCTCTGTGGTCGGCCCGGCGGTGCGGGCTTCGGCGCTGCGCACCTCGGCGGCGAGGCCGAAGTCCGCATAGGCGTGGACCAGGGTGACGCAGTCGTCCAGGCATCGTTCGGGCCGGCACATCCGCAGCAGCAGCGAACCCGGCGAGGCTGTCCTTCCCTGTACGAGCCTTCCCTGTACGAGGCCGTGTTCAGGAATGTCGCCACGGGGCGCATGCAGGTCCCGAGCGGCAGGGGCGTAATCTGCGGCGGGCGAGTCGGATACCGCTGACGCGTCGTGGCCGTACGTCGACAGCCTCGGGCGGCACCCGCACTCTGAGGTGTCAGGTGCCCCAGGAACGACCAGGGAACGACCAGGAGGTTGACCGGTGATCGCTCTGACCGCGATGGGAGGGGTGGCCCTGGTCGAATTGGGCATGGTCCTGACCCCGGGGCCGAACATGATTCACCTCGCCTCCCGCGCGATCGCCCAAGGCCGCAGGGCCGGCCTGGTCAGCCTCGGCGGGACCGCCGTCGGCTTCCTGTGCTATCTCCTGGCAGCGGCTGCCGGCCTGTCCGCGCTGTTCGCCGCCGTGCCGGTGGCGTTCACGGTGGTCAAGCTCGCCGGGGCCGCCTACCTGGCCTACCTCGCCTGGGGCATGCTCAAGCCGGGTGGTCGCTCGCCTTTCGCCCCGGGCCAGGATCTGCCCCCGGTCTCCGACGCGCGCCTGTTCTCCATGGGGCTGCTGACCAACCTGCTCAACCCCAAGATCGCTCTGATGTACGCCGCGCTGCTGCCCCAGTTCCTGGACCCGCAGGCAGGCCCGGACTGGGCACAGCTGCTCCAGCTCGGTGGTGTGCAGATCGTCGTGGCGGTCACCGTGAACGGGCTGATCATGCTGGGCGCAGCACGGGTCTCGGGGTTTCTGGCCGCCCGGCCCCGTGTCATGGCCGCCCAGCGGTTCGCGGCGGGCGGCCTGCTCGGCGCCTTCGCGCTGCGCACCGCCCTCTCCCGTTCCCCTGTCTCCGCCTGACCCTGGCCCCTGGCCCTTCCCCCCGGCCCTCCTGGTCCGCGTGCCCGACGGGTTGAGCGGCCCGACACGTCGAGCAGCCCGTCACGTTGGCGTGGTCAACTGGGCAGGCTCTCCGTCAGACCGCGTCTCTCTCGCGTCTCCGCACCGCTGATCACGCTCGTGTGAGGCCAGGCGCGGTGCAGGGGGACGGCGTTCGAGACCTCGTCCTCCTGTAGCCGTCCGGGTACCGGCGCCGTAGAAGTGACCGCGCCCGACTCCGGGCGGAATCGCCGCCCGGTGACGCCCACGTCCGCCCACGTCCGGTGACGCCCACGTCCGGGGAGGTCCGGCGACGTCCAGCGGTCCCGCGGCTTCTGGCCGCCGTCGTGCGGTGGGCGGCGGTGCGCTTGACCGTGCACGGGGCATGGAAGCTGCATCACGGTGCATCGGTACGCCCGTTCGGCAGTGCCGTCGTGCGGTGGGAATCGCAGGATTTTACGGTGAGAACCGACCCGGGGGGCGGCAAGGGAAGGCTCTTCGATGGACAGTCACATCGTGCAGGTGAAGATCCACCCTGCCATTGGTGTCGCCCGGGTGGGCAACAGCACCGAAGCGCCCTTCATCGGCCCGGAATCACCGGACCAGAAACCCGCGGCCCCTGGCTCTTACAAGGACAGTTCGGGGGCGGTCCGAAGGCAGGCCGCGCGTTTCCGGGTGTACGGATGCAACGCCGCAGGGAAGGTCGTACGGGAGCTGAAGCCGGGCGAAGCCGGTGTTTCCGAGATGCAGTGGACCGTGCACTTGGCCAACAAAAAGGCCGCCTGGTACCAGTTCCATGTGCCGCTCGACATCCCCGAGGGCAAGGTGCTCGCGGCCGGGCAATACGCTCGGCGGAACGCCGATGTCGTGGGCGCCGACCGGAAAAAGCTGGTCATCGACCCCGGAAGCCGGACCGTTCGCGGCTCGATGACCGAGACGAAGAAGTTCGATTCCGGCAAGGTCATGGGCAAAGCGGTGTATCTCGGCGAGATCTCCACCCACTCCGACGGGCGCCTGCTGGTGCTCGGTGGCAGGGGAAACTCCGCCTCCTACAAGAACAGACCGATCACCGGAGTCGCCAACAACGACACCTGGTACGACGACGTGTCCGACGGCCCTGTGACGGCGAAGGTGCGTATCGAAGGCAGGGACCTGGTCGCCGCACCGGCATGGGTCGTGGTGGGCCCTCCGGACTACGCCCCCGGTGTGAAGTCCATCCGTACCCTCTACGATCTGCTCTTCGATGTCTTTGTCGAGGCCGGTTCCCTGGCCCGCCCGCAGAAGATTTCGTTCACCGATCACATCGAGCCGATTCTGCGGCGGTTCTGCGATCTGCAGTGGGTCAACCGGGGTTTCGCGACGCAATTCGGCTGGAACGGGCCCCACTTCTTCCTCTCCCCGGCGATGCGGAAACGACTCGCCGATCCTTCCGACCGCAACCGCGAACTGCGCCGGCAGATGTACGTGGCCCTGCGCGACTACTCCCGCGACGGGATGTCTCCTGTGCCATGGCCGTGGCTCTATGGGGACGCCATGGCCAGCAAGCCCAAATCCGTGCGTCAGCACAGCACGCTGTCCCCGTTCCAGGACTGGATGCTGCGGCGCTGGGCTGACGGCGCGTTCCAGGCAGCGCCGCTACGGGAGCTCCGCCCCACAGTGGATGACGCGCCTGTCGCGGAACAGCCGGGGTTGCTGGACCGGGCGGCCCTGGAGAACTGTGCCGCCGAGGCGTTCCACCCCGGGTGCGAGGTCACCTGGCCGGTCAGGCATCCGACCATGTTCGCCGAACCCTTCCGCATCCGGCACCGCCCCTCCGGCGCTGCGGAGCCCGACTTCGGTCCGACTCTCACTCCACAGGAGGTGGTCGTCCAGAACGGGCCGCTGTATGCGCAAGGGCCCGGGGATCTCACGCGCTGGATGGCCGCACCCTGGCAGGCCGACACCGCGAGCTGCCGCTCCGGCTACGAGGCCCTGGTGCCGGCCCTCGGGCCCCGCTACAGCCCGTACGTGCCGACCTTCTGGCCTGCCCATGTGCCCAACCACGTACTCAAGGTGGAGGACTTCGAGAAGGTGAACACGCCGCCCGCCGGCGGCGACGACAGCGCCAGGGAAGAGGCGTTCGAACGGCGAGCGGCCTGGCTGCGCGGCCTCGACGGCAACATGAACGAACAGCGCAGCCAGATGATCAAGGATTGGCCGAAGCTCGGGATCGTCGAGGTGCGCGACTACACCGTCGGCGACGGGAAGTTCCCCGACCGCATCCACGTGGAGTCACGCCCCGCATCGCCGTTCGACCAGGCGATGGACACGGCGAACCTCGTCAACTTGCAGGTTCTCGACGCGGGTGCGCCCGTGCTGGCCGCCGCGGCCGGCACCTGGCCCGCTGACGGACCCGCCCCCGAAACCGTCGAGGCCGAGCACGTGGCGCGGGCCGTCAGCGAGGCCGTGGAGGCGACCGGCTTCCGCGAGGAGGAGATCGCCGCCGGGTACCTGGAGAGGCTCGACCCCTTCCATGAAGCGCTGTGAGCCCCGCACCCGCCCCCGGCGCGGAGACCTGCGACGTCGTGGTGGCGGGCGGTGGCCCGGCCGGCTGCGCCGCCGCGCTCACGCTGGCCCGGGCCGGCCGTACGGTTCTGCTGGCCGACGCTGGTACCGGGCCGCCGAAGGCCGGCGAGACGCTCGTGCCCGCCGGGCGGGTGCTGCTCGGCGACCTCGGCGTCGCCGACCGCGTTCTCGGGTCCGGGCATCTGCCCTGCTACGGCAATCTTTCGGCGTGGGGCTCGGCCGAACTGCACGCCGTGGACTTCATCAACGATCCGCACGGCCATGGCTGGCACCTCGACCGGCGGCTGTTCGACCGGCGACTGCGCGATGCCGCCCGCGTGGCGGGGGCCGAGGTCGCGGAGGGCACGGCCGTACGTGGAGCGGTGCGGCAGCCGGACCGCGGCTGGACTCTGGCGCTGCGCGGCGGCGCGGGCCCTGCCGGCGCCGGGGCCGGTGGCGAGCGTACGGTGCGGTGCCGCTGGGTGATCGACGCCACGGGCCGCGCCGCCGCGATCGCCGTCCGATGCGGGGCCCGGCGGCGGGTCCGGGACCGGCTCGCAGCCCTCCACGCGCCCCTGGAGGCGGATCCGGAGGACACCGACCGCTGTTCGCTCGTCGAGTCCGACGAGGACGGCTGGTGGTACACGGCGCCACAGCCCTCCGGTGGGCGCCTGGTCGCCTACTTCACCGACACCGACCTGCCCGCCGCCCCGTACACCGCGCGCTACTTCCGCCGACGGATACTGGGCACCCGGCACGTGTCACGGTGGGCCCGCCGGCACGGACCCGCGTCCACGCCACCTGCCGCGCCCCGCCGGGCAGCCGCACATACGGCGCACCTGGACCGGGTGTACGGAGACGGCTGGATCGCCGCAGGAGACGCGGCAGTCGCCTTCGACCCGCTCTCCTCCCAGGGCGTCCTCACCGCCCTCTACACCGGGATGAGCGCGGGCCGGGCCGTCGATGCCCGCCTGAGTCGCGGGCCTTACGGCGAGGACTCGGACCTCGCCGCCTACGCGCACAAGGTCCTGGCCGCCCGGACCGCGTACCTGCGCGGCCACCGCCTCCTTCACGCCCAGGAGGTGCGCTGGATCCACCGCCCCTTCTGGGCGCGGCGCCTGGTCGACCTCCCCCCGTTTCCAGGCCGGTCGGCAGGGCTGGTGGAACCACACCAGCTCAACAACTGAGCCGGTGACGGCCGGCTGCGGCTGGTTTGAGGTTTGGCCCCGGGCGACTTGCCCGCCCCGTCTCCGCGGTGTGCGCCGCCGGTCCCGCCCGGCTCAGGGCGGACGCCGGGAGGACCGAGGCATGGTCGCGCCGGAGCGGCGAGCCGGCCGAAGGCCAGAACCCAGGCCGGGTGTCGTCAGACGAAGAAGGCGTTCATCCCGGGCACGTCGGAGAGGTAGGTCTCGATGCTCGCGATCTTTCCGTCGCGCAGCCGGCAGACCGTGGCCAGGTATTCGTCCAGCACGGCGTCCTCCCGGCGTGCGGTGTTGTGCAGGGAGAGCGCCATGTTCTCCCTGCTGACCAGGAGATGCAGCAGCTCGAAGTCGAGGCCGTACGAGGCGATCAGCTGAGCGCGCTCCACCACTGCGTCGGCGCCTTCGGCTGTGCCGGAGATGGTGTTGTCGCCGGGCAGGGTCCAGGTGGCGTCGTCGTGCAGCAGGGCCCGGATGCCGTCCCAGTCGCCCGAGACGAGGGCCTGGTGGAAGCTGCGGCCGAGGGCGAGGTTGGTTTCGTTGGTGGACATGGCATTCCCTTCGAAGCGCTAAAGCGGTGATCTCCGCTTTAGCGCGACTGTACGCACACCGCCAGCTAAGGCGCAACTCTCTGCTTTAAGGTGGAGGGATGAACGCTGACGCATCGACGAAGCGGCCCGGAGGCCGCAGCGCCCGCGTCCGTGCCGCCGTACACAGCGCCGCGGTCGCGCTTGTGGGCGAGTTCGGCGCCGACCAGGTGACCCTTCCCGCCGTCGCCGAGCGCGCCGGGGTCAACTCCAGCACCCTCTACCGGCGTTGGGGCACGCTCGCCGCGCTCCTGGCCGACGTCGCCAACCACCGCGGCGACGCCGACGCGCCCCCGCTGATCGGTGACCTGCGCACCGACCTGGAGAATCAGGCGGTCTGGACGCTGGCGGAACTCTCCAGGCCCGGTGGCATCGCGTTCTTCCGCGCCGAGGTCGCGCCTGACGTCGACGAGCGGCACGAGGGACTGCGCGAGTGTCTGCGCAGGGTCAGCGAGCGCTTCCGCCCCGTCCTCGACACGGCGCGGGAGCGCGGCGACGCGCCCCCGCCCCCGTCCTTGGAACAGGTCCTGGACCGGATCGTCGCGCCGCTCTACTTTCGCGTGGTCTTCTCGATCCCCGATACGGACGAGGCATACGTCCGCGAACTCGTCGCGGGGCTCATCGGGGAGCCCCAGCTTGATCCTTGACCTTCGACCGGCTCATCGCTCCGGCGGAACGGAGCCCCGTCGCCGTTGCGGGTACCAGGCAGGCCGGCGACACGATCCCGCTGGACATCATGGACCGGGTCAACAGCAGCAAACGCCCCGTTGAGAGGAACGGCCGCACCTCACAAGCGACTTCGCGGACTTGTCCCGGTCTCCGCGCGCCTTGTCGGCGGGGGTATGGGCGTGAGTGGAGGGCGGCGTCGTACTCGGCTTCGTACTCGGGGTGGGGCCCCGCACGCGCCCTCAGCAGCAGCCCGAGCGGGGCCTGTCCGGCGGCGACGGCTCGCACGCGGGAAGACGGGAAGAGCGGAGAGAGCAGGGTTCGAACCTGCGTGGGGCAGGACCCCTGACCGGAGAGGGTGCGGATGCCCCGTCAGGTCAGGCGCTTTGCCCATCGTCACCGCGGTCAAGCGACGTACACGGCCTGACGGGCCAGGGAGTCCGGCACTCGACCGCGTACTGTCCGCCCGCGGCGTGGACTGCGCGATCCGCGCGATCCGATGAAGAAGTACGAGCGACTGGAGAGCGAGTTCCTCGCCAAGGGCGGGTACATCGCCGAGGCCGCCACCATTGCCGTCAGCCTGCGCCTGCCCGGCCGGGAGGCTACCGCCCCGGGCGCGGGGCCGCGTGTGCGGTTGGTGGTGTGGGGGCCCGGTTGGCGGGGTGATGCGGCTGGTTGGGCTGCAGGGCCGGCGGCTACGGAACCGGGTTCGGGTCCGGGCTTGCCGGTGGGGTGGGCCCTGGCCCTGGTGCGGCGAGGTCGCGGTGCGACGGTGTGCACCAGGGCCGGGCGTTACCTCACTTGTAGTGCACGTCCAGGGCGTGGCCGCGGCCTTCGGCGTAGCACTCGCCGCCGTCGATCTTCCCGGCGGAGGTGAGGTCGTGCATCTTGCTCTGGCACTCGCTGTCGGTGGAGTACACGCCGTAGCGCTCCCAGCCGGGGGCGATTTCGGCGGCGTGTGCGGCGCCGGCCGTGCCTACGCCCATGGCGGTTACGGCGAGCAGGGTGAACGCGATCTTGCGGAGCTTCATGTGGCTCATTTCTTCGGGGTTCCGGCCATGCCGGTGCGGCGGTGGTCCGCGCACCGGGGCCCTTTTCACTGGATGAAGACGATCTTCGGTTCGGATCAGTTCCATGAGTTGCCGTCGAATCCGGCCTCTGACCTGCATGTTTGCGACCCCTGGCCCGACGTAACCTCCGCTTCCGCCCGGCCTTGTCCTGACAGGGCGGGCCATAGAGAACAAGCGGGCTCCGCCGGTAACGCTGCCGAGACACAGCAAAGGCGCGCACCGCGTCAAGACAGGAAGACGCGACCTGCTCGCTCTCAGGACCGGCTGCTCACCGAACCCGACCTCAGCCCCAGAGCGATCGCGGAGGCCCTGGGCGTGTCCGTTCGCGCGCTGCACCGCGCGTTCAACCGGCATGCCGCCGTGCCGGTCATGGAACACGTACGTGAACGGCGTCTCGAACGGGCAAGGGCGGACCATCGGAGCCGTCATTTCCGGTGCTGACCGGACCCGCTGGTCGGCCAGACGACGAGCCCTTGCGGCGGAGCGCCTTGCGGGGGGAGCACCTTGAGGCCGGCGCAGACCCGTTGAGGCCGGCGCAGACCCACCACAGCGCTGGACCTTCCCGCGGTGAAGCGCTCCGCCCGTCCTTCACCGTGTTGGCGATGCACAGAAACTTCAGTTACGATGTATAACGTTCGCACTTACCGCTAACGGCGATGGTGTTCGTCGCCGCTACCGAAAGGATTGCCTCATGGCTGCACTACCGGGTCCGCTCCACACCGTTCTGGGGGCCGGCCCTGCGGGCACCTCCGTCGCCCTGGAGCTCGCGCGCCGCGGGCACGCGGTCCGGCTGGTCGACCGTGCCGGATCCGGTGAGCCGCTGGACGGCGTCGAGCGGCTCGCCGGGGACGTCGGCACGGTGGAGGGGGCGCTCGCCGCGATCGAGGACGCGGACGTCGTCTACCACTGCGTCAACGTCGCCTATCACCTCCAGGTCGATGTCATGCCCGGCATCCAGGAGGCGGTTCTGGGCGCGGTGGCGCGCACCGGCGCGCGCCTGGTCGTCCTGGACACGGTGTATCCCTACGGCGAGACGCACGGCGAGGTCATGACGGAGGACACTCCGTGGCGGGCGACCACGGCGAAGGGCAGGATGCGTGCCGCGCTGGACGAGAACTACCTCGCCGCGCACAAGGAGGGCCGTGCGAAGGTCGTGCTGGGCCGCTCGGCGGACTTCGTCGGCCCCCGGGTGCTGAACTCCACGCTGGGCGGGGCCGTCTTCCCGGCCGCGCTCACCGGCGGCGAGGTTCTGGCGCTCGGCGACATCGACCTGGCGCACAGCTACACCAACATCCTCGACGTGGCCCGAGGCCTGGCCGTACTCGGCGAGAACCCCTCAGGAGACGGCCGGGCCTGGCACCTGCCCACCGCCCCCGCTCGTACGACGCGCGAGATCCTCACCGCGCTGGGCGAGCTGGTGGGCCACCCGCTCCGGATCGGAACGATGGACGAGCCGCGCGCCTTCGGGCCGTTCGACGAGACGTTCATGAACTCCTACGCCGAGCTGTTCTACCAGCACACCGAGCCGCAGATCATGGACTCCACCGCCTTCCAGCGGGAGTTCGGTGTCGAACCCACCCCGATCGAGACCACTCTGAAGCAGACCCTGGAGTGGTACCGAGGCTTCCTCGCCTCCACGGCGAAGGGCTGACCCGCAGGTCATACGCGTTCGGCGGCAGCCCTCACCCGAAGAGGACCGGGAGAGGGTTTCGCTCTGTCGCAGCAGCGATACGGTCACGCATACGATATGAGCTGAACCATGCGATCCGGCGCGAACAACGACAGGAGGCGGGGAATGACAGCCCGTGCGGACAGTCCGCGTGCGCGGTACCGGGAGCAGACTCGCTCCGAGATCAAGGAAGTGGCCGTAAGGCAGCTCGCCGCCGGCGGCGTCGAGGGCGTGGCGCTCCTGCGGATCGCGAAGGAGATCGGGACGTCCGGCCCGGCGCTCTACCGCTACTTCGCCAGCCGCGACGACCTGCTGGCGGAGCTGGTGATCGACGCCTATCAGGGCGCGGCAGCAGCCGTCCACGCGGTGAACACCGAAGGCGGCGGGCGGGCCGCGCTCCACGCCCTGACCAGCGCCTACCGAGTATGGGCCGTCGCCCAGCCACACCTGTACCTGCTCATCCAGGGCACCCCGGTGGCCGGCTTCACGGCGCCGGCCGAGACCGTACTGAAGGCGCGCTCCGTCCTGGGCCCTTTCCTGTCCGTCTTCACCGAGGGTCGGCCACTGGCCTCCGTGGACCCGCTCCTCACGCAGCTGCGGGTGTGGTTGCGCGAGGAGCCCGAGGTGGCGGCCTGGGTCGAGCAGTGGACGGGCCAGGACGCCGACGGCTTTGCCGCGGCCAACGCGCTGACCGGGGCCGTGATGACCTGGCCCCAGATGCACGGCACGGTCAGCCTGGAGATCACAGGCCAGTTCACCGGCATGGGACACGACCCCGCCACCCTGCTCAACGTCCAGACGGCACTCTTGGCCGACACCTTTCAACTCCCCTGACCGCCAGAGCACTTTCCCCGCCGTGTCACCGCAGCGCGGGCAGCCCAGCCGACACCCGGTGCCGCTGTCCGCGCTGCGGACGTGTCATGCAACGGCCCACATGCTCAGCCGGCACCAGCCCAATCGCCGTCGCCACCGGCGTCGTCAACATCTGGTCCAACGCTCGGCCGCCGTCGCCGAGTCCTACCACCGGGCCACCGGCCCATACCCCGGCCGCTTCCTGCTCGACCTCGGGGTCGGTCACCGGGAGGCCGTGGCCGCGTACCGCTCACCCTGCGCACCCGACCGCCCTGGCGGTCGGGTGCCCCCGTGTCAGCGCTGCTTGCCCCCGTGTCACGTGAGCGCACCCGGCGCGGCCGGCCCTGGCGGCGCGGGCCCGGTCATCATCAACGCATTCCATGGCCGGGCCCCGACCCATCTGCCGCCTCCCACCCTCGTCAGCCGTCAGTTGGCCGTCCAACCGCCGTCCACGGCCAGCGCCGACCCCGTGGCGAAGGAAGCGCGGTCGCTGCACAGCCACAGGGCCGCCTCGGCGATCTCGGCGGGATCTGCCATGCGCTTCTGCATCTGACGGGCGACGAACGCCGTCCCCAACTCCGGGTAGGTATCCACCGCTTGGTCGATCATCTCCGTGCGGGTGGTGCCGACGACGAGTGTGTTGATGCGAATGTCGTGTGCCGCGTACTCGGCCGCTGCGGCTCTGGTCATACCGAGTACCGCGTGCTTCGCGGCGGTGTAGGGCACGGGGGCTCCGGTGGCCCCCATGGTGCCGCGGTGCTGGACGTGTTGACGATCGCGCCCTTGCCGGCTTCGAGCATCACCGGGATCTGGGAGCGCAGACAGTTCCAGGTGCCGTTGACGTTGACGGCCATCGTGCGGTCGAAGACGGCCTGGTCGAGCTCATGCATCGGGGACAGGTCCTCGCCGGAGAAGCCCGCGTTGTTGAATGCCGCGTCCAGGGGAGCCGAAGTGCTCACGGGCCGCGTCCACGGCGCGCTGTACGTCCTCGGGGACCGCGACGTCGCCCCTGCTGACCGCTGCCCGGCCGCCCGAGTCGGTCATCTCCCGAGCCAGTTGGTTCAGTACGTCCTCGCGGCGGGCCATCAGGAGAACCGCAGCGCCCTCGGCGGCGAACAGGCGAGCGGCTGCCTCTCCGACACCGCTCGACGCACCCGTGTTCATGACGGTTTTACCGGCCAGGATTCCCTTCGTGTCCCTCATGCGGCGATCAAACCCCCTGGTGATCATGGAACGCACCCGCCCCTGGACCTGTCCGGCGGCGCCAGGCGTTGAGGGGGCGGCCCCGGCGGTGGTTCGGGTCGGCAGGGCGTTGGCGGCGAAGGCCGACACCAGGTCCGTGTTGGTGAAGTCGGGGCGGGAAGTGGCGGCTTGGTGTGTCCGCCCGACCGCGCCCTGAGAGCGAAGGCGAAACCGGTGGGCGGATGTCTTTGCTGTGCCAGCGATGCGACGCCGGGGCGGGCGTGCCGGGTGCTGTCCGCACGGCGCGGCAGCGATCACCTTCCGGGCCGGTTCAAAAACGGCGCGGAAGGTGATCGCGGGGGCCACAGGGCCTGAGGCAAGAGCGCCGCCCTGAAGCGGTGGCGACGCCGGGAGGCGGGGCGCGGCGGTGACAGTCCGCCGCGCCCCGCCTCCCGGACGGGCGTCAGGCTGCGTGGGGGCCGGGGGCGGCGCTGCCTTCGTACTGGTTGATGTTGGAGACGAGTTCGGTGAGGCCGGGGTCGGCGTCGAAGCGGCGCTGGTGCAGCTCGGCGATCTTGTCGCCGGATTCGGGGTCGGGGTCGTCGGTGATGTCGAAGGAGACGAACTTGTCGACCAGCGGCAGCCCGATCTCGTCGGTGCGGCGGTGGGCGGGGTGGATGAGGTATTCCCAGTAGCCCTCCAGGTCGTCTATCTGGAAGGTGGCGCCCCACTCGTACCCGCCGCCGTGGTCGCGGCCGACGAGGAAGGAGCGTACGGAGGGGATGACCTCGCCCTGGTTGCGCAGGCTGGCGAGGGCGTCTTCGAGCTGTGCCGGCGTCGTGCCGGGCCTGGTGGTGAAGCGGACACAGTGGTGGATCATTGAGGTGCTCCCTTTCCGGAGTTCATTTCTGTGGTTGATGTGGTTGATGTGTGGCGGGCCCCTGTCCCGGCCACGCGGGTTCGGCGGGCCAGGCTGGTCACGAGGCCGACCAGGGCCGCCCCGGCAGCCATCGCCACTCCCGTCCACGCGAACGCGCCCGCGAGGCCGGCCGCGTGGATGAGGGGTTGGAGGGCCAGTGGCGAGAGGAACTGTCCGAGGAAGATTCCCGTGACGAGCCCGCTGAGGACTCGTCCACGCCGCCCCTCGGGGGCGAGTTCGCTCAGGCGCAGGTTGAGGTTGGGTACGACGAGCCCGACTCCCGTACCGCCGACGAGCATCCCGGCCAGAACCTGGACGACCGTGCCGGCCGCCCCGACCAGCAGCCAGCCGGTGCCCAGCAGCGCGATGCTGACGGCGGTGATCGCGGTGGTGGCCAGCCGCCGTCGCAGGTACGGGAAGGCCAGCGCGCCGAACGTCCCGGACAGCGTGCTCCCGGCGACCACCGCGCCGACGACGCCGGGGCTGCTGCCGAAGTCCTGCAGCAGGAACGGTAGTTGGGTGGGTCCCATGTAGAACGCGAGCGTCGCGACGAGCGCCAGCGCGTACACACCGGCGATGCGGCCCGCCCCGCTGCGCCGCGGAGGCTGCCCGAGCGGCGGGGGCTCCCCGGCCCCAGGACCTGCGTCGCGCGCTCCCCGCGGCGCCTCCCGCAGAGCGGTGAACGCGAGGACTGCGACGGCGGCCGATACGGCGTACAGCCAGAACGGCGCACGCCAGTCGACCCCGGCCAGGACTCCGCCCAGCGGCAGGAAGACGACGCCGCCCAGGCTCGCGAACGCCTGCTGCAACCCGAGGAACGAGGCCCGTCGCGCCCCCTCGAACCAGTCGGTGATGGTCGCGCTGACCGCCGTCATGATCCCGCCCACCGCGACGCCGAGCAGCGCCCGCGTGGCGAGCAGCACGTACAGGTCGGTGGCGAAGAATCCGGCCGTGCCGCTGACGGCGTACAGCACGAGGCCGGACACCAGCAGTGAACGTCGCCCGAGACGGTCGGCGATCAGCCCGGACACCGGCGCGCTGACGGCGATGGCGAGCGAGGTGATGGTCACCACGAAGCGGACGAGGAGCCCCCCGCCTGGTGCTTCGGCGAACTCCTCGCTCATCGCGGGCAGTCCGGGCGCGATGATCGCCGCGGCCATGAGCGTCAGCGTGGCCGAGGCCAGTACGGCGGCGCGGGCCGCGCGTGTCGGTGGTGCCTGCCGCGCCGGGACGGGCTGCGCCGTGCTGAGGGTCATGGCCACCCTCCTTTCGCGAACGAGTCGTCGGCGGTCAGTTCCAGAGCGTGACCATGAAGGCCAGCGCGAGCAGCAGGATGGTCAGCGTGGCCTTCCAGGCGAGCCGTTCCGCGCTCGAAGCGGGGGTGGCGGTGGTGATGGGTGGCATGTCGGTCCTCCTTGGGTTCAGGTCTATGTGTGGTTAACCACTCACTCTCGCGGTCAAAAAAAGGAGCCGCGGAGATCGTGGCGCGGCGCTCAGCGCCACATCATGAACAGCGCTGCGTCCAGTACGGCCAGCGGAACGAGTGCGGCCCAACGGGCCGCGACGGTGCGGTGCATGAGATCACCTCCTCTCTGCGTCGATCGGCTACGGGATCTCAGTAGTGCCGAAGCCCGTCGGACAGCGTCCGGGCCCACGGGGTGTCCAGCTCATGGGCGCCGAGGGCGACCACGAGATGACACAGCATGCCCACGGCGAAGAACCGCTGGACGTCGGCCTCCGGGGCGCCGGAGACCCCCCGTACGTACTCGACCAGACGCGCGTAACCACTGCGCACCACCTCACGGATGGCCGGCTCAGCGGCTGCCGCGCACTGTGCGTGGAGCTGGAGCAGCAGCAGGTCGCGGTCCGAGATGAGTTCGGCGTACGCGTTCCCCATCACGTCCAGGACCTCCTGTGCGGAACTCCCCTTCGCCGCGGCGGCCCCGTCACCGAGGCTCTCGCGGACCCGGGCGAAACAGTGCTCCACCACCGCCACGAACAGCGCCTCCTTGTCGGGGAAGAGCCGGTAGATGTACGCCTGCGAGATGCCTGCCCGCTGCGCCACGTCCGCGGTCCTCGTACCGAAGTAACCCCGGTCCGCGAACGCGCTGACCGCGGTCTGGAGGACTGTCCTCCGCCGTTCGTCGGCGGTCGAAAGCTGTCGTTGTGCGGTGGGCTTCGGCATATGAGTAATAAACCACTCACACTTAGGACTGTCAAACGCGCCGCCAAGGGGGCTGTGTCGGGGCGCGGCGGGGCGGCCGTGAGTGACGGTGACAGCAGGTGACCCGAGCGCGGCCGGGGGAGGGGCAGCTGTTCGGCTTCGGTGGTCACCTTGGTGACCACGCGCCGACGTACCCGGCGAGGGTGGCGGTGCGTCCTCTTCGCACTCCAGGCTTTCGGCCTCGCGGCTGCCCGCCGGTGGACGGCGTGCGTGGCTGTAGGCGTACCCCGGCGGCATGCACGCTCTTCACGGCGCAGGCCCGGAACCACGCCGTGCCCCGGCCCGGAACACGTCGCGTCCGGCTGTCCTGCGGAAGACCGGCCTGCTCGGGGTCCACCTGGCTGCGCGCCTTCCGCAGCAACTTCCCAGCTCACGGTTGTTGTTGGCCATGCCGCGCAGCATCGCGGTTGTGGGTGTGTGTGGGTGTTTCCCGCGTAGGTCTGCGAGTCCTAGTCTGCCGGGTCCGCTGTCGCGCAGGGCCTGCTATCGGCGTCCGCGGGGGCCGGCGGAAGACCATGCTGGATGTACGTCCTCAGGGCGGGCAACAGGGGACGCGCTTATGTCCTCTGCCGCAATCGGACAACGCCCGACCAACGACTTTCGGGGCAAGTCGCCGCTTGCCCCGGACGGTTTTCCACGGAAAAGGAACTCGTATGAGCAAGGGAAAGGTTCTCCTCGTCATGTCGGCCGCCGACGTGTGGGAGCGCACCGACGGATCGAAGTACCCGACGGGTTACTGGGCGGAGGAACTGGCCGCTCCGCACGAGAAGTTCGTGGAGGCCGGTTACCCGGTCGACTTCGCTTCTCCGGGCGGGGTGCTGCAGCCGCTGGACGAGCACAGCGCCGACCCGGCGGTCGCGGGGGAGGAGTGCGGTCACTACGTGGCACACGCGCAGAAGGCGCTGAAGGAGTTCGGCCCGCTGCTGAAGCTCGACGAGGTCGATTTCGACGACTACGTCGCGGTGGTGCTGCCAGGCGGCCACGGCCCGGTCATCGACCTCTTCCAGGACGCCGACCTGGGCCGTCTGCTGGCAAAGGCGGACAAGGACGGCAAGCTCATCGGCGCGGTCTGCCACGGTCCGGCCGCACTGCTGAGTGCCAAGGACGAGGACGGCAACTGGCTCTTCGCCGGCCGCAGGATGACGGCGTTCACCGATGAGGAGGAGCAGCTGTTCGGCACCGCCGAGGGCGCTCCGTGGCTGCTCGCCTCCCGCCTGCGGGAGACGGGCGCGATCCACACCGGTGGAACGGCGTGGCAGCAGCACAACATCATCGACGGCAACCTCTTCACCGGCCAGAACCCCGCCTCCAGCACCAGGCTGGCCGAGGACATGATCGCCGCGCTGCGCTGACACACCACCCGGCGCACGCAGGGTGGCCCTTCGCCCGTACGAGGGGCCACCCTTCGTGCGCCACCGGTGAACCAGCCATACGGCGCACCCCAGAAAGAAGAGTTCCATGAAGACAGTCACGCCGGACGACGTCATCGGCCGTGTGGAGAAGGGGCTGCTCATCGCCGGCCGGTGGCGGCCCGCGACGGCAGACGCCACGTTCGCGGTGTACGACCCGGCCACCGGCCGGACGCTGTGCGAGGTGGCCGACGCCGCGCCGGCCGACGGGGCAGCCGCCCTCGATGCCGCACACGCGGCCCAGGCCGACTGGGCGGCGGTTCCTCCCCGCCGCCGGGCCGGGATCCTGCGCCGCGCCCACGACCTCCTGCTGGAGCGCATCGAGGAATTCGCGCTGCTGATCACCGCGGAGATGGGCAAGTCACTGGCAGAGTCCCGGGCTGAGGTCCGCTACGGCGCCGACTACCTGCGCTGGTTCGGTGAGGAAGCGGTGCGTATCGACGGCACCTGGAAGGTCAGCGAGGACGGCACCGCCCGCGTCCTGGTCACCCGCCAGCCGGTGGGCCCCTGCGTGCTGATCACCCCGTGGAACGCGCCGCTGGCGATGCCGGCCCGCAAGATCGGGCCGGCCGTGGCAGCCGGCTGCACCATGGTCGTCAAGCCCGCCCCGCAGACACCGCTCACGACGGCGGCGCTCGCCGGCGTGCTCGCGGAGGCCGGCCTGCCCGACGGTGTGCTCAACGTCGTCCCCACCACCCGGGCCGCCGCTGTCACCGAACCCCTCCTCCGGGACGGCAGACTGCGCAAACTGTCCTTCACCGGGTCCACCCCCGTCGGGCGCCTCCTCCTCGCGCAGGCCGCCGGCACCGTGCTGCGCACCTCGATGGAGCTCGGCGGCAACGCGCCGTTCCTCGTGTGCGAGGACGCCGACCTCGATGCCGCTGTCGACGGCGCGATGACCGCCAAGCTGCGCAACGTCGGAGAGGCGTGCATCGCCGCCAACCGCTTCCACGTCCACGCCGGTGTCGTCGAGGAGTTCACCCGGAGACTGACCGCGCGCATGGAGGCGCTCACCCTCGGTCCGGGCACCGACCCGGCAACCGACCTGGGACCGCTGATCGACGAGCGCCAGCGGCGCCGCGTCGCCGACCTGGTCGACGAGACGATCGCGGCCGGCGCCCGGGTACGGACGGGAGCGGTGCTGCCGGACGGCCCCGGCTACTTCTATCCCCCCACCGTCCTCACCGGGATACCCGTCGGCGCGCGGATCACCCGAGAGGAGATCTTCGGCCCGGTCGCGGCGATCCAGACCTTCACCACCGAGGACGAGGCGCTCCACGCGGCCAACGACACCGAGTTCGGCCTCGTCGGCTACCTCTACACCCAGGACGTGAACCGGGCCCTGCGCATGAGCGAGCGGCTGGAGACCGGCATGGTCGGCCTCAACCGTGGCTACGTGTCCGACCCCAGCGCACCCTTCGGCGGCATGAAGCAGTCCGGCATCGGCCGCGAGGGCGGCAACACCGGCATCGACGAGTACCTGGAGCAGAAGTACCTCGCCATCGACATGACGCCGGCCACGCGGGGGACCGACGTCGTCGAGGACAGCGCGGAACCGGAGCACAGCCGATGAGCAGCACCGTCTACGACTCCGCGCTGTTCCGCGACATGTTCGGAACGTCCCGGATGCGCACCGTCTTCAGCGATGACACGTACGTGGAGACGGTGACCCGCGTCGAGGTGGCCCTGGCGCGGGCACAGGCCCGCTTCGGGGTCATCCCCCGAAGCGCAGCGGACGCCATCGCCGCGGCCTGCGACCCACAGCGGCTCGACCGTGAACGACTGCGCCGCGAGACCGAAAATGTCGGCTACCCGAT
Source organism: Streptomyces iconiensis (assembly GCF_028657195.3). GTDB lineage: Bacteria > Actinomycetota > Actinomycetes > Streptomycetales > Streptomycetaceae > Streptomyces > Streptomyces iconiensis. The sequence goes on from NZ_JANCPR020000026.1 coordinate 74,421, forward strand.
CCTTCCCCTCGTCTCCCAGCTCTCCGAGCAGTGCGGCGACGACGGTGGATACCTGCACTGGGGCGCCACCACCCAGGACATCATGGACACGGCGACCATGGTGCAGTGCGCCCGCGGACTGTCCCTGATCAGCGCCGCACTCGACGAACTCCGCGAAGCGCTGCGCCGGCTGGCCGCCACACACATCGACACCGTCACCGCCGGACGGACCCACCTCCAGCACGCCCTGCCCATCACCTTCGGCTACCGTGCCGCGGTCTGGCTCTCCGCGCTGGACCGGCACGCCGAACGCCTTGCCGAGGTGCGACGACGCGACCTCATGGTGCAGTTCGGCGGCGCCGCCGGCACCCTGGCCTCCCTCGGCCCCGGCCCCGAGGCTCTGCGCGTGCGCGCAGAACTCGCCGCGGAACTGGGGCTGCGGAACCCGGAGATCACCTGGCATGTCGCACGCGACGGCCTCACCTCGATCGTCGGGCTCCTGGCTGCCATCGGCGCGTCCGTCGGCAAGATCGGCACAGACATCGCCCTCATGTGCTCGACAGAGATCGCAGAGGCAGCGGAGCCCTACACCCCCGGGCGGGGCGCGAGCTCCACCATGCCCCAGAAACGCAACCCCATCTCCAGCGAGCTCATGATCGCTGCTGCCAGACTTCTGCGGGACAAGTCCTCGGCCGTGCTGGACGCCGCGCTACAGGACTTCGAACGTGCCACGGGCCCCTGGCACATCGAATGGGCCGTCGTCCCCGAGGCGTTCCTCCTCCTGTCCTCTTCTCTCGCCCAGGCCACGCACGCCGTATCCGGCCTGCGGATCGACACCAGGCGCATGCGCTCCAACGTCGACCTGACGGGAGGGCTCATCCTGGCTGAGGCCGTCATGATGGCCCTCGCACCTCAGCTCGGCCGACAGCGCGCCCATCACCTCGTCTACGAGATATGCGCCCGGGCTGCGGAAAACTCGACCCCCCTCGCCGACGCGCTGTCGCAGAACCGGGCCATCGTCGCGAACCTCGGTGAACACCGGATACGACAACTGTGCGACCCCGCCGCCTACCTCGGCAGCGCGAGGGCCATGACCCGCTCCGTCATAGCCCCCTCCGACCGTCCCGGACCAGCGAACACGGCAGAACCGGCGCTGTGAGCGGCCTCGTTGAGCGTTTGGTTCGGGTGGTGGGTGTCTGGTTCCGCGGGTTAGTTCTCAGGTGAAGACGCGTATCGGGTATCAGGCCCTACCCCTTGTCCGTGTTGAAGGCGGCGGCGACGGAGCGGTGTCTCGGACCGGATCAATGCTGCTGGTCGAGCGCTTCCCGCGGGCTGTCAGGCGCGCCTCCATCGCGAAGGCGGCAGTTCCAAGGAGCTCCGGCACGGTGTATCCGACGGGTCGAGGGCCTGGCTGTGCGGGAGGTACCGGGTGGTTACGCAGAACGCTCGGGCGCCTGGTGTCTCAGGCACCGGGGGTCCCCGGCGCGCCGTATCGGGTCAGCATGGTCAGCACCGCTTGGTCGACCGCGTTGGTGATGGCGGAGTCGTCGGGCTCCCAGCGCGCGAGCAGCATCCGCGGCCAGAACACGTAGTTGGAGATCATTCCGAGGAACTGGGTCGCCGCCATCTCCGCATCGTCAAGCCGTGCCGCACCAGCGGCGTTTTCCGCTTCCAGGTAGCGGCGGACCGATTCGAAGTAGGGCATCTTGCCGAGCTTGAACTGCGTCTCGCCGAGCTCGGGGAAGCGCGGTACCTCGGCGATCACGATGCGGAAGAGGGCGGCCATGCCGGGCTGGGTGAGAAGGTCCACGTATCGGCGTCCGATGGTCTCAAGCCCTGCGCGGAGGTTCCCTGGCTCGGGGAGGGGTGCCTCCTCGTCGTCGACCTTCCAGTATTCGGTGACGATCGCTTCGAACAGGGCCGCCTTGGTGGTGAACTGCTTGAACAGAGTCGCCCTCGACACTCCGGCCGCCTCGGCGATGCGGGCCAGCGGGGTGCCGTCGTAGCCGGAGTCGAGGAACAGCTTCGTCGCTGCCTCGATGATGGACGTCCGCTTCTGCGCTGCCACGCGCCGGTGGTATTCCGAAGGCTGTGCCGTCATGCCCTCCAGTATGCCTCTCGCTGCGAGGTGAGTCACTTGACTCACCTCTGGTCCTGCTCTTACTTTGAGAGAGGAGGTGAGTCACTGGACTCACCATTAATGTGAGCCTGGAAGGATGCATCATGGGACGCTTTGAGGGCCAGACCGTCATCGTCACGGGCGGCAGCGGGGGCATGGGCAGCAGTCATGTGCAGGGCTACCACGCCGAGGGGGCGAACGTCGTCATTGCCGGCCGCGACGACGCCGCCGGCCGCGATCTCGCTGCTCAGCTCGGTCATCGGGCTCTGTCCGTTCACCTGGATGTCGCCAGCGAGGACGACTGGGCGGCGGTGGTGCGAGAAGTCGAAGGCCACTTCGGGCCGATCACCATCCTGGTGAACAACGCGGGCGTCCAGAACCCGGCGGCCCCTATCGAGCACACCGAACTTGGCACCTGGGAGCACACCTTCAGCGTCAACGTCACCGGCCAGTTCCTCGGCATCAGGGCCGTGGCTCCGTCGATGCGCAGGGGCGGTGGCGGAACCATTGTCAACATCGCTTCGACCACGGCCCACGTCGGTACGGCCTTCTACGCCCCCTACACCGCCAGCAAGTGGGCCGTGCGCGGGCTGACCAAGACGGCCGCGCTGGAACTGGGGCGGGACCACATCAGGGTCAACTCCATCCACCCCGGCGTTGTCTCCACACCGCTGATCAACGAACCCGCCGTCGCAGGCCAGCCGGCCATCGCCGACTTCTACTCGCCCGATCCCTTCGCCATCCCCCGCCTCGCCGAACCCTCTGACATCACCCGCCTGTTGCTCTTCATCACGTCCGAGGACGCATCTTTCGCTACGGGCTCGGAATTCGTCCTGGACGGTGGCCTGCTGCTCGGCCCCGCACTGCAACCCGAGGCCGACATCGCAGCTTGAGCCGGTATTGCAGTACCGAGCGTGCAGTCGCGGGCGCCCATCCTGTCTTGTTCAAGGTGAAGCGACCATTTCTTGCGAGGATGACGGGCCGTGGCAGTTGTGATCACGGCGTCCGAGCCGTCCTGGACAGCTCCATCCACTGGGCGGAGCCCGCGCTGCTTCGGCAGGTTGGTGGCCGCGTTGCGACAGGAGGGCGCGGATACGGTGCGGCAGGGCCGTCCGTGGAGTCTGCCGCTGGAAGACCGCGTGCTGCTCGTGACTACGTACTGGCGCGCAAACTTGACGGTGCACAAGCTTGCCCGCTCTTCGGCATCTCGGAGTCCGCGGCTGACCGCATCATTGACCACCTCGGTCCCCGGCCCGCGCTCCCGCCTCGTCGGCGGTTCCGCAACGACACCGTGCTCATCGTGGACGGCATCCTGGTGCCCACCCGCGACCATTCGATCGCCGAACAGTCCCAAAACTACCGCTACTCGACTGCCCATCCGGTCGTGATCGACTGGCAGCTACCAGGGCACTGGACTGGTGACCCGCACCGGCGAGCGGCCGGGTAAGCCCAACTTCCGGCCTGGAAAGAGGAACACAACCGGTCCCACGAACAGGTTCGCGCGCGGTGCCTGCCACGAGCGGACGCCAGTCGTCCCGCACCGCACAAGACGGTAGTTGGGCAGGCCCTGACGGCGGCGTTTGGTCCTTCCATACGGGCTGGCTCGGGGACCGCCCGACCCTTGGGCGATGTACTCGTCCCGCATCCCAACCGTCACTGCGAGACGTTGCCCTGGGAAAATTGGCGTATACCCCATCTGCCCGTTGAACCTCGCCCGTTGAGCGTCTCCGAGCGAGCCGTGCTGGAGCACATCCTCTCGGCCGTTTTCGCTGGTGCTTCCGAGCTGTGTAGCCAGCTTGACCGGACGGAGGTTGTGGCGCTCTGGGCGCCTGAGTCTATGAGCGTCGACCTGCGAGTCCGGGAACCAGCGCAGCATTCCGCCATGCTTTCCGAACTGGTGCCTGTTGCTGCGCACGTCCACGATCACTCCGGCGAGTACATCGGTGAACTGCTTGTGTGGACCGAGAAGGGTGCCACCCTGGCGGCCCTGGAGTTCGCCTGGATCACCGATGCCATGCCGAGTTCCCTGCCGCCCGCTGACCAAGTGCTGCTCACCGTGCGCTGACCGCCCGCGCGCTGGGAGGCGTCAACAACGAGCGGGCCGACGGTGGCAAGTAGAGCGATCCGACCGGCCAGGCGCCCCAGGTCAGCCTTGCTCCGCGGTGTCAGTTATCCCGGAGAAGCCGCAGTGAGCTGGGCGGCGTCGGCGTCGAGCAGCGGCTTCGTCTGCTGGTAGAAGGGCACCTTGTTCTGCTGGTGATCGGTGTGCCCAGGCCGTGTCCGGCCAGTCGGATTCCGAGGAATTCAGTGGCCTTGGGGACGGTCCTTCGATGACATGGGCGACTGGCGCTCCCGGGCGGAGGAGGCCACTGATGATGCCGAGCCGGAGACTGTAAACCGTTCCTTGACAGGTAATCAACGTCAAGGCAACCTTTACGAGTGTGAGCAGTCCACGAAGTGAGCTTGCGGCACTTGCCGCAAACGTTGCCGCGCTCGCCAGCCAGCTCGCCGACGTCGTCGAGCGCAACAACGCAGTGCCCGCTGACCTGGCCGGCGTGCGGATTGCGCGTGACCTGGAAGCGTTGTCCGACATCGCGTTGCGCATGAGCGTTGATCGGGCCCGCGCCGTCGGCCATACCTGGAAGGAGGTCGGTGACCTGCTTGGCGTCAGTCGGCAGGCCGCCTTCCAGCGCTTCGGGCGCCCCATCGACCCACGAGCAGGAGAACCCATGAGTAATGCCGCACTCCCGGACGCCGCCAACCGCGCGACTGAGCTGTTCGTCTACTGGGTCGAAGGGCAACATGATGAGATCTTCGCTCTCTTCGACCCGACGATGACCGCACAACTTCCGCCCGATCAGATAGCCGCCGCCTGGGCCCAGGTTATCGGCATGGTCGGCGCTTACGAACGAATGGGCAAGCCCTTGGTCCGGCAACTCGGCGACCACACAGTCGTGGACATCCCGATGGAATTTGAAGCCGGACAGATGAAAGGCCGCGTCACGTTCAACAAAGAAGGGCAAGTCAGCGGTCTCTTCATCCTCACCCCCGAAACCCCCTGAGTGTCCCAGACCTATCGACTTGCGGCAGCAGCTCACACAGTCCCCACAGCAGCTGCGCGATCACCAACACATGGTTCCCGCCGATCGAGGCAGAAATGTGATCGCCCACCGGCACCGTACCGACCTCCTGTTGTCACACCACACGACCTGCTGCAGTCGCCGCCCCTCTCTGGCGGTCAGTCCGCGCACACAAACAAGCCCAGCCACACGCCTCCAGCGATAGGAACGGACCTCTCCGCACGCCTCAGCGTCACGACCACCTAACCGGCGATGCGGTCACAGCCCTGGCCGGGCGTAACCTCCGCTTCCGCCCGGCCTTGTCCTGACAGGGCGGGTGATGGAGAGCAAGCTGTCGGCGTCACGGCAGGCTCCGCATACTGGCTGCACGCGTGGCTCGGCGGCACCGTGGTCGAGGACAACTATGGAGCGCGGGACCTCTTGCGCGTGTGTGATGGTCGCAGGCGCGGGGTTCTCATGAAGAAGGATGGCGAGGTTCATCTGTTGTTCGACCCTGAGTCGGGAGAATTTGGATCTCCCGGACCAAGGGGCATCTTTACGTACTTCAAGCCCCGCGACGGTCTACATTATTTCAGGCGACAGCCAGGAGTCGAGGTTCTGTAAATGAGTTCCTATCCCTGCCCCTGCTGTGGGCGCCTCGTCTACGAAGCCCCGCCCGGCTCTTTCCAGATCTGCCCCGTTTGCGGTTGGGAGGACGACCTGGTTCAGCTGCGCTGGCCCGGCGCCAGCGGCACCAATCGTCGCCCTCTCATGGAGGCGCAGCTGCTTTACCGAGAGGTGGGAATCACTCATTCCGAGTTCGTTCCCAAGATTCGTCTCCCGGGCGAGTTCTGGCCGTTGGAGGCTGGATTTCGCGTTATCGTCCCGGAGTTTGATGACTTCGAGCCGGATGGGGTAATGGAGACGGAATGGCCTGAGGATCGCACGCGGCTCTACTGGTGGAGGCCGCACTTCTGGAGGCGATCGAGTAGGGACGTCGATTCGGAGGCGTGATGGCCTTGGCTCCGAGTGAGGGGCAAGTCTGCCGTTTGCCGGCCTTCTCCCGGCAGAGTTGATGTAGCACATGTGAAGCCTCGCCGAGCGCACTTGGGATCTACTGATCGTCGGAGCAGCCGAGCATGACGGGAACGTGATGACCGACGGCGGCTCTTGGCGCGGCAAGCCGGAGGCTGAAGGGCGACAGAAGTTCTTCGAGCTTGTTGCCCAAGGGGTGAGCATCAGAGCTGCCCGTCAGATGGTAAGGGTCAACCGGAGAACCGGGCGGGAGTGGCTTCACGGCCGGGCCGCGCGGGCGGGGACCATGAAGTCGGGACGCCACAGGACAAGGCCCGCGGTGCAGCCCCTGGAGGGTGCGGCGCGGGTCTTCTTGCCTCACCTCTGTGCCGGTTGAGCGTGTGGATGGACCCTCCGGCACAGGGAGCGGGCGCTACCTGTCCGAGGACGAACGCCTTCGTATCGGACCTGTGGGGAAGAGGAGCGGTCAGTCCGGTCGACCGCGGCCGAGCTCGGCCGTAGACCGTCGACCATCAGCCGCGACTGCAACCACGTCAGGCCGAGTAGCTCGGCGTACTACCTACCGTCCGTCCCCCGTCCATAAGCGCGCGGGGGCCAGGCGGGCACGACCGAAGCCATGACGGATCGCGATGCGCCCTGAGCTGCGGATGATTAGTCCAGGCCCGCCTGGATGAGAATGGAGTCCCGACCAGATCGCACACCTCCTTCGTCGGCGATTTCCCGGCCTGCCTGAGATGCACGTAACTGACGGGACGATCTATCGAGCCCTGTACGCGCAGGCAGTTGATTCCGCGATCAGCTCAGCCATCAGCGAGCTCCCCTTCCGTAAACATCGCCTGACCCCCAGTGTGCTGGGCCGATGAGGGGCCGCCGCTGGGTGACCGTCACCGCGCACAAGCAGTACGCCTGGGCGCGGTGCCCGAACAGCGGCCCGGCGCTGGCCTGCCGCACACGGCGACTGGCCCGGCCAATCCGAAGCACCGCGGCAGGCGGTCGGCAACAGGCAGTCCCACGCGGCCCGGAGCAGCGGCCGTGAGCTGCTGCGGTATCGGCTCACGGCTGCTGCTCGGCGACGAGCGCGTAGAGCCAGAACAGCGGTGGAGGGTCCGCCCTCCAGGACTTCTACCGTGAAAACCGGGTCATCGAGAAGGACGACTTCTTCGTCTCGGTGGCCGGCTGATCAGCCCATAGCGTGGAGACCATGAGCGAATCGCCCGGAACCGGCAGCGGACAAGTAGGTGCCGACTACGGCATGTTCTACCTGTGCGACAACGACACCCTTCCTCCCACAGAGATACTCCCCGACAACGGCCTGATCTTCTCGGTGGACGGTATCGCCGTGGTGATGACGGGCATACAGGCCGGACCTGTCCGGGTTGAAGTCGAGGTCCGCTCCCAAGCACCGGAGACCGTGGACACTCACGCCTGGGACGAGGTTCTCGATCACAGTTTCCGCGCACCGTACGGGCAGGTCAGAGTTGGCCATATGGAATACGGGCCCTCTGATCTGCCCGTACTCACGCCCCACGGGGCAGGCCATTATCGTGTCAGAGTCCATGCACGAGGTCGTGATACGGAGCCGGACGGCTTCGTCGAAGAACCGGTGGAGGACTACCTTCTCGTCGTATGGCCGCAGCCACCCGAACCCGAATACATCCACGAGCAGTCCGATCAGTGTGGAGCCTCTTGGCGTGACTCAACGCTGAAATAGGGACACCTGAACGCGGATCACGCGGATCACACGTTGCCTGATGCGAACACGCTCCGCGGTTCCGAGCTGGTTCCACTCACGTGACGATGCCCCGGCCGTCCGAAGGGTGGGGTTCTGGGGTCTGTTGAGGAAGTGGATCTCGGTCGCTGAGTCCATCTTGTCGCGCTGTGAACCGGCACAAGGTGCCCGGTTCACAGCGCGACCACGATTTTGCCGTGAACGTGCCTCCCGGCCTGCGTCATCACGGCTTCGCGAATCTGCTCGACCGGGAAGGTCGCCGCGATCGGGACCGTGATCTCGCCAGAATGGATCGCGTCGGCGATCCGTTCCAGGGTGCCCGGACCCGCATCGAGGGCGCCCGTCTTGCGCACACCGGGCGGCGGGGCGGGGCCGTCGGCTACGACGGAGATCCGCTCGGGTGCCACGCCCAGCTTGAGCGCGGTCTCGGCCGCCTCCCTCCCGAACAGGTCGGCTGCTGCGGTGATCCCCTCGGGCGCCAGGGCCCGCACCCGGTCCGCCAGGCCAGGGCCGTACGCCACGGGTTCGGCGCCGAGCCCGCGCAGGAATGCAAACGTGCGCTCGGAGGCGGTGCCGAGCACCCGGGCGCCCGCGAGCTTCGCGAGCTGCACGGCGAAGATGCCCACGCCACCCGCCGCCCCACCGATCAGGACGGTGTCCCCGGTGCGGAGCCCGATCGCGGCGAGCGCGGCGGAGGCCGTCAGGCCGGACACCGGAAGCGTGGCCGCCACCTCGTCGCTGATGCCCTCCGGGGTGGGCCATAGGTGTGCCGCGTTGACCAGCACGAAATCGGCGACGGACCGGCCAATCGCAGCCCCGTACACCCGGTCGCCGATCGCGAATCCCGTGGCTTCGGCGCCCAACTCGTCCACCACGCCGGCGAAGTCGCTGCCGAACCCGGCTGGCAAGGTGATGCCGAACCGCGCCGCCATGTCGGGCTGTGTGGTGATTTGCCAATCCATCGGGTTCAGCCCGGCGGCAGTGACCCGGACGCGCACCTCGTCCGGTGCGGCGTGCGGCTCGGGTATCTCCTGCAGTTCGAGTACTTCGGGACCGCCAAATTGCCGGTAGCGCACGGCTTTAGTCATCGGTGACCTCTCCTGCCAGTGATGGGACTTGGTCTCATGGACCGTACACCAGTGATGGGACCAAGTCCCGTACACTGCTCCCATGGCTCGCTGGCAACCCGACGCACCAGGACGACTCGCCGCCGCCGCCCTCGACCTCTTCGAGGAGCACGGCTACGAGAACACGACCGTGATCGAGATCGCCGAGCGCGCGGGGCTCACCAAGAGCACGTTCTTCCGGTACTTCCCGGACAAGCGCGAGGTGCTTTTCGGCAGGGGCACCTTGACCGATCTGCTCGTCGAAGGGATCGCCTCGGCGCCGCCGGCGGCCGGGCCGCTCGACGCGGTGGCGGACGCTCTCGATGCGCTCGGCCGGACGTTCTTCACTGCCGACCGTCGCGAGTTCAGCGGCAGGCGCCAGGCCGTGCTGAACGCCAATACGGAACTGCGTGAACGCGAAGCCCTGAAAAGGACCGGTCTCACCGCCTCGATGATCGAGGCCCTCAGCCGCCGCGGAGTCCCGAGCCTGACCGCGCGCGTGGCCGCGGAACTGGGCGCGCTCGTCTGGGAGATCGCCTACGACCAGTGGATCGACCCCGACAACAGCGAGGGCTTCGGCCCGCTGGCACGGCAAGCGCTCGCCGAAGTACGCACGGCCGCAGCCGTGCGCTAGCCAGGGTCTCGCGAAAGTGGATCTTGAACGTGTGATCAGCACGGCGTGGCGCGTGGGGACCTGACTGATCGGCAGTGGGCACGGCTGGAGCCGCCGCTGCCTCAGGGGAAGAGGTCCGGCAGGCCGCCCGTGTGGCCGCGTCGGCAGCTGATCAACGGGAGCGCGCGATCGGCCGCACGATCCGATCCCGGAGAAGGCCGATCAGATCCGCAACTGTAAGAGCTCGGACCCCGAGGCGGCCGGGCACCGAAGTTTGACCAGGACGACTACAAGCAGCGCCATGCAGTGGAGTGCGGGATCAACCGGCTGAAACGACAACGGGCAGCCGCAACTCGCTACGACAAACGCGCCGTCCGCTACATAGCAACAGTGCTGGTCGCAGCCATCAACGAGTGGCCGTGACCAGAATTTCGGCAACAGACCCTAACCGCCATCGAGCGCTCTTCGGCCGGTCAAGCGAGTCGACTCGACCTCGTCCCTCGGGTACGTGCCCCGAGGTTCGGCGCCGCCGTTGCACCATGAGTTCAGCCCCAACATCGACTGCCTGGCTGCTCCATCGAACGGTAGTGACGTGGCTTGTCGACGATTTTGGGAGGTGCCCCGGACCACGGTCGGGTGGTGTTGATGAATTTGGGAGATACCGGGTCTCTTGCCCGGCAGCATCGGGGCGCTTCTGGTGAAAAGGCCCTGGCCGCGCCGCAGATGGCGAAGTGGGAACCGGAATACGTGTCCGGCGCCGTCCGTTATTTTTGATCATGAAGGCAATCACACTGCAGCAGTACGGGGGCCCGGAAGGCATGGAGCTCGCAGAGCTGGCGACCCCGAAGGTCGCCCCCGGCGAGGTCCTTGTGCGGGTCAAGGCGGCCGGCGTCAACCCGGCGGACTGGAAGCTCGCCGCCGGCTACCTCGACGACGTTATGGAAGCGCACTTCCCCTTCATTCCGGGCTGGGAGGTTTCCGGCGTCGTAGAGGCCAGAGGCTTCGACGCCACCGAGTTCGAGGTCGGCGACGGGGTCGTGGGCTACATCTGCAAGGACTGGGCGCAGAACGGCGGCTATGCCGAACTCGTATCCGCTCCGGTGCGCACTCTCGCCCGCAGGCCCCAGTCCCTCAACTGGCTGCAGGCCGCCGGGCTGCCGCTGGCCGGGTTGACGGCCTATCAGGCCATCCAGCGGCTCGGCATCGGCAGGGACGACACCGTGCTGATCCACGCGGCGTCCGGCGGTGTCGGCTCGTTCGGCGTGCAGATCGCCGTCGCTCGTGGAGCGCGCGTCATCGGCACTGCCAGCGCGCGCAATCACGAGTACCTCCGCGGGCTGGGCGCCGAGCCCGTCGCCTACGGCGAGGGCCTGCCCGACCGGGTACGCGAGCTGGCGCCCGCCGGCATCGACGCGGCACTCGACTTCGTCGGCGGTGACGCGGTGGCTGTCTCCCAGGAAGTGCTCAAGAACCCGAAGCGGGTCGCCTCCATCGTCGACACCGCCATCACCGAGAAGGGCGGTCACTTCGTGTGGGCCCGCCCCAGCTCGGACGACCTCGCCGCGCTGTGCGCCCTGGCGGACTCCGGCAAGCTGTCCGTCACCGTGGCCCGCACCTTCCCTCTGGCCGAAGCGGCCGACGCCTGGCGGGCCGTCCAGGAAAACCACACTCGCGGCAAGATCGTGCTGGACGTCGCCGCGAGCTGAGGCCTGGTCCTCGCCGGACCGGCTCACTTTCAACGGCACCGTCATCGAGACCGACCGCGTCGGCTCCTGCCGCCTGGACAGCACGCGGGCACGGGCTGAGGAGCCCGTACAGGCCGACTGACCTCTTTGCCGCTACCGTCCTCGACGGCCAGCCGCCCTGACAGGCGACTGGCCGTCCCGCGCTCGCGGCCACGGAACTGCCGTCATTTCCCGGCTCTGGTCCACTTCTTGTGGAGTCGGCCGCCGCTACGTCGACAGACAGCGACTGCCCCCGTACTGCGCAGGTCAGTCGCCCTTGCCGTAGGCACGGGTCCACGCGCAACGTCAGCTCCACAAGAAGTGGCCCAGATCTTTTCTGCGGGAGTCGTTCGAACGCCGCTGGGGGAGTCGCTTCAAGGGAGATGGAGCGATCAGCATCAGCGAGCTTTGATGTCCCTCCGACTCTCGGCAAACGTCGGAGTTGCCGGACGGAGTGCGGGTGCGGCGGCCACCCGAGACGGGTAGCCGCCGCTGGCGGACGGTGCGGGCCGGCAGAGTCGGCGCGAGACACTGTTCGACCGGCTCGGCGGCCTGCCCGGCCGCTGTGTCTGTCAGAACTGCTTCTCACCGCCGTCGACGAAGAGGTTGGCGCCGACGATGAAGCTGCTGTCCGCCGAGGCCAGGAAGGACACCGCGGCTGCGACCTCTTCCGGGCGGCCCATGCGGCCGATCGGGACGGCCGCGGCGAACTGTGCCTTGACGGCGGTCACGTCGCCGTCGCCCACGGCCGTGTCGACGCCGGGTGTGTCGATCGACCCCGGGGATACCGCGTTGACGCGGATGCCGCGGCCCTTGAGTTCGTTGGCCCAGGTGCGGGCGAGTGACAGGATCGCAGCCTTCGACGCCGCGTAGATACCGAAGTTGTCCCAGCCGTCAACCGCGCGCGTTGACGCGTTCAGGATCACGGCGGCGCCTTCGTTGAGCAGTGGCACGGCTTTCTGGATGGTGAGCCAGGTTCCTCGGACGTTCGTACGGAAGATCTGGTCGAACTGGTCCTCGGTGGCTTCGGCGAGCGGTGCGAAGGCGCCCGCCCCCGCATTGGCGAACAGCACGTCCAGCCCCCGGCCGCGCGCGCTCACGGCAGCGTAGAGCCGATCCAGGTCGGCCGGGTCCGCGATGTCGCCCGGCACCGCCGTGGCTGCCGATCCGAGGCCCGCAGCCGCCGCTTCGAGGGCGTCCTTGCGCCGGCCGGTGAGGAAGACGTGCGCGCCCTCCGCTGCCAGCCGCTCGGCGGTGGCCAGTCCGATGCCGGTGGCGGCGCCGGTGACGACAGCGGTTTTGCCTGTCAGCGTTCCCATGATGTGAGCTCCCAAAAGTTAAGTACTGATCGGTACGCAATGGAGACGCTAGCACTTCCAGACCGAACGGTGCGGAAAGGTAGGATCGCGCTCATGGACGCAGCGAGGATCGGTCGGCCCCGGACCTTCGACACCGATCAGGCCCTGCAGCGGGCGATGGTCGTCTTCTGGGCGCAGGGCTACGAGGGCGCGAGCCTGACCGACCTGACCAACGCCATGGGCATCACGAAGACGAGCATGTATGCGGCCTTCGGCAACAAGGAGGAGCTGTTCCGCAAGGCCCTGCAGCTCTACACCGAAGGTCCCGCCGCCTACGGGCCCGCCGCGCTGGAGCTGCCAACCGCCCGCGAGGTCGCCGCAGCCCTGCTCGCCGGTTCGGTGCGGGCGACCACGCAGCCCGGCTGCCCCGCCGGCTGCCTGGGTGTGCAGGGCTCACTGGCCGCCGGTGAGCCGGGACGGCCGGCGCGCGACACCCTGGCAGCCTGGCGCGAGGGATTCGTGGCCCGGCTCCGCGGCCGTTTCCAGCGAGCGGTCGATGAAGGCGACCTGCCGGCCGACGTGGATCCTGGGCTGCTCGCCCGCTATGTCATGACCGTGTCGAACGGCATCGCGGTGCAGGCAGCCGGGGGCGTCGGCCACGACGAGCTGCACGTCGTCGCCGTCGCGGCCATGGGCCAGTGGCCGCCTTCGGCGGTCAGGACAGGCGGATTGGATTGACGTCGTCCGCGGTGATGGCGGATCCCGACCGCAGGCTTCCCCGAGGCGCACTTCGCCGTCATACCGCCCACGATCGTGATGAGGAGATCAACGAGGTGATGCCGCCTGCGGTGCCGACCGGTCCGGCGAGGTACGCCGGCAGCGGTCAGAAACGCCCCGTCGCCGATCCCGATCACGACGCTGACCGCGCATCTCAGTAAGTGTCGTGCAGCACGATCCCACGCCCCTGCCTCTGTGCCGGTCGCCCGAACGACGTCTTCGGCTCTGTCCCAGGGGCAAGATCAACCAGCCCGAGAGGTCGCGACACCCTGGGCACTGACGTGGTGGCGTCCGGTCACGCCAACAGCACTCGCTTGCGTAGGAGTTCGAACCCTGCGCGGCCGAACATCTGGGTTTGAGCATCTTGATCCGGTTGGCATGACCTTCCACAACGCCGGAGTTCCAGGGCATCGTGAGGCCGGCAATGACGGCGTCGAGATCGCGTCCGAGGCATCGGGCGAAGTTCCGGAGGCTTGGCAGGCCGGCAGCAGAGGTGACCGCTTCGGTCCAGGCGGGCAGTTGGTCGCCTTGCAGGTGAGCGACCATGTGGCCGAAGGAGCGGCCCACCGCTGTCGACCACACGGCGCACCGGCCGGGCCATTTTCGGGCTGACTCAGCCAGCATCACGAGAAGATCGACAGTCACATCGCGTACGCCACCACAACAAGTGGGCCAGAGCCCATTTCTCCTCGACACTTCCGGGCCTGTTGATCACCAACTGCCTCCGGAAACCGTCGGCAAACACTGTCCCCAGACAGCAACGAAGCCAGCAACACCACTGCTCAGGCCCATTGACCCTGTGGGGCCCAACAGGCCAGCGGGCGCCGGTCAGCGGAGCGCGGTGGCAGTACGGCCGCCTGTGACGCGAAGAAGGTCCAGTTTCCCTGCCTCGACGCTTCCGCTCGCCGCCGTGTAGGTGACCATGCGCAGGTCCGCGCCGGGGACGATGAGGACGTCGCAGTCGAGCAGGATGTCGCCGATCTCCGGATGCCGGATCGTCTTGCGGTCCGTCGTGTGCTGGGCGGCGGCCGTCTGCGTGGCCCAGTGACGGGCGAAGGCACCGGATGTTTCTCGCAGTTCCTGCACGAGACGATCGAGCTGGGCGTCCCTGGGATAGCGGGAGACAGCGTCCTTGAGGTCGGCGACGATCGACTCCGCGAAGGCGTCATATCCGCGCTCGGATTGGACGGGAAGCATCGAGGCATGTGCGGCGCCGTCGCCGAAGAGCGCACGGGCGAGGTTCCGTTCGGCGGACGGGAGGACGGCGGGGCCGCCGTGCAGGGCGCTCCACGTGGTGTTCCACCACACCAGGGTCCAGTCGGCGGTGAACACCCCGATCGGTACGTCGCCCAGGCGCGCGGCGAGCCGCTGGATGCCCGGGGGCACATGGGTGCTGACCTTCCCGTCCTGGGGCGGAAGGAGCTCGGCGCCCCGGCAGAGCTGGTCGCGCTCGGCGCGGGAGAGCTGAAGGGCCCGGGCGAGGGCGCCGACGACCTGGGCCGAGGGATTCTTCGCGCGTCCCTGTTCCAGGCGCAGGACGTAGTCGACGGAGAGCCCTGCCAGCTGTGCGAGCTTCTCGCGGCGCAGTCCCGGGGCACGGCGGCGGTCCGACATCGTGAAGCCGGCGTCGGCCGGGGACAGCCGGTCGCGCCAGGCGCGCAGGAGTGCGGCGAAATCGGAACGGGAGGAAGCCATGGGTTCATTCTCGCTGCGCGGCGCCGGATAGGCCTGGGTACTGCCAGTCCGAGTGACAGGGACGGCACTGGTTGGCGGTGGCGCCACCGGCGAACGTGGAGACGCGCCCGAGCCGGGCGCCACCGGTTGAGGAGCCTTCCATGAAGCACACCATCGTGATGACGGGCGCGAGCCGCGGGATCGGCCGCGTCGCCGCGGAGCGCCTCCTGCGCCGGTCGCCGGACACGCACCTCCTGGTCGTGGCCCGTGGCTCCTCCGGCGCGCAGCTCGCCGCGGAGCTCGGCGCGGGCGGGCACACGGTCTCGCATGTCGCGGCGGACCTCGGCTCGCTGGCCGGCGTCCGCTCGGCTGCCGGCGAGATCCGCGACCGGCTCGACCGGGGCGACCTGCCGCCGCTGCGCGGCTTCGTGGGCAACGACGGCGTGCAGTACACGAACGCGCTGACGGAGGGACCCGACGGGTACGAGGCCACCTTCGTCGTCAACGTCCTCGCCAACCACCTGTTCGTCCGACTGCTCCAGGACCGCTTCACCGCTCCCGCCCGGATCGTCATCACCGCCAGCGACACCCACTTCGGCGACTTCAAGCACAACATGGGCATGGTGCCCGGCCCGGCCTGGAAGTCCCCGGGCGTCCTCGCCCGCACGGGCGCCTTCCCCAAGCCGGACACCGCAGCCGGCGGGCGTACGGCGTACTCGACGAGCAAGCTGGCCGCGATCTACCTGGTCCACGAGTACGCGCGCCGGCTGCCGGCCGGGATCGACGTCGTCGCCTACAACCCGGGGTTCGTCCCCGGCACCGGCCTCGCCCGCAACGCGGGGCCCGTCTCCCGGTTCGCGATGCGCCGCATCATGCCGGTGATGACCCTCACTCCGTTCGCCACCAGCCGCAGCGCAGCGGCCCGCTACCTCGCCGATGTCGTCCTCGGCTCGACCCATGCGCCGACCGGCTCCTACGTCGACCGCAGCTGCGCGGGCCGTTCGTCGCAGGAGTCCTACGACCCGCAGCGCGAAGGCGAGCTCTGGGAGGCCGCCGAGCGGTTCACCGCGGCGTACGCAGCCGGGGCGGCCACATTCCGACGATGAGCGTGGCGTCGTCGGCCTCCTCGGTGAGTTCCTTGACCGAGTCGCTCTGCACCTGGGCCTGGGCCTGGGCCTGGACGAGGTCGATGAAGGCGAGGGTGGCCCAGAATCACGGGAACAGGGTGGCGTTTGGTGTCCCGGGACATGGCGGAGGGCTGGGGGTCGGCGAAGGCGCCGACGGAGTCGGTGAGAGTGTCGAGGAGTTCGGCGGAACGGTGGAGACGTCCTCGGGCGCGGTCTCGTCGAAGCGCGCTCGTCATCGTCCAGCACCAGCGGTTCCAGCTTCGGACCACGACGCGGCACTCAATGGGAACGTGCATTCAGGATTCGAGCATGCTTGAGAGTTGATGTCCCTCATCCTGCGGAACAGCGGTGAACACCCGTCGAGTTCATTTGGCTAATCGTGCTCTCCTGCTATACGACGCGCAGTTCGCACTCAGCGGAACCGCTGACAGGGAGGAAGCATGGCCGAACCCAATTCCTGGTCACCCGTCCAAGTCGTCAACCGGTGGGGCGGGACCCTCTACGAAGTAGCCGTGGGTCACCGCTACGACGAGGACCACTACGACAATCATTCCTTCGGTACGATGGAAAACGGTCAGAACAAGGGCGGCATGTCGGCCGGCTACTGGACCGGTTTCGGGCGCACGGGCAAGGACTACTGGCACGTGTCGTTCCGGTCGGACGACGGGCGCTGGTCGTGCAAGGAGAATTTCTACTGTTTCCTCACGAGCGATGACGTGAACCACACGGTCACACTCACCATCACTCGCGGGAATCTGAACGTAAAGCCGCCTTCCTCCTCCCCATGTGACGTCAGCCTCTGGCGCGTCGGCTGAAGGCCGCGGAACCATGGTGGGATTGGGAGATGCTCTCGCACTCATCATGAAGGTGCTCGGCGTCCGCATGCGGGAAGAATGTGGGTGTGAACATCGCAGAGACCTCCTGAACAAGATGTTCCCATTCCCGCGACCGATACGACGCCGCGCCAAGAAGTAGGCGATACCCGCCCGTTCAGCGTCTCGGCTTGCACCGGCCGGGGCGCTGGCTCCGGGGCACCGAGCGTGGCATAGCCACCCGTGCCCAGCCTTGACCGCCGGCCTGGGACGCGGCACTGGTCCTGGTCGCGGCAGCCGCCCCGAACCTGCGATCCCCTCCTGGGGCCGTGGGTTGCCAGGCCCTGCCGTAGCTGGCTCGGCCAGTCCGCCGTCCTCGATGCGTTCGGCGGCGTCCTGGATGGCTTCTTCCAGTTCTTCCTGGGAGGCGTAGGAGGCGATGTAGGGGTGGAAGTACTGCGGTACTTGCGGCCTTCTGGCCCCAGGACCAGGCCCCGGCTCTCTCCAGCAGTGCCATCGCGGTGTTCGGTGCGGTAACCGACCCGGTCCGGTCCCAGCAATCTTGCCTGTTACCGGTCCGTGGACTTCAGTTCGGCGACGGGACATCGTCGTCCGCTGCTGCAATGCCCTGCGGGCCGTCTGGCGTGAGTGGTTCGGGCCGGGCGGGGGGCCAGCCAGCGCTACGCGCACTTGGCTGAGCGTCCGGTGAAGAACGGGCACGTGCCCGTCGCACTCGACGTCGGGCCCGTCTTCGCGTGCTCCGCAGGCCCGCTGGTCGGTGGCCATGCGGCGCAGGCGCAGCGGTTCGGCGGCCGGTTCTGAGCGTGTTGGGCGTCGGAGATCTTTTGCCGCAGGTCGCGGTGTCCGAACGGGGTGACGCGGTACGCGGTTTCTGGCGGGACGTAGTCGACTGCGGCCCACGCGCCCTCGTCCTGGCCGGTTTCGAGGAGAAGCGGGGAGAAACGGTCTGAGCCGTCGTCGGCCGGCGCCGGGATGCGGCCGGCGCCGTGATGTGGGCGATGCCGGGATGTGGGCGACGCCGGGTACGAGCGCACCGATCATCACGTCAGCCGCGTACGAGCCGTCGGCGATGGCTCGCGGGCCGAACCGAGGCGTGTTTCGCGGGCCTCGGCCAGCGTGATGCGGGTTCCGCTTCACCGTGCGGCTTGGGAGCGTTCACCGTGCGGCGTTGGGAGCGCGGCATCATGTACGAGGCGAGAGCGGGGAACGTAAGCGTCCGCGTGGCCCCGCCCGACACCTGCCGGACGGGGCCATGACGCGGCCGGACTTACCGAGGACCGCGCCAACTTACGGTCACCGCGTTGCGGTGGCCAGTGCCGCGCGGATGGCGTGCTCGCCGGCCGGCTGGCCCTTCTCGTTCGAGGCGGGCCCGTACGGGGTCCCCCACACCGGCGTGTCCGTCGCCTGCCGCCAGCTATGGGCCAGCGGTCCGGCGTCCACCACGCTGTAGCCGAGGGATTCGATGAATTCGGTCACCGCCGCCTTCGCCGGTGCGGAGTCCCCGGCGATCGGCAGGTAGGAACGGTCGGCCGTCCCCGCGGGGCGGGGGAGTGACAGCAGGTGCTTGAAGAAGATGTTGTTGAACGCTTTCACGAGCATGGCGTCCGGGATGTACCGCAAAAGCAGCTCGCTTGAGGTGAGCGACTTGCTGTCGAGTTCGGGGATGTGCCCGTCACGCTCGGGGCCGTAGTTGCACGTGTCGATGACCGTCTTTCCGGCCAGTGGCGCGGCGGGCAAGTTGGGGAAGGCACTGACCGGCACCGTGACCACGACGAGGTCCCCGGCCGCCGCGGCCTCCCCGCTCGTCGCCGCGGACGCCCGCGGCCCCAGTTCCGCGGCTGTGTCCGCGAGCGTTTCGGGACCGCGCGAGTTGCCGAGCACGACCTGGTGCCCGGCCTCGATGGCGAGCCGCGCGAGGGTAGTGCCGATGTATCCGCTGCCGATGAATCCCACAGTCGTCATGTTCTCCGCGTCCCTCCGGAAGAGCCCAACTCTCGTCATGTGCCGGCTCGTTGCGATTCGGGTCTCTGCCGTCAGCTGGCGGAGAAGTAATGGCCGTTGTCCAGATCGGCGAGCAGGCTGGCCTGAGCGGGTTCCCAGCCGAGGGTCCGGCGGGTGATGAGGTTGGACGCCGGATAGTTCTGCGTGACTATGTTCGCGAGGAACCCGAAGTATCCCGGCACCATCAGCTCGTCGGCGGGAATGCTCACGGCGGGCAGGCCCAGGCGGCTGCCAATGGCCTCGGCGATCTCGCGGAACGGGATGGCCCCGTCCCCCACCGCGTGCCAGTTTTTGCCGGCCGGACCCTTCTCCAGCGCCAAGCGGAACAAGGAGGCGACATCGCGGGTGTGCACGGCGTTCCACAGGTTCGCGCCGTCTCCGGGGTAGCCGGCGAAGCCCTTCTCCTTCGCGAGCGCGATCAGCGTGGGGAGGAAGCCGGAACGGTCGGTCGTGCTGTGCGCGATGTTGGCGATCCGTACGACCGAAGACCGCACTCCCCGCTCAGCGAGGCCGACTACGGCGGTTTCCACGACGTTACGAACCCGCAGGGTGCCCTTGTGCTCATCGCCGCCGGGAAGGGCCGGGTCCTCCTCGGTGGCCGGCCGGCCCAGGTGCTGCCCGGGCGAGCCAATGCTGCCCGCTGCGACCAGCGGCTTTCCGGTTCCCGCGAGTGCCTCGCCGTACGCGAGCATGATCGGGAGCTCCGCGGCGGCCACGGCGTCGATCCCGCCGGACGGAAGCAGGTCTTGCCGGTGCGCTACGTGGATGACGCCGTCGGAGTCCGCAGCCGCCTCCTTGAGCCCGTCGAGATCCTGGAGCTCGCCGCGGCGCACCTTCGCGCCGAGCGCGGACAGGGCCGCCGCGGCTGTGTCCGACCGGGCCAGGCCGGTGACCTCGTGCCCGGCGGAGATGAGCTCGGGGACGATGTTCGAACCGGAATGGCCGGTCCCGCCAGTGACGAAAACGCGCATGATGCTGGTCCTTGTGATCGATGTGGCGGGAGAAGTGGCGGTGTGGGCGCGGTCAGGCAGAAGTGTTGACGCCGAGGGTGAAGTTGAAGCTCCCCGCGCCATAGCGGCCCAGGCCGATCATCACCAGGCCCGTTCCCTCCAGCCAGCGCGCCATTCCCAGGGGGCCGGTGTCCATCGGCCGCAGCCCGAGGCTTTCGACGAATGCCGACACGGTCGCCTTGGCCGCGGCGTCGTCGCCGGCGATGAGTACGTCCAACGGGTTGCCTTGCGCCAGCATGTGACCGAAGACGGTGTTGAACGCCTTCACGACGTGCGCGTCGGCGGGTGCGGCCTTGGCGATCTCCTGCGCGCCGGAACTGCCGTCGGGGGTGACAAGGCCCTGGGCATCGGGGGAGACGGGGTTGGTGACGTCGATGATGACCTTGCCGCGCAGTGCGTCCCCGTACTCGCTCACCACCGCAGCCGCGCTGGCGTACGGCACGGCGAGGACAACGATGTTCCCGGCCGGGGCGGCGCCGGCCGTCCCGACGGTGGCGCCGCCGAGCGCAGCGGCCAATTCCTTGGCCTTGACCGGGTCGCGGCCGATGATCTCGACGGCGTTGCCGCCGGCGAGCGCCCGGTCGGCCAGGGCGCCGGCCATGTTCCCCAGGCCGATAATGCTGATGCTGCTCATTGGTGAGCCTGCTTTCTGGAACTGGATAGGACGCCATGCCTACCCCGTCGTTGCTGACGGTCGTGTCGTCCACGCCGTCGAATGACATGACGGACGGCGCTCAATTCCTGATGTGCTCATTCCGGGCCCGGGGCCGGACCCTGCCATCGAGTTCCGATGTCGAGTTCCGATATCGAATTCGTATGCCGAATTCACTTCGGCCCCGTCAGGTACCTGTTCAGCTTGTCATTGGCCTGAGTGGGTGTCCAAGACTTCTTTGAACCGTGGTGATACCCTCAAGGCATCACCAATCGGGGAGCGCCATGGATCTGGACCTGCGCAAACTGCGTTACTTCGTCACCGTGGCCGACCAGTTGCACTTCAGCCGCGCCGCCGATGAGCTGCATATCGCCCAGCCGGTGCTCAGCCGGCAGATCCGCGCGCTCGAACAGGACCTCGGCGCCTCGCTGTTCACCAGGGACCGCCACGGCGTAGCGCTGACCGACGCGGGCCGACAACTGCAGGCCGACGCCGGCCCGTTGCTCGCCTCCGCGCACGCGGTCCGCCGCCGGGTGACGGTGGCCGCGGGCGGCGGCCAGCGGCTAACGGTCGGCTTCCGGGCGGGCATTGCGGTCATCCCGGCGACGCGGGCGTTCGAGGTCCGGCACCCGGACGTGGTCGTAGACGTGCAGCGGATCGAATGGGACGACCAGGCCACGATGCTGCTCGACGGCCGCATCGACGTCGGCTATGTGCGGCTGCCCATCGACGAGGCCGGCCTGCGCGTCGTCCCGCTGTACACCGAACCGCGCGTGGCGGTGCTGCCCGCCGGCCACCGATTGGCCGGCAAGGAGGAAGTCACCGAGGCCGACCTGGCCGGCGAACCACTGGTCTGGCATGCCGACCCGAGCACGCAGCCCACCAGGCGCCCGCACCCCAACGCCGGGTACCTGGTGCGCGGGGTGGACGAGACGCTTGAGCATGTCGCGGCCGGCCGGGGCATCTCGTTCCTGGCCCGTTCGGCGACCGTCTTCTACTCACATCCGGACATCAGCTATGTGCCCATCCCGGATCTGACGCCCGACCAGGTGTGCCTCGCGATGGCGGCATCGCGCATCTCGCCGGTGGTCGATGACTTCTTCACCGCGGCTCAGGCCATGGCCGAGACCACAGCAGAATGCGGGAACTATGAAATGTGGCAGCTCGGAAGCGAGGCCGTTTCAAAGCACGGTTGAACAGTCCGACTGACAAAGTCCGACTGACAACAGCACCGCCAACAGACGCACCCGGCCACAGCAATGGCGAAGGTATTGAGCTTGAGGGCGGAGGCGATGTTGCCGCACGGTAAACCTTTCTCGGTTACCTCTCGTGACGGCTCGTCATCATGGTCAGGCGGTGCGGCCATAGTCGAGCTGGAGCAGGACGAGTGCGGCGCGGGCGGTCCGGGTGATCGCCGCCGGGACGAGGCCGGCGCGGCGCAGCGCCTCGAGGGTGACCTCCCGCATGGCGTTCGCGCGTTCGTGATGGCAGGGATACGAGCGCTACCTCCAGCTCTCCGACGACGAGGTCGTGCTCTACGACAAGACCGGCGACAGCCTCCGCTTCACCAAGGACGGCTCGGGCTGGGCGACGCCGAAGAGGTACGCGAAGGATCTGAAGAAGAACAGCGACGGGACCTACACCCTCACCGACCGCAAGTCGGGGACGAAGGACACCTACAGCGAACACGGCACCCTGACGAAGGTGACCGACAAGAACGACGGCACGATCACGGTCACCCAGCACGAAGAGGGCGCCGAGCACAAGGGCTTCAAGCTGACCGAGGCCCGCTCGGGCCGCTGGGTGGACCTGGTCAAGACGGACCCGATCCAGTGGCAGGCCAAAGACCACACCGGCCGCACCGCCGTCTTCGACCTCAACGAGGCGGGTGACCTGGTCAAGTTCACGGACACGGAGGGCAAGGCCACCAGCTTCGGCTACGACTCCTCGCACCGCCTGACGAGGATCACCACCCCGGAGGGCCGGGTGACGGTCTTCACCTACGACGTCGCCAACCGTGTCACCTCGATGCTGCGGGCCACCGGTTTCAACGGCGACGGTGAGACCGGTCCGGTCCACCGCTACTCCTACGACACGGACGCACCGGGGAAGGCGGGCACGACCACCGTCACCGACCCGGCCGGTGACGCCACGGAGTACGCGCACGACGCGGACGGGCAGGTCTCCAAGGCCACCGACCCGCTCGGCCACTCGCGTTCGCGCACGTATGACGCGAACCGGAATGTGGCCACGGCCACCGACGCCATGGGCACCGGCGGCAGCGGCGGGAATGTGACCGCCTACGGCTGGGACGCCCGCTCCAACCCCACCTCCGCGAAGCTTCCGACAGGGGCGACGTGTTCGCTGACCGGCTACCAGACCACCGCCGGGGCCGACCTGCCCGGCACGATGAAGATGCCGGACGGTGAGGAGTCGAAGTACGCCTACGACGCCAAGGGCAACACCACCTCGGTGGCCGTCTCCGGAGCGGGCGGCGGCACGCGCACGACGGACTACAACAAGGCCGACCCCCCCAGTGCGGCGGCTTTGAGGGCCAGGCGTGCGGGGTGAAGGATGAGCGGGGCAAGGAGACGAAGTTCTCCTACGACGCCAAGGGCAACCTGTCCAAGGCCACCCCGCCCACCCCCATGGGGGAGACGGCCTACACGTACGACGACAAGGGCCGCCCCGCCACCGTGACCGACGGCCGCGGCATCAGAACGACGTACACCTACGACCAGCGCGACCGCGTGGTCAAGGTCGAAGCCCCAACGAAAACGGTGACCTACGCGTACGACGGCGACGGCAACCTCACCCAGCGCTCGGACAATTCCGGGGTGGTGAAGTACGCCTTCGACCCGTTCAGCCGCGAGACGGTGCGCACGCTCCAGGACGGCTCCCAGACCATCCTCACGTACACGGACGACGGCAACGTCGAATCGTACGAAGACCCCGGCGGCAAGACGGTGTACGCGTACGACGAGGCCGACCGGTTGACCGAACTCACCGCGCCGGGCGGCAAGAAGACCACCTACGGGTACAACAACAACGACACCCGCATCTCCACCACCTACCCGGGCGGCACCCAGCAGGCGGTGACGGTGGACAAGTCCGACCGCCCCACGAAGATCAAGGCCACCCACGGCTCCACCACCCTGGTCGACCTGGCCTACACCTACTCCTACACGGCGGGCGGCAAGGCCACCGACGGCACGAAGTTCCGCACTGTCACCGACGCGGTAGGCGGCCTGAAGCGCACCCACACCTACGACAGTGCGGGCCGTTTCTCCTTCGGGAAGGAGACCAAGGGCAGTGCGACCAATAACAGTTGGCAGTACTGCTACGACGCTGCCGGGAACCTGACCTCTCAGGGCATCGTGGAGGGCTGCCCGCGCGGGACGACGTACAAGTACAACGACGCGAGCCAGCTGACCCAGAAGAACGACGACACCAAGGGCTGGAGCTACGACAAGGCGGGGAATGAGACCGCCGGAGCCTCCACCCCCGAGACCACGAGAACGGGCAGCACCTGGTCGGACTTCTCCCAGCTCACCTCCACCACGGTAGACGGCACGAAATACGACGCCGAATACGCCTCGACCGACAACAGCGAACGCGTCAAGGTCGGCAACACCTTCTTCCACCAGGGGCCCATCGGTTTGGCCGCCACCAGCACGAGCGGCGTGGACACGGGATTCGTC
Source organism: Streptomyces iconiensis (assembly GCF_028657195.3). Lineage (GTDB taxonomy): Bacteria > Actinomycetota > Actinomycetes > Streptomycetales > Streptomycetaceae > Streptomyces > Streptomyces iconiensis. Next base: position 98,858 of record NZ_JANCPR020000026.1, read on the forward strand.
CGCGAAGCCGGGGGAACTCTCAACTCCATGACGCGGGCCGGAAAGAGCCACTACTACCTCACCGACGCACTCGGCTCGACGGTGGCCATGGTCGACGAGAACGGCAAGAAGACGGCCTCGTACTACTACAGCCCGAGAGGCGTCACCGAACCCACCGAAACCAAGGGTGCGGAACAGCCCTACCGCTTCGCCGGCACCTACCAGGACGGCACGGCGATGTACCACATGGGCGCCCGCTACTACGACCCCCGCATCGGCCGCTTCACCCAACCCGACCCCAGCGGACAAGAAATCAACCCCTACCTCTACGCCACAGGCGACCCCGTCAATAAAATCGACCCCACCGGGCTGTTCGGCTTCGACGACATCACGAACGCACTCGGCAAGGGCAGCAAGATATTTGGGCTTGCCAGCGGATGTATCAGCGGTATCACCGCTGCCTCAAAAACCGGAATAATCACGGCTGGTGTCGTCCCCGGAGGTGCGCCAGGAGCCATTGGCGCGGGTACAGCAGGCTGTGCGGTCGGAGGGGCTATTGGTTATTCAGGAGGCGAGATTATAGTCTGAACCCTGTTTCTCGCCCGATATTGGCCGTAGGCTGATTGCGGCGACGGGGGATAACCTGTCGCCGCAATTATCAAGCCAGTGAATTCATTTTCGTTGGGCTGCTGCATGAACATGAAGATCAAACTGCAAGTGGTTATAGGGGTGACTTTTCTTGTCGCGGTCATTATGTTGGTTCGCGGATTGACCACACAGGGCTCTGATAGTGTCATCCCGTTCATTCTCGCCGCTCTGGGGTTTTTCGCAGTAGCGATGTTGATTTTTGGAATGTGGCACGGTCCAAGGAATGGGAAATGACTGGATGACCTGTTCACGCCCGCCACTACGACCCGCGCATCGGCCGCTCCACCCAACCCGGCCCTCAGGCCAGGAGAAGAACCCCTACCTCTACGCCAGCGGCGGCCCCCGTCAACCACATCGACCCCCACGGAACCCTGAGCCTGAACGGGATCTTTAAGGGTGCGAATGTGGTCAACATTGTGGGGGCACGTTGACGGGGAATATGGATCTAGCCGAATCCAACTTCGTCGGCCTTCTCACTGGGGTCGGCGTCTCGAGTCTGTGCGAAGCTGGTGCTGCCGCAGTGTCCGCCCCTGCAGGCGGCAGCCTTGCTGACCTTGCACTGCCGTTCTGCTCCATGATCGGCGCAGCTGATGGGGCCTACGTCTCAGAAAACTACAACTAGTCGTGGCGCATTAGGGGTGGCCTCGTCGGCCGCCCCGAATGTGGACAGAGGCGAATGTTGGACAGGAAGAAGCGCGTATTTCGCGCCGTTGGCATAATCGAGGTTGTTCTCGGGTCGCTGTTGGCCATCTTCGTCATCTCTGATGTGGCCAAAGGCAGGGGTTTCACTGTGGTGACTCCGTTCGCGCTTCTGTTCCTTGTGGCAGGGCCTTTCCTTCTCTATCGGTCCCGAAGGTAGGGGCGATGGCTGAGTCCTGCTTTGCTCTTGCCGACAAGTGGGCTGATCGAAGCTCGACGGTCACTACCTGAGGGTTCATCTGTACCGGCGTTGCCCCAGTTCTCATTTGGCTCACCTACCGGAAACGGTAGCGCGATGCCCCAGCGGCTGCCGAGCCAGGGTTGTTCCCATCAATCCACTGCCGGATAGCCAGGCTGTTTTCATAGTCCTGTGAATCAACGATCAACCCGACCCTGGGGACAGGATGAGCTGGCCTGTTACGTCAACAACTTTGTCCGAGGCGAGGACGACATGAGTCAGCCACTTGGGCAAGGATTCAAAACGGAAACAGGGGAAGAGTGGTCCTGTCAGAGTAACTGGGTGGCATGGAAGTTCTAGTCGCACACGATGCCTGCTCGTGATCGCCATGTGGCCCGGGCTACATGTTGACACCTGGCCACAGCGGTATCGGTGGACAAAAAGAAACTACTACCGTGGGGGACTGAACGACTCATGAAGGGCCTCGTTAAAGAACTTCCCGCCATCCTGGGTGTATCGCTCACCTGGGGGGCTATTGTCTTTCTTGGGGCGTGGATATTCGCGAATTCGGGGTTGGGGGAGTCTAGTCTCACGGGACTGAGTGCCTTCTCCTTGTGGCTGGTTGTAATTCTGTGCTGGCGAGCGATTAGAGCTGGTGTGCGCGCGATTCGCCGCTCGGAGTGAAGAGTGATTTTTCTGGTCTGCGTGAATCACTCAACGCGGCACCCGATCGAGGCGAGCAGAGTGCAGTCCTATGAAGGGCGGTGGCCGTGACTGTGCACGAAGGGGCGAGGCTCCGCACTGGCTGGATTGCTTGCCGGGGTACGACGCCGTTGCTCAGGGCAGTGGGTTGGGCGGGGCGGCCCGGCCTGGGGGAGTGGCGGTCACCCAGCCGTCGACAAGGTCCTGCATCCATTCCACGAAGCGTGGGGAGAGGCGGCCCGGCGTTGTCGGTCGGCGGCGGTGCCGGGTGGGGGAGCTTCTTCCGTCGTCCGATGGCGTCGCCGTAGCGTCCCCACTTCTGGGGGACTCCTTCGACAGTGCCGAGGTGTCGAAGAGGGCGGGAGCCGGATTGGGCGGAAGACGGGCCGCGGTCGCCGGGCTGCTCAGTTGCGCCGCCGCCGAGGGGCGGCCTCTCGGCGTCATGTTCATAGGAGTGCACCCGGGCGGAGAAGAAGTGGTCGGGGTGGTGGGTGAAGGTAGCTCGTAGGTGCCAGCGCGCGTCGCTGACCACGTTGGACGCAGCGCTGCTCTGCCGCACTCGTTCTGTCCGGATGCCGCTGCCCCGACCGGCGATCGGCCGGTCCGCAGATGTGATGTCGGCCAAGTGGAGTACGGGGAGACTTCTGCGGGTGTACTGGCGGTTTCGGGGCTCTGTCGTCGCGGCCGGTTCGGGTGGAAAAGGGATAGGAGTGGGAGGTATGGATGACCCTGCAGCTTTGAGTGTTCTGAGCGCGCTCCCTCCTCTCGCACCGGCGGGTGTCCCGGTGCCCGGCGACGGCGTTGCCCGTGCTTCGGAGGATGCCGTGCCTCCGGCGGACCGGTACAGGCAGGGGGAGGCCGTGGCTCCGGGAGATGGCGGGGGCGAGCGGGCTGTTGCTCAGGGGTGAGGGGAGTGGCCTCGCCGCTCGCTGAGCGGGGCGGTCAGCTCGGCCGGTCCCACTGCCGCCTCGGGTTCGGCTCACGAACCCGCTCCACGAATGGCGGCGGACACCGGGGGCAAGATCATCTATCCGACCGACGGTATTTGTCGCGTAACCAGCGCTTCGGGGCACTTGGCCGTGGTCGACGCTGCCTGCCGCAGATGGGGATGCCGGGTCGCGCAGACGCGTCCGAGCCCCTACGGCGGTGCCCGTGTGGGTGCGGTCTTCCGGCCCGTCTCATGGACCCCGAAGGTCAGGCTCCAGAGGCGGGGCCGTCGCAGTCTTCCTGCCCGCCAGGGCAACCGCGTTCACGAATTCACAACCGGTGGACGTGTGCACGGATGGCTTTCGGTTCCGTCTTGTCGTGGGCTGCGGCAAGTGGGTTGATGGGACTAAAGGTTGCAATCGTGCTAACAGGTAGGTAGCTATGACACTTCTTCCCCATTGGGGCAGCGAGCAGAGCGAGGAAGTGTGGAGCGCGTACACGCCAGAACGCGGCGAAGCCCTCTTCCAGGGGCAAGTTGCGCTGGTGGTATCGGCCAGCCGCGGCATCGGATATGCCATCGCTGCGGAGTTGGCCCGCCAAGGAGCCTCGGTAGCTCTTACGGCCCGTAATGAGGAGCCGCTGCGCCAGGCGGCCACATCACTCGAAGAAGCGACCGGGCAACGGGTACTTGCCGTCCCCGCTCACAGCCGCAAGGAGACTGATCGGCAGGAGGCCGTTGAAGCCGTGATGAACACGTTCGGGCGGCTGGACATGCTCGTCTACACCACGGGGGCCAATCCCGCTCAGCACACACTCGCCATCGACCTTGACCTGGAGTGTTTGCTGCACATGTTCGACACCAACGTGGTGGGCGCCCTTGGGTTCACGCAGTTGGCTTGGCAGGCGTGGATGAAGGACCACGGCGGGGCTGTCCTGATGATGAACACGGTCGCTGCCACCGGCGGTGTCCGGCTGTCGGCGTACAGCGCGACCAAGGCGGCGCTACGCCGTCTCACGGAAGACCTTGCCGACCAACTCGCTCCCGATGTGCGGGTCAACGGGCTGGCTCCGGCGTTCGTCCGTACCCCGTTCATGGAGTCGATCACCACCTTGCCCCAAGAGACCGTTGCCGCCAGCTACCCTCTGGGTCGCTTCGGCGAAACTGACGACATCGCACGGGCAGCGGCCTTCCTGCTGTCGCCGCAGTCCTCTTGGATCACCGGCGTCACTCTGCCCGTAGACGGCGGCAAGTCCGTGGCTGCGACGACGCACGATCGGCCTCACCCCGTCCCGGGCCAGGCCATCCACTGAGAACCTTCCGGTTGTGCCGCCGGACGGTCACCGTCATCAGGCGAACGCGGTGCGCTTTCCTGGGGACCTGCCCGTCGTCGGCAGGCTCTTGACGGTGGCCTTTTTCTTGACGGTGGCCTTTTTACGGGACAAGTCCTGCCCTCATCACCACAGTTGCCTGGCGGGCTTTCGTGAAGCGGACCGCGGAGCTGGCGCGCCGACGAGGGTGCGGCACCAAAGGGCCGGGTTCGATCTCGCACTCCCTGACGGCTGTCCCGCACACGAGAGTGGAGCACGTCCATGTCTGGATGACGACCTGGTGACTGGTGGAGTACCGGTAGCGCTCGACACGCTGCGTGCTGCGCTCGATGCCGCTCGTGCCAGCCACGCTTTCGGCGGTCCGGCGCGGTCACGTCGTTGCGGGTACGGCTTCGTATATGCGCTGGTGGTCTCGGAGCGCGGCGAGGCGGAAGGCGCCTTGGGCGTGGTGGGGCAGGGTGTGATGTGCGCCGTTGGTGTGCGTTGGGGCCATGCGTAGTTGGCGGTAGGTGTCGTAGTCGAGGGGGCGGCGCCGGTCGACCACGGAACGGTGGTCGTCGGTGCGCAGCGCGGCCTGGTAGCCGGGGGCGACTTGTCCGGTGAAGAATTCGGCGACGCTTCCGGAGCCGTAACTGAACAGGCCCACTGTCTGCCCGTCGAGTGTGTCGTCCGCTTCCAGCAGAGCTGCGAGTGCGAGATACGTGGAGGCGGTGTAGCTGTTTCCGATGATTTCGTTGTAGCCGGTGGTGGGTGCGATGGCATGGTCGACGGCGGCGGCGTCGGCCTGCGTTCCGGTCTCGCCGAGCAGGTGCTGGTGTGCCTTGAACGCCATGCGGGTGAAGGGCTGGTGGTAGCAGACGGTGTGGATCTCATCGAGGGGCAGGCCACCGTGTGCCTGGTAGTCCTTCCATGCGCCGTCGAGGGCCTGGAGGTAGGCGTACAGGGATTTCTTGCCGTCGACGACGGCGGTGGACCGGTAGTTGGGGCGCCAGAAGTCCATGACGTCCTGGGTGAACAGGCCGGAGGGGGTGTTGATCGCGAGGATGGCGGGATCGGCGGAGACCAGCATGGCCGCCGCCGCGGCTCCTTGGGTGGCCTCTCCCGGGCTGTCCAGGTCGTAGCGGGCCACGTCGCTGGCGAGGACGAGGACCTGCTGTGCGGGGTCCTGGTGGACGAGCGCGGTGGCGAACTGGAGCGCTGCGGTGGCTCCGTAGCAGGCTTGCTTGAGTTCGACGACCCGGACGTATGGGGGAAAGTCCAGCAGTGAGTGGACGTAGACGCCGGCTGCTTTGGACTGGTCGATGGAGGTTTCGGTGGCGAACAGGAGGGTGCGGATGCGGTCGGTGCCGTGGAGTTCGATGATCGGAGCCGCCGCGTCGGCTGCCATGGTGACGATGTCTTCGTCCGCTGTGGGCACGCTCATCGACCGCTGACCGATGCCTTCGTGGTATTTGACCACGTCGGCGCCGGTGTGCTGGGCGAGTTCGGCGTGGGTGAGCACCAGGCTGCTGGTCCTCAGGGCGAGGTCGTGGATGCCGACGGGCAGGTCAGCGGTCATGGTGTGCTCCGTTGAGGCGTTCGAGTCCGGTGTGGGCCCTCATCAGTTCGCCGGGGTTGGTCTGTGCGGCCAGCAGTGAGAGTTCGCCGCAGAGCACGGTGGCTGCGGCGAGGGCCGCGAGGCGGCGTGCGTTGTCCCCTGAGGGGCGGTCGGCGCGGCAGCCGAGCGTGGTGAGGGTCTCCTCGACGAAGTCGAGGCCCTTGCCGCTGCCGACGGTGCCGACGATGAGGTTGGGCAGGGTGCAGGAGAAGTAGAGGTCGCCTTCGCGGTCTTCGGCGAAGGTGACGCCCTGCGAGCCCTCCACGATGTTGGCGGCATCCTGGCCGGTGGCGAGGTAGAAGGCGAGAAGCATGTTCGCGTAGTGGGCGTTGGCGGAGCGGATGCCGCCGGCAAGGAGCGTGCCGACCAGGTTCTTGTGCACGTTGAGTTTCACGATCTGGGCGGCCGTGGTGTGCAGGCGGCCGGTCACGATCCGCCCGGGGACGAGTATTTCCGCGATCACGTTTTTACCGCGGCCCAGGATGCCGTTGACGGCGGTGGCTTTCTTGTCGCTGCAGTAGTTGGCGGAGATGGATCCGTAGCGGATGCCGGGCACATGCGCGAGGAGGTGGTCGAGCAGGGTGTCGGCCGCGAGGGTGGCCATGTTGTGTCCTGAGGCGTCCGCCGTGGCGAACTCGAAGCGCAGGAACAGCAGCGGGCCGACGATCTCGTCGCGCACCGCCAGCAGTTCGGCGTAGCGGCTGGTCCCGCTTGTGAGGGCGCGCAGTTCGTCGATGCGGCCGTGCACGTCGCGGGCGGCGGCGTGAGCGGTTCCTGCGGTGTCGGCTTCGACGAGGACGGAGCGGGTCATGCGCTCGTCCACGAGGGTGGCCTCGATGCCTCCCTCGACCATCCGGGAGATCTGTGCGCCGCGGCCGACGGACGGCCACAGCGGCGACTCGTAGGTGGCCAGCGGCACCTCGACCTCGGTGTCGGCCGCGTTGCCGGAGATGCGCAGCGGTCCGACCCAGCGCATCGGAACGTGTGCCGCGGCTGTCTCGGGCCGGGAGGTGGGCTGCTCGGTGTGGGTGGGCTGATCGGTCATCGGTCGTCTCCTCGCGGGCCGGGGGTGTCGATGTGCCGCAGGAGGCAGAACTCGCGCAGGGAGCCGGTCAGCAGCACGTCGCAATCGGCCAGAGCGGCCGGGCTGTGGGCGCCCAGGAGCGTCATGAGGTCTGTGAGCTGCTCCAGCCAGGCGGTGATCTGCTGGACGAGGGCGTTCACACCGCCGTTGAGGAGTGTGGTGAGGAAGCCTCCGGACGCGCCGGCGGCGTGGGCTCCCAGAGCGAGCGCCCGGGCGACGTCGAGTGGGTGGCGGATGCCGCCGGAGGCGAGCAGGGGCAGCCCGTGGCCGCGGGCGTCCAGCAGAGCCACTGGGGTGCTCAGGCCCCAGCCTTCCAGATAGGTGAAGTCGGCATCGGAGCGGCGGCTGTTCTCGATCCGGGCGAAGTCGGTGCCTCCACGCCCTGCCACGTCGGCTGCGCGGACGCCCATTTTGGCCAGTTGGGAGACGGTCCGGCCGCTGAGGCCGAAGCCGACCTCCTTGACGATGACCGGCACGTCCACGGCCGCGGTGATGGCCTCGATGGCACCGGGCCAGTGGCCGAAGGAGCGGTCTCCCTCGGGCATGACGGTTTCCTGCACAGCGTTCAGGTGGATCTGGAGTGCGTCGGCGTTCAGCAGGTCGACGGCCCGGCGTGCCTGTTCCGCGGTGGCGTTGGTGTTGACGTTCGCCATCACGAAACCGTCCGGATTGCATTCGCGTATGGGGGAGAAGGTTCCTGCCGTGGAGGAGTCCTTGAGGTAGGGGCTCATGGAGCCGGTGGCGATCGGCACGCCGGTTTCCCGGGCGGCGGTGGCCAAACCCCGGTTGATCTCGCCGGTCTTCGCGCTGCCGCCCGTCATCGCGTTGATGTAGAGCGGAACCGGCCACTCCAGTCCGCCGAACCGGGTACGCAGCGAGACGCGTTCGCGGTCGGTGCCCGCCAGGGCATGGTGGACGAAGCGCACCTCGTCGAACTGACTGGGCGGACTTGCCGTTTCGGTCGCGGTGTCTTCGCCGGTTGCTTGGTGCTGGGCGGTGGCGAGCCGCACGTGATCGTCCTTACGTGATCCGGTCATGGGGGCCTCCTCGGTCCGGGAGGGAAGCGGGATGTGGGTACGGGCGGTGTGGGATCAGGCGGTGCGGGGGATCAGGCGGTGTGCGGCCGTCGGGCCCGCCGCTGCGGATACGTCATCGGGGGATCTGGGCGCCTCGGTGACCCGCAGGGACAGCGCGGTGATCCCGGCTGCTGCCCAGCGCCTGTGCAGAGTGCGCGGGTCGGTGTTGCTGGGCAGCAGGGCGATGCCGCAGTCGCCGCCTCCCGCACCGGACGGTTTGCCCGCGCCACCACAGGCTTCGGCGGCCGTACACAGGTCCGTCAGTGCGGCGGTGAAGATGCCGAGTTCCGCCTCGTGGTCCAGGTCGGACAGCAGGCGGCGGCAGCCGCGGACCGCGGCGAGAAGCGCCTGTGGGTCATCCCGCTCAAGCGCGTGCACCGCCGTGCTCACGCAGTTCGTGCTGCGTGTCAGAAAACGGCTGCGGGCCGCGCTGTGCCACCACGTGGTGCGGGACAGGTGTCCGACGCGGGTCGAAGTGGAGGCCGGGCTGCCGCTCCAGCCCGTGTGCAGACTCAGCGCGTTCGGCGGAGGCAGGGCGCGTACGGTCAGCCCGGGCCACGTGGCCAGCAGCGTTTCCGCCACGCCGTCCCGCCTCAGGCGCCGCAGCAGCCGGGCGCGGTCCGGGGCGCGGTAGAGGATCCAGCCGCCCCATGTGCTGGCGGCGAGATCGGCGCCGGAGGGGCCGGTGTCCACGCGGATGCTCGCCAGCAGAGCCAGACGCAGGCGCAGTTCCGGCGGCATCGGCATACCGCAGAAGTCCGTCATCGCGGTGACGGCCGCAACCGTCACCGCACCGCTCGAACCGAGTCCGATCTTGGTGCCCTGCTCGTGCAGGTCGCTGCGGACCGTCAGACGCAACGGCACCGGCGCCAGCCCGAGCTGGGATCGCAGCTGGTCGACGACCTCGACGGCGGAAACCAGGTGCGCGAGGGTTCCGCGGAGGTGACGGGTGTCCTTCCGGTCGAGTGGGCCCAGCCCCGTCCGGCCACGGAACATCCGTACCTCGTGCGGCAGGAGATCGGTGGCGAGTACTACCTGAGCGTCCCCGGGCGTCGAGGCTTCGACGGTGATGAACCGGTCCACGGCCAGCACGATCGACGGCTGCCCCGGCTCCAGTACGGCGTACTCCCCGGCGACGAGGAGTTTGCCCGGCGCCCTGTGCGTGACCGCCGGCGTCATCAGCGGACCTTCTTACGGAGCACGGCGCCGGGTCCGCTGCGGGCCACCACTGCCGCACAGCCGGACTGCTTGCGCAGTTCACCGGCCACACGCTGGGCATCGCCGCCACCGCACAGCACCTTCACGTTGGGCCCGGCATCCATCGTCGCCCAGGCCGGCAAGCCGCGTGCGCGCATGTCGCGCACTCCTTCGAGCACCCGGTGCGAGGTGGGGGTCAGATACCGCACGGGCGGCACCGCAGTCTCCATGGTCCGGTGCAGGCCGAGTGCGTTGCGCTCGGCGATCTCGCCCACGGTGGCGATGTCTTCCCTGGCCAGCGCCTCCCGCATCGCTGTGACGTCGCCACGGGTCGTGGCGAGCCAGTCGGGGAAGAGGGGAGAGGTCATCGCTGTGCGGCGCATGGCCTCGCGGCTGGAGACCGGCTTGGGCCCGGTCTCCACCAGGACGGCGACCAGGGCGAGGTCCAGGTGCGCGTGCGCGAGCGGCTCGGCGTAGGAGGCAAGGTCGGGATCGGGGTCGTCGGACGCGCCGGAGTGCCAGAGGACAAAGCCTCCGAAGATTGACCGTGCGGCGGACCCCGAGCCCCTGCGGGCCAGCCGGGACAGCGCCACGGGTTCCAGGGACAAGCCGTAGGCATCGGTCGCGGCGAGAGCGAGAGCCGCGAACCCGCTGGCTGATGAGGCCAGACCGGCGCCGAGCGGCACGGTGTTGCGGGTTTCCACCATGGCGCGCTCTGTCCTTCCGGCCCGCTCGCGGATGACGTCCAGGAAGGCGGTGATGCGCCGCGCCATCTCGCCCCGGGCCACGGCGCCGTCCGTCAGCACCGCGTCCTGCGTGTTCTGGTCGGTGAGTTGGACATGGGTGGTGGTGGGGAAGATGTCCAGCGTCATCGACAGGCTGTCGGTGCACGGCAGGATGAGGCGCTCATCACGCTTCCCCCAGTACTTGACCAGCGCGATGTTGGGGTGAGCCACTGCCACGGCACCGTCACCCAGCATGGCGCTCACCCTTCGCGAGCGGAGCCCTCCAGCAGCGCGCGCCGTGCTCGGCCGTGAGCTGGGCAGCCAGCGCGTCAGCGGCCCGCTCGGTGGCCGTCAGGGCGATCACGCATCCGCCGAGTCCGCCGCCACTCATCTTGGCGCCCAGTGCGCCGGCCCGGAGCGCGGCGTCCACCAGGCGATCGGTCCGACCGGTGGTCAAGCCGAGGCCGGCGAGCAGCGTGTGGCAGTCCGTGAGCCTGCCACCCAGCGCTTCCAGGCGGCCTCGCTCCATGTCCCGCAGTCCGGCCCGGGTCAGCGTCGCCGAGCGGTGGAGAAACACCTCACGGCTGCCGGGGTCCCTCGCGAATCCGTCACGCAGCATCGCGACGGCCTTCCTGGTGCCGGCGCCGCTACCGCTGTCCGCCACGGTGATCCAGCCATCAGCGCCTACCGGCGGGTTGCTGATGTGGCCGTCGGCCAGCAGCACCGGCCTGCGGCTGCCTGTGGCCAGTGCGTCGATGCCGCTGGCCCGGCCATGTGCCGCCTTCTCGGACGCCTGCACACGGTGGAAGACGGCGTCCGCACTCAGCTGCAGCCCGAGGAGATCGTCCAGTGCCAGGGCGAGAGAGCGAGCGCACGCCGCGCTGGAGCCGAGGCCGCGTGCGGGCGGCACACCGCTCTCGACCAGCACGTCCACCCCGGGCAACGAGCGCAGCCCCGCGTCCCGTAACACGGTCTCGGTGAGCGTCCGCAACCCTTCCGGTACGGAACTCTCCTGGGTGTGCGGTGGCAGTGGCGCCACACCGGACGGCATGCCCGGCTGGACCTGAACCATCCGCAACCCCAGCAGCCCGTGCCCGCCCTGGTCACGGCGTACAACGCGGGCCCGGCAGCCCAACGCCGGTACGGGCAGCGCCAGGGCGGGGGCGCCGTAGACCACGGCGTGTTCCCCCAGCAGGACGACCTTCCCGTGCGCGGTCCCTGTGCCCGTGCCCGGCAGCTCGGCGTCCGGGCCGGCCCGCGGTTCCGGCTGCGGGTTCATCAGCTGTTCGGCGTCGGACGTGTTCTGCGCCAGTACCGCGTCGCGACGGCGAAGGGAGCTGGCCCTCCAGAGGATCTCCAGGACCACTTCGGGGCAGGTACGCATAGCGCCGAGGCAGTCGGTCAGCGCGCCGGTGCTTGGTGTTGCGCTCATGCTCATCAACCTTTCCTGGTGTGGACTGATCGCCATGCCCAGGCGGTGTCGCCCGTCGCCCCGGCGTACAGCTCAACTGCCGTACCGCGCCGCTACGGACAGGGGCGGGCCCCCAAGCGGGCGGATGCCCTCGGGTGGGGTCACCGCGGCCCCGGCCCTGGCCTGAAGGGGCCTCAGGCTTCCTGTGCGATCTCGGCACAGCGGGCCACGGTGGTGCCGTTCGCGTTGAGCAAGTCGTCGTCGATGGGCTTGCCCAACGCGTTCTGGAGTTTCTGTGCCAGCTCCGCGATCTTGAGGGAGTCGAGACCGAGGTCCTCCAACAGCCTGTGGTCCGGCTTCACTTCATCGACGGGCCGCTCGCTGAGGAGGGCAACGGTGTTCTGCACCTGCACCAGAGTGTCTTGATCGAGGGACACGGTTTGCTCCTTGAATGAGAAGGTCGGGTCGGACGGACTCGGTCGTTACGGGCACAGAACGACTTGCGCCGCATAGGACAGCCCGGCGCCGAATCCGAAAAGGAGCACGGGCTCGCCCCGGCTGACATCGCCCCTCAGCCGCAGTGAGTGCAGCGCGAGCGGGACGGAAGCGGCCGAGGTGTTGCCCGCACTGACCACGTCGGTCGCGGTCACCAGGTCAGGTGCGTCAACGCCCTGGCTCAGTGCTTCGATGATGCGCAGATTCGCCTGGTGCGGCACGAAAGCCTGGAGGTCGGCAGGTTTCAGGTCCGCCCGCTCGCAGGCGGCTTGTATGACGTCGGCCAGTTGGGAGGTGGCCCAACGGAAGACCGCTTTCCCCGCCATCTCCATCCGGCCCGTCTCACCAGGGATCTTGATGAGGGCGGCCTGGGCACCGTCACTGCCCCACGCGACGGGGAAGATGGTGGGCTCAGCCGACGGCGCGACATAGGTCGCGGCTGCCCCGTCCGCGAAGATGGGACCGGTATTGCGGTCCTCGGGCGAGACCCAGTCCGTCATCCGCTCCGAGCCGATGACCAGCACGCCCCGCGCGGTTCCGGCCCGCACCAGAGCGTCGGCGACCGCCAATCCATGGCAGAACCCCGCACAGGCGGCGTTGAGATCGAATCCGGCCGATGCCGTGCAACCCATGGCTGCGGCGACCGACGCGGCCCCGTTGGGCATGGGAGACGGCATGGAACAGGTGGCAAGGAGCACCACGTCGACGTCATCGACGGAGGCACCGCAGTCGGCCAACGCTTCCTTGCCCGCCGCGACGGCCATCATCACCACCGTCTCGGCATCCGTGGCGTGAGGACGTTCCTCGACCCCGACCCGCTTCGAGATCCACTCCGGACTGACACCGGCGGCCGTGGCCGCCTCCTCGTTGGTCACCACAGTCACAGGCCGGTACGCGCCGAGCCCGCCGATACGGGAACCGGCACTCGGCGAGCTGCCCGAAGCGGCTACGGCTGCAGCTTGGGATGCATATTTCTCGTCCACTTGACACTCCGAAACGTTGCGGCACGAGGCACCCACGGCATGCGAGCCCCGATGACGTCAGGCCGGGCACCGTGGTCAACAGCGCCCCACAGCACGGCGGCAGGCGCCCCCGGCGCCTGACGACCGCCCGGGTGTCTGCCCCGGCACAGGCCCGCCCGACCACGGCTTTCCGCCACGAACAGTGCTGCCGACATCTCAGAAACCACCCACTGACATCACGAGAGGGAGCGGGGACGCATCGGTCGGCGACATCTGGCCGGCCGGTCCGCCAAGAGGTGCGTATCCGTCGGGTGCCCTCCACGTTCTGCCGGATCCCCTCGGCACCCTGATCCAGGCGTGAACGCGTTGAACGCCCGAAGCGCCGGCTCACAGGTGAGAAAGCGCTGGTCAGGCACCCTATGAACCTGAGCTGTGAAGCTGCGGGCATGGTTCCCCGACTCCTCGTCCGCGTCGAGTCGGGGGACGGCTTCCATGGGGCCGTGCTCGGCATCGCCCGCCTCCGTGACCCGGCCCGGACAAGTGACGGCCCATGGCCGGCCGACAGCGCCCTCGGCTCGCCGGCAATCACTGGCGGGACAGGGCTCAGACACCGAGGCGGCGAGTGCGCTCGCTGAAGGACCGCAGGGCCTGGGCGAGGTCGTCCCGCGTGAAGTCGGGCCACAGGCAGTCGCAGAAGTACAGTTCGGCGAGTGCGGCCTGCCATAGCAGGAACCCTGAGGTCCGGAACTCGCCGGAGGGACGGATGATGAATTCCGGATCGGGCTGCCCGGCGGTGGACAGCCGGTTGGCCAGTTCTTCTTCCGTCACCTGTACGCCCCGGCCGTGCGTGACGTCCTCGATGATGGAGCGCACCGCGGTGAGCACGTCGCTGCGTCCGCCGTAGCCGATGGCGAGGTTCACCAGCATCCCGGTGTTGCGGTGGGTGTCCTCTTCGGCGTCCCTGAGCAGGCGGACGATGGACCGGGGGAGCAGGTCGGGGTTGCCGATGTGGTGCAGCCGCCACCGGCCGCTCGCGCGCAGCCGGTTGATGACGCCTTCGTCGATGGCGTACAGGTCCTCAAGTTCGGAGGCGGAACGCCGGGCGATGTTGTCGTCGGAGAGCATCCACAGGGTGACGAACTGGATGCCCGACTCCGCACACCAGGTGAGCACGTCGGGGATCTTGTCGAACCCGGTGCGGTGCCCGTCGGCGGTCGATTCCAGACCGTTGCGGCGGGCCCAGCGGCGGTTGCCGTCCAGCACGATACCGACATGGCGGGGCAGGCGGGTGCGCTGCTCCGCCGCCGGCTGGGTCGCGGAAGCTGTCGGAAAGTTCATGATCACGCTCCGATCGTTGCTCTGGAAGCCGTGGCGTGTGGCTCCGGCGCTTCGAGTAGGGCTGCGCGGTGGGTCGACTTCTCCTGCCTGGGGGATGGCAGGTCGGGTACGTCTGTGCGGCGGCGGCAAAGGCCGGGGTGACCGCTCCGGCGGCCATCTCCGTGGGTCGATCGCGGTGACGCCGGAGGCCGGGCAGCATGCCGATCGCGTGCTGTTCACGGCTCTTGTGTACCGAGCAGGAGTGAGTGGGATTTTGCTTCCGAGTCGCTCGGCAGACCGATGGTGACGACTTTCTCTTCGGTGTAGTCATCGATCGCCCGGGGCCCGCCTTCGCGTCCGTTCCCGCTCTGCTTGCAGCCCCCGAACGGGTATTGCGGTGGAAGCACATGCCAGTTGTTGATCCAGACCTGGCCTGCTTCGAGTTTTTCTGCGATGTCGAGACCGGCTTGGGGGTTCGCGGTCCAGACGCCCGCGGACAGGCCGTACCGGGTGCCGTTGGCGATCTCTATCGCTTCCTCGACCGTCCGATAGCGCATGACTGCCAGGAGGGGCCCGAAGACTTCTTCCTGGGCGATGCGCATGGTGGAGGTGACATCGGTGAGGATGGTCGGCTCGATCCAGTGACCCCGTGCGAAGCGGGGCCCGGCGGGAATTCCGCCGCCGAGGGCGAGTCGGGCGCCCTCATGCTGTGCTTGGGTGATCTGGTCCAGCATGCGGTCCCGTTGCTGGGCCGAGATGACCGGCCCGAGGTCGGTGTCGTGGTCGAGGGGGTCGGACAGCCGTAGTGTTTTGGCTCGGACGATCATGCGCTCCACGAACTCGTCGTGCAGCGAGTCGGGGAGCAGGAGCCGGGTTCCCGCTTCGCAAGCCTGGCCGGAGTAGGTGAAGCAGGCGAAGAGGGCGCCGTCCACCGCCGCTTTGAGGTCGGCGTCATCGAGGACGATGTTCGGTCCCTTGCCGCCGAGTTCCAGGCTGACGTGTTTGATGTTGCCCGCGGCTCGTCGCATGACGTCGCGGCCGGTCGAGGTGCATCCGGTGACGGCCACTTTGCGGACGTGCGGGTGCTCAGCGAGTTGTGCTCCGACGTCCGCGCCGTCTCCCGTGACGAGGTTGAGGACACCGGGCGGAAGGCCGGCCCTTTCGCACTCGCGCACCAGCTCAACAACGGTGAAGGGGGCTTGCTCGTCGGGCTTGATGACGACGGTGTTGCCTGCCGCGAGAGCGGGCGCGATCTTCCAGACGGACGCGAGGAGAGGGACGTTCCACGGCACGATCGCCGCGCAGACCCCGATGGGCTCGCGGTGCACGGCCCCCGCGGCGAGCACGGGTGTGATCAGAGGCCCGGGCCGCTGGAACTCGTATCGGTCGGCGAGGTCGGCCAGGTAGCGGAGGTGGAGGAGGGACACACCGATGTGTACGGCTTCGGCCAGCCGCACGGGGGCGCCGTTCTCACGGCTCTGGACGCGCGCCAGTTCATCCGCTCGCTGCGCCAGGCCGTCGGCGACCTGCCGTAGCAGTTCCGCCCTGTGCGCCGGGGATGTGTCGCGCCAGGTCCCCTGGTCGAACGCCGCTCGGGCCGCGGCAACGGCACGCTCGGTGTGCTCGCGAGTGCCCTTGGCAAGGGTGCCTGCCACCTCCTCCGTCGCCGGGCTGCGGACTTCGTAGTGGGTGTCGGTGTCGATCCACTCTCCGCCGATGTACAGCGGTGCGTGGGGCATGGCGGGCATGGTGGGACCTCCTCCTGTCATCCACGTCAGTCGAAGACGAGTACCGGTTTGACGGCCTTGCCGGAGCGGACGGCCTCAAGTGCGTCTTCGATGCGAGGGAAGGGGAATCGGGTGATGAGCTGGTCGAAGGGGAAGCGCCCTTGCCGCCACAGGTCGATCAGGTGGGGGATGAGCGTGTGCGGGTCGGCGTCGCCTTCGAGCCCTCCGGTCAGGGTCCGGCCCATCTGCAGGTGGCCTTGATCGATGGTGATGTCGTTCTTCATGGCCTGCAGGCCGAGGGTCGCGCAGACGCCGGGCATGCGCAGAGACATCAGGGCATGGCGCACGACCGCACCGGAGCCGACCGTGTCGACGGCGAAGTCCACTCCCGCACCGGCGATGTGCGCGATGGCCCGGTCGATGTCGTCGACACCTCCGGGGTCGATGGTGTGGGTGGCGCCCACTTCTTGGGCCAGTGGGCGTCGGCGCGGATGGGGGTCGATTCCTATGATCGGGTGGCAGCCGGCCACCGTGGCGGCCAT
The DNA here is from genome assembly GCF_028657195.3 of Streptomyces iconiensis. Taxonomy (GTDB): domain Bacteria; phylum Actinomycetota; class Actinomycetes; order Streptomycetales; family Streptomycetaceae; genus Streptomyces; species Streptomyces iconiensis. Next base: position 115,453 of record NZ_JANCPR020000026.1, read on the forward strand.
GACGGCGGACAGCCCCACTCCGCCGAGGCCGAACACGGCGATGCCTTGTCCCGGCTGGGGCCGGAGCACGTTGAAGACGGTCCCGGCACCGGCGAGGACCCCGCAGCCCAGGGGGCCGAGGAACTCAAGGGGCAGGCCGGCCGGACGTGTGGGCACCTTGACCGTGTTACGGACGCCGGCCACGGCATAGGTACCGAAGGACGACTGGCCGAGCCAGCTCCCGTGCACGGGAAGATCGTCCTGGGTGAGAGTCGTGGAGCCGTCCAGCCGTGTGCCGGAGTAGTTCAGGGCCGGAAACAGCTCGCAAAAGGCCGGGTGGTTGGCCGCGCACTGGACACAGTCACCGCACGAGTCGAAGCTCAGGATCACCTCGTCGCCGACCTCGACGGTATCCACGGCCGCGCCTACCGCCTCCACCACGCCCGCTCCCTCATGCCCGAGCACGAACGGAACCGGAAGTGGCACGATGCCGGCGGCAGCGGCGAGGTCGGTACGGCAGATCCCGCCTCCGCTCATCCGTACCAGCACCTCGCGGGCCGCGAGAGCGCCGATCTCGACCGGCTCCAACGAGGCGGGCCCACCTGGCTCTTTCCAGAGAGCGACCGTCGCCTTCATCGGGTGCTCCGGTCCTTGACGGAGACCGGTTCGCGGTGGAGGGCGAGGACCGGTCCGGCCGTCGGCGGGGGATCGAGAAGCTCGCCGGCAGGCCCGCCGGCGTGCACCGGCCCTCCGGTCAGGCCGGCTGTCACGTTGTCCGAGCCGACTGTCACGTTGTGCGAGCTGCGGAGCGTGAGACCGGGCGCCCCCTGGCGGGGGCCGGAGCCGGGATGTCCGCCCGTGACTGGAAAACCGCACGGCAGGTATGTGTGAATCTCGGCAGTGTTGTTGGAGTGCGCCATCAGATGTGCTTCCTCAGATAGCGGTCGAATGCCTTCTCGGTATCCGGAATGAGCGGCCAGTGTTCGGCGGCCCGTCGGTATTCCGACAGCGTGAGCCAGTCGAACCAGGCGATTTCGTCAGTGTCCGGAGAAATGTCTTCCGTCAGGACGGTCTCGTGAATGCCGAACCAGTAGGGGAATGCCCCTCCTTCACAGATGAACTTGAAGAGGGAGCGCACCTCGGTGTGGGCGCCGAGCTCCTCCAGCACCTCTCGGGCCGCAGCCTGGGAGTAGGACTCCCCGGGCCTGACCGCTCCGCCGACGAGGGTCGCGTACCAGCCGCCGAACCACGGCATCTCCCTGGACCGCCGGTGGACCAGAACCCGGCCCTGCGGGTCGCGGCACACCACACCCGCGACGCGGTGCAACCAGCCACGGCGCACGGCCTCGTGGCGTTCTGTCACGTGTATGACGTGGTCGTGCGTGTCCACGCGCTCCACCAGTTCACCCATGCCGGCTCACACCTTTGCGATACGGGGCCTCTGGCCGGCCGGTTGAGACGGCGACCGGTGTGCTGTTCGGGGCGCGGGCTTTCGTGGCAGTCACGTTCCTGAGCGTGTTCTCCACTGCCCTGAGGGCCTCCGCCTCGTGGGAGTCCCGCGCGGCTGTGTTCAGTTCGCTCATGTCTGCTCCCGTGTGGGGCTCAGCTGGTTGGGGTGGCTGGCTGGAGCGGGCGCCTGGTCCAGCAGGAGACGAAGGCCAGGCCCGCAGTCATTTCGGGTTCCTTCCGCTCGGTCGCGTACGGACACGAACTCCTTCACCACTGGTATTGACCGGTCTTGTGTGGTGTCCCCGCGCCGTTCAGCCCCGCCCGCGGCACACCGGGACCGGCCACACCGTCGGCACCGGCAGACCTCTTGATGTCTCCTGACCGCCTGACAGACCGCCGTAGGACCCCTGGGCCTGCCGTGCGGCGCCCAACGACGGCAGCTGTCTTCGCTGACACGGTGGCCTCCGCTTTCAGGTGGTTGGCGGTGCCAGCGTTGCGGGGGTGGGGCCGTCGGGGCGGACGGTGATGCCGTACGCGGTCTTCGTGGGGGTGGAGCGGAAGACCGGGGTGTGGGCGGGGAGGAGGTGTTCGAGCAGGACGGTTGATTCGCGGAGGGCGAATTGCAGGCCCAGGCAGGCGCGGGGGCCGATGCCGAAGGGGAAGTAGGCGCCCGGGTGGGTGGGCCGGTTGTCCGGGGTGGTGAAGCGCCGGGGGTCGAAGTGTTCGGGCTCCGGCCACAGTTCGGGGTCGCGGTGGGTGAGGTAGGGGCAGACCAAAAGGTCGGTGCCCGCCTCGATGGTGTAGCCGGCCAGCGTGTCGTCCTCGGTGGCGTAGCGCGGCAGGACCCAGGCGGACGGGTAGAGCCGGAGCGTTTCGTTGACCAGGGCCTGGATGGCCCGGCCGCGTTCGGCCGAGCCTTCGCCACCGGCGGCGAGCGCCTGCTCGCGGGCTTCGGGATACCGGTCGAGGAGCAGATAGAGCCAGGTCAGTGTGGAGGAGGTGGTCTCGTGCCCGGCCACGAGCAACGTGACAAGTTCGTCGCGGATCAGCTGGTCCGTGTACTCAGGGCGCTCGCTCGGGGTGTCGCTCGGGTCGTCGACCAGGACGTGCAGCAGACCGGGCCCGTCGGGGCCGGCCTCCCCCTTGCGGGCGGCTTCGATGGCGTGCCGGGCTACCGCGTCGATCCGGGCGAGATCGGTGGCGGCGATGTCCTGGGAATCGGTCATGTCAGCGGGCTGAATCGGAAGGGCGGCTGCCACGGCCGCCACGGTGGCCAGTTCGCGTTCGGTCCCGTCGTCGAGGGGATGTCCGGTGAGGGAACGCCAGATGGCGTCCAGCGCGAAGCGGCGCATCTCCTGCCCCACATCGAGGACCTCCCCGGTACGCGCGTACCGGTCCCAGCGCTGCGCTGTCGTACGGGCAGCCTCGGTGATCCGCTGTTCGTAGCGGCGCATCCCGGTGCCGGTGAACTGCGACTGCAGCAGGCGGCGTTGCCGCTTCCACGCCTCGCCGGTGGCGGCCATGACACCGCCGCCGAGCAGCGCACGGGCCCGGTGTGAGCGCTTGACGTACCGCTCAGGATGCCGCGCGAGTACGTGCTGGACCGCCTGCGGGTCGGTGACGAGCACGGTGGGAGCCGGTCCGAGGCGGAACCCGGCGACGCCGCCGCACCGCTCGCGCACCTGCGACAGCAACCCGACCAGTTCCCCTCCCTCCGCGCGCCACCGCTCGACGAGTCCGTCCTCGACTTGGGGGAGCGGCCGTCCGGCCCCGGGGGCGGACGGCGTTCCGGGCGCGTGCGGAAGGGAGCCGAAACTCGGCTCAGTACCCATGTTGGTTCTCCTGAAGGGACGCGTTGGGTGGTCGCTTTCTCGATCGATTCGACAGCTCCACGATGTGGTTCCTTGCCGTGGGCTGTACGGGCCGCTGAAGACCCTGGCGTGCCGACGCGCTTCAGCAAGGGCGCGTTCGACGTCGCTGCCGGCCTGTGCCATCGGGGCTACTTGCCCTGTGGAACCGGGACATCTCTCTGCGCCGGCACGCCCGCTTCCCGGAGGAGCGTGCCCTGCCCCGGTTTTGGAAGAAGCATCGTCAACATCTATCCGATGGCGTGGTGATGGCCTTAGTGCCATCGAGCCATTCACCGCATCCCATGACAAGGCGGGACCGGGAGCCTTCCCGTGAACGCGTTGAACGGTTGTGAGTACAGGCTTTCCCGCTGCCTGGCAGTCGGGGTCAGGCTGAGATCGTCGCCGCAGGGCCATGCGGGGCCATGCGGGGCCATGCGGGCCGAGGCCGCGGCAGGGCACTGTCACCTCATGCTGGTCACGGTGGGTCGGGCGTAATGGGGGGCTCGTGCCGCCGGACCGCTGTCTGTCGGGCGGCTGCCTACCATGCGGCCAGTTAGCTGTCTCCAGGCGAAGCTCCGGTCATCAACCACGACTTCGCCGGGTACGGCGTCCGTTGGCGCCGGCGCGGAGACGTCGAGGCGTGTGGCTGGACGACGAGGATCCGCACTTCGGGCCGCTGGGCGCGAAGGGCATCGGGAGACCGGCACTTCGGCCTCGCCCGCGGCGATCGGGAACGCCGCGTAAGACGCCACCTGCGTCCGCGTACGCGACCTGCCCGCACGCCGGACAAGTTACTGGTGGCGACGGCAGGTCCAGGGGGAAGCTGGAATTGCGCGAGGACGTCCGCGCAGCGACGTCCTCGCAGGGATACCGGCACACCGCTACACCGCACCAGGCAGTTCCGACAGGAAGGACGCGCCGTGCAGTTCGGGATCTCGACCTTCATCACGGACCAGGGAATCCGCCCCGCCCCGCTCGCCCGCGCCGTGGAGGAGCGGGGTTTCGACTCCCTTCTCATCACGGAGCACTCGCACATCCCCGTGGACCGGCGCTCGCCCTACCCCGCGGGCGGTCCGCTTCCGGACATCTACTACCGCACCCTCGACCCGTTCGTGGCGCTCGGCGCCGCGGCCTCGGTGACGGAGCGGCTGCTGCTGGGTACCGGCGTCGCTCTGGTCGTGCAGCGGGATCCGTTCCACACCGCGAAGGAGGTCGCCTCCCTCGACCTTGTCTCCGGAGGCCGCGCGGTCTTCGGTGTCGGCGTGGGCTGGAATCGGGAGGAGATGGAGAACCACGGCACGGACCCGTCCTCCCGCGGACGGCTGGTCAACGACCGGCTGCGGGCGATCCGCACGCTCTGGACGCGGGAACAGGCCGAGTACCACGGCGAGTTCGTCGACTTCGACCCCGTGTACTCCTGGCCCAAGCCGGTCCAGGACCCGCATCCGCCGGTCTGGGTGGGCGGCGGCGAGGCGGCCTTCCCCCGGGTCACCGCACTCGGCGACGCGTGGCTGGCCCTGGCCCACCTCGCGCCGCCGGACCAACTCGGCCCGCAGCTGGAGCGGTTGCGGAACGTCGCGGGACGGGTCGTCCCGGTGACGGTGCACTCGGCGGGCCATGACGCGGAGACCGTCGAGAGGTATGAACGACTCGGCGTGGAGCGGCTGCTGTTCTACCTCCCCACGAAGCCGGAGTCGGAGTCGCTGGAGTGGCTCGACGGCATCGCGGAGTCAGCCGCCAGGCACGGCTGACGCGGCGCGCGACCGGGCACGGTCGCCCCAACTCGCCCGAACCAGGCGCGGCCAGGGCCGGGTGACCCATGACTGATCCGGCACGGGCCGGGAGGCCCCGGGCCGGGTGCGGACCGAGTTTCCGCGCCCGCCTTCCGGCCCTTCTCTTACCTCCCCTTCTCCGGCCGCTGCCCCTTCCTGACGGGGGCATCAGGGGGAAGGGCCGCTATTTCCCCGGGACACCGGCCGAAGACCACGCTGTCCTGTCTCGCACGGTGCGGGGAGCAGGGACCGTCATGTGGAACGAGTCGATGACGAAGGACCGTTTCGCGGTCTCCGCGACAGTGCCGGGCAGTCGGTGGGACCACTTGGTGAGGTGCATGGGTTGGCGGGCGATGTGTCCTGTGAGGCGCCCGGCGAAATACATCAGGTGTTGGTGGTGCCCGAAGCCGGGTGCGAGTGCCGGAAGCCGTGGAGTGTGCCGCCCGCTCGGGCCGAAGCGGAATCCCGCGATCGGGCCCCGGTGGTCAAAGATGCGGGTGGCCGGCCCGTCCCACTCGAAGCGGGCCAGCTCTTTGGGCACGCCCCAGATGTGGCGTCCGCCTGCCAGCGAGGCACTGGAGTCGACCCAGATCGCGTGAATCCATAATCCTGGCCTGAAGCCGGCTCGTGCCGGGCTGGTCACCATGAACTCGTCGTAGGTCACCGCACCTTCGCGGTACCGCACGAGGAGCACCACCAGGCGGCGCGGATCGCCCAGGATGCTCAATCCGCGAGGTACCGACAGCTTCTTCTGGGCGGTGAGCTCCGCCGCCCACATGGTTCCCGCTGAGCGCCATGGCGCGGGCGGGTAGGAGGCTTCTTCCGGATTCATGCGCGGTCCATGGGGTCTGAAGTATGCGGAGGCCCGGCGTGGTCGCGCCGGCTGGAGCCGGTCGCCGCGGTCAGGCGGCGCAACGACCCCGGGGCCAGGGCGTAGAGCCGGTACATGACCGGTGGGCGGGCCGGAATGTCGCGCCCGGAGGCGGAACCCACCTGCTCCACCCACTGCGTGCGGGCCGGCCTGTTGGCGACATCCACCTCGTACGGGGTGATACTCGTCGCCGCCCCGTCCTTGTCCACCCGGTGCAGCTTCTCTCGTGCGACATCCGCCAGGTGAACCTCGGCACCCGCGTGGGCGAGAGCGTTGCTCACCGCCCAGCCGGTTCCTCCGGCACCGCCGGTGACCAGACAGGTAGGCCCGCCGAGAGAGCGCCGCGCGCCTCCGCCTGCCCTCATCGCCTCTCTCCTTCCCCGCGGTGCCGCTCTTGCCTGCGCGGAGGTCCGGGGCCGGCCATGGTGGGACGCCGTGTGCCGTGTGACTCCCCGGTGAGACGTGCTTGCAGATGGCCCAGGGCCAGTAGGCCGAACACGTCGGCGAGGGCGGGGAGGGTGAAGATGAAGGGGCGGGGGCCGATGGAGTCGGGTGCCGAGGGGATGGCACCGTCCTGCTGCTGTGCGGCGAGCAGGCGGTGCGCCGCGGGGACGGCGGGGCGTGCGTCGTCCTGCTGGCACAGGGCGATCAGGCCGTAGGCGGTGCTGATCGGGTCGCTCGGCTCACCGGGCTGCTGGCCCCATCCTCCGTCGGCGTTCTGCCCCGAGCGTACGGCGTGCATCGCGCGGCGTGCCACGTCCTGTGCGGTCGGTGAGGTGGGGTCGGGCGATGCGCGGGTGGCAAGGACGGCGCGGAAGAGTGTGTGGTAACGGCTCGCGCTCCAGTCGGATGCGAAGTTGCCGGTGGGACGTTGTTGCCTGGCGAGGAAGTCGTGTCCGCCGCGGATCACTTCCCTGTGTTCGTGGGGCTGGAGGGACAGAGCGTTGAGTGCTGCGGCCGTCATACAGGCTTCAGGCGGAGATTCCGCGCCGTAGGTGGGAAAACCCCCGCAGGGTTTGCGCAGTTCGAGAAGGGAGCGCAGCCCGCGGTCGATGGCACCCGCGTGGGCGACACGGTCCACGGTGTCCAGGAATTCCAAGCTGACCGAGGTGTCGTCGACGTCGGTCTGCAGTGCGCGGTCGGTGAACGCCCACCCCCCGTTGGGGCGTTGCTGTCGGGCGACGTGCTCGGCCAGGGGGCCGAGCCTTTCTCCCGGTGTGTCAACGGAAGCGAGGGCGACACCGGCCGTGACGGTGCACCAGGTGTCCGCGTCGGTGATGAAGGGGATGCCCCCGTCCGACCGACGGTGCCGCAGCGCCTTGGTGATCCCTTCCCTGATCACGTGGTCGGTGTCGCGCAGGAAGGACAGCGCGTGCAGCACGGACAGATGGATGAGGAGGTTGCCCTCCCACACCCATGGGCCGCGTTGCGTGGAGAGCAGCAGTTCGACGTCGCCGTCGCGTACGGTCGCGATGTCGTGCTCCAGACCGGCGAGAATCACCTTCAGCGCGGTGACTTGGACCGCGGCCCATCCGTGCAGCCCGATGGTGTTCAGCTCGGCCGGATCGTGCCGGCAGGGGGCCCGGCTGTCGAGCAGCGAGAGGAACACATCGATCAGCAGGCGCTTCCGGGACCCGGTGAACTCCGGTACCTGGGAGATGAGCTGTTCCCGCAGCGTCTCGTTCACCGCCCCTTCCGGGGACAGCGCGGTACGGGCGAGCAGCCGGTCGAGGGGCTCATCGGCCTCGCGCCGGGACCTGAGATGGTCCTCCAACCTCCGCTGTTCGCCTTCTTCGACGCAGAAGCGACGCAGCAGCCGCAGCAGGAGGGCCGTCTCCAGCGCCCGTCCGTGGCACGGGTCCCGCACGGCACCGTGCGCGTCGACACGGCGGAAGAGGCGTTCGCGCAGCCGGTCGACGGCCAGGGGCAGGGACGGGGGAAACGCCTGTGCGTTCCACGTCTCCCGCCGGTTCGGCGTGGTTCGTACCTTCATGAGGAGGGGTTCCTCTCGTGACGGACGTGGTGCGCGATCCGTGCGGCTGCTTCTTCGCCGGACCGCAGGCTGCTGTTGGTGGTGGAGTGCGCCAGGACGTCACCTCCGACGAGCTGCACCCGGGAGTCGGCGCGGAGCGTGCGGGCAAACCGGGCGATGTCGCGGTACTCGCCTGGCCGGCGGCGTACCGTGCACGGGCTGGTGCGGAAGACCTCGGCCATCGTGGTGTGACGTTCCAGCTCGGGCAGGACGCCCAGTTGCCGGGTGGCGTCCAGGGCTTGTTCGATCACGGCGTCGTCGTCGAGGTCCCAGTGCTGCTCGGACCAGCCGCCGCGGAAGTGGGCCATGACGAGCCCGCGGCCCCGTGGGACCCGGTCGGGGTGCTGGTTGTGCTCCAGCACGTACGCGGCGAGGTCGCCGTGCTCCACTCGCGGGACCTGGAGGAGAAGGGACGGCTCGGCCGTCGGCCGGTCCAGGCCGAAGGCGACGTGCACGCTGCTGGAGTAGTCGATACGGCTGAGGTATTCGCACTGTGCGGAGCTGAGCTGGGGGCAGATGCGCGTCAGCGCAGCAGCCGGTACGGCCACCGCGCACGCTGCCGCCGTCTCCGTTCGCTCCCCCTCGCCGCGCCGGGACCAGGAGACGCGCACCGCGTCCGTGCCCTCCTCGACCGAGAGCGCTTCTGCCTCGTACTCCACGCACAAGTGCTCAGCAAGAGCGTGGGGGAGAAAGCCCACTCCCCGGGGGGAGGTGAAGGTGCCCCCGCTGGCGATCAGAGTGTTGAGGAAGAAGAAGGCGCTGAGGACGGAGGCGTGCTCCGGAGTGGCCAACGCGGGGCTCGCGACGAAGGGGCCCAGCAAGTACTCCACTGTCGCCGGGTGCAGGCCGCGACGGACCGCGTACTGGTGCACCGACTCGAAGTCGGCCGGTGCCGCCCGGGACATGTCGTGCCAGTCGAACAGCTTCCTGGCCCGCGCGAAGTCCCGGGCGGACTTCAACAGGTCACGCACGGGGAGTTCACGCAGCAGCGGGCTGGAGACCATGTGCAGGCGCCTGCCGCTGCTGATCCGCTGAACGTCAGACTGCTTGACCATCCCGAAGACGTCACCGGCGGGCCGGACCTGCCCGCCCACCCCCGCCTCGGCCGCGAGGGACAGCATGGCGTGGTAGGAGGAGAGCAGAAGCGCAGCCCCTGTATTCACCTGAAACCCGCCGCGTTCCACGGTCGCCATCCGTCCACCGACGAGGTCGGGCGTCGACCGCTCCAGCACGCGTACGGTGAAACCGGCCTGCTGCAGGCGGAACGCCGCGGTCAGACCGCCGATCCCGGCTCCGACGACTATCACCCGCTGCTCGGTGGGGGGATGCGGGTTCATGAGGTCCCCTCCCAGGTGCCGGACGGGCGGTAACGACCGGTCTCAAGGCTCCAGTCGAGGCTTCCGCGCATGAGGGATTCGAGCCCGCTGACATAGCGGGGCAGTGAAAGCTCAGCGGATGCGTGCGCTTCCGGTCCTGTGCGCTGCGAGAGGAACCGTGTGCGCACAGCGAAGTACTCGCTCAACCGTGCGGTGAGCCAGTCGTGCACTCGGGTGACGGCCTCGCGCACGTCGCACTGCTCGGCATGCCGTACGAGCATCACCAGGTTGTGGTGCTCACCACCGGCGAACTCCCTGTCCAGCGACAACAGGTCGTTGATGGCGCAGGCGATCTCTCCCGAGACTCGCCGGAGTTCCGTATGGGCAGAACCGTTCGCCACGGCGGGCTCCAGTGCGGCTCGCTCGTTGGCCTCGGCCAGGGTGGTCAATATGAACCAGCCTGCCGTGAGACAGCGGTCCGCCAGATACACCTCCGGCGTGGGCAGCGTGCCGCTGGCCCGGGAGCGGACCTCGTGGAGCATGGCCTCGGCGAACCGTTCGACCTCCGCGGCGAACCGTTCCCACACCTGTGGGGGCAGCAGCGGCACGAGGGTGTCCCGAAACCCTCGGACACACGCCGCCAGCGGATGCGGGGGCACGGGGCCGGGGCTGAGCGCCTCCTTGACCAGCTGCGTGAGCCGCTCCGCAGCTTCAGGGGTGGCGCCGGGCCCGCCGGGGTCGAGATGATCGTCGTAGAGGAAGAGCCACATGACGGCCTCAGCGGTGGGCTCCAGCAGCGGAGGAGCGGCCATCGGATACATGCGGCTCACCAGTTCCGCGTAGCGTCCCTCCCGCCAGGCACGCAGACCGGCCTCGGGAAGGCAGCCCGACATGCGTACCCACGACTCCAAGTGCTCGGAGAGAACACGGACATGGGGGTTGCTGCGGGCAGGGAAGGGGAGCCGCAGCCGCGGAATGGTCGCTGCGGCCTCCGTCTCTCCGGTCATGACTGCATTCCCTCCGACGATCCGGTGGATTCACGAACGACTGGGCCTCGCAGCTCAGGGCCTCGACGATCTTCATCTCGGCGCAGGTGGCCGAGGACTCCCTTGGCCGGCCCTTCGGCGGGGCGAGGCTGCGCCAGTGAGCCCGCCGTTGCCTCCCGCGCGTAGCCGCTCAGGACCGATGGCATCGGTGTCCCGATCAAGCGAGCCGGGTTGCCTGGACGGCAGCGAACTTCCAGTGGGTGCACCGATGTGCCAGCAGGTGCACCGCGTTGGAGGAATCGTGGCCCGACGACGAGTACGAGATCGGCTTCCTCTGCGACTCCTTCCGGCGACAGCTGCCGGTCGGTGGTCGGGCAGCGGCCCGCCGAGGGCCCCCGGCTGCCATCTCACCGGCGGCGCCCGTCAGTTCCTGCCGTTGCTGCATGGGGTGTCTCCCCTGGGGTGTCTCCGTCACTGGTCGCGGTGGGTGAGCACATGGGCCAGCGCGGTCAGCTGCTGCCGCCCCCGCGGGGCCGGACCGGACTCGGCCAGAGCGGCCAGCGCCTGCTGGAGTTCGCGCTCGATCTCCTGCCGTGCCGCAGTCACCCCGCCTGCCTCAGTCACCAGATGCGTGGCACGGTCGACATGCTCGTCGGCCAGCTCGCCGGGACCGGCGTACAACTCGGCGAGTTCACGCCCCGCCGGGGTTCCGGAGGCGAGCGCGGCCAGGATCGGCAGAGTCTTCTTGCCCGAGGCCAGGTCGGCGCCCACCGGCTTGCCCGTCACCTCCTGCCGACCGCAGATCCCCAACACGTCATCGGTGATCTGGAAGGCCACCCCCACATGGCGGCCGAAGGCTGCCAGCAGGTCGGCCCGGTTCTCGTCGCATCCCGCGGACAGTGCCCCCAGCGCACACGCGCACCCCATCAGCGCTCCTGTCTTTGCCGCGGCCATCGCGGTGTACTCCCCAAGCCGTACCTGCTCACGCTGTTCGAAGGCCATGTCCAGGGCTTCCCCCTCGATCAGCTCCCCCACCGCCTCCGCCAGCCGGGCCAGGGCCCGCCCGCCGCCGCCGGCCTCGGCCAGAGTGATGAAGGCCAGTGACAACAGCGCGTCCCCGCACAGCACTCCGGCCGGAGTACCGAAGGCGGCCCACACCGCGGGGCGGTTCCGGCGCACCCGGTCTCCGTCGATGATGTCGTCATGTGCCAAGGAGAAGTCGTGCACCAGCTGCACCGTCATCGCGGCTGATCCAGCTTCCTTGATGTCGCCCTCCACCGCCTCCGCTGCCGCGTAACACAACGCAGGCCGCACCGCCTTGCCCGCCCCCGCCTCCGACGGATCGCCATGCTCGTCGAGCCAGCCCAGGTGATACCCGGCCGCGGCCCGGTTCTCCGTCAGCCGCCCCTCCACCCGGTCCCGCAAACTCGGGCGCACCCGTGCCCGCGCCTGCTCCAGCAGCTGATGGCCGGTCCCCTCCAGGGACTCCACGGCCGGTCCCGTTATCACGATCACACACCCCTTGCCCGTTCTACAGCCGTTGCCGACAACAGGGCGGAACCCCGCACTGGCCGTTCTCTTCCATGAGAGGTCCTCAACCCCGCCTCGCAAAAGGCGAATCAGCCCGCGGCCCGTGCGCGCGCTCCACGCTTGTGAAGACGTGAACTTGGAAGCGTTTCCAGGCGGCGTGTGCAAATGTGGTGAAGGCGGGCCCTGTGCTGTTGGGCCCGCGCAGCGCGGCGGAATCCGCATAGTGGCCACTCCTCCCGCTGCCCGCGGTGAGCTGGGCCTCGCATCCGGCAACAGGCGATGGAGACGTCATGGCACGCCAGGCACCCAATGATCTCTTGCGAGCACTGCTCGACGAGGCCGGTATCACCGGCAGCGCACTGGCGAAAGCAGTCAACACGCTCGCGGCGGCCGAAGGCATGGAACTCCACTACACCCGAACCTCGGTGGCCAAATGGCTCACCGGCTCACGTCCTGCTCCACCCGTTGCTCATCTGGTTGCCGAGGTACTCACGCGCCGCCTGGGCCGCACCGTGCCCGTGGAAGCCACAGGTCTGATCCCACAGACCGGGGGACAGCCCGGGGGACAGGCAGTGCCCAAGGGTGCTACCTCACCCGATGCCATGCTTGCGTCCTTGGCCTCACAGGACGCCGACCCCCAGCGCAATCCCGCCCTGCACCGAGCGCCCTATACCGTGGCCGCTTCCCCACCCGCCTGGGACGACGTACACGACCCCAAGCCCCTCCGTGCGACCGAGAGCCCCCGCAGGCGGGCCGGCCGCAGAGAAGTGACAGCACTGCGCACCATGACCGCCACCTACGCGCGATTACTGGAAGCGCACGGCGGCGCCCAGGCGCGTACCGCCCTGGCCACCTACCTCGCCCACGACGCCGGCGCATGGCTGGCCCTCAACACCACGGAGGCCACCCACCGGCTCCTGCTGACCGAGACCGCCGAACTCACCTGCCTGCTGGCCCGTATGAGCGCCGACAGCACCCACCACGGGCTGGCCCAGCGCTACTTCCACCTCAGCGCCGGGATGGCCGCCGAAGCCGGCAACCGCAGCCTGTACGCCATCGTCCTGCGGGCCACCAGCGCCCACGCCCATCAACTCGGCCGGCGCCGCACGGGGATGGACCAGGCCGCCTACGACGCGACCCCCGACTCGGCCTCTCCCGCCACACGGGCATACCTGCTCGTCCAGCTCGCCCTGGGACTGGCGCACACCGGAGAGCCCCACCAGGCCAGGCGCTACCTCGCACAAGCCGAAGAACACCACGCCCGGGCCACCGAAGAGAACCGCCCCTTCGCCGACTACCCCCGCGCCGGGCTCGACTTCCAACGAGCACAGGTACTCCTCGCCCTCGACGGCCCCGAACCCGCCATCACCGCCCTGCGCGCCTCCCTGCTGCACCGCCCGACCCAGGCCCACCGCTCACGCGCCCTCACCCACATCCAGCTCGCACAACTCCACCTGTACACCGGGCACATGGAGGAGGCATCGGCTCATGTGCACCCATGCCTGGAGCACGCCTCCTACCTCCACTCTCCCCTCGTGCGCCAACACCTGCTCTCCCTGCACACCCAGTTGAGCGCGCACCGGAGGCACGATCCCGCGCGCCGGGCGCTGCGGGAGATCCGGGCCACTCTCAACACGCAATTCGTGCCGCCCAAATCCCGCACCTGAGACCGCCGTCGAGGTCGCCCGTAGCTCCGCCGTTCCTGGCCTTGAGGCGCTGAGGTGGGGAAACGCTCGCTCGGTACAGCGGATGTCAGCCGCCGACCGGCTCTGGTTGCACGCGTGCACGGTGACAGGGGCCCAACGACTCCGGGTCCGAACAGGCCAGAGACCTGAGCCGCGTCGGCACGGAAGCCGTTCGCACAGTGCCGGGGCATGGGAGTCCTCAGCGGTGTCCCGGTCCCGGGCGCGAGCGGTTTCCCGAGCGGGACGGTTACGAGGCGGGAACCGCACCGGGGGCGGGTGAGAGGGCGGCTTCGTCCGGGCCGGTGCGGGGTGTCAGGGCCGCGCCGGCCCGGATCAGGAGCGAGCGCAGCCACTGAAGCGCCGGGTCGCGGGTCAGGCGGGGATGCCACAGCATCGCGTAGTCGAAGGGGGAGAACTGCGCGGGCGCCTCGGCGACGCGCAGCCCCGGTTCGCGCAGGCGGGCGACGAGCCGCCGGGGGAGTACCGCGATCAGCTGGGTCCCGCGCACCGCGGCGACGGCCGCGGTGAAGTAGGGGACGCTCAACCCGGGGTGCGGACGGATACCGAGCTGCTCCAACTGCGCCTCAACGAGCATGCGATCGCTCTTCAGGGCCGCCACACCGACATGCGGGTACTCCGCCAGATCGGCCGGCGTGAGCCGGTCCCGGGTCAACGGGTGATCCTCGGCCATCACACACACATGGTCCTCGGTGAACAGCACGTGCCGGCACAGATGGGGCGGCGTGGGGGTGGGGACGAACGCCAGGTCCAGGTGGCCTCGTTCCAGGTCGTCGAACGTGGTCGGGCTCACCGTCTCCACGACCAGGGAAATTCCCGAAGCCTGACCGAAGAAATCCGGGAGCACCTGATTTCCCATAACGGCCAGGAAATAGTCGGAAGCCGCGACGCGTATCTTCCCGACCGCTGTCGAGGGATCGAAATTCTCCTCGGTCACGAGGCTCCGCAACCTCGGCAGAATCTCCGACAGTTCGGCCCGGATATGACGGGCACGCGGCGTGAGGACATAACCGGTCGCGGTCCGCACCAGCAACTCGTCCCCGAAGACGTCCCGCAGCCTGCCCAGGGTCCGGCTCATCGCCGGCTGGCTGAGATGGAAGCGGGCTGCAGCCCGGGAGACATGCCGCTCCTCCAGCAACACGTCAAGCGCCTTGAGGAGATTCAGGTCAACGCTTTCTATATGCACCCAACGCATATTAACAGTGTTTGACATGTATTTGACTGCATGTTGAGGCCGGTGGAGGGTCGACCCGGAAGCCCACTTCGGGCAATTCCCCGAGCGTCCCTTGGAGGACCGCGATGAATCACCGGAAGACGCCCTCGTCGGCGAACGAGCAGGCGGGGCGGCCCGGGATCGGTCCTGTCGCATACCGATACTTCAGCGACGGCCAGTGGCACGCGGCCAGGGCCGGCACGTTCGAGGACTTCGACCCGTGGAGCGGAGAACTCTTCGCCACGGCGGCCCGCTGCGGCCGTGAGGAGACCGAGGCGGCGATTGCCGCCGCCCAACGGGCCTTTCCCGCCTGGGCCCGGACCTCGCCGGCCGAGAAGGCCGGCGTCCTGCGCGAAGCGGCGTCCATCGTGGAGCGCCGCAGCGACGGACTGGCCGCCACCATGGCCAGGGAGACCGGAACCACGCTGCTCAACGGCCGTTTCCAGATCCGGCTGGTCATCCAGCTGATCGAGCAGGCGGCCGGCTGGCTCTACCTCCCCGTCGGCGAGGTGCTGCGGTCCGACTTCCCGGACACCACGCAGACCGTGGTACGCCGCCCGCTCGGTGTGGTCGCCAGTTTCACGCCGTGGAACGGGGAGCAGATCCTGGCCTGGCGCGCGATCCTCTCACCGCTCGTCGCCGGGAACACGGTCGTGGTCAAACCCACTGAACTCGCACCCGTTTCGGCGGGCATCCAGGTGGCGGAGATCCTGCACGAGGCCGGTCTGCCGGCCGGAGTGGTCAACGTGGTGACGCACGGCCCTGGCGAGGCGGGCCCGATCGCGGACGAATTCTTCGAGAACCCCTCGGTGCGCTGCATCAACTTCATCGGCAGTGTCCCCACCGGGCGCATGCTGGCCGAGCGCGCCGGGGCGGCGCTGAAGCGGTCGGTCATGGAACTCGGCGGGTACAACCCGCTGATCGTCCTCGACGACGCCGATCTGGACTACGCCGTCCACGTCGCCACGTTCAGCGCGTTCTTCCACCAGGGGCAGATCTGCCTCAACGCCCGGACCATCCTCGTCCACCGCGATCTCCACGATGTCTTCGTCGAACGGCTGGTGGCCAAGGCGAGCACCCTGCGGGCCGGTTCCCCGCTGGAGGAGGACACCTTCATCGGGCCGTTGATCACCCCCGATGCTGTGCGCCGCGTCGACGAACGCGTCCAGGACGCGGTGGCCAAGAGGGCCCGGGTGCTGACCGGCGGCACCCACGACGGCCCGGTCTACGCCCCCACGATCCTGGCGGACGTGCCGGAGGACGCGATGGTCTCCACTGAGGAGACGTTCGGGCCGGTGGTCGTCGTGCGGCCGGTCGAAGACGCCGACGAGGCTGTCGAGATCGCCAACCGACTCGGCTGCGGGCTCACTTCGGCGATTCTCTCCGGCGACACCCACCGCGCCGTCCGACTGTCCGAAGGCATTCGGGCCGGCTCGGTGCGCATCAACCTGCCCACGATCGACGACGAGATCCAGGCACCGATCGGCGGCGTGCGCGACAGCGGGTGGGGCCGCAGCGGGCCGCACTCCCTGCACGACTTCACCGACCGGATAGCCGTCACCGTGCAGAGCGGCGAGCGCCGGCTCCCGTCCTTCTGAGTACGAGGGGAACACCATGTCCTTCACATCAGACCTGCCGTCCGCATCAGGCCGAGGGGAACCACGATGAGTACGCGGGGCCGCATCACCGCGGCCGTGGCCGACTCCACCGGCGCCCCGTTCACGATCGCTGAGGTGGAGATCGACGCGCCGAGAGCCGACGAGGCCCTGGTACGGATCGACGCCGTCGGACTGTGCCACGCCGACCTGCAGGCACGTACCGGTGCGCTGCCGGTCCCGGCGCCCCTGGTGGCCGGCCACGAGGGCACCGGGATCATCGAGGAAGTCGGCAGCTCGGTGACCGCGCTGCGCCCCGGCGACCGGGTCGTGCTGACCTTCGACTCGTGCGGGCGGTGCGAACGCTGCCGGGCCGGGGCGCCCACCCAGTGCCGGCACTTCGTGTCCCGCAACTTCACCGCCGGTACACGCGAGGACGGCACCCCCAGGCTGTGGCGCGGTAACCGTCCGGTGAACGGGAACTTCTTCGGCCAGTCCGCTTTCGCCACCCATGCGCTGGTGACCGAACGCAATGCGGTCGTCGTCGACAGCGAGCTGCCGGCGCACCTGCTCGCGCCCTTCGGCTGCGCGGTCCAGACCGGGGCCGGCAACGTGCTCAACGTCCTCGCGCCCCCGGCAGCGGCGCCGGTAGTGGTGATCGGTGCCGGGGCCGTGGGACTGTCGGCGGTCATGACGGCCGCTCTGGAGAAGCGCACGGTGGTCGCCGTGGACACTCGGGACAGCCGTCTGGACCTGGCCCTGAAGGTCGGCGCCACGCATGTGGTGAACGCGGCCCGCGAGGAAACCGACGAAGCGATCGGACGCCTGCTCGGCGGCGCTGCCCCCTACATCCTGGAGAGCAGCGGGTCCCCGACAGCGCTGCGCGCCGGTATCCGGGCCCTCGCGACCGGCGGCATCCTCGCCGTTGCGGGTACCAGGCAGGCCGGCGACACGATCCCGCTGGACGTCATGGACCTGGTCAACGGCAGCAAACGCCTCATCGGCGTCGTCGAGGGAGCCGCACGCCCCCACGAACTCATCCCCCAACTGGTGGCGTTGGCGGAGCGCGGGGACCTCCCGGTCGAACAGCTCGTCACCACCTTCCCGCTGACCGACATCGCCGCCTCGATCGAGGCGGTCGAGAGCGGCGAAGTCGTCAAGCCGGTCCTGCTGCCGGTCTGAGCGGCCACAGACCGCTGCCGCCTCCGCACCGCCCCGGCGCGGAGGCGGCCCCGCCAGCACGCCCGACAGGCGCCGTACCCCGAGCGGGTACGCGCCACATTCCTCACAGGGCCGTTCAGCGGTCGTTCAGCCAGGTCCCCTGAGCGGAACGACCGCACGTCACAAGCGAGATCACGGCCTGCCGCGCTGATCGAACGCCTCCTGCGTGCGGCACTGCACGCCGCCGTCCTTGGACAACTCGCTGCGCTGCGGCAGCTTGTCCACCAGCACGGCCGACACCCCCGCCACCCGCAGTTCGTTGGCCGGCGTCATACCGGTCGCTCCCGCGCCGACGACGAGCACGTCGGAAAGAGCCCCTCCGTCAAGCAGAGGCGAGGGCCACCGGCCCCACCCGCAGAGATCGTGCTCGGGGACGGAGGGATACGGAGGGATGAGGGCTTTCGGGCAGGGGGGCCGTAGGAATCGGTGATTCGCTCTGTGCGCGAGGGTTGTGGATCCCGGGGGAGGGGGCTGAGCGCAGGGGAGTCGGGTCGGCGGAGCGGAGGAGTCCTGGTCAACCCGGTTGCGGTGGCCGGGAGTTCGTGGATCCAGGGCCCGCGCCGGTCTGTGTCGGCCGGTGCGGACCCTAGTGCCGCGAGGGGTCAGAGGTGCAGGAGTTGGCGGGTGGTTTCCATGGTGTTGTCGAAGGGGGTGGGTTCGCGGTGGATCTTGGCCATGACGCTGGCGCCGAGCCACATGGTGTAGAGGGCCTGGGCTGTCGCGCGGGTGTCGCGGGTGGTGGTCAGTGAGCCGTCCTGGCTGCCGTTGTGGAGGATGCGTTCGAGGCGGTCGATGACGGCGGTGGTGCCGTCCTTGAGGGCGAGGCGCATGGGTTCTGAGAGGTCGGAGACTTCTGCGCCGAGTTTGACCGCGAGGCATTTGCCCTGGCAGCCGTCGGCGCTCTGGCTTTCTTGCCAGTGGTGCAGGTAGTTCAGCAGTCGCTCGGCCGGGGTCAGGTCGGGCTCGGCGAAGATGCGGTCCATGGCGGTGGTTTGCTCGGCGAAGTAGGTGTTCAGCAGGGCTTCGCCGAAGGCGTCCTTGGAGCCGAAGTAGTGGTAGAAGGAGCCTTTGGGTACGCCGGCTTCGGTGAGGACTTCGTTGATGCCGACGGCGGCGAAGCCCTTGTGGGCCATGATCTGCTGGGCGGCGTCGAGGATGCGCAGGCGGGTGTCGCTCTGGGTGGCTGGCATGACTGCCACCCTACCTTTCGACTAGACCGGTCGTCTCTGGGTTGGCGGGGTGGTGGTCCGCTGCCCCTCCGGGTGGGTGGGTGTCACTTCTTGAGGAAGTCCAGCAGGATTTCGTTGACTTCGGCGGTGTGGGTGGTGAGGAGGCCGTGGGGTGCGCCGTCGATTTCCTCGTAGCGGGCGGTGGGCAGGGCTTTGGTGAAGCGGCGTGCGGTGGCGTCGATGGGCAGGGTGCGGTCGGCGGTGCCGTGGACGATGAGGGTGGGTACGTCGATGTGGGGGATGTCGGCGCGGAAGTCGGTGGGCCAGGTCAGGGGTGCGGCGGCCGAGGCGGTCGGTCCGGCGCCGGCTGCCACGTTCCAGGCGTTGCGTACGGCTTCCTCGCTGACGCGGGTGCCGAGGTTCTCGTCGAGGTTGTAGAAGTCGTTGTAGAAGCCGGTGAAGAAGGCGTAGCGGTCTTTCTTGACCGCTTCGGAGACGCCTTCGAAGAAGGAGAGGGGGGCTGCGCCGTCGGGGTTGTCGTCGGTGATGGCCAGGTACGGCTCCAGTGAGGCGAGGAAGACGGCCTTGGCGACCCGGGCTGAGCCGTATGTGGACAGGTAGCGGGCGACCTCGCCGGTTCCCATGGAGAAGCCGGCCAGTACCGTGTCGTGCAGGTCCAGGGTTTCCATGAGGGTGTTCAGGTCGGCGGCGAAGGTGTCGTAGTCGTAACCGGTGCCCGGCTGGCTGGACTTGCCGAAGCCGCGCCGGTCGTAGGTGATCACCCGGTGACCGGCGTCGAGGAGGGCCGGGATCTGGCCCTCCCAGGAGTTGCCGTCCAGGGGGTAGCCGTGGATCAGGACGACCGGCTGTCCTGTTCCCTTGTCCTCGTAGTGCAGTTCGATGTCGGCGCTGTTCTCCGTGCCGGCCTTGATGCGTCCCATGGTCTTTGTCCTTCCGGGGAGTTGGCGGTGTGCCGTTCCGATGCCTGTGACTATACGACTGGTCTACTCGACCGTCAACCGCCCCTGCGGAAAGGGACTTGCGCGGTTCGGCGGTCCCCGGGTGCCCGGCACCGAGTGAACGAGCCTTCGCGGCAGTCAGGATGTGTCCGGGCGAGCGCGTCCGGAGCCCCCGGAGCCGGAGCCGGAGCCCCCGGAGCCGGAGCCCCCGGAGCCGGGGGCCCGGAGCGGGGCCGCGGCCCGGAGGGCGAGAGCTGCCGCAGGCCCGATGCCAAGGAAGTTGCGGCCGTGCGCGTCGTAGCAAGCGGCGGGGGAGCCTGGCAGCTACTTCAGTGGGTTGATCTGCGCAAATACGTCCAACTGGTCCCGTTCGGCCCGCTACCGGCCGACAAGCACGACAGTGAGGAGGAGCCTGCCCGGGAGCTGGCTCCGCTGCCCCAACCCTCACTCGGAAACGCGCATCAACTCACGAACCGACCTCTCAGAGGGCGTTTACCCAGGCTTGTTCCGTCATGCGGCTTTCATCCCTGCCCCACTTTGAGAGCTTTCGAGGCGTAGGCGGCATGTGTCTCAGGCTTCGCCGGGAGGACCGACGCCCGTCCCGGCCGCTTCTGCTCCCGGAAGTCCGTCTGGTTTGAAAATGACACAGACCCGCCCAGTATCCAGCGGAAGCGAGCCTTCCGGCATGCTCATGATCCATCTGGAGAGTGAGCCAGCGCAAGCCGTACCCCAGCGACCTGTCCGACGCCCGATGGGCCTTGACCGAGCCGGCGTTGGCGGCTTGGCGAAAAGCCCGGCTCGACCGCAGGCCCACCGGAAAGCCGGCCACAGTCGAACTGCGCGATGTGTTCAACGCGCTCCTCTACGTGAACCGTACGGGAATCCCCTGGAAATACCTCCCGCACGACTTCCCGAGCCACGGAACCGTCTACGCCTACTACGCCGACTGGCGCGACGAGGGGATATTCGCACAGCTCAACTACGACCTCGTCGGCCTCGCCCGCGTCAAGGAAGGGCGCAAGCCCGAGCCCACCGGATCCGTGATCGACACCCAGAGCGTGAAGACCTCCGCCAACGTGCCCCTGACCAGCCAGGGAACCGATGCCGCGAAGAAGATCGTCGGCCGGAAGCGGGGCATCCTCACCGACACGATCGGGCTCCTCCTCGCCGTGACCGTCACCGCCGCGAGCCTCTCCGGGAACGCCGTCGGAATTCGCCTCCTCGACCACGCCAAGAAGACCCTGCCCGACCATCT
>NZ_JANCPR020000027.1 GCF_028657195.3 Streptomyces iconiensis
GTTTCGGGCCCACGCGAATCTTCGGGGGAGGGAGGAGCGGTGGCGTTCAGGATTCGGTTCGGGCCGGAGGATCTGCTCAACTGCCGGTTCGCCGTGTCGCCGACAGGAGAGACACAGGCGGCGGTCAGGGCGCTGACCTGGGGGCACGGAGGCGGGCCTCACGGTCGGTGGGTGCGGCGGAGCCTGCCAACGGCGCGGGGGCTCGAACTGGAGGCGCTGGTCGCGGTGATGCCGCGACAGGGCTATACGCCGGACTTCCTGTTTCCGCCGCCGCGAAGCCACGGGGCGACGTTCGAGGAGGAGAGGGCGCGGGTTCGCGCCACGGAACCCGGGCGGGTGCGCGAGGAGATCGCGCGCGCTCTCGCGTGCACACCGGGAGCCGCCGCGTCACGGACGGGACGCGCACTGCTGGCCGATCCGGTGGCGGCCGTCGAGGCGCTCACGGCAGCGCAGGGCCGCGTGTGGGAGGCGCTGGTGGCGCCGGAGTGGCCGCGGCTGCGGCGGCTGCTGGACGCGGACATAGCGTTCCACTCGCGCCGCCTCGCCGACGGCGGCCTCGCCCGGGTCTTCTCGGAGCTGCACCCCCAAGTGACGTGGCGCGACGGCACCTTGCGCATCGACCGGCCGCCCCGGCACACCCGCGTGCTGACCGGTGGCGAGGGCGTGGTGCTGGTGCCGAGCGTGTTCGTGTGGCCTGACGTGGCTACGGGGTTCGATCCGCCGGCGCCGGCCGCGCTGATGTATCCGGCACGCGGCGTCGGCGAGTTGTGGGCGGGCCGGGAATGGGGCCAGGGCGAGAACAGGGGCAGCCGGGCGCCCGGCGAGCGCGCGTCCGGCGCACTCGTACGGCTGATGGGCGCGAACCGTGCCGCCGTGCTGGCCGCGCTGGACGAGCCCGCCACGACCTCAGCGCTGGCCGACCGGCTGGGCCTGGCACCCTCGTCGGTCTCGGCACACCTGACGGCGCTGCGCGGTGCGGGGCTGCTGGACTCGTACCGGGTACGCCACCAAGTGCTGTACGTGCGCACGGCGTTGGGCCGCGCGTTACTGGCGGGCGGCGGACCCCAGGAGCACGGCGAGGGCCTCGCGCCTCGCTGAGCACGGGCCCCGACCCCGTTGCGCACGGCCCTCAACCCCATTGAGCGCGACCTCCACCTCAATGAGCACGAGCCTCAACCCCGTTGGGCGCGGCCCTCAACCACATTGAGCGCGACCCTCAACCCCGTTGAATGCGGCCCCCAACCCCATTGAGCGCGCCCCTCAACCCCATGCGGCACGGGCCTCAACCCCGTTGAGGCCCAACCGCTTCAGCCCTCGCCAAGATGGCGTTCGTCGGCGAGGTAGCGGTCCACGGTGTCGACCTTCGCGGTCAGGCCGTCGGTGACGCCGGGCCTGATGTCGGCCTTGAGTACGAGGGAGACGCGAGGTGCGCGTGCCTCGACGGCCGCGACGGCGCGGCGTACGACGTCCATGCAGGCGTCCCAGTCGCCCTCCAGCGAGGTGAACATCGCGTCGGTGCGGTGCGGGAGGCCGGATTCGCGGACCACGCGTACGGCGTCGGCCACGTACTCCCCCACGTCCTCGCCGACGCCCAGCGGCGTGACGGAGAAGGCAACGATCATGACGCGGCCACTCCCTTCCGGCCGCCCTGCTCCTTGCGCGCACGCGCGGCGATGACGCCCGCCTCCTCTTCCTTGCGCAGCATCTTGTCCGCGAAGAACCCGCCGGTCGGCAGGACCGACAGGACGAAGTAGAGGGCGGCGCGCGGGAAGGGCCACTTGATGCGGTTCCAGGCGTCCGCCCAGAACAGGACGTAAAGGACGAAGAGGATGCCGTGGATGGCGCCCATCACCGGCACGGCGTTGAAGTCGGAGGTCCGCTTCAGCACGGAGCACACGAGAAGCAGGATGAAGGAGACCGCTTCGGGCATGGAGGTGAGACGGAGACGGCGGAGCGCGGAGACCGACTTGGGCGGCAGGCCGCTCGGGGTTTCCAGGATGGCCACGGCGTTGTCCTCAGATCGTTTGTGAAGGGAAGCACAAGCGGTGCCATTGTGGCAGCCCTCCAGTCGATCATGACCCGCAGGGTAGGTTCTTCGGGTGGCTCAGTTCCGACTTCATGGCACGAAGGTGCTCGCCGTCACGCTCAGCGGTGGAGGCGACACGGTCAAGGCGAAGAACGGCTCGATGGTCGCCTACGACGGCCAGATGGCGTTCAAAAAGATGACAGGGGGCGGCGAGGGCATACGCGGCATGGTCACGCGCCGCCTCACCGGCGAACAGATGACGGTGATGGAGGTGAAGGGGCAGGGCACCTGCTTCTTCGCCGACCGCGCCAGCGACATCAGCCTCGTACGGCTCAACGGCGAGAAGCTGCACGTGGAGGCGAGCAACCTCCTGTGCACGGACGCCGGTCTGCACACCGGCACTTCCTTCACGGGGCTGCGTGGCGCCACGCAGGGCAACGGGCTGTTCACCACCGCGGTCGAGGGCACGGGCGAGGCGGCGCTCATGTCCGCAGGACCCGCCGTGCTGCTGCGCGTCTCGCAGGGCGCTCCCCTCCAGGTGGACCCGGGCGCCTACGTCGCACACCAGGGCAACCTGCGGCAGAGCTTCCAGTCCGGGGTCAACTTCCGGACATTCATGGGCGAGGGCTCCGGCGAGGCGTTCCAGATCCGCTTCGAGGGAGACGGCCTGGTGTACGTGCAGCCCAGCGAGCGCAACACGGTGGGGGGTGAGCTGTGATGCCGTTCACGGAGATCTCGGCGAAGCTGGTCGAGGCCCAGGTGGTGCCCGGGCAGCGGATGTTCAGCCAGCGCGGCGCCATGGTGGCGTACAAGGGCGACGTCCGCTTCACGCCGAACATCCAGGGCGGACAGGGCGGCGTGATGTCCATGATCGGCCGCCGGGTGGCCAACGAGTCGACGCCGCTGATGACCGTCGAGGGCCAGGGCACGGTGATGTTCGGGCACGGAGGCCACCACGTCGAGGTGATCAACCTCGACGGTGACACGCTCTGCGTCGAGGCCGACCGGCTGCTCGCCTTCGACGGCAGCCTGCAACAGGGCACGCTCTTCCTCGGCAAGGACGGCGGGGTCATGGGCATGGTGCGCGGCCAGATCTCGGGGCAGGGCCTGTTCACCACGACCCTCACGGGCAAGGGCGCCGCCGCCGTCATGGCGCACGGCGGCATCGTCCAGCTCCCCATCACGCCCGACCGCCCGGTCCACGTCGACCCGCAGGCGTACGTCGCGCACTTCGGGGACGTACGCAACAAGCTGTCGACCGCCCTCGGCTGGCGGGACATGGTCGGCCGGGGCTCGGGCGAGGGGTTCCAGCTCGAACTGACGGGAAACGGGGCTGTGTTCGTGCAGGCCAGTGAGGAGAAGCTATGACGACGGACGCGCCACAGGTCTTCGACTTCACGACGCTGCCGGCGAACGACAACGTCAACCCGTACGCCTTCAGCGTCGATCTGAACGGGCAGTGGTTCCTGCAGAAGGGGAAGATGATCGCCTACTACGGGCAGATCGACTTCCACGGCATAGGCCATGGCCCCCTCGACCGGCTGGTCGCCTCCAGCTTCCACTCACCACTGCACGCGGCCGACTGGGTCGTCGCCGAGGGCCACGGGAAGCTGCTGCTCGCCGACCGCGCCTTCGACGTCAACTCCTACGACCTGGACGACGGCAATCTCACCGTCCGCTCGGGCAATCTGCTCGCCTACGAGCCCTCGCTCTCCCTCAAGCAGTCGATCATCCCGGGCTTTCTGACCCTCATCGGTACGGGCAAGTTCGTGGCCGCCTCCAACGGCGAGGTCCACTTCGTCGAGCCCCCGGTACGGGTCGACCCGCAGGCGCTCGTCGGCTGGGCCGACTGCCCCTCGCCCTGTCACCACTACGACCACCAGTACCTCAAGGGCGTCATGGGCGGCATCCGCGCGATGACAGGGCTCGGTGGTGCCTCCGGCGAGGAGCACCAGTTCGAGTTCGTCGGTGCGGGGACCGTGCTGATCCAGTCGACCGAGATGCTGATGGCCGACAGGAACGCGGGCGCCGTCCCCGACCAGGCAGGCGTGCCCGGCGGCGGAGGCCATGGAGGCCACGGAGGGCAGAGCGGGCAGGGCGGGCAGCAGACGCCGCAGCTTCCCGGTCAGCTCGGGGGGCTGCAACGGCGGTTCGGACTCTGACGACGCTCCGACACCTTTACGCCACACCGCGTAAGCACGTGTGTACGACGCTAGGTAGAGTCTCACCCTATGGACACCGACAACGGCACCCGTTGGCTCACCGAGGACGAGCAGCGCGCATGGCGGACCCACCTGGAGGTCAGCCGCCTGCTCATGTACCAGTTGGAGCGTGACCTCCAGCCCTTCGGCCTGACCCTCAACGACTACGAGATCCTCGTGAACCTCTCGGAGTCGGAGGACCGCCGGATGCGGATGAGCGACCTGGCCGCTGCCACGCTCCAGTCCAAGAGCCGCCTGTCCCACCAGATCACGCGCATGGAGAAGGCCGCGCTGGTGCACCGCGAGAACTGCGAGTCGGACAAGCGCGGCCTCTTCGCCGTACTCACCGATCACGGCTGGAACACCATGCGCGAGGTCGCACCCCACCATGTCGCCTCGGTGCGCCGCCACTTCATCGACCAGATGGGCCCGGAGGAACTGACGCGGCTGGACGCGATGCTCCACCCGGTCGCGGAGAAACTCCGCAGCGAACGAGGCCGCTTCTGAGCCCCGGCGCTTTCTGAAGAGCCCCGTCCCTTCGGAGCCCCGTACCCTTCAGGCCGCGGGCAGCCGCAGGACGAACCGTGCCCCGCCTCCCCCGGCGGTCTGTACGGCGAGCGAACCCCCGTGACGGACGGCGACGTCCCGTGCGATGGCGAGGCCGAGTCCTGCCCCGCCCTCGTCCCTCGTACGCGCGCCGTCCAGCCGGACGAACCGCTCGAAGATCCGCTCCCGCTCCTCCGCAGGCACTCCCTCGCCGTCGTCGGAGACGGAGAGCGCCATCCACCCGTCCTCCCGCTCCACACTCACCGCGACGCGGCTGTCCGCGTGCCGCTGCGCGTTGTCGAGCAGGTTTCCGAGTACCCGTGCCAACTGCCCCTGGGAGCCCCGCACCTCGCCGTCGGCGAGCGGGCCTTCCAGCTGTACGGGGCGCGGGTCGCCGACCCGCTGCCCCAGCTGTTCCCCGACGAGCGCGGCCAGGGACACGCGCGCGTCCGGCGGTTTCTCGCCCGCGTCGAGCCGCGCGAGCAGCAGCAGGTCTGCGGCGAGGGCCTGGAGGCGCACCGTGTCCTCCACGGCGCCGTCCACATCGAGGAGTTCGGGGTGCGCGGCGGCCACCTCCAGCTGGGTGCGCAGGGAGGCGATGGGGCTGCGCAGTTCGTGGGAGGCGTCCGCGACGAAGCGGCGCTGGCGCTCGACGGAGCCTTCGAGCGCGGCGAGCGTCTCGTTCGTCGTACGCGCGAGCCGTGCGACCTCGTCGCGGGAGTCGGGTTCGGGCACGCGGCGGGACAGGTCGGTGCTGGCGGTGATCGCGCTCATCTCCTGGCGGATGCCCTCGACGGGGCGCAGCGCGCGCCGTGTGACCAGCCAGGTGACCCCGGCGACGACGAGCAGCATGACGGGCAGCCCGAGCAGCATGGAGCGGGTGACCGTGGAGACGGCCTCTTCCTGCGCGTTGAGCGAGCCACCGGAGTAGACGGTGACCGGGGTGCCGTCACGGGTCAGGGTCTGTACGGCGACGACGCTGAAGTCCTGGGAGCCGGCGATGTCGCCCTTGTCATAGGTGACTTCGCCGTCGTCGTCGACGGGGAAGGTGAGGGTCTTGTCGTCGCTGTCGCGGTCCACCTCGGCCGGCTCGTCCCCCTGGTCTTCCCTGTCCTCCTTGTCGTCGGCCTTGTCGTCGGCCGCGTCCTCCGCCTTGTCCGCCTTCTCCTCGGCCTTGTCTCCTTGGTCCCCCTTGCCCTTTCCGGGAGGCTCGTCGCCCTTGTCGTCGGCTCCGTCGGCTCCGTCGTCCTCGCTCCCCTCTTCCGGTTTGTCGGGGCGTGCGAAGTCGGCGACGGGGCCCCGGCCTTCGAGGGGGTCGCTGGCCCCCAGTACGCGCCCGTACGCGTTCACGACCTGTGCGGGGTCGTCCCCGTCCAGCCCGTCGACGTCGCGCACCTTGCCGTCGGGCGCGTCCGTGACCTGCGCGGCGATCTCGCGCGCCGAGGTCTCGGCGTTGAGGCGTGCCGTGCCGGCGAGGCCGGAGCGCAGGGCTGAGATGACGAGGAAACCGGCGGCGACCAGCGCGAGCGCCACGACGAGGGTCGCGCCGATGGCGGCACGGGCGCGTACGGAACCCTTACGCACGGTTGCCACCGTTGCCGGCTCCGGGCCCCGCTCCAGGCCGCGCACCGCTCCCCGTACCGGCTCCGGCCCCGGCGTCGGTCAGCCTGTAGCCGGCGCCGCGTACGGTGGCGATCCAGCCGGCGCCGAGCTTGCGGCGCAGCGCGCTGACGTAGACCTCGACGATGTTGACGTCGCCCTCATAGGCGAAGTCCCAGACGTGTTCGAGGATCTCGGACTTGGAGACGACCTCGCCCCCGCGCACCGCCAGGTACTCCAGTACGGCGAACTCCTTCGCCGTCAGCTCCACTTCGCGTTCGCACACGGTGACGCGCTGCGTGGCCGGCTCGACGGTCAGCTCGCCCATCCGCAGCGCCGTCTTGGCTCCGCGCGTGCGGCGGCGCAGCAACGCCCGTACGCGTGCGAGGAGTACGACGTAGGAGAACGGCTTGGTCAGATAGTCGTCGGCGCCCGTGTCCAGGCCCTCGGCCTCGTCGTACTCTCCGTCCTTGGCGGTCAGCATCAGTACCGGCGTCTCGTCGCCCGCTGCGCGCAGCGCCGCACAGACGCGGTAGCCGTTCATCCCGGGCAGCATGATGTCGAGAATGATCAAGTCGTACTCGTTCTCGGTCGCCCGGTGGAGCCCCTCGCTCCCGTCGTGCACGACATCGACGGCGAAACCCTCGGCCATCAGTCCTCCGGCGAGCGACTGGGCCAGTCGACGCTCGTCCTCCACGATCAGCAGGCGCATGTGCCCACCCTCCCAAATCGCGGCTGAAGAAGGCTTCAGGTAGCTTCAGCTTACGTTCAGCAACGGTGCGCGACCGTGGAGTCATCAAGAGCAGAGACCACGACCCGAGGGGAACAGGACTCATGAAGCGCAAGGTCATCATCGCCGTAACGACCGCCGCCGTGCTGGTCGGAGGAGGCGCGGCCACAGCCGCAGGCGTCACGTCGGGGAGCGGCGGTGACCAGGACGCGAAGGCACTGCCGACCTCGTCGGACGTACGCCTCGCCGACGACGACGCCCACTCCGACGCCGACGACCCCGACGGCCCCGACGGCACCCACGACAGCGAAGCGCACGACGACGATGACGACGGCACGGCCCGCGACAACGCCGCCGACCGCGACGAGGACACCGGGAACGCCGACCTGTCCGTGAGCCAGGCGTCCGAGGCCATCCTGAAGGCCACGCCCGGCACCCTGACGGAGCTGGAGCTGGACACGGACAACAACAAGCTCGTCTGGGAGGCCGACGTCCTCGGCAAGGACCGCACCTGGCACAAGGTCGGGATCGACGCGGCCAGCGGCAAGGTCGTGCAGAACCGCGTCGACCACGACGACGACAGCGGCGTGCCCCGCACCCCGAAGATCGACGCGGTGGCCGCCGCCAAGAAGGCCGCTTCCACCACGAACGGCTCCGTCACCTCGATCGACCTGGAGAGCAACGGCTCCCGGTGGGAGGTCGACACCGTCGGCAAGAACGGCACAGAGCACGAGGTGGACATCGACGCCACCTCGGGCAAGGTGCTGAAGCACCAGTCGGAGCCGGCCGACAACGACGGAGACGACGACGGAGACGACGGGGACGACATCTACGACGACTGACCGGGCAGTCGGTCGGCGGGCCTGAGCACCGGCCCCCGCAGCTCCCCGTGAACGCGGGCCCCTGTCGAGGGCGTCACCCTTCGGTGACGCCCTCGACCAGTTCGTCGGCCGCCGCGTACGGGTCCAGGGAGCCGCTGACGACCCGCTCGGCGAGCGCCCCGATGCGCTTGTCTCCCCGCAGCTCCCCCATCCGCTCCCGCAGCGCGGTCACCGCGATCGTCTCGATCTCGTGTGCGGCACGGGCAGCGCGCCGTTCCGCGAGGACGCCGTTCTCCTCCATCCAGCCGCGGTGCTTCTCCAGCGCGGCGAGCACCTCGTCCACGCCCTCGCCACGCGCGGCGACCGTCTTGACCACGGGAGGCCGCCAGTCACCCGGCTTACGGGCCTCTCCGAGGCCGAGCATGTGGTTCAGCTCCCTCACGGTCGCGTCGGCGCCGTCCCTGTCGGCCTTGTTGACGACGTAGACATCGCCGATCTCCAGGATCCCGGCCTTCGCCGCCTGGATCCCGTCGCCCATACCCGGCGCGAGCAGCACCACGCTGGTGTCCGCCTGTGCGGCGATCTCCACCTCGGACTGGCCCACGCCGACCGTCTCCACCAGGACCACGTCGCAGCCGGCGGCGTCCAGCACCCGGATCGCCTGCGGCGCCGCCCACGCCAGGCCACCCAGATGGCCCCTGGTGGCCATGGAACGGATGTAGACCCCCGGATCGGACGCATGCTCACCCATACGGACCCGGTCGCCGAGCAGCGCTCCGCCCGAGAACGGCGAGGAGGGGTCGACGGCGAGGATCCCGACCCGCTTGCCCCGCTCGCGGAAGCCGCTCACCAGCGCCGATGTCGACGTGGACTTGCCGACGCCGGGTGATCCCGTCAGCCCGACGACGTATGCGTTGCCGCAGCGGGGTGCGAGCGCGGCCATGACCTCGCGCAACTGGGGCGAGGCCCCTTCCACGAGCGAGATCAGCCGCGCCACGGCCCGCGGCTTCCCGGCTCGCGCCTGCGCCACGAGGTCTGCGACGTCCACCATCGTTCCCGGGCTCCTGTCCTAGGTGAGTGAGGCTCGTACGGTTCCCCGCCCCGGCCCGCCCCCTTCTCCAGCTTCCGGCCGGTAGCCGGGGAAGGCGAGCGGGCAGCGGTGCGGGTGTTCAGCGGTCCTACGGGACGCGGACGATCAGGGCGTCGCCCTGGCCGCCACCGCCGCACAGCGCGGCGGCACCGAGGCCGCCGCCGCGCCGCTTCAGCTCCAGCGCGAGGTGGAGGACGAGCCGGGCGCCCGACATACCAATGGGATGCCCCAGCGCGATGGCTCCCCCGTTGACATTCACCTTTTCGGGGCCGACGCCGAGATCCTTCATTGACTGGTGCGCGACGGCGGCGAACGCCTCGTTGATCTCGATCAGATCGAGGTCGCCCACGGCGCGGCCCTCCTTCTTGAGGGCGTGCTGAATGGCGTTGGACGGCTGCGACTGGAGGGAGTTGTCAGGGCCCGCCACGTTCCCGTGCGCGCCGATCTCCGCGAGCCACTCCAGCCCCAGTTCCTCGGCGCGTGCCTTGCTCATCACGACGACGGCCGCCGCACCGTCGGAGATCTGTGAGGCCGAACCGGCCGTGATCGTCCCGTCCTTGGCGAAGGCGGGGCGCAGCTTGCCGAGCGACTCGGCCGTCGTGTCGCCGCGGATGCCCTCGTCCTGCGAGACGAGCACCGGGTCACCCTTGCGCTGCTGGACCTCGACGGGCGTGATCTCCGCCTCGTAGACGCCGTTGCGCTGCGCGGCGGCGGCGCGCTGGTGCGAGGCCGCCGCGATCTCGTCCTGTTCGGCGCGGCCGATACCCAGCCGCGTGTTGTGCTTCTCCGTCGAGGCGCCCATGGGGATGCCCTCGAACGGGTCGGTGAGGCCGTCGTGCGCCATGGAGTCGAGCATCTCGACGGCGCCGTACTTGTAGCCCTCACGGGACTTGGGCAGCACATGGGGCGCGTTGGTCATGGACTCCTGACCGCCCGCGACGATGATGTCGAACTCACCGGCGCGCACGAGCTGATCGGCCAGCGCGATGGCGTCCAGCCCCGAGAGACATACCTTGTTGACGGTCAGCGCGGGGACGTTCATGGGGATGCCCGCCTTCACGGCGGCCTGGCGGGCCGGGATCTGGCCCGCTCCGCCCTGGAGAACCTGGCCCATGATCACGTACTCGACCTGGTCACCGGCGATCCCGGCACGGTCGAGCGCGGCCTTGATGGCGAAGCCGCCCAAGTCCGCCCCGGAAAAGGACTTCAGGGAGCCGAGCAGCCGTCCCATGGGCGTGCGGGCTCCGGCGACGATCACGGAGGTGGTGCTGCTGGATGTGCCAGTCATGCCAGTCACGAGAAGAAAGCCCCTTCCGGCGGGGAAGTTAACGAGGGTTATCCATCAAGATACTGAGCGGTACCAGCTCAGGTCACCCGTCGGTGAGTGTGACCGTGCGCACGTTGCGTAACCGGGCCCCAAGCGCTGCACTGGTCCCCATGCTGACGCGTATCGACCACATCGGGATCGCCTGCCGTGACCTGGAGGCCACCGTCGATTTCTACTCGCGCACCTATGGCTTCCAGGTGTTCCACACCGAGGTCAACCAGGAACAGGGCGTCCGCGAGGCCATGCTGCGGATCAACGGCACGGACGACGGCGGCGCGTCCTACATCCAGCTCCTGGAGCCCATCCGGGAGGACTGCGCCGTCGGAAAGTGGCTGGAAAAGAACGGCGAGGGCGTTCACCACATCGCCTTCGGCACCGCCGATGTGGACGGCGACTCCGCAGCCATCCGCGACAAGGGCGTCCGCGTCCTCTACGACGAGCCCCGCCACGGCACGATGGATTCGCGGATCACCTTCTTGCACCCGAAGGACTGTCACGGCGTGCTCACGGAGTTGGTCACCTCCGCCACTCCCGGCAACGAACAGAACTGACCGCGCAGATCGGGCCGGGGCGGGTGCCGGGAGCGGCGTTCCGCAGCGCCGCGGTCCCCGCCGATGGAGCGCTCGCACGGCGTTCTCACCGAACCAGCCGCCTCTGATGCCCCTTCCTCACCAATGGACCACTGACGTCCGCTTCCGCGCCCGGTAGAGTGGCCCTTCGGCCGGGGCGGGCTCCCTTCCATCGAAGAGGAAGTGACGGGAGTTCCGGGCTGGGGGCTGGGCCCACGTTCCGCCGATGATCTGACACCATTTCCGGGGAGACGGCATTTCTACCAAGTCCGCGGAGAGGGTTCGGATCACCTCCACGACGACCAGGGGACGGATGGGACCGCGCAGTGCGGGGCTACGACCGCTACGAGGCTGACGATCACCTCTCGCAATTCGAGGCCGAGATGGATCGGCTCAAGAAGGAGCGGGAGAAGGCCGTCCAGCACGCCGACGACCTCGGCTATCAGGTCGAAGTGCTGCGCGCCAAGCTGCATGAGGCACGCCGCGCTCTCGCCACGCGCCCGGCCGGGTACGACAATCTCTCCCACCAGGCCGAGCAGTTGCTGCGCAACGCGCAGATCCAGGCCGACCAGATGCGCGCCGACGCGGAGCGCGAGCTGCGCGACGCACGTGCGCAGACCCAGCGGCTCCTCCAGGAGCAGGCCGAGCAGCAGAGCCGGCTGGAGTCCGAGCTGCACACCGAGGCCGTACGCCGCCGCCAGCAGCTCGACCACGAGCTGTCCGAGCGCCGCGCCACGGTCGAGAACCACGTCAACGAGAACGTCGCGTGGGCCGAGCAGCTCCGTGCCCGCACCGAGCAGCAGGCACGCCGCCTCATGGAGGAGACGCGGGCCGAGACCGAGCAGTCGCTCGCGCAGGCACGTGCCGAGGCCCAGCGGCTGGCCGAGGAGTCCAGGCAGCGGCTCAGCAGCGAGGCGGAGAACGCGCGCACCGAGGCCGAGTCGATCCTGCGCAGGGCGCGCGCCGACGCCGAACGGCTGCTGAACGCCGCCTCGACCCAGGCCCAGGAGGCCACGGACCACGCCGAGCAGCTGCGTACCTCGACGGTCAACGAGTCCGAGACCAGCAGGCGCGAGGCCGCCGAGCTGGTGCGCAGGGCCGAAGAGCGGATGCGCGAGGCGGACACCGCGCTGCGCGAGGCCCGTAGCGAGGCGGGGCAGAAGCTGGAGGAGGCCGAGGAGGAGGCCGCCAAGCGGCTGGCGGACTGCGAGTCGGAGAACGAGCAGCGCACCCGTACGGCCAAGGCCGAGGTGGCACGGCTCGTGGGCGCGGCCACCAAGGAGTCCGAGGCGCTCAGGGCGGAGGCCGAGCAGCTGCGCGAGGACGCGCGCGCCGAGGCCGAGCGGCTGATCGCCGAGGCACGCGAGGAGGCCAGGTCCACCACGGCCGAGGAGTCGGCCAACCAGCTCGCCGAGGCGGCCCGTACCGCGGAGGACGTGCTGAACAAGGCGTCCGAGGAGGCCCAGGCCACCACCAAGGCGGCGGCCGAGGAGGCCGAGCGGCTGCGCAAGCAGGCCGAGGAGGAGGCCGACCGGCTGCGTGCCGAGGCCCACGACACCGCGGAGCAGCTCAAGGGCGCGGCCAAGGACGACACCAAGGAGTACCGCGCCAAGACCGTCGAGCTGCAGGAGGAGGCACGCCGGCTGCGCGGCGAGGCCGAGCAGCTGCGCGCCGAGGCGGTCGATGAGGGCGAGAAGATCCGCGGCGAGGCACGCCGCGAGGCCGTCCAGCAGATCGAGGAGGCCGCGAGCAGGGCCGAGGAGCTGCTGACCAAGGCCAAGTCCGACGCCGAGGAGACCCGCACCGGGGCAACCGCCGAGAGCGAGCGGGTACGCACGGAGGCCATCGAGCGCGCCACGACCCTGCGCAAGCAGGCCGAGGAGGCGCTGGAGCGGGCCACGAGCGAGGCCGAGGAGCTGCGCACACAGGCCGAGGGGCAGGCCGAGCAGACCCGCGCCGAGGCCGACGAGGCAGGGCAGCGCGTCCGCGAGGAGGCCGAGCAGGCGGCCGAGGAGCGCAGGGCCGAGGCCGAGACGGAGCTGAAGCGGCTGCGCGAGGAGGCCGACGCGAAGCTCGCGGACGCCGAGACCAGGCTCGCCGAGGCACGCACCGAGGCCGAACGGCTGCGGGAAGAGGCCAGGGCGGAGACCGAGCGGCTGCGCAACGAGGCGGCCGAGCGCGTCCGTTCACTGCGCGAGCAGGCAGAGGAAGAGACCGAGCGGCTGCGCACGGAGGCGGCTTCGGACGCCTCACAGGCGCGCGCCGAGGGCGAGTCCGTCGCCGTGCAGCTGCGCAGCGAGGCGACCGCGGAGGCGGAGCGGCTGCGCGAGGAGGCCCAGGCGACGGCCGACCGGGTGCGCGCCGAGGCGGACGCGGCGGCGGAGCGTACGGGCGCCGAGGCGGCGGAGGCGCTCAGCGCCGCACAGGAAGAGGCGGCCAGGCGCCGGCGCGAGGCCGAGGAGCTGCTGGCCTCGGCGCGCGAGGAAGCACATCAGGAGCGGACACAGGCGCGCGAACAGAGCGAGGAGCTGCTGGCCTCCGCACGCAAGCGGGTCGAGGAGGCGCAGGCCGAGTCCGAGCGGCTCACCGGCGAGGCCGAGCGGCGCGCGGCCGAACTGGTCGCGTCCGCCGAGGAGAAGGCCCAGCAGGTGCGCGACTCGGTCGCCGGGCTGCACGAAGAGGCCGAGTCGGAGATCGCGGGGCTGCGTTCGGCGGCCGAGCACGCCGCGGCGACGCTGCGCAGGGAGGCGCAGGAGGAGACCGACGCGGCCAAGTCCCTGGCCGAGCACACCGTTTCGGAGGCACTGGCCGAGGCCGAGCAGGCACGCGCCGACGCCGAGCGGATGCGGGACGAGGCACGCGAGGAAGCCGCGAAGAAGCGCAGCGAGGCCGCCGAGCAGGCCGACCAACTCATGGCGAAGGCACAGGAGGAGGCCCTGCGTACCCAGGCAGCGGCCGAGGAGCAGGCCGACACGATGGTCGGCGCCGCGCGTACGGAGTCCGAGCGGCTGGTCGCCGAGGCGCGTGCCGAGGGCAGGGAGCTGGTCGAGAAGGCCCGTTCGGACTCGGACACGATGCTGGAGGAGGCGCGTGCCGACTCGGGCGCGATCCGGGAGCGCACCGAAGAGCTGCGCACCCGTGTCGAGTCGGAGGTCGAGGAGCTGCACGAGCGGGCGCGCAGGGAAGCGGCCGAGGCGATGCAGTCGGCCGGCGAGCGCTGCGACAAGCTGGTGAAGGCGGCCGAGGAGCAGCTGGCCGAAGCACAGGCGAAGGCCGAGCAGTTGCGCTCCGACGCCAACTCGGAGGCGGGCAAGGTACGGATCGCCGCGGTGAAGAAGGCGGAGGGCCTGCTCAAGGAGGCGGAGCAGAAGAAGGCGGAGATGCTGCGCGAGGGCGAGCAGTTGCGCGAGGAGGCGAACGACGAGGCCCGGAGCACGGTGGAGGCCGGGCAGCGCGAACTCGACCTTCTCGTCAGGCGCCAGGAGGACATCAACGCCGAGATCTCCCGTGTCCAGGACGTACTGGAGGCACTGGAATCGTTCGAGACTCCCGCACCGGCAGGGGATTCCGGTTCGGGTTCCGGTTCCGGCGGCGGCTCGGGCCGCGGCTCAGGTTCCGGCGGCAAGAAGAGCGGCGGCGAGCGCGACGCACGTAATGAGCAGAGCGCAAACGGCAGTGTGACAGCGGGCGTTGGCGCTGGTACAACTCGTTCGAGTGGCAAGAGTACGGGGAGTTAGCCACCCGAACGAGGGCACGTTCTCCAGATCAAACGGGCATAAGCTCGATGACACGCCGCTTTGGCCCCTAGGATTCCCTCTATCACTCCCCGTCTGATAACCCGTCTGAATCGACAGGAACCCCATGAGCGACACTTCCTCCCCCTTCGGCTTCGAGCTCGTGCGGCGTGGCTACGACCGCGGGCAGGTGGACGACCGCATCACGAAGCTCGTCGCCGACCGTGACAGCGCCCTTGCCCGTATCACCTCTCTGGAAAAGCGCATCGAGGAACTCCACCTCGAAACCCAGAATGCCCAGGCCCAGGTCAACGACGCGGAGCCGTCGTATGCCGGTCTCGGTGCGCGCGTTGAGAAGATCCTCCGCCTCGCCGAAGAAGAGGCCAAGGACCTGCGTGAGGAGGCCCGCAGGGCCGCCGAGCAGCACCGTGAGCTGGCCGAGGGCGCCGCGCAGCAAGTGCGCAACGACGCCGAGGCGTTCGCCGTCGAGCGCAAGGCGAAGGCCGAGGACGAGGGCACCCGGATCGTCGAGAAGGCCCAGGGCGAGGCCACCACGCTGCGGAACGAAGCGCAGAAGGACGCCCAGTCCAAGCGGGAGGAGGCCGACTCCCTCTTCGAGGACACCCGCGCCAAGGCCGCGCAGGCCGCCGCCGATTTCGAGACCAACCTCGCCAAGCGCCGCGAGCAGTCCGAGCGCGACCTGGCCTCCCGTCAGGCCAAGGCGGAGAAGCGCCTCGCCGAGATCGAGCACCGTGCCGAGCAGCTGCGCCTTGAGGCCGAGAAGCTGCGTACGGACGCGGAGCGCCGCGCGCGTCAGACCGTCGAGACCGCGCAGCGTCAGGCCGAGGACATCGTCGCGGACGCGAACGCGAAGGCCGACCGCGTGCGCAGCGAGTCCGAGCGCGAACTGGCCGCGCTCACCAACCGCCGCGACAGCATCAACGCGCAGCTGACGAACGTGCGCGAGATGCTGGCCACGCTCACCGGTGCGGCCGTCGCCGCCGCCGGACAGCCTGGTGGCGAGGAGGCCGGCACGGAGGAGTCCTCTTCTCTCAGCCGCGGGGTGCCCGCTCAGCAGACGCGCTGAAGGGCCGGAGATTTCGCCGAGGGCCCGGCACCCGGTGAGGGTGCCGGGCCTGTGTGGGTTCCGGGGCCCGTAGGAGGGACAGGCCCCGCGAGGGCAACGGGCCGGACCCGCGAGGACACCGGCGGTGGTCCACCCGGTCGGCCCAACCCGTATCGCGGAGCACCCCGGGCCCGCCTAGCTTCGGACTCATGATCGAGCTGCGGGGCCTCACGAAGCGTTACGGCGAGAAGCTCGCCGTCGACGATCTCACCTTCACGGTGCGCCCTGGCGTCGTGACCGGCTTCCTCGGTCCGAACGGCGCGGGCAAGTCCACGACGATGCGGATGCTGCTGGGCCTCGACTCGCCCACGGCCGGCGACGTACGTATCGACGGCAAGCACTACGACCACCTCCAGGAGCCGCTGAACCACATCGGGGCGCTGCTGGAGGCCAAGAGCGTGCACGGCGGGCGCTCCGCGTACAACCATCTGCTGTGTCTGGCCCAGTCCAACGGCATCCCCGACCGCAGGGTCGACGAGGTGCTGGAGATGGTGGGTCTCTCGGCTGTCGCGCGCAAGCGCCCCAAGGGGTTCTCGCTGGGGATGGGGCAGCGCCTGGGCATCGCGGGCGCGCTGCTCGGCGACCCGCAGGTCCTGATGTTCGACGAGCCGGTCAACGGGCTCGACCCCGAGGGCATCCACTGGATCCGCACCCTCATGCTGCATCTGGCGCGCGAGGGCAGGACGATCTTCGTCTCCAGCCATCTGATGAGCGAGATGGCCCTCACCGCCGAGCACCTGGTCGTCATCGGCCAGGGCAAGCTGATGGCCGACACCTCGATGGCACAGTTCATCCGCGAGAACTCGCGCACGTATGTACGCGTGCGGTCTCCCGAGGCCGAGCGGATGCGGGAGGTGTTCCTCGCCGAGGGGTACCAACCGGTGCAGGGCGAAGACGGGGCGCTGGAGATCGAGACGGTCGAGAACGGGCAGGCCGCGGCGCGGATCGGCGAACTCGCGGCCAGGGAGGGCCTGGTGCTGCACGAGCTGAGCACCCAGCGGGCCTCGCTGGAGGAGGCTTTCATGCGGCTGACGGCCGAGACCGTCGAGTACCACGCGCACGCGGAGAACGGCGCCGCGCCGGCCTCACCCGTGCCCGGCGCGAACGTACCGCCGGGCGAAGGGCCCGCGGGCCCCGGGCACACGCCCGGGGTGGGGCCCGCACCAGGCGCTGGGCCCGCGCCGGGGACCGGTTGGGGCGAGGGCTGGGACGACCCGCAGAAGGGGAAGGGACGCTGACATGGCGCACGTCTCCCGCGTACTCAAATCCGAGTGGACAAAGGTCCGTTCCGTCAGGTCCACACTGTGGACGCTGGTCGCCTCTGTGGTGGTGACCGTGGGGCTCGGGGCGATGATCTGCACGCTGACCCAGTCCGAGTTCTCCCGCATGTCCACCCGCTCCCAGCTCACGTTCGATCCCACGTACACCGCCTTCGCCGGCATGAGTCTCGGCCAGCTCGCGATGATCGCCTTCGGGGTGCTGGTGGTGTCGGCCGAGTACGGCACCGGCATGATCCGCAGTTCGCTGACCGCCGTGCCGCAGCGTGGCACGTTCCTGCTGTGCAAGGTGCTGGTGGCCGGGCTGCTGGTGCTGGTGGTGGGGATGGTCACGAGCTTCGCCACGTTCTTCCTCGGCCAGGCACTGCTCGGCGACCACGGGACGAACATCGGCGAACCGGGCGTGCTGCGCGCCGTGCTCGGCGGCGGGCTCTACATGACGCTGATCATGCTCTTCTCGCTCGGCTTCACCTTCGTGATGCGCAGCCCGCTGCTGGCCTTCGCGATCCTGATGCCGTGGTTCTTCCTGGTCGCCAACATCCTGGGGTCGGTCAGCGCCACGAAGAAGTTCGCGCAGTACCTGCCGGACCAGGCGGGCGGCACGGTCATGTCGGTGGTGCCCGATTCGCTGGACCGCCCGTACGGGCCGTGGGGCGGGCTGCTCATCATGGTCGCCTGGACCGCCGTCGCGCTCCTCGCGGGATACGTGGTGCTCAAGAAGCGGGACGCCTGAGACCGTCCCCCTCACCCGTTTCGTCCCTCGCTCCCCTGGAGAGGACAGGCGCCCCATGGAACCAATGCCGCCTCTCACGTCCTCCTAGGCCGTGTCGGGGGGCGAGCAAGCCCCGAACTGCGTACAGGGGCGAAGGATGATCGAGGCATACGGCCTGACGAAGCGCTACGGCGCCAAGACGGCCGTGTACAACCTGACCTTCCAGGTGCGGCCCGGTGCCGTCACCGGATTCCTGGGGCCCAACGGCTCCGGGAAATCGACCACGATGCGGATGATCCTGGGGCTCGACACCCCGACATCCGGACAGGTCACCGTCGGCGGGCACGCCTTCAAAGGACTGCCCAACGCGCCACGGCAGGTGGGCGCGCTTCTCGACGCCAAGGCCGTGCACGGGGGACGCAGCGCGCGCAACCACCTGCTCTCGCTCGCGCAGCTGTCCGGCATCCCGACCCGCAGGGTCGACGAGGTGCTGGGGGTCGTAGGGCTCCAGGAGGTCGGCAAGAAGCGGTCCAAGGGCTTCTCGCTCGGCATGGGCCAGCGCCTCGGCATCGCCGCAGCGCTCCTCGGTGACCCGCAGGTCCTCCTCTTCGACGAGCCGGTCAACGGCCTCGACCCCGAGGGCATCCTGTGGGTGCGCAACCTCATGAAGCGGCTGGCGAGCGAGGGCCGTACGGTCTTCGTCTCCAGCCACCTGATGAGCGAGATGGCGCAGACCGCCGACCATCTGATCGTGATCGGGCGCGGCCAGCTGATGGCCGACATGTCCGTGAACGAGTTCATCACGCGCAACTCCGTCGGCTTCGCGCGCGTACGAACGCCCGAAGGCGAGCCCGAACAGCAGGAGAAGCTGACCGCGGTCCTCCAGGAGGCCGGCGGCCAACCGCAGCCCGAGGGAGACGGCGCGCTCCGCGTCACCGGGCTCCCGCTGCCGCACATCAGTGACCTCGCGCACCACGCCGGCGTCCGGCTGTGGGAACTCTCGCCGCACCAGGCATCCCTGGAAGAGGCGTACATGCGCATGACCCAGGGCTCCGTCGACTACCGCTCCACCGTCGACGAACGCGCCGGCCTCCAGCAGCAGATGCCCGGCGGCCCGTTGCCGGGTCAGCAGATGCCAGGGGGCTTGCCGGGAACCCCGATGCCGGGGCAACACATGCCCGGAGCCCCGGTACCGGGCCCGCCGATGCCCGGGGGTCCGGTGCCCGGCCAGCAGATGCCGGCGCAACAGGGCGGGTGGGCGCCACCGCCCCCACCCCCGCAGGACGCGCCGAATCCGTACGCCCGAGCCGAAGGCGGGGACGCCCGATGAGCACGCAGCAGCAGTACCAGGGGCAGGTCCCGCCCCAGCAGCCTGGCCGGCCCTCTCAGCCGCAGCAGACAGGGCACGCACAGCAGCAGGCACAGCCGCAGCAGGCTCAACAGGTGCCGCAGCAACAGGCACAGCAGCACGGCTGGTCCGGGCAGGGCGGCGGCGCGACGTACACCTCGCCCATCCCGCCCAGGCGCACCCACCTGGGCAACGCGATCGTCTCCGAGTGGACGAAGATCCGCTCGGTCCGCTCGACGGTCTGGACGATCGCCATCATGTTCGCGCTCGTCGTCGGCATCGGCCTGCTGTCGGCGCTCGCGATGAGCGGCGGCCAGTACACGGGCAATCCACTGCTGTCCAGCGGGCTGTTCGGCCTGATGCTCGGCCAGATCTGTGTGATCACGCTCGGGGTGCTGGTGATCACCTCCGAGTACGGCACCGGCATGATCCGTACGACCCTCACCGCCTGCCCGCAGCGCGGGCGGGTCCTGATGGCCAAGTCGCTGGTCTTCTTCGTGCTGGCCTTCGTGACCACCACGGTCGCCTGCACCATCACCGCGTTGATCAACTCGGCGCTGCTGAGCGACCAGGAGATTCCCTCGTACGTGAGGAACAGCTCCCTGGCCGACTCCGTCGAAGGGGGCAGGATCGTCGCGGACAGCGGAGAGTGGCTGGGCGCGACCGTCGGCGCCGGGCTGTACGTGGCGCTCCTCGGGCTGCTGTCCCTCGCTGTCGGCGCGCTGCTGCGGCACTCGGCCGGGGCCATCACCACGATGATGGGCGTGGTGCTCCTGCCGCTGCTGCTGGCGATGTTCATGCGCGCCGAGGCGCTGGAGACCGTGCGCGACAAGCTCATGGAGTACTCGCCCCTCAACGGGCTCGGCGCCCTGTTCGGCACCCCCATGCTTCCGGAGGACAGCGCCTCGGGGTGGCCACTGCTCGGCGGGCTGGCCGGCGTCACCGCCGTGGCCCTCGTCGTGGCCTGCACGCTGCTGAACAAGCGGGACGTCTAGCCGCCGTACCGTCCCTGGTACGGGGACACGAGGACGCCGTCAGTAGCGCGGCGCATTCCGGGACCGCTGGAGCCTCGCGCTCCGGCGGTCCCGCGCGTTCCAGCACGCGCGGTGCCAGTGCCGCCGCTCCGCGACATCGCCCTCACGCGGCCAGGCGACCACATGCGGCACCCCGGGTGGAATTTCCTGGTCACAGCCTGGACAGCGGTAGTGCTTCATGGCCGCGCCCCCGCTTATCTGCCGCACGGCCCACTCCTCCCCCCGCCAGGTCTCCGTTCGCTCCAGCCCGTACCGCTCTCTGCTCTCTCCCTCGTCGCCCTCACGCCGCGTGGCAGACACGGAGCGGGCGGCCTTGCCGGAGTTGGCAGCACCGCCACGGGAGCGGTTACGACGCGGGGACACGTGGGCACCTCGGGGTCGACGGGGGGAACGGCGGGGGCGGCAGGCCGGGGGACCGTGCCGCAACCACCCTACGCACGCGCGACGCCGTGACCGGCGCCTGTCCACAGACGACGGCCGATTGGCGTTCATCCGACGAATGGCACGCGGGGCCGTGCCTTTGGCACGTGTCAGCCGTTATTGCTAGGCAGGGGCCCCGGTCGGCCAGGGCGCTCCACCCGCGGCCCGGCCGTCGCGGGAGCGGTCCACAAGGGCGGTGGGGAATGCGAGTTGGAGCTTTTGTCCTGGGGGCACAGTTCCCGGGCCAGGGGGAGGAGGAAGCGCTGCACCGTGTGGTGCGCGCGACCGAGACAGCGGAGGATGCCGGGCTCGACGCCGTCTGGCTGGCCGAGCACCACTTCGTCCCGTACGGCGTCTGTCCCTCGGCCGTGACCCTCGCGGCGCTGCTGCTGGGGCGTACACGGCGGATCGGCGTCGGCACAGCGGTGACCGTGCTGCCGAACGCGCACCCGGTCGCTCTTGGCGAGCAGACCGCGCTGCTGCACCACGTCTCCGGCGGACGTTTCACGCTCGGGGTCGGCAGGGGCGGGCCATGGGTGGACCTGGAGGTGTTCGGCGGCGGACTCCCCGCATACGACACGGGGTTCCCCGAGTCCCTCGACCTGCTGCTGCGCTGGCTGCGGGAGCCGAGGGTCGGCGCCGAAGGCGAGCGCTACACCTTCCGTGAGGTCCCCGTGGTACCGCGCGCCGGTACGGCCACGAACGGCGCCCCGCGCGTCGTTGTCGCCTGCACCTCGCCCGGCACCGTGCGGCTCGCGGCTGCGCGCTGCCTGCCGATGCTGCTGGGGATGCACTGCGGGGACGAGGACAAGGCCGGGATGGTCGCCCTGTGGCGCCGTGAGGCCCGTGCGGCGGGGCACGGGCCCGAGGAGATCGAGGCGGCGGAGCCGTGGCACGTGTCCGCCGGGGTCGTGCAGGTGGGCGATTCACGGAGCGAGGCGACGGAGTGCCTGATCAAGGCGATGCCCGGCTGGCTGCGCGAGGGGCTGGGGGCACATACGACCGTGGACGGCAGGCAACGGCCCATGCGGGACCCGGTCGGCTATACGGAACTGCTGTGCGGCCTGCACCCCGTAGGCCCACCCCGACTGTGCGCCGACCGGCTCGCGGCCTCGGCCGAACGTACGGGCATCCAGCGGTTCGCGCTGCTGGTCGAGGGCACCGGTGACCTGGACGCCACGGAACGGAACATCCAGCAGGTCGGCGATGAGGTGCTGCCACTGCTCCGGTGAACCTCTGCGGGGATGCGGGGTGAGTGAGCCCTTGCGGGGCGGGGTGAGCCCTTGCGGGGGGCCGGGGGTTAGGGGGAAGCGAAGACCGTTGCGACGGCAGTGGCTTCCGACGCCGCAACGGCGCGCAACCAACGAAGTGAGGGCCTAGCAGTCCCGCAGTTCCGGAGACTGGTTGAGAAGCTGGCCACGGACCGATGTGAACCGGCTCAGACGCTCGTCCACCGAGGCGTCGAGCGGGAACACCGCGACCCGGTGGCAGTTCTGGAACGCGAGCCGCACGCCGAAGTGACGCTGCAGCGCGCCCCTGATCGCGTCACTCGCCAGCGCTCGCAACAGCTGGCCTCGGGCCTGCTCGTCCGGCGGTGGCGTCTGGTTGTCGGCGAACTCCCCGCCGTCCACCTTCAACTGCGCGACCAGTGAGCTGACCATCTCCCAGGCGTACGGGAGAGAAGTGCGGACGCAGTCGACGAACGCCGCCTCATCCACCTCGCCACGCTCTGCCTGTTCCAGAAGCGCAGGTGGGACGTCGAGCGACATGAGTTCTCCTCTCACGGACCCGGCCCGGAGACCGGGGTCTCTTGGGGGTGTCGGGACCTCGCCGTGTAATCGCGCAACCTCGGACGGCGACGCCCCCCTTTCACGGTAAGGCTCAACCCGTCCGCACCTCATGCGAATGGGAATACTCGCGCCACCCGCGAAGGAGGCCATCCAGGGGCGAATCGCGCGGAGCGCGGGGTGTCCAGTAGCGTGACCGACCATGCGCCTCGTCATCGCCCGCTGCTCCGTCGACTACGCCGGCAGACTCACCGCACACCTTCCCTCCGCGCCCCGGCTCATCCTGGTGAAGGCCGATGGCTCGGTCTCCGTCCATGCGGACGACCGCGCCTACAAGCCCCTCAACTGGATGTCTCCGCCCTGCACGCTCAAGGAGGGTGACGATCAGCGCTGGACGGTGGAGAACAAGGCGGGCGAGAAACTGATCATCACGATGGAGGAGATCCTCCACGACTCGTCGCACGAACTCGGCGTCGACCCGGGCCTCATCAAGGACGGTGTCGAAGCTCACCTCCAAGAACTCCTCGCTGACCGAATGGAGACCCTGGGGGAAGGCTGGACCCTGATCCGGCGGGAGTTCCCCACGGCGATCGGCCCCGTCGACATCCTGTGCAGGGACGCCGACGGCACCACCGTCGCCATCGAGATCAAGCGGCGCGGCGAGATCGACGGCGTGGAGCAGCTCACCCGGTATCTGGAACTGCTCAACCGCGATCCCCATCTCGCCCCCGTCAAGGGCGTGTTCGCCGCCCAGGAGATCAAGCCGCAGGCCCGCGTGCTGGCCACGGACCGGGGCATCGACTGCGTGACCCTCGACTACAACGCGCTGCGCGGCATCGAGGACGACAAGCTCCGCCTCTTCTGAGCCCCACCCCTGAACCTCCTCCGCCCCGCCGGCCGCCCCCGACCCCCGACCCCCCGCACCCGAGCGGCTCCGGCCCCGGCTCGGGCCCTCTGCTACGGCACCCTGCTCCGGCCCCTCTGCCTGGTCGGGCCAGCCGGGGAGGGGGTGGGTGCGGCGGGACGTAAGTAGTCGTCATGTCGGGTTCTCCTGTGCCGTCAGATCGAGGAAGGCGTCATCCAGTGAGGCGTCCTCGACGGTGAAGCTCACCCCGTCGACGACGGGCCTTCCCCCGTACTCCTTGCGCAGCCCGTTGACTTCGATAAGTGGCATGTCACGAGCGTGACGGAGCGGGCACCCCCGCACATCGGCCATTCTGTTCGTTCTGGCATCAACCATTCGGTTGATGCCAGAAACAACGCCCCGTACCAGTACGCCGGTTCGGCGCCGATGTCACGAACAGCTCGGCGCTGTGCGCCCCTACACCGCCTGCGACGTGGCGGAATCCTGCCGCACGGCGCCGCCCGTGTCCGAGGTGTCCGATTCAGGGCCGAGGGCCGAACCCGAGCCGCCCGTCGGGGTGTTCGGCGGGTCCTCGCTCGTCGGATCGTCGCTCGGAGTCGGGTCGTCGCTCGGAGTCGGGTCGTCGCTGGGCGTCGGGTCGTCACTCGGCGACGAGGGCGGGTCGTCCGGCGAGGACGGGGGGTCATCCGGCGAGGAGGGCGGGTCGTCGGACG
This sequence comes from Streptomyces iconiensis, assembly GCF_028657195.3. Classification (GTDB taxonomy): domain Bacteria; phylum Actinomycetota; class Actinomycetes; order Streptomycetales; family Streptomycetaceae; genus Streptomyces; species Streptomyces iconiensis. The sequence goes on from NZ_JANCPR020000027.1 coordinate 23,926, forward strand.
GCGTGGAACTGTCCGGCGAACTCGGCGACTGTTCGGGGGGCTTGCTGCCGCCCGACGAGGCGGCTCCCCCGCCGGGCGCCGGCGAGGTGGCACCGGCAGCCGGCTGCTGGGGGCGGCTGGTCGCGCCGCCTCCGCGCCCCGGCTCGTCGGCCGTCAGCCCGCCGTCGTCGTCCTGGGACGCCGACTGCTCGGGCCGTACGGTGTCGGGCGTGCCGTCGTCGGACGCGCTGCTGAGCGTGACGATCGTGCCGAGGACGGCGGCGAGCAGCGCTCCGGCGCTCGCGGCCACGACGTTCCGCTTGCTGCTGGTGAACGCGTGCAGCCGGCGTGAAGCGCCGCGCCCTGCCGCCTCCTTGGAGGTGCGTGCGTTGGCCACCGCACCCATGCCCGCTGCAGAACCCGCAGCGGGCCCCGTGGCGTTGACCGTGTGTCCTTCGGGAGAGACCAGCGTCTCGCCCGCGGGCTGCCGCGCGGCGGCCATCGAGGAGACGGATGTGGTGACAGGCCCCGCTGTCGCGCCCATGGGCACGCCCGCGGGCGGTGAGGCGGACTCTTCGCCGTCCAGCGGGTGCGCGGCGCCGCTCTGCGCCTGTGAGAGCCCTGAGGGCGCAGGTGCGGCGCCATGGGCTGCCGGGGTGCCGGTGGCGGCGAGGCGGTCGGCGACGAGCGCGAGGGCTCTGCGGCCCGCGACGACACCGCGCTGCTCGGCGAGGGTGCCCCGCAGCCCGACGGCGGCCTCCAGCTCGGCCCTGGCCCGCTCGGGGTTGCCCGTCGCGAGGGCGAGGACGCCCAGCTCGTGGTGGAAGTAGGCTTCTTCGGCGATCTCTCCCGACAGCCGCGCGGCTTCCTGGCCGCAGCGCAGCATCCGCTCCCACGCACTCCAGCGCAGCGCTGCCGCCAGCACGGGCGCTGCCGTACGCGTGAGGAGCACGGCGGCGTTGGGGTTGCCGCCTCGCTGTGCGCCCCGCGCGGCGGCGAGTACGGCGTCGGCCTCCGCCGCGACGCGTTCGGGCGTGACGGACGGGTGCCCCGTCCACCAGGTGTAGTGCTGGGCGGCGGCGAGTGCCTGTGCTTCGGCGGCCTCGGTGAAGCCGGCTTCGGCGAGTTGGTCCGCGACTCCCGCCGCCAGTCTGAAGTGGCCGCCCGCCGGGCTGACCAGGCCGGAGCCCACGAGTTCCGGCAGCGCGTCGTCGGCCTGCTGGTCGCCGGTGAGCGCGGGCAGGTGGGCGTGGTGCGGCAGCTCACCGTCGAGGGCGACGGCCAGCCGCAGTGTGCCGAGCGCGGCGCCTGGCAGCGTGCCGAGAAGCGCCGGTACGAGTGCCGTGCCGGAAGCGGGGGCGAAGGCTCCGCCCGCCTGGCGCCGCCGCAGCAGCGCTCCGGCCTGGACGAAGCACTGCACGTGGCCTTCGGACTCGAACCACAGGTCGGCCGCCCAGTCGGCCTCGTCGTCGGTCAGGGGCCTGCGGACGGCGTGCTCCAGCAGTTCCAGACAGGCGGTACGGCTGAGCCCCGCGAGGAAGACCTCCTCGACGCGGGACTCGGAGGCGGGTGAGGCGATATCGGGAGTGGTGGCGAACAAGTAGGCGCACTCGGGCGTCGTCCGCAGCAGTTCGTCGAGCGCGGCACCGCCGAACTCCAGGTCGTCCAGGATGACGACCGCGCCGATCTCGGCCAGCGCCCCGGTGAGCTGCGCCTTGCCCGGCCGCTGGAGCGGCGCGTCATGGACCGAGACGAACAGCTCGTGCAGCAGGTCGCTGGGGGTACGGCGGTGTCCGCTGAGGCGCACGACGCCGTCGGGTGCGAGCCCGGCGACGTCCTGCGCCACCGCGTCGAGCAGTGCGGTGCGCCCCGAACCCGCGGGCCCTGTGAGCCGTACGGAGCGCCCGCGCGCGAGAAGCCTGGCGAGCCGCTCGCGCTCTTCCTCGCGTTCCAGGAGGGGCGGCGCGGGCGGTGTCATGGCGGCGAGTGTCGCGGCGCCGAGGGGCTCGGGGCGCTCGTCCGGGCCCAGCTTGGGCGCCCTGCCCGGCAGTTCACCCGGCGGGCACGGCTCGATCTCGCTGCCGTCGACGGGGTTCACCGTCAGCAAGTAGCTGTCAGCGAGCAGTTGGACCGTACGCACGGGCCCGCCGTCGCCGTACGCGTGCTCTCTTCCGTGCCGATGCCGCTCACTGCCGTACGGATCCATGGTCATCCCCCCAAGAACGGTGCTGCACCTCAACTACTCGGCCGGCACAGCTCGCGGCCCATTGTTCCGGAGCCGGGCGTGCGCGGAGCGGGCCCGTACGTCATGGGTTTGTGAGGATGTGGACGTCGGGCTCGATAGAAGTGGAAGGTGCAGGTCCGCGCTGGCCTCCTTGCCCACGCTGGCCTCTCCTGGCCCCCTGCCCTCCTTCGATGGCGAGGATCCGGTGAAGCCGAGTGGCCACGAGCAGACGCCGCATCTGCGGGGGTACCTCCCGCAGGACGAGCCTCCTCCCGCAACGCCCGGCGCGGCGGTGTGCACCCATGATGACGCCGAGGCCCGTGGCATCCCACGAGTCGAGTTCGGCGAGGTCCAGCACGAGGTCGCCGTCGCCCGAGTCGACGGCGGCGTGCAGGACCGTTCGGGCGTCCGCCGCGCTGCGGACGTCAAGACGACCTCCGACGACCAGCTCGGCGTGGTCGCCCTTGATGTGCATATGCGCTCCCCGGATTGCTGTCCGCGTACGTGAACCTCTACGTGTTGTTGTCCCACCACAACTGACTGTCGCGGGAGGGACGAAGTTGCCGTCCGTGCCTTAACCGATACCGATTTCACCCTCGCGGGCGAGAGTGGGCGGCACGTGTCGGCGCCCTTTGTGCGTACGTACTCATACGTGCTCAGTGAGTTCTCTCGTACCCAGTGAGACCGTTCGTGCTCAATGGGTCCTCGCGTACTCAATGAGGTCGTTCGTGCTCGGTGAGCTTGCTCGTGCTCATGCCTGCTCAGCGAGCTGTGCGTGCCTGTAGTGCTTGTGCACGCCTGTAGCGTTCAGCAGAGCCCTGACGCGCCGTCAGTGCTCGTAGAAGCCCTGGCCGCTCTTGCGCCCCAGGTCCCCTGCATCCACCATCCGCCGCATCAGCTCCGGCGGCGCGAACTTGCCGTCCTGCGACTCCGCGTAGATGTTGTCGGTGGCGTGCAGCAGGATGTCGACGCCCGTGAGGTCTGCGGTGGCGAGGGGGCCCATCGCGTGACCGAAGCCCAGCTTGCAGGCGGTGTCGATGTCCTCGGCCGAGGCGACACCGGACTCGTAGAGCTTGGCCGCCTCGACGACGAGCGCCGAGATGAGGCGGGTGGTGACGAAGCCGGCGACATCGCGGTTGACGACGACGCAGGTCTTGCCGACGGACTCGGCGAACTCCCGTGCGGAGGCGAGAGTTTCGTCGCTGGTCTTGTGGCCGCGCACCAGCTCGCAGAGCGCCATCATCGGCACAGGCGAGAAGAAGTGCGTGCCGACCACCCGGTCGGGCCGTTCCGTGGCCGCCGCGATCTTGGTGATCGGGATCGCCGAGGTGTTGGAGGCGAGGATCGCGCTGTCCTTGGCGAGCTTGTCGAGGCTGGCGAAGATCTCCCGCTTGACCTCGATCTTCTCGAAGACGGCCTCGACGACGAGGTCGGCGTCCGCCGCGCCGTCCAGGTCGGTCGTGGTGGTGATGCGGGCGAGCGCGGCCTCGGCGTCCGTGGCGTCGAGCTTCCCCTTGGCGACGAACTTGTCGTAGGAAGCCTTGATGCCGTCGGTACCGCGGGTGAGCGCCTCGTCCGTCACATCGCGGAGAACCACGTCCCAGCCCGCCTGTGCGGAGACCTGCGCGATTCCGGAGCCCATGAGTCCTGCCCCGATGACGGCGAGCTTCTTCGCCACGTTGTTCACCCTCACTTCGTCCCGCTGGTGAGCTTTGTCCCTCCGGGTGGCCGCGCCACTGCCACGTGCGCGTCACTCACACCCGTGAATAAGCGTCCGTTGGGCGGACATTAGCGCTTCTTCGGTGGGCGTGGGCGGGGAAGAGACACGTATCACGTCTCACATGGCGGACATCACACCGGGGGTGGCACTGGTGTGTCGCGCGTCATCAACCGGGCGCCGACGCCTACTTGAGAGCTGCCGATGACTACTGAACGACTACTGACGACTACTGGAGACCCACGCGACTACTGGAGACCCACGAACCACGGGTACTCATCGGGCGCTCATGGAAGAGAGCTCCTCCGCACCGACCCTCGTTCCGTCGCGACGGGAGCCGATACGGCCGATGACGGGAGCCGATGACGGGAACAGCCGATACAGCCGATACAGAGGCCGTCGTCATACAGCGGGGCCCGCCACAGCGGAAATCCCGGCAGCGGGCGTCGCGGGCGACCGGCCATCGCCTGCGACCGGCCCACACCGTCGTGCACCGTCCCGGCATCGCCCACGCGTTCCCAGCTCCGCCCTGGCGCGGGGAGCAGCGGGCTACGCTCGGGACATGGTTAACCTCACGCGGATCTACACCCGTACCGGCGACAAGGGCACCACCGCGCTCGGCGACATGAGCCGCGCGCCCAAGACCGACTCGCGCATCGCGGCGTACGCCGACGCGAACGAGGCGAACGCCGCGATCGGGGTCGCGCTCGCACTCGGTGACCTGGGCGAGGAGATGCGGACCGTCCTGGTGCGGGTCCAGAACGACCTGTTCGACGTGGGCGCCGATCTGTCGACGCCGGTCGCCGAGAACCCGCAGTACCCGCCGCTGCGGGTCGAACAGACCTACGTCGACAAACTGGAGGCGGACTGCGACCGCTTCCTGGAGGACCTGGAGAAGCTGCGCTCCTTCATCCTTCCCGGTGGCACAGCGGGCGCGGCACTGCTGCACCAGGCGTGCACCGTCGTACGCCGCGCCGAGCGCTCCACGTGGGCCGCGATGGAAGAACACGGCGACGTGATGAACCCGCTCACGGCGACCTACCTCAACCGCCTCTCCGACCTGCTGTTCATCCTGGCGCGCACCGCGAACAAGTCCGTCGGCGACGTGCTGTGGGTTCCGGGCGGCGAGCGGTGAACGGCTCGCCCCCGGGTTCCGCTCTCCTGTGCGACCTGGGCGGCGTCGTGGTCCGCGACGCGCTGCCCGGGATGGTGGCCAAGTGGGCACCGCGGCTCGGCATCTCCGAACAGGCCCTCATCTCCGCCGTGTTCGCGGGCAACGACGACACGGTCCTCGTCGGACGCATGTCCGAGCCCGAGTGGTGGGACGTCGTACGCGAACGGCTGGACGTGAACGAGGAGACCGTCGCCGAGATCCGGCGGGACCTGACGGGCAACCCCGTCTGGGACCACGCACTCGTCGACGCCGTGGCGGCCCTGCGTGGGCGGGTGGGTACCGCGTTCGTCAGCAATGCCTGGCCGCACACCCGTACGGGCCTCGCCGAGCTGCTGGCCGTCGCCGACCACGCGGTCCTCTCCTACGAGGTGGGCGTCGCCAAGCCCGATCCCCGCATCTACACACACGCCCTGGAACTGCTGGGAGTACCCGCCTCAGCTGCGCTCTTCGTGGACGACTCGGCGCGCAACGTCGCAGCGGCCCAAGCTCTCGGCATGACGGGCCACCTCCACACGGAAGCGGCGGGCACCCTGGCGGCGGTCGAAAGCTTCACCCGAGCGACCTGACGCCTCGCGCCGCGGTCGCCGTTCCGGGCGCTGCGCACCACAGGCAGCGCCTCGTTCACACCGTGCCGGCACACCGCGCGCACGCCCCCTGGGAGCTGGCAGCGCTCACCGAGGCGGGCGGACGGGCGGGCGGACGGACGGACGGACAAGGGCACGGGTGACCGTCCTCAACGGGCGAACGGCTGAGCGTCACGCACGGCGGGCCTCACGCACGGCGGGGCACTCTCGCACCCGGTGGGACGCTCTCGCACCCGGTGGGGCGCTCTTAGGCGCCGGTGACGCGGGACTCGATCCAGTTCACGCCGAAGCGCACCAGTGCCGCGGCGTCGAACAGCTGGCTCTCGCCCGCGCCCACCCGACCGGAGACACCGATTCCGGCGGCGAGCGCCTCACGGGCGATCACGGCGAAGGGCCACTCACCCTCGGGAACTCCCGCACGCCTGTAGTCGAACGCTTCGTCCTCGGTATCGATGTCCCAGTAGTGCCGCCAGACGCGCTCGCCCCGCTCGTCCAGGACGGGGACCTCATAGCCGAGGTACCGCTTTCCCGGCGCCTGGGCCAGGGACTCGGCATGGTGGAGCACCGTGAGGGCGTCCAGCGGCGCTCCCAGGAGCAGCACCCGCCCTCCGGTGGCGACGAGCCTGCCCAGGGGGCCGTTCACGCCGTACGGGTCGTCCCAGGACACGTCGGCCGTCAGCTCGGCGGCACGCGCGCCGAGCGCCACGAAGCTGTCGGGGTGTGCCGTCCGCACCGCGCCCGGGGTGAGCCGCAGCGCCTCGGGCAGCCGCCCGTTGTCGTGCGTACCCTCGCTCAACCCCGGCTCGTAGGGCGGGTGTTCGGTCCGCACGGCGTCCTGCCACGCGCGTGGCCACTCCACGAAGTCGTACGGTGGCGCGTCGTTCCAGCCGCTGTAGACCAGCAGCGTGCCCCGCTCCCCCACCGCCTCGCGCAGTGCCCCGACAACGGTGCGCGGACCACCCGGAACGTAGCCGAGCGCGGAGAGACGGGTGTGGAACATGACCGTCTCCCCCGCGTCCGCTTCCAGCCCCAGCGCCGCCAGCTCGGCGACAAGGCGACTGTGTGTGACGGGCCCCCGGGAGAGCGCGAGCAACTGCTGTTCGTCCATGACGTGTTCCTCCGGCGGCGGGCACGTTCCCACGAGAAGGCGGACGCCTACGCGGGCAGTCGCACGCCCTTCGCACGTGTGACATGCGGCACGCGACGAGCGAGCGGGGCGCCGAACGAACCGGCAAGCGGACACGCGGTCGTACGGGCTTACGGGCTTACGGGCAAGCAGGCCAACGAGGGCATACGGACAGGGGCTTCGAGCGTACGCGCCGCCGACCCTGTTCACCTGAGGGTTTTCGTCACGTCCTCGCCGCGGTCGGCGGCGCTGCCGTCCGCGGACGATTCCCCGCCCCCGAGCCGCTTCCGCTCCACCGACTCCGCCGACCCCGCAGACGCCTTCCGCCCCGTCGCCCCCGTCCGCTCCGCCGACTCCATCCGCTCCATCGGCTCCATCGGCTCCATCGGCTCCTCACCCTCCTTCGGCTGCTTCGGCCACAACGTGTAGCTCAGCGCGATGATGACGCTGATCACGGTCAGCAGGCCCATGCGGCCCTGCCACTGCCGCAGTCCCTCGGTCTGCGAGGGGTCGCCGACGTACCAGGTGGCGCACTGGAGCAGCGCGGCGGCGATGGCGGCTGCGCCGGCGAAGCGGGCGGTCATCTTCCACTCGTGCAGGGCGCGCGGCATGCCGTAGCGCGGAGGCTTGACCGGGCGGCCGGCGCCGCCGAAGCGGTGCGCCGCGTGACCGTCGGCCCACTTGACGACGTAGTGCCCGTGGGTGGCGGTGAAGCCGATGTAGACCGCGGCCAGGCCGTGCTTCCAGTCGGGCTCGGCGCCGTTCTTCAGGTCGATGGCCGTCACGATGAGCAGCACGACCTCCAGAAGCGGCTCGCACAGCAGGACGGCGGCTCCCGTACGCGGCATCCGCGCGAGGTAGCGCAGTGCGAGGCCGCCGGCGAGCAGCACCCAGAAGGCGATCTCACAAATGATGATCAAGGTGACGATCATGGGGTGGGCTCCTCATCTTTCCGTCCCTCCAGCGTGATCGCCGACCGCCCGCGACGCGTCGTAGCCCATGATGATTCCCCGCCTGCCGCCACTGCATCGAACGGTGCAGCGCACGTTGCCGCGCGGTCGGCCGTACGTACGACGATCGGGGCGTGTGACGCCGACTAACCTGGCCGTATGAATCCCGTGACCAAGTCCTTCCTGGAAGGCGCGGCCCACTTCATCGCCGGTCTGGGGCTGTGGCTCTTCGGCGGCGGTGTCGAGATCCCCGTGATCACGCTCACGGCGCTGGGCGTGGTCCTGATGGCGATCGGCGTACTACTGGTGGCCAAGGGCGGCTATCTGACGGTGCGCGCACGCCGCGACGCGGCACGCGCACGAGAACAGGCCGCGGAACAGGTATGACCGCGGGCGCGAGTCGCGGTCACCGCAGCGGCGCCAAGACGGGGCCGTGGCGGATCGGGCCATGAGGGATCGGGCCATGGCGAATGGGGCCATGACGGCATCCCCGGCGTCGCGCGCGTACCGCCCGAGCCGCGACGACATCCTGATCGCGATCGCCGGGCTGGCCGGGGGCCTGCTCCTGTGGTCGTTCGGGCTGACCAGCACCCCATTGTCCGAGCGCGGGCCCCGCTGGCTGGCGCTGGTCCCGCTCGGCGTGATGTGCCTGGCCGCGCTGGGCCGCCGGGTGGCGCCGCCGTACGCACTGGCCCTGGCCGTACTGGCACAGACGGCCGACATCCTGGTCGGCTCGCTACTGGCGACGATCGTCCTGTTCACGGACGTCGTCTACGCGGCGGTGCTGTACGGCTCCGCGCGGCTGTCGCGGGCGCTGATGCGCGGCAGCGTGGTCTTCACGGTGATCGTCTCGGTCACGCTGATCGCCACCTTCCGCTCCCCCGAGGTCCTGCTCCTCGCCGGGCTGTGCGGCGGCGTCACCATCGCTCCCGCGTGTACGGGCGCCCTGCTGCGCAACCACAGGGAGGAGGCAGCCGCCGAGCGGCTGCGGGCCGAACAGACGGCGCTGCTGGCCGAGATGGACCGTACACAGGCCATCAACGCCGAACGGGCGCGAATGGCACGCGAACTGCACGACGTGGTCGCCAACCACCTCTCCGCCATCGCCATCCACTCCACGGCCGCACTCTCCCTCGGAATCGGCACCGGCGCCGGAACCGGAACCGGAACCGGCACGGCCACCAGCGCCAATGCCTCCAACGGCACCAAGCACGCCGAGCACGCCGGGGGCGCCGAGGACGGAGCCGACGCCAACGCCGGCGCCCAGAAGGCTGCCGCCGCCGCGCAGGAAGCCCTCGCCGTCATCCGGGAGAACAGCGTGCAGGGGCTGGCTGAAATGCGCCGCCTCATCGGCCTGTTGCGGGACGCCGACAGGAACGCGCAGCCCGTGGCCACCCCCTCCCTCGGAGGGATCGACGCGCTGCTCGACCGCGCCCGCGCGGCGGCGGACGACGGTCATACGTTCACGCTGGACGACCGCCGCACGCCGGGTGAGCGGCTGCCGGCCCCCGTGGAACTCGCCGCCTACCGGGTCGTACAGGAGGCGGTCACCAACGCGCTCAAGCACGCCTCCCCCGGCCCCGTCACCGTCGAGCTGGAGCGCGACAAGGCGCTGCGTATCCGGGTCACCAGCCCTCTCGCCGGTGACGACTCCCCGCGCGCGCCGGGGGCGGGCGCCGGCCTCGTGGGCATGCGCGAGCGCGTTGACCTGCTGCACGGCGAGCTGTCGGCCGGGCCGGCCACGGACCACGACGGCGCCAAGATCTGGGAGGTCCGTGCCGCGCTGCCCGCCCCCACCGAGCCAGGTGCCCCGGAGACGCCACGTACGGGAACGGCACGGGCAGGCACGGCACGGACGGGCCCCGGACGCACAGAGACCGCACGTACGGAAACCGCACGTACAGAGACCGCACGCACCACGGGGCCCCTCGACCACAAGGAGAAGAACCGGTGACAACGGCCAGCACCCAGGGCGCCGAGGACATCCGCGTACTGGTCGCCGAGGACCAGGGCGCCGTGCGCGCCGGCCTCGTCCTCATCCTCCGTAACGCGCCGGGCATCGAGGTCGTGGGCGAGGCGGAGGACGGCGAGGAGGCCGTGCGCCTCGCACGCGAACTGCGCCCCGACGTGGTGCTGATGGACATCCAGATGCCGCGCCTGGACGGGGTGACCGCCACCCGCCGGATCACCGGTGACGGGCTCGCCGACGTGCTCGTACTGACGACGTTCGACCTGGACGAGTACGTCTTCGGTGCCCTGCGCGCGGGCGCTTCCGGTTTCCTCCTCAAGGACAGCGAGGCGGCTGCCGTCGTGGACGCCGTCCGTACGGTCGCGCGCGGCGAGGGTCTGATCGCGCCCGCCGTGACCCGGCGTCTCATCGCCGAGTTCGCCCAGCCGGGCGCCCGCGCGCCCCGCGTCCCCGAGGACGCACCGCCGGGTCTCGCCGAACTCACCCGCCGGGAGCGCGAGGTGCTCGGGTGCCTGGGCGAGGGGCTGTCCAACGCCGAGGTCGCGGGCCGGCTCACGATGGCGGAGGCCACGGTGAAGACGCATGTGAGCAGACTGCTCGCGAAGCTGGATCTGCGCAGCAGGACCCAGGCGGCCGTGCTCGCCCAGGAGTTGGGCATTCCGGCGCCGTAGAAGACGAACGGTCCCGATCTGGTCCAGACCTATTGACCCAGTGGTACAGACCTCTCTAGTCTCCCGACACTGCGGTGAGCGTGGCCCCACACGTGCTCGCAAGGCGGCGCAGGTCCTTTCCGTCTCACTCACGCCCGGACCGCGTCCGGGCGGACCCGGATCGAGGAGCCCCCCGTGAGATCTGCAACCGCACCATTCTTCCGGCGCCTGAAGCGCCTGAGACTTTTCCGGCGGCGTACAGCCGCTCCCGTGCTGGCACTCGGCCTCTCCTTCGGCCTGCTCGCCGGTGTCGGCCTTGCCGCCACCCCGGGCGAACGCACCGCAGACACCAAGGCGGCGGCCCTCGCGGCCGAGGCCACCGCCACCTACACCAAGGTGTCCGACTGGGGCACAGGCTTCGAGGGCAAGTGGACGGTGAAGAACACCGGCACCACGGCGCTCAACGGCTGGACGATCAACTGGACCTACCCGACCGGCACCAAGGTCACCTCGGCCTGGGACGCCGACGTCACCAACTCGGGCACCACTTGGACGGCCAAGGACAAGGGCTGGAACGCCAACCTCGCGCCCGGCGCCTCCGTCTCGTTCGGCTTCAACGGCAGCGGGAACGGCAACCCTGCGGAGTGCAAGCTCAACGGCGGCTCCTGTGACGGCGGCATACCGGGTGACAAGCCGCCCTCCGCGCCCGGCACCCCTACGGCGGGTGACATCACCGAGACCGGCGTCAAGCTGACCTGGACGGCGGCCACCGACGACAAGGGCGTCAAGAACTACGACGTCCTGCGCGACGGCAGCAAGATCGCCACCGTCACCGGTCTCACGTACAGCGACACGGGCCTCAAGGCAGGCACCGACTACGCGTACACCGTCCAGGCCCGCGACACGGCGGACCAGACGGGACCCGCGAGCGGCGTGCGCCAGGTCCGCACGACGGGTGGCGGCCCTGGGGAGCCAGGGGACAAGGTGAAGATGGGCTACTTCACCAACTGGGGCGTCTACCAGCGCAATTACCACGCCAAGAACCTGGTGACCTCCGGCACGGCCGAGAAGATCACCCACATCAACTACGCCTTCGGCAACGTCCAGAACGGCAAGTGCACCATCGGCGACTCGTTCGCCGACTACGAGAAGTCCTACACGGCCGACCAGTCGGTCGACGGCGTCGCCGACACCTGGGACCAGCCCCTGCGCGGCAACTTCAACCAGCTGCGCAAGCTCAAGGCCAAGTACCCGCACATCAAGATCCTCTACTCCTTCGGCGGCTGGACCTGGTCCGGCGGCTTCACGGAGGCCATGAAGAACCCGGCCGCCTTCGCCGACTCCTGCCACAAGCTGGTCGAGGACCCGCGCTGGGCAGACGTGTTCGACGGCATCGACCTCGACTGGGAGTACCCCAACGCCTGCGGTCTCACCTGTGACACCAGCGGACCCGCCGTCATGAAGGACATGATGCAGGCGTTCCGCACCCGCTTCGGCAACAACAACCTCGTCACAGCGGCCATCACGGCCGACGGCTCGGACGGCGGAAAGATCGACAAGGCGGATTACGCCGGCGCCGCCCAGTACGCCGACTGGTACAACGTGATGACCTACGACTTCTTCGGCGCCTGGGCCGCACAGGGCCCCACGGCCCCGCACTCCCCGCTCAACTCCTACAGCGGCATCCCACAACAGGGCTTCAACTCGGACGCGGCCATCCAGAAGCTCAAGGCCAAGGGTGTCGCTCCCAAGAAGCTGCTCCTCGGCATCGGCTTCTACGGCCGGGGCTGGACGGGCGTCACGCAGAAGGAACCCGGCGGAACGGCGACAGGACCCGCACCCGGCAAGTACGAACCGGGAATTGAGGACTACAAGGAACTCAAGAGCCGCTGTCCCTCCAACGGGACCGTCGCCGGCACCGCGTACGCGCACTGCGGCAACCAGTGGTGGAGCTACGACACCCCGGCCACCGTCGGCAGCAAGATGTCCTACGCCAAGAAGGAGGGCCTGGGAGGCAGCTTCGTCTGGGAGTTGAGCGGTGACACCGCCAACGGCGAGCTGATCACCGCACTCAGCAACGGGCTCAAGTAGCCGCCAACCAGCACAAACAGTCCCCCTGAAACATCCGGGGAGACGGGGCCGCCTCCCGTCTCCCCGGAGCCATGCGGACAATTGAGCCCGGCTCAGGAACCGCATCGGGGGAGGTCAGCCGTGTCCGGTGTGCTCACAGGCTTCGCGGTCATCGCCACCGTCATCGGCGTCGGCTACCTCATGGGCCGCTACGGACTGCTCGGCGAGAACGGGCGCGAGGTCCTCACCAAGCTCGCCTTCCACATCGCCAGCCCGGCGCTGCTGTTCGAGACCCTCGCAGGCACCGACCTGTCCCTTCTCGTCTCCGCTCCCCTGGTGATCACGGCGCTGTGCACCGTCGCCATGGCGGGCGTCTACACCCTCATCGGCGCCCTCCGCCGCTGGCCGGCTGGCGAGATCACCGTGGGAGCGCTGTGCGCCAGCTACGTGAACGCGGGCAACCTCGGCATCCCCGTCGCCGCCTACGTCCTCGGTGACGCCTCACTCGTCGCCCCGGTGCTGCTCTTCCAGCTGCTCCTGGTCACCCCGGTCGCGCTCACCGTGCTCGACATCACCACATCGGGCCCGGGCGACAGCGTGCTGCGCCGCGTCACGAGCCCGTTCCGCAACTCCATCGTGATCGGCTCGCTCGCGGGCGTGGTCGTCGCGGCGACGGGCAACCGGCTGCCGGAACCCGTCATGGAACCGTTCCACCTCATCGGCGCGATGTCCGTGCCCGCCGTACTGCTCGCCTTCGGCATATCCCTCCACGGCAGCGCACTGCCGGGACGGGGCTCCGAGCGTGTACCCGTACTGCTGTCGGTCGCCCTCAAGACCGTCGGCCAGCCGGCGACCGCCTGGCTCCTCGGCGCCACGGTGTTCGGCCTCGGCGGGCGCCAGCTCTTCACGGTCGTCGTCACCGCTGCGCTCCCCGCGGCCCAGAACCTCTTCACCTACGCCAGCCGCTACGGCGTCGGCGTCCGCGTGGCCCGTGAGTCCATCCTGCTCTCCACGATCCTCGCCATCCCGGCCCTGGTGGCGGTGGCCGCACTGCTGGGCTGAGGCCCAGGCGGGCAGGGGCTCAGGCCACGTTGACGCGCTGACCTGGCGGCGCCGCCTCCAGCCAGGCGAGGAAACCCGTCAAGGCGTCCTCGCTGAGCGCCAGTTCGATCCGCGTACGGTCGGGGCCCACGGCGCAGGCCAGCACCATCGCGTCGGACAGCAGGGCCTGCTCCTCCTCGCCGCGCGGCGAGCGGCGCTCCAGAACATCGATGGCCCCGCGCACCAGATGGTGGCGGGGCCTGGGGGCATAGGAGAAGACGCGGAACCATTCGATCCGGTCTCCGTTGTAACGGGCGATCCCGTAGGCCCACCCTTTACCCGTCGGCTCGGTGGCCTCCGCTTCGGAGACCTCCCACCGCAGATTGCAGTCGAACGTGCCACCGGACCGCTGGATGAGCCGACGGCGCACGCCGAAGGCGAAGAGTCCCGCCGCCACCAGCAGGACGACCGCGCCGCACAGCAGCAGAGCGAGGACCATCTTCACCGACCTCCTCGCTCTCTCACGGGCCCGTCAGCTCACGGGCCCTCAACCGCACCTGTATGCCTTCAGCCGCGGACGGCCCTGGAGAATTCCAGGACCACCCGCGGCTGAGTGTCGTCGCGACGCTCTCTGCGTCAGCGCACGGACGTCACCGCGCGCAGTCGGACGTCCGCACGGCGCTCGGCGTGCGCGTCGGCATCCGACTTCGCCCGCTCCAGCGCACGCTCGGCACGCTCGACATCGATCTCGTCGCTCAGCTCCGCGATCTCCGCGAGCAGCGAGAGCTTGTTGTCGGCGAACGAGATGAAACCGCCGTGCACGGCGGCGACCATGGTGCCGTCACCGCTCTCACCGGTCGTACGGATGGTCACAGGCCCGGACTCCAGCACACCGAGAAGCGGCTGGTGGCCGGGCATGACGCCGATATCACCCGACGAGGTACGCGCGACGACCAGGCTGGCCTCGCCCGACCAGACCTTACGGTCCGCGGCGACCAACTCGACGTGCAGCTCAGCCACTGTGGCTCCTCAGACTGGGATGGGGAAAGGATAAGGGGTGCGGCGCGGGAGCAGATACTCGCATCTGCTCCCGCAGCGGAGCATCTCCCGCGCACGGTCGCGCACGCGACCGCGCGCGGAAGCGCGCCGGAGCACGGCGTCAGGAGACGCCCAGCTCCTTCGCCTTGGCCTTGAGGTCGTCAAGGCCACCGCACATGAAGAACGCCTGCTCGGGGAAGTGGTCGTAGTCACCGTTGGCGATCGCGTTGAAGGCCGCGATCGACTCGTCCAGCGGCACGTCGGAGCCGTCGAGACCGGTGAACTGCTTCGCCGCGTGGGTGTTCTGCGACAGGAAGCGCTCGATGCGCCGGGCACGGGAAACCGTGAGCTTGTCCTCCTCGGACAGCTCGTCGATACCCAGGATCGAGATGATGTCCTGAAGGTCCTTGTACTTCTGGAGGATCCCCTTGACTCGCTCGGCGCAGTCGTAGTGGTCCTGCGAGATGAAGCGGGGGTCCAGAATCCGGGACGTCGAGTCCAGCGGGTCGACCGCCGGGTAGATGCCCTTCTCGGAGATCGGACGCGACAGCGTCGTGGTCGCGTCCAGGTGCGCGAACACGTTGGCCGGGGCCGGGTCGGTGAGGTCGTCGGCGGGCACGTAGATCGCCTGCATCGAGGTGATCGAGTTACCGCGGGTCGAGGTGATGCGCTCCTGGAGCACACCCATCTCGTCCGCCAGGTTCGGCTGGTAGCCCACGGCGGAGGGCATACGGCCGAGCAGGGTGGAGACCTCGGAACCTGCCTGGGTGAACCGGAAGATGTTGTCGATGAAGAACAGCACATCCTGGTTCTGCACATCGCGGAAGTACTCCGCCATGGTCAGACCGGCCAGCGCGACCCGGAGACGGGTGCCCGGGGGCTCGTCCATCTGCCCGAAGACCAGCGCGGTCTGCGGGAGAACGCCCGACTCGGCCATCTCGTCGATGAGGTCGTTGCCCTCACGCGTGCGCTCGCCGACACCGGCGAACACGGAAACGCCCTCGTGCAGCTTGGCCACACGCATGATCATTTCCTGGATGAGGACGGTCTTGCCGACGCCCGCACCACCGAACAGACCGATCTTGCCGCCCTTGACGTACGGGGTCAGCAGGTCGACGACCTTCAGGCCGGTCTCGAACATCTCGGTCTTGGACTCAAGCTGGTCGAAGGCCGGGGCCTTGCGGTGGATGGACCACCGCTCGGTGATCTCGGACTCCGCCTCGGGCTCGTTCAGGATCCTGCCGAGGGTGTTGAACACCCTGCCCTTGGTGACATCGCCGACGGGCACGGTGATGCCCTCGCCGGTGTCGGTCACCGGGGCCTGGCGGACCAGACCGTCGGTCGGCTCCATGGAGATGGCCCGTACGAGGCCCTCGCCGAGGTGCTGGGCGACCTCAAGGGTCAGGATCTTCCTCTTGCCGTTCTCCGCCGGGTCGGCGACCTCGACGTGGAGGGCGTTGTAGATCTCGGGCATGGTGTCGACGGGGAACTCCACGTCGACGACCGGGCCGATGACCCGCGCGACGCGGCCTGCGGCCACACCAGCGGCGGGTGCCGTCTCAACTGAGGTGGTCATGGTTAGCGGTCACTCCCCGCGTTAGCGTCAGCCAGCGCGCCGGCGCCACCGACGATCTCGCTGATTTCCTGGGTGATGTCGGCCTGGCGGGCCGCGTTGGCAAGCCGCGTCAGCGACTTGATGAGGTCTTCGGCGTTGTCGGTCGCCGACTTCATCGCCCGGCGCGTGGCGGCGTGCTTGGACGCTGCCGCCTGGAGCAGGGCGTTGTAGATACGAGACTCGACATACCGGGGCAGCAGGGCGTCAAGGACGTCCTCGGCCGACGGTTCGAAGTCGTACAGCGGCATGATCTCGGGACCGCCACGCTTGATGGCGCCCTCGATCACCTCCGCCGAGTCCTCCGCGCTCTTCTCGAAGGTGAGCGGCAGCATCCGGCGGTCCACCGGGGTCTGCGTCATCATCGAGAGGAACTCGGTGTAGACGATGTGCAGTTCGTCCACACCGCCCTTGGCACCGGTGTCCTCCTTGATCGCTTCGATCAGGGGACCGGCGACGGCCTTGGCGTCCGCGTACGTCGGGTTGTCCGTGAAGCCCGTCCACGACTGCTGGACCGGGCGCCCGCGGAAACCGTAGTAGGACACACCCTTGGAGCCGACGATGTAGCTGACGATCTCCTTGCCCTCACCGATGAGCCGGTTGTTGAGCTGCTCCGCCGCCTTGATGGCGTTGGAGTTGTAGCCCCCCGCCAGGCCGCGGTCGCTCGTGATGAGCAGGACAGCGGCCCGCGTCGGGCGCTCGACCTCGGTGGTCAGCCAGTGCTTCGTGTCGGAGCCCTGCGCGACGGCGGTGACCGCGCGGGTCAGCTCCGTCGCGTACGGCTCGGAGGCGGCCACCCTGCGCTGCGCCTTGACGATGCGCGAGGCGGCGATCATCTCCATTGCCCGAGTGATCTTCTTGGTCGCAGTGACGGATTTGATCCGCCGCTTGTAGACCCTCATCTGGGCGCCCATGGATCAGCCCTCGCCCAGGAGCTTGCCGTCCGCGGTCTCGAACTGGGTCTTGAACCTGTCGACCGCTTCGCCGAGCGTCTGAACGGTGTCGTCCGACATCTTCCCGCCCTCGCGGATGCTGGTCATCAGCCCCTGGTTCTCACGGTGCATGTAGTCCAGCAGCTCGCGCTCGAAGCGGCGGATGTCCTCGACCGGGACGTCGTCCATCTTGCCCTTGGTGCCCGACCAGACCGAGACGACCTGGTCCTCCGTGGAGAAGGGCGCGTACTGCCCCTGCTTCAGCAGCTCGGTCATCCGCTGACCGCGGCCGAGCGCCGCCTTGGAGGCGTCGTCCAGGTCGGAACCGAAGGCGGCGAACGCCTCCAGCTCGCGGAACTGGGCCAGGTCCACACGGAGCGAACCCGTGATCTGCCTGATGGCCTTGTGCTGGGCCGAACCACCCACACGGGAAACGGAGATACCGACGTTCAGCGCCGGGCGCTGGCCCGCGTTGAACAGGTCGGACTCCAGGAAGCACTGCCCGTCGGTGATGGAGATGACGTTGGTCGGAATGAACGCCGAGACGTCGTTCGCCTTCGTCTCGACGATCGGCAGACCCGTCATCGAGCCCTTGCCCTTGTCGTCGGAGAGCTTCGCGCAGCGCTCCAGCAGCCGGGAGTGCAGGTAGAAGACGTCGCCCGGGTAGGCCTCGCGGCCCGGCGGACGGCGCAGCAGCAGGGAAACGGCGCGGTAGGCGTCGGCCTGCTTGGTGAGGTCGTCGAAGACGATCAGCACATGCTGGCCCTGGTACATCCAGTGCTGGCCGATGGCAGAACCGGTGTAGGGGGCGATGTACTTGAAGCCGGCCGGGTCGGACGCCGGAGCGGCGACGATCGTCGTGTACTCCAGCGCGCCCGCCTCCTCCAGCGCGCCGCGAACGGACGCGATGGTGGAGCCCTTCTGGCCCACGGCGACGTAGATGCAGCGGACCTGCTTCTCCGGGTCGCCCGAGCGCCAGTTGTCGCGCTGGTTGATGATCGTGTCGACGCACAGAGCGGTCTTGCCGGTCTGGCGGTCGCCGATGACGAGCTGACGCTGGCCGCGGCCGATCGGCGTCATGGTGTCGACGGCCTTGTAGCCCGTCTCCATCGGCTCGTGCACGGACTTGCGGTCCATGACCGAGGGAGCCTGCAGCTCCAGGGCACGGCGGCCCTCCGACTCGATGTCGCCGAGGCCGTCGATCGGGGAACCCAGCGGGTCCACGACACGGCCGAGGTAGCCGTCGCCGACCGCGACCGACAGGACCTCACCGGTGCGGTGCACCGGCTGGCCCTCCTCGATGCCGCTGAACTCGCCGAGGACCACGGCACCGATCTCGCGCTCCTCAAGGTTGAGGGCGAGGCCGAGGGTGCCGTCCTCGAACTTCAGCAGCTCGTTCGCCATGGCCGAGGGCAGCCCCTCGACCTTCGCGATGCCGTCGCCGGCAACGCTGACCGTACCGACCTCTTCCCGCGAGGCCGCGTCCGGCGTGTACGACTGGACAAAGTTCTCCAGCGCATCCCGGATCTCATCCGGCCGGATCGTGAGCTCCGCCATCTGGGTTCCCTGCTCTCCTTGTTGGGCCCGTAAATCTTGTCGTACGGCCCAACTCGGGCCGCTGTCGTGCTTGTTGAGTTGGTGTGGCGCTGTGGCGCAAGCCGCGTGCCGTCAGCCGGCCATCCGCCGCTGCGCCTCGTCCAGGCGATCGGCGATGGAACCGTTGATGACCTCGTCACCGACACGCACCGTGATCCCGCCGAGGACCTCGGGGTCCACGTCGAGGTTCAGGTGCACCTGACGGCCGTACATCGTGGCGAGCGCGGCGCCGAGCCGCTGCCTCTGCCGGTCGCTGAGCGGCACGGCCGAGGTGACGACGGCCACCGAGCGGTTCCTGCGCTCGGCCGCCAGCCGGGACAGGGCATCGAGCCCTGCCTCAAGGCTACGTCCCCGTGACTGCGTCACAAGGCGCGTCACCAGCCGCTCGGTGGCGGGCCTGGCCCTGCCCCCCAGCAGCGTGTGCAGCAGCGCCGTCTTCGCCGAGGTCTGTGCCGTACGGCTGGTCAGCGCGGAGCGCAGCTCGGGCGAGGAGGACAGCGTCCGGGCGAACCGGAACAGCTCGTCCTCGACATCGTCCAGCGAGCCGTCCCGCTCGGCGGCGACGAGATCGGCGCAGTCCGCCAGGATCTCGACCGCGTCGACCAGGTCACGCGGGGAGGACCAGCGGGAGCGGACCATGCCGGAGACCAGGTCGACGGCCGCGCCACCGACCTGCCCGGCGAGCACGCTCCCGGCCAGCTCCGCCTTACGCCCCCCGTCCTGCGCCGGGTCGCTGAGGACCCGGCGCAGCGAGACCTCGCGATCGAGCAGCGTGGTCACGGCGGCGAGCTCGTCGGCGAGCGAGGCCGCGTCGACCGACGTGGAGTCGGTCAGCGCGGTCAGGCTGTCGCGTGCGGCGGCAAGCGCCTCACGACTCGCACCGTTCATCGGGCGGCTCCATTGGCCTCAGCCGCATTCGCGTCGGATTCCAGCTGGTCCAGGAACCGGTCGATCGTGCGGCTCTGCCGGGCGTGGTCCTCCAGGGACTCGCCGACGAGCTTGCCGGCCAGGTCGGTGGCGAGCTTGCCCACGTCCTGGCGCAGAGCCTGCGTGGCCTGCCTGCGGTCGGCCTCGATCTGGGTGTGACCGGCAGCGATGATCTCCTCACGCTGCCGCTGGCCCTCTGCCCGCATCTCGGCGATGAGCGCGGCGCCCTGCTCCTGAGCCTCGGCACGCAGTCGCGCGGCCTCGTGGCGGGCCTCAGCGAGCTGGTCCTTGTACTGCTGGAGGACGTCGGACGCTTCCTGCTGAGCCGCCTCTGCCTTCTCGATGCCGCCCTCAATGGCTTCACGACGCTCTTCCAGCACCTTGTTGATGCTCGGGAGGAGCTTCTTCCAGAGGAAGAAGAAGACGATGGCGAATGCGATCAGGCCGATGACGAGCTCAGGAATCGGCGGAATGAGCGGGTTCTGCGGAACCTCGGTCTCCGCCATGTGTACCAAGGCGATCACGTCAGTGCCTTCCGTGGGAAATGGGTCGGTTCGCTCGGGCGATCAGTTACGGAACACGAAGCCCATGACGATGCCGATGAGGGCCAGCGCCTCACAGAAGGCGAAACCGAGGATCTGGTTCTGACGAATCAGACCGGCGGCCTCGGGCTGACGGGCGAGCGCCTGCGTGCCGTTACCGAAGACGATGCCGACGCCGATGCCGGGGCCGATGGCGGCGAGACCGTAACCGACGGAGCCGAGGTTGCCGGTGACACCCTTGGTCTCAGCGGCGAGGTTGACCATTTCGAGAGCAGCGGACATGCCGTTACTTCCTTCTCTGTACGGACCGGCGGGGGTTGGCCACCGGACATATCGGGGGGTCGTGCGGGAGGGGCTTGCTCAGTGTTCCTCGGCGAGCGCGCCCTGGATGTAGGTGCAGGTCAGGAGGACGAAGACGTACGCCTGAATCACCTGGATGAACAGCTCGAAGGCGATCATCAGGATGGTCATCAGGAACGAGACCGCCGAGTAGGCGATACCGATGCCGTTCAGCAGGTACCAGCTCGCGATGGTGAACAGGACCACCAGCATGTGACCCGCGAACATGTTCGCGAAGAGCCGGACGGCGTGGGTGAAGGGCCGCACCAGGAGGTTGGAGAAGAACTCGATCACCATGACGAGCGGCAGGACGCCGCCGAGCGACTTGTCGTAGCCGGTGAAGTTCTTGAAGGCGCCGACGAATCCGTGGCGCTTAAAGGTGAGGCCGACCCAGATGACGTAGACGAGCAGCGCCAGGCCGAGCGGGATCGAGAAGATCGAGGTCACCGGGAACTGGGCGAGCGGGATGACCGACCAGAGGTTCATCACCCACACGAAGAAGAAGAGGGCCACCGCGAGGGGGACGTACTTCTCGCCTTCCTTCTTACCGAGGGTCTCGTAGACCACTCCGCGGCGGATGAAGTCGTAGCCGGCTTCACCCACCATCTGGAGCTTGCCCGGGACGAGCTTGGGCCTGTTGAAGGCCGCCCAGAAGAACCACACGATGACGAGCGTGCCGACCAGTGCGAGCAACATCGGCTTGTTGAAGCCGATGCCGCCGACGGTGAACATCGGCTCGAAGACGAACGAGTGGAGCCCTGGAGCCTCGAAGCCGCAGCCATCAAAGATGTGGCAGTCGGTCTTGAAGGCGAGCATCTGGTCAGCACTCACCGCGGGCTCCTTCTGCATGGCGCATGAAAACGGCTACCTCGTTGTGTCGGCGCGGCGAGCAGCCGCGGAACGGCACTGGTCTAGGTCTTACGAATCGGGGGCGGCGGCTGATCAGGGTGCGTGAGTGTCCGTTCCGTCCCGTGAATACCGGAACCGTTGGAAACTCTTCCGTCCCCGCCTGCTGCGCCGCAGTTGGAACCGGACGATAGCAGTTGCTCGAACGAGCGCTTATCCCGCCCCTACGAGTCCTCGTTCGTACCCACGTCACGAATTCGCCCCCGAGGCGGCGGCCTGCTGACCGCCCTCGGTCGCGTCCGCGGCCTTGTGGCCGCTGTCGGAGGTGGGTTCGACGTACATGATCTTGGCCTTCATGTGCGCCCTGCCCTGCGCTGCCACCCATACGACGGTGCCACCGAGGAGGGTGAAGGCAAAGGCCTGGGTGTCGAAAAGGGTCGTATCCCTGAAGACCACCAGAATCACGAAGAGAAGCAGGATCTGGGTCGTGTACAGCAGGAGACCCATCGCCTGAAAGAGGTGCGGAAAGGATTTGGCTGTCCGCTGGAGGACGTAAAGACCCAGGCCCATGAAGAGGATCACCACGAGCGCTCCGGACGCCGCGCCAATCGCTCCCTTACCGCCTGCGAACACGCCGCTGATCACTGCGGCCACGACACCGGCTACGGCGGTCGGGACGGCGCAATGCAGCAGCATGCGAGCGTCGTTCGACTGCATGTGGTGTGCTCCGGGGAAATCGGGGGTCGTCTGTCGTCGATGACGAGCGTAGTCCCGGCATTGAGGACGAAACCTCCCGCCGAAGAGGCCGCGAGAGTGCGGTACTTCGGTTGGGTCACCGGGTCTCGTGAACGGTATCACAAACTATTTGATGAGGTCTTTACCTACTTGGTGTGCCCGTCGTCACACGCGGGGGACGCGCGGGCGTGCCGGACCGAGGCCACGAAGTATGTCTGGTATTGGCGGATTGCCCCCGACTCCCGTGTCACCGGCGGCTGTTGATCCGCTTCTGGCGCGAGAAGCGCTGCCGGTCACCGATGGCCGTCGCTCCGTGCAGACCGGCCATCGCGGGCTCACGTTCGCCCTCCTCCGGCTCCCCGGCCCCTTCGGCCCCCGTGGCCCCGGAGGTCTCCTCAGAGGCCGTCACGGCTCCCGGCTCGGCCGACTCCCCGCCAGGACGCCGGTACCGGGGCGGCACCAGCTTCTGTGCCCAGCCGGGCACCCGCGGGGTGAAGCGCGGCAGCAGCAGGATCACCAGCCCGGCGGCGCAGAGCAGAACGATGGCCAGCACGATCGCCAGGCTGGACGAACGTACCGAGAAGGCCACGGCGCCGAAGGCGATCAGCGCGGCCCAGAAGTACATGATCAGGACGGCGCGGCTGTGGGAGTGCCCGATCTCCAGCAGCCTGTGGTGCAGATGCCCCCGGTCGGCCGCGAACGGGGAACGCCCGTTCCAGGTCCTGCGGACGATCGCGAGCACCAGGTCGGCGAAGGGCACGGCGATGATGCTCAGCGGCAGCAGCAGCGGCATGTACAGGGGAACCATCGCGTGCACGGCCGAGCGCTCGGAGCCGGCGTGCTGCACCAGCAGGTCGTAGTCCACCTGGCCCGTGATCGACACGGCGCCCGCGGCGAGTACGAGGCCGATCAGCATCGAGCCCGAGTCGCCCATGAAGATCCGCGCGGGGTGCATGTTGTGCGGCAGGAAGCCCAGGCAGGCGCCCATCAGCACGACGGCGAAGAGCGTGGCGGGGGCCGCGGCCTCGACGCCGTAGCCGTACCAGATCCGGTACGCGTACATGAAGAACGCCGCAGCCGCGATGCAGACCATCCCGCCCGCGAGACCGTCGAGCCCGTCGACGAAGTTCACCGCGTTGATGGTGACCACCACCAGCGCGACCGTCAGCAGCGTGCCCTGGAGCGGCGTGAGGAAGACATTGCCGATGCCCGGCACCGGCAGCCACAGGATCGTCAGCCCCTGGAGCACCATCACGCCCGCGGCGATCATCTGCCCGCCGAGCTTGACCAGCGCGTCGACGCCCCACTTGTCGTCCAGCACACCGATCAGCCAGATCAGCGCAGCGCCCGAGAGCAGCGCCCTGGGTTCGTCGGAAAGGGTGAACAGCTCACCGATGTTGGTCAGTTGGGAGGCCACGAGCAGGCCGGCGCACAGGCCGCCGAACATCGCGATGCCGCCCAGCCGGGGCGTCGGCTCCCGGTGCACGTCACGAGCGCGTACCGGTGGCATGGCCCCGGCCGCGATGGCGAACTTCCGCACGGGTCCGGTCAGCAGATAGGTGACCGCTGCCGTCACGCAGAGCGTCAGCAGATATTCACGCACGGGCTCCCCAGGGGTCTCGCTGGCATCGGATGTACCGGGCACATTCCCGGCACCCCGCGAACGGCACACGCATCAGCACGCGTCAGCGTGCATCGATACACATCGGTACACGTCGACAAGCAGGGCCACAGCCTAAGACACGTGCTCCTGCCTGCTGGTTCTACGTGTGTGCGGGAACACCCGTCAAGGCGGTGACCACCGGGTCGAGCGCCCGGGAGATCTCGTCGCCGACGGAACGGAAGTACGGGATCGGCGCTCCGTAGGGGTCGTAGATCTCGTCCGCCTCCGGGCTGGGTGCCAGGAGCCAGCCGCGCAGCGCGGCGGCGGCCTGCACCAGCGCACGCGCGCGGTCGACCACGCCCTCCGCCGTACGCGGAGCCGGCAGCGTCGCCGGGTCTATCGCGCGCACGAGGCGCGTGAACTCTTTGAGCGTGAAGGTGCGCAACCCCGCCGAGTGCCCCATGGAGATGACCTGCGCGCGGTGGTCGCGCGTCGCGGTCAGTACGAGGTCGGCCCTGATGACGTGCTCGTCCAGCAGCTCACGCCCGGTGAACCCGTCGGCGTCCGCTCCGTGTTCGAGCAGTACGGCCAGCGCGTTCTCCTCCATGGGCGCACCCTCGTGTCCCCACGTGCCGGCGCTCTCCACGAGGAGTCCCCCGGTACGGCGGTCGCCGAGCCGGGCCGCGAGAGCGTGCCGGGTCAGCCGCTCGGTGATGGGCGAGCGGCACACGTTGCCTGTAGAGACGTGGAGGATACGGAACGCGCCATCGGCGCTGCTTATGCCGCCGGACTCCGCCGGGCCACGCCCTTCGGGGGCGGTCACTACGGGGCCACCTCCAGGCCCGGTACGACCTTGCGGAGTTCCTCGGCGCTGATGGCGCCGGCACGCAGCAGCGTCGGCGCCGAGCCGGTGACGTCGACGATGGAGGACGGCACGGAGTCGGGCGTTGGCCCGCCGTCGAGGTAGACGGCGACGGACTCGCCCAGCATCTCCTGCGCCGCGTCGCAGTCCTGCGGCGCGGGGTGCCCGCTCAGGTTCGCCGAGGAGACGGCCATCGGACCGAAGTCGGTGAGCAGCTCGATCGCCACGGGGTGCAGCGGCATCCGTACGGCGACCGTGCCGTGCGTCTCGCCGAGATCCCAGGTGAGCGAGGGCTGGTGGCGCGCGACAAGGGTGAGCGCACCCGGCCAGAACGCGTCGACCAGCTCCCAGGCCGCCTCGGAGAAGTCGGTGACGAGCCCGTGCAGGGTGTTGGGAGAGCCGACGAGTACGGGTGAGGGCATGCCACGGCCGCGGCCTTTGGCCTCCAGCAGGTCACCGACGGCGTCCGCGCTGAACGCGTCGGCCCCGATGCCGTAGACCGTGTCCGTCGGCAGCACGACCAGCTCGCCCCGGCGGACGGCCGAAGCGGCCTCGCGCAGTCCGGTCTTGCGATCGGTCGCGTCAGTGCAGTCGTAACGCCGTGCCACCGGATTCCTCCTTTAACTGCCTGCGGGTGCCCCGCGGTTCCTCATACGATGGCGATCTGTCTTCGGGCAGCGGTCAGGGCTTGACCGCGTCCCGGCCCACGGGGCCGGGAGGGAAACCGCCCCGTGCCATGGCACGGACCGGCGGAGTCACTTACGGCACCTCTCTGCGTGCTGTGGTGAAGCGGGGTCGGTTGTTCAGGTCGGGGTGATCCGCGGCATCGGCCCAGCCCCGGTCCTCCGCGAAGACCCACGGCACCTGGCCGCCCTGGGTGTCGGCGTGCTCGATGACCACCACCCCGCCGGGACGCAGCAGCCGGTGTGCGGCGCGCTCCAGACCGCGGATGGTGTCGAGACCGTCCTCACCCGAGAACAGCGCGATACCGGGATCGTGGTCACGGGCCTCGGGAGCCACATACTCCCACTCGGTGAGCGGGATGTAGGGCGGATTCGAGATCACGAGGTCGACCTGTCCGTCCAGCTCCGAGAGCGCCGTGAGCGCGTCGCCGTGGTGCAGCGTGACGCGGGACCCCTCGACGTTCTTACGGGCCCAGCCGTGCGCGCCGTCGTCCAGCTCGACGGCGTGCACACGGGAGCGCGGCACCTCCTGTGCGAGCGCGAGCGCGATGGCGCCCGAACCCGTGCACAGGTCGACGATGAGCGGTTCGGCGACATCCATCGCGCGTACCGCGTCTATCGCCCAGCCGACCACGGACTCCGTCTCGGGCCGCGGTGTGAAGACACCGGGGCCCACCTGGAGTTCGAGGTAACGGAAGAAGGCACGTCCGGTGATGTGCTGGAGTGGCTCGCGGGCCTCGCGACGCGCCACGACCTCCCAGTAGCGCGCGTCGAACTCGGCGTCGGCCACGCGGTGCAGTTCACCCCGCTTGACGCCGTGCACGAAGGAGGCCAGCTCCTCCGCGTCGAAACGCGGCGAGGCCACGCCCGCGTCCGCAAGCCGCTGGGTGGCCTGCGCCACCTCGGTGAGCAGCACGTTCACTCTGACCCCATCCGTCTCACTGTGCGGCGGCCAGCTTGGCGGCGGAGTCCGCGTCCACGCATGCCTGGATGACCGGATCGAGCTCACCGTCGAGGACCTGGTCGAGGTTGTACGCCTTGAAGCCGACCCGGTGATCGGAGATCCGGTTCTCCGGGAAGTTGTACGTGCGCACCCGCTCGGACCTGTCGACCGTACGGACCTGACTGCGGCGCGCGTCGGAAGCCTCGCGCTCGGCCTCCTCCTGTGCGGCGGCCAGCAGCCGTGCCCGCAGGATGCGCAGGGCCTGTTCCTTGTTCTGGAGCTGGCTCTTCTCGTTCTGGCAGGAGACGACGATGCCGGTCGGCTCGTGGGTGATGCGGACGGCGGAGTCGGTGGTGTTGACCGACTGGCCACCGGGTCCCGAGGAGCGGTAGACGTCGATCCGCAGATCGTTGGGGCTGATCTCGACATCGACGTCCTCGGCCTCGGGGAGCACGAGCACCCCGGCAGCCGAGGTGTGGATGCGGCCCTGCGACTCGGTCGCGGGCACCCGCTGCACGCGGTGCACCCCACCCTCGTACTTCAGCCGCGCCCAGATCCCCTGGCCCGGCTCGGCCGAGCCCTTCATCTTCACGGCGACCTGGACGTCCTTGTAGCCGCCGAGGTCGGACTCGTTGGACTCGATCAGCTCGGTCTTCCAGCCGTGGCGCTCGGCGTAGCGCAGATACATCCGCAGCAGATCACCGGCGAAGAGCGCGGACTCGTCACCGCCCTCACCCGCCTTGATCTCCAGGATGACGTCCTTGTCGTCGCTGGGGTCGCGCGGAACCAGCAGCAGCCGCAGCCGCTCCGTCAGCTCCTCGCGATGCCGCTCCAGCTCCTTGACCTCGTCGGCGAACTCCGGGTCCTCGGAGGCCAGTTCACGCGCCGTGCCGATGTCGTCCCCTGTCCGCTTCCATTCACGGTAGGCGGCGACGATGGGGGTCAGCTCGGCGTACCGCTTGTTCAGCTTGCGCGCACCCGCCTGGTCCGCGTGGATCGCGGGGTCGGCGAGCCGTTTTTCGAGGTCGGCGTGCTCGCCGATGAGATCCTCGACCGCCTCGAACATCGTGGCCATCCTTACTGAAGAAGTGTGGCGCCTCTCCCCTTCACCGGGGAGGTGGGACGCCGGAGCGCGGAACACCAAAAGAGCGCCGGGCCGGGCTGCCCGGAGGGGGCAGCCGCGGACCGGCGCTGCGGTGTCGCTACTTCTTGGCCGTGCCGGCGTCCTTGCCGAAGCGCGCCTCGAAGCGGGCCACGCGGCCACCGGTGTCGAGGATCTTCTGCTTGCCGGTGTAGAAGGGGTGGCACGCAGAGCAGATGTCGGCGCGGATCTGGCCTTCCGACATCGTGCTGCGCGTGGTGAACGAGTTGCCACAGGTGCAGCTCACCTGAGTCTCGTAGTACTCCGGGTGGATCTCGCGCTTCAAGGTCACTCCTAGGTTCGGGAGAGCACCGGGTCGGGGGACGGGTTGTCCACCGTGAACCGGGGCCGACGGTCCAGTTTGCCACTGGTGACCGCACCCCCCAAAACCGGGGGGACGAGCCGGTTATTCCGGACGGTCCCCGCCCTTCGCCTCTTCCCGTGTTCCCCGCTCCTCAGCGAGCCTGTCACCCTTGCCACCCTTGCCCGGCTTGTCGCCCTTGTCCTGGACAACGCCTTCTATATCGGTCTGATCGCCGGCCGAGCCCTTGGTGGCCGATTTCGGAACCGGCTTGTCGTGCCTGATCGCGGACCAGACCTGCTTGGTCTTGGACTCCAGCGGTATGACGCGGTTGGGATCGGCGGGGTCGTACCGCACCGGCAGCGTCGTCATCTCGATGTCGTCCGACTTGATGCCCTTGAGCATCTTGGCCATGCCGGTCAGCTCGCCGACCGAGTCCAGCTCGGAGTCGGTGGTGACCGCCGAGGTCGCGGTGTCGGCGAGGTCGTAGAGCCGCTTGGGGTTGCCGAACAGGCCGACGCTGTTGACCTGGTCGATCAGGGCCTTCACGAACGACTGCTGCAGCTGGATGCGGCCCAGGTCGCTGCCGTCCCCGACGCCGTGCCTGGTACGTACGAGCCCGAGGGACTGCTCGCCGTCGAGGGTGTGGGTGCCGGCCTGGAGATCGAGGTGGCTGTCCTTGTCCTTGATCGCCTTGGTGGTGGTCATCTCCACACCGCCGAGGGTGTTGATGAGCTTCTTGAAGCCCGAGAAGTCGACCTCCAGGTAGTGGTCCATACGGACCCCCGAGAGGGACTCCACCGTCTTCACCGCGCAGGCGGGGCCGCCCACCTCGTAGGCGCTGTTGAACATCGCGCGCTGCGCAGGAACCTTTCTGTTGCCCACGCTCTCGTCGCCCTGGCAGCTCGGACGCTGCACGAGCGTGTCCCGCGGTATCGAGACGACGCTCGCCTTGTCGTGCGTCTCATTGATGTGCACGATCATCGCCGTGTCCGAGCGGGCCCCGCCCTGGTCCTCGCCGTACTTCGCGTTGTCGCCCTCGCGGGTGTCGGAGCCGAGGACGAGGAGGTCCATCGACCCGTTGGGTACGTCCTGGGGGCGGTCCGTGCCGAGCGCCGCGTTGATGTCGACGCCGGAGATGTTGCCGTCCAGCTTGAAGTAGACGAAGCCCAGGCCGGTCCCGCCGAGTACGACGGCGCCCGCGACGCTCCACACAGCCACGCGCACCGCGCGCTGACGCCCCGTGCGTGGCCTGCGACGGCGGCCGGTGGCACGTATGCCCCGGGCGCGGCGCTCGGCCGCGGTATCGCCCTCGTTGCTGTCGCCCGCCATCTTCACTTCCCTAGGTCCTGCCGATTGGCGCTGTTGTCCGATGTGGACGCTGTGTCTCGCGGAAGGGTTGCACAACGAGTCACAACGGTGCTTCCACCACGCACTGCGGACGAGGGCGCCCCGACGGGCCCTTGTTCCCTACCGGTCCCGTTTTACCTGCGACGACGTACCCGCGCTCGGCGAAACCACACGGGTTGCCTCGGGCAATCACTTGTGGTCAAGCTCTCAGCAGCCACAACAGACGGCGAGGGCCGCCCCACCGTGTGTGGTGGAGCGGCCCTCGCCGTGATCCGTACGGGCGATCCCGGCCCTCGGGCCGACGGCCCGCCGAACGTCAGTCCTGTCCGTTGCCAGGTGTCGGCGTCGTCTTCTGGATCTGGAGCAGGAACTCGGCGTTGGACTTCGTCTGCTTCATCTTGTCCAGCAGCAGCTCGATGGCCTGCTGCTGGTCAAGAGCGTGCAGCACACGGCGGAGCTTCCAGACGATCTGGAGCTCGTCGCTGCCCATGAGGATCTCTTCCTTACGGGTGCCGGAGCCGTCCACGTCCACAGCGGGGAAGATCCGCTTGTCCGAGAGCTTCCGCTCCAGCTTCAGCTCCATGTTGCCCGTGCCCTTGAACTCCTCGAAGATCACGTCGTCCATGCGGGAGCCGGTCTCCACCATGGCCGTCGCGACGATCGTCAGGGAGCCGCCGTCCTCGATGTTCCGCGCGGCACCGAAGAACTTCTTCGGCGGGTACAGCGCGGTCGAGTCGACACCACCGGACAGGATGCGCCCGGAGGCCGGGGCAGCCAGGTTGTACGCACGCCCGAGGCGGGTGATCGAGTCGAGCAGCACGACCACGTCGTGCCCCAGCTCCACCAGCCGCTTGGCCCGCTCGATGGCCAGCTCGGCGACCGTCGTGTGGTCCTCGGCCGGGCGGTCGAAGGTCGAGGAGATGACCTCGCCCTTGACCGACCGCTGCATGTCGGTGACCTCTTCGGGACGCTCGTCGACGAGGACGACCATCAGGTGGCACTCGGGGTTGTTGTGCGTGATCGCGTTGGCGATGGCCTGCATGATCATGGTCTTGCCGGTCTTCGGCGGGGCCACGATCAGACCGCGCTGCCCCTTGCCGATGGGCGAGACCAGGTCCATGATCCGCGTCGTGAGCTGACCCGGCTCGGTCTCCAGGCGCAGCCGCTCCTGCGGGTAGAGAGGGGTGAGCTTGGTGAACTCCGCCCGGCCCTTGCCGCCTTCGGGCGCCATGCCGTTGACCGAGTCGAGGCGGACGAGAGCGTTGAACTTCTCGCGCCGCTCCCCCTCGCGCGGCTGCCGGACGGCGCCGGTGACGTGGTCACCCTTGCGCAGACCGTTCTTACGGACCTGGGCGAGCGAGACGTACACGTCGTTCGGGCCCGGCAGGTAGCCGGAGGTGCGCACGAACGCGTAGTTGTCGAGGATGTCGAGGATGCCGGCGACGGGGATGAGGACGTCGTCCTCGGCGACCTGCGGCTCGGCGCCGAAGTCTTCGCGGCCACGACGGCCGCGCCTGTCCCTGTAACGGCCACGACGGCCACGACGGCCGCCGCTCTCGTCGTCGAAGTCGTCCCTGCGGTTGTTGCCGCCGCCCTGGCCCTGCTGGCCGCCGCCACCGACCTGGCCCTGACCCTGGCTCTGGCCCTGCTGGCCGCCGCCACCGCCGTCGTTGCCCTTGTTGCGGTTGCGGTCACGGTCGCGGTCCCTGTCGCGCTGGCGGTCGCGCTTGGACTGGCGGTCCTGCTGCTGCTTGCCGTCGCCCTGGGCCCCGCCCTTGGCGTCCTTCTCCGGCCTGCCGCCCTCCGACTTCCCGTTGTCACCACCGGACTTGACGTCCTGCTTGGCGGGTGCGGAATCGGTACGGCCCTCGGCGGTGTCGGCTGCCGACTCCGCCTTGGCGCGCCGCGAACGCCCTTCCTTGGGCTTCTCGTCGCCCTCGGGCTGTCCCGGGATCTCGATCTGCTGCTGGGCGTCCGCCGCGTTCTCGCCCTCGCCCGTGCGGCTCCGCGAGGTGGTGCGGCGCTTCGGCTTCGTCTCCGCCGCGCCCTCGGCGCTCTCGGCGCCCTTGCTCTCGGCGCTCTTGGCGGTCTTGCTGTCGTCTGACGACTTGGTGCTCTTTGCGGCCTTGGTGTCCCGCGCGCCGGCGGTGGACGTGGAGGCGGCTGCCTGCTCCGAACTCCCGCCTGCCTGCCGCTCCTTGATGACCTCGATCAACTGGCTCTTGCGCATCCGCGCTGTGCCCTTGATGCCGAGGCCGGAGGCGACCTGCTGGAGTTCGGCCAGAACCATGCCCTCAAGCCCCGTGCCGGAGCGCCGACGCCTGGGTGCGGCACCGGAGGCAGTCGAGGCGGAAGCGTCCGTAGCAGCAGGCGCCGCGGCACCGTCGGCTGCGGTATCGGCGTTCACGCCCATCAGATCGGTGGTGTCGCTCACGAAGGGTCCTTCCCTGGAGCGGACGTCGGCCAGTCTGGCTCGGCGACCGGTTGTGCTGTCCGGCTAGAGTCCTGTGCTCGGGGACCTGACCGGGGCGGTGGTCCCGCCTGGATGTATGGCGGGGAGATCAGTACGTGGGTTCGGCGTGAAGCATGGACTTTGATGTCCTTCACGTCGGCTCCGGAGCGTGCTCGGCGCTGCCCGGTAGTGATCCAAGCAGTCTGGGAAGCTCCTGGGAGAAGAGGTGGTCCCTGCTGGTCCTGCCAGGGGAACACGTAAACACCGCACTCTTCGAACCGTCACGCACTTCCGTGTGAGGTTCACGAGACTGCGAGTGCTGCTTTGAGGTTAACACTACCGGGTCCAACAAACATTCCCCCTCTCGAAGACCGGCAATCGACTGTCACCGGGGCGCGCTGCCCGTGCCTCCCGGTGCGCCGCCGGGGCTCTCGGTGCCCCCCGGCCGTCCTGTTCCGCCCGCGTTGAGCGGGAGCACACTGGCGCCCGCCGCGTCGACGGAGAGCCGGTTCGCGGTCCATCCCTCACCCGCGAGCCGGGACATCTTGTCGGCCTCGCCCTCCTCGGCTGCCAGGGCCAGAACCGTGGGACCGGCGCCGGAGATCACGGCGGGGACGCCGTCGGCCCGCAGGCGTCCGATCAGGTCGGCGCTCTCGTCCATGGCGGGCGCGCGGTACTCCTGGTGCAGCCGGTCCTCCGTCGCCGCCAGCAGCAGCTCGGGCCGGCGCGTCATGGCCTCGACGAGCAGCGCGGCACGGCCCGCGTTGAACGCGGCATCGACGTGCGGGACCGAGCGCGGGAGCAGACCGCGCGCGGTCTGTGTGAGCAGCGGTTTCTCCGGTACGAAGACCACTGGGACGAGGGACTCGGCGGGGTCCATCCTGATGGCGCGTCCCGCGCCGGCGTCGGTCCAGGCGAGCGTGAAGCCGCCGAGCAGACAGGCAGCGACGTTGTCGGGGTGGCCCTCGATCTCCGTGGCCAGCTCCAGCAGCGCCATGTCGTCGAGCCTGGCCTCACCGCCCGTGGTCACGGCGCGGGCCGCCACCACGCCGGCGCAGATCGCCGCCGAGGAGGAACCGAGGCCGCGCCCGTGCGGAATGCGGTTGGCGCACACGACCTCCAGTCCGCGTGGCTGGCCCCCGAGCAGGTCGAAGGCGGTGCGCAGGGAGCGTACGAGCAGGTGGTTCTCGTCGCGGGGCAGGGTGGAGGCGCCCTCGCCCGCGATGTCGACGTGCAGCCCGGAGTCGGCGACACGGACGACCACGTCGTCGTAGAGCCCCAGCGCGAGGCCCAGGGCGTCGAAGCCGGGGCCGAGGTTGGCGCTGGAGGCAGGGACGCGCACACGGACGGCGGCGGCGCGGAACGCGGGACCGGCCATCTCTCGATGACTCTCCTTGGTTTCTGTTTGCGGCAGCACCCCTCGAACCGCGGCATAGCCGGACCGGTCACGGCTCCACGTGCCCCACACGGAGGACGTACGGGAGTCGGGGTGGACCGTCGGGGTAGAAGTCAGCCTATCGAAGGTGGGTTCACTGGCGACATAGGGCGCACAGGAGGCGCACGAAGCGTGTCGTGAGCCACCCTGTGCTCCTGCCCCAGAAAACGGCGCTGACGTGCGACGCCGGGGTGCGGCACCGGGTCAGACGAGACCGAGGCGCCGGGCCGCTGCGTCGGCGTCCACAGGTACGGTGACCGGCTGCGGGGCGCCGGCGACGGCCCAGTCCGGGTCCTTGAGGCCGTTGCCCGTCACGGTGCAGACGATGCGCTGGCCCGGATCGACCTTGCCTTCCTCGGTCGCCTGGAGCAGTCCGGCCACGGAAGCGGCGGAGGCCGGCTCCACGAAGACGCCCTCCTGTGCGGCCAACAGCCGGTAGGCGCGCAGGATCTGACGGTCGGTCACCGCTTCGATCAACCCGCCCGACTCGTCACGCGCCTGCTCGGCGAGCGTCCAGGAGGCCGGGTTGCCGATGCGGATGGCGGTCGCGATGGTGCTCGGGTCCTTGACGGCTTCGCCGCGCACGATCGGCGCGGCACCGGACGCCTGGAAGCCCCACATACGCGGGGTCCTTGAGGCGATGGCGGCGTCGGCGTACTCGCCGTACCCCTTCCAATAGGCCGTGATGTTGCCCGCGTTGCCCACAGGGAGGACGTGGATGTCGGGGGCGTCACCGAGCATGTCGACGATTTCGAAGGCGGCCGTCTTCTGGCCCTCGATACGCACCGGGTTCACCGAGTTCACCAGCGCCACGGGGTACTTCTCCGACAGCCCGCGCGCGAGGCTGAGGCAGTCGTCGAAGTTTCCCTCCACCTGGAGGATCTCGGCGCCGTGCACCAGCGCCTGGCCCATCTTGCCCAGCGCGATCTTGCCCTGCGGCACGAGGACGGCGCAGACCATTCCGGCCCGTACGGCATAAGCGGCGGCCGAGGCCGAGGTGTTGCCTGTGGAGGCGCAGATGACGGCCTGTGCGCCGTTCTCCTTGGCCTTGGTGATGGCCATCGTCATTCCGCGGTCCTTGAAGGACCCCGTGGGGTTCGCGCCCTCGACCTTGAGGTGGACGTCGCAGCCGGTCAGCTCGGAGAGCACCTGGGCGGGAACGAGCGGCGTGCCACCTTCACGGAGCGTGACGGGAGCGGTGTCCGCGCCGATCGGGAGGCGGTCGCGGTACTCCTCGATGATGCCGCGCCACTGCGCGCGTCCAGCCGTGGGTACTGGGCCTGCCGCGACGCCGGGCATCTGGGACATCGGAGGTTCCATGACGGTCACTGTTCCTTGGCTCCCTTGCTCACTGTTACTGGCCTACTCGCCTTCGACCCGCATGATGCTCGCGACCCCGCGGACGGTGTCGAGGCCACGCAGTGCCTCGACCGTCGCACTGAGCGCGGCATCGGCGGCCCTGTGGGTGACAACGACGAGCCAGGCTCCGTCGTGCGCACCCTCCTTGCCCTTCTGCCGCACGGTGTCGATCGAGACGCCGTGCTCAGCGAAGACCATGGCCACCTGGGCGAGGACACCCGGTTTGTCGGCCACGTCCAGGCTGATGTGATAGCGGGTGACCACGTCGCCCATGGGCGACACCGGCAGCTGCGCGTACGCGGACTCGCCGGGTCCCTTGGCGCCGTTCAGCTTGTTGCGGCAGGCGGCCACCAGGTCGCCCAGCACGGCCGAGGCCGTGGGCGCTCCCCCGGCGCCGGGACCGTAGAACATGAGCTGACCCGCGGCCTCCGACTCGACGAAGACCGCGTTGTACGCCTCGCGTACGGACGCGAGGGGATGACTGAGCGGGATCATGGCGGGGTGTACCCGAGCGGTCACGGAGCGCCCGTCGGTGGCACGCTCGCAGATCGCGAGCAGCTTGACCACGCACCCCATGCGCTTCGCCGAGGCGATGTCGGCGGCCGTGATGTCCGAGAGCCCTTCACGGTGCACGTCGTCCAGACGTACGCGCGTGTGGAAGGCGATCCCGGCGAGGATCGCGGCCTTGGCCGCCGCGTCGAACCCCTCGACGTCCGCCGTGGGATCCGCCTCCGCGTAGCCGAGCGCCGTCGCCTCGTCCAGCGCCTCGCTGTAACCGGCGCCGGTGGAATCCATCCGGTCGAGGATGAAGTTGGTCGTGCCGTTCACGATGCCCAGCACACGGTTGACCTTGTCGCCGGCGAGCGACTCGCGCAGCGGTCTGACCAGCGGGATCGCGGCGGCGACGGCCGCCTCGTAGAAGAGGTCGGCACCGTGCTTCTCGGCCGCCTCGTGGAGGGTGGAGCCGTCCTCCGCGAGCAGCGCCTTGTTGGCCGTGACGACGCTGGCGCCGTGCTCGAAGGCCGAGGTGATGAGGGCGCGCGCGGGCTCGATGCCGCCGATGACCTCGACCACGACATCGACATCGTCGCGCGCCGCGAGCGCGGCGGCGTCGGTGGTGACGAGGCTCGGGTCGATGCCCTCACGGACCCTGTCGGGACGGCGTACGGCGACCCCGGCCAGCTCGACCGGGGCGCCGATGCGCTGCGCGAGGTCGTCAGCGTGCGTCGTCATGATGCGCGCCACCTCTGAGCCGACAACCCCACAGCCCAGCAGCGCCACCTTCAGCGGACGCGTACGCATCATCTGACCTCATCTTCCGTATGTCTCGTCACAAGCGTGTCGTGGTGTCAAGTCTCACGTACGGGTCGGGAGATCCCACGCCCGGTCCAGTATGTGGGACATAAATCTCGCTAACCGACATCGAGTCGCAGGAGATCCTCCTCCGTCTCCCGCCGCACGATCGTGCGGGCGCTCCCATCCTTCACGGCTACGACCGGCGGGCGCAGCGCGTGGTTGTAGTTGCTCGCCATCGAACGGCAGTAAGCACCCGTCGCCGGCACGGCGAGCAGGTCGCCCGGTGCCAGGTCAGCGGGCAGGAACGCGTCGCGCACCACGATGTCCCCGCTCTCGCAGTGCTTGCCGACGACCCTGCTGAGCATCGGCGGCGCCTCAGAGGCACGCGAGGCGAGCGCGACGCTGTACTCGGCGTCGTAGAGCGCCGTACGGATGTTGTCGGACATGCCACCGTCGACACTCACGTACGTACGCAGGCCCTCCAGCTCCTTGATGGTGCCCACCTCGTAGAGCGTGAACGCCGTCGGACCGACGATGGCACGCCCCGGCTCCACCGAGAGCCGCGGCACGGCCAGCCCGGCCGACTCGCACTCCCGCCTGACGATGTCGCCGAGGGACTTGGCGATGTCGTGCGGCTCGCTCGGGTCGTCCTCGGGGGTGTAGGCGATCCCGAGGCCGCCGCCGAGGTCGATCTCGGGCAGCTCGACCCCGTGCTCGTCACGGATCTCGGTGAGCAGCCCCACGACCCTGCGCGCCGAGACCTCGAAGCCCGCCATGTCGAAGATCTGCGAGCCGATGTGCGAGTGGATACCGGTCAGCTCCAGGCTGTCCAGCTTCAGCACCCGGCGCACCGCCTCGGCCGCCTGGCCTCCCCCGGCCTCCGGCTGTGAGGTGCCCCTACCCAGCGCGAGCCCGAACTTCTGGTCCTCGTGCGCGGTCGCGATGAACTCGTGCGTATGGGCCTCGACGCCGACCGTCACACGGATCTGCACGGCCTGGCGGCGCCCGAGCCGCCCGGCGATGTGCGCGACACGGGCGATCTCCTGGAAGGAGTCGAGCACGATGCGCCCCACCCCCACCTCGATGGCCCGTGTGATCTCGTCCACCGACTTGTTGTTGCCGTGCAGCGCGATGCGGTCGGCCGGCATCCCCGCCTCCAGCGCGGTGGCCAGCTCGCCGCCCGAGCACACGTCGAGGTTCAACCCTTCCTCGTACAGCCAGCGCACAACGGCGCGTGAGAGGAACGCCTTGCCCGCGTAGAACACGTCCGCACCCTGCCCGAAGGCATCCCGCCAGGCGCGGCAGCGGGCGCGGAAGTCGGCCTCGTCGAGGAAGTAGGCGGGCGTGCCGAACTCCTCGGCGAGCTGTCTCACATCCATCCCGCCGACGGTGACGGCCCCTTCGGTGCCGCGCTCGACCGTCTGTGACCAGACGGTCCTGTCGAGCTGATTGAGGTCGGCCGGCGGCGCTGTGTAGTGCCCCTCGGGCAGTACGTCGGCATAGCGGGGCCCGGCTGGGTGCGCGGAACGGCTCATGATCTCTTCGTGTCCTCAGATGTGTACGGGTGCGGTCACGCCGAGCTGGGACAGGCCGTCTGCCAGCACCGCTCCGGTGGCCTCGGCGAGGGCCAGCCGGGCGCGGTGGACGGCCCCGGGTTTCTCGTCACCGCTGGGCAGCGGCGGACAGGACTCGGCGAAGTCGGTGAATGCGCCCGCCACGGCGTCCAGATGCCGCGCCAGCGGCCCGGGCTCCGTCACCCGGGCCCGGTCGGCGAGCAGCGCGAGCAGTGGACGCCCCGCATCCTCGACCCCGGCGGCCTCCGGATCCGGCGCGAACCCGAGTTCCCCCCCGTTCCGCACGAGCGCTCGCGCGCGAGCGTGCGCGTACTGCACGCGGAACAGCGAACTCCCCCGCCCCGAACGCACCGCGAGCCCGGCCTCCCCCTCCCCCGTGACCTCGGCCCACCGCGGGATGTCCCGGGCGGGAAGGTCGTGGGCGGAAAGGGCGGAGGTGGTGGCGCAGGTCGAGGCGGTGATCGCTGTGGGCCGGTCGTGAACGAGGACGTCGCTACGGGCGGAAGACCGAGCAACGGGAGAGGCACCGACGGAAGGATGCGGAGGCAGACCGCCGCCGGAGAGAACCGTGCTGGAAGCACTACCGGCGGAAGGTCCACCGGCCGGTGCTTCACCGGCCGCAGGTCGGCCACCGGCGGAAAGATCACTGCCAGGAGAGCCACCGACGGAGAGGTCACCATCAGCAGGATCACTGACAGGGCTGCCAGCAAGCCCGTACGCGAGGGGGGAAGCCTGCCGGCCACCCGCCAGATCCCGTACGAGCGCGGCGCGCGCCCCGTCCTCCAGCGTGACGTTCACGAATCCCCCGCCGACCACCTCGGCCGAGGCGATCCCCGCCTCCCCGCACAGCCCGTCCCGCAGCGCGACAGCGACCGCATACGCACCCCGCCCCAGCCGCGCCCCCACCTGAAAGGCAGCCCCCGTCGAGTAGTCCCCGCCCCCGCGACGGGGCGGCGTCTCCACGACAACCCGCATCTCGCCAGAGAGAGCGGGCTGATCACGGCGCAACGTGTGCAACACGATGCGCGAGAGCTGGGCGGGGGTCACAGAGCAAGCGTATGGGAGGCGGGGTGGGTCCACGCGAACAGGTTTCGCCACCCGGACCGCATACGACTCGCGAAAGGACGGAGCACGCGGACACACCCGCCGTGTCGGGGCACGGACACCAACGGACGACAACGGTGCCGAACGGCGCCGAACCGGACGAAGCGGCAAGGCGGGACCGGGGGAGGCGCACGCTCAGGACAAGGCGACAAGGCCCGCTCGGTCGCAAACCAGAGAGCGCCCACCCGGCAACCACCGGGGCACGCGCTCGCAACGGACCCCTCACACGGCTCCGGACTCGTACACCTCGGGACGGCACGAGCCCGCGAGCCACGTCGCAGAGCGAAGCGCCGACCGCATACGGCTAGGGCGGACGACGGCTCGACCGATGTCCGCCTGGTGCGGTCGCGGCCACGACCCAACGCGCGGTTCGCCCCACGTCCTCGACCGGCCGGCGACCGATTACGGCTCGACCGGTTCGGAGACGGGCCCCACGGCCTCGGAGGCACCCGATCCGGATTCGCCTCCCCCGCGCCCGTGCATGAGCCGCCGCACGAGGCGGACCAGCTCGGCCGGCTCAAACGGTTTCGCGAGAAACGCGTCCACGCCTCCCGCGCCACCCGCACCGACACCACCCTTCAGCTCGGTGCACGCGCTCACGAGAGCGAGCGGTAGGTGCCGCGTGCGCGGATCAGCACGCAATCGCTCCGCCGTACGCACACCATCGAGCCGTGGCATCACGGCATCGAGCGTGATGACGTCTGGCTGGATCCGATGCACCATTTCCAGGCAATCGGCACCATCAACGGCGGTCACCACCTCGAAGCCCTCCAGCTCAAGGTTGACCCTGATCAACTGCCGGATGACCTTGCTGTCGTCGACAACAAGCACCCGGCCGGACATACCTGGCACGTCGCAAAGCCTAGGGGCACCCCTCCACCTGCGTCCGGGTTTTGCCCATTTCCGCCCTCACCCCACCCCACCAAAAACCCCGTTCCGGCCCACCCCCCTTGGCCTGGTACTGTTCTACCTGTCGCCGCCCACGCGGCCACGCCCCCGTAGCTCAGGGGATAGAGCAACGGCCTCCGGAGCCGTGTGCGCAGGTTCGAATCCTGCCGGGGGTACTTCTTGTTAAGTACCGCAAACGCCCTGTTACCAACTCGCATGTTGGTTGCGGGGCGTTGTTGCGTCCACGGCCTCGCCGTGAGCCGCAGCGTGTTCACAGGCCGCCGCTGTCCCCCCAACTCGCGGTCACCCGGCAACGAGAAGGCCCGGACGCCCGGCCGCCGGTCCAGGCGGTGCGGCTAAAGGTCCACCAGCAGCGAGAAGACGACGTGACGCCGCCCCCGAAAGCGCTGGCTACCAGCCAAGCCTGGCCGTCTCCACCACGCGCCGCCCGCCGGTAGGGAGCGCGACCCGACCTCGAAGACCGGCTCGGCCACGCCCTTCAACGTCGCCTGCACGATCGTTCCCGAACCGAATGGATCGACAGCGCCGCTGCCGGCGCCCACCGGGGCTTCGGGGGTGAGCCCTCCGAACCCCGTGTCACGCACCGACCCGTGTTCTGACAAGCCCCAGTCGCTGCACACCAGCAGCTTCCGCACACCTCGAACGACGCAGGTTAGGCAGCCTCACCGAAGCGCGGTCTCGACGCGCTGTAACGTCCACCCCTTGCTCCCGTCCGTACAGCGCCGGGTTCTTGGCCAGTTGTTTGTCGCGCAGCCGCGGCAGTGACGCCAGGCCCTGTACTACCGCGGAATCCGCAGTCCGACCTCACCCCGCACCCGTCGCCTCCCCGGTGAGACCACGGGGCACGCGAGCGTCCGCCCCTAGGACCTCACGGGTTCTTCCCAGCAGCCACACAAGCGACTGCCCCACCAGAGGCATTTACTGGTGGGGCAGTTGGGCTCCGCTGAACGGGGGCCGCAGACGTGCTTGGTGGCGCGTTACTCCGCCACGCTCGCCCCGCAGACCAGCGGGGGCGGCTGGGCGCCAGGTGGCCGTTCGCGGCGCTCCGGCTTCACGTTCTGCCTTTGCTCAAAAAGCTACGTCCCAGAGGCGGAGGGTAAGTTCCCCCGCCCCCGGGACAATCTCCAAATTCCGCTACGCCAAGAGTGCCCCAGTCTTGCCAGGCAGTGGCCACCTCATAGTGCTGCTGACGTATGGGCGGCATCCGGTCGTTTCGAGTGCTTCACCTGGCGGAAGGGAAGACGAGATGCTCAGGACCGTCAGTTGTGGACCTGGCCCAGAAGCGGAAGCGCCGGGGCAGAGGAGTCGTCCTTGACCTTCGAGCCCTGGCGGACCTCGTTGCACTGGAAGGCGCGTGCCTCGTCCAGCACCTCGATGGTGATGATGTCGATGTCCTGGATGGTCGGGCAGATATCGCGAATGATCTCGATGCTCTGCGAGTAGTGACCGTGCGCCTCCTCGTCGGCCATTGCCGGCGTGATTGTCATGCCGGTTGCCGTCAGAGTCAGCATCGACCCGGCCAACACCTTCTTAGTGTTCATTTTCGCTGAGCACTCCTTCCTGGGACGACATGGCACCCGGTCCGGGTGCCGACGCCGGTCCCAACCGTCATGCCGTGTCAGAGGTTGCGCGACCAGAGTGGCTTTCACCCAGTTGCACCCTCGCGTCGTCCGAAAATACTATGGAGACATTTCAAATAAGCAGACTGATGCGGTAACTGGGTGATTATTGCCTTTCGGAGAAACGTAAAGACGGGCGGCACGTTATTGCTTGTGCTGGCGCACTCACTGGGAGACGCCCATATACGTTAGGAAGGTACACACCATGAGTGTGAAGAAGCTTGTTGCCGGTTCGATGCTGACTCTTACCGCTACCGGCATGGCCGTTACGCCGGCAATGGCCGACGAAGAAGCGCACGGTCACTACTCGCAGAACGTGGAAATCATCCGCGACATCTGCCCGACCGTCCAGGACATCGACATCATCACCATCGAGGCGCTGGACGAGGCACGCGCCTTCCAGTGCAACGAGGTCCGCCAGGGATCCAAGGTGAAGGACAGCTCCTCTGCCCCTGCGCTGCCGCTCCTCGGCCAGGTAATCAACTAAAGTCTCGCGGCACCCTTTGCGGTGCTCTGGAATACCCTCAACGAGGGATATGGGCCCCGAGCCGGCGGTACGACCGCGTAGCTCGGGGCCCATTAGTTTGCCAGACGGAACAACGAGCCAAGCCCCTCACCAAAAAGGACGGCGGCCAGAGCTTTTGGCAACGAGCGAGGGCGCCGAGAGGGTAGGCGTCCAGTGAATTCACCAGCGCCTTAGCTCGCGCATGAAGACCTACCACTCGTTACTCAGTTACATGTTGCTGCAAAAGGGTGAATGAGTTTTAGGGATCGGAACTCCGGGGACTGCCAGACAGTTAGAGAATCTGTCGGCGCTTACGGATAAGCGCCACAGCTACCGGACGCAAGGAAGGCACATGCCCATGAACGCTAAGAAGATTCTCGCCGGCTCGATGCTGACGCTGGCCGCAACCGGCATGACGGCCACTCCGGCAATGGCCGACGAAGAGGCACACGGTCACTACTCGCAGAACATCGAAATCATCCGCGATGTCTGCCCGACCATCCAGGACATCGACATCATCACCATCGAGCTGCTGGACGAGGCACGCGCCTTCCAGTGCAACGAGGTCCGCCAGGGCTCGAAGGTGAAGGACGACTCCTCCGCCCCGGCGCTGCCCATCCTGGGCGCCGTCATCGACTGAGGCCGACGCGGTCCGGCGGTAGGTGAGGCCCTACTACGGACCCGGGGCCGCTGTCTCATCAGCGGCCCCGGCGTTTGGGCCTACCTCCGCTGCAGATGCTGATCGCGAACCGCGCCTGGGATCAGCATCTATCAACATAGTGTATTTGTGTCTACGCGATCTGCGTAGCCGTGAGAAGTCGCTGCCCTCCAAAGCGCGTTGACGTAGAGGGCCGACGTTTCACTTTCCTTGCTGCGGGCGTTGCAACCGCAGCAAGAACCTCCGTCCTGTTCGACGGCCTGTGACACACGGCTCCAGGACGGATTTGCAGCCCACTGCGCGACTGAGCAGGACGTCCAGGGCTCCAGCGAATAGGGGCGGCGGCGTACGATGAGGCGACATCGCTTATGTGTGACCCGTACTTGCCTTTGGAGCCTGCACTTGACCGCGCGGGCGGCCTCGCCGACGTTGGCGGCTGCAAGGTACGGATGTCGCGTCGATCTGTGACCCGGAAACTGCCGCTGGGCGATGGCCCAGTCCGGCGTCGAGGGCGTGTTCCGTGGCCGGCTGCCTCGCACCGGCCGATCACCGGTCAGGCGGGCTGAATCCCCTCTTGTGTTCTGAAGGTCGCACTCCCATGGGGGGCCAGAGCAAGAAAGCCTCCGGCCGTTCCGTCCAAGCAACAGGGGTACTGGCTCCCCAAGTCCTCCGATTCAGACGGCTTCGTCGCGGAATTGGTGCAATTCCTGTCCCGGCGCCGATAGCCACCCGGCGAGCGCGCCGAAGTACGTGTGCGTGGGCGAAAGAAGAGTTGCCTGCGACTCGCAATCGACCGTCTCTTTACCGCTCTGCGGCCATGGATGCGAGGCCGCT
The DNA here is from genome assembly GCF_028657195.3 of Streptomyces iconiensis. Classification (GTDB taxonomy): domain Bacteria; phylum Actinomycetota; class Actinomycetes; order Streptomycetales; family Streptomycetaceae; genus Streptomyces; species Streptomyces iconiensis. The sequence continues at coordinate 66,605 of NZ_JANCPR020000027.1, forward strand.
GGCGCGGGATTCAGGAGATTCGGCCTGAAGTCGCTCGCCATGGCGAGGAGTTGGGCGCGAGGGGATATTCAAGCCCCGTATGCCCTCTGTCATGGCGGCTCGGCGCTTGCGCAGTACAGAGGGGCACTTCCGAGCTTCCGGGCTCGGAAGTGCCCCTTCATCTGTCGCCGTGGCGCGTCAGGTACGTACCCTGCGGACCGGCAGCAGGCAGCGGGCGCTGGTCGGTACCAGTTGCTCGTCCGAGACGAACTCGCGCAGTTGGTCAGCGCCGACCGGCATTCCTTGTACGGCTTCGGGCCACGGGCGCACCGTGCAGATCAGGTAGGCAGTGCCGCTTTCGTGGGCCGCCTTTTCCCAGTTCGGGGTGACCGGGCACTGGACATGCAGGAACGGCATGCTGAGTACGGCCCTTCCAGCCTCGACAAGAAGCGTGACGGGGCTCTGGGTCTTGCGCGTCAGATCCGCTGTCCCCTCGCCGATCCAGAGGCCGGTCTTTTCCAGCTCGGCCCGTAGCGCTTTCGCTCCCGGCCCCGGCCCGTCGCGGCCGTCCCCTCGCGAACACACCAACAGGAACGGCGTCGCGGCGCCGTTGGAACCGGGGGCGGGTTCATTGGCCCACGGGACGATGATGAGGGTGCCCAGAAGGGAATTCTGCTGGTCTGACGTTGCGGCAGTGGAAGAGGTCATGCCCTGGGATGGTAGTGGCACCCTTCGAGACCTTCGGATGCACTTACACTCGTTTGGCCCTGTAGCGGGGAATGTTTCCCCTGGGCGGGTAATGGATGCGTCGGTATCGGCGGGGTGTTGTGCCGTCTCCGCCCGTCGGCGGCCCGTTTCCGACCGTCCTCAATCGCCGGTAGGCCCGGAATCACGCGCTCCCTCCGCTATGGCCTCCGCGACCTCGTCGGTGCGTGCGGTCTCTTCCGCCGCGAAGCGTTCCGCGTCGAGCTTTTCAGCGATCTCCTCGTCCTGGGCCATGAGGAGGTCGAGGTTCTGGTTGCCCATCTCGAAGACGCCCATGTCGACGTAGGCGCGCTGGAGACGCTCGCCCCACAGGCCGATGTCGCGCACACAGGGGACGATGCGGCTGAAGAGCAACTGGCGGAAGAGCTGGAGGTATTCGGAGCCTTCGCTGAACGCCTCGGCCTCGGCCTTGGGTATGCCGAAGTTCTCCAGCACCTCGTTCCCTTTGAGCCGGTCGCGCATCAGATAGCAGCCCTCTATGACGAACTCTTCGCGCTCGCGGAGTTCGGCGTCGGAGAGCTGCTTGTAGTAGTCGCGCAGCGCCATCCTGCCGAAGGCGACGTGGCGGGCCTCGTCCTGCATCACGTAGGCGAGTATCTGCTTGGGGAGGGGCTTGTCCGTGGTGTCGCGGATCATGCCGAAAGCGGCCAGCGCCAGACCCTCTATGAGCACCTGCATGCCCAAGTACGGCATGTCCCAGCGGGAGTCGCGGAGGGTGTCGCCGAGGAGGGACTGCAGGTTGTCGTTGATCGGGTAGAGCATGCCGACCTTCTCATGGAGAAAGCGGCCGTATATCTCCGCGTGCCGCGCCTCGTCCATGGTCTGTGTCGCGGAGTAGAACTTCGCGTCCAGGTCCGGCACGGCCTCCACTATCCGCGCGGCGCACACCATGGCGCCCTGCTCGCCATGGAGGAACTGGCTGAACTGCCAGGAGGCATAGTGCCTGCGCAGGTCGCCGCGTTCGGCCTCGTTCATCTTGTCCCAGTAGGACGTGCCGTACAGCGTCATGGCCTCGTCGGGAGTGCCCAGCGGGTCGTACGGGTCGACCTCCAGGTCCCAGTCGATGCGGCGCTGACCGTCCCACTGTTTGTCCTTGCCCTTTTGGTAGAGGGCAAGGAGACGGTCGCGGCCGTCGTCGTAGTCCCAGCTGAAGCGCGCGTTCCCGGAGGCGGGGACCTGCCACAGGGGGGCTTCGGTTTTGTGTACGTAGAGATCGTGTGTGGACACGGATGTCGCCTCCAGCTCACGTACTGCCCTCTAGGGGTGGGTAGTTGGCAGGCTCACACGCGTGTTACCGCGCGGTCAACAAGGCGTGCGAGGGGGATTGACGCCCTTGCTGACAGGCAGTCTCATAAGAGGGAACGCCAGACGTGACCGCCGGTAACCCCAACGAAGAGGTGCCTCAGCATGACGACAGCGCCTGACATCGCACCCATGGAACGCGAGGTGCTCAGTGATGCCCTCGGTCTGCTCAAGGACCGTGAGCAGGTCGCTGAGCGACTTCTCGAATCCTCCAGGAAGCACTCGTTCGACCCGGACACGGAGCTGGACTGGGACGCCTCCTGGGAGGAAGGCAAGTGGTACTGGCCGCCGGAGCTCGTCTCGCTCTACGACACCCCGCTGTGGAAGCGCATGTCGGAAGAGCAGCGGATGGACCTGTCCCGGCACGAGGCGGCCTCGCTCGCCTCGCTGGGCATCTGGTTCGAGGTCATCCTGATGCAGCTCCTCGTGCGCCACATCTACGACAAGCCGCTCACCAGCAACCACGTGCGCTACGCGCTGACCGAGATAGCGGACGAGTGCCGGCACTCCATGATGTTCGCGCGCTTGATCACCCAGGGCGGCGCTCCCGCTTACCCGGTCTCGCGCTTCCACCACAACCTCGCGCGGCTGCTCAAGACCGTCTCCACGACGCCTGGTTCGTTCACGGCGACGCTACTGGGCGAGGAGATCCTCGACTGGATGCAGCGCCTCACCTTCCCCGACGAGCGGGTCCAGACGCTGGTTCGCGGCGTGACCCGTATACACGTCATCGAGGAGGCACGGCACGTGCGCTATGCGCGCGAGGAACTGCGCCGCCAGATGGTCGACTGCCCGCGCTGGGAGGCCGAGCTGACACGAATAAGCTCCGGCGAGGCGGCCCGGGTCTTCTCGATCTCCTTCGTCAACCCGCAGGTGTACGAGAACGTCGGACTGAACAAGCAGGAGGCGATTGCGCAGGTCAAGGCGAGCGGGCATCGCAAGGAGGTCATGCAGTCGGGCGCCAAGCGGCTGACCGACTTCCTGGACGAGATCGGCGTCCTGCGCGGCGTCGGCCGCAAGTTGTGGGTCAGTTCAGGACTGCTGCCCAAGTAGGTGGCGAAGTGCGGCTCACCTCGGAGCAGTGTCCTGGTAGGCGACGGGCTGCGGTCGGTTCGACCGCTGTCCTAGTAGGCGACAGGCTGTGGTTGGTTCGGACGCTGTCCCAGTAGGCGATGGGTCTGCGGCTCGGCTCGAAACGCGGCCTCAGCGGTGTCGGCCATCGCCCGGTTGTCTGCGGCGAGTGGCCGCGGCAGCCCGCGGGTTGAGCGTGGTGGAGACAGTGGGCAGCACCGCGGGTGAGGCCGTGGGGACAGCGTGAAGCCGCCGTGAAGGATGCCCCCCCCCGTGCGGGGGAACACCCGTGCGCCCCCTGGCGGTTACGCTGCACGCATGAGCAGTAGCGGCACCGCCCCGGCCTATCGCAGACTGAGCGTGGACGAGCGGCGCACACAACTGCTCGTCCACGCGCTCGGTCTGTTCGCGAACCGGCCGCCCGAGGACGTCTCCCTGGACGACGTGGCGGTCTCGGCCGGCGTCTCCCGGCCACTCGTCTACCGCTACTTTCCCGGTGGCAAGCAGCAGTTGTACGAGGCCGCTCTGCGCAGCGCCGCCGACGAGTTGGAGCAGTGCTTCACCGAGCCGCAGACCGGGCCACTCACCGAGCGCCTTTCGCACGCCCTGGACCGCTACCTCGCCTTCGTCGACGGGCACGACGCGGGTTTCACTGCTCTGTTGCAGGGCGGCAGCGTGGTGGAGACCTCGCGCACCAACGCGATAGTGGACGAGGTGCGCCGGAACGCGGCCGAACAGATCCTCACGCACCTCGGCGTCGCCGGAAAGCCTGGAGCGCGGCTGGGGATGGCCGTACGCACGTGGATAGGGGCCGTGGAGGCGGCATCCCTGATCTGGCTGGACGAGGGTAAACAGCCGCCCGTGGAAGAGCTGCGGGACTGGCTGGTCGACCACTTCGTCGCGGTGCTGACGATAACGGCAGCCGGCGACGCCGAGACGGCCGCGCTCACCCAGCGCGCCCTCTCGATGGAGCCGCACGACGGCACTGTGGGGCGGTTGGCGCGCAGGGTGCTGCCGGTGGTGGCCGACGCCACGCATCTGTTGTGAAGCGGGGGCGGCATTCCGCCGCGTTCCGGCGTTCGGGCCGGGAGGACTGCGTACTACTGGTGAGCGCGTCGACGTGCGCACCACCGGCGGGCAGGGTGAAGTGCGCGGAAGGGGTGCACTACTAGGTGTGCTCTGCGGGGGCTGGAACGGCGGCACGCGGGGACTTAAAGAACGGTTGAAGGTTGGGCTAGGCTGGCCCTTATGCCGACTCAACTGTCATGGAAGGCCAAGGAAGCCACCGTCGGAGAACTGGCGGAGCGCGCGGGGGTCGCGACATCGGCCCTGCGGTTCTACGAGCGCGAGGGGCTGATCCGCAGCCGCCGCACCTCGGGCAACCAGCGACGCTACAGCCGCGACACCTTGCGCCGCGTCGCCTTCATCCGTGCCTCGCAGCGGCTCGGCATGCCGCTCGCCTCCATCCGCGAGGCACTGGCATTGCTGCCGGAGGGCCGTACCCCCACACCGGCGGACTGGGCCGCCGTCTCGGAGTGCTGGCGCGACGACCTCAACCAGCGCATCGCGCTGATGGAACAGCTCCGCGACCACCTCACGGACTGCATCGGTTGCGGCTGCCTTTCGCTGACGACCTGCGCGCTGGTGAACCACCACGACAGGCTCGGCGAAGAGGGCCCGGGAGCGCGTGCGCTCGCGCGGCCAGGCGGGCCCGACACATCACAGGCCGGCGAGCAGCAGGAGAGCGCGGATGGCGACGTGCGGGCCGGGTCCGGCCGGTGCGACGTGGACGCGGCGGGCTGATCGCGTGCGCAGCGAGGAGACCACGTTCTCCGGCGGCCCAATGGACGGGCGGACGCTTCCCGTACTGCTCGGCCCGACGGGCAGGCCACCGCGCGACTACGAGATCCCCATCCTGGACGGGAACGGCGATCCGGACGGGGAGCGAGACGGGGCGTCGGGTGGGCGCGCTGCGGTGCACCTGTACCGGTTGGAGCCCTCGGCGGTGAACAAGCTGGGACTCCCGCGCGGTTGGAAGTACGTCTACGAGGGCGAGGGCCGGCCGAGCGGCGGGTTCCTGTCGCGCCTTCCTTGGCGCCGTCCGCGGTGACGGCGGGTTCGTTGTGGGAGATGGCCTCGCGTGACTGTGCGTGGCCACTCCCCTGTCGATGCTTCCCGAAGCGCCTGTAGTCGGTCTTCGCGCCCCTTTGTCACCTCAACTTCCTTAATGGTCCGGACCATTGACAGTCATGGTCCAGTCCGGTTTGCTCGCCCTGCGGGCGCCGCCCTGGCTGCCTCCCCCGGTTCGTCATCTCGTACGGGCGGCGCCCCACAACGGTCGGTCAACGACCTGGCTGGCGACGCACCGCGCGCATACGCTGCTGGCGTGATCGAAGGGATAGCCCGACTCCGAGACTCCGACCCGCAACGGCTCGGCCCCTTCCGGCTGCACGGCGTACTGGGAAGCGGCGCGGCGGGCACCGTCTACCTCGGCAAGGGCACACCGTGGCGCGGGGCACGTAAGCGGACCGTCGCCGTCCGTGCCGTCAGGCCGGAGCTGCTGCGCGACCGTCAACTACGGGCACGGGTACGGCAGGAGACGGGGCATGCGGCGGCCTCTGTCGACAGTCCTCACGTCGCGGAAGCGCTCGGGTGCGAGCTGGACAGCGAACAGCCCTGGATCGCCACAGCGTTCGTGCCGGGGCACTCCGTCGCCGCGCTCGTCGCCTCCTACGGGCCTCTGCCGGAAATGTCCGTACGTGCACTGGGCGGCGGCGTCTCGCGCGCGCTGGCGGCACTGCATGCCACGGGAACACCACACCGCGACCTGCGCGCGGGGAATGTTCTGCTGTCGGCCGCCGGGCCGCGCGTCGTGGACTACGGGACGCCGTTGGGGCGTTCGGCAGCCGTGGGTGGGCGCAACGGCAACGGGGAGCAGGAAGCCTCGACCGCAGGTCACCTCGCCGACGACGTGTTCGAACTCGGTGTGTTGCTGGTGCTGGCCGCCACCGCCCGTTCCCCGTTCACCAGGAGCTTGTTGCCCACGGCACGCGAGGACCCGGACCTGGCAGGCGTACCGGAGGCACTGCGTCCCACGCTGCTCGACTGTCTGCACAAGACCCCCGCCTCCCGCCCGCGCCCCGAGCCCCTGGCTCGCGCCCTCGACCTGTCGGGCATGGCGGAGCGGCCCGCCGAGGAGTGGCTGCCCGAGCCGTACGTCCACGACATCGACGGCCGCGCCGAAGAGGCACGGCGACTGGTGGGGCGGCTGTTCCGTCGGTGAGAGCGGCGACTGTTTCGTCGCTGAGGGCGTTGGTTGATCGCTTTGGGCCGATGTCCCGTTGGTGGATGTGCCGTTTCGTCGTTGGGGCGCACTGTTTCTTTGCCGAGCTGTTCGGTCGGCAAAGGTGGGGACCTGACGGCTTGTCGGCGTGCTTGTCGGGGGCGGGGACCGGCTGCTGACGGCGGGTCGGTGCGCTTGCCGGGGGCGGAGGCCGGCTGCTGACGGGCTGTCGAGCGGCTGACTCGCCGGGGGCTGGGCGAGGCTCGTGGCGAGGGGTGCAGCGGGTTCACGGAAGGGCTGTCCTCACACGTTCGGGTGATCGAGGTGGGGCTGCGATCGCCGGACCTCGGTACCTCGGATCGGGGCCCGGGCGTACGGGTACACGGTTCTGGTGCTCCGGCGACTTGTACGGCCGCCGAACAGGGAGCCGGGCGGAGGTCTGCGCCGTACGCCGACATGTCTGCGGCCCGGGGCGTTCCGGTTCTTCTCCCGGTTGCTCTTCCGCCTCGCAGAACACGGCGGAGACAGCGCGCTGACCGGGGGACACGGACAGCGGATGTCGTTCGAACCGTGCCCGCCTCCGGTCCTGACGGGTCGTCCGCAGGGTGCCGGATTCCCGCGCTTGCTTCCCGGTGACGTCGCCGATGCCCCCTCTTCGCCACGTCGAAATCCAGCAACGTCCACGGGAGCGGCGACGCGCGCTGGAAGCCTCGCCGCGCGCGGGAGCGGGGGCCGGAGAGCGGTCTGCGGCCGTCCAACGAACGGGTGAGAGCCGTGCGCGCATTCGCTCAGCTCGCCCTGAGCAGGTGTGCAGGCCCGTGCCACGATCGCCAAAGAGCGGCTGGAACACGGGGAGAAGCCGCTCGGAAGCGAGGTGTGTGATGTCGGTATCGGTATCGAGAGGTGGGGCGAGTACGGGCTCTGCCGTGCGGGCTGTGATGGCCGCCGTGCTGGCTGTGCTGACGGTGATGGGGTTCGCCTCCGGGCCCGCGCTCGCGGTTCCGGAGCCTTCGCCGGCGACTCCGCAGCCGGATACGGGCGCCGGGCCCGGTCGGGGTGCGGCCGGTGCGGGGTCCGGGCCAGAGGCGGGTAGGGACGCCGGGGCTGGGATGGATACAGAGGCTGGGGTGGGCTCTGAGACGGGGGGTGATGCTGGGTCAGCGGGCGGGGCCGAGGCAGGCGACGCGACTACGGGTGAGGGCTCTGTCAGCCAACTGCTGGGCCGGATGCGGTCGTTGTACGAACGGACCGAGGCCGCGACGGAGGCGTACAACGCCACGGAGGAGAAACTGAAGGCACAGCGTGCCACGACCGCACGAGCCCAAGCAGCGCTCGCTCGGGCTCGGTCGGCGCTCGCTTCGGGCCGCACGCAGGCGGGACAGCTCGCACGACAGCAGTACCGGGGTGGCGGCGCCGGGCTGCCACCCGCCATGCAGGTGCTGCTCTCACCCGAGCCGTACCAGCTGCTGGAGAGAGGACATCTCCTGAAGCGCGCGGCAGGCGACCAGGCCGCCACCGTGCGGCAGCTGGCGGTCGGCGAGCGGCGTCAGGCCGTGCTGACCGAGCGGGCGCGACGGGCACTGAAGAAGAAGCAGCGACTGACGGCGCGCAAGAAGGCACAGCGCGACGAGGTGCGGGCAAGGCTGCGGAAGGTGGAGAAGCTACTCGCCTCGCTCAGCGGGCCCGAGCTGGCGGAACTGCGCGCCTTGGAGAGCCGGCGTACCGATGAGGCACAGCGCGAGTTGATGGCCTCCGGCGCGCTCGGCGGCCCACGTGACCCCTCCGGCGCGGGGCAGCAGGCACTCGACTACGCGATGCGGCAACTCGGCAAGCCTTATGTGTGGGGAGCCGAGGGCCCGGGCTCGTTCGACTGTTCGGGGCTCACCTCACAGGCGTGGCACCATGCGCGGCGCTCGATCCCGCGCACCAGCCAGGAACAATGGCGACGCCTCCCCCGCATCCCCCTGAGCAAGCTGCGCCCCGGTGACCTGGTGATCTATTTCGCCGGTGCGACGCATGTGGGGATCTACGCCGGTGCCGGGCGCGTGGTGCAGGCTCCACGGCCCGGGGGCGTCGTGAAGATCTCGCCCTTGGCCTCCAACCCACCTATCGGGGCTGTCCGGCCCGACGCGTCCACGTGAAGGGCTGTCGGGGTGGGAGTGGGCCGCCGAGGGCCCGAGGCTTGAACCGGGGCCAGGTCGGAGCGGCCCGGGGCCTGGACAGAGCACGCCACGGGGCCGGAATCAGGGCAAGCCGAAATGACCTGGCATCGGGCTCGGCCAGATCCCGGAGCCCGGCAGCCGGCTGGTGCGAAACCGGGGCTCAAGCCAGGACAGGGCGCCGGGACTGAGTCGGTCCGGCCGGGCGTTTCGATGCCGAAGGCTCGTCAGGTCCGGGCCCCCGGGCGGGGAAGCGCTGCCGGGGTCGGCATCGGGCCGGGGCACAGCAGGGGCCTGGCGACCTGATGCCCGGGGCGCCCCGTCAGCTGTGACCTTGTGGGGTCGGTTGGGGGAGCAACTTTCGGGGCGCGGGCCAGGGGCGGGCGCGAGCACCTGGGGGCGGCGGTCTGGGGCCGCGGCCCGGGCGGAGCCAGCCGCGTACCCCAGGGGCTGGCGCTGAGGCAGGAGCTGACGCCGGGACAGGGGCTGGGACGGGGACAAGGGCTGGGCAGCCGATGGTTGGGCTCGTCTCAGAGCTGGGCCGAGGGCCGGCACCAGGGGCGGGCGAAGCCGGGGGCGGGGTGGGAGTGCGGGTAACGGGGGTGAGGGCGTGTCAGGTCAGGTCTGCGAGGAGGGCGGTGGCGTCGTCGTGGGGTTTGCCTCGGGGGAGGGACGTGGAGGTCGGGCCGGCCGACTCGGCTGTGCGGACGCGAGAGATGAGGGAGTGGGGGCCTTCCTTCTGGGTGAGGGCGAAGAGGTCGGGCCAGGTGCCCAGGTGGAAGGTCTCGGTCCAGCGGGTGGCGCCGTCGGTGAGGGCGAGGAGGGTACGGACCTGGGCGCGTGGCGTCGAACCGGTGACCGCGTGTGCGGCGACGTCGGGGTCGGCCGCGGCGGTGTAGAAGCCGGTGCCGTCGGGCGCGTTGCGGAGCGCTTCCACAGCACGCACGTACGCGGCGCGAGCGGTGGCGCGGTCTTCCGGTTCCGTACTCGCGCGGACGCGATCACGCAGGGCGCGGACGTGCGGGGGAAGTTGGGAGAGCTTCCGGTCGAGGACGGTGTCGACCTCGCCGTGGGCGTTCTCGATGAGGAGCGCGGAGTCGGAGAGGACCAGGTGCTCCATGTGCAGCTCGTCCCACCGCGCGACGACAACGGTTGCCTGAGGGGTGCGCGGGTGAGAAAGATCACAGGTTTCGCGATGGGTGGCAGCGGTGCGCCGGATCGCGGAGGAGAGGCAGGTGGAGAGTGTCATGTCTTGACGTGATCCGGACAGCTCTAGAAGTGCTCCGCCGAGTCTGGCGACGAACCAGGGGACACCGTGCACACAGCCGTCGTCGCCCTGTGGAGGTGTCACGCCGTCGAGCACAACGAGCGCGCCGCCGAAACCGGAGGCAGGAACGGTCGCTGACGCGTAGTCCTCATTGGGACGTTGGGGATCACCAGGCTCGGTGGCCATCTCGATGCGCATGGGGAAAGTCTGCCGGAGTAGCAAGCACACACGGCGAGGTGACGCCGCCTCATGGAGAGTGGTCCGGACCTGACGGGGAATGTGGCGTGCCGCGGTGCGTCTCGGCGGGTGCCGCTGACCGGAATCGTGCACTCCGAAAATGTGCGGCGGGCATCCTGCCAGGAGGCCGAGCGGATTTCCAACCCATGCCCAGGCCCTGGACGGAGGGCGCCCCAGGCCGAGTTGTTCACCAACTCCGGAGTGATGTTCACTCCTTCGGGTGGCCCGGCAGGGGATTCACACCCGTCCCACAAGCGCGCTGCGATGGTCGGTCGTCGAGATGGGGGGCACCTCCCGGCAAGAGCCGGGCGGAGGAAGGCCGAAGGAGTTCCGGAGGCAGTCGGGGTCAATCTCTTGCCACACACGTTGGACTGTGCCAACCCGGGCCCTCCGGGACAGGCGGGACGAGATTGCGAGCACGGGTGCGGAAGAAGCAACTTCGGAAACCGGATGTTCTCCAGGCCACGGCGCCCCCCACCGACGCCGCTGCCCCCACCGCCCCCTCAACGGGCGGCACCAGTACGGAAGAGCCGACGGCAACCGAGGCGCCGAGGCACGCCACCGGGCGCGGCAGCAGCCCGGACGTGCCCGGTGACACCGGTCGCCTCGGCGGTACTCGTGATTCCGGAGGCCCTGGCGGTACCCGTGATCCCGAGGGTCCCGGCGGTACTCGTGATCCCGGGGGGCTCGGCGTTCTTGGCGGTTCCGGCGGTCCTGAAGGCCCCGGTGGCGCTGACGGTGGCGGCGTTCCCGACGGTGCCCGTAGCGCTGACCGCCCAAGTGGCACCGGTAGTTCGGTCGGCCGTGGGCCGGGCGTTGCTGCCAAGGAAGTGGGCGGGACAGCCGAGTCCGCCGGTGGGTCGAGTGGGTCGGCCGAGCCCGGGAGCGGGACGGTTGGCTCAGCCGGTTCCGTCGTGCCTGGCAGTCCGGTTGGCATCGGCGGGCGCACCAGCCTTGGTGGGTCCGGCAGTTCCAGTGGCTCCAGCGGCTCCGTCAGCCCTGTCAGCTCCGCCGGTCCGGCCAGTTCTGCTGGGCCCCTCGGTACCTCCGGCAGCCTCTTCGCTGCTGACGGTTCCGGCAGTTCCGATGCCTCCTTCAGCCCTGGCGGCCCCTTCAGCTCTGGCGGTCCCGCCAAGCCTGTTGACTCTGTTGGTTCTGCCGGCTCCGTCGGCCCTGGCGGTCCCGCTGGTCCTGTTGGCTCTGACGACTCCACCGAGCCCGCAGGGGCCGCCGAGCCCGCAGGGTCCGCAGGGTCCGCAGAGCCCACTGTTCCGGAGGAGGCTCCCGTCAGTCCTGGTGGGCCTGGCAGTCCCGAGGTTCCTGTCGAAGGGGGCGGAGAGGGAGGCGGGGGCGGACAGGGTGTTCCGGGGAGGCCCCGTAAGAAGGCGCGGGTGCGTAACAGGCTGCTCGCCTCGGTTGTTCTGTGCGCCGTTGCCGTGTTGGCTGCGGGGGCGCCCACCGTGGCCGCCGCATCGCGGGATGCGACGGACGCGCAGGAACTGGTTGACCTCGCCGGCCTCAACCGGCAGGCGATCGCGCTCTCCCACTCCCTCGCGGACGAGCGTGACGGCATGGTCGAGTACATCGCGGCGGGTCGCACCAGCCGGGGCGGCGCGGGGGTCAGCGAGTCCCAACGCGCCCGGGTTGACCGGCAGATCCGCGAGATCAGGGCCGCCTCCCCGCCCTCGTACGTCACCAAAGCACTCAAGCGGATGCCCAAGACGCGGCAGCGGGCGATAACGGGACGGGGCAACGCGCTCGACGCCTACACCGCCTACACACGTGTCATCGAAGACCTGCGCGGTGTGACGCAGAGCGTCGTCAGAGATCTTCCGGCGCGCGCGCAGGACGCCACGGCCGGTGCACTGCCCGACCTCGCGCGCGCGATCGACCAGGCATCGGCCACCCGCGGGCTGCTGCGCGGTGCCATGGCGGGCAAGGGCGCGCAGCGCGAACTGACCACGCAGGCCCAGCAGGCGCGCGTAAGGGAGCGGAGCGCGCTCGCGGACTTCGACGAGATGGCGGGCGCCAAGGCCCGTGACAGCTACAGCACGACCGTGAACGGTACGGACGTCAATGTCGCGGAGCGCTACCTCGACAAGCTGACGTCCCGTCCCTACCTCACGACGTCGGCGCGCACCGTGGACAGGGGCCGGCTCGATGCCGCCGTGTCCGCGCGGATCGCGCACATGCGCGGGGTGCAGTCGTCGTTCGCGGTCGCGGAGATCAAGCGGCTGGAGGGGCTGCGCGACGACGATGTGACGGCGCTGCAGATCCGTGCCGCGCTGCTCGGCGTGTGCTTGTTGCTCGCTGTCGGCATCAGCGTGACGACGGCACGTTCGCTGGCCCGTCCGCTGTCCGTGCTCAAGCGCGGTTCGCAGCGGCTGGCCGAGGACCCCGGGCAGGCTGAGCCGATCACGTTCAACGGCAGGAACGACGAGTTCGCCGACGTCGTACGCGCCCTGAACGCGCTGCGCGCCACTGCGGCCGACCTTCGGCGGCGGGCCGCCTGCGCGGAGAGCGAGCAGGACGAACTGGCGGTCAGCAAGGCTGAGTTGACCGAGCGCCACACGCTGCTGCAGGACGACTTCCTCGCGCTCCGGGACGAGCTGGAGGCCGCCAGGGAGGAAATGACCGCCACCGCGGGTGCCACCCATGGAACGTTCGTCCACCTGGCGCTGCGCAGCCTCGGGCTGGTCGAACGTCAGCTCGCCGTCCTTGAGGGCCTGGAGGAGAAGGAGACCGATCCCGACCAGCTGGCGACCCTCTTCAAGCTCGACCACCTCGCGACACGTATGCGGCGGCACGGCGAGAACCTGCTGCTGCTGGCGGGGTCCGAGCAGTCCGGCGGCCACCAGCAGAGCCCGGCACCGCTGCTGGACGTGCTGCGCGCGGCCGTCAGCGAGATAGAGCGCTACGAGCGCGTCGAACTGGGTTCGCTGCCGCCGCACATCCAGGTCAGTGGGTTCGCGGCGGACGACCTCAGCCACCTGGTCGCCGAACTGCTCGACAATGCCGCCTCGTTCTCACCTCCCGAGTCCGAGGTGAGGCTGTCCGGCTGGATGCTGGAGAACGGCGAGGTCATGCTCTCCGTTCAGGACGACGGCATCGGTGTAAGCGACAACCAGCTCATCGCGCTCAACACGCGACTGGGCGAGCCCGAGGCGCTGCACCCACCGTTCGCCGCCGACGGCAGCACGCCCGTGCATGACGAAGCAACCGACGGGCTGGGCATGGGCCTCTACGTGGTTGCCAGGCTCGCCGCACGCCATGGGCTGCGCGTACAGCTGCGCAAGCAGAAGCAGGGTGGTACGGCTGCGGTCGTCATCGTCCCGCGCAAACTGCTCCCCGACCGCCCCGCACCGGCCGCCTCCGCTCCGGCCGGCGCGACGGGCCGGGCCGACGGGACGGAGCTTCCGGGCTCCGTCGCCGAGGCCAATTCCAACGCGTTGCCTGTACGCAGGAAGTCCCGTGTGACGGAGCCGGAGGAGGTCACCGGGACGGAGGCAGCCCTTGGGACGGAGGGCACCTCTGAGGCGGAGGACACCTCGGAGGCCCAGGTTGCCTTTGGGGCGGAGAAGGGGTCCGGTGCCGCCGATGTCGCCGGGGCCCTTGGAATCGCCGAAGCCGCCGAAGCCGCCGAAGCCGCCGGAGTCGCCGGAGTCGCCGGAGTCGCCGAGGCTGGAGAGGAGGGCATCGAGCCCTCTGAGGCTGTTGGGGCACGCGGTGGGGTTGACGGAGGTGACGGCGCTGACTCCGGCGAGACCACCGTGTCCGTCGAGGTTCCGCAGCTCGATGCCGCGTCGGAGACTGCTGCCTGCGATGCGGACGACTCCGAGGAAGGGGACGACTCCGCCGAGTCCGAGGTCCCCGAGTCCGAGGTCCCCGGAGCCGGGGCCCCGAGGACCGGTCGTGCTACCGAGCCCGAGGCCGCGGAGCCCGATCAGGGTGACGAGCCGGCGGACGAGCATGGCAGGGCCGATGATCAGGCCCCGGCGCACAGTTCAGATGCGGGCGGTGTGGAGGTCACACAGCGCTCGCAGGACACACGCGACACACGTGACGCACAGGCCACGCAAGATGACCAGGCCACCCACGGCACGGGCAGTACGACCGGCCCGGGCGCCACAGATGCCATAGGTGCCACAGGTGCCGTAGGTGCCATAAGCCCCGCAAAGGCCACAGATGGCGCACGTGACGCGCAGGGCTCGGAGCGCGGGAGCGTGGATGCCGAGGTCACCGTCAAAGGGCTGCCCAAGCGCACGCCCAGGATCGCCGCGCGCGAGACGGCGCCACCGCGTGCCCGCAAAGGGGGAGCCAACGCCGATGAGCTGCGACGCAGGCTCGGAGGGTTCCAGCAGGGCGCACGGGAAGGGCTGCGTGACGCAGAAGCGCAGGTTGCCGCTGAAGAGGGTGTAGAGGAACAAGCGGGGGCGCAGGTTGACGGTGGTACTGCCGAGGAGGCACGCAAGTGAACGCGCCCGCCACGCGCACTACCAGCAGCACTGAAGCGCGTAATCTGCGCTGGCTGCTGGACAATCTGGTCGACGAGGTACCGGGAGTCCGGTCCGTCGCCGTCGTCTCGTCCGACGGGCTGCTTCTGCTGTCCTCCGACCCCTCGTTGGGTGCGGAGCACGGCCAGGAGGGCTTCGGAGAGAGGAAGAGCGAGGGCGGCGGTGCCCCGGCGAAAGCCGGTGGCGACGAAGGTCCGAGGCCGAAGGCACCGACGCGCAGACCCGGCGGGTCGACGGGCCCCGGAGCGCCGACGGGCCCCACCGGACCAGGGGGAGCGAGCGGACCGACGGGGCCAAGCGGACCGATGGGGCCAACGGGGGTGAGTGGCCAGGAGGGTACGGGAGAGTCGACCGGGCCCAAAGGGTCGAGCGCCGACCTGGCCACCATCGTCTCCGGCGTCGGCTCGCTGACGCTCGGGGCCGCGAAGCTCATGGACGGCGGCAAGGTGAAGCAGACCATGGTCGCGATGGACGAGGGGGCGCTCTTCGTCATGACCATCGGCGACGGTTCGCTGCTCGGCGTCCACGCCACACCGGACTGCGACATGAACGTCATCGGCTATCACATGGCGCTCTTCGTCGGCCGCGCCGGTCACGTCCTCACCCCCGAACTCCGCAGCGAACTGCGTGAGTCCATGGAGCTGGAGAAGTGAGACAGCAGTGAACTCCCTACCCCCTTTGCCGATACGCGGAGCCGAGCCCGGCAAAGCGAAACGGGTCCGCCCCTACGCCCTCACCGGCGGACGTACGCAGTACGGGCACGTGCTGCTCGTGGAGACGTTCGTCGCCGCGATAGAGGCCCCCGAAGAGCTGCACGAACTGACCTCCGGCGGGCTGCGGGACCGGATCATGCCCGAGATGCGGGCCATCGTGGAGCTGTGCCGCAGGATGCGGTCGGTCGCCGAGATCTCCGCGCTGCTGCGCATGCCGCTGGGCGTGGTACGCGTACTGCTCAGCGACCTCGCCGACCAGGGAAAGATTCGGGTCTACGGCACCGGGCACGGCGCCGACAGGCCGGACCGCGCGCTGCTGGAAAGGGTGCTTGGTGGACTTCGCAGACTCTGAGGCGATCAGGGGGCCCGTGCCGGAGTGGCAGACGGATCTCAGCCGCGCGCCCATATCCACGAAGATCGTGGTGGCGGGAGGTTTCGGAGTGGGCAAGACGACGTTCGTCGGTGCCGTCTCGGAGATCGAGCCGCTCAAGACCGAGGCTCTGATGACGCAGGCGAGCGAGGGCACGGACGACCTCGCCTCGACTCCCGAGAAGACCACGACCACGGTCGCACTCGACTTCGGGCGCATCACCCTGGAGTCCGACCTCGTGCTGTATCTGTTCGGTACCCCGGGCCAGCAGCGCTTCTGGTTCATGTGGGACGACCTCGTGCGCGGCGCGATCGGCGCCGTGGTGATGGCCGACACCCGGCGTCTTGAGGACTGTTTCCCGGCGCTGGACTATTTCGAGAGCTGCGGACTGCCGTACATCGTCGCGGTCAACCACTTCGAGGGTACGCACGCGTACGACACCGAGGATGTGCGGGAGGCCCTGTCGGTACCGGCGCACTCACCCGTTGTGATCATGGATGCGCGGGAGCGGAGCACGGTGATCGAGTCGCTCCTCTCCCTCTGCGCGCACGCGCTCGACGCGACGACGGTCTGAGAGCCGCGCGCCGGCAGCGGGCGCGCGCTCGCGCACGTACGTCCGAACGGAAGAAGAGAGAACCGCCATGCGGAAGATACTCATAGTGGGAGCCGGTCAGGCCGGTCTCCAACTCGCGCTGGGCCTCCAGTCGCACGGCTACGACGTCACCGTGATGTCCAACCGCACGGCGGACGAGATCCGTGGCGGTCGGGTCATGTCGACCCAGTGCATGTTCCACACCGCGCTCCAGCACGAGCGCGACACCGAGATCAACTTCTGGGAGAGCCAGGCTCCCAGGATCCAGGGCCTGGGTGTCTCCGTCGCGGCGCCCGACAGTTCCCGGGCGGTCAACTGGCTCGGCCACCTCGACGGCTACGCGCAATCCGTCGACCAGCGCGTCAAGATGGCCGGCTGGATGGAGACCTTCGCGCAGCGCGGCGGACAGCTCGTCATCCACGGCGCCGCCGTCTCCGACCTCGACTTCTTCGCACGCCGCTACGACCTCGTACTGGTCGCGGCCGGCAAGGGCGAGCTGGGGTCCATGTTCGAGCGGGACCCCGCGCGCTCGCCGCACGAGACCCCGCAGCGCGCGCTGGCCGTCGCCTACGTCCACGGCATGGGCCCGCGTCCCGAACACCCCGAGACCGAGGCCGTACGGTGCAACCTCGTGCCCGGTGTCGGCGAACTCTTCGTGATGCCGACGTTCACCACCAGTGGCCGGGCCGACATCCTCTTCTGGGAGGGCATCCCCGGCGGGCCCCTCGACGCGTTCCAAGGCGTCAAGGACCCGCAGGAACACCTGGCCACGTCGCTGGAGCTGCTGGAGAGGTATCTGCCCTGGGAGTACGCGCGTGCCACCCAGGTCGAGCTGACCGACGCGGGCGGTACGCTCGCCGGCCGTTACGCACCCACCGTGCGCAAGCCTGTCGGGCGGCTGCCCGGGGGCGGTGCGGTTCTCGGTGTGGCCGATGTCGTGGTCGCCAACGACCCGATCACCGGGCAGGGTTCGAACTCCGCGTCCAAGTGCGCCGCGACATATCTCGCCGCGATACTGGAGCGCGGCGACGAGCCGTTCGACGAGGAGTGGATGCAGGGCGCTTTCGCCCGTTACTGGGCCACGGCACAGCACGTGACGAAGTGGACCAACGCGATGCTGGCTCCGCCGCCGGAGCATGTCCTCCAGCTCTTGGGTGCCGGCAACGAGCTGCAGGCCGTCGCCGACCGGTTCGCGAACGGGTTCGACGATCCCTCGGACTTCGAGGAGTGGTTCTTCGAGCCGGAGAAGGCAGCCGCGTATCTGGAGCGGGTCAGCGGCTGACCCCTTACGGCCTGGTCACGCCCCCTCCCTCCCCCCTCTCCCACGGCCCTTCCCCTTCACTCCTCGGACTCCCCCAGGGAGTTGAGGCGGTGGAGGAGGCGGGCGAGTTCGGCGATCTCGTTGCGGTCCCAGGCGGCGAGCTTGCGCGCGTAGCGCAGCCGGCGGGCGTCGCGGACGCGGGTGAAGCGGGCGCGGCCCTCTTCGGTGAGGCGGAGGAGGGAGGCCCGGCGGTCTCCGGGGTCAGGCGCGCGGTCCACGAGCCCGAGCGTGACGAGGACGTGGAGCTGGCGGCTGATCGTCGCCTTGCCCACTCCGAAGTACGCGGCGAGGTCCGTGGCCCGCTGCGGGCCCGCGTCCTCCAGGCGTACGAGCAATCCGTAGGCGGCGGGCTCCAGTTCGGGATGCACCTCACGGGCCATCTCGCCCGACGAGGCGCGGGCCCGGCGCAGGAAGACCGCCAATTCGCGCTCCACGTCGAGACACTCGGGCCCGAAGGGCTCCTCCGGTTCCGTCGCAGTCTTGTGCACGTCAGCCGCCCTCTCGGCGTTCTCCAGGAAGAAAGTTTCTGCCAGCGACCGCGATAGTCGCAGCTCGGCACAGTATTTCGCAGGAATAGACCAACGGCGTACGGCGGGTCGTCTTCCACCTGGCAGGTCTACGCGCGTACCTTTCAAATATGGCATGTGCACACCAGTACATGTCGTGCGTTCTGCTTCTCCTCCCCCCGCCAACCGAGGTCTCCCGGAGGCAGCGATGCCCAGTTACAGATCCGGTCCCACCCGCCGCAGACGCGGACTCGCGACACTCATCGGAACGTTCGTCTCAGCACTCGCCGTCCTCCTCGCCCTCCCCGGCGCGGCGACGGCGGCACCCCCCGGCCCCGGCACGGCGCCCGCACAGCAGTCCCCCAGCGAGGCCCCGCTGAAACCGGGCGAGGCGTGGATGGGCGCCGGAGTCCAGCAGCACGAAGGCGACGACACGAGCGGCAAGCCGCCAGGAGAACGCGCGCGGCTCGCCGCGACCGTCGAGGGCGTCGACGTCAGCAGCCACCAGGGGAACGTCAACTGGAAGGGCCTGTGGGACAGCGGCGTGCGCTGGGCGTACGTCAAGGCCACGGAAGGCACCAGCTACAAGAACCCGTACTTCGCGCAGCAGTACAACGGTTCGTACAACATCGGCATGATCCGCGGCGCTTACCACTTCGCGACCCCCAACTCATCGAGCGGCGCCACACAGGCCAACTACTTCGCGAGCAACGGCGGTGGCTGGAGCAAGGACGGCAAGACGCTGCCGGGTGTCCTGGACATCGAGTACAACCCGTACGGCGCGACCTGTTACGGGCTGAGCCAGAGCGCGATGGTGAACTGGATCAAGGACTTCACCAGCACGTACAAGGCCCGTACCGGCCGCGACGCGGTCATCTACACCACCACCAACTGGTGGACACAGTGCACGGGCAACAGCAGCAGCTTCGGTAACACCAACCCCCTCTGGATCGCCCGCTATGCCTCCTCCCCGGGCACGCTCCCGGCGGGCTGGGGCTTCTACACCTTCTGGCAGTACACCTCCAGCGGCCCGATCGTCGGAGACCACAACGTCTTCAACGGGGCGATGGACCGGCTGAGGGCCCTCGCGAACGGCTGAACCAGCCACCACCCCCGGCCGGGGGCGTGGGGGTCGCCCCCCACACGACAACAGCAACGGGGCGATGGACCGGCCGAAAACCCCCGCCACCGGCTGAACCGACCAGGTAACAACAAGCGGCCCCCGCCCATTGCAGGCGGGGGCCGCTCTTACCGGTGCGCGTCCGTCACGCCGCGACCGGTGTTTCGCGGGCCGGGGTGCGGGCGGGCGTCAGGGCCAGTTCCAGTACCTGGCGTACGTCGGAGACGGGGTGGACGTCGAGTCCGTCCAGCACCTCCTCGGGTACCTCGTCCAGGTCCGGCTCGTTCCGCTTCGGGATGACGACGGTCGTCACCCCGGCGCGGTGAGCGGCCAGCAGCTTCTGCTTGACGCCGCCGATGGGCAGCACCCGGCCGGTCAGGGAGACCTCGCCGGTCATCGCCACGTCGGGCCGTACCTGGCGCCCGCTGAGCAGCGAGGCCAGGGCCGTCGTCATGGTGACACCGGCGCTCGGTCCGTCCTTGGGTACCGCGCCGGCGGGAACGTGCAGGTGGATACCGCGTTCCTTCAGGTCGCCGACGGGCAGCTCCAGTTCGGCTCCGCGCGAGCGCAGGTAGGAGAGCGCGATGTGCGCCGACTCCTTCATCACGTCGCCGAGCTGGCCCGTGAGGGTCAGTCCCGAGGCGCCCGTTTCCGGGTCGGCGAGGGACGCCTCGACGAAGAGGACGTCTCCGCCGGCTCCGGTGACGGCCAGCCCCGTCGCCACGCCGGGCACCGAGGTGCGGCGCTCTGCCGGGTCCTGCGCGGACTCGGGGGTGTGGTGCGGGCGGCCGATGAGCGTACGCAGTTCCCCGGTGCCGACGGTGTACGGCAGCTCCAGCTTGCCGAGCTGCTGCTGCGCCGCGACCTTGCGGAGCACCCGCTGCACGGAGCGCTCCAGGCTGCGGACGCCCGCCTCCCGGGTGTATTCGGCGGCGAGCTTGCGCAGCGCCTCCTCCTCGAAGGTGACCTCGCCGGTCTCCAGGCCCGCGCGCTCCAGCTGGCGGGGCAGCAGGTGGTCACGGGCGATGGTGACCTTCTCGTGCTCGGTGTACCCGTCGAGCTGGACGACCTCCATGCGGTCCAGCAGGGGCTGCGGAATGGCTTCGATGACGTTGGCCGTCGCGAGGAACACCACGTCGGACAGGTCGAGTTCGACCTCCAGGTAGTGATCACGGAACGTGTGGTTCTGGGCCGGGTCGAGGACCTCCAGCAGCGCAGCCGCGGGGTCGCCCCTGAAGTCGGAGCCGACCTTGTCGACCTCGTCCAGCAGGACGACCGGGTTCATCGAACCGGCCTCCTTGATGGCGCGTACGACGCGTCCCGGCATCGCGCCGACGTACGTACGCCGGTGGCCGCGGATCTCCGCCTCGTCGCGTACGCCGCCGAGTGCGACGCGGACGAACTTGCGGCCCATGGCGCGTGCGACGGACTCGCCCAGCGAGGTCTTGCCGACGCCGGGAGGGCCGACGAGGGCGAGCACCGCTCCCCCGCGCCGTCCGCCGACGACGCCGAGTCCCCGCTCGTCACGGCGCTTGCGGACCGCGAGGTACTCGGTGATGCGCTCCTTGACGTCCTGAAGTCCGGCGTGGTCCTCGTCCAGGACGGTCTGCGCGCCCGTGATGTCGTACGCGTCCTCGGTGCGCTCGTTCCAGGGCAGCTCCAGCACGGTGTCGAGCCAGGTGCGGATCCAGCTGACCTCGGGCGACTGGTCGCTGGAGCGCTCCAGCTTGTCGACCTCCTTGAGGGCCGCCTTGCGGACCTCCTCGGGCAGGTCGGCGGCCTCGACGCGGGCGCGGTAGTCCTCGCCCTCGTCCTCGGGGTCACCGTTCAGCTCGGCCAGTTCCTTGCGTACGGCCTCCATCTGGCGGCGCAGCAGGAATTCGCGCTGCTGCTTGTCGACGCCCTCCTGGACGTCCTTGGCGATGGACTCGGCAACGTCCTGCTCGGCGAGGTGCTCGCGCAGCGCGGCGGTCGCGGCCTTGAGGCGCTCGACGGGGTCGATGGTCTCCAGGAGGGCCAGCTTCTGTTCCGCGCTGAGGAACGGTGAGTACCCGGCGTTGTCCGCGAGCTGGGACACGTCCTCGATCTGCTGCACCCTGTCGACGACCTGCCATGCTCCGCGCTTGCGGAGCCAGTCCGTGCTGAGTGCCTTGTACTCCTTCATCAGCTCGGTGACCGCGCCCGCCTTGGGGTCTCCCCGGCCGGAGGCTGAGGAAGGGTCGGGCACGGTCTCGGACACCTCACTGCCCTCGACCCACAGGGCAGCGCCGGGTCCCGTGGTTCCCGCACCGATACGGATGCGGCGAAGGCCGCGGATCAGGGCGCCGGGGTCGCCGTCGGCGAGCCGTCCGACCTGCTCCACGCGGCCGAGCACACCGATGCCGGCGTATTGGCCGTCCACCCGCGGCACCAGCAGCACATGGGGCTTCTCGCCCTCGGACGCCGCCGCCTTCGCCGCTTCGACTGCGGCCCGCACCTCGCTCTCGGACAGGTCGAGAGGCACCACCATCCCGGGCAGCACGATCTCGTCGTCGAGCGGCAGCACAGGCAGGGTGAGCGGTGTGGGGTCCGTAAGCTGAGCCGACTCAGCAGCCATGATCTCTCCCTCGGCAGGCAAGTTGAGTAATACCCACTCAATGCTTGTGACGCCAAGGATGTTCCCCTGCGCCCCTGTGTTGCTGTTCGCCGTGAGCGATCACGACCGTGACGGAAATGTCCGCAGGTCGAAGCGTCACTTCGCAGGGGATCTCGCGGAGTGAAGAGCTACCTCGCCGCACGGGGCGTGTGGGTCGCCGCGGTCGGGAGGCTGCTGCCCGGCGACCGCGGCGGTTGCCGGGGTACCGATTAACCTCTTCGGATGCGTGTACTGATCACAGGGGCAACTGGTTATGTCGGGCAAGCCGTTGCGGTTGCTCTGGCCGGGGCGGGACATGAGGTCCATGCCCTCACGCGGGATCCGGGCTCGGACAGGGCGAGGGCGCTGGAGGACTTCGGCGTCCGGCCGCTGCGCGGGCGTCTCGCGGACCGTGCCGAGCTCAGCGGGATGCTCGCCGGTGCGGACGCCGTTGTCCATACCGCCTTCGACCCGCACGACCCCGTCGGCGCCGATCGCGCTCTGTTCGGTGCTCTCGCCGACGTAGGTGGCCGGCGGCATCTCGTCTATACGACGGGCTGCTCGGTCTACGGTGAGCACGCCCATGCGGTGCTGACGCCTCGGACCCCCGTCGACGGCGGCAACCTCCGTGCTCGTCTGGAAGCCGAGCTGCGGAGTGCCGGGCTGCCGCACACCGTGCTGCGCCCCGGGATGGTGCACGGCGGTGACGCGCGCAGTTCGATCGTCGGGGACTGGTTCCGCGAGGCCCGGTCCTCCGGTCCTGTGCACCGGGGACGGCGGGACAAGGTGTGGTCCTGGATTCACGTCGAGGACCTGGCGCGTGCGTACACGGCGGTGCTGCGTGCGCCCGAGGAACATGACGGGCGCGCCTACCTGCTGGCCGACGCGCGTCCCGTGGCCCCGCTGGCTGTCGTCGAAGCCGCCGCCCGGGCGGCCGGCAGAACCGACGCTCTGGCCTTCGCCCCGGTTGAGGACGAGAAGCCGGTGTACCGGGTGTTCGACCGTGACGAGGTCATCGACTCCTCCGCTGCCCGGGACGCGTTGGGGTGGACCCCGCAGGAGAGCGATGTCCTGGCAGCACTGCCTGCATCGTTCAGGCAGTGGTCGGCCGCCAGGACCTGAGCGGTGCCTGAGCGGGGCCTGACGAGGAACGGAAGCCGGCGCCGCGGCGTTCAGCTGCGCGGGACAGCGCTCACGGTCACGGGCCACGGGCCACGGGCCACGGGCCACGGGCCACGGAGTACAAGTCACGGGCCTGCGCTGGTCGTTCCCGTCAGCGGGACCGGTGGGGGCCAGAGCCGACGGGGGCCAGAGCCGGCGGAGGCCGGAACCGGCGCGCGGGGCCAGAGCCGGCCGCCGGGCTGCGGCTACGGCCCCGCCCGTTTCAGCGCGCGAACCTCCGCGTCGCCACCGTCAGGGTCAGCGCCGCGAGTGCCGCGACTAGGCCGACCTCCAGCGCGACGGGCGGGGTCCAGCCCCACCAGTCGGGGCTGAGGGCTCCGCCGAAGCTGCTGCGTTCGCCGGGCAGCGTGCGCCGTATCGCGTCGACCGCGTAGGTGAGGGGGTTGACCATGACGGCGCCGCCGAGCCAGCCCGGCAGACCGCTCGGTGGGAAGACGGCGCCGGAGAGGAACAGCAGGGGCATCATCGACATGCTGATCGCGACCTGGAAGGTCTGCGGCTTGCGCACGTACACCGCTGCCAGGGCCCCGAAGGCCGTGAACGCGAAGGCGATCAGCCCCAGTTCCAGGAGCACCAGCAGGAGCTTCGGGTGGAAGGGCACTCCGACCACCGGCCCGGTCAGCAGGACGAGCAGCCCGTAGAAGGCACCGGTCGCGCCGCCGCCCAGGCAGATGCCGGAGAGGATCGCGCCGCGCCGTACCGGGGCGACCAGCATCTGGCGCAGGAACCCGGACTGGCGGTCCCAGACGATGGAGGCGCCGACGGTGATCGCCGGTGCCTGGAGCGCCATCATCAGGACGCCCGGGAAGAGGAAGAGCCGGAACTGTTCCATGCCGCTCGACGCCGACTCCAGCCCCGAGCCGAGGACGAGGAGGAACATCAGCGGGGCCAGCAGGCCCATGACGACCTGGAGGCGGTTGCGCCCGACCCTGATCATCTCGCGGTGCCAGAGCAGCCGGACCGTGCGCAGGTCGCCGATGAGCCGCCCGCGCGGCTCGGGTTCCGGTCGTGTGCCCGCCACGGTGGGTGTGGACGGCGCGCGGGGTGCTGTGCTCGTCGTGGGCGTGGTTCCGGTGTGTGCCATGGTCACCGCCTCTCCAGCGCGGCCAGCGCTCCGGGGCCGTCGTCGGCGTCGCGGATGGTGCGGCCCGTTGAGTGCAGGAAGACGTCGTCGAGCGTCGGCGGCGTGACGGTCACCGCGTGGACGGGAACGGAGATCTCCGCGCACAGCCGGGGTACGAACGCCGCGCCGTCGGCGACGCGCAGCCGTACGCCGTCGGTGCCGGTCTCGGCCTCGGTGCCGAAGCGTTCGCGCACGGTGCGCGCCGCCTCCGCGTCGTCGCCCGTACGCAGCACGACCAGGTCGGACCCGATCACGGCCTTCAGCTCGGCGGGCGTTCCCTCGGTGGCGAGTTCGCCCTCGTCCATGATCGCGATGCGGTCGCAGTTCTCGGCCTCTTCGAGGTGGTGCGTGGTCAGGAAGATCGTGATCTCCTGTTCTTCGCGCAGCCGGTGCAGGTGCTCCCAGATGGCGGCCCTGGTCTGCGGGTCGAGCCCGGTGGTCGGCTCGTCGAGAAAGAGGACGCGCGGGGTGTGCAGCAGTCCTTTGGCGATCTCCAGTCGGCGCTTCATGCCGCCGGAGTAGGTGTGTACGGGTGAGTCCTTGCGGTCCGTCAGATCGACGAGGCCGAGCAGTGCGGCGATGGCGGAACGTGCCTCCCGCCGGGGCACTCCGAACAGTTCGGCCTGGAAACGCATGTTCTCCTGGGCCGTCAACTCCCCGTCCAGTGACGGTTCCTGGAAGACGAGGCCGATGCGGCGGCGCACCGCGTGCGGGTCGCGCGTCACGTCGTACCCGGCGACCCTGGCCTCGCCGAGTGTGGGGCGTACGAGGGTGGCGAGCATGCCGATGGTGGTGCTCTTGCCCGCGCCGTTGGGTCCGAGGAAGCCGAAGATCTCGCCCGCGGCCACGTCCAGGTCCAGCCCTGTGACGGCGGCCCGCTGTCCGAAGAGCTTGCTGAGGCCCCGTGTCTCCACGACGGTCGTGCCGCTCACGTGCGGCTCCCGGTCCCGTGCGGCCCGCTCCTGGCGGCGCCCCGCGCGCTCTCCCCGGCGCCCCAGGACCGGCCGGTGCGCCCGGTGCGGGACCGCCCGGTGCGCCCGGTGCCGTGCCGCGCGCTCGCGGTGCGGCGCCGTACGAGCCCCGTACCGCGCCGTACAAGTCCGGTACCGCGCCCGAGGATCCCCGTCTCTGGCCGCGAGGGTCCCGGGCCGCGCCGCACGCTCAGGATCGTATGGAACGTGGCCATCCCGGCGCCCTCGCCCACGGGCACCCCGTCGACCTCGACCCACGCGTGGCCGCCGAACGGTTCGGTGCGCACGCCCACGCACCAGTCGGGCCACACCGACCCCATACGGCACAGCAGGGCGGTGGCGACCGAACGCTGGAGGCAGCCTTTGCCGTTGCAGCGCGAGCTGACCGTGACCACCGACTGCCGGGCCTCGTGCACGTACTGCTCGCTGGGCGCACCCGCGCCGACGGCCACCACGCGCAGCACCTGGCGCAGCCTGCGGGGCGGCAGCACGATGAGCAGCCGGGCGCAGGCAGCGGCGAGGCGTGCCGTGAGATGGCGGCGCCAACGCAGCCGGATACGAGTCTCACCCGTGACGGGAAGGCTCATGAGCGCACCGCCAGCTTCGCGTCGAGCAGACCGCGCATCAGGACGTGTACGTCGGCGAGTGCCCGTTCGGCGGCGGCGGGGTGGCGCTCGGTCAGCTTGGCCGCTGCCTCCTCGGGGCTGTGGCCCTCCAGGAGCAGCGCGAGCGTGGCGCGGCCTGTGGCGTTGAGCTTGAAGTAGCGGCCCCTGCGCTCGTCGAGGAGTACGGCTCCGTCCTCGACGTCCGCCAGGGACACATCGCGGGTCAGGGCGAGGGTCATCGGGTGCCTCCTGCCGGAAGAGGAGAGGGTGCCGGCGCGGCCGGTGCGGGGACGCCGGGTGAACGCAGCCAGTTCTCGCAGGCCAGCGTGGCTTCGAAGGGCGCGACCTGCTGTGTCTCAGGACCGAGGTGCAGCAGCGCCGAGCGCAGTGCCTCGGCGTCGACGAGGCCCAGTCTGGCCAGGTGCAGGTCGTCGCACAGCTCCAGCAGCCGCCTGCGGTTGCGGCGCAGCCCCGCGTACATCTCGGCGCCGTACTCGCCCTTGCTCACCCGTGCGAGCGAGGCGTCGGGTACCACGCCGCGCAGCGCGGCCGTCAGCAGCGGTTTGAAGCGCAGCCGCCCCATACGGTCGTCGACCCGCGCCGACAGGGCCGCCTCCAGCACCCGGTCGTCGAGGTACGGGGCCTCGAAGCCGACCCCGAAGGGTGTCATCGCGTGGCTGAGTTGCCGGATGCCCTGGCCGCTGCGTGCGGCGGTCTCGACGACGAAGTGCTGGAGCCACGCCGTGTGATGGCGTACGCGCGGCTGGAGCGCGGCGGACTCGCGCACCAGGCGGGCCGCCGTGCTCACGGCCCGGGGCGTCGCCCAGGGCGCGATGTGCGAGTCGCCCCGCCACTCCAGCGGCATCCGCGACTCGCGGGCGTGCGGCAGGGTGATGCGCGCCGCCGAGGCCGCCAGCCACTGTGCGGGCGTCGCCCTGTCGCACAGGGCACGCACCGTGGGGCGTACCGCCCAGTGGTTCATGACCCGTATGCGGTGGAGCGCGGGGAGGCCGGTGAACGGGTGGGCACGCGCCAGCCACCACGGGTAGATGGGGGTGGCGCCGAACAGGTCGTCGCCGCCGACCCCCGCGAGGTGCGCCGTGGCGCCCTCATCGCGCGCCGCGCGGGCCAGCAGTTCGGAGTTGGCGCGGTTCCTGCCCAGTTGGAGCGGACCCTCCACATCCAGGGGTACGGCCGCCGTGCCGGCCTCTCCGGCCGAGGCGTCGAACCACGTAGGGCTGTCCTCCAGCGGCAGGAAGCGGTGGTGGGCGTCTGGCAGTGCAGCGGCGGCGAGGCGGGCCCACTCCGTGTCGTCGTTGCCCACGTCCCGTGACTTCCAGTGGTGGGTGATCAGTTGAGCGCCCGCGGCGTGCGCGAGGAAGCACAGCCCTGTGGAGTCCAGGCCGCCGGACAGGTCGGCGCTGACCGGCCGCCCGGGGCGCAGCCGGGCGGCGACCGCCTCGTGCAGTGCCGAGGCCGTCGCCTCGACCGCCTGGGCGAGCGGCAGTGCGGGTGGCGGGGGCGTCCACCAGGAGACGGCTCTGCTGCCGCCCTCCCTTCCCAGCTCCAGCCAGTGCCGCGCCGGGAGGAGGTGGATGCCCGACCATATGGAGCGCTGGGTGAGCGGCGCGGGAAGGGTGCCCAGCAGGTGCAGCGCGAGGACGTCCTCGTCGATCCGGGCTCCGAGCAGTTCCAGGAGCGGCGCCGGCGACCCCGCTGCGACCGTGACCCCGCCGGTACGCGCGAGGTAGACCTGCCGCGCGGTCGACACGGCGCCCTGGACCCGGCTCCGGCCGTCGATGCAGGCGATCAGATGGTGGGAGCCGGGCAGCGTACGGGCGATCCCGTCCAGGTCCTCCAGCACACGTGCCCGCGCGAGCGCCTTCTCGGCGGCGTGCGGGTCGGGTCTGCCGTGCCCGATGACGGCGAGCTGCCGCGAGCGCCCCGCGCTCACCAGGCACGCGTCCTCCTCGGCCCAGTGCCCCACCAGCCAGGGTCTGCCCGAGGCGTGCGGGACGACGTGGACACCGGGCGCCCCGGTGGCCTCGCGCACGAGCGCCTCGGCCGCTGGGGTGTCCGGGAGAGCCAGAAACGCCATGTCTTCTCCTTGTGCCTTGTGCGGGTTCGTCGGCCGGGAGCGGGGGCCTTCGCGGGCGCGGGCCGTTGGCGGGCGCGCGGGGGCCGATTGCGGGCGCGCGTCGGCGGGCCCCGGAAGTGGAGGTTCCGGGCCCGGAAATGACGGTTTCCGGGCCCGGGAAGCGCGGAGCGGTGGAGGGAGCACGCCTGTCGGGCTCCCTCCACCGCGCCTCAGCGCGTCGGACGCGCTTCAGTCGGTCAGCAGCCCACCCATGCCTGGCCGTTGAACCAGTCCTTGCAGGGGCGGGAGCCGCCGAGCATCGTCAGCTCCTGGAAGTCGCCGACCTCGTCGAGGGTCGGGGGCTCGTAGACGTCGTCGAACGTGGCCATGTGCCACCATCCTTCACTTGAATACGAGGGCTGCGAGCTGTGCCCGCAGCCTCCTGGGCACAACGAAACGTAGGTCGCCCGCTGTCCCGGAAACCTGGGTCCCCAGTCCCGTCCCGGTCCTCAGCTCCCGTACGCACAGGCCAGGCCCCCGGGCCGGCGGCTCCCTCGCCCGCCCGGCATCAGATCTCGCGGCGGCGCAGCATCACGTAGCCGCCCGCGACGGCGGCGACGGTCCAGGCCACCATGACCCACAGGCCCTCCCAGGCGCCCAGCTTGTCGTCCCAGGGCACCAGGCGCATGATCTGGCGTCCGGCCTCGTCGGGGAGGTACTTGGCGACGGTCTTGACCTTGGAGACGTTCGTGAGGACCTCGGAGAGGATGAAGAACAGGGGGATGAGGACGCCCAGGGACAGGGTGCTGCTGCGGAGCATCGCGGCGACGCCCATGGAGAACAGGCACAGCAGCGTCAGGTAGACGCAGGCGCCCAGCGTCGCGCGGAGGACTCCGGGGTCGCCGAGGCTCGCGTTGTGCTCGGGCCCGATGCCCGCCTGCGAAACGAAGAAGGCGGCGTACGTGGTGACGACGGCGACCACGAGGGACAGCAGGGTGCCGGCGAGGAGCTGGCTCGCGTAGAAGAGCCCGCGCCGGGGGACGGCGGTCAGCGAGGCACGGATGGTGCCGGTGCTGTACTCGGCGCCGACCACGAGCACGGCGAAGGCGACCATGCCCAGCTCGCCGAACGTGAGGCCGTTGAGCCCCGAGTAGACCGGGTCCCAGGTGCTGCGGCCCTTGGCGTCCATGTCGCCGTACGCGTCGCGCAGAACGATGCCGTAGACAGCGGCGATGCCCACGGTGAGGACGAAGGCCGTCAGCAGGGTCCATAGCGTGGAGGGCAAGGTGCGGATCTTCGTCCACTCGGCGGCGAGCGCGCCACCGCGCCGCCGTACCCCGCGCTCGGCCGTACCCGTTTCCGCCGTCACCTGTCGCCCCGTTCCGTACGGACGTCCGCCGGGTCCCGGTCGGGGCCGGGGGGAGCGGCTTCGGCCTGGTCCGGGACCCGTGCGGTCCCGCGGTGGTCGACGTACTCGCCGGTGAGGCCCATGAACGCCTCCTCCAGCGAGGCGGCCCGCCTGCTGAGTTCATGGACGGTGATCCCGGCGCGCGAGGCGACCTCGCCCACGAAGGAGACCTCCGTGCCGTCGGCCTCCAGCGTCCCGTCCTCACCGGTACTGACGCGCAGTCCTGCCCGCGTCAACGCCTCGCGCATCCGGTCGGGTTCGGGCGTACGGACGCGGACGCGGGAGCGCGAGTGCTGGGCGATGAAGTCGTTCATGGGCGTGTCCGCGAGGAGCCTGCCCTTGCCGATGACGACGAGATGGTCGGCCGTCAGCGCCATCTCGCTCATGAGGTGGCTGGAGACGAGGACGGTACGGCCCTCGGCGGCCAGGTCCTTCATCAGGTTCCTGATCCACAGGATGCCCTCGGGGTCCAGGCCGTTGACGGGCTCGTCCAGGAGCAGCAGCGGCGGGTCGCCGAGCAGCGCCGCCGCGATGCCGAGGCGCTGGTTCATGCCGAGCGAGAAGCCCTGCGGCATCTTGCGCGCCACGTCCTCCAGGCCGACCATGCCGAGGACCTCGCGGACGCGGGTGCGCGGAATCCTGTTGCTGCGGGCGAGCCACAGCAGGTGGCTGCGGGCACGCCGGCGGCCGTGCGCCGCCGAACCCTCCAGGAGCGCCCCGACCTGCCGCAGCGGCTCGCGCAGCTGTGCGTAGGGCCGGCCGTGCACGAGGGCCGTGCCCGAGGTGGGGCGGCCGAGGCCCAGCGCCATGCGCATGGTGGTCGTCTTCCCGGCTCCGTTGGGCCCGAGGAAGCCCGTCACGCGGCCCGGGGAGACCGTGAAGGACAGGTCGTCGACGGCTATCCTGTCCCCGTAACGCTTCGTCAGTTCTCTCAGCTCGATCACCCCTCCACGCTGCCGCGCCGGGGGTGGCCGGCGCATCGGCCCCATGTCGCGATGACGGCGTCGGCCCACGGGTGCACGGCGGGCCCGTACGGGGCCCTGTGTCACACCGTGGACCGATGTCCTCCGGTCCGAGGCACGGCACAGCGGGGCTGTGCGCTCCGGTTGCGCGTGCCCGGCCGGGGGCGGGTGTCCCCGGCCGGAGGGCTTGTGTGTGTCCCCGGCCGGGGCGGGTGCGTTCAGGTACCGAGTCCCGCGTCGCGGGCGCGTACGACGGCCGCGGCGCGGTCCTTGACCTGGAGCTTCGCGAAGACGTGCGAGATGTGGTTGCGTACCGTCTTCTCGGACAGCACCAGCTCGCGCGCGATGCCGCGGTTGCTGCGACCGCGCGCCAGCAGGCCGAGGATCTCCCGCTCCCTGTCGGTGAGTTGGGGGAAGGCCGCGCGGTTGGGCAGCTCGTGCACGGACGAGAAGTACGCGCCCAGCCGGACCGCGATGGACGGGCTGAACACTCCGCCGCCGTGCGCCACGGTGCGCACGGCGCGTATCAGCTCCTCGCGGGACGCCTCCTTTCCCACGTATCCGTGCGCGCCCGCGCGCAGCGCGGCCACCACCACGTCGTCCTCGGACGACATGGACACCACGAGCACGCGGGGCGGACTGGTGCCGGTGTCCCTGTGGTGCCGCGCGCCGTCGCCCGTGAGGATCGCGCGGATCGCCTCGGTGCCCAGCATGCCGGGCAGTTGGATGTCCATGAGGACGAGGTCGGCGCTCTGCCCGGGACTGCACAGCCAGGCGACGGCGTCCTCGCCGCTGGCCGCCTCGCCCGCCACCTCCAGCCCCTCGCAGCTCTCCAGCGCCAGCCGTACGCCCGCCCGGTAGATGGGATGGTCGTCGACCAGGAGTATCGAAACGGTCATCCGGTCAGTCCCCCTCGTCCCCCCTCGTGCTGCTCCTCCCCTCTCAGGCGCCGCGCGGAAAGACGGCGCTGACCTCGGTACCTCTCCTGTCCTCTCGCGGTAGGGCGACGCAGGAGCCACCCGCTTCGGCGGCCCGTCTGGCCATCGAGCGCAGTCCCGTACCGCCTCCCGGCGCGGGCTGCGGAGGCAGCCCGACGCCGTCGTCGCTGACGGTCAGGCGCACGTGCTGTGCATCCTGGACCAGCAGCACCTCGATGCGGTGGGCGTGTGCGTGACGCAGCGCGTTGGCCAGTGCCTCGGTCGCGATCCGGTAGGCGACCGTCTGGACCGGCGGGGACAGGTCGAGGGGCCCGTCGGGCGCCTCAAGGGTGAGCCGGGGCCCGGCGGCGTGCAGTTCCTTGACCTTCAGCTCCAGCGCGTCGACAAGACCCGAACCCGCGAGCCCCGAAGGGGGCTCGTCGGCGATGACGCGGCGCATCTCACCGACCGCGCGTGCCGCCTCGGCCGCCGCGTCGGTGATGATCCGGTGCAGCCCCGGCTGGCCGGGTCTGCCGGGGGACTCCGGCTGGTCGGGCAGGAGCGAGGCGGCCGTGTCCAGCCGCAGCCGGATGGCGACGAGCGCCGGCCCGAGGTCGTCGTGCAGATCCCGTTTGAGGCGGTGGCGTTCCTCCTCACGAACGAGTTCCTCCCGCAGGGCCGTCTCCCTCGCGACCACGCGCCGTCGGCGTTCGGAACGGAGTGCGTCCACCGGCGCGACCCCCGCGCGCCCGGTGCGTGAGACCGGCAGGAGCATGCCGACGAGCAGGCAGAGGCTCACGATGCTGATGAGCGGAACGGCGGCCGAGGCGCAGAGGATGGCGCCGTACCACAGAAGTGTCGCGCCCTTACCGGGCGCCAGGCGGCCCAGCCGTCTTCGGCGGTCCGCGAGCAGTACGTAGAGCGGCAGCGCGAGGGCCGCGGGAAGGAGCGCGAGCGGCAGCCGCAGCACCTCCAGGCTGAGGCTCTCCCCCAGTACACCGCCCGGCAGTTGGGCCGCCGACATGTGTACGCCAGGAAACAGCGCGTAGGCGACATAGAGCGTGCCGGCCGCCGTGAGCAGCTCCCGCCAAGAGGGACGGCGCAGCCGGACGGCGGTGTGCCCTGGTAGGTCAGCCAGGGGCACATTCAGCGGAAGCATGCCGCCTACTGGTGGGGATTCGTTCCCACCTAACCTATTCGAATCGGTCACTGAACGCTTGTGAAAGTTCTCCCACAAACTCCCCATGGGATCAGGCTATGTCGGTGACACTCCCGTTTGGACAGGCACCTTCCAGCCACAGGAGTCGCACGGCCGCACCTCACCCGTAGAAACCCCTACCTCTGGTTCCGCTTGTCGGCGGCAGGGACAGCCTCGGGACAACCGGCCCACGCGCCCGGGAACCGGGCCGACCTAGCGTGAGCAGGTCAGTGGAACCGCGAGGGGCGGGGGGCCGGCGGTGCGGGTGGCGATCGTGGGTGCGGGCATCGGCGGGCTGGCAGCCGCCGTGGCGCTGTCGCGCCGTGGCATCGGCGTCGAGGTGTACGAGCAGGCCGCTGAGCTGCGCGAGGTCGGCGTCGGCATGCACCTGGCGCCCAACGGCAGCCGGGTGCTGCACCGTTGGGGACTGGCGGGCCGGCTGCGCGAGACCGCGGTACGGCCGGCCGCCCTGGAGGTACGGGACGGAGCGAACGGGAAGACTCTCTTCCGCCAGCCCATGGGCCGGAGCTGGGAGGCCGAATTCGGTGCCCCGTACTACACCATCCATCGGGCGGATCTTCACGGGATCCTCGCGGAGCGGCTTCCACGCGGATGCCTGCACCTGCGGAACCGGCTGGTGGGATTCCGGGAGCAAGTGGACGGCGTCCGGCTTGAGTTCGCAGGTGGCGGGCGTGCGGAAGCGGACGTGCTGGTCGGGGCCGACGGGGTCAACTCGGCCGTACGGCGTGCCGTCGCGGGACCGGATTCAGCCGTCTTCTCGGGCCACAGCGCCGTACGGGGAACCGTACCGGCGGTAAGCCTTCCCCGTCTGCCCGCGCGCACGCTGTTCGTCTGGACCGGGGCCGCTTCCCGGCTGCTGTGCTATCCGGTCAGCGGCGGCGCGCTGTGGACCTATGTGGCCGTACTGCCCGACGCCGCGCCGCGCCGCGAGTCCTGGAGCGCGGTCGCCGGCCCGGCGGTGCTCGCCAGGGCGTTCCGTGGCTGGAACCGCGATGTCACCGCACTCGTGGAGGCGGCGGACGAGGCGGGGTGCTGGGCGCTCCACGACCGCGAACCGCTGCCCTCGTGGACCAGAGGCCGCGTCACGCTGCTCGGCGACGCCGCGCACCCGATGCTGCCGCACCACGGACAGGGCGCCAGCCAGGCCATCGAGGACGGGGCCGCCCTGGCCCACTGTCTCGCCGCCGGGCCCACGGTGCCCAGCGCGCTGCTCGCTTACGAGGCCGTACGGCGTGCCCACACCACCCGGGTCCAGCTCGGTGCCAGGGACGGCGGTTCGCTGCGGCTGCGCCCCTCGCCAGGCGCGGGCGGCGGAAGCGGCGCGGCCTCGCTCGTCCGGGACATCGACTGGATCCAACGGCACGACGTGGAACGGGTGTTCACACAGGAGAGGAGTGGATGAGGAAGATGAGAGAAGAGCGCAGGACCACACGTACAGAGGAGGGCCCGGCCCAAGTGGCCACGGGGCGCAGGAGTTTCCTGCGCACCTCGCTGGGAGCCGCAGCCGTCGTCGGGCTCGGCGCCGCCGCCACGGGCACGGCACACGCCGGGACCACCGCACGGGCCGCCGGCGCCCGGCAGGCCGCGGAAGCGCCCGAGGCGGCGCGTGTCGCCCGTATCAGGCCGGGAGGCGACCCGGACTTCCCCGACGTGCCCGGCATGCTCGGGGACAGGAGGGCCAACGAGTTCTGGTACTGGTTCGACGAAGTGACGCTCTACAAGCCGTCAGCCGAGATCAACGCCGCCTATGAGGCCATCGAGAAGTACATCCCCGGCGGCCTGGAGACCGGTATCCGCGACCTGTGGCTGAAGCTCAGCGGCGAGCCCGGCTACCCGGAGAACTACGCCGCGCACATGCGCCCCGTCGACAAGGCACTGCGCGTCCTGTCCAGGGCCCAGCTCGGCGTCGTGGACAGGTTCTACCGGCCCAGGGACATCCGGCTGACCGCGGCCTTCTCGTGGTTCGGACAGGGCGTGCTCTTCGACCCGCGCAGGGCCGAGGCGCACTCCCCCGTGCACACCATGAACTTCGCCCCCGGCATGGCACCGATCGGCTACCACGTGTGGCACGCCTACATGCGGGCCATGATGCTGCGCGGTATCGACGCCGGCCGCTGGGCCGCTCTCGCACCGCTCAACGGGTTCGCCTGGGCGGTGCAGTCGACGGCCAAGCCCAGCATGACCGAGGTGAGCAAGCCGCTGCCGGCCGCGAAGGTGGTGCGGCTGGCAGCGACCTGGCTCCCCCGGAGCGCGCGCCACCTGGACGGCGCGTTCAGGTCGATCCCCTATCCGGTGGGGATCGAGTGAGCTACGGCGCCGATGCCGGTGCCGACGGCAGCACGGGCACCGGCACCGGCACCGGCTGGACTACAGCGTCAGCATCGCCCGCACCGGCACCCGGGAGTCCGAGAGCGGACGGACGGCGATGCGCAGCAGAGCGAGCGCGTTGTCGTCGCCCGCGATGCGGTTGGCGCTGAGTTCGCCGCAGGTCAGGCAGTGGTGGATGAGCAGCCACTCCCCGTTCTGACGCACGGACAGACCCAGCGCCGCCATGCGCCCCCGGCACCCGGAGGCGCGGTCGCCCGGCACGCGCCGGTCGACATGGAGGCTGCTGAGGCAGTGCGGGCAGTGGTTGCGGTGTGCGGTTCCGGGCGCCGCCATGGGTACGTCGAGCCGGCAGCCGACGCATCTGAAGGCGTCGCCCCGCTCACCGGGCAGCGCGTGTGCGCGCTCCTTGCGCCGCTGCGGGCGCACGGAGCGTGCGTGTCTTCTCGCCATGTCACACCTCGCCGAACACTTCGAGCGGGAACGGCGGTTGGGCCAGCGGACGCACGGCCATCCTCATCAGGATGAGGTGGTTGTCGTCCGGTGAGACCGGGTTCGACGTCAGCTCGTCGCACCGCGTGCAGCGGTGGATGACCATCCAGTCGCTGGTGCGCAGCACCGCGATGGCGATCGGCGTCATACGCGAGAGGCAGTCCGAAGGGCCGCCCTCGACGTGGTCGGTGACGTGCTGCGAGTGCAGGCAGCTCGGACAGTGGTTACGGCGCGCGCCGTCGGGTCCTGACAGGGTGACTGTGAGGCCGCAGCGTACGCAGGTGAAGGTGTTGGTCCGCAGAGTGGACACCGGTGGACTCCTTGCTGGAGATCTGTCTTGGGGCAGCAAGGGAGCGCCGAGCGGTCCTCGGTATCGTGTTCCGGCTCAGTCGGGACCGCGCGTCGCCGGAGGGGCGGTCGCGTGAGCTCGGAGAGGCGCGCTCGGCGCTTGCCGGAACATCAACACCTGCGTTTCCAGGGCGCGAACGCCCGATAGTCCGGCTGCCGGAGATGGCAGACCGGTGGTTCTCACGATTCACCGGTACCGTAACAATCCGCCGCCGAGGCCCGCCAAGGGTTTTTCTCCGCCGCCCCCTGCCCGGTCCTGCCCCGCCCCCGCGCATGTACGCGCACTCCACGCGAACGACGCGGGCCCGTACGCATGCCTACGCTGCCCCCATGCTGACTCCACCTGCCACGCCTGTGACGGTCGACCGGCGCGAGGGCCCCTACGGCGAAGTGGTGCTGCGGCGGCGCGGCACCCACTCGGCGGCCGGCGAGGTCTTCGAGATCATCGCCAACGGCTGCTTCCTCATGGACACTTCCGACGGCCGCTCCGAACGCCTCCTCGTACGCGCCGCACTCACCGCGCTCGATGAGCAGAACGGAGAGGACCTGCCCGCTGGGCCGGGCGGCAGGCGGGCGCCGCATGTGCTGATCGGCGGCCTCGGCATCGGCTTCTCGCTGGCCGAGGCGGCGCGCGAACCCCGTTGGGCGCGCGTGACCGTGGTCGAGCGCGAGCCCGCGATCCTGGACTGGCACCGCGAGGGCCCCCTGTCGCCGTACTCCGGCGAGGCGCTGGCCGACCCGCGTACGGAACTGGTGCGGGCCGACCTCCTCGCGTACGTACGCGAGGCGCCCGCTGCCGGCCGCCGCTTCGACGCGCTGTGCCTCGACATCGACAACGGCCCCGACTGGACCGTCACCGAGGAGAACTCCTCCCTCTACTCGCCCACCGGGCTCGCGGCCTGCCGCGAGGCGCTCGCACCGGGCGGCGTACTGGCCGTCTGGTCGGCCCGGCCGTCGCCCGTATTCGAGAATTCCCTGCGGAATGAGGGGTTCTGCCGCGTTAGGACCGAAGAGATCCACGTCGCCCGAGGCGTCCCCGACGTGGTCCACTTCGCAGTACGACCGGCGTAGCCGAGGCGCGCGGCAGGCCCTTACGCTGCTGTGCGAAGAAAGCCGGAGAGAGCCAGCAGGGGCGGGGCCGCATGGACCACAAGAACACCACTCAGACACCTGGCGGTTCAGCCGCCGCCAGCACCCCTGGCGCCCAGCGTCGCATCCTGGTCGTGGAGGACGATCCGACCATCGTGGATGCCATAGCCCGCAGGCTGCGCGCCGAGGGTTTCCAGGTCCAGACGGCGGGAGACGGGCCCGCCGCCGTGGACACCGCGGAGGCGTGGCAGCCCGATCTGCTGGTCCTGGACATCATGCTGCCGGGCTTCGACGGCCTGGAGGTCTGCCGCAGGGTCCAGGCACAGCGCCCCGTACCGGTGCTGATGCTCACCGCGCGGGACGACGAGACCGACATGCTCGTCGGCCTCGGTGTGGGCGCCGACGACTACATGACCAAGCCGTTCTCCATGCGCGAGGTCGCGGCCCGTGTGCACGTGCTGCTGCGCCGCGTCGAGCGGGCCACGCTGGCGGCGCACACGCCCCGCAGCGGGATACTCCGGCTCGGCGAGCTGGAGATCGACCACGCGCAGCGCCGGGTGCGGGTCACGGGTGAGGACGTGCATCTGACGCCGACCGAGTTCGACCTGCTGGTCTGCCTGGCGCACTCGCCGCGCGCCGTGCTCTCGCGCGAGCAGCTGCTGGCCGAGGTGTGGGACTGGGCCGACGCCTCGGGCACGCGCACGGTCGACAGCCACATCAAGGCGCTGCGGCGCAAGATCGGTGCCGAGCGCATCCGCACGGTGCACGGCGTCGGGTACGCGCTGGAGACCCCCGCACCCGGCACGCCCGGCGCGCCAGGAGCACAGCCGACGCCGGTGACGGGCGCAGCCGTCGAGGGCTCCTGAAGGGCACGGAGGAGGGCGGCGAGGTGTCCGCTTCCGTGGTCAGGTGCCGGCGCGCTGCGGCGCGGTGGTGCGCCGGCCAGTGGGACAGGTTCTGGGAGGCGCTGCGCCCCCTGGACCCGTACCGCTCGGTCAAGGCGGCGCTGGGCGCGCTGGTGATCGTCAGCGTGGTGATCACCACGCTGCTCGCGCTGTTCGCCGTGCAGTCGGCGACGGAGCTGCGGGTGATCACCATCATCTCGATCGTCGCCTCGCTGCTGATCACCCAGTTCGTCGCGCAGTCGCTGACCGCGCCGCTGGACGAGATGACGGACGCGGCCAAGGCGATGGCGCACGGCGACTACTCGCGCAGGGTGCGGGGAGGACGGCGGGACGAGTTCGGGGAGCTGGCGGAGACCTTCAACCACATGGCGGCCGACCTGGAGGCCGTCGACCAGCACCGCAAGGAGCTGGTCGCCAATGTGTCGCACGAGCTGCGCACCCCCATAGCGGCGCTCCGCGCGGTGCTGGAGAACGTCGTGGACGGCGTCTCCGAGGCCGATCCGGAGACGATGCGCACGGCGCTGTCGCAGACCGAGCGCCTCGGCCGGCTCGTGGACCATCTGCTGGACCTCTCGCGCCTCGACAACGGCGTGGTGCCGCTGCGCTCGCGCCGCTTCGAGGTCTGGCCGTACCTGGCGGGCGTGCTCAAGGAGGCCAACATGAGCAAGGGCTCGGGCCACGCGCGTACGGACGTCCATCTGCACCTGGACGTCTCCCCGCCCGAGCTGACCGCATACGCCGACCCCGAACGGCTCCACCAGGTCGTCGCCAACCTGATCGACAACGCGGTCAAGCACAGCCCGCAGCACGGCCGCGTCACCATCAGGGCCCGACCGGGCGAGAGCGCGCAGGAGCGGGGCAGCCTGGAAGTCGACGTGCTCGACGAGGGGCCGGGCATCCCCGAGTCGGAGCGGCTGCGGGTCTTCGAGCGCTTCAGCCGCACGCAGAGCGCGGAGCGGGTGCGCGAGGGCGGCGGGACGGGCGGCACGGGGCTGGGCCTCGCCATCGCACGCTGGGCCGTCGATCTGCACGGCGGCTTGATCAGGGTGGCCGAATCGCCCCGGGGCTGCCGGATCCAGGTCACGCTTCCGGGAGAGCCGCCCTTGCCAGGTTGACGTAGGGTCGCTGGTGAGGCCCACGTGGACGTGGGATGAGGGATGTGTGGTCGCGGAATCACGTCAAAACCGTTGGTGATTCCCGCCAAATCCGGGGCCGAAACCGCGCTTCTGATGTGACTTAGGTGACCAAGGGGCGGCCCGGACTCCACCAATCGTCCGGAGAGGCGTAGCCTTTATTTCCGCTGTCCACCACCTAAGGAAGCGGAAGAGGGCGGTTGCCGCCGTGTCGTCACAGTCCCCCAATAGCTCACCGAGCACCTCCCCTGAACGGAAGGACGGGCAGGGCAAAGACCCTGCCTCCACGTCGTTCGGGCCCAATGAGTGGCTCGTCGACGAGATCTACCAGCAGTACCTCCAGGACCCGAACTCGGTAGACCGAGCCTGGTGGGACTTCTTCGCTGACTACCAGCCAGAGTCCTCAGAAGCAGCCAAGGCCGCGCCCGACGGCGCGGGAACGCCGCGGGACGCTCAGACCCCACCGAGCGCTTCCACGCCGCAGCAGGCGCAGCAGAGCGCCCCGCAGCCGGCGGCCCAGGCCCCGGCGGCCGGGCAGGCGCCGGCCCAGCAGGCCCCGGTACCGGCACCCGCGCAGCCCAGCGCGAGCCCGGCACCGAGCGCACAGCAGACGCCGAGCGCACAGCAGGCACCGGCCGCTCAGCCGAAGGCCGCGGCTCCCGCCCCGGCCCCCGCGGCGAAGCCGGCTGCCACCCAGAAGGAGCAGCCGGGCCAGTCCGCCGCTTCCGAGGGTCCGGAGTACGTGCAGCTGCGCGGCCCGTCGGCGGCCGTGGCGAAGAACATGAACGCGTCACTGGAGCTGCCCACGGCCACGTCCGTGCGCGCCGTGCCGGTGAAGCTGCTGTTCGACAACCGCATCGTCATCAACAACCACCTCAAGCGCGCCCGCGGCGGCAAGGTGTCCTTCACGCACCTCATCGGCTACGCCATGGTGCAGGCGCTGAAGGCGATGCCCTCGATGAACCAGTCGTTCACCGAGAAGGACGGCAAGCCGACCCTGGTCAAGCCGGACCATGTGAACCTCGGCCTGGCCATCGACCTGGTGAAGCCCAACGGCGACCGCCAGCTCGTCGTGGCCGGGATCAAGAAGGCCGAGACGCTGACCTTCTTCGAGTTCTGGCAGGCGTACGAGGACATCGTCCGGCGCGCGCGGAGCAACAAGCTGACCATGGAGGACTTCTCCGGGGTCACCTGCTCCCTGACCAACCCGGGCGGCATCGGCACGGTGCACTCCGTGCCGCGCCTCATGCCGGGCCAGGGTCTGATCATGGGCGTCGGCGCCATGGAGTACCCGGCGGAGTTCCAGGGCACCTCCCAGGACACCCTGAACCGCCTCGGCATCTCCAAGGTCATGACCCTGACGAGCACCTATGACCACCGCGTCATCCAGGGCGCGGCGTCCGGCGAGTTCCTGCGCACGGTGGCGCAGCTCCTGCTCGGCGAGAACAACTTCTACGACGAGATCTTCAAGGCGCTGCGCATCCCCTACGAGCCGGTGCGCTGGCTCCAGGACATCGACGCCTCGCACGACGACGACGTCACCAAGGCGGCCCGGGTCTTCGACCTGATCCACTCCTACCGGGTGCGCGGCCACATCATGGCCGACACCGACCCGCTGGAGTACAAGCAGCGCAAGCACCCCGACCTGGACATCACCGAGCACGGACTCACGCTGTGGGACCTGGAGCGTGAGTTCGCCGTCGGCGGTTTCGCCGGCAAGTCGATGATGAAGCTGCGCGACATCCTGGGCGTACTGCGCGACTCGTACTGCCGCACCACCGGCATCGAGTACATGCACATCCAGGACCCCAAGCAGCGCAAGTGGATCCAGGACCGCGTCGAGCTGACGCACGTCAAGCCGGAGCGCGAGGAGCAGCTGCGCATCCTGCGCAGGCTGAACGCGGCTGAAGCGTTCGAGACGTTCCTGCAGACCAAGTACGTCGGCCAGAAGCGCTTCTCGCTGGAGGGCGGCGAGTCCGTCATCCCGCTGATGGACGCGGTGATCGACGCCGCGGCCGAGTCCCGGCTGGACGAGTGCGTGGTCGGCATGGCGCACCGCGGCCGGCTGAACGTGCTGGCCAACATCGTCGGCAAGCCGTACGCGCAGATCTTCCGGGAGTTCGAGGGCAACCTCGACCCGAAGTCGATGCACGGCTCGGGCGACGTGAAGTACCACCTGGGCGCCGAGGGCACCTTCACGGGCCTGGACGGCGAGCAGATCAAGGTCTCGCTCACCGCCAACCCCTCGCACCTGGAGGCCGTCGACCCGGTGGTCGAGGGCGTGGCACGGGCCAAGCAGGACATCATCGGCAAGGGCGGCACGGACTTCACCGTGCTGCCGCTGCAACTGCACGGTGACGCGGCCTTCGCGGGCCAGGGCGTCGTGGCCGAGACGCTCAACATGTCCCAGCTGCGCGGCTACCGTACGGGCGGCACGATCCACGTCGTCATCAACAACCAGGTCGGCTTCACCGCCGCACCCGAGTCGGCGCGCTCGTCGATGTACTCGACGGACGTGGCCCGCATGGTCGAGGCCCCGATCTTCCATGTGAACGGCGACGACCCCGAGGCCGTCGTGCGCACCGCGCGGCTCGCCTTCGAGTACCGCCAGGCGTTCAACAAGGACGTGGTCATCGACCTCCTGTGCTACCGCAGGCGCGGTCACAACGAGACCGACAACCCGAAGTTCACCCAGCCCCTGATGTACGACCTGATCGACCGCAAGCGCTCGGTGCGCAAGCTGTACACCGAGTCGCTGATCGGCAGGGGCGACATCACCCTGGAGGAGGCGGAGCAGGCGCTCCAGGACTTCCAGGGCCAGCTGGAGAAGGTCTTCACGGAGGTGCGCGACGCCACCTCGGCGCCGGCGCCCGCCGAGGTCCCGGCGCCCCAGCCCGAGTTCCCCGTGCACGTCGACACCGGCATCAGCCAGGAGGTCGTCAAGCAGATCGCCGAGTCGCAGGTCAACATCCCCGAGCGGGTCACCGTGCACCCGCGCCTGACGCCGCAGCTCCAGCGCCGCGCGCAGATGGTCGAGGACGACACCATCGACTGGGGCATGGGCGAGACGCTCGCCATCGGCTCGCTGCTGATGGAGGGCACCCCGGTCCGCCTGGCGGGCCAGGACTCGCGCCGCGGCACCTTCGGCCAGCGGCACGCCGTGCTGCTGGACCAGAACTCGGGTGACGACTACACGCCGCTGCTGTACCTCACCGAGGACCAGGCGCGCTACAACGTCTATGACTCGCTGCTGAGCGAGTACGCGGCGATGGGCTTCGAGTACGGCTACTCGCTGGCCCGTCCCGAGGCGCTGGTCATGTGGGAGGCGCAGTTCGGCGACTTCATGAACGGCGCGCAGACGGTCATCGACGAGTTCATCTCGTCGGCCGAGCAGAAGTGGGCGCAGACGTCAGGGGTCACCCTGCTGCTCCCGCACGGCTACGAGGGCCAGGGGCCCGACCACTCGTCGGCCCGCATCGAGCGGTTCCTCCAGCTGTGCGCGCAGAACAGCATGACGGTCGCGATGCCGTCGCTGCCGTCGAACTACTTCCACCTGCTGCGCTGGCAGGTCCACAACCCGCACCACAAGCCGCTGGTCGTCTTCACCCCGAAGTCGATGCTGCGGTCCAAGGCGGCGGCGTCCGCGACGGCGGAGTTCACCCAGGGCGGCTTCCGCCCGGTCATCGGTGACACGCGGATCTCCTCCGGGCAGGGCGACCCGGCACACATCCGCAAGGTCGTCTTCTGCTCCGGCAAGGTCTACTACGACCTGGACGCCGAGCGGCAGAAGCGTGGCGTCACGGACACCGCGATCATCCGGCTTGAGCGGCTCTACCCGCTGCCCGACAAGGAGATCCAGGCCGAGATGGCGCGCTACAGCGGCGCGGAGAAGTTCGTGTGGGCCCAGGAGGAGCCCGCCAACCAGGGCGCGTGGCCGTTCATCGCGCTCAACCTGGTGGACCACCTGGACCTGATCATCGGCTCGGAGCCGGTGCCGAACGCCGACCGGCTGCGCCGGGTCTCGCGTTCGTCCTCGTCCTCGCCGGCCGTCGGCTCGGGCAAGCGGCACGCCGAGGAGCAGAACGAGCTGATCAACGAGGTCTTCGCGATCTGACCGGCCGCGTACGGCACCGCCCGTACAGGCAGCAACGGGAAGCCCCCGCCGCGACTTTCGCGGCGGGGGCTTCCCGCGCTCCGGGCTCCCCGCGCGCCGGACTTCCGTACGCCGGGCTTTCAGGGACCGGCCCCCGGCCCTCAGCCGAGGTAGGGCTCGTAGTCCCAGTAGGGGCGTGTCCGCTGGCGTGCGGAGAGCGTGTGGTGGTGCTGGGCGCCCAGGGAGCGGGTGAGCCGCTCCAGCACCTCGGCCTCGACCGCGCGTGCCTCGTCGCGGCGGCGCAGCCCCCGGAGGTCAGCGGCGTTCGCGACCATGCACGAGAGGGTCAGCGGGTGGTCGGCACCGAGCGTCTCGCGGGCCCGCTCGAACGTGTCCCGGCTCAGCTCGAAGGCGTCGTCCAGTGCCTCGCTCAGGTTCCTGCCGCCGCTGGTGTTGAGGGCGCAG
The DNA here is from genome assembly GCF_028657195.3 of Streptomyces iconiensis. Taxonomy (GTDB): domain Bacteria; phylum Actinomycetota; class Actinomycetes; order Streptomycetales; family Streptomycetaceae; genus Streptomyces; species Streptomyces iconiensis. The sequence goes on from NZ_JANCPR020000027.1 coordinate 109,732, forward strand.
CCCAGGGTCGCCGGGTGGTCGGCGCCGAGCAGCGAGGTGAGCCCGGCGAGCGCCTGCTCGAACATGTTCAGCGCGCCGTCCCGCTCGCCCTCGGCCTGGAGTACGAGGCCCGCGTTGGACTGCATGGCCGTGGAGACGGGGTGCGCGGGTCCGAGCAGTCTGCGGAAGCCTTCCTCGGCCTCGGTGAGCAGTTCCCTGGCCTGGGACAGGTCGCCGTGCTCCCGCAGGAAGTTGCCGTAGTCGGTGAGCAGCGCCAGCGTCGAGTAGTGGCGGCGGCCGTGCACCTGCTCCTGCTGGTCGAGCAGCGACGCCATGGCGGTGGCCATGTCCTGCCGTGAGGTGCCCGCTCTGCGCTGGCACAGCAGCAGGTTGTGGCGGGCCAGCAGGGTCTGCGGGTGCTGGGGGCCCAGCACCTGGAGGTGCAGCCGCATGCCCAGCTCCTGGCGGGCCAGCGCCTCCTGGTAGCGGCCCATCAGGCGCAGGTCGCGGGCGCAGGCGTTGCCGGAGGAGAGGGTGTTGGGGTGGCGGGCGCGTAGCACCTGCTCGCGCTTGCGGAGGGTGTCGAGGTCCACGTCGTACGCGTCCTCGTACCGGCCCAGCAGGCGCAGTCCCACGGCCAGGTTGTGCTGGGCGAGGAGGCTGGTGCGCTCCTCCGGGCCGTAGAGCCTGCGGGTGGTCTCGACGACCTCTTGCTGGAGCTTCAGCGCGTCCTCGTACTGGCCCAGGGGGCGCAGGTCGGCCGCCAGGCAGCTGGTGGCCTCGACCAGGGCTTCCTCGTCGGCGCCGGGGATCTCCAGCAGCCGGTCGCGCCGGAAGGTGTCGAGGTACTGGGCCTCGCGGAAGCGGCCTGCCAGGCGCAGCAGGTTGCCCTGCTGGGTGGTGAGGGCGCCCAGGCGCGGGCCCGCGACGTCGAGGAACTCCTCCCACTTCTCGCGTACCGCCTCGGCGAGTTCGGCCCCGAGCGTGTACTCGCCGCTGGTGTAGCAGTAGCGCAGGCAGTTGAGCAGCATCTCCTGGACGCGGCCCTCCCTGCTGGAGTGCGCCTCCGAGGCGAGCAGATGCGGGATCAGCTCGGCGTAGCGGGGCCACTGCCTGCTGTCGTTGGGGGCTCCGGGGTCCGCCTCGACGAGGAGCCGGTGCACGATGTCGCGGTACACCTCGCTCTTCCTGCCCCCGGTCAGCTCGCTGATGACGCTGTGCACCACCTGGTGGATGTGCACGGAGTCTTCCTGCTCGCCGTCGCCCGCCGGGCCCCGGCTCTCGCGGGTGAGTACGGAGTAGCTGACGAGGGAGTCCAGGGCGCGGGCCCAGCCGGCTCCGTCGCTGCTGATCCAGCGCATCTGGTCGGGGAGTTCAGCGCCGGGGATGCCGCGCGCGAGGCCGAGGGGGATGCGGCCCGGCGCGAAGACCGCGCACAGGGAGAGGAGTTCGACGGCGCGGGGCTCGGACTTGCGCAGCTTGTTGAGGAGGATCGACCAGGAGGTCAGGGAGGAGACGGGGTAGTCGTCCGGCATGGAGTGGCTCTCCAGCCGGGTGAGCCCGACCCCGCGCACCATGCGCAGGTACTCGGGCACCTCCATGCCCTCCTGGCCCAGCCAGGCGGCGGCCTGCGCGAGCTGGAGCGGCAGGTCCTGGAACTCGCTGGCGACCTGGTCGGCCTGGTCGACACTGATGTGCGGGGCGCCGCGCATGAGGTAGCCGGTGGACTCGGCACGGCGGAAGGCCGTGATGGGCTTGATGTCCGTGCTGGAGCGCCAGTTCTGGTTGCGCGAGGTGATGAGGACGTGTCCCGTACCGCCCTGGGGCAGGTAGGTGATGGCGTCCTCCGGCTCCTCCCATCCGTCGAAGATGAGCAGCCAGCGCCCTGAGGGCTCGTTCCTGCGCAGGGTGTCGCGTACGGCGCGCACGCGCTCGCCGACCTCGGCGACGCCGCCGAGGCCCAGCTCTCCGGCGAGGGAGCTGAACGCCTCGCGCTGGGTGTTGCGCTGGTCGCAGTTGACCCACCACACGACGTCGTAGTCGGGAGCGAAGCGGTGCGCGTACTCGGCGGCGATCTGGGTCTTGCCGATGCCTGCCGTGCCGACGAGGGTGCATACGGCGGCGCCGTGTTCGGCGTCCATGAGCTGCTGCTGCAGATCGCCGAGGATGACGTCGCGGCCGGTGAAGCGGGCGTTGCGGCGCGGGACCTCGCCCCAGACGGCGGGCGGCTCGTTGGGGTAGCGGCTGGAGCCGGCCGGGGGGAGGTTCCTGAGCCGGCGGGGGCGCAGCCCGAGCCTGTTGAGCAGGCGCCGCTCGGCCTCGTCCTCCCCTACGCCCCAGAGGTTGACGGGCTCCAGCACGGCGGTGGCGGGCAGCAGTTCGCGGTTGGTGAGGTTGACGGCGGCGAACTCCCCGGCGTGCTCGGAGACGAAGCCCCGCAGCACGGAGCTCCAGTCGGTCTCCGTACGCGGCCCGAGCTGGAAGAACAGGTCGCTGATGACGAGGACGACGCGTCCCGTGGCGAGCTGGAGGTCGCCGAGCGCCTCCTCCAGCGGCTGTTCGCGGTCGGGGTCCCAGCGCTGGAGGGTGGTGCGATGGCCGTGGTTCTCCAGCTTGTGCGCGATCCAGCTGCCCCAGGCACGGTGGTACCCGGGAAAGACCACCACGAAGTGCTCGGACTCCTGCCCGGGTGGCCCGCTCTGAGCCGGTTCCCGCTGAGCGACCATGCGTCGTTCTCCCTCGTCCAGCAGCCGCGTCACCGAGGAGGTGACTTCTCGCGGCGAGATTACCCAACGTTGTCTTTTGATAACGGTTCGTCCGTTATGGGGGTGCTCCGCGGTCCCAGCCTTCCGTGGCGGCGCCGCATGCCTTCCACGAACTCCCTGCCCTCGGAGGTGAGTTGGTCCGACCCCAGCAAAAGGGTAAGCGCATCGGCCACCTGCTCGCGGTACTCGGCGCAGCGCAGTCGCGCCGTTCTTCTGCTTCTGGCCGGGACGCCGTCCCTCGCGGCTATTCGGCCCCACAGGTCGGCGAGCGCGAGATGCGCGTAGGCACCCTGGAGCATGGCGCCCAGCGGGCGCGGGTCGGTGCGCCAGCCGACGCTGTAGACGGCCTCGCGGTCGCCGTGGTGCAGCGTGACCAGGTCGCCGAGCACGGCGAGCTTGCTGTGCTGCACCTCGTGGACGAGTACCTCGGCCATCTCCTCGGCCGTGCCGGGCAGCGTGGTGAGCACCGCCCAGGGCGCCGACCAGCAGGTGGCGCTCACCGGTCCCGCCGCCTCTTCGCGTACGACCGGCACCAGCGCCCTGACGAGACCGGCGACCTCGGCCGCCCGCTCCGGGTCCGTCTCGCGCAGCAGGCCGAGCGCCGCTTCCCACACCTCAAGCCAGGGACGCGTCTCACGGGAGGTGCGCAGGTGTACGGGTGAGAAGCCGGCGAGGTCGCCCCCGGCGCACAGATACGGGTCCCGGTCGTCGAGCACGCCCACGCCGCCCGGCAGGCCGGACAACGGCCGCCAGCCACAGGAGCCGTCGGCTCCCTCCGCCTCGCCAGGACGCCGCTCGGCGCGCAGCCGCGGGCCCTCGTGGGTGACCCGCACATGTATGGCGGGCGCCGAGGTCACACCGCCGCCGAGGCCGGGGAGGGTCAGCGCGCCGTGCCGGACGGGGAGCGTGGCGTCCGACTCCAGACCGGCGCGGGACGCGGCAGTCGCCGCTACGGCGCCGAGGTCCGAGAGCGCCGCTTCGAACGCCTCGGGTTCGAACGCGTCGAGCGCGGCCACCAGCCAGGCGCCGACGGCGGGATAGCCGAGCGTCTCGCGTGCCGCGCCGGGATCGTGGGCCTCGGCGCGCTCCAGCAGGCTCCAGTGGTCACGGAACGCGCGGATGGCACGGGGGGACACCGTTTCGCGCTCGGCGCGGGTGAGGAGTGTCTTCAGCAGCAGGAGGCGGGTGCTGTGCAGCCCGTCCCGCAGCAGCGCGGTGTCCTCGGCAGCAGGTCGGGCGTCGCCCCATCTGTGCGGTGCCGGGCTCTTCACGGCGAAAGGTCGTACCGGTGGCGGCATCGTGAACCCGGCTTTCAGGGAAGGAAATTGGCCGGATCACGCGGCACGTCGGCGCCCAGCTCGGGCACGGAGTGCCGTTCGTCCTGCCGGGGCGGCGTGCCCGCGCAGCGGTTGGGTCCGCGCCCCTCGCCGCCCTCGGCCGCCCAGAAGAGCCGGAACTTCTCGGGTACACGCAGCGCCCACTCGACGGCGGCGGCCACTGCCGAGTCGTCCGACGTACGGAGAGTCCGCAGGTCGATGCCGCTGAGGTCGGGCAGAGGCGCCGAGCCCCCGCTCTGTTGCCCCGGGCCTCGGGACGTGCCACCGGTCCGCTTCGGCACGCTCATCTCCTCCCTGACGCCCCGCCCGGGGGCGGTAAGCACGGATGATGTCTCTTTCCCGGGCCATGTATACGGAAACCCGTTCGGTCCTGGGGGCCGTCGCATTCGGCCGCCGCTCCCCCTCGTCCCCCCTCATCCCGTCACTGCGGGGCCAGTTCGGTGACCCGGGCGCGGGTCTCCCTGACCTCGGACCAGGGCACCTCGGCCAGATGGTTGGCCAGCCGCTGCCACTCGGCCGCCGCCGCGCGGTAGTCGGCCAGCGCCTCGTCCCTGCGGCTCGCCCGGCGGTGGAAGTCGCCCCGCGCGTGCAGCGCGCGGGCCACGGTGACCGACCCGGACGGCTTGCCGCCCTCCTCGGCCTCCTCCAGTGCGTTGGTGAGGTCGGCGCCCGCCTGCTGGAACTGGGGCGCGTCCTCGGGGAACAGGGCACGGGCCCTGCCGAGCGCGAGCCACGCTGTCGCGCGGCGCTCGGCCTCCGGGTCCTGGCGTGCCGCCTGCTCCAGCAGATGACACCCCTCGTACAGGTCGGGCCTGAAGCCCTCGCGTTCGTAGCGCAGCAGCAGCACCTTGCCGAGCAGCAGCGCGGCTCTGCTGATCACCCGGCTGCCTACCGGGGCACGCGTGAGCGCCTCGCGCAGGATCCCCTCGGCGCGCGGGATGTCGTTGGCCTCCGTGAGCAGCATCTCGCCCCATTCGGTGAGGAGTTCGCCCCGCTGGGCACTGTCCCGCACGGTCAGTCGCTCCGCCTGTGCGTACGCTTCGGCCGCCTCGTCCCAGGCGCTGCTCTCGCGCAGCACCCGGGCGCGCTCCCGCGCGCAGCGCAGGTTCAGATCGCGGCGCTCGCCCGCCGCCTCGCGGGCCCGCTCCAGGACCCGCAGGCGCTCGCCGGGGCCGGCGCCCGTCAGGCTCAGCGCCGCTGCCAGGTCCAGGAGGGCCGTACAGCGCTGGCCCGCCGCATCGTCGCCGGCGGCATCGTCGCCGCCCGCGCCCGCCCGCCCGCCGGTGGGCCGCCCGGAAGCGGGCGGCTCGGCCGTCGCGGGTCCTGCTGAGGGGTCGGAGGTCTCGGAGGCGCGGTCTGCCAGCATCTCGCTCGCTTCGCGGAGTTCACGAACGGCTTCGGAGGCCGCCCGTCGGCGGTGTTCTGGAGCGGCACGGGCCAGCGCGAGCAGCACCCGGCCAAGGCGGAGTTTACGGGTGCGCTCGGCGTTGGCCCGCAGTGGCGGGGCCTGACCACTCGTGTCGGCGAGGGAGCGCAGCAGACGCTCGGCATGCAGCAGATGCGCCGTCGCGCCCTGTATGCGCCACAGGTCGTGCTCCACGGCTGCCCGCTCCAGCAGCGTGCCGGGCTCCTCGCCGGTGAGCAGCGTCGCGGCGTCCCGCAGCAGCGACTCCTCGCCCATCGAGGTGAGGCGCGCGGTGCGGGTGCCCGCGAGGGCGTGCAGCACCTGCGCGAGCACCAGCCGTGAGCGCTCGCTGTCGCCCTCGGCAGCGCGCGCCGCCTCGGCCACCGAGCGCGCCTGGTGCAGGAGTTGGGCGTCGCCCTGGGCACGCCACAGGGCCAGCAGCCGTTCGGCCTCGGCGACCTGGTCGGTCGCCGAGTGCTCGGGGAGGTAGAAGCGGACGACCTCGGCGGGGATCTCGGCGAACAGCTCGTCCCCGACCTCCGCGGTCTCGCCAGCGCCGTAGTCCTCGTAGCCCCCCGTGTGCCCCTCGCCGTATCCCCTGCCGCTCGCCCCGCCGTCGCCCGGCTCCCGGCCGGGCGGTGGCTGCGGCGGGCTGCCGGGGCGGCCGGTGAGCTGGGCGACGGCGAAGGCAGGGAAGTTGCGGGTGCCCTTGCCGAAGCGCTGGGCCACGTAGTCCGACAGGTGCTTGAGGATGAGGACGGCGGCGCCCTTGTCGAGCGACTGGAGCAGCAGTTCGGTGACCCCGGGTGCGAAGGCGTAACGGGGCCCCTCGGCGCCGTCCCTGTCGGGCAGCCGCTCCAGCAGCCCGGAGAGCAGCACCTCGGCCAGCTCCAGGGGCCCGGTGTCGGGGAGCATCGACTCCTGGACGAGGTGGATGACCGGCAGCAGCAGCGGTACGACGGCCAGGTGCACGGCGAGGTCGACCGCGCCGGGCGAGGCGGTGTTGCGGAACTCGCGCAGCAGCGTGCGCGGCGGGACGGTACCCGGCGCCGAGACGGGCGGCGGCATGGCCGGGTGGCGGGGCAGCACCCAGGCGGCGGCCCCGGGAACGGTCCTGTCGCCGTAACCGCCCAGCAGCCGCGCCCAGTTGCCGAGCGCCTCGGGCGTGGGCAGCAGCACGGGAACGGGCACGGCTTCGGGTGACGGCTGCGGCGCGTAGCCGTCGGACTCGAAGGTGACGCGCCCGCCCGCGCCCCGCTCGCGCACGAGCAGCCCCGGTTCGGCCGGCAGCGCCGTGCGCGGCCACAGGCGGGGCGGCAGGGGCTGGACGACGGCCAGCGGCGCGCGGCCCGTCCAGTGGTGCAGCAGGCGCTGGGCACGCCCGTCCTGCCACAGGGGCCCCACGCAGTCGCTGACGACCAGGGTGAGGCGGCGGCCCGTGGTGTCGCGGTACTGGTCGGCGGGGCGCAGCCGCGTGGTGCCCTCGGCAGGGCCTGTTCCTATGAGCGGCACGCCGTCCCTGGCACGGTGCAGATAGCGCACCTGCACATCGCCGAAGGCGCCGAGCTGCTCGAAGGTCTGGCGCAGCCGTTCGAGGGTGGGCTGCCAGACGGACGCCGTGGCCGAGGCGTCCATCAGCAGCTGGATCTCGGTCGCCCTGCGCGGCTCCGTGCCGAAGACGGGACGTACGGCCGTGCTGCGCGCGCTGAGGTCGGCCGTCGCCTCCTCGTCGAGCCCTCCGGCCGTGGGCGGCAGCGGCGGGCGGTAGCGGTGCAGGGGGCGCAGTGCGTGCTGGAGTTCGAGCAGTCCCGACAGGGCGCCCGCCGCCGGCGCCCGTACGGGAAAGCCGCCCGCCATGGCGCCGCCGTGCCGCAGCGGCGCGTACAGCGAGACGGGCGCCGTACGCTCGGGGCCCACCGGTGGCGCTTCGACCGGTGAAGGGCGCTCCGGGGGTGACGGCATGGGCGGCTCCGCGTGACGCGTACGGGTCCCGGAATAGCGGAGCCTGGTGGAGTCCTCGTCGGAAACGTCCTGAGACCGCTGCCCCGTCCACCGCGCCAGCCACACGGCCTCGGCGACCTCCTCGGAGGAGGGGTCCCATCCGGCGGCGCGCAGGCGTGCCACCAACTCCGCGAGCCCGCCGGCCAGTTGGTCGGCCGACGGCGCGGCGCGTGGCTCCTGGCGCGGCTCGCTCATCGCCACGTCACCTCGGGCGGTCCAGCGGACGCAGCAGCATCTCGGCGAGCCGGTCGCGGGTGACCCGCTCGGCGCCTGAGGCACGCTGTGTCAGGAACAGGGCGTTGAGCAGTTGGTCCGTCGCGACGACCTGGCCGGGCTCGCGCCGCAGGAAGCGCTCGACCAGTTCGCTGCCCTCCTCCAGCGCCTCCTCGCCCAGATGGGCCGTGACCATGGCCGCCAGCTGCTTGTCCCCCGGTGGTTTGAGGTCGAGCTGGATGCAGCGGCGCAGCAGCGCGGCGGGGAAGTCGCGCTCGCCGTTGGAGGTGAGCACGATGAACGGGAAGACGGTGCAGCGCACCCGCCCGCCCTCGACGGCGACCTTGGTGCCGTCGGCCGTGAGCACCTCGGTGACCGGCTCGCGCTCCGCGATGCGCTCCAGCTCGGGGATGGTGAACTCGCCCTCCTCCAGCACGTTCAGGAGGTCACTGGGCAGGTCGATGTCGCTCTTGTCCAGCTCGTCGACGAGCAGGACGCGCGGCAGCGGCGGCTCGCCAGGACCCGCCGGCGGTGCGGGCAGCAGCGCCGTGCCGAGCGGTCCCAGGCGCAGGTACGAGCCGATCGGCGGCCGTACACGCGCGGCGCCAGGACCGGCAGGCCCGTCAGCAGCCGCCCTGTCGAGCTGGACGTCCTGGAGCCTGCCGATGGCGTCGTAGTGGTACAGCCCGTCCTTGAGGGTCGTACGGCTCACGACGGGCCAGCGCAGCACCCGGCCCAGGCCCAACTCGTGTGCGACGGCGTGCGCGAGGGTCGACTTGCCCGTGCCGGGGTTGCCCGTGACCAGGAGCGGGCGGCGCAGATAGAGCGCGGCGTTGACCGCCTCGACCTCTTCGGGGCGCGGGTGCAGGCTCTCGACGAGGCGGCGCTGCGCGCCCAGCCGCCGCGCGGTGTCGACACCGTCCACACCGCCGGGCCCGTCGCCGCCGTCAGGAGCGCCGGTGCCGGTGCCCGTTCCGGCGAAGTCGCGCCAGGGTGGCGGTTCGGGCAGCCCGCGCACTCCCTCGTGCGGGACGCCCGCTCCACGGTAGATGCGCCAATCGCTCACGGTGTGCTCCTCCCGGCTGCCGGCTGCCTGTGCATGAGCGGAGGCTCGCGAAGTGGACCGCCCCCCGGGACCCTGTGGGGCGGATCGTAGAGCAGGACGATATGCCGTGCCCAGGCCGTTCCCGGGTCCGGCGCCTCCTCGTCCGCGTTACCGGTGCGCAGGGTCCGTATGCGCACCGGTAGCTGCTCTGCCGAGTGTGCCTCACGGAGCAACTCGGCGGCACGCTCGTGGAATTCCCGGCAGTCGGTGTGCCCACTGGCCGAGTGGCGCCACAGCGCGACCGCGTGCCCCGCGGCGAGCGCCGCCGCCATGGCCCGTGCGCCCGGCCCCTCACCTGTGCGCGCGCAGTAGATGGGAACCGCGCCCGCGGGGGCCTCACGCAGCCGCCCGTACGTGGCCTGTCCACCCTCGGGGCGCGGCGCGTCGTGGCCGCCCGCGGACATCTCGCCACGCAGTGGTACGGCTTCGAGGGGACCACCGGCTACGCCACCCGCGCGCGCGACCCACTCGGGTGTGAGGCCGTGGTCCTTGCGCAGCCGGTCGCGCAGCACGACGAGTCTGCGCTGGCCCAGGGGCAGCGTGTGCGGGTTGAACGGGTCGGCCGGATCGTGCGGCCGTGCACGCCACTGGTCGACCGGTTCGTCGAACAGGGCGCGCGGCAGCATGAATTCGACGGCCGCCAGATGGTCGCCCACGTCGCACTTGTCCAGCGCGGCGGAGAGCGCGCCGCGCACCGACTCCTCCAGCCTCGTACGGGGCGCGTCCTCGCGGCTCTGCGCGACGGTCTGCTGCGACCGGGGCAGCTGCTCGCCGCCGGTCTCCTCCTGGCCCTCCAGGAGGACCACACGCCAGGAGTGCCGGCCGGTGCCGTAGATGTCCGGGTCGATCTCCACCAGCACGTCGGTGTGCGCGGAAACGGCGGCCCCCTGGCCCGCGAGGACGCGCGGCACCAGGGCCCGTACGACGTCGTTGCGCAGCGGCAGCGCCGTGGCCTCGACCCACTCGCGCAGGTCGGCCAGCGCACGCGCAGGGGGTGTGCACGCCGAACGGGTCAGCGTGGCGCACACCTGTGCCGCGTACAGCACCACGGCCTCCAGCGCGAGGTCGCGGGAGGGCTCGTCCTCGGGGGTGCGGCCGTCGCGCGGGTCGTAGAGCAGGCCCGCGCCCTCGCGCCAGCTGCGCGGGTCGTGGTCGCGCAGGTTGTACGGCGCCTTGAGGACGACGTTCCGTGCCTCGTTGGCCAGTTGCAGCACCTGGCCGGCCGCCGCGGGGGGCTCCAGCTCGGCGAAGAGCGCGTACAGCCGTGCCCTGCGGTCGGCCGTGAACCCGTGTGCCGCCTCGCCCGCAGCGGGGCCCAGCCGCGCGTGCAGCCGGGGCCAGCTGTCGCCCGGCGCGTGGTACCGGTCCAGATGGTGTCTGTCGTGCGCGGAGAGCACCTCGTGCAGCACGCGTGCCCCGCCCGCTCCGGCGTCGCACAGCTCACGCAGCGCGGTCACGGGTGTGGCGAGACCCGAACCCGGCTGCCTGCCCTTGCTCTTGCTCACCCCGATGACCGCGCCCCGCCGCACATCGATCACGGGCCCGCCCGAGCAGCCCTCCGTCAGCTGGTCACCGCTCAGCATCACGGGCCCCTCGCTGCCTCCCATGGCGGTGCCGCCGCCGGAGAAGAACAGGGGCTCGCCCTTCACGGGCCCCGGCATCCACCCGTACAGCCCGATCTCCGCCGGGGTGAGGGCCGAACGGTCGCTCAGCCACAGGCAGTCGGCGTCGCGCGCCTCGGGCACCCTGATCAGCGCGAGGTCAGGGAACGGCCAGGGGGAGGGCGGCGCGTGGGGATCCTCGGGCCGAGGCAGCCCGAAAGCCAGCTCGCCGGCGAGGACTTCATCGTCCCCGATCGTGATGCCGATGGCCCGATCCCCCCTCCACACGGCCGGGGCGCCCTTGCCCACGACATGGGCGCACGTGAGGACCCATCCGGGCGCGACGAAGAAACCGCTCCCCCAGAACACGGTTTCCCGCGCGCGCCGTTCCGCACTGCCGGCGGTCCCGGCGGCATCCGCACATCCGCTGGTTCCGCTGGTTCCGCTGCGTCCGTCATACCCGTCCCCGGGCGCCCCGATGCGCACCACTGACGCGCGGACGGCGCGTTCGATGCCGGCGGGGGCGTTCACGCGGCACACCGCGCGCATCGCAGCACGCCGAATCGCGGCCCCTCGCTTCTCGCGGCTCGCCCGTCGTACACAACGACCCCCATATACGCCCCGTTCCCCCGTGGCTCCACTCCGTGAGACTCGTGAGGTAGCAGGGTAGTCCCCGTGTCCGACAGACGGGAGGGGGAGCCCGATAACAGGACGGCGGCGTCCGGGAGTTGGGGCAGATCCGCCTAGCTGGAGCGCCTGCGCAGGCGGGGGGACGGGAGGGGCCAGGAGTCGTCGGAGGTGGTGTCGGGCGGATCGTAGAGAACGGCGAGTCCGGTGGCCCAGTGGGCCTCAGGGCGCTCCTCGGCCAGACCTGTACGGGCCGTGGTGACGAGGTCGAGCAGGTCGTAAGCGTCGGCAGCGCGCCGCACCATGTCGTGGACGTGCTGTTCGAACTCCTCGGTGTCGTGCCCCTCCGCGTCCCTGCACCACAGAGCGAGGCCGTACCCCACACCGAGGGCCATGTCCATCGCCTCCGCTGCGGGCCCGCCGGAGACCGGGCCCGGGTGGACGGGAACGGCGTTCATGGGGTGCGCCATGAGCGCCTCCCTCGTCTCGTCGGCCGAGGCCCCCGGCGCCAGCAGCCGCACGGGCACCAGTTCGGGGCCGAGCCCCTGGTGCACACCGTCCCAGCGGGCGCGGCGCTGCGCCGACTGCCCGCGCTCGTGGTGCGCGACGGTGACGTCACGCAGGACGCCCAGGGGGTAGCCCTCCCTGTCCGCACGCCAGTTGTCGACGGGGAGGTCGAACAGAGAACGTTCGACGGAGAGCTGGATGCGTGCCCCGCGCTCCACGAGGTCGCTCAGCTCTATCGCCGAGGCGAGCGGCGAGGACAGCTCGGGCTCCAGTTCGCGCAGCAGTACGGGCCGGGCCGCCGCGTCCGTCGTGGAGAGGTGACGGCCGCCGTGCCTGACCTTGACCCGCCACCTGTAGCGGTCCTCGGCCGCGCCCACCGGCTCCACCTCGATGAGCACACCCGCGTGTTCCTCCGGCGACGCGGCGGCGTCGGGTGCCGGGCGGGGAGCGAGCACCCGCCACACGGCCTCGCGTGCGGGCTCGAACTCCAGGGTCCGCCCGATCGACTCGGCCCAGGCGCGCAGCTGCTCGCGCGGCTCTTCGGGGCGGCTCCCGCCGGTCTCGGCCCACACGTGGGCCGCGTACAGGGTGACGGCCTCCAGCTCCCTGCCCGGGTGCGCGTCGTAGCCGCCGCGCAACAGGGCGGCGCCGTCACGCCAGTTGATGCCCCTGCCGCGTACGGCCGATGACAGGAGCAGCGTTTCCGTCACCCTGCCGACCAGGGACCCGACGAGCGCCGCCGAACGGGGCGGCTCCATCCGGGCGAGGATGCCGTACAGACGTGCGCGGCGTGCGGGGTTGAGGGCGTTGGGCGGGTCGTCGTAGGAGGTGAAGGTTCCCGGCCAGCTACTGGCACCGATTTCGTCCAGTTCCCTCCCATGGTGGAGGTCGTGCGCACGGACGAGGTCGTTCCAGGACGGGACGCTCTCGGTACGGTCCGCCGTCGGGAGCTGGGCCCAGCGCCCGGCGCCGGGCTCGGTGACGGTGAGCAGGCCGACGGTCTCACCCGTCGCCGCGTTCAGTACAGGGGCGCCCGCGTACGGGACGCGCCCGTTCGCCGCCATGGACAGACGCAGGGCTCCGGCCTCCGGCGCGCGGACGCCTTCGGTGAGCGAGGTGAACACCGGGCCGCCGCCCGGGAGTCCGTCGGACCACCCGTAGACCGCCAATTCCGTACGGCCGCGCGGTGGGAGATCGGCCAGCCACAGGCAGCGCTGATGTCTCGCGGACGGTACGTGGAAGAGCGCCAGGTCCCGCTGCCGGCGCGCCCTGGCCCACTCGACCTGCTCGGCCGGCAGCCGCTTGCCGTCGGCGGTGACGACCTTGACGCGCCGCCTGGTCCAGCCGTCGCGCGCCGTGGTGACGACCCACTGGGGGGCGACGAAGAACCCGTTGATCCAGGGCACGTCGGCCCCGGCCTCCAGGCGCACCGTGGCGGCGCGTACGAGGTCGACGGCCGGAGCCCGTCCGGGCGTGGGCACGACGGACGTGGACCTGACGGGCGTGGAGGCGACGGGCGTGGGCGTCCCCGAGGTCGGCGTCCCCGTGGTCGGCGCCCCGGAGGCGGGCGCGGCCGGTGTGGGGGCCACGGGGGCGCGCTGGTCCTTCAGCGTGCGCACGGCGGGGCTCTCCTCCCCCGGCGCGAACCCGAAGCGGCGTACGACCGTGGCGGGCACCTCGGCGAAGGCGGGGGGCAGGGTGTGTGCGGGCACCGCACGGGGGCGGGCCGCGTGGCCGGGAACCTCGACTCCCGTAGCGGTGCGGGTGCCGTCGCCTGCCCCGGACCCGGGCCCGGAGGCGGAGCCGTCGCCTGAGCCGGTGCCGGTGAGCCGGGCGACGGCGTATGCCGCGAAGTTGCGCTCGCCGCGCCCGAAACGGCGCTCCACGTAGTCGGAGACCTGCTTGAGGATGAGCACGGCCTCGCCCTTGGGGAGCGAGCGCAGCAGCCGTTCCTGGACGCCCGGCGCGAAGGCGTACTCCCCTTCGGGTGCGCCCTCCGCGCGGCGCAGCAGACCGCTGAGGACGACTTCGGCGAGGACCTCGGGGCCGCTCTCGGGCAGCATGGCGCGCTGCACGAGCTGCATGGCGGGCAGGGCGAGCGGCGTCGCCGAGAGGCACACGGCGAGGTGGACGGCCTCGCGGGACGCGGTGCGGCGGAACGCGCGCAGCCGGTCGGCGGGGTCGCGTTCGGGCACAGGGGGGCGGGGCCCGGCCGACGGGTGGCCGGGGCGTACCCAGGCGGCGGCTCCGGACTGGGAGAGCCCCGTGCTGCCTGACAGGAGGCGGGCCCAGGTGTGGAAGGCGTCCCGGTTGAGGCCGAGCACAGGTACGGGCAGCGCGTGTGGTCGCGGGGCGTCCGCACCGTCGGCGGGGGTGAACCGCAGACGGGTGCCGCGCCCTTCGCGGCGCCGTAGCGTGCCGGGGTGTGCGGGCAGATGAGTGCGCGCCCACATGCGCTGGGGCAGCGGCTGGACGAGTGCTACTGGTGCGGTGCCCGCCCAGTGGTGCAGCAGGCGCTGCATACGTCCCGCGCGCCACAGGGGCCCCGCACAGTCGCTGAGGACCAGGGTGAGCTGCCTGCCGGTGCCGTCCCGCAACTGCTCGGCGTGCCGGGCAGGGCCCCGCCCTTCCCTGTCGGGGCTCGCCAGGAGCGCACCGTCCTGGCCCTCGCGCACGTACTGCGTGCGTACCTCCCGGAAGGCTCCCGTGACCGCGCAGATTCCGGCCAGCTCGTCCAGCGCTCCCTGCCACAGAACGGTGGAGCTGGACAGGTCCATCACCAACTGGAGCCGCGCTTCGCGCCGTTCTGCGGTACGGAGTACCGGCAACAGCAGCCCGGTCTCGGCAGCGCGCTCGGCCGTCGCCTGCTCGTCCAGGTGGCGTGCCGGGGTCCGCACGGGCGACTGGAAGCCCTGGAGGGGACGCAGGGCCCGCTGGAGGGGTAGGGAGGCCGGCAGCGCCGTCGCCGACGGGGCACGTACGGGCAGCACATGACCGTAGGCGCCGCTGCCGGTGCCGGTCGCGTGCCGGCCGTCCGTGCCCGCAGGCGGCCTGCCGGTGTGCAGCCCTGCCCGCTCCGCGCGGGAGGGCTCGTCCAGCCCGTCGCGTGATGAAGCGGCGTCCTGCGCGGTGGCGCCCCGCGCGCCCTGTCCCGCCGCCTCGGCAGCGTCCGTTGCCACGCCACCGCGCCCCTGCCCGTGTGCGTGCACCTGGGCCGGTGGCACGTGGCGTGCAAGCCACAGGGCCTCGGCCAGTTCCCGCGCGGTGAGCCCCGCATCGGCGCCTTCCTCGGGCCCGCGCACGCCTCGCAGCCGCTCGGCCAGTTCGGCGAGCGGAGAGCCGTGTGCGCCGTAGGTGTCGTGGGCGCTGTGGGTGTCGTGGGCGCTGTGCGGCGGGTGCATCAGCGGGGACCGCGTTCGCCGGAGTCGAGGGGCCGCATGAGGAGTTGCGCGAGGCGTTCGCGGTCGAGGGCCGGGGTGGCCACCTGCTGGGTCAGGTAGACGGCGTTGAGCAGCTGGTCGGCGGCGCGCAGGGAGCCGGGGCTGCTGGTCAGGAACGAGCGGATCAGCTCCTCGCGCGCGAGGTCACCGTCCGCGGAGCCGTCCGGGCCGCCGTCGGGCCGGGCTCCCTCCTGGCCGAAGTGCGCGTGCACGAGTGCGGCGAGCCGGTCGGCGCCGGCCTGGTCGTTGCCCGGCGAGGGCAGATCCAGGTGGAGGCAGCGGCGCAGCAGCGGGGGCGGGAAGTCCCGTTCGCCGTTACTGGTCATCACCACGACGGGAAAGGCACGGCAGCGCACCCGGCCGCCCTCGACGGCGACGCGGGTGCCGTCGTCGGTGAGCACGTCGGTACGCGGCTCGCGGTCGGCGATCCGCTCCAGCTCGGGGAGCGTGAACTCGCCCTCCTCCAGGACGTTCAGAAGGTCGTTGGGCAGGTCGATGTCGCTCTTGTCCAGCTCGTCGACCAGGAGCACCCGTGGCCGCTCGTACGGCAGCAGCGCCGTGCCCATCGGGCCCAGCCGCAGATAGCGGCCGATACCGCCCTCACCTCCCCCCTCGGCTGACGAAGCCTGCTGGCGGGCGAGTTGGGCGTCCTGGAGGCGCGCGATGGCGTCATAGGCGTACAGCCCTTCGCGCAGGGTGGCGCGGCTGACGATGGGCCAGCGCAGCACCCTGCCCAGACCCAGTTCATGGGCGAGTGCGTGCGCGAGCGTGGACTTGCCCGAGCCGGGGTCGCCGGTCACGAGGAGCGGGCGGCGCAAGTAGAGCGCAGCGTTGATCAGCTCCAGCTCCTCGGTACGCCAGGTGCCTCCCGGCGTTCCGCCCGTGGAGGTGCCCAGACGCCGGCCCGATTCCGAGCCGAGGCGGGGCACTCCTGGTACGGCGGGGCCGCCGTCGAAGTCACGCCAGGGCGGTGGCGGTGGCAGCCTGTCGATGCCGTCGTGCGGCTCTCCCGTGCCCCGGAAGACGAACCAGTCGGGGACGCTCACGGATCGCTCCTCGTCGCTCGTACTCTGTGGTCACTCGTGTGCGGAGTCGCTCGTGCTCTGTGGGCGGTTGTGCCCTGTGGGCGCTCGCAGCCTGTAGTTGCTCTTTGCTCTGTGCTCGCCCGTAGTTGCTCGCTCGTAGTCGCGCGTTCGCGGTTGCTGGCTCGTAGCCGCGCGCTCGTGGGCACTTGCCTGTAGTCGCGCGTTCGCGGTTGTCGGCACCAGTAGCCGCTCGCTCGCGGTGTCGGCGCCTGTAGCCGTTCGCTCGCGGTTGTCCGCGCCAGTAGTACCGCGGTTGCCGTTCGGACGCGCGCCGGGGCCGGGGGCTCATGGCGAGTCCAGCGGTTCGGTCAGCGTCAGTCCGGGCAGGGGGCGGCGCGGGTCGTCGTAGAGCAGGGTGAGGTCCTCGGCCCAGTTGGCCGCGGTGTCTCCCGTACTGATGCGCTCCCGTAGCACGCGCAGGCTCTCGGGCAGCGCTGCGGCGCGCCGGGCGCCTCGCACCAACTCCGAGGCCCGGGCGCTGAGTTCGCAATGCGGGACCGAGTCGCAGGTGTGCGGTCGCGTGTCCGTCCCGCTCCACAGCGCCAGCCCGTAGCCGGCCCGTACGACCTCGCGGAGCGTGGGCGCCTCGCAGTCTCCGGTGCGGCACACCACGGGCACAGCACGCGCGGGCGCCTCGCCGAGCTGGTCGGTGCGTGTGCGCAGGGGGAGCGCTTCGAGGGTGCCGTCGAGCGCCGCGTTCCAGCGCTTCTCCCAGGTGTCGACCGGAGCGCCCGTACGCGACACCTCCCGCAGGACGACCTGCCGGTGCACGCCGAACTGGCGGTCCTCGGGATCGGGCCGCAGGCCGCGCGCGACGAGGCCAGGGCGCCACAGGTGTACGTCGATGTCGAAGTGCTCCACAGGCGCAGCCAGTTCGAGCCGCGCGCGCCGCCTGTCCGTGTCGACGCGCGCGAACGCGGCGCGCAGCGGCTGGGCGAGTTGCTGAGGCAGCTCGTGCCGTGTCGCGCCCTGCCCGGTCTCCAGCCGCTCCCAGGCGCGCACGCTGTCCGGGTCGCCGGTCCAGGTCCAGATGCGCCAGTAGAAGCGCGCGTTCTCGCGCACGGGGTCCCGCGCGGCGCCCTCGCCCTGCGGGTAGTGGGCGGGCTCCAGCTCGACGGCGACGACGGGACCGCCGTCCTCCGTGTCGGCCGCGCGTGCGGCGACGGCGTGCGGCTCCGTGCGGCCCTGGCAGGGCGCGTGTTCGGCGTCTGGAGCCCCGTACTCCCTGTCCGCGACGTCAGGACCCGGCCGCGGCCCGGGCCCCGGTCCCAGCCCCAGTCCCGGTCCCGGCTCGGGCAGTGCGGCCTCTTCCGCGAGTGCCGCGAGCCGCTCCAGGAGCGCCCGGTGGGTGGGCGGGACCCGCTGGACGCGCTCCCGTGCCCAGTGGGTCAGCGCGGCGGCGGGCTCGGGCGCCGTATGCGCGCAGTCGGCTGCGACGGAGAACAAGTAGTGCAGAAAGGCGACTTCGTCGCCCTCCGCGCTCTCGTAGAGCCAGCCATGACCGTCGCGCCAGTCGCGGGGCGCCGTCGGCTCCCACCACAGGGGTTCCTCGCCGAGCACCGTCTCGATGTGGCTCTCGACGGTGGCGGGGTGTGCGGGCGCCGGCAGTTCGGACAGCAGCGCGAGCGCCGTCAGGTGGTCCTTCGGCGTCCAGGTCGCCCACGGCCCGTCCGCAGCGCGCCCCTTGCGCAGCGCCTCCTGTGCGACGGCCCACGAGACCCCGCCGTTCGGGCGCCCGTACACGGCACGCCGGTCAGGGCCCGAGGCGTGGGGGCGCCGCATGTCCCCGGCCCCGTGCAGGGGATCGCGCCGGGCGCCGTAGCGCGTGTCGTACCGCCCGTCCTGCCGGGGATCGTGCCAGCGGTCGTGCGCGCGGATCAGCGCCCTGTACGGGTCGTCGCCCAGTCCCCGTTCGCCGCCGACGGGTACGGCAGAGGCGAAGGCGCGGAGCGCCGTGGTGGCGATGGCGAGGCCGCCGTCCTTGCCCGTCCTGCGTGCCTTGACGACGCCGGTGACCGCGCCCGTCTCCTGGTCGAGCACAGGGCCGCCCGAGACGCCGTGCGGCAGCTCGACATCGGGCCCGAGCAGCGCGCCATGGTGGCCGTGCGCCCCGCTGATCTCACACCTGCCGCTCCACGGCGCGGGCGGCGTACCCCGAGGGGCACCCGGCGCCGTCATTCAGCCGTGCGCCGTCACGCGGAAGGGCCGGTCGCACCGGTCGGTCAGCCACACACACGAGTGCGCGGTCTCCTCCAGCAGGCGCACCAGCACCAGGTCCTGTTCGGGCGCCCCTTCGCCGTCCATGAGCCAGTACCCCGCGCGGGCGCGCACCCGTCCGTGCTCGCCGTGCACGAGGAACGGGCGTGCCGCGTC
This sequence comes from Streptomyces iconiensis, assembly GCF_028657195.3. GTDB lineage: Bacteria > Actinomycetota > Actinomycetes > Streptomycetales > Streptomycetaceae > Streptomyces > Streptomyces iconiensis. The sequence continues at coordinate 128,170 of NZ_JANCPR020000027.1, forward strand.
CTCACCGAGCCGGGAGCGCGGCCCCGACTCCCCCGCGGGGCGCAGCACATGCGCGCAGGTGAGGACCCAGCCGGGCGCGACGAAGAAGCCGCTGCCCCACATCGCGTGGCCACCGGGCCCTTCCTGGCACCGCTCGTCCGGCCCGAGCCACACGGTGGCCCGGCCGACCAGTACCTCCAGCCGGGACGTCGTCATGCGCCCTGCGAACCGCCGCCGACCCCGCCGGCCCCGCCGCTCCGGCCGCCGCCTCCGTCGTTCGCCCCGCCTCCGTCGTTGCTCCCGGCTGCGTCGTTCCCCTCGCCCCGGGACCCGTCGTTCCCGCGCCCACCATCCCGGCGCCCGTCGTTCCCGCGCTCATCGCTCCCGCGCCTGTCGTCCTGGCGCGCGTCGTCCTGACGCTCGTCGTCCTGGCGCGCGTCGTTCCCGCGCCAGGTGAGCGTCACGGTCACGGATGCCTTGGCCTCGCCGTCCGCGATGACGGCGGCCAGCGCCTTGCCGGGTTTGACGGCCAGTTCCACGCCGAACGTGGCGCTCACCTCGTCGGGCCTGGCCCCCCGCGCGGCGTTCAGTACGGCGGTACCGACACCGCTGATCACCTCGTTGAGCTGCTGCGCACGTGCGATCAGCTGGTCCCGCGTTCCGACGTCGTCGTACTGGAACTCCTCGACGCCCTCCGGGGCCTCGCCGTCCTCCAGCACCTGCACGCGCGCCAGTACCGTCTCGCCGCCCGGCAGCCGCACTTCCCTGATCTCCCGCTCCACCGCTCCCCCTCGCCCGTTCATCCGTCAGCCGACATCTGTCACCCGTCTCCCGTCACCGTCAGGCGGAAGACGACGCCTGCCACGCGTCACGCGCCACCCGTCCTCCGCCATGTGTCACGCGGAAGCCGGTCGGCACCGTGTGCCCAACGTCATTCCCCAGGGCCCACATTGAACAGCTCACACGCCCTCTCGCGCGACCACACGTGGGAGTGCAGGCTGAGACCGTGCGCGTGGTGACCTGGAACCTGTGGTGGCGGTTCGGACCGTGGCGTGAGCGGCGGCACGCCGTCCTCGCCGTGCTGCGAGAGCTGCGGCCCGACGCGGTGGGCCTTCAGGAGGTGTGGGCCTCGCCCGACGAGAACCTCGCCGGGTGGCTCGCCCACGAACTGGGCCTGCACTGGACATGGGCGGCCTCCCCCGCTCCCGGGCGCTTCCGGCGGCGGGCGGGGCCCGAGGACGCCGCCGTGGACGTGGGCAACGCGATCCTGAGCCGCTGGCCCCTCACCGACAGGGCCGTCATCCGGCTGCCCGCGCCCGAACGGAAGCCCGACGACGGACGGCTCGCCCTCGGCGCCACGCTCCAACGCCCCGGTGCCCCCGTGCCGTTCTTCACCACGCACCTCACCTCTGACGCCGCGGCGTCGGCCACCCGCTGTGCGCAGACCGCCGCGCTGGCCCGCTTCACGGCCGACCGCACCGCAGCGTGCGGCAGCCACCACCCTCCGGTGCTCACCGGTGACTACAACTCGCTCCCCGACTCCGACGAGATGCGCCTCCTGAGCGGTCTGCGTACCGCGCCCGCCGTACCGGGCCAGGTCCTCTACGACGTCTGGGAGTTCGCCGACCCGGCCGAACCCTCCGCCACCTGGGGGCCGGCCAACCCGTATGTGCCCTCAGGGCCGGCCGCGCGGGTGGACTACATCCACACGGGGCCTCCGGCGCCCGACGGGCTCGGGGACGTACGCGCCGTACGACGCGCGGGGTTCGGCCCCGTCGACGGCGTGTGGCCCTCGGACCACGCCGCCGTCGCCGCCGATCTGGGGGACGGGGAGGAACGCGAGGACGGGCAGCGCGAAGGGGACGGCGGCGCACCGAAGCACCGCGCACCGGGACGCCACGGACCGGACCGTCACCGCACGGAGCGCCAAGGACCGGACTGAGCACCCCGTGCTGTCCGGAAACGGGCCCGAGCGCCAGGTGTCAGCCCGGCCAGGGCAGCCAGGCACGGAGGCGGAAGTCCCCGTCGTCCCAGCCGTGTTCGAGGTGGCCGCCCGCGAGGTGCGCGCGCTCCGTGAGGCCGACGAGGCCCTGTCCCGAACCGGGGACGGCCGGGTGTGCTCCCTCGTGGTGCTGGGGCTCCTTTCCTGGGTTGCGGACCTCCACGGTCAACCCCTGGCCCGGTCCGCCGCGCACGCTGACGGAGACGGGCACCTCCGGGCCCGGGCCATGCTTGCGCGCGTTGGTCAGCCCTTCCTGGACGATGCGGTACGCCGTGCGCCCCGTGACGGCGGGCACCCCTCCCTGCTGCGCCCCTCCCTGCTGCACTTCTTCCCGCTCCCCCGCTTCCCCCTCCCCCGGGACCTCCCGGACGAGCGTCACACGGGCCCCGGCGCCGCGGGACTCCTCGACCAGTTGTTCCAGGTCGGCGAGTACGGGCTGTGGACGCTCGTGCGCCTCCGGTGCGCGCAGCACGCCGATGATCTCCCGTAGGTCCTGGAGCGCCTCGTGCGCGCTCTCCCGGATGACTCCGGCGGCGCGGCTCACCTGTTCGGGATTGCCGCCCGGGTTGAACTCCAGCGCACCCGCGTGCACGCTCAGCAGCGACAGCCGGTGCGCCAGTACGTCGTGCATCTCGCGCGCGACATCCTCCCGCGCCTCGCGCCGCGCATCGGTGGCCGCGTGCTCGGCGCGCTCCTCCAGCGAGGCGATGAGCTGCCGACGGGAACGGACGAACGAGCCCCATCCGAGCGCGCAAGCGACCAGCGCGAAGAAGGTGAGAGCCGAACCCGTACGCGGGTCGTCGGCGGGGGGCCCGCTCGCGAGATAGAACGGCAGCGGCGCGAGGCCCAGCGCCGCCACCCAGCCCGTCACACGGGGAGGGCGTGTCGCCGCGACCGTGAACAGCGCGACCAGGCATGGCCCCGTCATGAAGTGCGAGAACTTTCCGCTCACCAGCAGCAGGACCGCCAGCGCGACGGGCCACCGCCGCCGTACGAACAGCGCGGCGCACGCCACCCCGCCCGCGGCCTGCTCCGCCAGCACGGCCGTCCCGGAGATGTCGGATCCCGCCACGACGGAGTCCGCCGTCACCAGGAAGAACAGCGCCGCGAACAGGAACATCCCGATGTCGGCCAGCCAGTCCTTGCCGGTGCGCCGCACAGGAGTTCCCCCACGCGGGCGCACCGCATCCCGCCACCGGCCGTCACACACCCACGCACGCGCCCGCCGCACGCCGCGCGGCCCGAGCACACCGCGCACCCGGAGCCACTGGCGACCGGCGCGGCCCGAGCGCTCATCGGCCCCGGAACGCTCGACAGCCCCGGACGACGGGTCACTGGACGACAGGTCACCGGACGACGGGTCACCGGGCCCGGGACGATCGCGGCGCTGGGAAGAATGGCCCATACCCGCGAATCTACGGCCCGCCCCACGGCACCCGGCAGCGCCCGCCGCATACGGAGACCTTTGGACGACACCTGCCACCCGGATCCGTGACTTTCGTCGGCCGGCCCCAGACCAAGGCCCGATCCCCCGGCGCCCCGCCGCCGCCGAGCCTGACTGCATGAAGAACTTTCTGGGCCTCGTCGCCTTCCTCCTCATCACGCAGGGCGTCGGCGGTCTCCTCCATGAGGTCACCGGCGGCTGGTTCCGGATGTGGACCCTGGTCCACCGCATCGGCTTCCTCGACGGCTACGAGGTCTATGTGTGCGTGCTCCTCATCGCACTGGGCGTCGCCGTCGGCGGCGCGAGCGCAGCCGTCAAACGGGACAGCTGACCACGCCCGCGAACGCGGCGGCCGACCCCGCCCGCGCACCGGGCAGCCGCCGCAACGGAGTGCCGGCCGCAGCTCACCCCCGTTTGACGCGCCCCCGTACGGCGAGCACGGCGAGGCCGAGCAGTACGGGCCCTGTGAAGCGCGCGCCCTTCTCCACGTAGGAGCCCGCCCGGGTCAGCGGCTGGCCACTGGCGCGGAAGACGACGGAGTTGACCACCACGTCGGTCGCCTTCAGCGCGCGTTCCGCGTTGAAACGTGCGGGGAACGGCGCACGCAGCGTAGGGGCCTGCTTGCCCACCACCCGTGCGCCCGCGAGGTGTTCGCGCGCAGGCGTGTCGGGCAGGCCGACGGCCAGCATCAGCAGCACCGTCGCCAGCATCGCGCCCACCAGCCAGCCCAGCGCCCGCGAGGCACGCAGCCCGTACCCGGACAGCGCCCAGTACGCCTGTAGCAGCCACCGTTCCGCGTGCCGCCAACCGCGGCTGTACCGGCGCATCTCCATCTCGCCGTAGTAGAAGTCGGCGGCTCCCGGCTCGTCCTTGGCGTCCTCTCTGGCCTTACGGAGCTGCCGGTAGACCGTGGTGAGCGTGGCCAGTCCCGGCACGGCGCCGGGCTCCGCTGGCGGCGGGCCCCAGTCGTGCCGCGAGGGTCTGCGTCTGCCGGGCAGCGCGCGCCATTCCCGTTCCTCGTTGATGATCTGCCGCTTGGCGCACCAGCGCGGCAGCCCACGCGCCCACCGCACCCCGCCGGGCGCCGACCGCAGCCGCCAGATCCCCTCCAGCCGTATCTGGTCCAGGTGGTGTGCGCCCGCGAACGCGCACCCGCTGAGGTCCACTTCGGCGAGCAGCAGCATGGCGGCGTCGACACCGCGCAGCGACGTGACGGCGACCGTGGGGCCGGGCCCGTACTCCTGGTCGAGCGCGTCCAGCACGGCCACCAGCGGGGGCTCGCGGTCGAGGTCCCCGAGCCCGGTGAACGTCGTGACCCTGCAGGGGTGCAGCAGCAGTACCCGGTCCAGGTTCACCCGCGCGTACCGGGCCGAGATGACCGTCGGCCCCTCGAACCGTGTCTCTCCCAGGAGGATCCCCGGCGCGACCGCCTCGATCACGACGGGCACCATGAAGTGCGCCGCGCGCAGCCCGAGTTCCCCTTTGCACACCACGGGCCCGAGTTTCGAGGTCGCCATGAAGACGGCGTGCGGGAAGGAGACGCGTTCACCCGAGACGACTCCCCAGAAGCTGGTCTCGCCCCGGAAGACCACATGCCGGAAGGTGGGCCCCCTGGAGCCCTCCTCACAGGGGAAGACGGCCCGCGCGAAGACGGCCTCCTGCTCGAAGACGGCCCGGTCGAACCGGGCCACGTCCGCCGCGACGACATGGCCGGGGTCATGGAAGTGCGCCTTGTAGAACGACGCTTCCGCCCTGAACTCGGCCCCCGCGAAGCAGGCCCCCACGAACCTGGCTTCAGGGAAGCGCGCACGGCCCTCGAAGACCGCACCGGAGAAGTCCACCTCCCCGCTGAACACCGCGCGGCCGAACGGTACTTCCCCCTGGAACACAGCGCCCGCGAACCGCCCCGCCCCGATCCGCAGCCGCCCGTCCTCACCCCTGAACCGTTCCAGCACCGCGGCCAGCAGCCCCGCGTCGACCTCGGTACCCCGCAGATCCAGGTCACCCCCCGGCTCCCACTCCGCCAGGACCACGCCCCGTTCCTCGTCCAGGAGATGCCGCAGACACCGCCCGTACAACCCCGCCACCACACCCCGGCACCCCACCGCGCTCCCGCCCCCGAACCCACAACACGCCCACTCCGGCGCCCCACTCCACGTCCCGTCCATGCCCCGATCACACCAGGACCGCGCACCCCACGCAGCCCCCCACACATCCACGCCCAAGTACGAACGGGGCACCGGGGCCTGGCACCCTCACGGGCCGTCACGCTGCTTCGCTACTCCGGGGCGGCGACGGCACCACCGCCGACGCTCCACCCGGCTGGAAGAGAACTGCCCGCGCCAGCGGCCCTGTCACCGCCACGTTCTACGATCGCGCCCATGAACGTGCACAGACGGGACAGCAACGGTCAGAACAGCGACGCATCACCGGGCAAGCACGTGTGCGGGAGGGCTCAGTAATGAAGAAGGCACATACGGCATTCGATGTGGACGCGTTTCTCGCACGGCCGTTGACCGCTCGCATCGCGACGCGGGGGCCGACGGTGCGGCCGACGTGGTTCCTGTGGGAGGACGAGGCGTTCTGGATACTGACCGGCTCATGGGCACGGCTGGAGGGCCTGGTGCGGGAGCATCCGGCCGTGGCGCTGGTCGTGGACGAGTGCGATCTGGCCACGGGGCTCGTACGGCAGGTGATCGCGCGCGGACGTGCCGAGGTGCTGCCGTTCGACGCGGAGCGGGGATGGCGGAAGCTCAGCCGCTACCTGGGCCCCGACGAGGACAAGTGGGATGAGCGCTTCCGCCACTACCTGCGGGACGACCCGGCGGAGAAGGGCACCGTATGGGTGAGGTTGCGCCCTGACCGGATGTCGGTGAAGGACCTCAGCTACGCGCCCACGTAGGCACCACCCGCACACGGGCCCCGCATACCCTGTTCAGGGACCGAATCAGAGCCATCCGCACCCTGGAGCAGAACCGTGTACTTCACCGACCGTGGCATCGAAGAGCTGGAGAAGCGGCGCGGCGAGGAAGAAGTCAGTCTCGCGTGGCTGGCCGAACAGCTGCGGACGTTCGTGGATCTGAACCCGGACTTCGAAGTACCGGTGGAGCGGCTGGCGACCTGGCTGGCGCGACTGGACGACGAGGACGAGGACGACGAGTAAAGGCTCTCTCCCGGATAACGCCAATAACATCAATACCGCTGACAACGCCGATAACGCAGCTCCTTCCCCACCGCCTCTACGAAAAACGAGGGGCATTGCCTGTCGCACCGTAAGGGAAGAGGGAACCCACGAACTCCTCACCGTTCGGCGGGAACGCGGGTTCCGTAACCCACACGGGTAATTTCCGCTCGGCGAGCGCGAGTTGGGAGAATCGATTCACCCCTTACCTGATAGGGGGCGACGACCTCTACCGACGCCTGCGATGATGATCCGAAAATCGAGGAATTATTGCTTCCGCGATTCCCGCCTTGGATTCTTCTTTCTGTTCACCTGAAAACCAGTGAACAGTCATCAGCACCGCACGACCTGAAGAATCGAGGCACGAATGAAGGTTCGTAATTCCCTTGCTGGACTCGGTATGAGCGTGGTGCTCGCGCTCGGCGTCGGAGGGGCCATCGCCCCAGGGGCCCAGGCGTCGACGCCCGCCACCGCGTCGACCACCTCGGTGGTGGCGAACGCCGACTACTCGATCGTGGACTCCAAGTCGAAGCGCAAGACGAGCGGCACCGCGTCCAAGGCCGGCCGCACCACACAGGCCGTCCCCCCGAAGCGCGCGTCGCTGCGCTGCTGGAACCCCTCCCTCCGGGGCCGGTACTTCTCCGTCTCGTGCTCCGGGCGGGCCTACCGGGTCTTCGTGGACTGCTCGAACCGGGTCCGCTACATCACCCCGGTACTCTCCGGCTCCAAGCGCGTCACCATGAGGTGCCCGGCCGGCACCCGGGCGCTGCGCGGCGGCGCCTACGGCCGCTGACCACCGACCCCACCTGAACACCACGCCGCGAGCCGCCCCCACCTCCGGCTCGCGGCCCTGGCCATACCGACGCCCCGCACTCCACCCCGGTGCGCATGACCAGGCATGGGACGCGTCTCGGTCGCCAGGACAATCCGCGGCTGCACACCGAACCCCCCGGACCACCCCTCCCCGCACCCCGCCTCACCCCCGCGCGATACCGCCCCCAGAGCCCGACTTGAAGGCTCCACCCCTTCAC
>NZ_JANCPR020000028.1 GCF_028657195.3 Streptomyces iconiensis
GGGCTGTTGGGGGGCGGAGCCCCCCAACGCCCGGCCGGCGAGGCCAACGGGGCAAGGGGCGAAGCCCCATCAGGAACAGAAGAGGAACGATGGGAAAGACACAGACGGAGGAGACGCCTCAGCGCCATCGACACCCGTTGACCTGCCCAGGCTCGCACCCGATGTGGTACCGCACCCGCCGCCCCCGCACCCGCCGAGCAGGCGCCCGACACCCACGAGGCCGACACCCACGAGCAAGTGCCGCGAAAGCGGTACCCGCGCAAGCGGAGCCGCCATCAACGGACCCCGCGAAAGCGGAGCGGACATCAACGCACCCCGCGACAGCGGACCCGGCATCGGCGGAGTAGTCCACACCCGCGGACCCCGCGAAAGAATGGGCGGGAAACACGGGGCGTCAGCCCCGCCCGTGCCGCAACGCCGGATGCGCCCCAGCAGCGACAAGATCAGAAACGGCGGTACGGGGATCCTTCCCCGTCACCAGGGACTCCCCGACCAACACAGCGTCGGCCCCGTCATTCGCGTAGGCGATGAGATCGTGCGGCCCCCGCACACCAGATTCCGCGATCTTCACCACGTGATCGGGAATCTCAGGCGCGATGCGCGTGAAGTTGCCCCGGTCCACCTCAAGCGTCTTGAGATTCCGCGCGTTGACCCCAATGATCTTCGCGCCGGCATCGAGCGCCCGCTCGGTCTCCTCCTCGTCGTGGACCTCGACGAGCGGCGTCAGACCAATGGACTCGGCGCGCTCGATGAGCGAAACGAGCGCCTCCTGCTCCAGCGCGGCAACGATCAGCAGCACGATGTCGGCTCCGTGCGCACGCGCCTCCCACAACTGGTAGGCGGAGAACATGAAGTCCTTGCGCAGCACGGGAATGTCCACGCTCGCGCGGACCGCTTCAAGATCGGCGAGGGACCCGCCGAACCGCCGCTGCTCCGTGAGAACAGAGATGACCGCTCCACCACCCGCCTCGTAGGAGGCGGCAAGCGCCGCGGGGTCAGCGATGGCGGCGAGGGCGCCCTTCGACGGGCTGGACCGCTTGACCTCGCAGATCACGCGCACGCTGTCGCCCTTGAGGGCCGCGAGGCCATCCTTCGCGCGGGGCGCCTTGGCTGCGCGCTCCTTGAGTTCGTCGAGGCTGACGCGCTCCTGCCGCACGGCGAGGTCCTCACGTACGCCTTCGATGATCTCGTCGAGCACACTCACCGAGCGGCCCCCTTCTTGGCTGGGTGCGGACCCCCGCGCCGCGGTGCGGGGATGGTCAGGTTGGGCACTCCGATGGTATCCGCCGATGGACGGAGGACTCGCATCCGGTTGATCGTAATCCCACATAGCGGGACAAACCAATGGACTGATGTGAGCGCGGGCACACACGGTCAGGGGATGAGCGCGGTACCGAGGGGCGTGTTCCGGACAACCGTGAACGCCACCACGAGCGCACCCGCTGCCCACCCGTGCCAGGCCATGAGACGCGGGCGCAGCGGCAGCACGTAGGGCAGCCCACGCGCACGCCGTAGGAACCAGTGGGTCCAGAGCGCGGCGAAGGCGACGAAGAGGACGACAGCCAGCACATTCGCGTGCAGCGCCGAGGCGAGGTCGCCGTGTGCGACCGCGTACGCGCTGCGCAGCCCGCCGCAGCCGGGGCAGTAGATGCCGGTCACCGCGAGCAGCGGGCAGGCGGGGTAGTGGCCTGGCTGGTTCGGGTCGAACGAGGCCACATACACGAAGGCCGCGCCCACACCGGCGAGGGTGCCGATGGGCGCGGCCGTGCGCGGCACCGCTCTGCGCAGGCGGTACCGCAGCGTCGCTGCGTTCTGCCGCTCGGTCAGGAGCGTGCTTCCGCGTGTGTCTGCCTATGGGCCTGGAGCTGGGCCTCGGTCAGGCCGTTGGTCTTCGGCTGTCCGAGCCCGGCCGCACGCATCAGCCCACCGACGACGGCACCGATCAGGATGATCACTACAGAGGCCGCCACTCCGATCGGCTCCGCGAGCACCATGAAGACCGAGCCGACGCAGAAGCCGACGAAGGCGATGATCACGCCGGTCCACGCGGCCGGGGTGTGTCCGTGGCTGTTCGCCATGAATGCTCCTTGTGTCACTACCTAATGGGGCCACCCGGCCCGCTCATGGACATTGTCCCCCGCCCCCGCGTTCCCACCGGCACGGGGGTCGGCTGCGTTACGCGGTTCGGGTACGTCATGCGGTGCCGTGGGTGGGGTCCTCGCCTCGGTCGAGTGCCTTCCACAGGTCCTCGGGCCTGTCCGGATCGATCCGCTGGGGCCGTGCGGCGCGCTGCCGCAGCGGGGTGCGTTCGTAGCGGGCGCTGCCCGACATCGAGGGCCAGCCGCGGCCGTAACGGAGGGCCAGCAGACCGGCGATCACCAGCAGCGCGCCGCCCACGGCGGAGACATACGGCCAGGCCGTCAGGTCGACGGAGCCGACGCCGCTCTCCGCGAGGCCGCTGGCCTTGGCCGCCTTCTCGCTGAGCGCTCCGGTGTCATCGGCGCCGAGCAGCGCGGAGGCGAGGACACCGCCGCCACAGACGGTGAGCAGCGTGGCGACGACGAAGCGCGCGGCGCGGCGTACGGCGAAGACGGCGACCAGCGCGGCGAGGCCGACCAGGGCCAGCGCGCTCGGGAGCCCGGTGACCTCGCTGCCCTTGGCCCGTACGGGCACCTGGCCCTGCGCGAACTGGGCAGAGGACCCGCTCCAGGTCTGCCCGGCGGCGACCAGAGCGAGCGCGGCGCCGACGGCGCCGCACAGCAGCGCGAGCGCGAGCGCACGCCGACCGGCCCGGGACCGCGCGGCACCGGCGGCCCCGGCGACACCGACGGGCGGCCCCGCAGCATCCACCGCAGGCTCAGCGGGCTCCGCAGCCTCAACAGGCTCTACAGGCTCCGGGGCCTCCGCGGCAGGCTTCGGGATCTCAACGGAGCCCGGGGCCCCGGCAGGCCCCGCGGCCTCGGCGTGCTCTGCGGTCTCAGCGTGCACGTCGTGCGCGGCTGACCCGCCTTCCTCTTCGGGGGCGGGAGTTCGAGAAGTCACTCCTCCACGCTACCGCCGAGCCGCTCGGCCGTTCGGACCGCCCTCAGCACGGCAGCCGCCTTGTTGGCGCACTCGGCGTTCTCGGCCGCGGGGTCGGAGTCGGCGACGACACCCGCTCCTGCCTGCACGTAGGCGGTGCCGTCACGCAGCAGCGCCGTACGGATCGCGATGGCGGTGTCCGAGTCGCCCGCGAAGTCGAGATATCCGACACAACCGCCGTACACCCCGCGCCTGGTCGGCTCCAGCTCCTCGATGATCTGGAGGGCACGCGGCTTGGGCGCACCGGAGAGGGTGCCGGCGGGGAAGCACGCGGTGAGCGCGTCGAAGGCGCTGCGGCCCTCGGCGAGCTGCCCCGTTACGGTCGAGACGATGTGCATGACGTGGCTGTAGCGCTCGATGGACATGAAGTCGACGACCTCGACGCTGCCCGGCTCGCACACCCGGCCCAGGTCGTTGCGTCCGAGGTCGACGAGCATCAGGTGCTCGGCGCGTTCCTTCGGGTCGGCCAGCAGCTCGTCGGCCAGCTCGTTGTCCTGGCGCGGTGTGGCGCCACGGGGCCTGGTGCCCGCGATGGGGTGCATCATGGCGCGCCCGTTCTCGACCTTGACCAGCGCTTCGGGGCTGGAGCCGACGATGTCGAAACCGTCGAAGCGCAGGAGATACATGTACGGGCTCGGGTTGGTGGCGCGCAGCACGCGGTAGACGTCCAGCGCGCTCGCCCCGCAGGGCGCCTCGAACCGCTGGGAGGGCACCACCTGGAACGCCTCACCCGCGCGGATGCGCTCCTTGATGTCCTCCACCCATGCCTCGTAGGTCGCGCCGCCCGACTTCGCCTCGTAGCGCGGGAGTTCGGAGGCGGGCAGCGCCACCGGGGCGACCGGCGCAGGACGCGCCAGGTCGTCCGCCATCGCGTCCAGGCGCCGTACGGCGTCGGCGTGTGCCTCGTCCACGCCCGTGGCGAGGTCGTTGTGGTTGATGGCGTTGGCGATCAACAGCACCGTGCCGTCGCGGTGGTCGAGCACCGCGAGGTCGGAGGTGAGGAGCATCGTCAGTTCGGGCAGCCCGAGATCGTCCGCGGCGTGCGGGTTCCGGCCCACCTTCTCCAGGCGCTGGACGATGTCGTACCCGAGGTAGCCGACCATGCCGCCGGTGAACGGGGGCAGATCCGCGCCCTCGTGCAGGTCACGGGGTGTGTGCAGCGCCTCGACCGTCTCCCGCAGCGCCGCGAGCGGGTCACCGCTCGTGGGTACGCCCACCGGGGGTGTACCCAGCCAGTGCGCCTGTCCTTCGCGCACGGTCAGCGCCGCGTCGCTGCGTACGCCGATGAACGAGTAGCGCGACCACGTACGGCCGTTCTCCGCCGACTCCAGGAGGAAGGTGCCGGTGCGTTCGGCGGCCAGCTTCCGGTACAGGGCGATAGGGGTGTCACCGTCCGCGAGCAGGCGCCGGGTCACCGGGATGACCCGGCGGTCCTTCGCGAGGGTGCGGAACGTTTCGAGGTCGGGCGCGCAGGTCATGGTCGCTCACTCTACGTGCCCTTTCCCTACCGGAGGTTGGGGCAGAAGGAGCGGGGGCCACCGGCCCGGGAGACCCCGGGAGACGAGGAAAGGGATCAGCCGAGTGCCAGTTCGTCTGCGTCGAAGCACGTACGGGTGCCGGTGTGGCAGGCGGCGCCGACCTGGTCCACCTTCACGAGCACGGTGTCGGCGTCGCAGTCCAGCGCGACGGACTTCACATGCTGGACGTGCCCTGAGGTGTCGCCCTTCACCCAGTACTCGGAGCGGCTGCGGCTCCAGTACGTGGCGCGTCCGGACGCCAGCGTCCGCGCGAGTGCCTCGTCGTCCATCCACCCGAGCATCAGCACCTCCCCCGTGTCGTACTGCTGCGCGATGGCCGGGAAGAGCCCGTCGGCGTCGCGCTTGAGGCGGGCGGCGACGGCGGGGTCGAGGGAGGAGTTCTGGGGCATGCGTCCATTGTCCCGCACTGCCCTGCACGGTCCCGCACGCCGCTCTCCCGCAGGCCCTGCACCGTGCCGCACCCCGAAGCGGCCTGCCTCGGCCCACCGGAACGGCCCGTCCCGCACGCCGTTCCCGGCCCGTCCGCGCCGGGAACGGACAGGGAACGGGCAGGGAGCGCGCGGGGAGTGGACGGGGCCGGGAGCCCGGAGCGGGCACGATGCGGACCCGGATGGGCGGGAGGCGGGCCCGCGGGAACACGCGCCGCGTACACCCGGGCACACATCGCGCCAGAGCCGTACGCTTGCCGCATGTCGACCCATGCCAAGCGGGAACGCCTGCTGCTCGCAGACCTGTTGGAGACCAACGGCCCCGATGCCGCGACCCTGTGTGAGGGGTGGCACACCCGGGACCTGGCCGCGCACATCGTGGTGCGCGAGCGCCGCGGGGACGCGGCGGGCGGGATCCTGATCAAGCCACTCGCCGCTCGACTGGAGCGCGTACAGGCGGAGTTCGCCGCCAAGCCGTACGAGGAGCTGCTCCAGCTCATCCGTACGGGCCCGCCGAAGATGTCGCCGTTCGCACTCAAGCAGGTGGACGAGGCGGCGAACACGGTGGAGTTCTTCATCCACGCCGAGGACGTACGCCGCGCCCAGCCCGACTGGACACCGCGCGAGCTGGACTCGGTCTTCGAGGACGCGCTGTGGCGGCGCCTGGAGACCGGGGCGCGGATGTACGGGCGCAGGTCACCCGTCGGCCTCGTACTGCGCCGCCCCAACGGCCAGACCGCGGTGGCCCACAAGGGCGCCCCGGTCGTCACCGTCACGGGGTCGCCGTCCGAGCTGCTGCTGTTCGCCTCGGGGCGCCAGGAGAAGGCGGATGTCGAGCTGGACGGCGACAAGGAAGACATCGCCCGGCTGTACGCGGCCAAGCTCGGCCTCTGAGGCGGTCGCCGACGATCGCGTCGGCGGTCGGCGGTCGGTTCGCGGTCGCCGGTCGGTTCGCGGTCGGCGGTCGGTTCGCGGTCGCCGGTCGGTTCGCGGTCGCCGGTCGGTTCGCGGTCGCCGGTCGGTTCGCGGTCGGCGGTCGGCACCGCTGTCACGGACGGTACGGGAAGCTGTAGAGCCGGAGAGGTGCGGCACGGCGGCACGGCTCGCCCCCGCTCGGCGGCCCCGTTCCCCGGTGCCGCCACCTCTCCGCTTCCGCCGCCTCCGCCACCTCTCCGCCGCCCCCGCACCTCCCCCGCGCCGCTTCCGTCGTGCGGCGGTGCGCGGCCCAGCGGCGACCCAACTCGGCCGTTCCGGCGCCGAGTTCGGCCGGTTCGGCGGGGGTGCGCCGGAGTGGGTGGTCGGGGCCGGAGGCGGCTTCGGACCCACTCGCCCCATGGGTCCCGTTCCCCTGACGAGGTGTCCCCGAGTGGACCCCGAGGGGCCCGGAGTACCGGTCCGGGGCGGCTTCAGGGTGTTCCCGGATGGAGCGGGGGCCGGCGCACTGGAGTGTGGACGTATGACTTCCACTCCGCTCTCCCCCAGCCCCGCCGCCCGTGCCCCCCGCACCGTGCGGCCCTCCCGCAGGACCGTGCTGGGCGGTGTCGCCACGAGTACGGCGCTGGCCACCGTGGGCACCCCCGTCGCCATGGGCGCGGGGCACGCCCCCTCGCCCCGTACAGGCCCAGGTACCCGCTCCGGGCCCGGCTCCCGCGCGCTGCCGCCGCCCGACTCCGGTGCGCTGCGCGCCGCCATCGACGATCTGGAACACCCTCGCGCCACCGGCGCGCAGCTACGGGTCAGCGGCTCGGCCGGGCGCTGGTACGGCACCTCCGGGGTCGCCGACCTGCGCACCGGGCGGCCCGTCGGCCTGAACGACAAGGTACGCGCGGGCAGCGTCACCAAGGCGTTCGTGGCGACGGTGGCGCTCCAGCTCGCCGACGAGGGCCGGCTGCGGCTGGAGTCACCGGTACGGCACTACCTGCCGGGGCTGCTCCCGCCCGGGTTCGAGGCGCTCACGGTCGCCCATCTCCTCGGGCACACCAGCGGCCTGCCCGACCACGTAGGGCTGCCGGAACTGGACACTCCGGAGGCCGTGCTGCGCCACCGCTTCGACCGGTGGACGCCCCAACAGCTCGTGGCGACGGCGACCCGGCGCCCTCTCAAGTTCACACCGGGCACGCGTCAGGAGTACCGGGGCATCAACTACGTGCTCGCGGCCCTGGTGATCGAGCAGGTGACAGGGCGCCCGTACGGCGAGGAGGTCACCGCGCGCGTTCTGCGCCCGCTGCGCCTGGGCGACACCTCGTTCCCCGGCGCCGACCGCCGTATCCACGGCCGGCACATGCACGGCTACCTCGACATGACGGACGGCTCGCGCGAGGACGTGACGGAGTTCGACATGTCCGGCGCGTGGGCCGAGGGCGAGCTGGTCTCCACAACGGGCGACCTGCACCGTTTCCTCGCCGCGCTCTTCTCGGGCGCGCTGCTGCCCGAGCGGCAGCTACGGCGGATGTTCACGCTCCCCCCGGCGCACGTACGCATGCTGGACGGGAGCCCGGCGCGCTACAGCACGGGGCTCCAGACCGCGACGGTCGACGGGGTCACCTTCTGGGGCAAGACCGGCGAGCAGTACGGCTACGCGACCGGCATGTTCGCGACGCGCGACCAACAGCGGCGCCTGGTCTGGTCGTTCGGGCCCACACAGCACGGCGCCGACCCCTCGCCGATGAGCCGGCGGATCGTGAAAGCGGCGACCTCCCGGCACGTGGTGCGGTGAGGCGGGGTAGGGCGGGGCGGGGTGCCGGGTGCGCCGGGCACTGGGCGCCGCAACCGACAGCGGGGGCGCGTCAGGTCCCCGCCTCCGCGTCCCGTTCCGCGTCCCCGATCGCGTCCCCGCTCGCATCCGCGCTCGCGTCCGCTTCCGTCCCTGTCCCCGCTTCCGTCCCTGCCCCCGCCTCCGCGTCCGTCCCCGCGTCAGTCCCCACCTCCGCTTCCGACTCCAGAGCCAGCCGTTCGGTGAGGATGCGCTGCAGCTCGCGTGCGGCGCGCGGTGGCGAGACGTCGCCTCGGTGTGCGACCGAGATCGTGCGGTGCAGGCCCGGGTCGGCGAAGCGGGTCGTACGCAGGCCCGAGCGGGAGGCCACCATGCTGGGTACGACGGCCACGCCGAGACCGGCCCGGACGAAGCCGAGCACCGCGTCCATCTCGCCGCCCTCCACCCCGAAGACCGGCTCGAACCCGGCCTCGCGGCAGGCGGCGACGGTGAACTCGCGCAGGTCGTAGCCGCGCCTGAACATCGCGAGCGGCCGGTAGCGCAGGTCCTCCACGCGGATGCGGGAGTGGCGCACGGGGGGCGGTTCGTCCGGCGCTGAGACGACGACCAGTTCCTCGCGCAGCAGCTCGAACGTGGTCAGCGCGGGGCCCTGCGCGGCCAGCGGCGTGATGATCAGCGCGAGGTCCAGCTCGCCCGAGGCCAGCACGCGCACGAGGTCCTGCGAGCCGTCCTCGTGCACGACCAGGTCAACGCCGGGGTAGCGGTCGTGGAAGGCACGCAGCACATCGGGGACCATGCTCGCGCACAGGCTCGGCGGAGCCCCCAGCCGCACCCGGCCGCGCCGCAGCTGCGCGACCTCCTGGACCTCGCGGCGCGCGGTTTCCGTGTCGGCCAGCACACGGCGTGCCAGCGGCAGCAGGGCCTCGCCCGCGTCGGTGAGGGAGATGTGGCCCCGCGCCCTGTGGAACAGCTCGGCCCCCAACTCCCGTTCCAGCGCACGGATCTGCTGCGAGAGGGAGGGCTGCGCGACGTGTTCGCGCTGCGCGGCGCGCGTGAAGTGGAGGGTGTCGGCGACGGCGGCGAAGTACCGGAGCTGCTGGAGCTGCATGGGCCCCAGCATAGACATACGATAGCTGCGCGCTATCGGACGCAGCATTTCTATGTCTTGGACTGATGCTGGGTAGCGTACCTACGGTCAGTTGTCATGGCGACGACGGCTACGACCGGGACGACGGGAACGACGCAGACCGCGGGCTCTCCGGGGGCGGGGACAGCGGCGGGGCAGCAGTCACCCGGCGCGCAACAGGCACCGACCGCGAAACAGGCACAGCGGAACCAGCGGGCCCGCCCGCCCGCACCTCCCGGAGGCGGCGGCTTCCTGCGCACCCTGTGGGGCTCGACCATCGGCAAGAAGGTGGTCATGGCCGTCAGCGGCCTGGTGATGCTCGCCTATCTGGTCGCGCACATGCTCGGGAACCTCAAGGTCTTCTTCGGTCCGGGGGAGATGAACGGCTACGCGCACTGGCTGCGCACCTTCGGCGAACCGGTCCTGCACTACGAGTGGTTCCTGTGGGTCGTACGCGTGGTGCTGCTCGCGGCCGTGGTCCTGCACGGCGTCAGCGCGTACCAGCTCAGCCGCCGCGACATCGCAGCGCGCCCGGTGAAGTACCAGCACAAACGGCAGCGGACCAGTTACGCGACCCGCACCATGCGCTGGGGCGGGATCATCCTCACGCTGTTCATCGTCTGGCACCTCCTCGACCTGACCACCGGCACCGTCAACCCGCGCGGCCAGTCGGGGCACCCGTACGAGAACATCGTCGCCGCCTTCCGCACGTGGTACGCCAACGTCATCTACATCGTCGCGATGCTCGCCGTCGGGCTGCACATCAGGCACGGCTTCTGGAGCGCGGCGCAGACCCTCGGTGTGACCAAGCCCGGCACAGCGCGCGTACTGAAGGCCACCTCGAACGTCCTGGCCCTCGTCCTCACCCTGGGCTTCCTCTCCGTACCCCTCGGCGTCATGACGGGAGTAGTGAATTGAGCACCCCGTACGAGAGCTATGCGACCGGCGACCCGCTCGTCGACACCAAGGCACCCGGCGGGCCTGTCGCCGAACGCTGGGACCGGCGCCGCTTCGAGGCGAAGCTCGTCAACCCGGCCAACCGCCGCAAGCACACCGTCATCGTCGTCGGCACCGGGCTCGCGGGCGGCTCGGCGGGCGCCACGCTGGCCGAACAGGGTTACCACGTCGTGCAGTTCTGCTATCAGGACTCGCCGCGCCGCGCCCACTCCGTCGCCGCGCAGGGCGGCATCAACGCCGCCAAGAACTACCGCAACGACGGCGACTCCGTGCACCGGCTCTTCTACGACACCGTCAAGGGCGGCGACTTCCGCTCCCGCGAGTCCAACGTGCACCGGCTGGCCGAGATCTCCACCGAGATCATCGACCAGTGCGTCGCACAGGGCGTGCCCTTCGCGCGCGAGTACGGCGGACTGCTCGACACCCGCTCGTTCGGCGGCGTACAGGTCTCGCGCACCTTCTACGCGCGCGGCCAGACGGGCCAGCAACTCCTGCTCGGCGCCTATCAGGCGCTCTCGCGGCAGATCGCAGCGGGCAACATCGAGATGCACCCGCGCACCGAGATGCTCGACCTGATCGTCGTCGAGGGGCGGGCCCGTGGCATCGTCGCGCGGGACCTGGTCACCGGGCGTATCGACACCTACTTCGCTGATGCCGTGGTGCTGGCGACCGGCGGCTACGGCAACGTCTTCTACCTCTCCACCAACGCCAAGAACTCCAACACCAGCGCCATCTGGCGCGCGCACCGCAGGGGCGCCTACTTCGCCAACCCCTGCTTCACCCAGATCCACCCCACCTGCATCCCGCGCTCCGGCGAGCACCAGTCCAAGCTGACGCTGATGAGCGAGTCCCTGCGCAACGACGGCCGTATCTGGGTGCCCCAGCGGGCCGGCGACGCCCGTGCGCCGCAGGACATCCCCGAGGACGAACGGGACTACTACCTGGAGCGGCAGTACCCCTCCTTCGGCAACCTCGTGCCCCGCGACATCGCCTCGCGCGCCGCCAAGAACGTCTGCGACGAGGGCCGCGGCGTCGGCCCCGGCGGGCAGGGCGTCTACCTCGACTTCGCCGACGCGCTGGACCGTATGGGCCGCAAGGCCGTCGAGGAGAAGTACGGCAACCTCTTCGAGATGTACGCGCGGATCACGGCCGAGGACCCGTACGCCCGGCCCATGCGGATCTATCCCGCGATCCACTACACGATGGGCGGCCTGTGGGTCGACTACGACCTCCAGACCACGGTGCCGGGGCTGTTCGCCATCGGCGAGGCCAACTTCTCCGACCACGGCGCCAACAGGCTCGGCGCCTCCGCGCTGATGCAGGGGCTCGCCGACGGCTACTTCGTCCTGCCCGCCACCCTCAGCGACTACCTCGCGCGGCACCCGCACACCGGCCACGAGGACCTCGGCCCCGACCACCCCGCCGTGCACGAGGCCGTCTTCTCCGTCACCGACCGGCTCTACGCGCTGCTGTCCAACAACGGTGACCGCACCCCCGACTCCTTCCACCGCGAACTCGGCTCCCTGCTGTGGGACGAGTGCGGCATGTCACGCAACGAGGCGGGCCTGCGCAAGGCGCTGGACCGTATCCCGGAGCTGCGCGCCGAGTTCTGGCGGCGGATCAAGGTGCCGGGCTCGGGCGAGGCCCTCAACCAGTCGCTGGAGAAGGCCAATCGCGTGGCCGACCACCTGGAGCTGGCCGAACTGATGTGCCTGGACGCGCTGCACCGCACCGAGTCCTGCGGCGGCCACTTCCGCGAGGAGTCCCGCACCCCCGACGGTGAGGCGGCGCGCAAGGACGAGGAGTTCTCCTACGCCGCCGCCTGGGAGTTCACCGGCACGGGCACGCCTCCGGTCCTCCACCGCGAGGAACTGACCTTCGAGTACGTACACCCCACCCAGCGGAGCTACACGTGAGTGACCCGAGCATGAGGCTGACCCTGCGCATCTGGCGCCAGCAGGACCGGGACGAGCCCGGCGCGATGCGCACGTACGAGGTGGAGGACATCTCCCCCGACATGTCGTTCCTGGAGATGCTCGACACCCTCAACGAGGCGCTCATCCTCCAGGGCGAGGAACCCGTCGCCTTCGACCACGACTGCCGCGAGGGCATCTGCGGTGCCTGCGGCATGGTCATCAACGGCCAGGCACACGGCCCCGAACGCACCACCGCCTGCCAGCTGCACATGCGGCACTTCGCCGACGGCGACACCATCGACATCGAGCCGTGGCGTGCCGCCGCCTTCCCCGTCGTACGCGACCTGGTCGTCGACCGTTCCGCGCTCGACCGCGTCATCGGCGCCGGCGGCTACATCACGGCGCCCACCGGCAGCGCGCCCGAGGCGCACGCGACACCCGTGCCCAAGCCGACGGCCGACGACGCGTTCACGCACGCCGAGTGCATCGGCTGCGGCGCCTGTGTGGCCGCGTGCCCCAACGGGTCGGCGATGCTGTTCACCTCCGCCAAGGTCAACCACCTCAACGCGCTGCCGCAGGGGGCGCCTGAGCGGGGGACGCGTGTGCTGGACATGGTGGGGCAGATGGACGCCGAGGGCTTCGGCGGCTGCACTCTCGCGGGAGAGTGCGCCACCGCTTGCCCCAAGGGGATTCCGCTGCCCTCCATCGCCGCGATGAACCGGGAGTTCCTCCGCGCCGTGCGCTGAGCGCTGGGCTTTTGGCGCCTATGTGGTGCCGCCTGTGTGTTGCGTGCCCGTCGGTCGTGGCTCAGCGCGCCGTTCCCCGCGCCCCTTGCGGGGCGGGGGGGGCCGCTTGCGTGTTGGCTGCCCGTCCGTGGGGTCTCTCAGAGGAACTCCGTGGCCGTGTCCAGGGCCTCGTCGATCCACTCGCGCCAGGTGGTGCGGCGGTTGCCGCGGGGCCGGACGACGGTGATCTCGCCCAGGTAGGCCGTGCCCTTCACATGTACGCGGGGCGCGCCCGGCGGTACGTCGTGGGTGCGGCGGCGGGTGCGGTCGCGGACCGAGCCCGAGGTCTCCACCGTCACGCCCTCGGGCACGATCAGTTTCACGTCACCCGCCCACGCCTTCGCCGTGACCCGCAGTTCACCCGAGGGCGGGGCCTGGGCGTGGGCGAGGTTCAGGGTGAGGTCGCCCAGGACGGCGGTGGCCTCGACCTCGCCGGACGTTCCGAGCGCGGGGCTCTCGTGCGTGACATCGCCTGTCGTGGCGCGGAAGACGGCGGGGCCCTTGGTGAGCCGGGCCTGCCGCGTCTCCTGGCCGGGCTGCGGGAGGTCGGCGGCGATGCGGTCGAGGTCGTCGCGGTGGCGGGCCAGAAAGGCGGCCTCACTGCGGTCGGCAAGCTCCTCCAGGGTCAGCCTGCCCTCGGCCGTCGCCTGGCTCAGCCGCTCCACGACCGCTTCGCGCTCGGCGTCCGAGGCCCGCATCCGGGGCGTCCGCTGCCCCGTCCCGTGGCGCTCCGGCCGGTGTCCCCCGGTGACGTCTGCGGGCATGGTGTCCACCTCCTGTACCCCTCCAGGGCACCACGGACCTGCACGTCCCCGCATCGCCGGGCGGTACGAGATCGACTCCGGCCCGTACATCGAAAGGGGCAGAGCCCGCTTAGGCTGGCGCCGTGTCCGCACCGCGCGCGGCCCGTAACGGGCCCACCTTCCGTGAACTCGCCGTACAGGCGCTGTCCTCCGTCGAGCACGGCTACGACCTGCTGGCGCCGAAGTTCGACCGCACGCCCTACCGCACCCCCGACGCCGTCCTCGACGCGACGGCACGCGCACTGCGCCCGTACGGCCCGTTCGGCGCCGGGCTCGACCTGTGCTGCGGCACGGGCGCCGGCACCCGCGTGCTGCGTGAGGTGTGCGGTGGACGGGTCGCGGGGGTCGACTTCAGTACGGGCATGCTGGCGCGGGCCCGCGAGGCCGCCCCGGAGGCGGACTGGGTACGCGGCGAGGCCCACGCGCTGCCCTTCGCGCCCGGCGCCTTCGACCTCGTCGTGAGCTTCGGCGCACACGGCCACTTCCTGCCGGCCGAGCACCCGCACCTGTTCGCCCAGGTACGGGCCACGCTCAGCGCGGGCGGCCACCTGGCCTTCCCGCTGGCCGCTCCCCCGCGCCCCGGAACGGCCCCGTACTGGTCGCTGCTGGCCTTCGACGCGGCGATGCGGGTACGGAACGCCGTGTGGCGGCCACCGTTCGTCATGTACTACCGCACCTGGCCCCTGTCGGGCGTACGGCGGGAACTGCGCGAGGCCGGCTTCGCCGTCACTCTGCACCCCCTGCCCGAGCTGGGCTCCCGCGAGGACGGCTCCCCGCGCTGCCGCCTGGTGCTGGCCACCAAGCTGCCGGACCTGCCGGACCAGGCCGTGTCAGCCGGTACGCCGTAGCGTCCTGCGCAGCACGACACCGCCGATTCCGGCCAGCGCCCAGAAGCCGCTCGTGGGCATCGCCGCAGCGCCCACGGCGCCGATACCGGTCAGCACGGTGCCCGCGGCGCGCTGCGCCGGGACATCGCCGTTCTCCTCGGCCGAGCGCAGCAGCCGTCCGCCCAGCCAGAGCGCCGGCGTGGCCGCCATGAACCAGAAGGCCGCCGCCCTGTCACCCCGTTCGGGCACGGAGCCGACTCCGGCGCGCACCGTCTCCGCCAGCACATCGCGGTAGAGCACCGCGCCGATCGTCCCGTGCGCGAGCGCCGTGATCTGGACCCAGCGCCCCGCCGACCGCATCGAACCCGCCGAAATCTGCTTCATGTGGCGAATCGTAGTCAGCGAGGCAGTAGTTGAGCGCGGTGCCCCCTGCCCGGACGGGCGGGAGTTGAGCACGGCACCCACCCCGTCACCACATGGGGCCCGAAGGGGCGGGGGGGAACTGCGCCACCGGCCCACGCGCGCCCGCGGACCGCACACCACGGGCAGGGGCAGACGCAGAGCGGAAGGGCCCCGTGAGGAGCAGGCTCAGCGCACCGGGTGGCCTGCCGCGCGCAGGGTGGACTTGACCTCGCCGATGCGCAGGTCGCCGAAGTGGAAGACCGAGGCGGCGAGCACCGCGTCAGCGCCCGCTTCAACGGCGGGCGGGAAGTGCCCCGTCCCACCGGCGCCGCCCGAGGCGATCACGGGCAGGGACACATGGCGGCGCACGGCGGCGATCATCTCCGTGTCGTAGCCGTCCTTCGTGCCGTCCGCGTCCATGGAGTTGAGCAGGATCTCTCCCGCGCCCAACTCGGCGGCACGGTGCGCCCATTCGACGGCGTCGATGCCCGCGCTCCGGCGCCCGCCGTGCGTGGTGACCTCGAAGGAGCCGTCGGACGTACGCCGCGCGTCCACCGACAGGACGAGCACCTGGCTGCCGAACCGTTCGGCGATCTCCCTGATCAGCTCGGGCCTGGCGATGGCGGCGGTGTTCACGCCCACCTTGTCGGCCCCGGCACGCAGCAGCTTGTCCACGTCCTCGGCCGTGCGCACACCGCCGCCCACCGTCAGCGGGATGAACACCTGCTCCGCCGTGCGCCGCACCACGTCGTACGTCGTCTCGCGGTCGCCGGACGAGGCGGTGATGTCGAGGAACGTCAGCTCGTCGGCGCCCTCGGCGTCGTACACCTTCGCCATCTCGACCGGATCGCCCGCGTCGCGCAGGTTCTGGAAGTTGACGCCCTTGACGACCCGGCCGCCGTCCACGTCCAGGCAGGGAATGACTCGGACCGCCAGGGACATTCTGTTCAAGCTCCTCTGTACGCTTCCACCTCGACCTCGACGACCATGCTGGGGTCGACGAAGCCCGAGACGATGACCATCGAGGCGGCCGGGCGGACCGCGTCGAACAGTTCCTTGTGGGCGCGGCCGACCTCCTCCACGTCCCGTGCGTGGGTGACGTACATCCGCGTACGCACCACGCTGTCCGCACCGAGCCCGAGGCCCTTCAGCGCGTCCAGGGCGACCCCGAACGCGGTGACGGCCTGCTCGTACGGGCCTCCGTCGACGAACTGGCCGTTCTCGACGGAGGCACAACCGGCCACCAACACCAGGCCGTTGGGCAGTTCCACTGCCCGTGAGTAACCGAAGGAGTCCTCCCAGGGACCCCCGGACGCGACCCGGTGTATTCCGGCCATCAGCCAACCGCCTCCAAAGCCTCTTCCAAGGTGAACGCCTTGGCGTAGAGGGCCTTGCCGACGATGGCACCCTCGACGCCCTCCTGTACAAGGGACGCGATGGCCCGCAGATCGTCAAGGGACGAGACTCCGCCACTGGCCACAACCGGCCGGTCGGTGACGGCGCAGACATTGCGCAGCAGTTCCAGGTTGGGCCCCTGGAGAGTGCCGTCCTTGGCGATGTCCGTGACGACGTAACGGGCGCAGCCCTCGGCGTCGAGCCGCTCCAGCGTCTCGTAAAGGTCACCGCCGTCCCGGGTCCAGCCGCGTCCGCGCAGGGTCGTACCGCGTACGTCGAGACCGACGGCGATCTGGTCGCCGTGCTCGGCGATGATCTTCGCGACCCACTCGGGGGACTCCAGCGCCGCCGTACCCAGATTGACCCGGGTGCAGCCGGTGGCCAGCGCAGCCGCCAGCGAGGCGTCGTCCCGGATGCCGCCCGACAGCTCGACCTTCAGGTCCATGGCGTTCGCGACCTCGGCGATCCGGGCCCGGTTGTCGCCGGTGCCGAACGCCGCGTCCAGGTCGACCAGATGGAGCCACTCGGCGCCCGCACGCTGCCAGGCCAGCGCCGCGTCCATCGGGTCACCGTAGGAGGTCTCGGAACCGGACTCCCCGTGCACGAGACGCACCGCCTGGCCGTCACGGACATCGACGGCGGGCAGGAGTTCGAGCTTGCTCACGGCGGCGCTCTTGGGGCTCATAGCGTTTCGATCCAATTGGTCAGCAGGTGCGCTCCGGCGTCGCCGGACTTCTCGGGGTGGAACTGGGTGGCCCACAGCGGACCGTTCTCGACGGCGGAGACGAACGGCTGCCCGTGTGTCGTCCAGCTCACCTTGGGCGCTGCCATGGCCGGGTTGTCCGACTCCAGCTCCCAGTCGTGCACGGCGTAGGAGTGCACGAAGTAGTAGCGCTCGTCGGCCGGCAGGCCCGCGAACAGGCGGGTGCCCTCGGGTGCCTCGACCGTGTTCCAGCCCATGTGCGGTACGACCTCGGCCTTGAGCGGGCCCACCGTGCCGGGCCACTCGTCCATGCCCTCCGCCTCCTGGCCGTGCTCGATGCCCCGCGAGAAGAGGATCTGCATGCCCACGCAGATCCCCATGACGGGCCGACCGCCGGCCAGCCTGCGCCCGATGACCCAGTCACCCCGCGCGGCGCGCAGCCCCTCCACACAGGCGGCGAAGGCACCGACGCCGGGTACGAGCAGGCCGTCCGCTTTCATGGCCCTGTCGTAGTCACGGGTGATCTCGACCTCGGCGCCCGCGCGTTCGAGGGCGCGCTCGGCCGAACGGACGTTCCCGAAGCCGTAGTCGAAGACGACGACGCTCTTCTTGCCGCCCGCGCTCATGACCACCACTCCAGCCGCAGCACACCGGCCAGCAGCGCCATGACGGCCCCGATACCGAGCAGCACGACCACACCTGTGGGCAGCTTCTGCTTCCAGAACGAGAAAGCGCCGCCGGCCAGGAAGAGCCCGACGAAGATGAGGATCGCCGAGAGCCCCGTCACAGCACTTCTCCGTTCGCTTCTCCGCCCGCGCGGCAGCGTGCGGGCATCGTCCCTGTCTGCGGCCCGTCAGCCGCTCGGACGTCGCTCACAACGCGCCCTTGGTCGAGGGGATCCCGGTCTGCCGCGGGTCGATCTCGCTCGCGTACCGCAGGGCCCGTGCCAGGGCCTTGAACTGGCACTCGACGATGTGGTGCGCGTTGCGCCCGTACGGGACGTGGACGTGCAGGGCGACCTGCGCCTGCGCGACGAAGGACTCCAGGATGTGCCGGGTCATCGTCGTGTCGTAGGAGCCGATCATCGGCGCCATGCCCTCGGGCTCGGTGTGCACGAGGTAGGGGCGTCCTGACAGGTCGACGGTGACCTGTGCGAGGGACTCGTCCAGCGGCACGGACGCGTTGGCGAACCGCACGATGCCGCGCTTGTCGCCGAGCGCCTGCTTGAAGGCGGCGCCCAGCGCGAGGGACGTGTCCTCGATGGTGTGGTGGCTGTCGATGTGCAGGTCGCCCTCGGTCTTGACCGTGAGGTCGAACAGGCCGTGACGGCCGAGCTGGTCGAGCATGTGGTCGTAGAAGCCGACACCCGTACCGACATCGACCCTGCCGGTGCCGTCGAGGTCTATCTCGACCACCACCGACGTCTCCTTGGTGGTCCGCTCCACGCGGCCCTTGCGCGTCATGTGTCGCTCTTCTCCTTCAGCTCCTTCGTCACGGCTCGCACCGCGTCGAGGAACGTGTCGTTCTCCTCGGGCGTCCCCGCTGACACCCGCAGCCAGCCGGGCACTCCGTTGTCCCTGACGAGGACACCGTGCGCCAGCAGCGCCTCCCACACCGCGTGGGAGCCGGCGGCGCCGTCGAAGCGCCCGAACTGCACGAAGTTGGCGTCGGACTCGGTGACCTGGCATCCCATGGCACGCAGCTCGTCCACCAGCCTGTCGCGTTCCGCCTTGAGCTGCTCCACGTATCCGAGCAGCGTATCGGTGTGCTCCAGCGCGGCGAGCGCGGTGGCCTGGGTGACGGCCGAGAGGTGGTACGGCAGCCGTACGAGCTGTACGGCGTCGACCACGGCCGCGTCGGCTGCCAGGTAGCCGAGCCGCAGCCCGGCGGCGCCGAACGCCTTGGACATGGTGCGCGAGAGCACCAGCGTCGGGCGGCCCTCGATCAGCGGCAGCAGCGAGGGATGGTGCGAGAACTCGCCGTACGCCTCGTCGAGCACCACCAGCGCGCCATGGCCGTCCGACCTGGCCGCCTGCGCGGCCTCGTACAGCGCGAGAACGGTCTCCTCGGTGACTGCCGTACCGGTGGGGTTGTTGGGCGAGCAGATGAAGACGATGTCCGGCCGCTGCTCCGCGATGGTGCGGACCGCGGCGTCGATGTCGATGGTGAAGTCCTCGTTGCGGGGCCCGGAGAGCCAGCCGGTGCCGGTGCCGCGCGCGAGGAGCGCGTGCATCGAGTACGAGGGCTCGAAGCCGAGCGCCGTGCGTCCCGGGCCGCCGAACGCCTGAAGGAGCTGCTGGAGCACCTCGTTGGACCCGTTGGCCGCCCACACCTGCTCGCGGGTGACGGGGTGGCCCGCCGTGCGTGAGAGGTAGTGCGCGAGCCCGGCGCGCAGCTCGACGGCGTCCCGGTCGGGATACCGGTTGAGGTCGCGCGCCGCCTCGGTGACCCGCTGGGCGATCCGCTCGACGAGCGGATCGGGCAGCGGGTACGGGTTCTCGTTCGTGTTCAGCCGCACCGGCACGTCCAACTGGGGCGCACCGTACGGGGACTTGCCGCGCAGCTCGTCCCTGATGGGAAGGGAGTCGATGTCGTTCACGATCCCTCAGGCGCCTTCCAGCCGCTGCGGCCTTCTCGTTCGTCTCCGACAAAACGTGCCCGCAGCGCGTCGCCGTGTGCGGGCAGGTCCTCGGCGTCGGCGAGCGCGAGGACGTGGTGGGTGACGTCGGCGAGCGCTTCCTTCGAGTAGTCCACGACGTGGATGCCGCGCAGGAAGGACTGCACCGAGAGCCCGGAGGAGTGGCAGGCGCAACCGCCGGTCGGCAGCACGTGGTTGGAGCCGGCGGCGTAGTCGCCCAGTGAGACGGGCGCGTAGGGGCCGACGAAGACGGCGCCCGCGTTGCGTACCCGTGCCGCCCAGGAGGCGGCGTCCTCGGTCTGGATCTCCAGGTGCTCGGCCGCGTACGCGTTGACGACGGCGAGGCCGTGCTCCAGCGAGTCGACCAGTACGACCCCGGACTGGCGGCCGGCCAGCGCCTCGGCGATGCGCTCGCTGTGCTTGGTGGCGGGTACCTGCGTCTTCAGCTCGGCCTCGACGCCCTCGGCCAGCGCCTCGGACGGGGTGACCAGCACGGCCGCGGCGACCACGTCGTGCTCGGCCTGGCTGATCAGGTCGGCGGCGACGTGCACGGGGTCGGCGCTGTCGTCGGCGAGCACCGCGATCTCGGTGGGGCCCGCCTCGGAGTCGATGCCGATGACGCCCTTGAGCAGGCGCTTGGCCGCAGCGACGTAGATGTTGCCCGGACCCGTCACGAGCTGCACGGGGGCGCACTCGTCGGTGCCGTAGGCGAACATCGCGACGGCCTGCGCGCCGCCTGCCGCGTAGACCTCGTCGATGCCGAGCAGGGCGCACGCGGCGAGGATGGTGGGGTGCGGGAGACCGGCCCACCTGCTGTTGTCCGCCGCGGCCTGCGGCGGCGACGAGACGGCGAGCGAGCCGACGCCGGCCTCCTGCGCGGGAACGACGTTCATGACGACGGACGACGGGTAGACGGCCCTGCCGCCGGGGACGTAGAGCCCGACCCGCTCGACGGGCACCCAGCGCTCGGTGACGGTACCGCCAGGTACGACCTGGACCGTCGAGTCGGTGCGGCGCTGGTCGCGGTGGACGATACGGGCGCGGCGGATGGACTCCTCCAGCGCGGAGCGTACGGCCGGGTCCAGTTCGGCCAGTGCCTCGGTCAGTGCCTCGACGGGCACCCGCACCCGGTCCAGACGTACGCCGTCGAACTTCTCCGTGTACTCGATCACCGCCGCTGTGCCACGATGCCGCACGTCCTCGCAGAGCGGGCGCACCGTGGCGAGCGCTGCCTCCACGTCGAGTTCGGCCCGGGGCAGCAGGTCGCGGTCGACCACGCCGTTCGCCGGGGCTGAGGTCACGTCGGCGGATGGGGTTCCCTCCGGGGAGGAACCACGCAGATCGATTCGGGAGATCACAGGTCCAAGTCTCTCAGACCCATAGGACGTACCGGCCGTCCGTATCAATGGCTGATACGCGTCACTCAGGACGATCGTCGCCTCGCGCGTTCAGCCGGTCACGGAGCGGGAAAGGGAAGCGTACGACCGTCAAGTTCGAACACGTTCGCCACCGCGTCCGCTTCTTCGCGCCGATGATCCGCGCGGACGCCACGGCTGCGTACGCCACGACCACGACAACTGAGGGGGAGAGCGCGTGAGCGAGCCTTCGGACCCGGGTGAGCCGCCTCCGGGGCTGCAACCGACCACCGCCGAGTGGGGGCTGTGGCAGGCGTTCCGGAACGGCAGCATGTACGACCTGGCCTCCGGGGAACCGGAACTGGACGACCCGAACGGCGATCACGTGTGGGGCCCGGAGCGCACCCTGCGTGCCCGTGTCATCGCCATGCTGCTGCTGCACGGCCCGCCGCCCCTGATGGGCAGGGTCGCCTCGCTCCACCTGACCGGCGCCTACATCACGGGCTGCCTGGAGCTGTCCGGCGGTGTCGTCGAGCCCTACTTCGAGATCACCGGCTGCCGCTTCGAGGAGGAGGTGCGGATGACGGACACCCGGATCAACACCGGGCGCTTCGTCGACTGTTACGTGCCGCGCCTGGAGGCGGCCAGGCTCACGGCCGAGGGCGATCTGCACCTGCCCCGGTGCAGCGTGCCCGAAGGCATCAAGCTGACGGACGCCACGATCGGCAGCGACCTGCTGCTCAACGAGTCGACCGTGGGCAGTGGCCGCCGTATCCGCGCCATCACGGCCGACGGCATCACCATCTCGCAGGAGCTCCAGGCCAGCCTGCTGGTGACCGACGGGCAGGTCAGCCTGCGCGGCGCGACGATCGGCAGCTCCCTGCACATGTTCGGCACCGTGCTGCGCAACCCGCGCGGACGCTTCGCGCTGTACGCGCCGCAGATGACCGTCGAGCAGGTGGCGAGCTTCGCCGACGCGGACAGGGGCAGCGCACCCCAGATCTACGGCGCGACCCCGCCGACCGGTACGCGCTACGACTTCAGCACCCACGGTGGCACCAGGTGGCGCACCAAGCACTTCGAGTGCACGGGCGGCATGGTGCTCGACGACGGGCGGTTCGGCTCCTCGCTGGTGATCGACAACGCCCGCCTGGACATGCAGCGCGACCAGGAGCTGTCGCTGCGGCGCCTCACGACACCGGAACTGACCTTCACCCCGCAGCTGCCCGAACGCGGCCTCGTGGTGCTGTCGGGCGCGACGGTCGAGAAGCTGATGGACCGCACCTCCAGCTGGCCGCGCGACGAGCGGCTGTGGATGGCGGGCTTCACCTACCAGCACGCGATCCCCAAAGAGGGTCACTTCAACGTCCGTGAGCGCCTCCAGTGGGTCACCTCGGCCACCGCCGAGTACGCGCCCGAGCCCTACGAGCAGCTCGCCGCGATGTACCGCAACAGCGGCGAGGACACCAACGCGCGTGTCGTGCTGCTGGCCAAACAGCGCCGCCGCCGCGAGACGCTGCCGCTGCTGGGCAAGTTGTGGGGGTACCTCCAGGACTGGACGGTGGCCTACGGCTACCGCCCGGGACAGGCGGCGGTCTGGATGGGCGTGCTCTGGCTGACGGGCACGCTGCTGTTCGACGCCAACCGGCCGCCCGCGCTCAAGGGCGACGAGGCACCCCAGTGGAACGCGGCGCTCTACACCCTCGACCTGCTGCTGCCCGTCATCACCTTCGGCCAGGACACGGCGTGGAACCCGGTGGGCCGCTACCAGTGGGTCGCTGCCGTGATGATCCTGCTGGGCTGGATCCTGGCGACCACCGTCGCCACGGGCGCCACACGCCTGCTGCGCCGCCAGTAGCCGCAGGGCGCTGCGGCGCCGGTAGCCGCAGGACCGCAGGGCGGCTGCCGGGTGGCCTGCCGGGTGCTGTCTGGTGTGACTCCTGTGACCGGAACGCGCCAACACCGCCGGAGGCTTTAGGCTTACCGGTTGTGACAACCGCGCTCCCGCTCTTCCCGCTCAACTCGGTGCTGTTCCCGGGCCTGGTGCTGCCGCTGAACATCTTCGAGGCGCGGTACCGCGCGCTTATGCGCGACCTTCTCGCCCTGCCGGAGGACGCGCCGCGCAGGTTCGGCGTCGTGGCCATCAGGGACGGCCGCGAGGTCGCGCCCACCGCGCTCGGCCTGCCGGAATCCGCGCCTCCACCTGGTACGGACCCCACAGCGGGGTTCGGCAAGGATCCGCTCGCTTCCTTCTACACGGTCGGCTGCGTCGCGGACGCCTCGACGATCCGCGAGCGCAGCACGGGCTCGATCGGGCCGGCCGAGTCGCCCGAGGAGGAGGCAGCCATGGCCGACCCCCGTATGAGCACCACGGGCTACGAGGTGCTGGCCACCGGCACCTCCCGGTTCCGGCTGCTGTCCGTCGATGTCTCGGGCCCGTATCTGACCGGTGAGGTCGAGGAGCTGCCCGAGGAGGAGGGCGACGGCGCCGGCGCGCTGGCCTCCGGTGTGCTGCGTGCCTTCAGGGCGTACCAGAAGCGGCTCGCCAGCGCCCGCGAGCGCACCATCGCCGCCGGTCAGGAGCAGGAGCTGCCGGACGACCCGTCCGTGGTCTCGTACCTGGTCGCCGCCGCGACCGTGCTGGACACCCCAGCCAAGCAGCGGCTGCTCCAGGCGCCCGACACGGCGACGCGGCTGGCGGACGAGCTGAAAATCCTTCGCCGCGAGACCTCGGTCATCGGTAAGCTCCCGTCGCTTCCGGCCCCGGAGCTGACCCGGGGGCCGACCAGCCCCAACTGACCGTACGGAACGCAGGCAGCTAGGCAGCACAGCCGTGGCCAAGAAGAAGTCCAGGCAGCAGTCGGCGGCGACGCCCGCCACCGTCGCCGCCACCCGCGCGGGCATCCCGTTCACCACCCACGCCTATGAGCACGACCCGGCCGCGGCCTCGTACGGCGCTGAGGCCGCCGAGGCGCTGGGTGTGGCCCCCGAGCAGGTGTTCAAGACACTCGTCGCGGATGTCGACGGTGCGCCGACCGTCGCCGTCGTGCCCGTCTCGGCCTCCCTCGACCTGAAGGCGCTGGCCTCGGCCGCGGGCGGCAAGCGCGCCACGATGGCGGACCCCGCGGCTGCCGAACGCACCACCGGATACGTACGCGGCGGGATCTCGCCGCTCGGGCAGCGCAGGAAGCTGCCCACCGTGCTGGACGCCTCGGCGGCCGAGCAGCGCACGATCTGTGTCTCCGCCGGCCGGCGCGGGCTGGAGATCGAGTTGGCCCCCGAGGACCTCGCGGCCCTCACCGAGGCGATCACGGCGCCGGTCGCACGCTCCTGAATACGCCGTACGCAGTGCCGAATACACCGTCATACGCCGTGCGCGGACCGAATACGCCGTCCGCGGGGCTTCCCAGGGGTGCGGGGCAGCGCTACGACTGACCCATGTCGAAACGAACGCGTAAACGCCGCTGGCGCCTCAAGAAGAACCGCGCCAACCACGGCCGCCGTCCCGCGTAACCACGCCCCTGGCCGTCCCCGCGGCTGTCGCGGCAGTCCTCACCGCCGCCATGGCCGCCTCTAGCGTTCCGTGTTCTCGTTCCACTCCGGCGGCGCCTGCACCACGGCGGACTGCCGCTCGGCGGGCAGGTCGGTGGGCAGGAAGATCGCCGTGAACAGCAGATGGAGCGCGGCGGCTGCGAAGGGCCAGGCGAGGAGTACGCCCTTGGCCTGGAGCTTGAGCGGCGCGTCGAACGTCGCGTTCCTGCCCGCCTCCTTCGCGGCCCGTACGACATCCGTCTCAGGGCCCAGCAGCACCCCGGTGCGCCAGGCCAGCAGGGAGCCGAGCAGACCGCCCACGGCGAGGCCGACGACGATGCCGACTCCGCCGTGCCTGCGCAGGAAGTAGACGAGGACGCCGGTCAGGGCCCCGAAGGCGAGCCCGAGCAGCGCGAAGGTGCCGTCGGCACCCATCGCCTCTTCGCCCTCGGGATCCTTGAGGTAGACCGCCTTGCCGTCCGTGAACAGGGGCACCTTCGGCGCCAGCCACACCCACAGCAGTCCGAACAGCACCCCGAGGACGGCGACGCCCAGCACACACAGGGCAGCGTCCCGCAGCTCGCGCCGTACGATCGCTCCGCCCGCACCGCCGCCCCCGTGCTGGCCACCCATGTACGAGGGCGGCGCCGCAGGAACGGACGGGTCCGCGTGGGACGACTGCATGTAGGGGGACTGCGCGTAGGGAGACTGCGCGTGGGGGGACCCGGCCCCGTGTTGCCCGGCGTCGGACTGACCACCGGAGCCGCCGTCCGTCCGCGGGGACGAGTGCGAGGAATCCGGGTTGTGTGAGGAGGGCGTCGGTACGGTCACTCCGCCATCGTGCCAGGCCCCCGCCGCGCCGCGAGCCCCGACCCTCGGGCGGCCCCGGCGGCGGCGCCGTGAGCCCCGTACCCCGGCGCCGCACGCCGCCGGAACGCGCCGTCTCAGCGCGTGGCGGCCCAGCGGTAGGCCCGGGTGGCCAGGGCCAGCGAGAGCACCCCGACAGCCGCGCACACCCCGAGATCCAGCAGAACGGCGCCCCAGTCGGGACGCGCCTCGAAGGTCCTGGCGAAGGCTTCGACGCCGTACGTGGACGGCAGCAGATCCCGCACCCACTGGACGACCAGGGGCATACCCCCGGCCGGGAGCACGCCCAGCAACAGCGCGGCGGACATCCCCAACTGGCCGCACAGCGTGGCGAGTTCCGGCCGGGGTGCGAGCAGCCCGAGGGCCGCACCGAGCCCGGCGAGCGCCGCACCCGCGAGGGGGATGACGGCGACGAGCACCCACAGCCCGCCCAGCGGCAGCTGGAAGAGCACGCTCCCGGCGACGGCGGTGACCAGGACTCCGGGCACGGTGAACGACGCGTAGGCGGCTGCGGCCCCCAGTACGACGGAGGCGGCGGGCACGGGCAGCGTCGCGTAGTGGTCGAGGCCGCCGCTGGCCCGCAGCTGACCGAAGTACTGCGCGAGCAGGTTGAGCGCGACGAAGGCGACCACCAGCACGCTGGACCCGGCCACCACGGCACGCGCCTCGGCACCGCCGTCCACGACGCCGCGCATGAGGATCATGATGCCGAGCGACTGGAACGTGGCCACGAACAGCAGCGGGATACGCGCCACACGGGCCCGCGAGAGCTGCGCGCGGTAGACGGCGCCCAGCGCGGGCCACAGCCGCGCGCGGGGCGCCAGCACGGCGGGCCCGTTCACTCCGGCCCCCGCACCGCGGGCCCCGGCGGGCGCGGCCCGCTCCACCGTCACGGCCCCAGCGCCCGGCGGCGCGTCCACGACCACCGCTCTGTTCTCCGCAGCCGTACTCACACGACCCCGCCCCTCGCGTTCCTCGTACCTCGCGTGCTTTCCGTGCCCCTACGCCGGACAGCGCCTGCGTGCCGGGGGCGGCCCGCGTCTCGGGGGCCGCCGGTGCCTCGTCGGCCGTCCGTGCCCCGGGGGACGCCTGTACTGCGCTGACGGTCCATGCCCGTGCCGGTGACCGTTTCCATGCCGGCGTCCAGCCCGGTGTCCATGCCGGTCTCCGTGCCGAACGCGCTCACGCCTTCACCAGGCCCTCGACTCCGTCTCCGCCGGGCTCACCGTGCTCACCGGGCTCGCCGTTCGTGCCCTCCGGCCGCCCGCCGAGCGCCACGTACACGTCCTCCAGACTCGGCGTGGCCAGCCGGAAGTCGTCCAGCGCGGCGAAGGCGGGGCCGCCGGTGACGAGCGCGACCGCTTCGCGTGCCTCCTGCGGGGAGAGCCGGAGCGTCCAGCGGCGGCCCGAGGCCCGCGCCGTCACGCCCAGCGCGGCGACCTCCGGGATCTCAACGGGCGCCCTCTCACGCCACACCAGCTCCAGCCGTACCTCGTCCCCGACCTTCGCCTTCAGTCCGCCCGGGGTGCCGCAGGCGATCACTCTGCCCCGGTCGAGGACGGCGACCCGGTCGAGAACCGTCTCGGCCTCGATCACGTTGTGCGTCACCAGCAGTACGGTCGCGCCCTGTTCGGCACGCCTGCGGTCGATGGCGGCCCACACGGCGCGGCGCGCGTGCGGGTCCATGCCGGTGGTCGGCTCGTCCAGTACGAGCAGTGGCCGCTCGCCCACCAGCGCCGAGGCGACGCACGCCAGCCGCCGCTGGCCGCCCGAGAGCTTCTTGAGGGGCCGTCCCGCCAGCGGCTCCAGTCCGAGTTCGGCGAGCACCTCGTCCCGGGCCGCACGCGCAGCCGCCGTCTCCAGTCCGCGCAGCCGCGCGGTGGTCTCGGCCGCGAGCCCCACGGTCAGCTCGTCCAGCGCGCTGGACTCCTGGCCGAGGTAGGCGAGCAGCCGCGAGGCCCGCTCGGGATGGCGTACGAGATCGTGCCCCAGCACCTGGACGGAGCCCTCGTCGGGCCGCAGCAGTCCGGTGAGCTGGCGTACGAGTGTGGACTTGCCCGCGCCGTTGGGGCCGAGCAGCCCGAAGATCTCGCCCTGCCGCACATCGAGGCCGATCCGGTCGCTGGCGCGTACGGCCGGAGCGGCGGGGGTGCCTCTGCGCGCGCGTACGGGGGGATATGTCTTGACGAGCCCCTCGACGCTCACCGCGCTCACGGCGCGTGACTCGGCCCGGTTCGGCGTCTCCACGCTGTCCACCGAGCTGTCCACCGCCTGCCGAGTGCCCGTTCTCACGAACTATGAGGGTACGCGCCCCAGCTTGCGTGCCTCCGCCTGGGCCCTGTCAGTCGCCCGCCGGAGCGTGTTCCGGTGAGGTACCCGTACGGGTGTCGACCTCGCGCCAGAAGCCGGCCCTGATCGCGTAGCGGTCGTGCTCGTCGATCTGGTCGTCCTTGTGCGCGAGGAGCCCGAACCTGGCGGCGTAGCGCAGGAGTTCACCGTCGATGCGGTGCGGGATACGGGGGTACTCGGTGGAGAGCTGTTCCAGGTGGGAGGCGGTGGTGAGCCGTTCGATCCAGCGCCGCGCGAAGACCTGGCCGACCTCGAAGGGGTCGCCGCTGACCGCGGTGATGTCCTCCTCGCGGTCGGCCCATCGCTGCTCGGCCGTGGTCAGTTGCGCCAGCATCGGCAGCGCGGCGGTCTCGGGCGCCTCGCCGGCCGTACCGCGTTCCACCCAGCCCCTGTCGGAAGACCAGCGCAGGGTGGCACCCGGCGGTCCCGTGGCCCCTCCCCCCGGTGGTGCCGGGCGGCCGAGCCCCGCGAGGTCCTTGGGCGTGGGCACACCCGGCGTGGGCACGCCCGTGCTCTCGCCACGCGGCGGGGCCGAGGGGTCCGCCGCGCCCCTGGCACCCTCGGCGGCCCCACCGGTCGCGTGCGCCTCGTCCACACCCTCGGCGAGGCGTTCCTTCTGCGGGGGCGCCCCTTCGGGGGACTCGGGGGACGGCTGCCGGTCGGCGCCGCTGCCGTTCTTCGCGGTTTCGGGCAGCGGCGCCGAGAGGATCGCGGCGATCTCGGGCCGGGGCGCCGGCTGCGGGGCGCAGACGCCGGTGAGGTCGCGGGCGTGGACGACGGGGGTGATCCAGGTGCGGTCGAGCACCCGGCGCTCGTCGGCCTCGGCGACGAGGTCTTCTGACTGGTTGTAGTCACCGTCGGCGGCCTGGACGGCCCACAGATGGACGGCGACGCCGTGCTCCTTGGCGGACATCAGCCCGGGCAGCAGGTCGCCGTCGCCGGTGACGAGCACGATGTCGGAGCACGCCCGGTTACGGGCCAGTTCGGTCAGCTCCGCGTGCATGGCCGCGTCGACGCCCTTCTGTGCCCAACGGCCGTCACTACGGGTGAGAGCACCCAGCCGCACGGTCACCCGGGGCATGACGCGCAGCCTGCGGTGCTCGGGCTGGGGCACCCGGTCGGGCGCCCCGTCGAACCAGTAGATACGGAGCAGCGCGCGCTCCGTATCGGCTTCGGCCTGCCGGCGCAGCGCTTGGATCAGCGCGGCGTGGTCGACGCTGATCCGGGAGCGGGTCGGTTCCCCCGCCAGCAGACTCGCGGCGGCGCCCAACAGGTAACCGGCGTCCACAAGGACGACGCAGCGGTCCACGACGTTCCACCCACTCTCGGTCATGACGTACAGCCGAGGCTGTGCCTGCGCGTGCTGGCCGTTCGTCCCCGTGTCTTTCGAGTCTGCCCGACCGCGCGGGCGTTATCAGCCGGAACTCGATCATCGGCGTGGCGTTCCAGCCGCTGCCGAGTCGGTGGCGGCGCCTTCGTGAAGGCCGAACGGTCACCCTCTCACACACGGTAACTGTCGGAAATGCGCGGTATGTCGAGGTGTGTAACGCTGATCGCGGCCAGATGTCCGGAGTCCCCCAGGAGGCGATCATGGCCAAGAACAAGGGCAAGGGCAAGAACCGTCAGCAGCAGCGGCAGCAGAACCGCTCGGCCGAGGAGCAGACGCAGGAGCAGGTCAGGAATTCGGGCATGGAGCAGACCAAGGCGCAGGGCAGCCCCGCCGATGTGGCACGCAAGCATCAGCGGCGCTTCGGCCACAACTGACCGCAGCGCGGCGGCCGGCGGCGCGTGAACGCGCCATGAGGGGCAGCACGAGGGGCACCCCGGGTTCGCGGGGTGCCCCTGCTCGTCACTTCACTTCCCGCGCCGCCGCGCCCGAGCCGGCCCACCTCAAGCGGGCCCAACTCCCCGCCGGGCACAGCACCGTCGTCCCGGAGCCGGAGCCGGAGCCGGACCACGGCACCGTCGTCCCGGAGGCGGACCCGGACCACGGCACCGTCGTCCCGGTACGGCGCGTCCAGGACCTGCCGGTGCCGCTGCCGCGGGGCCGGGAGTCAGCTCGCCAGACAGGCGGGGCCCAGCAGCTCCTTGAGGTCGCCGAAGAGTGCGGGGTCCGGCGTCACCCTGTGCCGGTCGAGGCGCAACACCGTGGTTTTGCTGGCGCCTTGCAGCCGTACCCGCACCTCACTCGCGCCCCGGTGCTGCGTGAGGACGTATCCCAGCTTCTCCACGAGCGGCGGGGTGATCTTCACCGTGGGGATGGTGATGGTGACCGGCGCGTTGGACGACGCCTCGCTCAGGTCGGGGATCATCAGCTCCATCGCGACCAGCCTGGGCACGTCCTCGCGCTTGTCGAGGCGCCCCTTGACGAAGACGACGGCGTCCTCGATCAGCTGGGTGGAGACGAGCTGATAGGTCGCGGGGAAGAACATGCAGTCGATGGAACCGGCCAGGTCCTCGACGGTGGCGATGGCCCACGCGTTGCCCTGCTTGGTCATCTTCCGCTGGAGTCCGGAGATGATGCCGCCGATGGTGACGATCGAACCGTCGGAGTAGTCGCCGCCCGTGAGCTGCGCGATGGCCGCGTCCGCCTTGTCGTTCAGGACGTGCTCCAGCCCGAACAGCGGGTGGTCGGAGACGTACAGACCGAGCATCTCGCGCTCCTGCGCGAGCAGATAGGTCTTGTCCCACTCCTCCTCGGAGAACTCCACATCGAGCCCGAAGCCGGGCCCCGAGTCCTCACCGGCGTCGCCGCCCAGGTCGCCGAAGAGGTCGAACTGCCCCTCGGCCTCCTTCCGCTTCACCTGCACGACGTTGTCGATCATCGGCTCGAACTGCGCGGTGAGGCCCTTGCGGGTGTGCTTCATCTCGTCGAAGGCGCCGGCCTTGATCAGCGATTCCACGGTGCGCTTGTTGCAGACGACCGCCTCGACCTTGTCCAGGAAGTCGGGGAAGGAGACGTACTTCCCCTTCGCCTTACGGGACTTCACGATCGAGTCGACCACGTTCTGGCCGACGTTCCTGACCGCCGTCAGACCGAAGACGATGGTGGAGTCGTCGCTGGCGGTGAAGTTGGCCTCCGACTCGTTCACGTTCGGCGGCAGCACCTGGATGCCCATCTTGCGGCACTCGTTGAGATAGACGGCCGACTTGTCCTTGTCGTCGCGCACGGAGGTGAGCAGCGCGGACATGTACTCGGCCGGGTAGTTCGCCTTCAGATACGCGGTCCAGTACGTGACCAGGCCGTACGCCGAGGAGTGTGCCTTGTTGAAGGCGTAACCGGCGAACGGCACCAGCACGTCCCAGACGGCCGTGACCGCCTCGTCGGAGTAGCCGTTGTCCCGCATGCCCTTCTGGAAGTTCACGAACTCCTTGTCGAGAACCTCCTTCTTCTTCTTGCCCATCGCACGGCGCAGCAGGTCGGCCTGGCCCAGGCTGTAGCCCGCGAGCACCTGCGCGGCCTTCTGCACCTGCTCCTGGTACACGATCAGGCCGTGGGTGATGTCGAGGACGTCCCTGAGGGGCTCCTCCAGCTCCGGGTGGATCGGAGTGATCTCCTGCTGGCCGTTCTTGCGCAGGGCGTAGTTGATGTGCGAGTTCATGCCCATCGGGCCCGGGCGGTACAGCGCGGAGACGGCGGAGATGTCCTCGAAGTGGTCGGGCTTCATCATGCGCAGCAGGGAGCGCATGGGCCCGCCGTCGAACTGGAAGACGCCGAGGGTGTCGCCCCGGCACAGCAGCTCGAACGTCTTGGCGTCGTCCAGCGGAAGATCGAGGAGCTTGAGGTCGATGTCCTTGTTCCGCTGGATCATCTTGACCGCGTCGTCCATGATCGTGAGGTTGCGCAGCCCCAGGAAGTCCATCTTCAGCAGGCCGAGCGACTCACAGCTCGGGTAGTCCCACTGGGTGACGACCGTGCCGTCGTTCTTCGGCGAGAAGATCGGAGCGTGGTCGATGACGGGCTCGCTGGACATGATCACGCCGGCCGCGTGCATGCCCATCTGGCGCACCAGGCCCTCGATGCCCATGGCGGAGTCGATGACCTTCTTGACGTCCGGCTCGTTCTCGTACATCGCCCGCACCTCGCCCGCCTCGCTGTAGCGCGGGTGCTTCGGGTCGGTGATGCCGGAGAGCGGGATGCCCTTGCCGAGCACATCGGCGGGCATGGCCTTGGTGATCCGGTCACCCATCGCGTACGGGTAACCCAGCACGCGGGAGGCGTCCTTGATCGCGGCCTTGGCCTTGATGGTGCCGTAGGTGCCGATCATGGCGACCTTGTCGGATCCGTACTTGTCCGTGACGTAGCGGATCACGTCACCGCGCCTGCGCTCGTCGAAGTCGATGTCGACGTCCGGCATGGAGATGCGCTCGGGGTTGAGGAACCGCTCGAAGATCAGCCCGTGCACGACCGGGTCGAGGTCGGTGATGCCCATCGCGTACGACACGATCGAGCCCGCCGCAGAACCACGGCCCGGACCCACCGCGATGCCGTTGTCCTTGGCCCAGTTGATGAAGTCGGCGACCACGAGGAAGTACCCCGGGAAGCCCATGTCGATGATGACCTTCATCTCGTAGTCCGCCAGCTCCTGGCGGTCCTGCGGGACGCCGCCGGGGTAGCGGCGCGCCATGCCGCGGCGCACCTCCTCGCGGAACCACGACACCTCGTCGAACCCCTCGGGGACGTCGAACTTCGGCATCAGGTTCTTCGGCTCGAACATGCCCTCGGTCTCGACGCGCTGCGCGACGAGGAGCTGCGTGTTGCGGCAGCCCTCCTGCCACGCGTCCGAGGAGTCGATGGCGTACATCTCGGCCGCGGACTTGAGGTAGTAGCCGGAGCCGTCGAAGCTGAAGCGGTCGGGGTCGGAGAGGTTGCTGCCCGTCTGGATGCACAGCAGGGTGTCGTGCGCTGCCGACTCGCTCGCGTACGTGTAGTGCGAGTCGTTGGTGACCACGAACGGGGCGTTGATCTTGCGCGCGATCCGCTCCAGGCCGGCACGCGCCCGCTTGTCGATCTGGATGTCGTGGTCCATCAGCTCGACGAAGAAGTTCTCCTTGCCGAAGATGTCCTGGTACTCCCCCGCCGCCTGGAGGGCCTCGTCCTCCATGTCCAGCCGGATCTTCGTGCTGACCTCGCCCGAGGGGCAGCCGGTCGTCGCCATCAGCCCGTCCGCGTACTCAGCGAGCAGCTCGCGGTCCATACGGGGCTTGCGGAAGAAGCCCTCCAGGCTCGCCCGGGACTGGGCCCTGAACAGGTTGTGCAGCCCCGTCGAGTTCCGCGCCCACATCGTCATGTGGGTGTAGGCGCCGTTGCCGGAGACGTCGTCGCGCTTCTGGTGCGGGGTGCCCCACTTGACCGGGCGGGTGTTCCTGCGGTGGTCGGGCGCCAGATACGCCTCGATCCCGATGACCGGTGTGACCCCGGCGGCCTTCGCGGAATGGAAGAAGTCGTACGCCCCGTGGAGGTTCCCGTGGTCGGTCATCGCGATATGGGACATGCCCATCTCGTTACAGGCGTTGAACATGTCCTTGAGGCGGGCGGCCCCGTCCAGCAGCGAATACTGCGTGTGCACATGCAGATGCGTGAAGGGCTGCTCACTCACGACGAAGGCCACCTCCGGGCACGGGCTTCTGGGGCGAGTGAGGAGTCTACGACCCGCCACTGACAATCCCCGCGCCCCGGGCACCACCCTGGACCCGTACACGTTGGCCCCTCCGTACGAACCGAACCGCACACCGGAGCGCACCCATGATCAAGGCGGGCACGACAGAAGAACGCGGCGAGCAGATCCTGGAGGTCTTCGACACGGCCTTCGGCACCCTTCTGCAGGCCGACCCCACCGCCTTCCAGACGAAGTTCCGCAAGATGGCGGCCTCGGCCTTCGCCTTCTACCGGGGCACAGCCTGCCTCTTCTACGCCGACCTGGACGGCGAGCGGAACGAGGGCCCGTTCCAGAACGAGCGCACCAGCCGCGTCTGGATGCACGGCGATCTGCACGCCGAGAACTTCGGCACCTACATGAACGCCAACGGCCGCCTGCTCTTCAACGTCAACGACTTCGACGAGGCGTACGTGGGCCCCTTCACCTGGGACCTCAAGCGCTTCGCCGCCTCCGTGGCGCTCCTCGGGTACAGCAAGGCGTTCAGCGACGCGCAGATCACCACCCTGGTGACGACGTACGCCACGGCCTACCGCGAGCGGATACGGGCGCTCGCCTCGGGCGCCCCCGAGAACGAGCCCCCCGCACTCACCCTGGACACCGCGCGGGGCCCCGTACTGGACGCGCTGCGCGACGCCCGCGCCAACACCCGCTTCGGGCTGCTGGGCACGATGACCGAGATCCGCGACTGGGAGCGGAGGTTCACCCCGGGCGGCGGCGCGATCGAGCTGGACAAGGACACCCGCGCGACCGTGCTGGACGCCTTCGACGCGTATCTGGAGACGCTCCCGCACGGCGAGGCACGCGACCGGCCCGGAGCGCACCGGGTCAAGGACGTGGTCGGCCGCAGGGGCATCGGCATCGGCAGCGCGGGCCTGCCCTCGTACAACATCCTGCTGGAGGGGCACAGCGACGCGCTGGAGAACGACCTCGTGATCTACATGAAGCAGGCCCAGACACCGGCCGTCTCCCAGCACATCACCGACCGTGCCGTACGCGACTACTTCCAGCACGAGGGCCACCGCACGGTGATCTCGCAGCGCGCGCTCCAGGCGCACGCCGACCCGTGGCTGGGCTGGACCGAGCTGAACGGCTCCGGACAACTGGTGGCCGAGGTCTCCCCGTACGCCGTCGACCTGGACTGGTCGGATCTGGCTGACCCGGCCGAGATCGCGCAGGTCACAGCCGACCTGGGCCGCGCGACGGCGGCCATGCACGCGGCGGCGGACGAGGCCGAGTCGGGGCACAGCCTGGTGCCGTTCTCCACGGAGCGCGCCATCGACGAGGTCATCGGGGCCGACGAGGAGGGCTTCACCACCATGCTGGTGGACTTCGCACACGACTACGGAGCCACGGCCCGCCGCGACCACCAGATCTTCGTCGACCTCTTCCGCAACGGCCGCATCCGGGGCGTCTAGCCAACGGCGCCCCAAAGGGGCGCGGGGAACTACGCGCCAAGCCACAACGGGACAGGGCGGCCGGGAGAGCACCACCAGGGGCACTCTCTTCGCGCAGCACCGGAGAGCGCAGCGCCGGAGCAGTCGGCGCCTGGGGGCGCCCCGGATACAGAGGCGCCTCCGAGCCCGGCCGTACCGCACAAGCGCGCACCGTACGGAGTGGACAGCAGAGAGTGCCCACCCTTTAGGGACCACTTATGTGATCCCGTGGCAGACTCGGGCGGCGATGGACATGGGAGCGGCAGGCATACGGACAGCACGGGCTGCGGTCTTCACCGCGCTCTGCGTCACACTGTCCGCCGGCGCCCATGTGCTGCTCTCCGGCTCCCCCGTGCCCCTCACCCCGCTGCTCGCCGTCTCGGCCGGCGTCTTCCTGCTGGCCTTCGCCCTCGCGGGCCGTGAGCGCGGTTTCGGGCGTATCGCCTCGCTGCTGATCCCGCTGGAGCTGGCGGCCGACACGGTCTTCACCACGGGCCAGCACGCCTGTTACGGGCAGGCGGGCGGCCCCGTCGCCGGGCCCCTGCGCTCGGTCGGCTTCGACCTGCTGTGCGGCGGCGGCAGCGTGGGTACCCCGCTGGCGCGGATGGCGACCGGCGGCGGAGGGGGCGGCGCCCTGCCGCTGGGCACCGACGGCACGGCGGGACCCGCTGTCCCCTGGGTGCTGCTCGCCGCGCACATAGGCGTCGGCCTGCTGGCGGCCTTCTGGCTGCGGCGGGGCGAGGCCGCCGTGGCCCGGCTGATGCGCGCGGTCGCCGCGACCGCCTTCCGCCCGCTCCGCCTCGCGGTCGCGGTCTGCCGTACGGCGGGCCAGCGCGTGATCCCCGCCCGTATGCCGCGCACGGCGGACGCCCGTACACCCCTCGCACTGCCGCTGCTCACCCACTCCGTAGCGCGCCGCGGTCCGCCCGTACTCGCCGCCTGAGCGGCTTTGAACACGGTCCGCATTCGCGTACGTACACACGGAGAAGAAACGTCATGAGCAAGCGCAACAGCCAGGAAGCCAAGCGCGTGGCCCGCGAGAGGCTGCGTGTCGAGCGGGAGAAGCAGGCGAAGAAGGAGAAGACCCGGCGGCAGCTCGTCGTCGCGGCGTCGGTGGTGGCGGTGCTCGCCGTCGTCGCCGGTATCACCGTCTTCGTCGCCGGCATGAACGACAAGGACTCCAGCGGAACCGACATGGCCGTCACGGCCGGCGGTGCCAAGGCCAAGAAGACGATCGACCTCTACGAGGACCTGCGCTGCCCGGCGTGCGCACAGCTGGAGCAGACCATGGGCGAGACGCTCAAGCAGGGCGCCGACGACGGCAAGTACAAGCTGCGCCTGCACTTCGGCTCGATCATCGACGACAACATGGGCGGCGAGGGCTCCAAGAACGCCACCCGTGCACTGGGCGCGGCGAAGGCCGTGAGCCTGAAGGCGTTCACGGAGTACCACGAGACCCTGTACTCGAAGGAGTTCCACCCGGCGGAGCAGGAGGACAAGTTCGCCGACAACAAGTACCTGCTGAAGGTCGCGGACGAGGTCCCCGAGCTGAAGAACAACAAGACCTTCGAGAAGGCCGTCAAGAGCAGCAAGTACGACAAGTGGGCCAAAGACATGATCTCCAGCTTCAAGGGCGCCGAGGTCCAGAGCACGCCCACCGTCAAGATCGA
Source organism: Streptomyces iconiensis (assembly GCF_028657195.3). Classification (GTDB taxonomy): domain Bacteria; phylum Actinomycetota; class Actinomycetes; order Streptomycetales; family Streptomycetaceae; genus Streptomyces; species Streptomyces iconiensis. Next base: position 36,178 of record NZ_JANCPR020000028.1, read on the forward strand.
CGGCAAGAAGGTCGAACCGCAGAACCTCCCGGCCGAGCTGAAGAAGATGGGCGTCGACCTGAAGTCGGGCGGCGAGCCGGAGGAGAAGAAGGAAGAGAAGAAGTAGAGAAGGCGAACATGTAGCGGTCACGCGGTGACCGACGCGCCACGGGCAGGCCACTTCCCCTTCGTGGCCTGCCCGTTGCCGCGCACCGCAGGCACCGCCGCCCCCCGCCGCCCGTGCCCCTCGTACGGCGGGGGCCGGCGGTCACCGCTGCCGCGGTACGGGCCAGCCCGTACGCTGACCCCCATGGCTGGGGGCACACAGGGAGCACGCGGAGAGCGCGGACAGATCATCGACGGCCGTTTCGAGCTGCTGGAAAAACTCGGTGCGGGCGGCATGGGCACGGTATGGCGGGCGCGCGACACCGCGCTGCACCGCGAGGTGGCCATCAAGGAAGTACGGCCGCCACTGGCCGAAGGCGAGGAACCAGCCCCGGGCGAACCGGGGTGGGGCGATCCCCGGCGGCAGGACTCCCAGGGCAGGCGGGCGCTGCGCGAGCGCGTCCTGCGCGAGGCACGCGCCCTGGCCAGGCTCAGCCACCCGCATGTGGTGACGATCCACCACATCGTGGACGAGGGCCCCTATCCGTGGCTGGTGATGGAGCTGGTCCCCGGCTCGCTCGAAGCACGCCTGGAAGAGCGCCCGTTGGAGCCGCGAGAGGCCGCACGCATGGGCCTTGAGGTACTGGGAGCGCTGCGCACCTCGCATGCGGCAGGAATCCAGCACAGGGACGTCAAGCCGGCCAACGTGCTGCTGCGCGAGGACGGTTCGGCCGTCCTCACCGACTTCGGCATCGCGGCCCTCCAGGGCTCGGCCAGCGTCACGGCGACCGGAGAGTTCCTCGGCTCCCCCGAGTACATCGCGCCCGAGCGCATCAGGAGCAGCGACGACGACCCGGCCAGCGACCTGTGGTCACTGGCCATGACCCTGTACGTGTGCACCGAGGGCCGCAGCCCGCTACGCCGTACGACGACGCTGGCGACGCTCGCCGCCGTACTGGACGACCCCGTTCCGCCCCCCGTACGCAGCGGCGCCCTGGCCCCCGTCCTGGAGGCCGTACTCGTACGGGACACCACCGTGCGGCCCGGTGCCGAGGAGCTGAGCCGCATGCTGGCGGACGTGGCGGAAGGCCGCGCTGTCGCGCCCGCCACGCCCACACGGGTCGACATGAGCGCTCAGGGGCTCCACACGGCCCCCACAACGTCCCAGGCCGGCCCTGCCCTGCCCGGCCACCGCCAGTCCGGCACACCGCCGCACGGCCAACTCCAGCCCGGCACGCCCCCGCAGGGCCAGGCGCACCCCGCGTTCGGACCGCCGCACGGCGCCGGAACAGCGGGAGGCGACGGAACAGCGGGAGGCGACGGGGCGCCAGGTGGCGACGGGCCCGGGAAACGGCGTGGGCGTACGGCACTCACCGCCGTGGGCGTCGTCGTGGTCGCCGCACTGATCGCGGGCGGCGCCTACGCGCTGACGCGCCCCGGCGGCGACACGGGTGACGACACGGGCGACGCGGCCGACGGCTCGGCGGGGCCCGCCACTTCCGCCCCGGCCTCCCCCGGCTCCTCCGCCTCCCCCGGGAACGACGGGAAGCCGACGAAGGGGCCCTCACAGCCCACGAAGGGCCCGGGCAACGGCACCGCGAGGCCCGGCATCGGCCTCGCCAACTCCTGGGTGGCGCAGCTCGGTTCGGTCGCCAAGAGCGAGGGCACGGAAGCCCGCGACAAGATGAGTGCGGCGCTGAACGCCAAGACGGACGCGGTGCGCTATGTGGACAGCGACAAGTTCGCCTCTCTGCGCCCCGGCTACTGGATGTTCTACCACTCGGTGTCGCCCCACGGCTTCCCCGACGGCCACCGGGCCGCGGCCTGGTGCTCCAAGAACGGACTCACAGGATCCAACCAGTGCGCGGGCCGCTACGTGAGCCACAACAGCGCCGACCGCGTCTACATCTGTGCCCCGAAGACGGACCGCGTCATCGGCCGCTGCTCACGCTGAGCCGCCGGCTCCCAGCGCACCGACAGGAACGGCGTCCTACTGGCTCTCAGGAAAGACGACGCGCTACAGGCTCGCAAATGACGTCCTACTGGTCGGCGAGGGCGTTCCCCCGCCCCGCGAAAAGGCGCCCTGCCGGTCGCCGGGAACGCTCTACAGGCTCTCCAGGAACGCGAGCGCCGTGTGCCAGGTGCGCTCGGCCGCTTCCTCGTCGTAGTCGTCCAGCTGTGCGTGCGTGTACAGGTGCCCGGCTCCCGGATAGTGGTGCACCTCGACATCGGCGCCCGCGCGCCGCATGCGCAGGTACCACGCGTTCAACCAGTCGTGCGACTCGAACGGGTCGGGGTCGGCGACGTGCAGCTGTACGGGCAGCTCGTCGACGGAGGCGTCATCGGCGATGTCCGAGGTGCCGTGCAGAAGGAGCAGCCCGCGTGCCTTCTCGTCCGCCAGGGCGAGGTTCTGCGCGATCGAGCCGCCGAGCGAGAAGCCCGCGTAGACGGGACCCTGCGCGGCGAACGGGGCCGAGGCCGTGACGGCCGCCTTGAGCAGCGCGTCCCTGCCGATCGCGTCCTTCAGGTCCCTGCCCTCCTCCACGGTGGCCGGCGTGCGCCCGTCGAAGAGGTCCGGAGTGTGCACCTCGTGCCCCGCGGCACGCAGCCGCCCGGCCGCCGCGTGCACGTCCGGCGTCAGGCCGTACACGGAGTGGAACAGAATGATCGGTGCCGCTGCCACAGGTGTCACATCCTTCACAAAGGGCCTCGGGTAAGCGCCTGAAGCCGGTTCCCCCACATGGTGCCAGGTACGGTCAGCGGTGGCCGTCACACGGCCACCGCACGACCGCCCAGGTGGGCGGGCGTGCGGCATCCCGTCCCCGAGGAGAAAGACGACCATGGAGAACGTGCTACGACCCGTCATCGTCTTCGGTGGCGCGATCGTGCTGGCGTACGTCCTCGCCTGGGCCGTCGACCGGCTGCTGGTCCGCCTCGACACACGGCACCCCGAAACCCCGATGTGGGGCCTCCTGCGGCGCTGGCGCGTACCGCTCCAGGCCCTGCTGTTCGTGGCGCTGGTCAGCGCATTCTTCGACAACACACACCTGGCCAAGGACCACAGGGACGGCGTCAACCTGTGGCTGACGATCATCCTGATCGGGGCCACGGCCTGGCTCATCCTGAGAATCGTCGCGGCCATAACGGAGACGATCGCCACACGGTTCGCGGGCACCACCCACGACGCCGCACGCGGCAGGCGCGTACGGACCCAGCTCACGCTGATCCAGCGCCTGGTCACCGCCGTCGTCACGGTGATCGCCGTCGCGGCCGTGCTGCTCCAGTTCCCCGGCATGAAGACGTTCGGCACCTCCATGCTGGCCTCGGCCGGTGTACTCGGCATCGTCGCCGGTATCGCCGCCCAGTCCACGCTGGGCAACCTCTTCGCCGGGCTCTCGATCGCCTTCGGCGACATGGTGCGGATCGGGGACGAGGTCGTCGTGGACGGCGAGATGGGAACGGTCGACGAGATCACCGTCTCCTACCTCGTCCTGCTCACCTGGGACGAGCGCCGCATCACCATGCCGGTCTCGTACTTCACCAGCAAGCCCTTCGAGAACTGGTCACGCGGCGGCCCCCAGCAGACCGGCACGGTCTACCTCCAGCTCGACCACGCCGCGCCCGTCGCCGAGCTGCGTAACAAGACCGAGGAACTGGTGCGTGCCAGCGACGAGTGGGACGGCCGCAGCTGGAGCCTCGTCGTCACGGACACCACACCCACCACCATCGAGGTACGCGCCGCGATGACGGCCCGCACCTCCGACGACCTGTGGACGCTGCGCTGCGCCGTCCGCGAGCAGCTTCTCGACTGGCTCAGGACCCACCACCCCGAAGCGCTCCCCGGAATCCGCGTCACCCGCCCCGACAAGCACCTCTGAGGAGGCACCAGGACCGGGGCTGCCGGAGGTCTCCCCCGGTGGCCCCTGGCCACCGGGGCGGCCTGTTCACGTGCCCCGGTAGCTGCGCAGGTCGAGCTGGTGGAGCACCCGGTCGACGACCTCGGGGTCGATGCCCGCCTCGCCGCGCGCCGCCAGCACCTCGTGCCGCGCGGCGGAGAGCAGCTCGCCCTGCAGCTCACGCATCTTCTTCAGCCGGGCAACGCGCTGTACGTGCGCTGCACGCCGTTCCTCGTCGACGATCTCCGGCGAGATCCGCACGCTGACGTCCCACGCGCGCCGCGCCAGCGCTTCGGAGACCTCCTCGGGAAGGTCCTCGACCTCCTCGATCTCCCTCAGCCTGCGCCGCGACGCCTTGGCGACCCGGATGGCGAGCTGGCGCTCCAGCTCCCGTTCCACCGCGCTGTCGGCACGCACCTTCAGCCGCCGTACGAGCCACGGCAGGGTGAGCCCCTGGAAGATGAGCGTCACTATGACGACGGCGAACGCGATGAAGATGATCGCGTCCCGGCCCGGAAAGGCGCCGCCTCCGGCTCCCGGGTCGACGGACAGCGGTACGGCGAGCGCCAGCGCGACCGAGGCCACCCCGCGCATCCCGGACCACCACACGACCACGGTCTCGCGCCAGTTGCGCGGAATGTCCTCGTCCACGTCCTTCAGCCTGTGCAGCCGCTGCGCCAGCCACGCGGCGGGCAGCAGCCACAGCAGCCGGAGGATCACGACGACGGCGACCACAGCCAGCGCCGCCGGCAGCAGTTGGTGCCAGTCCTCGCGCATGGTGCCGACGATGGTGTGCAGTTCGAGCCCGATCAGCCCGAAGGCGACACCGGTGACGAGCGTGTCCACGATCGACCAGAACGTCTGTCCCGCGAGCCGCCCCTGTACGTCGTCCGCGTCCACGGCCTTGCTGGAGGAGAGGTAGAGCGCCGTGGTCAGCACGGCGAGCACGCCAGAACCCTTCAGCTCCTCGGCGAGCACATACGAGGCGAACGGCACCAGCAGCGTCAGCCCGGTCTGGAGCGTCGCGTCGCCGAGGTACCCCAGCAGCTTGCTGGCCCCCCACCCGAGCGCGAGCCCGACGGCGACGGCGACGACCCCGGAGAGCACCAGCTCACCCGCGGCGACGGGCAGCGAGAAGGTGCCGGTCACGGCGGCTGCGATGGCCACGTGGTAGAGGGTGATCGCGGTCACGTCGTTGAACAGGCCCTCGCCCTCCAGCGCGGAGACGAGCCGCCGCGGCAGTCCGACGTTGCCCGCGACGGCGGTCGCCGCGACCGGGTCGGGCGGCGCGACCAGCGCGCCCAGCGCCACGGCCCCGGCGATCCCGAGCCCCGGCACCAGCGCGTTGGCGACGGCCGCGACACAGGCGGTCGTCACGAAGACCAGCGCGACCGCCATCAGGAAGATCGGCCGCTTGTTCGCCGCGAACTGCCGCCAGGACGTGCGCTGCGCCGCCGCGTAGATCAGCGGCGGCAGTACGAGCGGAAGGATGTACTCCGGCGGGAGCGAGACATTCGGGATGGTCGGGATGAGGGCCAGCACGCCGCCGAAGATCGTCATCAGCACGGGCGAGGGCAGCCCGATCTTGTCCCCGACGGGGACCATGACGACGGCGGCCAGCAGCAGTGCGAAGAAGAGGGCGAGCTGGTCCATGGATCAGGCGCTCTCCGCCCGCACCCTGTCCAGCGCCACCTGAAGGTCGGCGGGATAGCCGCTCTCGTACTCGACCCACTGCCCGTCGGACGGGTGCTCGAAGCCGAGCCGTACCGCGTGCAGCCACTGCCGCTCCAGCATGAGCCGCTTGCCCAGCGTCGGGTCGGCCCCGTATGTGAGGTCACCCACACAGGGGTGCCGGTGCGCCGCCATGTGCACGCGGATCTGGTGCGTACGCCCCGTCTCCAGCTTCACGTCCAGCAGGCTGGCGGCGCGGAACGCCTCGATCAGGTCGTAGTGCGTCACCGACGGCTTGCCCTCCGCGACGACGGCCCACTTGTAGTCGTGCTGCGGATGCCGCCCGATGGGCGCGTCGATGGTGCCGCTGAGCGGGTCCGGGTGCCCCTGGACGAGCGCGTGGTAGCGCTTGTCGACGACGCGCTCCTTGAACTGCCGCTTGAGCAGCGTGTACGCGCGCTCGGACTTGGCCACGACCATCAGCCCCGAGGTACCGACGTCCAGCCGGTGCACGATGCCCTGGCGCTCGGCGGCGCCCGAGGTGGAGATCCGGTATCCGGCGGCGGCGAGACCGCCGATGACGGTCGTACCGCTCCAGCCGGGACTGGGGTGCGCCGCGACGCCGACCGGCTTGTCGATCACGACGATGTCGTCGTCGTCGTGGATGATCTCCATCCCCTCGACGGGCTCGGCGACGATCTGCACGGGCTGCGGTCCTGGAGGCATCTCGACCTCGATCCACAGACCGCCCTGGACCCGGTCGGACTTGCCGGCGGGGGCCCCGTCCAGCAACACCTTCCCGCCCGCGGCCAGCTCGGCCGCCTTCGTACGTGAAAAACCGAACATCCGGGCGAGCGCGGCATCGACGCGCTCACCTTCGAGGCCGTCCGGTACGGGCAGGGTGCGTGTCTCAGGAAGCGTGCTCACCTGATCGAGTATGCCGGACAGCCGCCCTCCCGCCTCACCCGCGCGGCCCACCCCGGGGTGCGGCGCCCCCCTTCCCCGCCCGACGGTGTGACTACGTCCGGGGGAGAGCGAGGGAACCGGAGGGAACCGAGCATGACGCCGCGAAGGACATCTCAGGCCCCCGCCCGGCACCACAGGCGCCCTCTCGACCGCACACACGCCCGCCGCCGCGTCAGGCACCGCCCGGCACTCGCCCTCGCGACGGCCCTCACCACGGCGGCGCTCACGCTCACGCCCGTCAACACGGCTGTGGCGGAAGGCATATCGGGCCCCTGCGCCATAGCGCCGGGCCCCGGCACCGACGAGGGCCCGCTCAACCCGGCCTACGTTCGCCCTCAGGGCAACAAACGCGCCCTCATGCTCATGGTCGACTTCAGCGACCTGCCCGCCGCCACCCCGGCGGCCCGCCGCGCAGGCTTCTTCACGGGATACGGCGACCGCTTCCTCGACCGCGCCTCCTTCGGCAAGTACCGCCTGGAGACCAGCACCACCCGCGAGTGGATACGCATGCCGCGGCCGTGGTCCTCCTACGGCATAACCCGCGGCATCCCCACCAACCTCATGAGCGGTTATGTCCGGGACGCGCTGAAGGCGGCGGAGGCCCAGGGCGCCGACGTGGGCGGCGCCGATCTCGTGTTCGTCGTCGCCGACTCGAACGTCCCCGCTCCCCCGACCGTCTCCCAGGCCCACACCTTCGGCGGCCTCCGCGCCGGCGGCGCCCATGTCAACGGGGCCGCGCTGATATTCGGCCGCGCCGACGACTCGGCACTCTGGCAGCGCGGCAACTTCGTCCACGAGGCCAACCACCTCTACGGGCTTCCGGACCTCTACAACGTCGCCGGGGGCGCCTCGGTCGAGTACGCGGGCGGCTGGGACACCATGAGCATGGCCGGCATCTCGGACCTGCTCGGCTGGCACAAGTGGAAGTTCGGCTGGCTCACACCCTCGCGCGTCGGCTGCGTGACCACGCCCGGCACGACCGAACACACCCTCGCCCCGGTCAGCTCCCCCGGCGCCGGCATCACCGTCATCCGTACGGGACGCCACAGCGCGATCGTCGCCGAGGCACGCACCCGCTCAGGACTCGACCGGGACATCTGCGCCGAGGGCGTCCTCCTGTACAGGGTCGACTCGCGCGTGCCCACGGGCGAGGGCCCGGTCCGCGTCGTCGACTCACGCCCCCACAGCGCCGGAGGCGCAGGCTGCGCCGACCGCCTGCCGACCGAGCTGGCCGAACTGTCCGACGCGCCCTTCGCACCAGGCGAGAGCCACACCTTCAAGGGCGGCACCCGCGTCGAGGTCACCGGCCACGGCAAAGGGGCGGGCGGCTCCTACCGCGTCAGCGTCCACGTGCCGGAGCCGGGCGCTCAGTCCCGGTGAACGGTCCCGTCGGGGTCGAGGCCCCGGAAGGACAGCAGCACGATCAGGATGCCGCCGCACACGATGGCGGAGTCCGCCAGGTTGAAGACGGCGAACCCCTTGGGTGCGATGAAGTCGACGACGGCGCCCTGGAAGACACCGGGCGAACGGAAGATCCGGTCCGTCAGATTGCCGCACGCGCCCCCCAGCAGCAGCCCGAGCGCGATCGCCCATGGCGTGCTGTAGAGCTTCCGCGCGATCCGCGCGATCACGACGACGACCGTGACGGCGATCGCCGTCAGCAGAATCGTCAGCGCCTCACCGATACCGAAGGCGGCGCCCGCGTTACGGATCACGCGCAGCCGGAGCCACGAACCGATCAGGTCGATCGGCGCGTGGTTCTCCAGCTCGGCCACGATGATCAGCTTGCTGATCAGGTCCAGCGCGAAGGCGAACCCCGCGACCAGGATCAGCACACCGATACGACGTGTGCGCTTCGCCTGCTCCGGTGTCTCCCCCTGCTGCCCCTCGTCCGTGCCGTCCGCACCCTCCGCGCTCTCACCGGGTGCTCCGCTGGGCCGTTCCACCTCTGTCACGTGTTGAGGGTACGACACAGACGTACGAGCACGGTCAGCGGCGCTCCTGCTTCTGCTTGCACTCCACGCACAGCGTCGCCCGGGGAAACGCCTGCATCCTGGCCTTCCCGATCGGCTTGCCACAGTTCTCACAGAGCCCGTACGTTCCCGCGTCCAGCCGCTCCAGGGCGCGTTCCGTCTGGTACAGCATCTCGCGCGCGTTGGCCGCCAGGGACATCTCGTGCTCGCGCGTGACGTTCTTGGTTCCCGTGTCCGCGTCGTCGTCCCCCGCGCCGTCCCCCGAATCCCGCATCAGACCGGTCAGTGCCTCCTCGGAGGCCGTGATCTCCTGGCGCAGTCGCACCACTTCACCGCGCAGCCCCTCCCGCGCCTCCTCGACCTCCTGAGGGGTCCAGGGGTCCTCACCGGGACGTACGGCCAGCTCCCCCGGGGGCATCTGGCCATCGGCCGCCCGCGCCGGGGGCACGGCCTCGGCCTGTGTCGCCTCCGGAGTCTTCTTCGCAGCCACCGTGTTGGCTCCCGTCGTCTTCGCTGCGTCCTCGGACGCGGGCGCCGCGTTCTCCGCCGACGCCTTCGCCGCTGACTTCTTCGCCCCGGCCTTCTTGGCCGGGGCCTTCTTCGCTGCCGCCTTCTTGGCCGGCTCCTTCTTCGCCGCCTTCTTCGCCGGTGCCTCCGCCTCCCCGGGGGCTGACGTCCCGGCCGCAGAGGTGGTCTTCTTCGCTGCCGCGGCCTTGTGTGTGGTCTTCTTCGCTGCCGTCTTCTTCGCGGCGCTCTCTTCCGCCACCATGACCGCGGCCCCTTCAGATTTTGTGATCTTGCTCGCGAAACGTGTCCGGAACGATAAATCGACTTCAAGCGCACGGCAACGGGGCACGCCGATCTGCAAGCGTTGTGCCCCGCGCGGCGGCTCGAAAACCGCTCGGCCGCCTCGCGCGCCGCCCCGTACACTGGGGGGCGGCGAGAGGCGTTGAAGGGGACGAGTAACGTCCGTGAGCGGCCATGAGCGACCCGGGGGCGGTGAGAGCCCGGGGGCGAGCGCGGCGTGAAGATCACCCCGGAGCCGCCGGAAGAAAGCTCCCCGGAGCGAGTAGACCCGGCAGCGCTACCTCAATGAGGGGGCGGTGGGCACGGCCCACTGCCAAGGAGGGTGGTACCGCGGGTCCGCTGCCGGCAGGCAGAAGCACTCGTCCCTCCGACGGAAGACGAAGAGACGACGTCAGCGCCTCTTCACAACGGTCCGCCGGAGGAAGTCCCGACGATGCAATACAACCAGGTGCCCGCACAGGTCGACCTGCCAGCGCTGGAACGCGCTGTCCTCGGCTTCTGGAGCGAGAGCAAGGTTTTCGCCCGCAGTCTCGAACAGTCCGAGGGCCGCCCTGAGTGGGTGTTCTACGAAGGCCCCCCGACAGCCAACGGCATGCCGGGCGCGCACCACATCGAGGCCCGCGTCTTCAAGGACGTCTTCCCCCGCTTCCGCACCATGCGCGGCTATCACGTGGCCCGTAAGGCGGGCTGGGACTGCCACGGGCTCCCCGTCGAGCTGGCCGTCGAGAAGGAGCTGGGCTTCAACGGCAAGCAGGACATCGAGGACTACGGCATCGCGGAGTTCAACGCCAAGTGCCGCGAGTCGGTGACCCGGCACACCGACGCCTTCGCCGAGCTGACGACGCGCATGGGGTACTGGGTCGACCTCGACGACGCCTACCGCACGATGAACCCCGAGTACATCGAATCGGTCTGGTGGTCCCTGAAGCAGATCTTCGACAAGGGACTCCTCGCCCAGGACCACCGCGTCGCCCCCTGGTGCCCCCGCTGCGGCACCGGCCTGTCCGACCACGAACTCGCGCAGGGCTACGAAACGGTCGTCGACCCCTCCGTCTACGTCCGCCTCCCCCTCACCTCGGGCCCGCTGGCCGGCGAGGCGTCCCTGCTGGTGTGGACGACGACCCCGTGGACCCTGGTGTCCAACACCGCGGTCGCGGCGCACCCGGAGGTCACCTACGTCGTCGCGACGGACGGCACCGAGAAGCTCGTCGTCGCCGAAGCCCTGCTCGAAAGCGCCCTCGGCGAAGGCTGGGAGGCCACCGGGCAGCGCTTCACCGGCGCCGAGCTGGAGCGGTGGTCGTACCGCCGTCCCTTCGACCTGGTCGAGATCCCGGACGCCCACTTCGTCGTCAACGCCGACTACGTCACGACCGAGGACGGCACGGGCCTGGTCCACCAGTCCCCCGCCTTCGGCGAGGACGACATGCGCACCTGCCGCGCGTACGGCCTGCCCGTCGTGAACCCGGTGCGCGCCGACGGCACCTTCGAGCCCGAACTGCCGCTCATCGGCGGCCAGTTCTTCAAGAAGGCCGACGAGGACCTGGTCGCAGAGCTGGAGGCGCGCGGACTCCTGTTCGCGCACGTCGAGTACGAGCACAGCTACCCGCACTGCTGGCGCTGCCACACGCCGCTGCTCTACTACGCACAGCCCTCCTGGTACATCCGCACGACCCAGATCAAGGACGCCCTCCTGCGGGAGAACGAGGCGACCAACTGGTTCCCCGACTCCGTCAAGCGGGGCCGCTTCGGCGACTGGCTCGACAACAACGTCGACTGGGCGCTGAGCCGCAACCGCTACTGGGGCACCCCGCTGCCCATCTGGCGCTGCCAGGACGAGCACCTCACCTGCGTCGGCTCCCTGGCCGAGCTGGGCGAGCTGACCGGCACCGACCAGTCGGGCCTCGACCCGCACCGCCCCTACATCGACGCGGTCACCTTCCCCTGCCCCACCCCGGGCTGCCAGCAGGAGGCACACCGCGTCCCCGAGGTCATCGACGCCTGGTACGACTCGGGCTCGATGCCCTTCGCGCAGTGGGGATACCCGTACAAGAACAAGGAGCTGTTCGAGCAGCGCTACCCCGCGCAGTTCATCTCGGAGGCCATCGACCAGACCCGCGGCTGGTTCTACACGCTGATGGCCGTCGGCACCCTCGTCTTCGACAAGTCGTCCTACGAGAACGTCGTCTGCCTCGGCCACATCCTCGCCGAGGACGGCCGCAAGATGTCCAAGCACCTGGGCAACACCCTGGAGCCCATCCCGCTCATGGACCAGCACGGCGCCGACGCCGTCCGCTGGTTCATGGCCGCTGGCGGCTCCCCCTGGGCAGCCCGCCGCGTGGGCCACGGCACCATCCAGGAAGTCGTCCGCAAGACCCTGCTGACCTTCTGGAACACCGTCGCCTTCCAGGCCCTCTACGCCCGTACGTCCGAGTGGGCACCCTCCGAGTCCGACCCGGCACCCCACAAGCGCCCCCTGCTGGACCGCTGGCTGCTCAGCGAACTGCACGCCCTGGTCGACCTGGTGACGATCGCCATGGACGGCTACGACACCCAGCGCGCGGGCAAGCTGCTCTCCACGTTCGTCGACGACCTGTCCAACTGGTACGTCCGCCGCTCCCGCCGCCGCTTCTGGCAGGGCGACCCGGCCGCGCTGCGCACGCTGCACGAGGTGATCGAGACGGTCACCAAGCTGATGGCCCCGATCACCCCGTTCATCACGGAGCGCGTCTGGCAGGACCTCGTCGCGCCGGTCACCCCCGGCGCCCCCGACTCGGTCCACCTCGCCGCCTGGCCCGAGGCCGACCTGGAGAAGATCGACCCCGAACTGTCCCAGGACATGCTGCTGGTGCGCCGCCTCGTCGAACTGGGCCGCGCCTCGCGTGCGGAGTCCGGCGTCAAGACCCGCCAGCCGCTGTCCCGCGCACTGATCGCCACCCAGGGCTTCGAGACCCTCTCCCCCGAGATGCGCGACCAGATCACCGAGGAGCTGAACGTCGCCGAACTGGCCTCGCTCTCCGAGGTGGGCGGCTCGCTCGTGGACACCTCGGCGAAGGGCAACTTCCGTGCCCTGGGCCGCCGTTTCGGCAAGGACACCCAGGCCGTCGCCCAGGCCATCGCCGAGGCCGACGCGGCTGCCCTGTCCATCGCCCTCCGCGAGGGCTCCGCCACGGTCGAGGCCAACGGCCAGACGATCCCCCTCGCCCCCGAGGAGGTCATCATCACCGAAACCCCGCGCGAGGGCTGGTCCGTGGCCTCCGACCCGGGAGCGACCGTGGCCCTGGACCTGGAGATCACCCCGGACCTGCGCCGCGCCGGCCTCGCCCGCGACGCGATCCGGCTCATCCAGGAGGCCCGTAAGAACTCCGGCCTCGATGTCGCCGACCGCATCGCCCTGCGCTGGGAGTCGGCGGACGAGGAGGTCGCGCTGGCCCTCGTCGAACACGAGGCCCTGATCGCCGAAGAGGTCCTGGCGACCTCCTTCACCCAGGCGACCCCCGAGCCCCCCACGTTCCACGACGAGCCGCTCTCCCTGACCTTCGACCTGCGCAAGCAGTAAGAAGCCCGCTCTCCCCCGGGCTCGCCCCGGGGGAGAGACAGACCGCACAAAACGGGCCGGGCCCGAGAGCTGAATGCTCTCGGGCCCGGCCCGTTTTCGCGACGCTCAGCGCATCAGCTGTCGTCCTCGTCGATGAGGAAGCCCCGCATCGGTGAAGGCGCCTGCTGAGCCGGCTGCGGCCCACCCTGCGGCCTCACGGGAGCCATCGGCTGCGTCATGGCCGGCGACATCTGCTGCTGCCCGCCATAGGAGGGCCCACCCTGCGAGTGCTGCGCGGGAGCGGGCGCACCCATGGAGTGCCCGTTGCCGCCCATCGACTGGTGGCCGCCCATCGAACCGCCACCGTTGCTCGCGCCGGCGGGAGCACCCGCACCCGCCGGTGCCATGGAGGGCGACGGCGGCAGCGAAGCGGTCGCGGGCGTACGCGGCGGAGCCAGCGAGTCGTCCGCCTGGTTCTCCAACTGGCGCAGCTGGCTCTCCAGGTACGACTTCAGCCGCGTACGGTACTCGCGCTCGAAACCGCGCAGGTCCTCGACCTTGCGCTCCAGCGTGGCGCGCGCGGACTCCAGGGAGCCCATCGCCACACGGTGCTTCTCCTGCGCGTCCCGCTCCAACGCGTCGGCCTTGGCACGCGCGTCCCGCTCCAGACCCTCGGCGCGGCTGCGTGCCTCGCCCACGATCTTGTTGGCCTCTGAACGGGCCTCCGCGATCGCCTGGTCGGCGGTCTGCTGCGCCAGGGACAGCACACGCGCCGCGCTGTCGTTGTTCTGTCCTGGCATCTGCGGCGGGCCACCCTGCGGTCCACCAGGACCACCGGGACCGCCAGGACCCCCCATGGGGCCGCCCTGTTGCTGCTGCTGCTGCGGACCGGGACCACCAGGGCCACCAGGGCCACCAGGGCCCATCGGACCACCCTGCGGACCGGGGCCACCAGGACCACCATGACCGCCGGGGCCGGCGGGAAGCGCCGGCTGTCCACCAGGAAGCTGCGGCGGACCACCCATGCCCTGCTGCTGCTGTTGCTGCTGCGGCGGCACGGGCTGCGGTCCTGATATGGCGGCGGGCACAGGGGCCCCGCCTTGTTGCTGCTGCGGAGGCTGCTGCCGATCCTGAGGTTCAGGTGGCTTTCGCATCCCGCCGCCCTGTTGCTGGTTCTGCGCGGCAGCGCGTGTGGCAGCGGCCAGCTTGGCTCGCAGGTCTTCGTTCTCCCTGAGCAGACGGGTCAGTTCGGCTTCGACCTCATCGAGGAAAGCATCGACCTCGTCCTCGTCATAGCCTTCACGGAGACGGACGGTCGTGAACTGCTTGTTCCGCACGTCCTCGGGGGTCAGTGGCATCTCTTCACCTCAACGTAAGTCGTCGGCATATCGGCAAGACCATTCCGATCGTTCACAGCCTGGCCACGACGTTGATCAGGATGTAGACGATGATCATGAGCACGAAGAAGGACAGGTCGAGCGCCACGCCCCCGAAGCGCAACGGCGGGATGAACCGCCGCAAGAGCTTGAGTGGCGGATCGGTGACAGTGTAGGTCGCCTCTAGAACGACCACCATCGCCTTGCCGGGTTGCCATGAGCGGGCGAACTGGAAGACGTAGTCCATCACCAGCCGGAAGATCAGCACGAGTAGGAAGCAGTACAGCGCGACTTGGACCACGTCCAGTGCGGTTCTCATCTGCGCGTCCCTCTCCCCTGGGTACTCGTGCGGCCTCGCGGCCTGTTCCCTTGATCCTGCGTCTCAGCTCTGGTTGAAGAACCCGCCCTCTGCGATGCGGGCCTTGTCCTCCGCCGTGACATCGACGTTAGCAGGAGACAGCAGGAACACCTTCTGCGTCACTCGCTCGATACTGCCGTGCAGACCGAAGACCAAACCAGCCGCAAAGTCGACAAGTCGCTTCGCATCGGTGTCGTCCATCTCCGTCAGATTCATGATCACCGGAGTGCCCTCACGGAAGTGTTCCCCGATGGTACGGGCCTCGTTGTACGTCCGTGGGTGCAGCGTGGTGATGCGGTACGGCTCTCGCTCGGACACGACCTTTGGCATGATCACCGGCGCGCTCTTCTCCACGTTCTGACGGTCAGGTGTGATGGATGACACCGGAGCAATTCTCCCGGCTCGTCCGCTTTCGGCAACAACCGCGGGGGGCGGCGTCTGCTCCCGTTCCCGCTGCGCCGGGGGGTGAACCACCCGTGCCGAGTCAGTGGGTTCGTGGGGATCGGTCTTCTGAAGGGAATGGTGTGACTGTTCCGACTGGTACCGCCGACGGTCCCGTTCGGGCTCTGGCTCGGGCTCGAACTCGTCATCGGGGTCGAACCCCCGGCCGTCGTACCCATCGTCCTCCACGAGGCCGAGGTAGACCGCCATCTTGCGCATAGCGCCGGCCATTCTCTGCGTCCTCCGCTCTGTGGTGGATCGACTCCGTCACCGTCACCGGTGCCCCAGGATCCACGCAGTCTCTCCGCTCGGCCTTTCCCGGCGGAAATGACCATATATTCTGCTGTGGTCCGACTTGCTTGGCGACGTTACCCGAGCCGGGGTCGGTCTCCGAGTACCGCGCTGCCGACGCGCACATGTGTCGCACCGGCCCGCACCGCCTCTTCGAGATCAGAGCTCATCCCTGCCGAGACCATGTTCGCAGCAGGATGCGCCGCTCGCAGGCCGGTTGAGATTTCCCTCAGTTGCTCGAATACCTCTTCCGCCCTCCCCGCGTAAGGGCCCGTCAGCGGAGCCACTGTCATCACGCCGTCCAGGCGCAGCCCTTGGGCCCCGGCCACCGCTTCGGCCAGAGCGGTCACACCGTCGGGCGCCGTGCCGCCCCGTTCGCCGACCGTTCCTGACGCCGCGTCAAAAGCGACCTGCACCAGGCAGCCGAGTTCGCGCTCGGTACGCAGCGCGGCGGCCGAGAGCGCGGTGACGAGCCTGAGCCTGTCGACGGAGTGCACGTAGTCGGCATAACCGGCGACGGAACGGGCCTTGTTGGTCTGGAGCTGGCCCACGAAGTGCCACTCCAGCGGGAGGTCGGCGCAGGCAGCCGCCTTCGGCGCCGCGTCCTGGTCGCGGTTCTCCGCGACGTGCCGCACCCCGAGTTCGGCCAGCAGCCGGACGTCGCTGGCCGGGTAGGTCTTGGTGACGACGACGAGCGTGAGGTCCTCGCGCTTACGCCCCGCCGCGACACAAGCGCTCTGGATGCGCTCCTCCACCCGGGCGAGGTTCTTGGTCAGCTCCGCTTTGCGAGCCGCTTCGGGGGAGTCGGGTGCCATGTCAGCCGTCACCGCTCAGTTCCCCTCGATCCAGACATAACTCGCAAGCCTCCCAGTGGTGTTGTCCCGCCTGTACGAGAAGTGATCACTCGATTCCAGGGTGCATACGGAAGACTGTTCCCATCTTGTGACACCCGCCTGAGTGAGCTGGGCCCGTACTCCGGCGGCCATGTCCACGCCGGGAGTTCCCCAACGCGTCGTTGCGTATGTCTCGGGCACGGCGCGCGCGACCTCGGCCCGCATCGTTTCCGGGACCTCGTAGCACTGACCGCAAACGGCGGGCCCCGTACGGGCGATGATCCGCTCCGGCTCGGCGCCGAGCTTCGTCATCACGGCGACCGTCTCGCCCACGACCCCGGCGACCACTCCCGGCCTTCCCGCGTGCGCTGCGCCGGTGACGCCGGCGACCGGGTCGGCGAGAAGTACGGGGGTGCAGTCGGCCGTGAGCACGGCGAGGGCGAGACCGCGGCGGGCGGTGACGATGCCGTCGACGGGCGGTGCCTCGTCCTCGAACGGCGCTTCCACGACGGCGACGTCGCGCCCGTGCACCTGATTCATCCACACCACCCGGTCGGGCGAGAGGCCCAGTGCTCCCGCCGCCAGCGCGCGGTTGGTCCGTACGGCGTCCGCCTCGTCGCTGACGGCGCCGCCGAGATTGAGCGCCTCATACGGAGCGGCGCTCACCCCGCCCCACCTGTCGGTGAAAGCGAAGTGCGCGCCGCTGACCGTCTCTTGCTGGCCTATCACTTCAGAAAGTCCGGCACATCCAGTTCCTCCGCCTGGCTGTCCTGGTACGGACGGGCCGGCGGCACCTGCGGCGAGCTGGCCGGGGGCGGCGGGACCTCGCTCACGGGCGCGGGCTCGGCACGTGCGGGCTTCTCCTCCTCGCGGGGTGCGACCGTGCCCAGGCCGCCGAACGAAGGGCGCTCGGGCTCGGTGTCCGCGCTGGGCGTGGAGGTGGACTCCTCCTTGTACGAGGAAGAGGAGGTCGAGGACGACGAACCGAGCGCCTTTTCGCCCTTCTTCGAAGGCGGCTGACCGCCGTCGAAACCGGCGGCGATGACGGTGACCCGCACCTCGTCGCCGAGCGCGTCGTCGATCACGGCCCCGAAGATGATGTTCGCCTCGGGGTGCGCTGCCTCGCTCACCAGTTGGGCGGCCTCATTGATCTCGAAGAGACCGAGGTCGGAGCCACCTGAGATGGACAGCAGAACGCCCCTGGCACCGTCGATCGACGCTTCCAGGAGCGGTGAGGAGATCGCCATTTCCGCAGCGGCCACCGCGCGGTCGTCGCCGCGTGCCGAGCCGATCCCCATGAGTGCTGACCCGGCCTCGGACATCACGGACTTGACGTCGGCGAAGTCGAGATTGATGAGGCCCGGGGTGGTGATGAGATCGGTGATGCCCTGGACGCCCGAGAGCAGCACCTGGTCCGCCGACTTGAACGCGTCGAGCACGCTCACCTGGCGGTCGGAGATGGAGAGAAGCCGGTCGTTGGGAATGACGATGAGGGTGTCGACCTCGTCGCGCAGACCCGCGATCCCGTCCTCTGCCTGGTTGGCCCTGCGACGTCCCTCAAAAGTGAACGGCCGGGTGACGACGCCGATTGTCAGGGCGCCGAGAGAGCGGGCGATGTTCGCCACGACGGGGGCACCACCAGTGCCGGTGCCGCCGCCCTCGCCCGCGGTCACGAAGACCATGTCGGCCCCCTTGAGGACCTCCTCGATCTCCTCGCGGTGGTCCTCGGCCGCCTTGCGGCCGACATCCGGGTTGGCGCCGGCGCCGAGGCCGCGAGTCAGTTCACGGCCTACGTCGAGCTTGACGTCGGCGTCGCTCATCAACAGGGCTTGCGCGTCAGTGTTGATCGCGATGAACTCGACGCCCTTGAGACCGACCTCGATCATCCGGTTGATGGCATTCACGCCACCGCCGCCAATACCGACGACCTTGATGACTGCGAGGTAGTTCTGCGGTGCTGCCACGTCGAAGGCCTCTCGCCTCGAGTTACGTATCCCTGTGGGGCGGTTCGAACGCCGACCCGAACCCTAAGCGTGAAGTTTAGGGTTACCAGTGCCTGTCTTACTTGGACTCTCGTGAACGGACACTAAGTCGACAAGCGGTGGGTGTTCAACGAACACGCCGAACCTCCCGTTTTTCTTTTCACCCTATGTGATCAGGGCTTGCACTAGCCATCCAGGGTGCTCACCTGGGTTGATACGCGTCAACTGACGCGGCCTGCGGATCGCGCGAGTGCCACTCCTTCGCCGACACAGGGCCGGTACACGGAGGTTATCCCCCAGGAGGAGGCGAAGCCCTGTGCGGTGAGGGCCTGTCATGGCGGTACAGAGTGCTCACCAGCGGCTGGGGACGTCAACTGGCGGATGCCGCCGGGGCGCTGGGCACGGTGACATCGAAGTGGGTGGCGTGCCGGGTCGCTTTCATGAGGGCCTTGAGCGAGGTCGCCTTGGCCGCGCCGCGTTCCGAGCTGCCCCAGCGGACCGTGCGGTCACCGGTCAGCTCCATGGTGATGTCATCGAAGGAGCTGACCCGTACGGTACGGGTGTCGCGGTGCACGGAATCCGGAAGTGCCGCGGCGGCACGCGCTGCTTCGCGGCGGAGTCTGGCCGCTCCGAAGTGCCGCAGACTCTCACCTCTCTCCGGTTCCATCACGAGAAGCGGAACCTTCTTGGGTCGCTTGCCCACTGTGGCGAATCGCACGCCGTCCTCGTCCACTTCGACGTATTTTCCAGCGCTTTCCATCGCCAGTTCCGCACGCCTTTCGGTCACTTTCAGGATGATCTCGTGCGGCCATGAGCGTACGGCCTGAACGTCCCGGATGCGCGGAAGTGCCGCGCGCAGCCGCCGTTGGGCCGCGCCCTTGTCGACGGTGATGAGCGGCGCCCCGACGGGGACCGAGGCCGCGCGGGTGACCTCGCCCTCCTTCAGCACGCGGTTGCCGCTGACGGTGACGCGCTCGACGCGGAGCCAGGACGAGCCGTAGAGCGACCAGACACCGAAGCCGCCGAGGAGGACGGCGAGGACGAGGAGGATCACCAGCGTGCGGCGGCGCGGCAGTCGCGGTCTGAGCCGGCTACGCGCCGGCCGTGAGGGGCCGCCCGGGTCGGCGGGGGGACGGGGGCCGGCGCCGCCCTCGCGCCTGCCCCTGTCCGCGCTCTTCACGCGTGCGCCGGCCTCGCTCGCTCTGGTCGCTCTGGCTGCTTTGATCACAGGGTGTCCCTGCCTTCTCTCCGCCGCCGCTCCGCGCCCGCGCTGCGTCAGCCCTGACGGCGTGCGGCGATTGCCTCGTACACCATGCCGACCAGCAGCTCGTCGGCGTCCGGGCGGCCGAACTCGGCTGCCGCGCGGGACATGCCGGTGAGCCGTTGCGGATCGGCGAGGACCGGGAGCACATTGCCCTGGATCCACTCCGGCGTCAGTTCGGCGTCGTCCACGAGCAGTCCGCCGCCCGCCTTGACGACCGGCTGGGCGTTCAGCCGCTGTTCGCCGTTGCCGATGGGCAGCGGGACGTAGGCGGCGGGCAGCCCGACGGCCGACAGTTCCGCGACGGTCATCGCGCCCGCGCGGCAGAGCATCATGTCGGCAGCAGCGTACGCGAGGTCCATCCGGTCCACATACGGTACCGGGACATAGGGCGGCATTCCGGGCATGTGGTCCACTTGCGGGAGTTCGTTCTTGGGCCCGACCGCGTGGAGGATCTGGATACCGGCGCGCTGGAGGTGCGGAACCGCCTGCTGCACCACCTCGTTGAGCCTGCGCGCTCCCTGCGAACCGCCGGAGACGAGCAGTGTGGGCAGGTTCGGCGAGAGCCCCCACGCGGCGCGCGCCTCGGGACGTACGGCGGCGCGGTTGAGGGTGGCGATGGCGCGGCGCAGGGGGATGCCGATGTAGCGCGCGCCGCGCAGCTTGCTGTCGGGGGTGGAGACGGCGACGGAGTGCGCGTACCGCGAACCGATCTTGTTGGCGAGCCCTGGGCGTGCGTTGGCCTCGTGGACGACGATGGGTACCCCGGCGCGCTTGGCGGCGAGGTAGGCGGGCAGCGCCACGTAGCCGCCGAAGCCGACCACGCAGTCCGCCTTGGTGCGTTCCAGGATCTGTTCGGTGGCCTTGATGGTGCCGCGCAGCCGCCCGGGCACGGTGATCAGCTCGGGAGTGGGCTTACGCGGCAGCGGTACGGCCGGGATCAGCTCCAGCTCGTATCCACGCTCCGGGACGAGTCGCGTCTCCAGGCCGCGCTCCGTACCGAGGGCCGTGATCCCCACGGTCGGGTCCTGCCTACGCAAGGCGTCCGCGAGGGCGAGCGCGGGCTCGATATGGCCGGCGGTCCCCCCACCGGCGAGTACGACGTGCACGCTGATTCACCGCTCTCCGGACGGCGGCCGTGCGGCACGCCGTCTCATCTTCTTCTCTCTTGTCCGGCCGGAGCCCCGGGGGTTGGCCCCCGGAACCCGCGAAAATCCCAGCACCCCTGTCAGCCCCCTCCGACGAGAGGGCTGCCGCGCGGCCAGAGCGGTGCGCGCCGCAGGGTCGCTGCGCGCGAAGGCGATCAGCAGTCCGACGGCGAACATCGTCGGCAGCAGGGCGGACCCTCCGTAGGAGAACAGCGGGAGCGGGACTCCGGCAATCGGCAGCAGGCCGAGCACCGCACCGACATTGATCACGGCCTGGGCCGTGATCCAGGTGGTCACGCCTCCCGCGGCATACCTCACGAACGGATCCTCCGTGCGTCCGGCCACGCGGATACCCGCATAGCCTAGAGCCGCGAAGAGAGTGAGCACCGACAGCGTCCCCGCGAGACCGAGTTCCTCCCCCGTCACGGCGAAGATGAAGTCGGTGTGCGGTTCAGGGAGTTGACCCCATTTTTCCACACTCGCCCCGAGGCCCGAACCGAACCATCCGCCCGAGGCCAGCGCATAGATGCCGTGGACGGCCTGCCAGCACTGGTCGTTGGGTCCCGGGTCGGTGGCGCCGATGCAGGCGAGGCGGGACATCCTGTTGGGGTTCGATGTGATGAGAAACGCACTCGCGGTGACCGCGATGGCCAGGACGCTGGTGAACAGGCGCGTGGGGGCGCCCGCCAGCCACAGGAGTCCGAAGAGCACGGCGACGAGGATGATGGCGGTGCCCATGTCGCCGCCCAGCATGATCAGCCCGAGCAGCAGCAGCGCCATGGGGACGAGCGGCACCAGCATGTGCTTCCACTGCGTGAGCATGTTCTTGTCGTTCTTGCGCGCCAGCAGGTCGGCGCCCCACAGCACGAGTGCGAGCTTGGCGAACTCGCTGGGCTGGAGCTGGAAGGGGCCTCCGAGGTAGATCCAGTTCTGATTGCCGTTCACCTCCTGCCCTATGCCGGGCACCTGGACCATGCACATCAGGATGACCGAGACGATCAGCAGCGGATAGGCCAGCGCTCTGTGCAGCCGTACGGGCATCCGGGAGGCGAAGAGCAGCAGCGCTGTGCCGAGGACCGCAGCGATCAGCTGCTTGCGGAAGAAATAGGTGGAGGCCAGCCCGGACTGGAGGGCCTGGATCTGGGAGGCGGAGAAGACCATCACCAGGCCGAGCGCGGTGATCAGGAGGCTGCCGCCGAGGATGAGGTAGTACGCCGTCAGCGGCCGGTCCCAGGTGCTTCTGGCCCTGGCGTAGAGGCCCTTGGGGCTGAAGGAGCCCCGGGGTGCACGAGAGCGCCGGGGCGGGCGCACGGGCGGGGGTTGCCGCGTCGTGCGCCGTGCCGTCGCCGGCTTGGCGGATCGCGCCGTCATCCGTGTCCCCTCCGTCTCACCCGCGTCCTCGGTCCGCGGGGACCTGCGGGGCTACTGCTCGTTCCTGGCGTCGGCGGGGGCGAGTGCCCTGACCGCCTCGGCGAACGCGTCGCCGCGCGCGTTGTAGTTGACGAACATGTCCATCGAGGCGCACGCGGGGGCGAGAAGTACGGTATCGCCCGGCTGTGCCAGGGACTTCGCCGCGCGGACGGCCTCCGCCATCGCCCCAGTGTCCGTGCGGTCGAGGTCGGCCACGGGCACATCCGGGGCGTGTCGCGCGAGGGCTTCCCTGATCAGGTGCCGGTCGGCGCCCATCAGTACGGCGCCGCGCAGCCGGGGTGCGGAGGCGCGGACGAGGTCGTCGAAGGTGGCGCCCTTGGCCAGGCCGCCGGCGATCCACACGATCGGGTCGTAGGCGGCGAGGGATGCCTCGGCGGCATGGGTGTTGGTGGCCTTGGAGTCGTTCACGTACGCGACGCCTTCGGCTTCCGCCACATGTGCGATGCGGTGTGCGTCGGGCCGGAAGGCGCGCAGCCCGTCACGTACGGCCGTTGCGGGTACGCCGTAGGCGCGGGCCAGCGCGGCTGCGGCAAGGGCGTTGGCGACGTTGTGGGGTGCGGCGGGGCGGACGTCGGTGGCCTCGGCCAGCTCCTGTGCCTGCTGCTGCCTGTGCGGTACGAAGGCACGGTCGACGAGGATGCCGTCCACGACCCCGAGTTGGGAGGGGCCGGGGGCGCCGAGGGTGAAGCCGATGGCGCGGGCGCCCTCGACCACGTCGGCCTCGCGTACCAGCTCCTCCGTGGTGGGGGACGCCGTGTCGTCGGCGTTGTAGACGCAGGCGACCTCGTTGCCCTCGTAGATGCGGCCCTTGTCGGCGGCGTACGCCTCCATCGAGCCGTGCCAGTCGAGGTGGTCGGGCGCGAGGTTGAGGACGGCGGCCGAGTGCGGGCGCAGGCTGGGGGCCCAGTGGAGCTGGTAGCTGGACAGCTCGACGGCGAGCACGTCGAGGCCGTCGTACGGCTCCTGCTCCAGTACGACGTCGATGAGCGAGACGCCGATGTTGCCGACGGCCGCCGTGCGCAGGCCAGCGGCGCGCAGGATGCTGGCGAGCATCTGGACGGTGGTGGTCTTGCCGTTGGTGCCGGTGACGGCGAGCCAGGGCGCACTGCCGGGGCCGCGCAGCCGCCAGGCCAGCTCGACGTCGCCCCATACGGGTACGTCCGCCGCTGCAGCCGCCTGGAAGAGCGGGCTGGCGGGCTTGAAGCCGGGGGTGGTGACGACGAGGTCGGTGCCCTCGGGGAGCGTACGGTCGTCGCCGAGGCGTACCTCGATCCCGAGCTGCTCCAGTTCGGCCGCCTGGCGGCGTGGGCCCTCGCCCGCACCGCCGTTGACGGCCGTGACGCGGGCGCCGAGGCGGTGCAGGACCTTGGCCGCCGGGAGGCCGCTGAGGCCGAGCCCGGCGACCGTCACATGCTTGCCCGACAGCTCCTTGGTGAGCGGGGCGAGGTCGGCGGTGCTCAATTGCTGGCCGCCCAGCCCGCGTAGAAGATGCCGACGCCGACGATGGCGCACATGCCCTGGATGATCCAGAAGCGGACCACCACAAGGACTTCGGACCACCCCTTGAGCTCGAAGTGGTGCTGGAGTGGCGCCATCTTGAAGACGCGCTTACCGGTGAGCCTGAAGGAGCCGACCTGGATGACCACGGACATGGTGATCAGGACGAAGAGGCCGCCGAGGACGGCGAGCAGAAGCTCGGTGCGGGAGCAGATGGCGAGTCCCGCGAGGGCGCCGCCGAGTGCGAGGGAGCCGGTGTCGCCCATGAAGATCTTGGCGGGCGAGGTGTTCCACCACAGGAAGCCGAAGCACGCGCCCATCAGCGCGGCGGCGACGACGGCGAGGTCGAGTGGATCTCGTACCTCGTAGCAGCCGGGTCCCGCCGTGGCGATGTGGGCGCAGGACTCCTGGTACTCCCATACGCAGATGAACACATAGGCGCCGAAGACCATCACCGAGGCGCCCGTTGCGAGGCCGTCGAGGCCGTCGGTGAGGTTCACGCCGTTCGACATCGCGAGGATCATGAACAGCGCCCAGACGACGAACAGCACGGGCGGCAGGGCCCAGCCGAAGTCCTGGGTGAAGGAGAGCTTGGTGGAGGCGGGGGTCAGCTGGCGCGCGTCGGCGAAGTTGAGCGCGAGGACCGCGAACGCGATGCCGACGATGAGCTGACCCGACATCTTCGCCTTGGCGCGGAGGCCGAGGCTGCGCTGCTTGACGATTTTGATGTAGTCGTCGAGGAAGCCGACGAGGCCCATTCCCGCGAAGAGGAACAGGACCAGCGCACCCGAGAAGGAGGGCTGGGAGCCGGTGATGAGCTTGGTGAGCCCGTACGCGATCAGGGTCGCCAGGATGAAGGCGATACCGCCCATCGTGGGGGTTCCGCGCTTGCTGTGGTGGTTCTCCGGGCCGTCGTCCCGGATGAACTGGCCGTAGCCCTTGGACGCCAGCAGCTTGATCAGCAGCGGGGTCCCGATCAGGGACAGGAAGAGTCCGAGAACCCCGGAGATCAGGATTTGCCTCATCGGGTGGCGACCCCGCCTTCATTGCCTTCATTCGAGACGCCTTCGTCCAGGAGCGCGTGCGCGACGCTCTCCAGGCCGATCGAACGGGAAGCCTTCACCAGTACGACATCCCCCGCGCGCAGTTCCCCGCGCAACAGGTCGACGGCCGCCTCAGCGTCGGACACGTGCACCGACTCCTCACCCCACGAACCCTCGTTCTTGGCGCCCATGTCGAGCCAGGCTGCCTCTCGGCCACCGACCGCCACGAGCTTGCTGACGTTGAGCCGGACGGCGAGCCGTCCGATCGCGTCGTGCTCGGCGAGCGCATCGTCGCCGAGCTCGGCCATCTCGCCCAGCACCGCCCAGGTACGGCCCCCCCGGGCCTCCCCGCCCGTGGCCCGGGCAGAGCCCATGGCGGAGAGCGCACGGAGCGCGGCCCGCATGGAGTCCGGGTTGGCGTTGTAGGCATCGTTGACGACCGTGACGCCGTCGGCGCGCTCGGTGACCTCCATCCGCCACCGCGAGAGCGTGCCGGCCGCGGAGAGCGCATCGGCGATGTCCCCGGCAGGCATGCCCAGTTGGTGGGCGACGGCCGCCGCGGCAAGCGCGTTCGACACGTGGTGCTCACCGTACAGCCGCATGGTCACGTCACCGCACCCGGTAGGGGTGTGAAGGGTGAACGCTGGAGTGCCGCGTTCCGTGAGTCGTACGTTTTCAGCCCTGATGTCTGCTTCGAGGGCTTCGCCGAAGAGCAGGACGCGGGCGCTGGTACGGGTTTTCATGGCGCGAACGAGCGGGTCGTCGGCGTTGAGCACCGCGACCCCGCCCTCTTCGGCCGGTGGCAGCACCTCGACCAGCTCGCCCTTGGCCACGGCGATCTGCTCGCGCCCGCCGAACTCCCCGATGTGCGCGGTGCCGACGTTGAGGACGACACCGATACGGGGTGGGGTCAGCTCGCCGAGGTAGCGGATGTGGCCGATGCCGCGGGCGCCCATCTCCAGGACGAGGTGCCGGGTCTCCGCCTCGGCGCGCAGCGCGGTCAGCGGCAGCCCGATCTCGTTGTTGAAGGAGCCCGGTGGCCAGACGGTCGGGCCCAGCCGCTCCAGCAGCTGAGCGATCAGGTCCTTGGTGCTGGTCTTGCCGCTGGACCCGGTCAGCGCGACGACCTGGGTGCCGAGCGTGCCGACCACGTGGCGGGCGAGGGCGCCCAGGGCGCGGGTGACGTCGTCGACGACGATCGCGGGGGCGCCGACGGGGCGGGTGGCGAGCACGGCGACGGCCCCTGAGGCGACGGCGCCGGCCGCGAAGTCGTGGCCGTCGGCGCGCTCCCCGGCGAATGCCGCGAAGAGCGCCCCTGGCCCCGCCTCGCGGGAGTCGATCACCACGGGCCCGGTGATCCGTGCTTCCGGGTCCGTTATGTCATGCTGCCGTCCGCCGGTGAGGGCGGCGATCTCTGCGAGGGAGAGGGGGATCATCGGTTCTGGATATCTGTCCGGTGAGGTGTCTCGGCTGCGGGGAAGGTCGTGCTGCCGTGCTGCTCGTGTACGGCCGCCCGTTCGCGGATGGCTGTACGCAGCACGTCGTTGTCGTCGAACGGGCGGATCACGCCCGCGATGTCCTGGCCCTGCTCGTGGCCCTTGCCGAGGACGAGCACGGTGTCGCCGGGGTCGGCGCGTGCGACGGCCGCCTTGATCGCCTCGGCCCTGTCCTCCTCGACCAGCACGGTGCCGCGCTCGTGCGTGGGGACCTCGGCGGCGCCGCCGAGCATGGTCGCCAGGATTGCCAGCGGGTCTTCGGAGCGGGGGTTGTCCGAGGTGAGCACCGCCGTGTCGGACAGCCGCGCGAGAGCGGCGCCCATGGCGGTGCGCTTGTGCGGGTCGCGGTCGCCGCCGCAGCCCAGCACCGCGTGCACCTGGCCCTCGGTGACCTTGCGGATGGCGTAGAGGACGGACTCGACGGCGTCGGGTTTGTGCGCGTAGTCGACGACGGCGAGGTAGTCCTGACCCGCGTCGACCCGCTCCAGGCGCCCGGGTACGCCGGGCACGGCACCGATCCCGTCGGCCGCCGTGTACGGGTCGAGCCCCGCGGCGACCAGGGCCGTCAGCGCGGCGAGCGCGTTGGCGACGTTGAACGGGCCGGCGAGCGGGGCGCTGGCCGGCACGGACTGGCCCCCGGGCCCCACGGCTGTGAACGTCGAGCCGAGGGGACCGACCTCGACGTTCTCGGCGCGCCAGTCGGCGTCGGGGTGGCCCTCGGCCGAGAACGTGGTGACGGGGACCTCGGACTCGCTGATGAGCCGGAAGCCGTACTCGTCGTCGAAGTTGACCACTCCGGCGCGGGAGCGTGCCCGGGTGAACAGCTGCCGCTTGGCCTGGAAGTAGTCCTCCATGTCCGGGTGGAAGTCCAGGTGTTCGGGGCTCAGGTTGTTGAACACCGCGATGTCGAAGACGCACCCGTCGACCCGGCCGAGTACGAGCGCGTGGCTGGAGACCTCCATGGAGACCGCCCGTACGCCCCGCTCCCGCATGACGGCGAACAGCGCCTGGAGGTCGGTGGCTTCGGGCGTGGTGCGCTCGGACTTGATGCGCTCGTCGCCGATACGGGACTCGACCGTGCCGATCAGACCGGTCAGCGCGCCGTCCTTCTCCGCCGCCCTGCGCAGCCCGCCGTCGACCAGGTAGGCCGTGGTGGTCTTGCCGGAGGTCCCGGTGATCCCGATCTGGAGCAGGGCATCGCCCGGCACCCCGTAGACCGTGGCGGCGAGTTCGCCCATACGGCCGCGCGGGTCGGGCACCGCCAGCACCGGCAGGCCCGTGGCCTCGGCGCGCTCGGTGCCACCCGGGTCGGTGAGGACCGCGACGGCGCCGAGGCTCTGGGCCTGCGCAACGAAGTCGGCGCCGTGCAGCCGGGCCCCGGGGAGCGCGGCGTAGATGTCACCGGGCCGCACGGCGCGCGAGTCATGGGTGATGCCGGTCGCGTACGCCGTATCGGCGGGACCACCGCTCAGGAGCGCTTCGGGGGCTTCGGCGGCGTCGGCGTCCAGCCGTCGGGCCAGCTCCGCGAGCGGGACGGGCGTCACCCGCGCGGGGCGGGGCGGCCCAGGGAAGGACTCGGGGGAGGTCTGATCAGCTTGTGGCACGGCGGTGAGCGTACCGGGCGGGGCGCCCGCGCCGCGAAGCGAGGGGCGTGGCGGGGGCGGAGGGGCCTTGGGGTTGCACCCGTCGTCAGTGATCGTTCTCACGTGGCACATCCGTCAACCGCCCTGCCCCTGCCCCGCGAGCACCGGAAGTCGCGCGGGTGCGGCGCCGGTCGGGGGGACCTGGAGGGACTTGAGGGAAAACTTCATGACCTTCTTGTAGACCGGGCCGCATACGTCGCTGCCGAAGTAGCTGCCCTTCTTGGGGTTCTGGACCGCGCAGTAGACGGTGATTCTGGGCTTGTCGGAGGGGGCGAAGCCCGCGAAGGACGCGGTGTACCCGTGGTAGCGGCCCGTATGCGGGTCCACCCGGTTGGCCGTACCGGTCTTCCCCGCGACGCGGTATCCGGGGATCTTCGCCGCGGTGCCGGTGCCCTCCATGTCGTCCACCACGGACTCCAGCATCCGCGAGAGCGTCCTGGCCGTCTTCGGGCTCACCACGCGCCGCTTCTCGGGCGGCTTCGCGGGGGCGTAACGGCCGTCGGACCCTGTGGTGCCGCGTACGAGGGTGGGCTCGATCCGCTCGCCGCCGTTGGCGATCGTGGAGTAGATGGAGGCCGCCTGTACGGCGTTGAGGGAGAGGCCCTGGCCGAAGGGGATCGTGTACTGCTGGGAGGCGCTCCAGTTGCCGGGCTTCTCCAGGATGCCGTCGGTCTCCCCCGGGAAGCCGAGCCCCGTGGGCCGGCCGATGCCGAAGTCCCTCAGATAGCCGTGCAGCACCTTGTTGGCCCGGCGCTGGGTCCTGCCGAGCTGTTCGGTGGCGAGGATGGTGCCGATGTTGCTGGACTTGGCGAGGACGCCGTTGAGCGTGAGGTGCCAGGTGGGGTGGTCCACGTCGTCGGCGAAGGAGCGGTCGGCGCGCTTGAGCCTGTTGGGCACCGTCACCGCCGTGCCCGGGGTGGCCTTGCCCTCCTCCAGCACCGCGGCCATGGACATGAGCTTGCTGGTGGAGCCCGGCTCGTACGCGTCCTGAAGTGCGGGGTTGCCGAACGACTTGAGCTTCGAGCGGGAGATGTCGTTGGGGTCGAAGCCGGGAGCGCTGGCCATGGCCAGCAGCTCGCCCGTCCTGGTGTCCTGGACGATGACGTATCCGCTGTCGGCGCCCGACTTGCCGACCTGGTCGGTGATCGCCTGCTGCGCCGACCACTGGATGTCACGGTCGAGGGTGAGCTCTATGTCGGAGCCGGGCCGCGCCGCCTTTTCCCTGACGCCCGCCGTGGGGACCTGGCGCCCGCCTGACTGGGCGTACGTCGTCTTGCCGTCCTCGCCCGCGAGGTCCTCGTCGAGCATCGCCTCGACCCCGGCGCCGCCCTTGCCGTCGCCGCTGACGAAGCCGAGGACGGTGGAGGCCAGCTCCTTGTTGGGGTACACGCGCTTGGCGTGCTTCTCCTGGTAGACCCCCGCGAGGACGTCGGGGGACTTCGTGGCGTGCTCGGCCTTCAGCTTCTTGATCTTGCGCCAGGTCTGCGGGGTCTGCTGCCGCGCGAGCACGACGTAGCGGGTGTCGCGCTTGGCGAGCTTCTTGGCCAGCACCTTGCGCTTCTGGTGCAGGAGCGGCGCGAGGACCGCGGCTGCGCGCTCGGGCGCGTCGCGCACCTTGGACTGCTTGCGCGTGAAGAGGTAGGGGTCGGCCGTGATGTCGTACGCGTCGACGGTGGTGGCGAGGGCCGAGCCGTCCCGGGCGCTGACGGTGCCGCGCTCGGCGGCGAGAGGCAGCGTGATGTAGCGGTTGACGGCGGCCTTGCCCGCGAACGCGTCGGCGTCCACGGCCTGCACCTGGAGCAGGCGCACGGTGCACACCAGCATCACCAGGGTGAGCCCGACGGCGACCAGCCGCAGCCGGGCGCGTGGGTTCGCGAGGCGGAGCGGGGTGGACCCGAAGCCCTGCTGCTGGCGCGGCTTGCTCGTACGGGCGGGAGCCTGGCGGGCCGGGCGGGGTACACGGCGCGGGTCGCGGCGGCGTTCCTGGCTCTGGCTCCGGCGCTTCTCGCCGCTCTGCCGGGTGCCGCGGCCGGGGTCCCTGGGGCGCTCGCTCACGGCATCACCTGACTGGTGCCGGGGTTGCCGCGCACCGTGCCGTCCGGGGTGAGGAAGACGGGGTTGCCGCCGGGGACGAGGCCCAGCTCGCGGGCGCGTTTCTCCAGTGCCTCGGGGGCCGAGTAGCCGTCGACCTGCTGCTGGAGCGCCTGCTGCTGGTCGGTCAGTTCCTCGGTCTCCCGCTCCAGCTTGCTCAGCTTGAACGACCCTTTGTTGAGCGAGGCGTTCAGCAGGAGCAGTGCCAGCAGTCCCGAGCCGAGGAGGAGGACGACCAGCAGGACGAAGGGGGTGCGCGCGGCGTTCGGGTTCCCGGCCGGCACCATGCGTGCCAGCCGCGCCAGGCGCTGCTGTGCTGTCACGTGGCCTCCCTGATGCGCTTTGCCGCGCGAAGCCTGGCAGGGGTGGCGCGGCGGTTCTCGGCGATCTCTTCCTCGCCGGGCAGCTCGGCGCCGCGGGTCAGCAGCTTCAGCCGGGGCTGGTACTGCTCGGGCACCACGGGCAGCCCGTCAGGAGCCGTGTTCGTGGATCCGGCGGCGAACACCTGCTTGACCAGCCGGTCCTCCAGCGAGTGGTACGCGAGGACGGCGATACGGCCGCCGACGGTGAGCGCGTCAACGGCGGTCGGCAGGGCACGCTCCAGGACGGACAGCTCGCCGTTGACCTCGATACGCAGGGCCTGGAAGGTGCGCTTGGCGGGGTTGCCGCCTGTCCGCTTGACGGCCTGGGGCAGCGCGTCACGGATCAGCTCGACCAGGCGGGCGCTGTTGCTGAACGGCTCCTTGGCGCGCTCCTTGACGACGGCCTCGACGATCCGCTTGGCCTGCTTCTCCTCCCCGTAGGCGCGCAGGATGCGTACGAGGTCGCCGGGCGCGTAGGTGTTGAGCACATCGGCGGCGCTGACACCCGTCGTCTGGTCCATGCGCATGTCCAGGGGCGCGTCCTGCGCGTAGGCGAAGCCCCGTTCCGCCTCGTCGAGCTGGAGCGAGGAGACGCCGAGGTCGAACAGCACGCCCTGGACTCGGGGGACGCCCAGGCGCCGCAGCACCTCGGGGAGTTCGTCGTAGACCGCGTGCACCAGGGTGGCCCGGTCGCCGAACGGTGCCAGCCGCTCCCGCGCCAGCTCCAGCGCCGCGGTGTCACGGTCGAGGCCGATGAGCCGGGCCGAGGGGAAGGTGGACAGCAGTGCCTCGCTGTGACCGCCCATACCGAGGGTGCAGTCGACGACCGTGGCACCGGGTGCGGCGAGGGCCGGCGCCAGCAGGTCCAGGGTGCGCCGGAGCATGACCGGGTTGTGCAGATCGCCGATGGGACGCTCGTTGGTGGTCATGTGCCCTCTCAAGTCTGGCGGGCACCGGTGCACATGCTCCTTGGTCCCCGCCCGCTCGAAGGGGAGTGGCCCGCCTCCGCCGGAGAGGCGTCGGAGGGCCGGGAGCGGGAGGAGGCCGAGCCGCACGTGCACGCCCGCGCACGCGAGGGGAATCGGGGTTCCTTGGGGAGAAAGCGCCTCCCACTTCGCGTCACTTTAGTCCACTCGTCCCCTCGGTCAACTACGGGACAAGGCGCGTCCCGACAGCGGCTGACAACCCGGTCACCGGGGTGCTGTCCGCCGGATGAGGGAGGTCACGGTGGTGCCTGTGGGTTACCTCACATCACACTCGGCTGACCGCTTTCGCCACCCTCCGGGCAGGCCGTGCGCCCCGGCTGCGTCTACCGTCGTACACATGTCGATATCCACGTCCCCGTCACAGCCCCTTCCCCCCGAGGACAGCTCCCGCCCGGAGGAAGGGCAGCGTGCCTCGTCCGTGACCGAACGCCTCGTGGAGGCGAACAGGAACTACGCGCGCGACTTCACCGACCCCGGCATGGACGCCAGGCCCGTACGGCAGGTGGCCGTCGTGGCGTGCATGGACGCACGGCTCGACCTGCACGAGGCACTGGGCCTGGAGCTCGGCGACTGCCACACCATCCGCAACGCGGGCGGCGTCGTCACCGACGACATCATCCGTTCCCTGACCATCAGCCAGCGCGCGCTGGGCACCCGTTCCGTGGTACTCATCCACCACACCGACTGCGGGCTGCTCAGCCTCACCGAGGACTTCCGTCACGAGTTGGAGCTGGAGGTGGGCCAGCGGCCGTCCTGGGCGGTCGAGTCCTTCAAGGACCTGGATCAGGACGTGCGCCAGTCGATGCAGCGGGTGCGTACCTCGCCTTTCCTGCCGCACAGGGATGATGTGCGGGGCTTCGTCTTCGATGTGAAGACGGGTCTGCTGCGTGAGATCGACCCCGGGATGCCCCGGGGAGAGTGACGAACAGCCTTGTGACCGTGAAGAATACGAGGACGCACACAGCAGAACTCGCGGAGCGACGGCGATTCACGCGGCAGACGCGACGAGCGCGGCGGGTACGTACAGCGGGGATGGGGCCGAGGAGGGCCGGTGACGACCTATGACGAGCGAGCGAACCTTAGCGATCTGAGCACCACAGCGGGTGAGGTACGCCGCTCCGTTGAGTCGGTGATCGAGGGGAAACCCGAGGTCGTCAGGCTCTCTTTGACAGTGCTCCTCGCCGAGGGGCACCTCCTGATCGAGGATGTCCCCGGCGTCGGCAAGACGATGCTCGCCAAGGCGCTGGCGAGATCCATCGACTGCTCGGTACGGCGCATCCAGTTCACGCCCGACCTGCTGCCCTCCGACATCACGGGGGTCAGCGTCTACGACCAGCAGCGCCAGGACTTCGAGTTCAAGCCGGGCGCCGTCTTCGCACAGATCGTCATCGGCGACGAGATCAACCGCGCCTCGCCCAAGACGCAGTCGGCGCTGCTGGAGTCGATGGAGGAGCGGCAGGTCACCATCGACGGGCAGACCTACGAGCTGCCCGACCCGTTCATGGTGGTGGCCACGCAGAACCCGGTGGAGATGGAGGGCACCTACCCGCTCCCCGAGGCACAGCGGGACCGTTTCATGGCCAGGGTCTCCATCGGCTACCCGAGCCCGGCGGCCGAGCTGGAGATGCTCGACGTGCACGGCGGGGCCTCGCCCCTGGAGGACCTCCAGCCGGTCGCGCACGCGCACGAGATCATCAAGCTCGTCGAGACCGTACGGGGCGTCCATGTCTCGGACGCGGTACGGCGGTACGCGGTCGATCTGGTCGCCGCGACCCGCTCGCACCCCGATCTGCGGCTGGGCGCCTCGCCGCGTGCGACGCTCCATCTGGTGCGCGCCGCCAAGGCGACGGCCGCGCTCTCGGGGCGTGAGTTCGCGCTGCCGGACGATGTGCAGTCGCTGGCCGTTCCCGTGCTGGCACACCGTCTGCTGCCCACGGCGCAGGCGCAGTTGAACCGGCGTACGGCGGAGCAGGTGGTCACCGAGATCGTGCAGCGCGTGCCCGTACCCGCCGTGGGCCCGCCGCCGGTGCCCGGCACACCGCCTCACCCGTACGGGCAGCAGCCGGGCCGCGGACAGCCGCAGGCCGGGCAGGCGCAGCCCGGCGGGCACCAGCCAGGGCATCCCCACGGCGGGCCGCAGCAGCCCGGGCAGCCGCGGGGGTACTGATGGCCGCTGGACCGGCCTCGTACTCCAGCGCTCCCCAGGCACCCGGCGCACCCGACGCGCACCAGGTGGGCCGGCACGGTCAGCCCGGTCAGCCCGGTCAGCCCGGTCAAGCGAACCAGTCCGGACAGTCCGGCCAGTCGGGACAGGAGACGCGGGGCTCGCTGCGGACGGCGTTCGGTGGGCTGACCACGCGGGGCAGGTCCTTCCTGGCCGCCGGGCTCGCCGCCGGCGTCTGCGCCTACGCGCTGGGCCAGGACGAACTCCTGCGGGTCGGGTTGCTGCTCGCTGTGCTGCCGCTGGTGTGCGTGCTGGTGCTGCACCGCACCCGCTACCGGGTCGCGGGCTCCCGGCGGCTGTCGCCCTCGCGGGTGCCGGCGCGCTCGGAGGCCCGGGTACACCTGCGGATCGACAACGTCTCGCGGCTGCCCACCGGCCTGCTGATGCTCCAGGACCGGGTGCCCTATGTACTGGGCCCGCGCCCGCGCTTCGTACTGGACAGGGTGGAACCGGGAGGGCGGCGCGAGGTGTCGTACCGCGTGCGCTCGGACCTGCGCGGGCGCTATCCGCTCGGGCCGCTCCAGCTACGGCTGACCGACCCGTTCGGCATGTGCGAACTGACGCGCTCCTTCAGCACGTTCGACACCCTCACCGTCGTCCCTCCCGTTGAGGCGCTGGTGCCGGGGCGGCTCTCGGGCGAGACCAGCGGTTACGGGGAGGGCAGGCAGCGCTCTCTCGCGCTGGCCGGTGAGGACGACGTGATCCCGCGCGGCTACCGGCACGGCGACGACCTGCGCCGGGTCCACTGGCGTTCGACAGCGCGTTACGGCGAGCTGATGGTGCGCCGCGAGGAGCAGCCGCAGAAGGCACGCTGCACCGTGCTCCTGGACACCCGGCGCTCCGCCTACGCGGGTTCGGGCCCCGACTCGCCCTTCGAGTGGGCCGTCGCGGGTGCGGCGTCGGTCTGCCTGCACCTGCTGGAGCGCGGCTTCGCCGTCCGCCTGCTGACCGACACGGGCGCCATGACGCCAGGGCCCGAGGGCGGCACGTTCGCTGCCGACTCCTCGGACACGGCAGGGCTGCTCCTGGACACGCTGGCCGTCGTCGAGCACTCCGCCGAGCACGGCCTCTCCGCCGCCTACGACGCGCTGCGCGGCGGCATGGTCGGCACCGAGGGGCTGCTGGTCGGCTTCCTCGGGGCGCTCGACGAGGAGCAGGCGGTCACGGTGGGCCGGATGCGGCAGCGTACGAACCGCGCCGTGGCCTTCGTCGCCGGACCGGCCCAGGTGCCCGCCGCCGAGGCCGCCCCGGTGGCACCCGAGACTCCCGCCATGGCGGACCCCGGCCCGGAGACGGCGCTGCGCGCGCTGCGGGACGCGGGGTGGACGGCCCAGGTGGGCGGGCCCGGCATCGCCCTGAACGGGCTGTGGTTGGAGGCCGACAAGTCGAGCGTGAAGGGACTGGAGCGATGAGCGGGAGGGTGCGGCTCGCGCTGTGCGCCGCCCTGGCGACCCTGGCCGCTTCCTGTGCGCTGCTGCCGCTGGTGGACTCGGCGACGTGGCTGCTCCAGGCAGCGCTGCTGGTGACCGTGCAGACGGGGGTGGGCGCGGCGGCGCGCAGGGTGCCGCTGGCCAGGCCCGTGACCGTGGTGCTCCAGGCGTGCGTCTCGCTGCTGCTGCTCGTCCTGATGTTCACGCGCCAGGAGGCGCTGGGCGGGGTGCTGCCGGGACCGGACGTCTTCGAGCAGTTCGGGACGCTGCTCACCCAGGGCACGCAGGACGTGAGCAGGTTCGCGATACCCGCGCCGCTCACGGACGGGATCAGGTTGCTGCTGGTCGGCGGTGTGCTGGTCATCGGCCTGCTGGTGGACGCGCTCGCGGTGACGTACCGCAGTGCGGCGCCCGCGGGGCTGCCGCTGCTCGCGCTCTACTCGGTGGCGGCCGGGCTCTCCCAGGGCGGCGCCCGCTGGCTGTGGTTCCTGTGCGCCGCCGGCGGCTATCTGCTGCTTCTGCTGGCCGAGGGGCGCGAGCGGCTCTCGCAGTGGGGGCGGATCTTCGCCGACCGTTCCCGCCCCGGCTCGGCCCCTTACCAGCCGGGCGCTGTGGGCGGCCCCGCCGTCGCCCCGGTCCGTACGGGGCGGCGGATCGGCGCGCTCGCGCTGGGCATCTCGCTGGTCGTGCCCGCCGTGCTGCCCTCGCTCAGCGGCGGCCTGCTGGACGCGGCACGGGAAAAGGGCGGAGGCGGCGGCAACAGCGGGGGCGGCACGGTCTCGGCCGTCAACCCGCTGGTGGCGCTCCAGGACAGCCTCAACCAGCCGGAGAACCGTACGGCGCTCACGTACAAGACGGACACCGAGGAGACGCAAGAGCTGTACATGCGCATCGTCGCGCTGGACAAATTCGACGGCTCGGCATGGAAGCCTTCCGAGCGGCGCATCGGCGAGGTCCCCGACACGCTGCCCACCCCGAACGGCCTGTCCCCCGACGTACGGACGACGAAGGTACGCAGCACGATCACGGCCGCCGACTGGTACGCACAGGACTGGCTGCCGATGCCGTTCCCCGCCAGCCGCGTACGCGTTGAGGGAAAGTGGCGCTTCGAACCGGAGGGCCGCACTCTCGTGGGCTACGAGGGCCAGACGACGCGCGGCGCGCGCTACGACGTGGAGAACCTCGTGGTGCAGCCCACGGCCGAGCAGCTCAGGGACGCGCCCGAGCCGCCGGCCGACCTCAAGCGCGAGTACACCGACGTCCCCGAGTCGCTGCCTTCGGTGGTGAACGAGACGGCGCGCAAGGTCACCCGTAACGCCAAGGACGACTACGAGCGCGCGGTGATGCTCCAGGACTGGTTCGCCGAGAAGGGCGGCTTCACCTACGACACCCAGGTGCGCTCGGGCAGCGGTACGGCGGCCATCGCCAACTTCCTGGAGCAGAAGGAAGGCTTCTGCATCCACTTCTCCTTCGCGATGGCCTCCATGGCGCGCACCCTCGGCATCCCCGCACGGGTCGCCGTGGGCTTCACCCCCGGGACGGCGGGCGGCGACGGGAAGATGGAGATCGGTCTCCAGGACGCGCACGCCTGGCCCGAGCTGTACTTCGAGGGCGTCGGCTGGACGCGCTTCGAGCCCACGCCGACCCGGGGCACGACGCCCCCGTACGCGCAGCCCGACTCCCCCGACGCCAGCCAGAACCCGCAGGAGCGGCTCCCCGAAAGGGGCCAGAGCGACTCGCCCTCGCCGAGCGCTTCGTCCTCGGACACGTGCACGACCGAGGAGAAGCGGGCCGACCCGGAGTGCGGCGCCCTCGTACAGCCCCCGGACAGCGGCCAGGGCGGCGGCTTCCCCACGGGCACCGTCGCGTGGTCGGCCGCCGCGGCGCTCGTCGTGCTGGGCCTCCCCCTGCTGCCGTTGCTGTGGCGGGTGAGGAGGCGCTCCAAGCGGCTGCGGCCCCACCCGCTCCACACCCCTGAGGCGGTGACGGAGAGCGTGCTGGACGCCTGGCGCGAACTGATCGACTCCGGCTGGGACCACGGTGTCGTCCCGGAGGACTCGGCGACCCCGCGCACGGCCGCAGCGCGCATCGCCCGTATCGGCGAGCTGAAGGAACCGGAGGCCGAGGCGGCGCACCGGCTGGCCCTCGCGGTGGAACAGGTGCTCTACGCGCCCGCACCACGCCCCGCGACGGGTCTGGCCGACGACGTACGCCGGGTACGCGCCGGCCTCGGCGAGGCGGCGCCGCGCCGCCTGCGCCTGCGGGCCCTGCTGCTGCCGCCGTCGACGGCCAGGCTGCGCTGGGACACCTCACGGCGCTGGACGGCTCTGCGGACCCGCTGGGCAGGCGCCCTGCGCCTGCGCTTCGCCTCGAAGTAGCGTCCGGCCCCGCGCTCCGCACGTCCCGCACGCTCGCCGTACCGGAACCGGGCACCCCAACTCCGGTACGGCGAGCGCCCTTTCGGCCTGCCGCCGCGGGCGGGCCATGGGGAACGCCGGAGACGCCGGAACCACAGCCCCTCCGGTCCTCCGGCCCCGGCCCCGGCGCATGCGGGGCGCGGCGCCCAGCCGTACGCACACGCAAGCGGCGCGGCACCACGCAAGCATCCGGGTCGCACGGCACGCGCAAGGGGCGGGCACGCGCAAGGGGCCCGGTGCGCGCGAGAAGCCCGGTGCGCACGCGTGGAGGACCGGCCCCGGTCACACAGCACGCGCAAGGGCCCGGTCGCACGAGAGCGGCCCCGGGCGCTCCCGGGGCCGCTCTCGTTGGCGCTCTCGTCACCGTGTCGGTGACTCAGTGGCTCACGGTCTCCGTGACCCACCGTCTCGTTTCATCGGTGTGGTCGATGTGGCGGTCTGCCGGCGCGCGAGCGCACTCAGTGCTGGCCCTCGTCGCGGCGGCGCTGCCAGCGCTCCTCGATACGGTTCATCATCGACCGGCGGCCCCTGGACTGCCTGCGGGCCTGCTGCCCGCCCGCCGAGCCGCTGCCGCCGGCGCCGCCACCGGCGTCCTGCTTCGGCTGACCCTCGCCCTGCTGCTCACCGGCCTTGGGGGCCTTGCGCCATCCTGTTACCGCGAGCACGGCACATCCGAGCATCACGAGGAATCCCACGACGCTGACCCAGACCTGCTGCGCGACCATACCGGCCATAAGGAGCGCGATACCCACCAGAAAGCCCGCGATCGCTTGGTAGACCCGCTTGCGGGTGTACCGGCGCAGCTCACTTCCCTCGAGCGCTGTCGCGAACTTGGGATCTTCGGCGTACAGCGCTCGCTCCATCTGCTCGAGCATCCGCTGCTCGTGCTCAGAGAGCGGCACGGAGTCCTCCTACTCGTCGGTCGCGGGGGCGACCGGATGCGACCCTTCAAGGATAGGCAGGGAATCGCCCCCGTGAAACCCGCCCCTCTACGCCAATTCCTCCCACCAAGCCCGAGATGCCGGACGGTGGCGCTGAGCGACGTGTTCCGTACATTCCCTCACCACCTTTCCGCCATGCCGGACGGTGTGCCTCGATCATACGGCGCGTAGCTGATGATCGGGCGGGCG
Source organism: Streptomyces iconiensis (assembly GCF_028657195.3). Lineage (GTDB taxonomy): Bacteria > Actinomycetota > Actinomycetes > Streptomycetales > Streptomycetaceae > Streptomyces > Streptomyces iconiensis. The sequence continues at coordinate 74,550 of NZ_JANCPR020000028.1, forward strand.
AGAGCCAGTCCCCTGCTCGTCAGCCACCCGCGGCGGGCGCCGCGCGGGGCGGCACTTGCGCGAGGACGTGGAGCTGGCTGGCGACGGACTGGAAGGCGGGCAGCTCGGCGGCAGCCGCCTCCAGGCGTGCGAGCGCGTCCAGTGCGTCGGGCTCGGTGTCCACCAGTGCGCCCGGCACCAGGTCGGCGAAGACCCGCACTCCGTGCACGGAGACGACGTCCAGGCCCGTGCCGGTGATCAGGGCCGTGAGCTGCTCGGGAGTGAAGCGGCGTGGCATCGGGTCGCCCTCGCCCCAGCGCCCGCCGGGCGAGGTGAGCGCCTGCCGTGCCTCCGTGAAGTGGCCGGCGAGGGCCCGCCCGAGTACGGCTCCGCCCAGTCCGGAGGCGAGCACGCTGAGCGTGCCGCCGTCGGGGCGCAGCGCGGCCACCGCGTTACGGGCGCCCTCGGCCGGGTCGTCCACGTACTCCAGGACGCCGTGACACAGGACCGCGTCGTAGGCGCCGCGCTCGGCGACGTCGAAGAGGCCCCGTGCGTCACCCTGGACTCCGCGTACCCGGTCGGCCACTCCGGCCTCGGCCGCGCGGCGCTCCAACGCGAAGAGCGCGTTGGGGCTCGGGTCGACGACGGTGACGCGGTGGCCCAGGCGCGCGGCGGGCACGGCGAAGTTGCCCGTGCCGCCTCCGGTGTCCAGGACCGCCAGCTCGGCGCGGTCCGACAGCTTGGCCCGCTGATCGAGCGCTCCTCGCAGGACCTCCCAGACCACGGCTGTACGGAGTGATGCGCTGGGGCGGGACATGCGGCTGCTCCTCGGCTCAGTGACGGGCATTACCCACCCTATTGCCTCTGGAGCCACCGCGATCCGCCGGTCGACCGCCGGGCCGCGGCCCCCGCTCAGCCGGCGCGGCGCCGCGGCGGGGGTCTGTCGGCGTGCTGGTCGTCGGCGGGTGCCACACGGGGGTGCGGGAGTGCCGGCTGGGAGACGAGCATGCGCTCGACCAGACGCAGGAACATCTCCGCGTCCCTGACGAGGTCGTCGGCCTCGCGCCAGCTCGCCGCGCCGTTGATGCCGGCCTCCGCGCGGGCGCGGCGGGGCGCTCCGGAGGCGAACAGCGCGCTCCACTCGGCCAGTTCGGGTGCGACCTCGGGGAGCACCTCCCACGCGCTGCGGATGCCGGGCCTGCGGGTGCGGCGCGGGGGGCCTCCCCTGCGGGCCGCCTCCAGCTCGGGCCTGCCGCGCACGGCGAGGACGGCGGCGGCCGTGCGCAGGGCAGCGAGGTGGGCCGTGGCGTACCGCTCGTTGGCGGTCTCCAGGGTGAGGGCCTCGTCGAGGTTGTGCTGGGCCTGCGCGAGGAGGTCGAGGGCTGCCGGTGGGGCCGTGGCTCTGCGCAGTACGGGGTGGACGTCCTGGGTCTGGTCGATACGGCTGGCAGGGGTGGCACTCGGATACGGGGGCGCGGGTCGCGGTCCCCGAGAAGGTCGCATCACGTGAATCAACCTCCCGTCGGCGGTTGCCGGTTCTGAGGAATCGGCCGTATGTGCACATCGTGACGCACGCCACTGACAATCCGCCCTGACCTGCGCAAACGCCGCGCTTCGCGGGTACACGGGGGCGATTGGCCGGGGCGGTGACCGGTGTTGCATACTTTGGACTGACCGGTCAGTCCAAAGAAATCAGGGAGGGAAACCCGTGACGGAGAGCCGGGATACGGGGGCCGCCGTCTCGGCGGACGGCTTCGGGCTGAAGGGGCCGCGCGGGCGGGTGTTCAGCGGCGTGAGCTTCTCCGCCGACGCGGGGGCACTGCTCGCCGTGGCGGGACCTTCCGGGTCCGGGCGCACCTGCCTGCTGCTCGCGCTCACCGGCCGGATGAAGGCCACCGAGGGGCACGCCAAAATCGCGGGGCACCCGCTGCCCAAGCGGCTCGCCGCCGTACGCCGGATCAGCGCACTGGGGCCCGTACCGGGCGTCAACGACCTCGATCCGGCGCTCACCGTCACCGAGCAGCTCCGCGAACGCGTGCTGCTCCAGCGGAGGTTCGGCAGCTCGCTGCGCTCGCTCCTGCGCCCGCGCCGGGAACGTGCCGCGGCGAGCCGTGCACGGCTGGAGGCCGCACTGGACGCCGCCGGGCTCGACCTGGACACGCTGCCACGGGGCGGGCGCACCTCCGTACGGGACCTGGGGCGGCTGGAGGAGCTGCGGCTGTCGGTCGCGCTCGCGATGCTCGGCCGGCCGCGGCTGCTGGCCGTCGACGACCTCGATCTGAAGCTCTCGGAGAGCGAGAGGGCCGAGGCGTGGGCCATGGCGCGCTCCCTCGCCGACAGCGGCACGACGGTGCTCGCCGTGTGCAGCGAGCCACCGGGCGAGGACGTGGGCGCGGTCGTGGTCCGTACGGACACGGAGCCGGCAGACGCGGCGGGCACGGCCGGTTCCGGCGGCGCGGACGGTTCAGCGCCTGCGGGCGACGACACCACTGAGGACGACGAGAAGGGGGAGGCGGCCGATGCGCTCGCCGAGGCTAGCCGCGCTTGAGCTGAAGCGGTTCGGCAGGGGGAGGCTGCCGCGCGCGGCGATGGCGGCCATGCTGCTGCTCCCGCTGCTGTACGGCGCGCTCTACCTGTGGTCCTTCTGGGACCCGTACGACCGCCTGGACAAGATCCCGGTCGCGCTCGTGAACGACGACCAGGGCGCCCATGTCAAGGGCGAGGACGTCGAAGCGGGCGGTTCGATCGTCAAGGGGCTGCACGACAGCGGAACGTTCGACTGGCAGGAGACCAGCGCGGCCGAGGCGCGCAAGGGCGTCGAGGAAGGGCGCTACTACTTGTCGCTGACCATTCCCTCCGACTTCAGCAAGAGGGTGTCATCCAGCTCGGGCGACTCCCCCGAGACCGGTGCACTCAAGGTGCGCGCCAACGATGCGAACAACTACATAGTCGGCCAGATCTCCCGTTCCGTCTTCTCCGAGGTGCGCTCAGCCGCCTCCAGCAAGGCGTCGCGCGGCTTCTACGACAAGATCTACGTCTCGTTCTCCACCCTGCACGGCAAGACCGCCGAGGCGGCCAAGGGAGCCGACGACCTCGGTGACGGCATCGGCAAGGCCAAGAAGGGCGCGGGTGAGCTGAAGAACGGCCTCTCGGACGCCGAGGACGGCAGCGGCGACCTGAAGAGCGGAACGGACAGGCTGCACACGGGCGCCGGCAGCCTCAAGAAGGGCGCCGGCCAGGTCGCCACGGGCACCCAGAAGCTGGCCGACAAGGTGAACGGCGCCGCCGACGACGTACGCCCGTTCCTGCGGGACCACAGCGACGAGATCGGCAAGGCGGCACGCGGGGTCGCGGACACCAGCAAGACGCTCAAGGAGAACCTCGGCAAGCTGCCGGGCGCGGCCGAGCGCGCGCAGACCGACTCACGCAGGGCAGCCGACACGCTCGCGACGCTCCACAAGACGCGCTGCGAGAAGGGCGGCGGCACCCAGGGCACCGGAGCACCGGCCAAGCCGGGCACGGAAGGTACGGGCACGCCGGGCGCCGGCACGGCGGACAAGCCCGCTGCCGGAGCCGGTGGGGCCGGTGGACCCGGCGGGGGCGCGGCCGGTCAGGGCGACTCGTGCACGGAGTTGAAGAAGGCGGCCGAGGCGGCCGAGCGGTCCGCCGGTGTGGCCAAGGACGTCAACGGCTTCGTCAAGAACGAGAAGAACCTCGACGACCTCGGCGGCCACCTCGACGACCTCAACGAGAAGGCCACCCTCCTCGCCCAGCGCGCCCCCCATCTCCAGCAGGACGTGGACAGCGCCGTCCAGCAGATCGACAAGCTCAACAAGGGCGCGCACCAGGTCTCCCAGGGCGCGGGCACGCTGCACGCGGGCCTCGGCACCGCCAAGACCGGCGCAGCCGACCTCGATTCGGGCCTCGGCAGGCTGAGCGACGGCGCCGTCTCGCTCGACGGCGGCCTGTTCAAGCTGGCCGACGGCTCGGGCAAGCTCGCGGGCGGCCTGCACGACGGCGCCAAGCAGATCCCGGACTACGGCAAGAAGGAGCGCGACGACCGTACCGGCGTGATGGCCGACCCGGTCGGGCTGTCCTCGGACAAGGCGCACGAGGCGCCCAACTACGGCACGGGTTTCGCGCCGTACTTCATCCCGCTCTCCCTCTGGGTCGGCGCGATGATCGCGTACATGCTGCTCCAGCCGCTCAACAAGCGCGCGCTCGCCGCCGGGGCACCGGCCTGGCGGATCGCGGTGGCCGGCTGGCTGCCCGTGGCCGCGATCGGGGCAGCCCAGGTGGGCGCGCTGATGAGCGTGCTGCACTGGGGGCTCGGCCTGGAGATGGCGCGCGGCGCCGGCACGGTGGGCTTCCTGATGCTGGTCACGGCGTGCTTCACCACGATCGTGCAGTTCCTGAACGCGCGCTTCGGCCCCGCCGGCCGGATCCTGGTACTGGCCATGCTGATGCTCCAGCTCACCTCGGCCGGAGGCACATATCCGATCCAGACCAGTCCCGGCTTCTTCAACGCGCTGCACCCGTTCCTGCCCATGAGCTACGTGGTCGAGGGGCTGCGGCACCTGATCACGGGCGGAGAGCTGTGGCCGGTGTGGAGGGCGTGCGCCGTCCTGCTCGCGTTCACTGTGGGCGCCCTCGCGCTCACGGCGGTCACCGCACGCCGCAAGCAAGTGTGGACCTTGGACCGGCTGCGTCCGGAGATCTCGCTGTGAGGAGAGACTCGCTCCGAGAGGAGAATGATCGCATGACGAGTGCCCGCACCACCTCACGCAGCCGCAGCGCCACCCGCGAGAAGCTCTTCCAGGCCGCTGTCACCCTCATCGCCGAGCAGGGCTTCTCCTCGACCACGGTGGAGGAGATAGCCGAGCGGGCTGGTGTCGCCAAGGGCACGGTCTACTACAACTTCGCCAGCAAGACCGAGCTGTTCGAGGAACTGCTGCGGCACGGCGTCGAGTTGCTGAGCGCGGATCTGCGGCACGCGGCCGAGGGGACGGCGGAGCGCGACGGCACCAAGGTGGACGCGCTGGACGCGATGATCCGCGCGGGGCTGATGTTCATCGACCGCTATCCGGCCTTCACCCAGCTGTACGTGGCGGAGCTGTGGCGCACCAACAGGGCATGGAACGACACCCTGTTGGTGGTGCGGCAGGAAGCGGTCGCCGTCGTGGAGGGCGTACTGCGTGAGGGCGTCGCCGCCGGCGAGCTGAGCGAGGAGATCGACATCCAGCTCACGGCAGCAGCGCTGGTGGGAATGGTGCTGGTGGCGGCGCTGGACTGGAAGGCGTTTCAGCCGGAGCGCTCGCTGGAGGATGTGCACGGGGCGCTGTCACTGCTGTTGCAGGGCCGGGTGGGTGGCCGGGGACGGCCCCGGTGACCGTGCGGCGCCGGGCGGCATCGCGCCGCGCGCCGGACCGCCGCAGAGCGGCTGGTCACCGAGGCCGTCCCGGCCTCTTTCCCCCGTGTCCCCCCGTGGACCCCCGTTGTTCCCCCGTGGGTCCCCCGTTGTCCCCCCGGTCTTCCCCCGTGTCCCCCTGTCCCCCGTGGGTCCCCCGTCTTCCCCCCGTGGACCCCCGTTGTCCCCCGGTCTCCCGGTTCCCGGAAAAGGCCGCCGCGCGGTTCCGCAGCCCCGTGTCGGCGGTACCGGATGCGGCGCCCTTTCCGTGTGCACCACTCTGTCGTCCGCGCAGGTCGGGGCCTATCCGCGCGGCTACTCAACCCGGGGCCTGAGTAGCAGTACTCAGCCGTACGCACCGGTACGGACCGCCCTCTTGTGCCGCGGGCTCAGGCGGTGCCGCCGCGGGCCGGGCGGGTCGCTAGAGTCCCTGTTCATGGCACGTATTGCGGTGATCGGCGCGGGGATGGGCGCGATGGCGACGGCGGCGCGGCTCGCCGTCGCGGGAAACAAGGTCGTGGTCCATGAGCGTTCGGACACCTACGGCGGGGCCGTACGGCGCTTCGAGCGCGAGGGCTTCGCCTTCGACACGGGCCCGGGGCTGCTGCACCTGCCCGCCGTCTACCGCGACCTGTTCGTGAAGACCGGGCGCCAACAGCTGGAGGACCGCGTCGAGTTGACGCAGGTCCCGCTCACCGCGCGGCATGTCTTCCCCGACGGCAGCGGCGTCTCGCTGCCCAACGCCTCGCGGGGCAAGGTCGTCGACGCACTGGACGAGGCACTCGGCGCCGGGGCCGGCGAGCGCTGGGCCGGGCTGCTGACCCGGGCCAGGGAGGCGTGGGAGGCCACCCGGCGCCCCCTCCTTGAGGAGCCGCTGCGGGACGAACCGTCCTCGCACGCGGCGCTCGCGCGCGACGGGGCCTACCCGGCGGTACCCAAGAAGGGCCTGCTGCGTCTGGCCCGGGCGCTCAGGGCAGGCGGCGCCGGCGCCACGGGGCCCACGCTCGCCGAGGTGGCGGCCGGCGAACTGCGGGACCCCCGACTGGCCGCGATGCTGGAGAGCTACGCGTGGTCGCACGGTCTGGATCCGGCCACGACCACCGCGGGCGCCGCCGTGCTGCCGTACATCGAGGACACCTTCGGCACCTGGTACGTGCGAGGCGGCATGCGGAAGCTGGCCGACGCGGTGTACGCGCGCTGTGTGGAGCGCCGCGTGGAGTTCCGCTTCGGTGCGGAGGTGACGGAGGTACGGGAGAAGGACGGACGCGCCGCGGGGCTCGGGCTGGCCGACGGTACGGCCGTGGAGGCCGATGCCGTCGTCGCGGCGGGCGGTCCAGCGGCGCCGGGCTGCCCGGACCGTGTCACCCCAGGTTCGGCCAGGTTCACGGTGCTGCTCGCGCTGCGCGGCGCGCGCCCTGAGGGTGCGGCGCACCGCACGGTCGTGCACCGCGCCGATGCGCCACGGGAGCCGTTGACCGTGCTGCGGCCCGGCGATCCCGCGCTGGCGCCCGAGGGCTGCGAGACGGCCGTGCTGTCGGTTCCGGTTGCGGCCGGTACGGGTTCCGGTTCCGGGATCGCGGGGGACGAGGCCGAGCGGCTCGCCGACCGGCTGCTGGCCGCGACGGAAGCGGCGGGGCTCGGGCTGGTCGCACGCGTGCTGTGGCGTGAGGTGCGGACGCCGGCCGACAACGAGAGGGAGACCGGGGCGCCCGGCGGCAGGGTGCCCGCACCCGCGCTGCCAGGGGCGGGCGGCGCCTTCCTCCATGCCCCCAACCAGACAGCGCTGCCCGGGCTGTTGCTCGCGGGCGGCTGGTCACATCCGGGCGGCGGCCTGTCAGCGGCGGGCATGTCGGGCGCGATGGCCGCCGGGCTGTTCCAGGACGCCGACTGGCGCGGCTCTCAGTAGCCGGTGCGCTGGTCGCTGCCGTAGTAGCCGTTGGGGTACTGCGGGTACTCCTCGTCGTAGCCGTACGGCGCGGGCGGGACCGAGGGCTGCTCGGGGGGCAGGGGCGGCGGGGCCGCGTCGCGCTGCTGGGGTACCCAGACTCCGCCGGGAGGTGTCTCGGGCACGTCGGGGTAGTAGGGCGCGGCCCACCCCGCCGCGGCTTGCTGCTCCTGCGAGGGCTGCGAGGGCTGCGGCGCCTGGTAGCCGTAGTCGGCGTAACTGCCGTAGTCGGCGTATCCCTGGTCGTACGCGGGCTGCTGCTGACCGGTGTCGTACGCGGGCTGCTGGCCGGTGTCGTATGCGGGCTGCTGGCCGGTGTCGTATGCGGGCTGCTGGCCGGTGATGTTGCCCTGCGGGTCGTAGCTGACGCCGCTGTCGTAGCCCGCGTACGGGTCGGAGTACGCGGCGTACTGCTGCTGGTCGTCGGCGTAGGCGTACGCCTGGGTCCCGGCGGGCTGGGGTGCGTAGGTCTGCGTCTCCGCCGCCGGGTTCGCGTAGGGCTGGTTCCCGGCGGCCTGGTTTCCGTACGCGCCGTACTCGGAGCCGTACTCGCCGCCGCCGTAGTAGTCGCCGTCCTGGTGGTTCCCGCCGGCGAAGTCGCCGCCGCCGTAGGGCGGGGCAGCGGTGGCGCCGGCGGTGGCCGGTTCCGGTTGCTGGTACCCGTCGTAGCCGTAGGCGTCGGTCGGCTCGGAGGGCATTCCCGGGGGCATTCCGGAGGGGTGGGCCTGGAGGTCGGAGACCTCAAGTGACGGGTCGGCCTCGCGCGGTGCGGGGCCCCGGCGGCGCCGGCTGGACCCCGGCGAACCGCCGAGTGCCCAGCCGGTCGAGAAACCCTGCCGGTAGGAGAGGGTGACGAAGGTCTGTCCGGTGGCGAACGCCGCGATGCCGAACCCGATCACGAGGATCTGGGGCAGCACGGCGCCCAGCACGACGAACATGAATCCGCCGAAGGCGAGCAGCCGCCAGCGGAGTCTGGCCTTGTACTGGAACAGAACCTCGCCCAGCAGCCACAACGCGACGACGCCGAACGCGATATAGAGGACCGTCCAGCCCATCTACGCCCCTCTTCCCGCTGCTTGCCGCCGCTCCGGCCAGCTCTCTCGGCTAGGACCTTTCGTTAAGGCCCAGATTCTCGTGGATTTCCAGCGTCGCCGTGGAGTGGTTGAGGGTAATGAAGTGCAGTCCGGGGACGCCCTCGGACATCAGCCTCGCACACAACTCCGTGGCGTACTCAATCCCGACCGAGCGTACAGCCGCGGGGTCGTCCTCGACCGCCCGGAGCCGGTCGGCCATCTCCTGCGGGATGGTCGCATTGCTGAGCTGCGCGAACCGTTCGATCTGCCGCACGTTCGTGACGGGCATGATCTCCGGGATGATGGGAGTTTGGCAACCAGCGGCGACGGCCTTGTCCCGCAGCCTCAGATAGTCCTCCGCGCGGAAGAACATCTGCGTGATCGCGTAATCGGCGCCTGCCCTGCACTTGTTGACGAAATGCCGGACATCCGTTTCCCAGTTGTCGGAACGCGGGTGCATCTCGGGAAAGGCGGCGACACCGACGCAGAAGTCGCCCGACTGCTTGATCAGCTCGACGAGTTCCGAGGCATAGCCGAGCCCTTCGGGGTGCCTGACCCACTCGCCCAGCGGGTCTCCGGGAGGGTCACCACGCACGGCGAGCACGTTGCGGATGCCAGCGTCGGCGTACTGCCCGATGACATTGCGCAGCTCGGCCCGCGAGTGGTTCACGGCGGTGAGGTGCGCGACGGGCGTCAGCGTGGTCTCGGTGGCGATGCGCTCGGTGTTGCGGACGGTGCCCTCGCGGGAGGAGCCGCCTGCGCCGTAGGTCACCGACACGAACGTCGGCGACACCGCTTCGATACGGCGCAGCGCGTCCCACAGGGTGCGCTCACCCTTCTCGGTCTTCGGTGCGAAGAACTCGAAGGAGAACGACTGCTCTCCGCTCGCGAGCAGCTCACGCACGGTCGGCGGACGGTCTGTCCTGGGAGCTGAGATACCGATGGCCATACGTGCAGGCTAACGGCCTGGCCTGCAGAGTGGCTTGACAAGGAGACGTAAAGAGCGGATCTGCCCGTTTCCTGGATGGCTGATGTCCACCTGGTGGACAGGCCAAGCACGCTGTGTTAGCGCGAGGGACCCCGGGTCCGGCTCAGGCGGCCTCGCGCAGTCTTCCGGCGAGCGAGGCCGCGGCTGCCCCCGGGTCCTCCGCCTCCGTGATCGCCCGTACGACGACGGCCCTGCGCGCTCCCGCGTCCAGTACCTCGTCGAGGTTCTCCGCGTCGATGCCGCCGATCGCGAACCACGGGCGCGAGGGCGCCGACTTCGCCGTGTGACGGACGAGATCCAGCCCCGGTGCGAAACGGCCGGGCTTCGTGGGAGTGGGCCAGCACGGGCCCGTACAGAAGTAGTCGACGCCGGGCTCGGTCATCGCCGCATCGGCCTCGGCCGGTGCGTGGGTGGAGCGGCCGATGAGGATGTCGTCGCCGAGCAGGGCGCGGGCCGCGGGGACCGGCAGGTCGCCCTGGCCGAGGTGGAGCACGTCGGAGGCGGCTGCGTGTGCGACGTCGGCGCGGTCGTTGACCGCGAGGAGCGCGCCGTGGCGGCGGCATGCCTCGGCGAAGACGGCGAGGTGCTCCAGCTCCTCGCCCGCCTCCATGTCCTTGTCGCGGAGCTGGACGATGTCGACCCCGCCCGCGAGGACGGCGTCGAGGAACTCGGGCAGGTCGCCCTGCTCCTTGCGCGCCCCGGTGCACAGATACAGCCGTGCTTCGGCGAGGCGCTCCCGCGCTGTGGCGGGCGTACTGCTGTGCGTGCGGGACACGTGGGCGGTTCCCCCCAGGCAGGGGTGCATGGGCCGGCGCGCGGCCTGCCCATGCACCCGGTGGATATACGGTGTCGCCCCTGCTCCGGGCGCGACAGCACGTTCTCGTACGGTTGCGCCGGAGCGGGGGGTGTCAGACGGCGAGCGCCTGCGCGCGGCGCTTCACCTCTGTGCCCCTGTTCTCACGGAGAGCCTGCACGGGCGAGCCCGGCAGTGTCTCGTCCTCGGTGAACAGCCACTCCAGCATCTCTTCGTCGCTGAACCCGTCGTCCTTCAGCAGCGTGATGGTGCCCATCAGGCCCTTTACGACCCGGCCGTCGCCGATGAAGGCGGAGGGCACCTGGAGCACACGGTTCTCTCCGCGCCGCACCGCGATCAGCTGGCCTTCCTTCACGAGCTGCCGGACACGGGTCACTTCGACCCCGAGCTGTTCGGCGGCATCCGGGAGGTTGAGCCAGGCGGGTACGAGAGCATCGGTCTTTGCGTCAATCTCGGTCACGGGTTCCAGAGTGCCATCCCGCGCCGACAGTCACTACCGCGCCGCCTTCTTCAGGGCGACCGACGGGTCGGCGACCAGCGCCTTGTCGACGGGCGTGCCCTGCTGGACCAGCTTGCGGCCCTGCGCCAGATCGCGCGGACGCCCCACGGCCAGCACAGCGGCGAGCCTGCCCTCGCGCAGCCAGCACACCGACCAGGCGGCGCCGTCCGGTGTGCCGCGCCACACGAGTTCGTCACCCGCGTCGTGGTGTCCGGCGAACTGTACGAAGCGGCCGAACTGCTCCGACCAGAAGTAGGGCACCGGGTCGTAGGCGACGCGCTCGGCCTCCCCGTCGGCGTGCCCCTCGGTCACGAGGTTGGCCGCGACCGTACGGGGGCCCTGGAGCGCGTTGTCCCAGTGGTGCACCAGCAGCCGCCTGCCGTACCGGTGAGAGGGGAAGGAGGCACAGTCGCCGACCGCGTAGACGTACGGCGCCGAGGTGCGCAGGCCCTCGTCGGCGACGACGGCGCCGTCGGGGCCCAGCTCGACCCCCGAGTCCTTCAGCCACCCCGTCGCGGGGCGTGCCCCGATACCGACGACGACCGCGTCGGCCGGCAGCCGCTGCCCGTCGGACAGCACGACGGCGCCCCGCTCGACGGAGGCGACGGCGACGCCCGTACGCAGCTCGGCGCCCGCCTCCTCGTACCAGGCGCGCATCGGCTCGGTCACCTCGGCGGGCAGCGCTCCCGGCAGCGGGCGCGGCGCCGCCTCCACGACCGTGACCCCGCAGCCGCGCTCGCGCGCTGCCGTCGCGAACTCGGCGCCGATCCACCCGGCGCCGACGACCACGATCCTGCCCCGCGCCGCCAGTACGGGCCGCAGCCGCGTGGCGTCGTCCAGGGTGCGCAGCAGGTGCACACCGGGCACGCCCTCGCTGCCGGGGAGCGCGACGGGTTCTGCGCCGGTGGCGAGCACGAGACGGTCGTAGCGCACCGGCCCCGCGTCGGTCTCCAGCAGCCTGTCGTCCGTGCGCAGGCCCGTGACCGCCCTGCCCAGCTCCACCTCGATGCCGAGCGCCCCGAAGTCGATGTCGAAGTGCGGGATCTCGGTCTCGTCGCCCTTGCCGAGCAGCACCGCCTTGGACAGCGGAGGACGGTCGTACGGCGGGTGCGGCTCGGCGCCGATGAGCCGCACGGCGCCGGGCCAGCCCTGCTCGCGCAGTTGTACGGCGGTCTGTACGCCCGCCATGCCGGCGCCGACGATCACGGCCCTCTGCTGCTTCTGACTGTCACTCACCCGATCACTGTATGCCGGGCCGCTCAAGGGAAACCGGGTCTCCGGCCACCGCCGTCTGTGACTCCCCTTACAGGCCGCGCGGGCCCCGCAGTAGGCTGGTGCCCGGCACCAACGGCAATACGCGGGAGCCCGGACGCACCGGGCTGAGAGGGAGGCTGCGGCGGCCTCCGACCGTCCGAACCTGATCCGGGTCATTCCGGCGAAGGGAGCAGCGGCATGCGTCTGCGCGGCCCGGCATCCACCACCTCCTCCTCGGCTCACCCCTCCCCCACGGCCGCCTCCGCGGTCTCCTCCTGCGCGCCCTCCCCCGATGTGCTCGTGCTCGGTGGCGGCCTCATCGGGCTCGTCACCGCATGGCGGGCCGCGCGGCGCGGGCTGCGCGTCACCGTCGTTGACCCCGAACCGGGCCGCGGCGCCGCACGGGTGGCCGCCGGCATGCTCGGCGCCGTCACCGAGCTGCACTACGGAGAGGAGGGGCTGCTCTCCCTCAACCTCGCCTCGGCGGCGCGCTACCCGGATTTCGTACGGGAGTTGGAGGAGGCGAGCGGCCTGTCCGTCGGCTGGCGCGAGTGCGGCACCCTCGCCGTGGCCCTCGACGCCGACGACCGCGCGCATCTGCGCGACCTGCACGCGCTGCAACAGCGTTGCGGGCTGGCCCCCGAGTGGCTGACGGGGCGCGAGTGCCGCCGCCTGGAGCCGATGCTGGCGCCCTCGGTACGCGGCGGGCTGCGCGTGGACGACGACCACCAGGTCGACCCGCGCCGCCTGGCCGCCGCGCTGCTGGCCGCCTGCGAGCGCGAGGGCGTCACGGTGAAGCGGGCGAGCGCCGTGCGCCTGCTGACGGCGAGCGACCGGGCACGGGGCGCGGCGCTGGACGACGGTACCGAGGTGAGGGCGGCGCAGACGGTGCTGGCCCTCGGCTCCCGCAGCGGGCAGCTGGAGGGGACGCCCCCGGCGCTGCTGCCGCCCGTACGCCCGGTCAAGGGGCAGGTGCTGCGGCTGCGGATGCCGGAGAGCGCGTACGGCCCGTTCCTCTCCCGTACGGTGCGCGCCGTCGTACGGGGCGGGGCCCTCTACATGGTGCCGCGCGGCAACGGAGAGCTGGTCGTCGGCGCCACCAGCGAGGAGATGGGCTGGGACACGACCGTCACGGCGGGCGGCGTCTACGAGTTGCTGCGGGACGCGCACGAGCTGGTGCCCGGGGTGACGGAGCTGCCGCTGGCCGAGACCAACGCGGGGCTGCGGCCTGCCTCACCCGACAACGCACCGCTGCTCGGCCCCACGGATCTGCCGGGTCTCCACCTGGCGACGGGCCACTACCGCAACGGCGTACTGCTCACCCCCGTGACCGGCGAGATCATGGCCGAACTGCTGGTGACCGGTGAACTGCCCGCGCTGGCAAGCCCGTTCACCCCGCAGCGCTTCTCGCGCCCGGCCGCGGCAGCCGGTGCAGCCGGTGCGCCACAGGCACCGGGGGCACCCCCAGGGCGCCAGGCGCCACAGGACCTCCAGGCGCCACGGACTTCCCGGACAGCGCAGGCCCCACAGACACCCCGGCCCGCCCGGTCCACCCAGTCGTCCCCGGACGAGCAGACGTTCCAGGAGCCCCAGGAGCAGCCCCGATGACAGCAGCACAGGCACCCGCAGCGCACGTGACCGTCTCCGTCAACGGTGAACCCCGCCGCATCGACGCCGGGCTCACCCTCGACCAGCTCGTGAGCACCCTCTCCCCCGCGCCCTCCGGAATCGCCGCCGCGCTCAACGAGGCCGTCGTCCCGCGCGGGCAGTGGCCGGAGACGCGGCTCGGCGAGGGCGACCGTATCGAGGTACTGACCGCAGTCCAGGGAGGCTGAACACAGCGATGGCCGACGACCCGCTGACCATAGGCGACACCACCTTCACCTCCCGGCTCATCATGGGCACGGGGGGAACGCCCAGCCTCGACATCATGGAGCGCGCCCTCCTGGCCTCGGGCACCGAACTGACCACCGTCGCGATGCGGCGCCTCGACCCGACCGTCGCCGGTTCCGTCCTCTCCCTGCTGGAGAAGCACGGCATCCGTGTGCTCCCCAACACCGCCGGCTGCTACACGGCCGGCGAGGCCGTGCTCACCGCGCGCCTCGCACGGGAAGCCCTCGGTACGGACTGGGTGAAGCTGGAGGTCATCGCGGACGAGCGCACGCTGCTGCCCGATCCCGTCGAGCTGCTGGACGCGGCCGAGACGCTCGTGGACGACGGCTTCACCGTGCTCCCGTACACCAACGACGACCCCGTTCTGGCGCGCAAGCTGGAAGACGCCGGATGCGCGGCGATCATGCCCCTCGGGTCACCGATCGGCTCGGGGCTCGGGATCCGTAACCCGCACAACTTCCAGTTGATCACCGAGCGGGCCGGGGTCCCCGTCGTTCTCGACGCCGGCGCCGGTACGGCGTCCGACGTGGCCCTCGCCATGGAGCTGGGGTGTGCGGCCGTGATGCTCGCCTCCGCCGTCACCAGGGCCCAGGAGCCCGTGCTCATGGCCGAGGGCATGCGGCACGCGGTCGAGGCGGGGCGGCTCGCCTTCCGCGCGGGGCGCATACCCCGGCGGTACTTCGCCGAGGCGTCCTCGCCGACGGCGGGGCTCGCACACCTCGATCCGGAGCGGCCGGCCTTCTAGGGCGCCCGCCCCGCTCCGGAGGGGACACGGGGCTGTCACCGTTCCGGTGCAGTCGTGCGGGTAGCCCGCACCGCGGGACCGGGGCGCCGGAGCTGACTCGTACACTCTGCGCAATGGACACCACCCTCAAGGACCCCCTGGTCGGCCAGGTTCTCGATGGCCGGTACCGCATCGACGCGCGCATCGCGGTCGGGGGCATGGCGACGGTCTACCGCGCGATGGACACACGCCTGGACCGCGTTCAGGCGCTGAAGGTGATGCACCCGTCCCTCGCGACGGACGACGCGTTCGTGGCCCGTTTCATCAGGGAGGCGAAGTCGGCCGCGCGGCTGTCGCACCCGAATGTGGTGGGGGTCTTCGACCAGGGCACGGACGGCACGTACGTCTACCTGGCGATGGAGTACGTGTCCGGCTGCACCCTGCGCGACGTGCTCAGGGAGCGTGGCGCGCTCCAGCCGCGTGCGGCCCTGGACGTGCTGGAGCCCATCCTGGCGGCCCTGGGCGCCGCTCACAGGGCCGGGCTCGTACACCGCGACATGAAGCCCGAGAACGTCCTGATAGGGGACGACGGCCGGGTGAAGGTCGCGGACTTCGGGCTCGTACGGGCCGTGGACAGCCAGACGTCGGCGACGACGGACTCGATCCTGGGCACGGTCTCCTACCTGGCGCCCGAGCAGATCGAGAACGGTACGGCCGACACCCGCACGGACCTGTACGCGTGCGGCGTGATGCTCTACGAGATGCTGACCGGATCGAAGCCGCACGCGGGCGGCTCTCCGGCCCAGGTGCTGTATCTGCACCTGCACAAGGACATGCCGGCGCCGTCCGAGGCGGCGCCTGGCCTGGCCACGGCGCTGGACGAGCTGGTGGCGCGCGCCGCGGCCCGTGACCCCGGGCAGCGGCCCGACGACGCCGTGGCGATGCTGTCCGAGGTCCGTACGGTCCGCTCCGGGCTGTCGGAGACCGAGCTGGACGCCGTGCCGCCCCGTGCGAAGGGCGATCCGGGCGCTGCCGGCTCCGTGGTCGGCGGCGTTGCCGGTGCGATCGGCGCCGGGGCCGCCGGCGAGGCGGGGCAGGCCGGCTCAGGGAACGGCGAGGCGGGCGGTACAGCCGGTGGGGACGCGGGCGACGAGGCCAGTACGTATGTGATCCCGCGCCCGGCTGCCGGGGCGGGCCAGATCGCGCCCGGTGCGGCGGGCGGCGCTGTGGCCGAGCCGCTGCCGGGCAGTGAGCCGCTGCCGCACACCACGCGCCTGACGGTCCCGCCGTCCGGGCCGCCCGCGCCGCAGGACCCCGTACGGCCTGGCAGAAAGCGCCGCCCGGGGCTCGGTGTGCTGGTGGCGCTGGGTGTGCTGCTGGTGCTGCTGGTGGGCACGGGCGTCTGGTACATCAACTCGGGACAGTTCACGCAGACCCCGCCCGTGCTGGACAAGACGCAGGCCCAGGCCACGAAGACGCTCTCCGACGCGGGCCTGGACGTGACGGTGGAGCGGGACTACAGCGAGCGGGTCGAGCGCGGCCACGTCATCGACTCGGACCCGAATCCGGGCGAGCGCGTCCGGAAGACGGGTTCCGTGACGCTCACCGTCTCGCGTGGGCCCGAGGTCGTGAAGATCCCGGACCTGAAGGGCACCCCCCTCTCGAACGCCAGGCGCGACCTGAAGAAGGCCGGTCTTGAGCCCGGTGTGGTCAAGCGCAGGTTCGACGAGGAGACCGCGCAGGGCTCCGTCATCTCGACCGACCCGGCACCGGGCGCCAAGCGCCGCCCCGGCTCCGCCGTCGCGCTCACCGTCTCCAAGGGCGAGTCCATCGAGGTCCCCGATCTGGTCGGGGACGAGCAGAGCGACGCGGCGAAGGAGCTGCGCGACGAGGGCCTGAAGGTCCGTATCGCGGCCAAGCGCGTCTTCTCGGAGGAGGACAAGGGCACCGTCGCACGCCAGTCACCCGCCGAGGGCTCCGAGGCCGCGAAGGGCGACACGATCACGCTCACGCTCTCCAAGGGCCCCGACATGGTCGAGGTGCCCGACGTGGAGGGCGGCAGCGAGGACGAGGCCCGTCAGAAGCTGGAGAAGGCCGGTTTCACGGTCTCCGTGCGGCGGGTCTTCTTCGGCGACAAGGTCTTCAACCAGGACCCGGACGGCGACGACGAGGCGCCCCGTGGCTCCGACATCACCATTTGGCTGCGCTGAGCACCCCCGCACATACGGGGCGCCTGAGTGCGCACGTCCAGAGGCCCCTCATGCCGTACGTCCCGGGCGAGCGGGGCCGTACGCCCGGGATGCCGCAGGGCAGGGCGTGCACCCGGCGCCTCAGGGCGTGCATCCGGCTCCTCATGGCGTACGGCCGCCCGGCACACGCGGCAGCCGACCGGCACACGCGGCGACTGACCGTCCATTGCCCGCGACGGGCTGCCGCCGCATCGGGCTCAGGACGCCGCTCGCCGGGGCCGCACAGGGCTGTGACCTGGGGTTTCAGGGTCCTGGATTCGGATATGTCCGTCATACGCGATGAGTGCTGAAACTTACCAACAGGGCGCGCATCCACAGTGACCCTTTGTGGCGCAAACCCCTCTCATATGTGAGCCCGGGCATATAACGCACGTCACCTACGAATGTCTTTAGTGGGGCCGAATACTGTCCCGACCTGGAATGGAATGCGTCCCCCGGCTTTTTCCTGTCAGGTGGCCCCGCATTCGGGTAGTACGTCACACCTTTGATTTCAACTTTCGGACCCTTTAACAATTGCCAGCGTCGCATGGCGCCGGGAAACAGAACTCGGCGTTTCTCCGGCTTCCCCGCCTCTGCGACGCCAGCGATGGAAAGGTTCCGCTCACCTTATGCCCAGCATCTCCGGCTTCACCCTCAGTCCCAAGGCCAAGAAGATTTCGACCATCGGTCTCAGCACAGCGGGCGCGGCTGCACTCGCCCTGACGATCGTCCCCGGGACCGCGGCGCACGGTGACTCCAGCCAGGCTCCGGCGAAGAAGATCTCGGCAGAGAACGTCGCGTTCACCACCGACTCCTCCGTCCTGCCCAAGCAGGGCAGGAGCATCACCAGCGAGGGCATCCACTCCTCCGCGGTCCAGGTCCAGGCGAACGGCAAGCAGGCCGACAGCGCCGGGAACGCCACCACCACGGCGCAGGCCGCCAAGGCGTCGAAGACCACCAAGGCCGAGGCCGAGGCGAAGAACGAGCGTGCCTCCAAGGAAGCGGCGAACCGCTCCGAGAAGCGCGCGGCGCCGGCCAAGCCGAGCTACCCCGACAACCTCGACGGCTGGATCCGCGAGGCCCGGGACATCATGAAGTCCAAGGGCATCCCCGGCTCGTACGAGGGCATCAAGCGCAACATCATCCGCGAGTCCGCCGGTGACCCGAACGCGATGAACGGCTGGGACGTCAATGCCCAGAAGGGCACGCCCTCCAAGGGCCTGCTCCAGGTGATCCAGCCCACGTTCGACACGTACCACGTCGAGGGCACCCCGGACAAGCTCACCGACCCCGTCGCCAACATCGCCGCCGCCTGCAACTACGCGGCCGACAGGTACGGTTCGATGGACAACGTGAACTCGGCATACTGAGTGGTGTGACTACGAACCAGACTCAGCGCGCCCGCAATCCCATTGGCGGCCATGTCCCCGTAGCCGGGGGCCTGGCCGCCACTGGCATTTCCTACGCAGCGGATATCGGCGCCGAGGCACTTCAGGTCTTCGTGGCGAATCCGCGCGGCTGGGCCACAGGCCCAGGAAATCCTGCCCAGGACGAAGAATTCCGGGCCGCATGCGCCGAACACAACCTGCCCGCCTATATTCACGCGCCCTATCTCATCAATTTCGGATCCCACAACGAGGAAACCGCGACCAAGTCCGTCTCCTCGCTCAGGCATTCACTGCGCAGAGGCCGCGAGATCGGCGCACTCGGCGTCGTCGTCCACACGGGCTCGGCGACCGGCGGCCGGGCGCGGGAGACCGCACTCGTCCAGGCCCGCGAGCTGATGCTGCCGCTGCTGGACGAGCTGACGCACGACGACGACCCCTGGCTGCTGCTGGAGCCGACGGCGGGCCAGGGTGCCTCCCTCTGCGCCCAAGTCGAGGACCTGATCCCGTACTTCGCCGCTCTGGACGCACACCCCCGGCTCGGCGTCTGCCTCGACACCTGCCATGTCTACGCGGCCGGACACGACCTCGCGGCACCCGGCGGGGTACGGCGCACACTCGACGAACTGGAGTCGGCCACGGGCCCAGGACGGCTGCGGCTCATCCACGCCAACGACTCGAAGGACGTCGCCGGCGCGCACAAGGACCGCCACGAGAACATCGGCTCCGGGCACATCGGTATCGAGCCCTTCGGTGAGCTGTTCACGCATCCCCTGACGGCCGGCGTGCCGTTGGTGATCGAGACACCGGGCGGCAAAGAGGGGCACGCGGCGGACGTCGACCTGCTGAAGAAGCTCAGGGACGCGTAGCGCCGGGGTTCAGGCGCGTCCGGCCCCGGGGAGCCCTGGAGCCCTACAGCTCGGGGCCCTCGCCCGGTTCCTCCTGGTAGGAGTAACGCTGCTCCTGCCAGGGGTCGCCGATGTTGTGGTAACCCCGCTCCTCCCAGAAGCCCCGCCTGTCGGCGGTCATGTACTCCACGCCCCTGACCCACTTAGGGCCCTTCCAGGCGTACAGGTGGGGAACGATCAGGCGGACCGGAAAGCCGTGTTCCGCCGTGAGCAGTTCGCCTCCGCGGTGGGTGGCGAAGACGGTGTCGTCCGCGGTGAAGTCGGCGAGCCGCAGATTCGAGCTGAAGCCGTACTCCGCCCAGACCATCACATGGGTGACGTCCGGCGCGGGCGGCGCGAGTTCGAGAACCGTACGGGCGCGTACGCCGCCCCACTCGGCATCCAGCATGCTGAACTTCGCGACGCAGTGGAGATCGGCCACGACGGTTTCGTACGGCAGCGCCGTGAACTCCTCGTGGCTCCAGCCGTGCTTGTCGCCGTCGGCCGTGGCGCCGAAGACCCGGAAGTCCCACCGCTCGGGCTTGAATTTCGGCACCGGGCCGTAGTGCGTGACCGGCCAGCCGCGCTGGAGCCGCTGCCCGGGCGGAAGCTCTGCTTGCTCCCCTTCGCGGCTTTGCGGTTGACCCATGGCTCCATGGTGACAGACCCCACGCCATGCTCTTGACCGCCCCCTGATGGCCTGAGGCACGCTCTTGAGGGGCCGGTACGCGGATTCGGCGCGGCCTTCCGCACCCGTAAACAGGGGCAAATTCGGTAAGCCTGCACTTACTGGACCGCGTTGCGGCGCGGTGCGAGGATGCGCGATGCGCACGCAGCACTGCCCGTTCCCCGCGTTCACGCCCCCCTGGAAGGAGCCGCCACGATGCAGGGCGACCCCGAGGTCATCGAGTTCCTCAACGAGCAGCTCACCGCCGAGCTCACCGCGATCAACCAGTACTTCCTGCACGCGAAGATGCAGGAGAACTTCGGATGGCCGAAGCTCGCGGAGTACACCCGCGCCGAGTCCTTCGACGAGATGCGGCACGCGGAGAAGCTGACCGACCGGATCCTCTTCCTGGAGGGGCTGCCGAACTACCAGCGGCTCTTCCATGTCCGGGTCGGCCAGACGGTCACCGAGATGTTCCAGGCTGACCGGCAGATCGAGGTCGAGGCCATCGACCGGCTGCGTCGCGGTATCGAGCTGATGCGCTCCAAGGGGGACATCACCTCGGCCAAGCTCTTCGAGAGCATCCTCAAGGACGAGGAGCACCACATCGACTACCTGGAGACCCAGCTCGATCTGATCGAGAAGCTGGGCGAAGCGCTGTACATCTCACAGCAGATCAAGCAGCCGGACGCTTAGGGCGAGGCCCTGCGTCGTACGTCGCGGTGCCGCGCCCCTGCGTGCGGCCGGACCCTGTGTGCCGGGGTTCCCGCCGTCACGGGCGGAGGAGATTCCGGACCCGTACCGCCCGACGTTCGCCGTCCCGACCAGCACTGTCCCGTCCGTCCGTCCCGCCCGGCCCGGGGGGTCAGGCGGCGGCCGGGGTCGGGTATGCGGGGGCCTGTGGGGCGGGGGCGGAGTTCGGGGCGTTGGGGTCGGTCGCCGTCGTGGCCGCTGTCGCCGGTTCGGCGGGGGTTTCGGGGAGCGAGATGAGGGTGCGCTCGCCTCGGTCCAGGGCCTCGCGGCGCGGGCATGTGCCGCGGCCGAGGATGCCCTGGATACGGCGTACGCAGGAGCCGCAGTCGGTTCCCGCCTTGCTCTCCGACGCTATCTGGCGCGGGGTGCAGGCCCCCGCCGCCGCGTGTTCGCGGACCTGCTCCTCGGTGATGCCGAAGCATGAGCAGACGTACACGCGGTTCACCTCCGGCCGGGGCGTGAGGGCAGGCTCAAAAACTTGCTGAGGTTAACCTAACCTTACCCATCCGGGAGTGTCCACACATGCCCGTGGGGCCCGCATCACAAGGGATGCGGGCCCCACGCGGCGTACGGGAGATCACTGGTCGCGGTACATCTCCGCGACCAGGAAGGCCAGATCCAGGGACTGGCTGCGGTTGAGGCGGGGGTCGCAGGCCGTCTCGTAGCGCTGGTGCAGATCGTCGACGAAGATCTCGTCACCGCCGCCCACGCACTCGGTGACGTCGTCGCCCGTCAGCTCCATGTGGATGCCGCCGGGGTGGGTGCCCAGGCCCTTGTGGACCTCGAAGAAGCCCTTGACCTCGTCCAGCACGTCGTCGAAGCGCCGGGTCTTGTGCCCGCTGGCCGCCTCGAACGTATTGCCGTGCATCGGGTCGCAGACCCAGGCCACCTGCGCGCCGGAGGCCGTGACCTTCTCCACCAGTTCGGGAAGGTGGTCGCGGATCTTGTCGGCGCCCATGCGCGTGATGAACGTGAGCCGCCCGGGCTCGCGGTCGGGGTCGAGCCGCTCGATGAGTGCGAGCGCCTCCTCCGAGGTGGTCGTCGGGCCCAGCTTGACGCCGACGGGGTTGCGCACGCGTGCGGCGAACTCGATGTGCGCGCCGTCGAGTTGGCGGGTGCGCTCACCGATCCAGATCATGTGGCCCGAGACGTCGTACAGGTTCCCGCTGCGGGAATCGGTGCGGGTGAGCGCCGACTCGTAGTCGAGCAGCAGCGCCTCGTGCGAGCTGTAGAACTCGACGGTGCGCAGCTCCTCCGGGTCCGTGCCGCAGGCCCGCATGAACTTCATGGCCTGGTCGATCTCGCGCGCCAGCGCCTCGTACCGCTGGCCCGAGGGGCTGTTCTTCACGAAGTCCTGGTTCCAGGCGTGCACCTGGCGCAGGTCGGCGTAGCCGCCGGTGGTGAAGGCACGGACGAGGTTCAGCGTCGAGGACGACGCGTGGTACATCCGCTTGAGCCGCTCCGGATCGGGCCTGCGGGCCTCCTCGGTGAACTCGAAACCGTTGACCGAGTCGCCCCGGTAGGTGGGCAGCGTCACGCCGTCGCGGGTCTCGGTCGGCTTGGAGCGGGGCTTGCTGTACTGGCCCGCGATCCTGCCGACCTTGACGACGGGCACGGAGCCCGCGTACGTCAGCACGGCGCCCATCTGCAGCAGCGTCTTCAGCTTGTTCCGGATGTGCTCGGCGCTGACCTGGTCGAATGCCTCGGCGCAGTCGCCGCCCTGGAGCAGGAACGCCTCGCCGCGCGCGACCGAGCCCAGTCGGGCCCGCAACTGGTCGCACTCGCCCGCGAAGACGAGCGGCGGATAGGACTCCAGCTCCGCGAGAACATCGCGCAGAGCCTCGTGGTCCGGCCAGTCGGGCTGCTGTGCCGCGGGCAGATCTCGCCAGGTCTGTTCGCTGGCGTCGGTGTTGGCGTTCACAGTCACGATCCCAAGATTACGGTGTTCTGCCCGGTGACCGTTCCCCTGCCCGCTATGCGAGACCGGGATGACCAGCATCAGGGCAGACGGACGCCGGATCCGGGGACCTCGGCGGGTGGAGGGGATCGGTTAGGGTGGCCCGCATGCACACGACGCTGTCGACCATGAACTGGTGGTGGCCCGCCTGGCAGGCGGCCCACCTCGACGCGCGTACGCACTGAGAACTCTCAGATCCGCCGCGAAACAGGCCGCCCGGAGGGCGGCCTTTCGCATGTCAGCGGCCGTTCCTCCCCGTACGGAATCCCCGTAGCGAACCCGGAAGGAACCCGCACATGGACCTCACCCCAAAGCCCTCGCCCCTCGCCCTCATCGAGCGGCTGACCAGGGAGGACGCTCCACCCTTCGCGCTGCTGCGCAGGCGCACGCCGGGGCGGGACGCCGATACGGTCGAGCTGCTGAGCGGGAGCGTGCGCACCGTCGAGCGGCTGGCCGACATCCCCACCGTGCACGGCGGTGAGGCCGGTGCGCTCGCGCTGGTGCCGTTCCGGCAGATCAGGGAGCGCGGCTTCGGCGTACGGGACGACGGGACGCCGCTGTCCGTACTGCTGCCCGACGAGCGCCACGAGCTGCCGCTCGCCGCCGCGCTGGAGGCGCTGCCCGCACACCGGGTGCGCGTGGAGCGGGGCGCCTTCGACGTGGACGACGACGCGTACGAGGAGATCGTCCGCCGCGTGGTGGAGGACGAGATCGGCACGGGCGAGGGCGCCAACTTCGTGATCCGGCGCACCTTCCAGGGCGAGATCCCCGGCTTCTCGCGCGCCGACGCGCTCGCCCTCTTCGCGCGGCTGCTGCGCGGTGAACAGGGCGCCTACTGGACGTTCGTCGTCCACACGGGAGACCGCGTGCTGGTCGGCGCCAGCCCGGAGGTGCACGTGCGGATGACCGGCGGGATCGGCGGGCGCGAAGCGGGTGACGGGCCGCGTGCGGGGGGCACCGTCGTCATGAACCCCATCAGCGGCACCTACCGCTACCCCGCCCAGGGCCCCGACGTGGAAGGGCTGTTGGGGTTCCTGGCCGACCGCAAGGAGAGCGAGGAGCTGTCCATGGTCGTCGACGAGGAACTGAAGATGATGTGCACCGTCGGCGACGAGGGAGGCGTCGTCGTAGGCCCGCGCCTGAAGGAGATGGCGCATCTGGCACACACCGAGTACGAACTGCGCGGACGCAGCACGCTGGACGTGCGCGAGGTGCTGCGCGAGACGATGTTCGCCGCGACCGTGACGGGCTCGCCCGTGCAGAACGCCTGCCGCGTCATCGAGCGGCACGAGCACGGCGGCCGGGGCTACTACGCGGGCGCGCTCGCGCTGATCGGGCACGACGCCGGGGGAGCACAGACCCTCGACTCCCCCATCCTCATCCGCACCGCCGACATCGACCCGGCCGACGGCAGCCTGCGCGTCCCCGTCGGCGCGACGCTCGTACGGGCCTCGGACCCGGCGAGCGAGGTCGCCGAGACCCACGCGAAGGCGGCGGGTGTACTGACCGCGCTGGGCGTACGGGAGGCGCCCGTACGCCGGGAAACGGAAGCGGGCGGCGAGCCGCGGCCCCGGCTCGCCGACGATCCGCGGGTGCAGGCCGCGCTGGAGGGGCGGCGCGCGGGGCTGGCGCCGTTCTGGCTGCGGATGCGTACGGAGCCTGGGCCGCATCCGGACGCCGGGGAGTTCGCGGGAGAGTCCGCCGGGGGCGAGGTCCTGGTCGTGGACGGTGAGGACACCTTCACCTCGATGCTCGCGCACCTGCTGCGCTCCACCGGATACGGCGTCACCGTGCGCCGCTTCGACGAGGCCGGGCTGCGCGCCGACGTGGCGGCGCACGAGGGACCCGTGGTGCTCGGCCCAGGGCCTGGGGACCCGCGCGACGAGGCAGAGCCGAAGATGCGGTTCCTGCGCGCCCTGGCGGCCGACCTCGTACGCGAGCGGCGCCACCCGCTCCTCGGCGTCTGCCTCGGGCACGAGCTGCTCGCCGCCGAGCTGGGCCTGGACCTCGTACGCAAGGACCTGCCGTACCAGGGGGCGCAGGAGCGGATCGACCTGTTCGGACAGCCGGCGACCGTGGGGTTCTACAACTCCTACACCGCGCGCTGCGATGCGGAGACGGCAGCGGAACTGGCCCTGCACGGCGTGGAGTTGAGCCGGGACACGGTCAGCGGTGACATCCACGCGCTGCGCGGGCCCGGCTTCGCCGGCGTGCAGTTCCACCCGGAGTCGGTGCTGACGCTCGACGGCGTGAAGGCCACGGCCGGTCTCCTGGCGGACGTACGTACCTGGCGGCTGCCCGGGGGCTCAGGCGGCGGCCTGCCGGAACCGGTCAGGGCACCCCGGGGCTGACCAGGACGTTCGCGCTGGTGCGGCCGGCCACGTAGTCCTCGATGTTGCTGACGGTGGTGTCGACGATCTGGGTGACCGCATCGCGTGTGTAGTACGCCTGATGCGAGGTGACCAGCACATTGGTGAACGTCATCAGCCGCGCCAGCACGTCGTCCCGCATGACCTCCAGCGACCTGTCCAGGAAGAACAGCCCTTCCTCCGCCTCGTACACATCGAGGCCGACTCCCGCGAAGCGGCCCCCGCGCAACTCCTCGACCAGCGCCTCGGAGTCGATCAGCCCGCCCCTGCTGGAGTTGATCAGCAGCGCGTCGTCCTTCATCGTGCGCAGCGCCTCGCGGTCGATGAGGTGGTGCGTTTCCGGCACCAGCGGTACGTGCAGGCTGACGAGGTCGGCGTCCTGGAGCAGCCGCGGCAGTTCGGCGTACTCCATGCCCAGTTCCTCGCACGCCGGGTTCCGCGCCACGTCCCAGCCGAGCAGCCGCATGCCGAAGCCGTGCGCGATACGGGTGAACGCCTCACCGATCTTCCCCGTACCGATGACCCCCGCGGTGCGGCCGTGCATGTCGCGGCCCATCATCCCGTCGAGCCGGAAGTCGAAGTCGCGGGTACGGCGTGCGGCGTGGGCCACGCGCCGGTTGACGGCCAGAGCGAGCGTCCAGGCGAACTCGGCCACCGCGTACGGCGAGTAGTACGACACCCGAGCGACGGTCATGCCCAGCTCCGCTGCCGTGTCCAGCGCGATGTTGTTGAAGCCGGTGGCGCGCTGGGCGATCATCCGCGTGCCGCCGTCGGCGAGGATCCGCAGCACCTCGGCGTCGAGGCGCGCGTTGACGCTGACGGAGATCACCTCGTACCCGGCCGCGAGCGGGGCCGTGTCCCTGTGCAGGAACACATCGAGGCAGCGGACAGCGAACTGCCGCTGCCGGAACGCCTGCTCCAGCAGCGGCCTCTCGTCCGGCACGACACCGAAGGCAAGGATCTCCACGGGCTTCTCCCGATGTGCGCGACATCTGAGCATCTGCGGCGTATGACCGCTTCATGCCGCCGAATATACGGGTCAGCCCCCGAGCACGCGCAGGGAGCCCCACAGCGCCACCACCGCCAGAGCCAGCGCGGGCGGCACGGTGAGCATCCCCAGGCGCGTGAACTCGCGCAGCCGTACGGAGTGCGCGTGCTGGTGCAGCGCCTGCCGCCACAGGAGCGTCGCCAGGGAGCCCGCGTACGTGAGGTTCGGGCCGATGTTCACCCCGAGCAGCACGGCGAGCACGGCGCCGGGGCCCGAGTGCGCCGTCAGCGGCAGCAGCACCAGCACGGCGGGCAGGTTGTTGATCACGTTCGCGAGCACGGCCGCCAGCGCCGCGACACCGAGCAGCGCCCACAGCCCCGTACCGTCCGGCAGCGCCCTGCCCAGCCAGTCGGCGAGCCCGTGATCCACCACGGCCCGCACCACCACCCCCAGCGAGAGCACGAACGCCAGGAACGGCAGCCCGGCGGCCCGCACGACGCCGCGCGGCGTCGCATGCCCCCGTGCCATCGCCCGCACGCCCAGCGCGAGCGCGCCCGCCGCTGCCGCCCATACGGGATCGAGCCCGAACGCCGAGGTCACCAGGAAACCGGCGAGGGTGCCTGCCACGGTGAACAGCGGAAAGAGGGGGAAGCGCTCACCCTCGCTCCCGGCCTTGCGCAGATCCGGGGCGCCGGGGCCGTCGGCGGGGTCGCCGGCAGAGCCGTCGGCGGAACCGTGCGGGAGTCCACCGGCAAGGCCGCCGGTGAGCCCGCCCGTGCGGCCGTCGGCCCGGTCGGGGATCGGGGCAGCCGTCAGGTCGGCTGCGAAGAAGCGGCGGAAGACCACGTACTCCACCGCGATCGCCACCGCCCACGGCAGCGCCATCAGCCCGGCGAAGCGGGCGAAGCTCAGGCCGCTGGCGGCGAAGGCGAGGAGGTTGGTGAGGTTGGAGACCGGGAGGAGCAGCGAAGCGCTGTTCGACAGGTGCGCGCACGCGTACACATGCGGGCGTGCGGGGATTCCGAGACGTGCCGCCGTCGCGAACACCACGGGAGTGAGCAGGACGACCGTCGTGTCGAGGCTGAGCACGGCCGTCGTGAGCGATGCCAGTACGAAGACCGCTGCCAGGAGGCGGCGGGGTCCTCCGCCGCCGGCCGCCGCCTTCGCCATCCACGCGCCGCACGCGTGGAAGAGGCCCTCGTCGGCGCAGAGTCTGGCCAGTACGAGTACCGCGGCCAGGAAGCCGATGACGGGGGCCAGCCTGGCCGCCTCGTCCCTGGCGTGGGCCAGGCTGATCGCGCCCGTCGCGATGACGAGTGCGGCGGCGGGGACGGCCACCACCGCCTCGGACCAGCGTTGCGGACGGGCCACCGCCCAGATGAGTACGGCGGCCAGGAGAGTGGCGGAGAGGGCTTCCGCTTGTGGTGCGCTCACGGAGAAACCCTCCCCTACTCCCCCGGCCTCCTGCCGGGAGGTGCCCCCGGAGGCCCGGTGTCAGACCTCCGGGAGCTTGAGGACGAGCATGCGGCGCGGTTCTTCGGGGGACGGGAAACGAGGGACGGGGACAGGCCGGAGCAGACGGGACGGCGCGGACGCGGACGGGGGACGAACGGAGGAACGGCTCAGCCGAAGAAAACGTCTGCCTCTTCGTACAGCGCGGGGTCGACGGTCTTCAGCTTCTCCGTCGCCTCGGCGAGCGGAACGCGCACGATGTCCGTGCCGCGCAGCGCGACCATGGAGCCCCACTCCCCGTCCCGTACGGCGTCGATCGCGTGCAGCCCGAACCGCGTGGCGAGCCAGCGGTCGAAGGCCGTGGGGGTGCCGCCGCGCTGGACGTGACCGAGCACCGTCGTACGGGCCTCCTTGCCGGTGCGGGACTCGATCTCCTTGGAGAGCCATTCGCCGACCCCCGAGAGCCGGACGTGGCCGAAGGAGTCCGTGCTGCCGTCCTTGAGTACCATCTCGCCGCCCTTGGGCATGGCGCCCTCGGCGACGACGACGATCGGGGCGTAACTGGCCTGGAAACGGGAGGTGATCCAGGCGCAGACCTGCTCGATGTCGAAGCGCTGTTCCGGGATGAGGATGCAGTTGGCGCCGCCCGCGAGGCCGGAGTGAAGGGCGATCCAGCCAGCGTGGCGGCCCATCACCTCCACGACGAGGACGCGCATATGGGATTCGGCGGTGGTGTGCAGGCGGTCGATCGCCTCGGTGGCGACGGTGACCGCGGTGTTGAACCCGAATGTGTAGTCCGTCGCCGACAAGTCGTTGTCAATGGTCTTGGGAACGCCGACGCACTTGATGCCGTACTCGTCGGTGAGCCGGGCCGCGACGCCGAGTGTGTCCTCGCCGCCGATGACGATCAGCCCGTCGACCTCGTGCTTCGCCAGGTTCTCCTTGATACGGCGTACGCCGTTCTCTTCCTTGAGTGGATTGGTGCGGGAGGAGCCGAGGATCGTGCCACCGCGCGGCAGCATGCCGCGTACGGCGCTGATGTCGAGCTGTGCGGTGTCCCCCTCCAACGGACCCCGCCAGCCGTCGCGGAACCCGACGAAGTCATAGCCGTAACGCTGGACTCCCTTACGGACCACGGCCCGCATGACCGCATTGAGACCGGGGCAGTCGCCCCCGCCGGTCAGCACTCCGACCCGCATGGGATCTCCCTTCTCCGCGTGGACGCGCATGGACGAGACGCCGTGAACACGGCGCAACTGTCGCCACGCTAACGGTGATCCACGTCACAGGGGATGAGGTCAGCGGCGGATTCCGTTGGGAGATCGGGGACTTGGGCTCCGGGCAGTCACCCGTACGAAGGACAGACGTGCCCCTCGTCGGTCACTCTCCGTCGAGGCCGCTCTCGATCGCGTACCTGACCAGCTCGACGCGGTTGTGCAACTGGAGCTTGCCCAGGGTGTTCTGGACGTGGTTCTGCACGGTGCGGTGCGAGATGACCAGGCGTTCGGCGATCTGCTTGTAGCTGAGGCCCTTGGCGACGAGCCGCAGCACCTCGGTCTCACGCTCCGTCAGCTGCGGGACCCCCGAGCGGTCCTGGGCCGGCGGCGCGGGGTCGGAGGCCAGCCTGCGGTACTCGCCGAGCACGAGCCCCGCGAGGCCCGGCGTGAACACGGCGTCGCCGAGCGCGGTGCGCCGTACGGCGTCCATCAGCTCCTCGGGGCCCGCCGACTTCACCAGATAGCCGGTGGCACCCGATTTCACGGCCTCCAGCACATCGGCGTGCTCGCCGCTCGCCGAGAGCACCAGGACGCGGAGCGAGGAGCCCGGGCCGACCAGCTCGCGGCAGACCTCGACGCCGGGCATCCCGGGCAGGTTCAGGTCCAGTACGAGGACGTCGGGCGAGGTCGCGCGCGCCCTGCGCACGGCCTGGTGGCCGTCGCCCGCCGTCGCGACGACCTCGAATCCGGCCGCGCCCAGGTCCCTGGCCACGGCGTCCCGCCACATGGGGTGGTCGTCGACGACCATCACGCGCACGGGCTGCCCCGCTCCGTCCTCCTGCGGCGATCCCGTGCCGCCCCGTTCACTCGTCATGCTTCCGCACCCCCGGTTCTCTTCGGCACCCTCAGTTCCACTTCTGTTCCCTGGCCGGGCACGGACACCAGATCCGCCGTGCCGCCCAGGTCGCGCAGCCGCCCCCTGATGGACAGGGCCACTCCCATCCGCCCCTCGGCCTCGGCGTCCGCGAGCCGCCCGGCGGGGATGCCGGGGCCGTCGTCCCGTACGGTCACGATCACGGCGCCCGGCTCGTCCTCCAGCAGGATCCACGCGTGTGCCTCCTCCCCGGACTCGCCCCTGGCATGCCTGCGCACGTTGTCCAGTGCCGCGCTGACGGCGCCGGTCAGCTCCGTGGCGACACGTGCGGGGAGCAGGACGGGGGCGCCGGGTTCGGCGAAGGAGACGCGGGCGGCGGAGTGCGAGGAGAGCAGGGCACGGATGTCGCAGAGGGCGCTGTCGGAGTCGGAGTCGGCATCGGCGTAGGTACCGGCTCTGGTGGCGGCGCTGATGGTGTGCCCCTGCGCGCTGCCGTACGCCGCTTCGGAGCCGCGTGCTCCGGGCGCCGACCCGTTCGGCGCCGCGTCGCCGGCCGGAAGTCCGTCGGGCGCCCCGTCCGCCGCCCGTGACTGGTGGGGCACGATGCCGCTGGACACCAGGGTGCGCAGGGCGACTTCCTGTTCGCCCGCCATCCTGCCCAGCTCGGCGGCCTCGCCTCCGATGGCGGTGCCGCGGCGCTGCACCATGGCCAGGACCTGGAGCACGCTGTCGTGGATGTCCCGCGCCAGCCGCTCACGCTCGCGGGTGGCCGCCTCGATCTGGAGGGCGCGCGCGAGGGTCCGTTCACTGGCGCGTGCCACCTCGACGACGTAGCCGATGGCCACGCTCGCCACGCAGACGAGCAGCACGTTGTGGAGCGTGGGCCGGGTGACCATGCCGCGTTCGATGACGTTGGCGATGCCCACCAGGAGGGAGGCACCCGCTGCCCAGCGCCAGCCTCCCTTGAGCGCGAAGGCCAGTACGGGGCCCGCGACCCATATGGACGGCAGCGTGGGGCCGACCTTGTCGTGGGCGTCGATCAGCGGCGAGATCAGGATGCCGACGACGGCGAAGCCCATGTCGGCGACGAGGAACGGGGGCGTGCAGCGCGCCGCCGACTGGACGTTGCGGAGCGTGGTGAACGTCCACACGGTGAGCGCCCCGAGGAAGATCCCGCCGGGGACGGGCGCGCTGTACTCGTCGTAGGCCCAGCCGAAGACGACGAGCGCGTACAGGACCGTCAGTACGCGGTATCCGGTCAGCGCGTGCCACAGCGGCTGCTCGACGGACATCTTCTTCGCGGCCACGACGGCCCCCCTGTTCTGCTTCGGCTCCCGCCCTCGGACCAAGTGCGGGACTACGCCGCCCTGTTGCCCCCGGCGCCGGTCTCGCCCTCGGACCGCCCTGGCTTCCCGGCGTGCCCGGCCTGCCCGGCGTCCTCGGCCTGCTCCGCGCCGGCGGCCTTGGCGACCTCAGCCTCCTTGGCCTCTCTGGCGGCCTTCTCCTCCGCCTTCTCGGCCTTGGCCGCCTCCGCGATCTGCCGCTTGGCCGCCGTCGCGTAGATGTCCACGTACTCCTGGCCCGACAGCTTCAGGATCGCGTACATGACCTCGTCGGTGACGGCACGCTGGATGAACCTGTCGTTGTCCATGCCCTGATAGCGGCTGAAGTCCAGCGGAGTGCCGATGCGGATGCCCGGGCGCATCAGCTTGGGCATCACCTTGCCGGGCGGCTGGATCTTCTCCGTGTCGATCATCGCCACCGGGATGACCGGGGCTCCCGAGCGCAGCGCGAGGCGGGCCAGGCCGCCCGGCTTGCCCCGGTAGAGACGGCCGTCGGGCGAGCGCGTCCCCTCGGGATAGATCCCGAACAGCTCACCGCGCTCCAGCACTTCGAGCCCGCTCCTGATCGCCGCCTCACCCGCACCGCGCACGCCCGAACGGTCCACGGGAAGCTGGCCCACGCCCTTGAAGAACGCGGCGGTCAGCTTGCCCTTCACACCGGGCGAGGTGAAGTACTCCGCCTTCGCGATGAAGGTGACCTTGCGGTTGAGCACGGCGGGCAGGAAGAAGGAGTCCGAGAAGGACAAATGGTTGCTCGCGAGAATGGCCGGGCCGTCCTCAGGGACGTTCTCCAGCCCCTCGACCCAGGGCCGGAACGCGAGCTTCAACGTACTGCCCACCGACAGCTTCATCGCGCCGTAGAACACCTGGACCTCCTCCGTCTGACGCCCAGACCTTATCTCGCCGCGCCGCGGCACACTCCCCGGAGGAGGCGGACGGTCCCCGGGGGAATACGGAGAGGTCCCGGGGCGCTCTCACGGTCGCGACGGCGCTACCCGG
Source organism: Streptomyces iconiensis (assembly GCF_028657195.3). Lineage (GTDB taxonomy): Bacteria > Actinomycetota > Actinomycetes > Streptomycetales > Streptomycetaceae > Streptomyces > Streptomyces iconiensis. The sequence goes on from NZ_JANCPR020000028.1 coordinate 106,245, forward strand.
TGTCGTCACGCGCGCGTAGGGTGGCAGCACTCCTCGCCGACCGACCGCTGAACGCCGGCAGCCGCCCGCCGACGGCGCCCGAACCGCAGCCGAGCCCCCTGGAGGCCCACCGTGCCGCCCATCCTCCCCGGAGCCGAGCCCTTCCACCGCGACGGATCAACGACCGGCGTCCTGCTCTGCCACGGCTTCACGGGATCACCGCAGTCCCTGCGCCCCTGGGCCGAGTACCTGGCCGGGCGGGGACTGACCGTCTCGCTGCCGCTGCTGCCCGGGCACGGCACCCGCTGGGAGGACCTGGAGCAGACGAGCTGGGAGGACTGGTACGCGACCGTCGACCGCGAACTGCGGGTGCTGAGCGAACGCTGCGAGCGCGTCTTCGTCTGCGGCCTGTCCATGGGCGGCGCCCTCGCGCTGCGGCTCGCCGCGCGGCACGGCGACGTGGTCAGCGGGGTCGTCGTGGTGAACCCGGCGGCGACGTTCCCCCGCGCCGAGGGATATGCGCTGCCGCTCGGCCGCTTCCTGCTCAGGTCGGTCAAGGGCATCACCGACGACATCGCCAAGGAGGGCAGGCACGAGCTGGGGTACGCCAGGGTGCCGACCCGGGCGGCGTACGCGATGCGCAACTTCTGCCGCGTCGTCCGCTCCGACCTGCCCCAGGTGACCCAGCCGCTGCTGCTCCTGCGCAGCAGGACGGACCACGTGGTGCCGCCCTCCGACTCGGCCCTCGTCCTCGGCCGCGTCTCCTCGACCGATGTGACGGAGACCGTTCTGGAACGCAGCTTCCACGTCGCCACGCTCGACCACGACGCGGAGCGGATCTTCGCGGACTCGTACGGATTCATCACCCGGCTCGCGGCACCGCGGCCGGCGGTTCACGAAAAGGGCCTCCAGTGACGGAGCGTGACCCGGGCGCCGAGCGCGACCCCGACGAGGCCGGCATCCCACGCGGGGGCGACACCCCCCGCGAGGGCGAGGGCGGCACTCCCCACGAGGGCGAGGTGCCGCGCGAGAGCGGTGTGCCCCAGGAGGGCGGTCTGCCCCAGGAGAGCGAGGTGCCGCGCGAGAGCGGCATCCCTCACGAGAGCGACGCTCCCCGTGAGAGCGACGAGGCGCGTGCGGGCGAAGACCCGCGCGAGCGGCGGCGTGAGCCGTCGTTGCCTCCCGACGAGGAAGCGGCGTGGGCGGCGATCGTGGCCGCTTACGGCGACGAGCCGACGGCCGAAGAGCCCGCCGAAGCGCGGGAGAAGACCGACGGCGCCGAACCTGACGGTGACACCCTCACCAAGCCGCGCCAGGCGCCCGACGAAGGGGGCGCCGACGCCGGCGGCGAGCCGTCCGTACGCAGCTTCACCGTCTACGCCGCCGGTACCGGGCCCCGTGACTGGGACGCCCCCGAGGACGACGACGGTCACTTCGAGCCGCCTGAACCGCCGCCGCTGCCGGAGACCGACACGACGACCAAGTTCGCCTGGCTCGCCGTACTGGGCGGGCCGCTCCTGCTCATCGGTGCGATCCTCTTCCAGATCGACCTGACCTGGTGGATCGTCACCCTGGGCGTGGGGGGTTTCCTCGGTGGCTTCGGCACGCTGGTCGCGCGGATGCGCGACGGCCGCGACGAGGACGACTGGGACGATCCGGGACGCGGCGCCGTCGTCTGAGCCGCGCCCCCCGGGAGTCCCGGCGCTGTACGAAGCAGAAGCGGACGGGGCACGCGCCGCTCTCCCGGCCTCACGTCAAAGCGTCCGGCCTCACGACAAAGCCTCCGGCCTCACGTCAAAGCGTCGCGCCGGCGCGATTCTCCGGCGGAGGCGGCAGCGCCAACGCCAGGCACCCGTAGCGCTGCCAGCACCGGCAGGTGGTCGGTGGCGGCGCTGAGGTCGGCGGGGGTGACGCCCGGCAGCCCGCGAGGGACCCCGGCGCCGAGGACCTCGACGCCGGGGGTGGTGAAGACGGCGTCGATGCGCTGGTGGGGACGGGCCGGCGTCGAGGTGTACTCGGCGCCCCACGGCGCCACCGTCCACGCGTCACGCAGACCGTGCCCGAGGAGGCCGAACGTCCGCCCGCCGGGACGGTCGTTCAGATCACCCGCCGCGACGGCGAACTCCCCCAGTCCCCGCACCCGTTCGAGCAGCGCCCGTCCCTGCTCCTGCCGTTCGCGCGTCTGGAGGCTCAGGTGGAAGCTGACGACGCCCAGCCGGGCAGCAGGCCCGAACCGCAGGACGGCGGAGGCGAATCCGCGCTGGTGCAGCCCGGGGGTGCGCGGCAGCAGCACGTCTTCCGTACGTTCGACGTACGGCCGCAGCGAGGCGAGGATCATCGGGCCCGAGGCCGTCGCTCCCCCGGTGACGTAGGTCAGCTCCGTCCTGCGGGCCAGCCACGAGGCGTACTTGCGCCAGCGGAAGAAGCGGGGCGCCTCCTGGACGCAGACGACGTCGGGGGCGCACGCCCTGATGACCCGGACGAGCGCTTCCTTGTCGTCGCGCAGGGAGCGGACGTTGTAGCTGAGAAGCCTGACCACGGCCGAGCCGTCGGGCCCGGTCCGTGAGGGAGGCAGGTCGGACAGTGCGGCGGGGACCGCCGGCTCTGCTGCCATCAGCGCCCGCTCCCCTCGGTCAGCCCTGGCGGGCCAGGTCGGCGACGCCCACGAGGCCCGCCTTGCCGCCGAGTTGCGCGGCCAGCACCTCGGCGTGCGGGCGCCAACGGCTGCCGACCAGCCAGCGCTTGTACGACTTGCGAATGGGGTCGAGCACCAGCTCACCCTCGTCGGAGACACCGCCGCCGACGATGAAGGCCCCCGGGTCGAAGAGCGAGGCCAGGTCGGCGAGCCCGGCTCCGGCCCAACGGGCCAGCTCGCGGAAGGAGTCGATGGCCACGGGGTCGCCCTGGCGTGCGGCCTGGCTGACGTGTTTGCCGTCGATGCCCTCGGCCGTGCCGTCGCCGAGGCCGAGCAGGATGCTCGCGCTCTCGGGGGTGGCGGTGGCGCGCTGCTGGGCGTAGCGGAGAAGAGCGCGTCCCGAGGCGTACTGCTCCCAGCAGCCCTGGTTGCCGCAGCCGCACAGCAGGCCGTCGGGCACCATCCGGATGTGCCCGAACTCCGCTGCCACGCCGAAGCGTCCGCGGTGCAGCTTGCCGCCGATGATGGAGCCGCCGCCCAGGCCCGTGCCGATGGTGATGCAGACGACGTCCTCGTGCCCCGTGCCGACGCCGAACTTGTACTCGCCCCACGCGGCGGCGTTGGCATCGTTCTCGATCACGACGGGGAGGTCGATGCGCTGCTCGACCTTGTCCTTGAGGGGTTCGTGGCGCCAGCTCAGGTTGGGCGTGAACAGGACGGTGGCGCGCTTGTCGTCGACGTAACCCGGTGCTCCGATCCCGACGGCGTCCACCTCATGTGCGGCGCTGGCCCGGCGCACGGCCTCGGCGATGGCGTCGATGACGGCTTCCGGGGTGGAGGGTGTCGGCACCTTGCTGGTTTCGAGGATGGTGCCTTCTTCGTCGACAACGCCGGCCGCGATCTTGGTGCCGCCGATGTCGACCCCAATAGTGAGTCCCATGTGTCCCTCGGTCATCCGGTGTGAACCCCGCCGTCGCCCACCGTACCGGAGGGGCCTCGTGCGCTGGGCACCGTCCGGCTTGTGGCGGTATCGCCCTGCCGCCGGGCACCGCGTTCCACGGGTGCCGGCCCCATCACCCGTCAGCCGTCGCCGTGTTCACCCTTGCCGCCGCTGTCGCCCTTGCCGCTGTCACCGTCCCCGCCGTCGCGCCGGGGGTCGTCCGGTCCGTCGAGCCTGTCGAGGTCGATGCGCTCGGTGCCCGAGGACGTCACGTCGTCGCCGTTGGCGTCCGTGGGCTCCGTCCAGCGGCGCTCGGACTCGTGCACGGCGGCGCGGTAGGCGGCGAGCAGTTCGTTGCCCGCTGCTGCGAGATGGTCGAAGAGCTGGGGATTGCGCTGGACCACGGGCTCGATGGACGCCTTGGCCTGCGCGATCAGCTGCTGGGCCACGCCCTGCGCCGCACCCGAAGCCGCGGCTCCCGCGAACGGCTTGCCGAACTCGGCGACCTTCTCGGTCACGGCCTCGGCCAGGCGGCGCAGCTCCTCGGCGGCGCTGGTGGGCGGCGCTCCGTACTGTGCGCGGCGGCGGGCCTTCTCCGCCGCGAGGTCCTCCTCGCAGGCGGTGGCCCAGGCATCGGCGTCCGGAGGCGTGCCCGCTCCGGTGCCGTTCTTCTGCGCGTCCGTCTCGTTCTTCGCGTCCACCGGTTCCCTCGCGTCCTTCTCGTCCGGCTCGTCCGGCACATCCGCCGGGGACGGTGCGGGCGAACCTGACGGGGCGCCTGCGTCGGCGCGCTCGGGGTCGGGACGCTCGGCGTCATCGCTCATGGCGGGCTCCTACGGGCGACGGAGTGCGGTTGCTTGCCGGAGATGGCGGGCCGGTCCTGCCAGGTGTGGTGGGACCGGTGTACCTTCCGACGTTACCCGAACGGCGGCACGTCGTTGAGTGCCGGCGGATTTCCCGCCCAGCCGCCCTACCGCTCCGCCCAGCTGTCCCGCCCGGCCGACCAGTACGCCCGTTCAGTCCGGGGAGCCGTCGCTCCGGGCCGTACCCGCGCCGTCTTCCCTGCCGTACCCCGGCCACAGCGAGGGGTCGGGGCTGAACCGCACGTGCAGGGCGCCCGCGTTGAGGCCCGCGCCGGAGACCCGGCAGCGGCGCAGTGCGGAGGGCAGCGCGAGGACACGCCGGTAGGGGCCGACTCCTACGGTCAACTCATCGCCCCGCCGCACCAGTTCCAGCTCGTCCCGGGTAGCGCCGGGAAGCGGGAGGTGCCAGACGAACTTGCCGTCCTCCGTGAGACGGTCCTCGACCCAGCCGTGTGCGACATCGGTGCCGGGCCCAGCGCGCCTGCCAGCGGGCTCGGAGTCCCGCGCGGCGCCCTGTCCAGCGCCGGCCGTCACGGCCGTACGGGCCGCGCCCGCCAGGGAAGCCAGGTCCTCGGGGCCGCGGGGGTCGCGGCCGAGGTGGGGCAGTTCACAGAGGGGTACGGACTCCGCCTCGCACTTCTCGCGGAGTTCCTTCAGCGCGGTCTGCTGCTGGCCGGAGAGCGCGGAGAGCCAGGAGTCGGGCGAACCCGCCGGCAGCAGCCTGTTGGCTATCACGGATTCCAGCTCCAGGCCGTGCAGCCGCAGTCCGGCGCCGGAGGTGCGCAGCGTCTCGGCGGCGAGCGGCCCGGGTTCGGTCACCAGGCGTACGGCGGTGGTCGGAGACTCGACTATGCGCTGCACCTCGGCCAGTTCGGCACCCCAGCGCGCCGTGGCCTCGAAGAGCCACTGCTCGGGCATGGGTACGCCCGCGAGCTGGGCCAGCATGGGCCGCAGCGCGCGTGCCGCCTGCCGCTCCTGCGGAACGAGGCGGCGCAGGTACCGCCTCAACTGCTCGGGAAGCGCCAGCAGGTTGAGCCCGTCGGGCGTGGGCGGCATGTCGACGACGACGATGTCCCAGGCGGCGACGAACCCGGCGTCCCCGGCGTACTCCGCGGGGTCCCCGGCGTACTCCGCGCCCTCTGCGTACTCGGCTTCCTCTGTGTCCTCTCCGTACCCTCCGTACTCCGAACCCTCCGCGGCTCCCGCGGCCTCCCCGCTCCCGTCGTCGCCCGCGCCGCCGTGTGCGGTGCGCAGGGCGCGCAGCAGGGCGAAGGCGCCGGCGCCCGGGAGTTCGGTCAGCTCGTCCTCGTCGAGGGGTGCGGCGCCGAGCATGTCCAGTGCCGCTTTGCCGTGCTCCTGGAGCGCGACGGCCTGCGTACGGAACTCTTCACCCGCGTCGACTCGCAGAAGCCACAGTCCGGGCACGGCGGGAACCGTGACGGGCGGGCGCCGCCCGGAGCGCGTACCGCTGTCCGTCTCTTCCGTCCCGGGCACGGCGTCCCCGGCCACCGCGCCGAGCAGCGCGTCCAGGCGTACGGCGGGCTCGGCGCTCAGCAGCAGCGTCCTGTGGCCCTGCGCCGCGGCGGCACAGGCCGTGGCGGCGGCGACGGTCGTACGTCCGCTGCCGCCGGCTCCGGTGACGAGTACGGTCTGGGGCCGCCGGTCGGCGTTCAGCTCTCGGCCCCCTCGGCGCCACCGGACTCGACGCGCTTGCGCAGCCCGTCCAGCGCCCGGTCGATGATGACCTTCTCGGCCTTGCGCTTGATCATGCCGAGCATGGGGATCTTGACGTCGACGGTGAGCTGGTACATGACCTCGGTGCGCTCGCCGCCGTCCACGGGGGTCAGGCGGTACACGCCGTCGAGGGAGCGCAGCATCTGGGACTTCACGAGGGACCAGCGGACCTCGTTGGGCTCGGGCTCGCCCACCCACTCGTACGCGAGCGTGTGCTCGTCCTTGATGGCCCCGGCGTCCAGCAGCAGGCGGACCTTCTCCGCGCGGCCACGCTCGTCGTGCTCGACGACCTCGGCCTCCTTCACCTCGCCCGCCCACTCGGGGTAGCGGGGGAAGTCGGAGATCACCTTCATCACCGCGCCGGGTGCTGCGTCGACGGTGATGCTAGAGCTGGTGTGTTCCGCCATCGCCATGGCCCTCCGATGTGCCCGATTTCCGTATGCCGCCGGCTGCCCGTGTGTCTGTGCGTGCGTGCTTCCCAGGGGTCGCCCACACGGAGGGGCGCGTCCCGGCTTCCCCCGTCCGTGTGGCGTGGGGAGCGCCTGCCGTCGAAGGCTACCCCGCGCCGGGGAACCCCCGTGCCCTGCGGGTCACCACTCCAGGGCCCAGGGGGTGCCGGTGGCGTTGAAGTGGCCGACGTTGACGCACTCGGTGGCGCCGATCCGCATTCTGCGGACGAGCGGCTGATGGACATGGCCGAAGACGTGGTAGCGGGGGCGGAGGGTGTGGACGGCCTCCAGCAGCGCCGAGCTGCCCCGCTCGAAGCGGCGCGCGACGGTGTCGTAGCACAGTTCGGGCACATCGGGCGGGATGTGGGTGCAGAGCACGTCGACCTCGCCGAGCGCGGCGATCTTCGAGGCGTAGGTCTCGTCGTCGATCTCGTACGGGGTGCGCATCGGGGTGCGCAGTCCGCCGCCGACGAAGCCGAAGCGCCGGCCGCCGATGTCCACGGTCTCGCCGTCCAGGACGGTGGTGCCGGCGCGGGCGTATTCCGGCCACAGAAGTGGCATGTCGACATTCCCGTACGTCGCGTACGTCGGCGAGGGGAAGGCCGCGAACAGTTCCGCGTACTGCTTGCGCACGGCCGCCTCCGTCGCCGCCTGCCGGTCGATGCCGGCCCACAGGCGGCGGGAGAGTTCGTGGGCCTCGGAGAACCGGCGTGCGGTGCGCAGGGCGACGATCCGGTCGGCGTTCTCGACCCCGAAGAGGTCGGGGAAGATGCCGCGCGAGTGGTCGGCGTAGTCCAGGAAGAGAATGAGGTCGCCGAGGCAGACCACGGCGTCGGCCCCTTCGCCCGCCTTCGCGAGGTCCTGGCTGTTGCCGTGTACATCGCTCACTACGTGCACTCGCATGGCCCCACCCTAGATCGCCCGCGCGACCTCGCGGGAGGGTCCGGAAAAAGGGTGTACGCCCCCTGAGGACCCACGATTGCTTCCGTGTTCCCGAACGCCTGGACTAGGCTGCATATCAGCCACCTCCACCATGTGACGCACAAGACATCTCGGCGTCACCCTCTATCCCGACCCCCATACCGATGGGTAACGTCCGGCGCGTCATTCTTCCGGGATCCTTATGTTGATCTTGGGACCGAGCCAATGGAGGCCGCCCCTCGACGGCCCCCGCCCATGGTGCCGACGAGGAGCAGCAGTCTTGCGCGAGTTCAGCCTTCCGGCCCTTTACGAAGTCCCCGCCGACGGCAATCTGACGGATCTGATCCGCAGGAACGCGGCCCAGCAGCCGGACTTGCCCGTCATCGGACGCAAGCGGGGAGGGCACTGGGAGGATCTGACGGCCGCCGGCTTCCTCGCCGAGGTCAACGCCGCTGCCAAGGGCCTGATCGCCGCCGGCGTCGAGCCGGGCGACCGGGTGGGCCTGATGTCGCGTACGCGTTACGAGTGGACGCTGCTGGACTTCGCGATCTGGAGCGCAGGCGGCGTCACGGTGCCGGTGTACGAGACCAGTTCGCCCGAGCAGATCTGCTGGATCCTCGGCGACTCGGGGGCCGTCGGCTGCCTGGTCGAGACGGAGGCGCACACCGAGGCCGTCAAGTCCGTACGCGACCGGCTCCCCGGACTCGCGCACGTCTGGCAGATCGAGGCGCCCGGCACCGGAGAGGGCACGGGCGGGGAAGCGCCCCGGGGCGCCGTCGCCGAACTGGGCGCTGCGGGCGCCGGAGTCAGCGACGCGACGGTCGAGGAGCGCGGCTCCGTCGCGAACGCCGACTCGCCCGCCACCATCGTCTACACCTCCGGCACCACGGGCCGCCCCAAGGGCTGTGTGCTCACGCACCGCAGCTTCTTCGCCGAGTGCGGGAACGTGGTGGAGCGGCTGCGCCCGCTCTTCAGGCCGGGCGAGGGCTCCGTACTGCTCTTCCTGCCGGTCGCGCACGTCTTCGGGCGGCTGGTGCAGGTCGCCGCCGTCATGGCACCGATCAAGCTCGGGCATGTGTCCGACCTCAGCAAGCTCACCGATGAACTCGGCTCCTTCAGGCCGACGATGGTGCTGGGGGTGCCGCGCGTCTTCGAGAAGGTCTTCAACTCGGCGCGTGCGCAGGCCGTCGCGGGCGGCAAGGGCAAGATCTTCGACAAGGCCGCAGCCGTGGCCGGTGCGTACAGCCGCGCGCTGGACGAGCCGGCGGGGCCTTCCCTCAAGCTGAAGTTCCAGCACAAGGTGTTCGACAGGCTCGTCTACAGCAAGCTGCGGGCCGTGCTCGGCGGACAGGCCACCCACGCCATCTCGGGCGGCGCCCCGCTGGGCGCACACCTGGGGCACTTCTTCCGCGGCATCGGCTTCACCGTCCTGGAGGGCTACGGCCTCACGGAATCCTGCGCCGCCACGGCTTTCAACCCGTACGACCGGCCGAAGATCGGCACGGTGGGGCAGCCGCTGCCCGGTTCCGTGATCCGTATCGCCGACGACGGCGAGGTGCTGCTGCACGGCGAACACCTCTTCACCGAGTACTGGAACAACCCCCAGGCCACCGAGGAGGCGCTCGCCGACGGCTGGTTCCACACCGGCGACCTGGGCTCGCTCGACGTGGACGGATATCTCGCCATCACGGGGCGCAAGAAGGAGATCCTGGTGACGGCCGCCGGCAAGAACGTGGCGCCCGCCGTCATCGAGGACCGCATCCGCTCCCACGCGCTGGTCGCCGAGTGCATGGTCGTCGGCGACGGCCGCCCCTTCATCGGCGCGCTCCTCACCGTGGACGAGGAGTTCCTGCCGCGCTGGGCCAAGGAGCACGGCAAGGAGTCGCTGTCCCACGACGAACTCCTCACCGACGCCGCACTCCTCGACGAGCTGCAGCGCGCCGTCGACGACGGCAACAAGGCGGTCTCCCGGGCCGAGTCCGTCCGCAAGTTCCGCGTACTCCCCCACCAGTTCACCGAGGAATCGGGCCACGTGACCCCCTCACTCAAACTGAAGCGCGGCGTCGTCGCCAAGGACTTCGCAGACGAAATCGAAGCCCTCTACACCCACTAGGCCCCACCCGGGGGCGCCCACACAGAGGCGCCCAAAGGGGCGCGGGGAACGGCGCGCCAAGCCACGACGCAACGGGCACCCCGCGAAGCACAACAAGGGGCACCAGCCCAACGCTCCACACGAAGACCGTGCTCCCAAAGGGGCGCGGGGAACGGCGCGCCCAGCCACAGAAGAGCCGCAGCCTGCAACGGACGCCCAGGGGCACCCCCTCAGCAGCAGCGCAGGCATGGCACAGGCAGCAGCGCAGGCGCAGCTAAAGCAAGCCCCGCAGCTTCTCCGCGAGAAGATCCCAGCGCCATCGGCTCTCGACCCAATGGCGCCCCCGCTCACCCATGCGAGCCCGCAACGAGGAATCCCGCAACAGCGAGACCACACGGTCGGCCGCCTCGGAGGGGCACCCCCCTCGGACAACCCAGCCGGTCTCCCCATCGAGAACGGCGTCCGGCGCGCCGCCCGAGTCGCCCGCGACGACGGGCAGCCCCGTGGCCGACGCCTCCAGGTAGACGATGCCGAGCCCCTCGACATCGAGCCCGCCGCGCCGCGTACGGCAGGGCATGGCGAAGACGTCGCCCGCGCCGAAGTGCGCGGGCAGTTGGTCCCAGGGGACGGGGCCCGTGAAGCGGACGGAGTCCGTGAGCCCGCGCTCGGCCGCGAGCTTCTCCAGGTCGGCGCGGTACGGGCCGCCACCGACGACGAGCAGCACAGCGTCCGGCACGGCCTCCAGCACGCGCGGCATCGCCTCGATGAGCGTGTCCTGCCCCTTACGGCGTACGAGCCGCGAGACGCAGACGATCACGGGCCGGTCGCTCAGGCCCAGTTCGGCGCGGATCGCGGCACCGCCGGACGCGGGGTGGAAGGTCTTCTCGTCGACGCCGGGCGGCAGTTGCACCATGCGCGCAGCCGCCTCGGGCGTGAGCGCGCCGGCGATCCGCGAGCGGGTGTACTCGCCGAGGTAGGTGAGGGTGTCCGTGCCCTCACCGATACGGCGCAGCAGCCGGCGCGCGCCGGGCAGCTGTGCCCAGCCGGCCTCGTGCCCGTGCGTCGTCGCCACCAGGCGTTCCGCGCCCGCCCTGCGCAGCGCGGGCGCCATCAGCCCGAGCGGCGCCGCGGCCCCGAACCACACGGAGCGGCAGCCGTGTTCACGCAGCAGCGCCGCGGCACGCCGCGTCACGCGGGGCGTCGGCAGCAGCATGGTCGTACGGTCGCGCACGACGGGAAAGGGCTGCTCGGCGTCGAAGGCCGCCGTGGCCAGGGCGGCCTCCGACGCCGAGGTCCCGCGCTTCCAGGTGGACGCGTACACGACGACCTGGGACGGGTCGAGCCGCAGGGCCATGCTGTGCAGGAACGCCTGGATTCCGCCGGGGCGCGGCGGGAAGTCGTTGGTGACGATCAAGGTCTTGTCCATCGCCGCCGACAGTACCGCGAACGGCTCAGCCGGAGCCTGGCGCTCCTCGTGGCCGGGCCCTGGGCCCGACCGGCATGATGGCCCTCACGGTCGAACGGCGAGGGGACATCTGTGCGGGGCGAGGCGACGACGACCGGTGGCGCGACCGCGCCCGTACTGGCCTGGGCAGTGACCCGCGCGGTCCTTCTGCTGTGCGTCTTCAAGGTGTTCACGCTGCCCGGTGACCTGGACGTGACCGCGGACGTCTCCGTGATCTACCACGGCTGGTTCGAGACGCTGCGTACGGGAACGTTCCCCACCGACGACGTGACCTGGCAGTATCCGCCCGCCGCCGCGCTCGCCATCCTCTCCCCCGGGCTGCTGACGGGCCTGGGCCTCCTCGACTACGCCTCCGCCTTCTACGTGCTCGCCTGCACCGCCGACGCCGCCGTCCTCGCGCTGCTGCTGTACGCGAGCCGGCGCCGGGGCTGCCACACGGCGCGCGGCGTCCGCTACGGCAGGCGTGCCGGGGTGTGGCTGTGGATCGCGGGCGTACCGCTGCTGGGGCCGACCGCGTACGCGCGCTACGACCTGATGGTCACGGCCGTCGCCGTGGCGGCGCTGCTGGCCGCGGCGCGCCGCCCCCGCGCCGCGGGTGCGCTCACGGCCCTCGGCGCGATGGTGAAGGTGTGGCCCGCACTGCTGCTGCTCGGGGCGCGGCGCGGTCGGGCCGCGCGGGCGATGTGGACGACGGCCGCCGCGGTCGCCGCGCTGCTGATGGCCGGGTTCACGGCCACCATGCCGGGTGCGCTCGACTTCCTGACCGCGCAGGGTGGCCGGGGCACCGAGGTGGAGTCCGTCGGTGCGCTCGCCCTGCATGTGGCCCGGCACTTCGGCTGGGAGGGCCAGGTGCTGCTGCACTACGGCTCGATGGAGTTCGTCGGCCCGCATGTGCGGCTCGTGAGCGACGCGGCGCTGGCGCTGACCGTGCTGGGGTTCGGCTGGCTGCTGCTCTGGCGGCTGCGGGCGCGCGCCTGGACGCCGGGCACGCACGCTGACGCCGCCTTCGCCGCCGTACTGGTCTTCACCACCACGAGCCGGGTGCTCAGCCCGCAGTACCTGGTCTGGCTGGTGGGGCTGGCCGCCGTGTGCCTGACGCTGCGCGCGAGCCGCCAGGTGCTGCCCGCCTGCCTGGTGCTGGCCGCGACGGGGCTGACGCTGCTGGAGTTCCCCATCTGGTTCGCGCACGTGGTGGCCAGTGACGGTCTGGGCATCCTGGTGCTGGCGACCCGCAACGGCCTCCTGATCGCCGCCACCCTCATCGCCTGCACCCGCCTGTGGCGTACGACGGTCACCGAGCCCCGGCTCAGGGGCGAGGGCGAAGGCGAGGGCGAGAACGAGGACGGCGGCGGGAACGAGGACGAGGCCGGGCACGAAGGCGACGAGGCGGCCGGGGCCGGGGGCTCCTCCGGCAGGAAGGGCGACCCCCCGGGGCCGCACAGCGAACGCCTGCTCACCTGGTAGCGACCCGCACCGCGTCAGCTTCCGCTGCCGCTGTCCTTCAACTCCCGTACCACGTAGGCACGCCAGCGCTCCGTGAACTCCTTCTCGCCGATGCCGAGTACGGCGTCCAGCGCGGCCCCGGTGTCCTGACGGCGCGCTTCGCCCTCGTCGCCTGCGCGGGCGTAGAGCGCGACGAGCTTGTCCTCGCCCCACTGTTCGGCGATCATCCGGCAGGCCAGCCAGCCGCCCTCGTAGGCGCGGGCCAGCTTCTCCGGGTCGCTGCCGAAGCGGAACTGGGCGTCGGAGGGCAGCGCCCGCAGCGCCGCGATCTGCCCGCCCTTCGCTTCCCCCGTGACGGCGCGGGTGAGTTCGGGTGCGGCCGTACGCGGTGGCTGGTCCGCGTCCCGGTACCCGGCCCAGTCGGCGATGCCCTCGGAGAGCCACATCGGGGTGGCGGGCGTGGTCGCGTCGCGCGTGGCGACGTGCGTGGCCTCGTGGGTGAGCACGACCTGCCTGCCCGTACCGCTGAGCATCCCGTAGGCCCCGGGGTTGACGACGATCCGGTCGGCGGGCGTCTCGGCACGCCCGTTGCCGTCCGCCTCCCCGGTGGTGACGGCGGCGATGCCCTCGTAGGAGGAGGCGGGGGACTTGAGCAGGCCGCCCATGGCGGTGAGGGAGGCGGGGGCCTCCAGCACGAGCTTGCGGGACCACTTCCGTGGCCAGGCAGCTTCGACGGCGGGGACGGCCTTGTCCGCGGTCCGCGCGAGCGCGCGCAGCGCCGGCCGGGAACGCCCGACACCCATCACCAGGCTGTGCTCGCCCCGCACCACGCGCATCTCGCCCTGCTCCCACAACTGCCGTGCGCTGCCCTCACGTTCGGAGGCGACGTACCAGCGCCCCTCGCGCCGTACGAAGCCGAGCCGTTCGGTGGCCGTGGTGGTGACCCGGTCATAGCCCGCGAGGCGGTAGCGCAGCGCCACCTCGGCTGTGGCACGCCCGCCGTCCTCGGCTCCGGCCACCTCGCGCACCTCGTAGGACCACTCGGACAGGGGCAGCAGCCGCAGATTGCGGAAGACGCGCCGCTGTTCGGTGCGGTAGCGGGTGGCGCGGGGGTCGGTCTCCGCGAGATAGCCGCGCTCGTCGCCCTTCCGTACGGCGACGGCCTGCCGCGCCAGCACCCCCTGGAGCACGGCGTCTTCGGGCCCTTCGCCGTCCGCGCCGCCGCAGGCGGAGAGCCCCGCGAGAACGGTGAGGGCGAGCGCCGCGCACAGCGCTCGCCCTGAACGTCCCGTTCCGCCCCGCCGGTCAGCACCCACATGAGCGATCGTACGGGGGCTGCTCCGGCTCTCAGGGGCGGGTGACGGCGGAGACGGGCATCATGCCCACCGGGTCGTAGCGCACCTGGGCGCCGGGGTAGGGGGCGTGTACGACCTGGCCGTTGCCCGTGTACATCCCGACGTGGCTGGCGTCGTCGCGGTAGACCACGAGGTCACCGGGGCGTGCCTCACTGAGCGGTACCTGCCGCCCGGCCGAGCGCTGGCCCTGGGAGGTACGGGGGATGGAGGTGCCCGCCTTGCCGTAGGCCCACTGCGTGAGTCCCGAGCAGTCGAACGTGCCCGGTCCCGCCGCTCCCCACGCGTACGGTGAGCCGACGGCGGACTCGACCGCGGCGACGGCCGCTGCGGCGCGGCCCGAGGAGGCCCGGGAGTCGCCGGAGCCGCCTTCGCTGCGGTCGCCACCGCGTGCGGCACGCTCGCGCTCAGCACGCTCCTCGGGAGAGAGCTTGTTGAGCAGGCGCTGGGCAGCGCTGAGCTTCTTCTGCACGTTCTTCTTCTGCCGCTTGAGCGACCGCTGGAGGCTGTCGAGGCGGTCCAGCTTGTCCGCGGCCTCGGCACGCTCCTGCCTCAGGCTCCGCTGCGCTGCCTGGAGTTGGCGCAGCCTGAGCGTCTGGCGGCTGCTGACGCGATCGAGGGTCGCGGCCTTGTCGAGATAGCTGTCCGGGTTCTCGGTGAGCATCAGCGCGAGGGCCGGATCGATGCCTCCCTCGCGGTACTGGGCGCCGGCGAGCGAGGCGAGCCCGTCCCGCATGTCGTTCACCTCGGCCTGGCCGCGCGCGACGCTGTCCTGCGCGTGCTCCACCTGGCGCCTGAGCTTGCCGGTGCGTTCGGCCGCGCCGTTGTACTTCTCGGTCGCGCTCTCCGCCTGCTCGTAGAGCTGGTCGACGCGCGAGTTCACGGTTGCGGCCGACGGCTTGTCGTCGGCGGGTGCCGCGCCCGCTGGTCCGGTCGGCGCGAGCACTGCCGCCGTGCCTGCCGCCGCCACCGACAGCACGGCGACCCGGGTGGGCCAGCCGTACGAGGGCGCCGGAATATGCGGGTTACGTCGAAGGGCCCGGTGCGATGCCACTGGAGGACGCGCTCCTTCCGCTAGGCGAACTGCGCCCGCAGAATGTAGCCGCGCCATCACAGGTGTCCAAGGACCGCGCCTCGTCGGTGAATCCGCATGTGCGCCATGCGACTCACTGACGGCGCAGGTCACCGGCGGGGTGCGGGGGTCATCGGCACCGCGCCGGTTTCACTCGGACGAACGACGTTTACCGCTCATCGCACCGCCTGGTGTTCGGGCGGTCTCCGCGTGGAGCGACCCCGTGGAGGGGTCTCCCCGAAGGGTCCGTTGAGGGTCAGCCGACCCTGGCGCCGAACATGAACGGCATGTTGTTGATCGACTCGAACCGCACGCTGGCGCCCGGCTTGGGCGCGTGCAGGATCTGACCGTTGCCCGCGTAGAAGCCCACGTGGTGCAGGTCGTTGTAGAAGAACACCAGGTCGCCGGGCTTGAGTTGGCTCTGGCTCGATATGCGCGTCCCCGCGTTGGCCTGAGCCTGCGAGGTACGCGGCAGCGAGACGCCGGCCTGCTGGTACGCCCAGGAGGTGAGCCCGGAGCAGTCGAACGAGCTGGGCCCTGTCGCGCCCCACACGTAGGGGGAGCCGATCTTGCCCTTGGCCGCGGCGAAAGCGGCGGCTGCACGGCCGCTGGAGGGCGGGGTCTTGCCGAGGTCGGCGCGCTTGTCGGAGGTGCGGTCGGCGCGGTCCTGCTTGGCGTCGATGCGCTCGCGCTCCTTGGCGCTCAGGGAGTTGAGCAGGCCCTGGGCCTTGGAGAGCTTGCCCTGGATCTTGGCCTTCTTCTCGCCCAGTTCCTCGCGGGTGCTGGCGAGGTCCTCCAGCTTGCCTGTCGCTTCCTTGCGCTGCTGCGCGAGCGACTGCTGCTTGGTCTCGATCTTCTTGAGCGCGTCGGACTGCTTGGTGCTCAACTGGTCCATGGCCGAGGCCCGGTCCAGGTAGTTGTCCGGGTCGGAGGAGAGGAAGAGCTGCAACGAGGGGTCGATGCCACCGGAGCGGTACTGCGCCGTGGCCATCGAACCGAGGCCGTCACGCATCTTGTTCAGCTCGCCCTGGCCGCGCGCGACGCTGTCCTGGAGGTTCTCGACCTGCTTCTGGAGCTTCTTGTGCTTTTCCTTGGCTCCGTTGTACTTCTCGGTCGCCGCCTCGGCGTCCTCGTAGAGCTTGTCGACCTTCTCCTTGACGTCCTTCTTGGACTCCTGCGGGTCGGCGTGAGCCGCCTGGGAGGTGAGGGCGACGGCTGCCGCTGCGGTCGCAGTCAGAACGCTGACACGCGCGCGGCTCGGCTGCTTGGGACGACGGTGGGACGCCACTGGGGCGAGCTCCTTCTTCCTCAGCCGCCTACCGGTCGGTCATTCCGGCTCCACTCCGTGGAGACTGGTCGGTCTCAACTCGGCGGAACTAGGCGGGCCTCCGCTGTCACCCCGGATAGGTGATCAACCGAGCGAAGGTTCGAGCCCAGACACTAGCCACGCCTCAGTGATCGGATCAAATCCCTCGGGGAAAAAGCCGCCTCACAAGCGCATTCTTTACTCATCGCCCACAGCCAGCGATGACAAGCTCACACAGAGACAGCACCGCGGGCTCCGCAGTGGGTCAACGTCAGCTCCGGGCAAGGCGCTTGAGGAGCAGCGCCGATGCCACGGGGCGCGCGCCCGCCGCGGCGCAGCCGTCGGCGACCTCGCGGTCCGTGGAGACCACCACGACCGGGCGGCCCGGGGGTTCGGCGCGTACGAGCCGCCGGATCAGTTCGTCCGCCGTCTGGCCCGGCTTGGAGAAGAGCACCCGCACACCGCGCGGCGGTGCGAGCAGTACGGGCGCCGCCAGTTCGGCGCCGTCGAACACGCAGGTCACCTCGGCGCCCGACTGGGCAGCGAGCACGGCGAGACCGCCCAGCAGCCGCAGCCGCTGCTTCTCCAGGGGCAGCGCCGGATAGCCGGTCTTGGTGACGTTGTAGCCGTCCACCACCAGGTGCGCCTGTGGCAGCGCGAGGAGTTGGTCGAGCAGCGCCGGGTCCGTCTCCGAAAGAGCCCTGGCCGCCACGTCCTTGGGGGACATCCTGCCCGGCTCCACCGCGTCGACCGTATCGGCCGGGCGGCCCTCGGACGGCGGGAGCGCCAGCTCGCGGCGCAGGCCCTGCGCCGCGTCCAGAACGGTGTCGAGGAGCAGCCGTACGCGCATGTCCTCGACGCTGCGGCCCTCGCGTGCCGCGCGGCGCCCCGACTCCAGCGCGGTCTCGGTCTCGGCGAGCTTGGCCCTGAGCCGGCGTGCCTCACCGTCGGCCGCTGCCTTCTCCGAAGCTGACGAGGTACGGAGCGCCTCCAGTTCGGCCTGGAGTTTGCGCGCCGCGGCCTCGCCACGGCGTACGTCGCTCTGGGCGCTGCGCAGTTTGCGGTGGGTGCTCTCCAGCTCCTTGCGGAGCGCCTCCTGTTCGCGGCGGCTCCGTTCGGCCTCCTCGCGGGCCGCCCCCTTGGCCGCCGACAGTTCCTCGCGCAGCCGCGCCAGTTCGCGCTGGGCCTCCTCGCCCGCGCGTTCGGCCTGCGCGCGCTGCGCTTCCTCACCGGCGGCTGCGACGAGTTTGGGCCAGCCGGGGGGCCGCAGGACGTAGGCGATGGCGGCGACATCGACGGGGTCGGCCGCCGGTGGCGGAATACCGGCGTCGAGCGCAGCCGCCAGCTCGGCGAACTGTTCGCGCAGCCGTACGGAGACGCGCTGACGGAAGACCGCGTCGCTCTCCAGGGCAGCCGCCATGGCGTTGCCGCCGAACTTGGCGCGGCGCTGCGGCGTGAAGCGGGCGTACTGCCGTAGCGGTGGCGGGAGTTCCGCGATGGTCAGACCGCCGAGCGCGTCCCCCGTGAACGTGACGACCCGGCGGCGCACCTTCTCGGGCAGGGGCCGGTCGAGCGCCTCGTCACCGGAGGCGGAGCCGCTCGCCTCCGGTGAGGCGCCGGACTCCTGGGACCCGGGGCCGGCGGATCCGCCGGGGCCGGCGGACTTGTGAGCGTCTACCGACCCCTCGGACCGGCTGGTTTCCCCGGAGGCAGCCGAAGCCGCGGGCTCCCTGTCACCGCCCGTCCGTTCCACCACCGGTCACACCTGCCGTTTCTCAGTCCTCAGACCTCTGCGCCCGGCCGGTCAACCAGCTCGACCTCGTCCACGGCATTGCACCAGCGGCAGCGCACGGTCTCGATGCTCTCACTGAGCACCTCCCGCTCTTCCACGTTCGGCGCCCCTGCCAGGTCCAGATGGACGTACTCGACCACCTTGCTGGAACGGGTCACATCGAACCGGGTCAGATTGCCGCACAGGGTGCAGCGCCAGCGGGTTTCGGCCGTGGGCGTAGGGACCGCCATCGTTTGTCTCCATTTCCTACGTGTCCTCGGTGTCAGTGCATTCGCTTGCGTTCGCTTGCGTTCACTTACGTGCGCTTCAGCTCGCTCGACCAGCACATACGGCGCATCATGGACATGCGGGCACGGGGTCACTTCCCGTAAACCCTACGGCCTGCGGACTGCCGCGTGTGTCGAGGAGTCTGCCCCGTCATCCAGCCGTCATGATCCCGCCCATGGACGGCACCGACCGCGCTGACGCACTCCCCCGGGGCCCGCACGGCGGGAAGCGGCCCCTGGTGACGTACACCCTCATCGGCCTCTGCTGCCTGATCTTCCTGATCGGCCCCGCCTCAGGACTCGTCCCCTCCTACGGCACGGGGGACGCACTGCGCGAGGCGCAGTCCGCCTACTTCAACCGCTGGGGCGTGGTGCCGCGCGCCCTGCTGAGCGGCGCCGCCAAGCCACTGACCGCGCCGCTGACCGCGCTGTTCCTGCACGGCAACTGGCTGCACCTGCTGGGCAACCTGCTCTTCCTCTTCGTCTTCGGCGGCATGGTCGAGCAGCGGATGGGCCCGGCGCGCTTCGTCCTCTTCTATCTGGGGACCGGCTACGTGGCGATGCTCTGCTACGCGGCCTCGCACCCCGGGTCGGCCGAGACGCTCGTCGGGGCCTCGGGCGCCATCTCCGGTGTCCTGGGCGCCTTCCTCTACCTCTTTCCCCGCACCCGCGTCACCAGCGTCTTCCCCTTCCTCTTCTTCCTGCCGCTGCGCTTCCCCGCCTGGATCGTGCTGGTGTTCTGGCTCACGCTCCAGTGGCTGGCCGTACGGCAGGACGGCGACGGTCCAGGTGTCGCGTATCTGGCGCACGTGGTCGGCTTCACGCTGGGCTTCCTGTACGCCTGGCTCCGATACCGCCGGGCTAGAGTGACCACGCCAACCCCCGTTCCCGAGGGAGAGTCACCGCCGTGATCACTTCGATCGTGCTCATCAGCACCAGCACCGACCGCATCCCCGAGATCGCCGAGCAGATCGCCGCTCTGGAGGGCGTCAGCGAGGTCTACTCGGTCACCGGTGCGCACGATCTGATCGCGATGGTCAGGGTCGCCCGGCACGACGATCTCGCGGATGTGATCCCCGGCCGGATCAGCAAGGTGCCCGGCGTCGTCTCCACCGAGACGCACATCGCGTTCCGTACGTACTCGCAGCACGATCTGGAGTCGGCGTTCGCGATCGGCCTGGACGCCTGACCGTCCCGGGACGGTGCGAGCGCCCCGGGTGGGTGCCGGGAGACCGGGACCGGTGCTGTGAGGCTGGAGCGCCTGAGCCGTTGGCGCACGGCGCTGTGGGGCCCAGGCTGTTGGGGCCTGCGATGCGATGCTGCGGGCCTGCGCTGTGGGGCCCAGGGTTGTTGCGGGCCGGCGCTGTGGGGTCGCGGCGCTCCTCGGTCCGGGCGCCGTTGAGTCCCGGCACTCCTGAGTCCCGGCGCTGTGGGGGCCCCGCGCTCCTGAGGTGCGGCACCTCGGACCTCCGCACCTCTGAGTTACGGCACCGGCGAGTCACGGGTCCGGCTTCGCCGCTGCCGCTGCCGCTCGCTCTGGCTGCTCGTGGTACGGACCTGTTGGTGAAGGTTTCCTCATCCGGTCTTCATCAGCCGGTGCGGGTGCGCCGGGCAGCCTTCCCCGTATGGCCTTCTCTCACCGCATAGCTACTCTGGCGGCCGTGGTGGCGATCCCGCTGGGCATCGCCATCACCAGTTACGTGCTCACCGACAGCCCCGACAAGGCGGAACCACCGGCCAAGGTCCAGCTGGAAAGCGAGAGCCCGTCGACCGGCCCCTCCCGGTCCGGCAAGCCACCCTCGGGCACGGACCCGTCCTCCTCGACCTCGCCCGGCGACGCCGAGACGGTCCCCCGACCGCCCGCCACCGACGACTCGAACGACGACGGGCCCGACGATGACGCCAATTCCCCCTCAGGCTCACCCAGCACGAACAAGGACCAGGGCGACGACGACGGAGACGACGGACCCGGCGACGACGGATGAGCACACCGCCGAGCCGACCGCCGTACCCAAGCGGCCCTGGATATCTGCGCGCGTCCGCATCCTGCTGTGGCTGCTCGTGGTGATGGCCGTCGCCCTCGGCGCCGTTGCCACGACCACCCGCTCGATCCTGATGCGCGACGTCGAGCACCGCATCACCAAGCTGCTGGAGCAGGAGACCGGCGAATTCGCCAACTTCGTCGAGCGCGGCCAGGATCCCGAGACGGGCCGCTCCTTCACCGAGGCCGGACGGCTGCTGAAGGTCTTCCTGGAACGGCAGTACTCCGACCCGGACGAGGAACTGCTCGGCGTCGTGCGCGGCAAGGTCATCCGGCAGAGCCGTGACATCCCCTCGCCGCTGCCGCTCCACAAGGACAAGGCGGCCCTGCGTTCCCTCACCGACGGCAAGGAGCGCAGCGGCACCCTGCACCGTCCCGAGGGCGAGATCCGCTGGGCCCGCGTCACCATCGAACCGGGTGGCAGCTCGCCAGGCGGCACCTTCGTCGTCGCCTTCCACGCCGACCGCGAACAGGCCGGGCCCAACGAGGTGTTCCGGATCCTGCTCGCCATATCGGGCGTCGCACTGCTGCTGACCTGCGGTATCGGCTGGGCCGTCGCGGGCCGTATCCTCGCGCCCGTACGGCTGGTGCGGGCGACGGCGGCCCAGCTGACCGGCCAGGACCTCACGCGGCGCATCCCCGTGCGCGGAAGGGACGACATCTCGGAGCTGGCCGAGACGTTCAACGCGATGCTGGACCGGCTGGAGGGCGCCTTCGCCGCGCAGCGGCACTTCGTGGACGACGCCGGGCACGAGCTGCGCACGCCCATCACCATCGTGCGCGGCCACCTGGAGCTGATGGGAGACGAACCGGAGGAGCGCGAGGAGACCGTCCGGGTCGTGACCGATGAGCTGGACAGGATGAGCCGCATCGTGGAGGACCTGCTGCTTCTCGCCAAGGCCGAACGGCCCGACTTCGTCACGGCCGAGCCGGTGGAGCTGGCCGAGCTGACCGCCGATGTCTTCGTCAAGGCGCGGTTGCTGGGCTGGCGCGAATGGCAGCTCGCACAGGTCGCCGAGGGCACCGTGCTGCTCGACCCGCAGCGCGTCACCCAGGCGATGGTGCAGCTCGCGCAGAACGCCGTGCAGCACACCGCGCCCGGAGCCACCGTGCTGATCGGCTCGCGGCGCACCGAGGACCCGCAGCGCCCGGGCGCGCGGGTGATCGAGCTGTACGTCACCGACAGCGGCCCCGGGGTCAGCGCCGACGACGCGGGGCTGATCTTCGAACGGTTCCGCAGGGGCACAGCGCGGCGCGGCTCACGCGGCAGCGGCGCGGGGCTCGGCCTCTCCATCGTCAAGGCCATCGCCGAGGGGCACCACGGAGGGCGGGTCGAGCTGCGGCACACGCCGGGCGGCGGCGCGACCTTCCTCCTCGTACTGCCGGATCACGCGCCACCGGACCAGGTTCTGCCGGAGGTACTCGCACTGCCGGAGGAGTTCCCGCCGCCTGACGACCTCGCGCTGCGCGAAGAGCTCATGTCGCAGGAAGAGTTCGAGCCCTGCGATGAGTTCGAACCGCGCAACGAATTCGAGCCCCGCGAGGTGTTCGGGCCGCGCGAAGAGCCCGGGCCGCGGGACGGCAGCCGGCGGGAGACGGGGGAGGTCACATGACACGCGTACTGATAGTCGAGGACGAGGAGCGCATCGCCGCCTTTGTCGAGAAGGGGCTGCGCGCGAGCGGGTTCACCACCACCGTGGCGGCCGACGGAGACACGGCGTACGACTACGCCTGCACAGGCGGCTTCGACCTCGTCATCCTCGACATCGGGCTTCCCGGCCGGGACGGCTTCACGGTGCTGCGGGAGATGCGCGAGGCGCAGGTGACGGTACCGGTGATCGTGCTGACCGCGCGCGACTCCGTACGGGATACGGTCGCCGGGCTCGAAGGGGGCGCCGACGACTGGATGACCAAGCCGTTCCGCTTCGAGGAACTGCTCGCCCGGGTAAGGCTGCGGCTGCGTACGGCCGCGCGCGTGCCCGAGGTGACCGTGCTGCGCAGCGGCGGCCTCTCCCTGGACCTGCGCACTCGGCGCGCACGCGCCGACGAACGGGTGGTCGACCTGACGGCGCGCGAGTTCGTGCTGCTGGAGCTGTTCCTGCGCCACCCCGGGCAGGTGCTCTCCCGGGAGCAGATCCTGTCCCACGTGTGGGGCTACGATTTCGACCCCGGGTCGAACATCGTGGACGTGTACGTACGGGCACTGCGCAAGAAACTGGGCGCCGAACGGGTCGAGACGGTACGCGGGATGGGCTACCGGCTGCCGTGAGCCCGGGCGGGGACAACGGGGGACGCACAACGGGGGACGCGAGGGCCGGGGGC
>NZ_JANCPR020000029.1 GCF_028657195.3 Streptomyces iconiensis
GCTCCGGCAACAGCGGCTCGATCACCGCCCACAGCTCATCGCTGACCTCCCACGGCTTCGCGCGAGCCATCCTCACCCCCAACGAGCGCGATCACCTACCCCTCCACCGTGCCACACAAGATCACTCTGAAAGGACCTCTAAGACGAGCCACCGCCCGTCTTCGGATGCGTCGTAGCCCCTTCCGCTACCCCACCGGTGCTGGATACCGATCACTGTCGCGGCAATGCCAGCGCGCGGGTACACGGTGCCGTGGGCCCCTGGGTCGGGCAGCGAGTCAGACGACCTCCACTCCAGACAAAAGGTCCGCACGAGAAATGAAGAATCACTCTTTCGAGTGGCGAGATGATTGCCGCCTGCCTCGAAGGGCAGGGTTCAAGTGCTGAATATCCGCAGATCCTAAGGTCATTGGCGATCGGAAATCTGGCGATGAATTCCATCAACCAGAAACCCCCCAGCAGTCAAGATGAGATCCCACTCCCCGCAACCCCCGGGGAGTGGGTCGACGCCAAAGCGGATTTCGGTCCGGGTTGTCTCAAGATTCTTGGTCACCCTGTCATGGAGGATTGGGAGGATCCCTACATGGCAGACCTCGCTCGCATTGCCACGTCGCGAAGGGGGCGGGTGCTCGAAGTGGGGTTCGGCCTCGGAATCTCTGCGGGTTACGTTCAGCAGGCGAATGTAGATGAGCACGTCATTATCGAGGCGAATGCGGATGTATTCGATCGACTATGCGCATTCGCCCGCTCGGCTGATCGCCCTGTGCGACCCCTGTCTGGGCTTTGGCAGGACGTCTGCCCGAGCCTGCCCGGAGGATGTTTCGATGGAATCCTATTCGACACCTACCCTCTCACCCGAGAGGAAGTTCACAGAAGCCACTTCCTATTCTTTCGGGAAGCTCATCGCCTGTTGCGTCCGGGGGGAGTTCTGACCTATTACTCGGACGAGAGTGATTCGCTGGAGTCACATATGGGGCCGCTGCAAGAGGCCGGGTTCCAGGAGATTTCGTGGCACCTCTGCGCTGTGCAGCCACCACCGGAGTGCCTGTACTGGCAGAGTGGAACGTTCGTCTCCCCCGTTGTCGTCAAGACGTGACAGATAGCGGGTGCCATGTCGATGACGCGAGGCCGCCCGCGTCACCTCCCCGATCATCGGGAGACCGCCCCCCGTGGACCTCTTCCAGGGCGGTGTAGGCCATCGCCCTTCCGGTGACGAACACCTGGTATCGCCGAGTTCCGACAGCTCCCAGGGGGAGGCTCGCCCTCGCTGACATCGCACCCTCCTGCGCTCGGCAGGAGGTTCGAACCAGAGACAGGCGCTGGTGATGGCGAATCCGGTGACCGTGAAGAGCGCGCGGGTCCGTCGCGCGCTGCGTTGTGCGACGTCGACTGAACAGCCACTGACACCTGCCGCGGTCCCAGAAGAGCATCAGCACGTCCTCGCTCAGGGCGGCGAACGGAGTGGAGCAGCAGCCGCCGAGTATGTGACTACTGACGTGTGTGCGGCAGGCGTCCCGGGCTTGGGACCCGGCCCTTTCCGGCGCCACGTCCTGGGCGGCGAAGACGTACCGACGCCACCGGTCCGCGCAGGTGCTGCCGTTCCGCCACGGGCCAGTACGGCGCCACCGGAGGATCCGGTCAGCTGCCCTGATCTCGCGTCGGCGGCGCAGCTCGCGCAGCCGGGGACCGACCACTGCAAGCACCGCATCGGCGCCATCACTCATCCGTCCACCCTGCCCCGGTTTGCACTTCCCGCAAAGACCTCTGCCCGATCGCGAGGTGGGTGCACCTTGGCCGACGGAGGCGGTTCCGGTGACCGCAGACGCACGATCCCGGACGGCGACACCAGGACGAGCAACCGATCAGGAAACCGATTGGTCCGGTGCTTATCGGGGGGTCAGCACGCAGAACTCGTGACCGTCTGGGTCGGCCATCACCACCCAGTCGACGTCCCCCTGGCCGATGTCGATGCGCGTCGCCCCCAGGGAGACGAGCCGGTCGACCTCCGCCTGCTGGTCACTGCCGGCCGGTGGAGCGAGGTCGAAGTGCAGCCGCTCCTTGCCCGTCTTCGGCATCAGGGGTGGACCACCCCATGTGACCTTCGGACCGCCGTGCGGTGAGCGGATCGCGGTCTCCTGGTCCTGGTCCCAGACCAACGGCCAGCCCAGCGCCCGGCTCCAGAAGTACCCGGTCTCCTGCGAACCGTCGCTCGCCAGCGCGCCGATGAAACCGCACTCCGCGAGGAAGCTGTTGTCCGGCTCGATGACACAGAACTCATTGCCCTCGGGGTCGGCGAGCACCACATGCCCCTCCTCCGGGCGTTGGCCGATGTCGATGTGCCGGGCGCCGAGTTGGAGCGCCCTCTCCACCACCTGCTCCTGGTCGTCGAGGGACGTGCTCGTCAGATCGAAGTGCATGTGGTTCTGGCCTGTCTTCCGCTCCCGGGCCGGGAGAAAGCAGAGCCGGAACCCGGTGTCATCGCTCGGCCGCAGCGTGATGCCGTCGGAGGAGCCCTCAGCCGTCTCCCAACGAAGAAAGTCCGCCCAGAAACGCGCGAGACGGACCGGGTCGTGGGCGTCGAAGCAGAGCGCGTGCAGGTGAGAAGTCATTCGTACCTCTCCCGGTAGGGCAGGCGGGTCGTCCTGGAGCCTGCCCAGCCGGTGCCACCCGGTCAACTGTTCAACGCCCAGCGTTCGTTCGCTGCCGAGCCCGATCGCAACGGCGGGCTGTCCACGACCTCTCAGGCTCGCGCGGAGGCCGTCGAACGGGAGCGGTGTCCGGTCCGGTCCGAGGGCCTCGACAAGAAGCCGGCCGTAGCGGATCTTGCGGCCTTGTTTCTGTACCAAGGAAGCACTGCACCTGCTGATGCCGACACCGCCCTGGGCGCGGGCCGCTACCGCTCTCCCCCATTACCGTCTTCGTACCCCGCAACGGGGTTACCGGCCTTCGCAGTTGGCATGACTCCCTCCCCTTGTCGAGTACATGCCCCGGGGGGGTCCTGCGTTGTTGATGGGTTGGATGGGCCGTCGTACGGTCCGGAGGCACTGGCAGACCGCTGATTAGCCCCGCGGGGCTGCATGGGGCAGTGCGAGCCCTCCGTCTCGGGGCAGCGGCCGGTGGGTCAGTGGCTGACCAATCATTATGCGTTTCAGCCCACGTTCACCAGCCACGACTGAAAAGTTGGGCCGCGCGTGAAGAGCGAGCACCTGTGCCCGTGTACAAGTGCACACGGGGCGCCTCGGCCGGGCTCGCGGCGGACCCCTGAAACCCATCATCAGGGGGGCCAATGACGTCAGCGCCGTGGCAGAGTGCACCGGCTGGCCATCGGCTCCCATCGGCCCAGCTCAAGCCAATCAGGGCCCGTTACTGACCTGCGGGGACCAATCGATCCGATCAGCGTGACCGGCACGTGAAGGCGCTGGTCGGGCCGGGGTCGCGAGACTAACCCCATACCAATGATCCTGAGCCTTGTCCCGGCCGCTGCTCTGCAAGGCGTTCGACTCTCTTGAGGACTTTGAGAGGACCGCAGCCGCGGCGCAAGAGCGCAACAGCGCTGGTCGGTTCGGGGCTGCGGGGCCTACCCGCCGGTCCTTGGTCCTGCCGCGCGCCCCGTCAGGGACCGCCGTCCGGGGGACTCGTCACGTTCTACGATCCTCCCTGCCGGCCCACGGCACGACGTCCTGGCGCTCTGCCCCGTCTTGTACGCGGACCGTCCGTGTGCCTGATTCCGAGGGGGAAACCCGTGTCCATGCTTGCTCTGGTGGTTGTCCTGCTGCTGCTTCTGGTCGGCCTGATGGCCGTCGGTGTGCTCGGCCACGCCGTCTACCGCCATCCAGCGCTCAAAGCGCCGTTGCCCCTCGCCCTGACCGGAGCCATGCTGCTGACCGCCACGGTCTCCACCGTGACCACCGTCGCCGCCCGGTGACCCCGTGGGGCAACCCCCGAGCCGCGCCGGCGCGGGATGATCAGGCGCATCACCCGCCGCACCTCCCCCAGGAGCGGACAGCCCGCCTCCCACGAGGCCAACAGGGACTGATCGTTCTCAAGTTCACGGTCGGCAACCCCACCCGGACCGGCTCCGGGAACCGGCCGGAACCTACCTTGTCACCCAGCTGGTGCCGCTGCTCGACGCGATCGCGCCGATCCGGGGGCAGCGGGGACGGCCTCGCCGCAAGCCGCGGCACCTGTATGCCGACCGGGGCTACGACTTCGACAAGTACCGCCGCCTGCTGTGGAAGCGCGGCATCAAGACCATGATCGCCCGACGCGGCGCGGCCCACGGCTCGGGGCTCGGCAGGACGCGCTGGAGAAGGAAGCCGCCGAGCACATCAAGAGGGCGTACACCAGCCCCGGCAGCACCACTCCGAAGAACCCGAAGAAGGACATCCCCGGCAGCACCGCGAAGCGTCCGCTCACGCGCCTGTTCGAGGAGAAGCGCCGAGAGGCCAACCGGAACCTGTCCATCAAGACATGCAAGGACACCTGGGGGAAGGACTACTCCGAGGGCGGCAAGTACGAGTGCGACGAATTCCCTCCGTCCTCGACGTACCAGGGCTCCGCTCAGCCCCGGTACGACAAGAACGCACCGGCGGACAACTACTCCGTGCTGCCGATCCCCGCGGATGACAACAACCGCGGCGGCAAGATCATCGCGGGGTTCTACCAGAAGAACCGCATCATCGACGGGTCCGATGACGGCTTCACCGTAAGCGTGAAGTAGCCCACTTCCCGCATCCCGGCAGGGAGGCCGCCCTCCGCGGCCTTTCTGCCGGGCGGCCTACAGCGGCCAGAACCGCAGCAGATACTGCTCCACCCCGTGCGGGACACCTTCCCGGGCCAGAACAGCCGCCTCATCGCGTCCCCGGCAGTACACCCGCAGACCCCACTGCCGCTCCAGCACCCCCAACTCCAGGGGCTCAGGCTGCGCACCGCTCACCGTGACGAAGGACAGCTCGCCCGACGGGCAGAGGATCTGCGTCTCCTCGCCGGCCTCCCACACCGCATCCGGCCGTTCCTCAGGTCGTGCGTCCCAGATTTGCGAGGTCAGCGTCGCGCTGTGGGTGTGGCCGCCACTGCGCACATCGACCCGCATCTCGAAGGACCTCAGAAACGATGAGCCCTCCCAGTCGTCCGCATCGTCCGGGAACGGGACCGGAACCAGATCGACGTCAGCCTCCTGCACACAGAACTCGTGAAACTCCACACCCACATACCGAGTTGATTCCGCGATCAGCTCAGCCATCAGCGAGCTCCCCTTCCGTAACATGACCCGACCCCCGACCCCCAGTGTGCTGGGCCGGCGAGGAGCCGCCGCTGGGTGACCGTCACCGCGCACGCGACCGGAACCCCGGGACGTGGGCCGGGCTGGTGTAGGCGACCCGCATACGGCGGCCCTCCTCGCCAGTCCGCACACCCGCACGGCGATCCGGTCCGGGCCCGCCACCAGATGCCGTCGAAGACCTGGCGGCGATCCCGGGGCCGCCGCCCCGTCTTCGGCTCGGCGTAGGCGACGCACAGCGGCTTCGTCTGCTGAGAGAAGGGCACTTTGTCTGCTGGCGAGGCTGCCGGGACCGTCGTCGCTGGTCGGAGGTGCACATCACCCGCAGATGTGCACACTTCTGTAAGGTGGTGTGCATGACGGAGACGGCCTATTCGATTGTGGAAGCCCGCGCCCGCCTGGGCGCCATCGCACGCGAAGTCAGCGCCACCCGCGAGCCGGCCGCCATCACCGACCACGGACAGACTGTCGCGGTACTGGTCAGCCCCGCCGACGCCCTCGAACTGCAGGAACTGCGGGCACTTACCGCCTACCGCGCCCGCCAGGCACGCGGCGAAGACGCCGGTGTCCCGCACGAGGAGGCGCGCCGCCGCGTGTTCGGCGGAGCTGGGGCGTGAGCTATCAGGTCGTCTGGGAGCCCGAGGCGCTCGCCCAGGCGGAGCGGCTGGCCAAGGACGACCCCGCCGGAGTGCGGCAGGTCTTCACCGCCGTCGACCACCTCGCCGAAAACCCGCGGCCCGACGGAGCGTTCGGCAGCGCCGACCTGCTACGCATCCACGTCGGTGCCTACCGCGTCATGTACGAGATCAACGGGCAGCAGATCCGCGTCAGTGCGATCCACCTCGGACGCGTGCGCTGACCTCTCTCACACACACGCCAGACCTCGCGTCATCCAGGACGCGCATGACTCCTGATGTTTCCGGAACAGGTGCTCGCGGTCAGCTGTCTTCGCTGCGGCCACCTCGCCGTGGCCGTTGCGCGAACGCTTCAGGGATGAAGGGTGCGCGGCTATCGGGCGAGATGCCATACGACGGCAGCGGAGACTGCGCTGGCGACCAGCCCGATGAGCCGGCGAGGCATGTGCTCTACGCGAACGCGCAGCAGGCGGAGACCTCGATGGCGGGCATGGTTCGTAGAGGGTGCCGTCGCGGAGCATCGCGTAGAGCACGTTGATGCGATGGCGGGCGAGGCGGAGGAGGGCTTGGCGTGGGTCCCCGGCACTCAGCCGCGAGTAGGGGTTGCACCTGCCGCACACGTCAGTGAAGTGCGGCCGAACTGGCCATGCGACAGGTGGGAGGACCGGTGAGCGTGACCAACCGCGCACCTCTCCCATCCGATTGGTACGCACGACCGTCATGCGGACCCGGCTACGTGCCATTGCACCACCATCTGCAGCAGCCCGACGGCTGCAGGACGTACCCAACGAAGCGCCGCGCCCCGAGCAGAGTGACCGCCGCATGTGCGGCCCCTTCACTCCGGAGAAGCCAGTCGAACGCTCCACGACACAAGACGCCTTCCCGGCCGTCTCGTTACCCGACGAACCGGGTGGTATGCACGGCACAGGGCTCCGGGAAGAGCTACGCCATAGTTCTGGCTGCGGTGCACGAGTTGGATCGGCTGACCCGTATTGAAGCGGCACTCTCAGAGCTGATCGGTACCGCCCGGGGCACTGGCCTGGTCGTCCCGCACCGCCGCGAACCCGGCCAGGCCGAACTCCCCGCATGGAAAGAGGAACACAACACCTCCCACCGCAAGGTCCGCGCCCGCGTCGAACACGCCTTCGCCCGGATGAAGACCTGGAAAATCCTCCGCGACTGCCGCCTCAAGGGCGACGGCGTTCACCACGCCATGCTCGGCATCGCCCGCCTGCACAACCTCACGCCGGCCGGATGAGCGGGCAACGACGCTGGCCAACCAGCATGCCGTAGATCATTTACGGGACAACGCTTAGCCATTCAGCACAACTAAAACCATCAAGTTTCTGGAATAGAACCCGTATGCACGCCCGTGCTCTGAGTAAGACAGCAGGCCACGGACTCGTACGTGGGGCCTCAACTCACGTCGGGCCGGCGGGAGTCATGTTCCTGCTCTGGTGGATTCAGCACCGCTGAACACCCCATCTCCCTGTGGGGCCCCGGCTCGGGGCCCCACAGGCCGAGCGGCTGCTGACCGGCTCCGACGGCCCTTCCGGTGCGGGGGCTAACCTCCTCAACCTCCCCGCCCCGCGCCCGCTGCGCAGTTCGGGCGCGGTCTTCGCTGGCGTAGTCGACGTGTCCGCCGTGCGGGTCGAGTGCCGCCATACAGTGCCAGCAGTTCCAGACGCGGTGGCCCGGCCGCCGGAGCGGCCTCCGCAGTTACATCCCATGATCAGTTCCTCTCTCGTGGTGGTCAGGACGCCTTGGACCCGGCTTTCTTCGCGTCCCACTCGGCGACGGCCGCGCACGCCTCCGCGCGCGAGCCCGGGTTCACGTCCTGCTTGCCGGGTAGCGCGAGGATGATCTGGTGGGCCACGGGCGCACGGTAGGGGCACGTACGCCTTGGCCCCGGGTCGGGCATGGTGCGTTTGCAGTGGTTTTGTGTGTCTCAAAAGGGGGTGTTGCGAAGTTTTGGGGGCGAAATAGTGTGCTGCGCGGACCACCCGACTGTCAGGAGGCTTCATGCGAGTCAGACGGAAGATCGTCGCCTTATTGGGGGCAACGGCTTGTCTACTGGGAGGCACCGTCACGGGCGCTTCAGCAGCGAGCACAACGGGCAGCGGAGAGGCGAGAGCGGCAGCCAGTCCCTGCGACTACCGGTCGTACACGAACAACTCGTCGTCCTGGGGCTACTTCAACGGCACCTACAACCTCAAGACGCGTCCCGCAGCCGAGTGCGGAGACGTCGCGCGCATCAGCAGCGGGACGAAATTCTACGTGTGGTGCTACGTCTACAACTACTACGGCAATGTCTGGGTCTACGGGCGCAAGGCCGGGACTCAGACCCAAGGCTGGACGTCCGGGGACAACGTCACCTATGAAGGCGGCTCGTTGAACCACTGCTGACAGACCCGCGCTGTCTGAAGGCTGAGGCCCCGAGCCGGGGCCTCAGCTGCGCCGGATCTGAACGGCGCCCAAACTGCCCCGGGCCCGACCAACCGAAGTCAGCGACACCCCCGCCGCCGAGGAGATCGCCTCACGCGAACTCGGCGCCCGCAACAGCCCGTACGCCAGATACACGCTCGCGTCGATCCGAACCGGAGAGTCCGAACCCGGCTGCCACGACACCCACTCATTCACCAACTCCGGCAGATGCGCCGCCAGACGCACCCGCCCTTCCCGCCACTGCTGCGCCACCGGCTCGGCCCGCAGCAACTTCCCGGCCCGCGCGGTGACCGGCTGAACGAAGGGCGGCAGCGCCTCCGCCCCGATCGTCCCCTCACGCTGGAGCGCATCCCACGCCGTGCGGATCGCCAGTCACCATGTCCCCGCCGTAGTTCTTCTCCACCAGTATCAACGTCGCGTCCGTCTCATACGTCAGCGCGCACGCGGCACGAGCCCACTGGTCCGACGACATCCGCCGCGTACGGTCGTGCGTGAAGTACAGCCGCTGATCCACCCCCAGGAAGCCGGCCGCCACCCCGGCCGTGTCCTTCCCACCGCCCGACGGGTCCACCGCGACCGCACGCCGCACCGCCTCCGGCGGCGCCGGACAGTAGGCCGCGGCCGTGTCCGCATGGGTGAGCAGCGCACCAGCGGCGGGCTGCGGGTCACCCTGGTACAGCGCGCCCCAGTCGCGCGGCGTGCTGGTGCGCCGCTTGTCGTGCCAGTGAGCCAGCAGCTCCTCGCGCGCCTCGTCGGCGAGCGCCGGATGTCAGCGGCTCCCCAACCGCGCGACCCAGTGGGTCGTCTCCTGGGTGGCGAGCGCGGCCAGATGCACCACCCGCCACCGGCCACCCTCGGCCACGGTGCCCTCGTGGTCCAGGACCCGCCCGGCAAGGTCGTTGGGATGCCACCGGGTCTGTACGAGGACGACGGGCACGCCGGGACGCAGCCGGGACAGGAAGACGCTGCTCCACCAGTCCCACACGTGCTCGCGCATCAGCGCGGAGTCGGCCTCACGCCGGTCCTTGTGCGGGTCGTCCACGATCCCGACCCCAGTGATCGGGTAACCCGTCAGGCCGCCACCGACGCCGACCGCGCGCACCCCGCCGCCCCCAGTCAAAGACCACTCGTACGCCGTCTGTTCGCCGCGCTGGAGGTGCGGGCCGAACGCCTCGCCGTGATCGGCCACCAGGCGGCGCACGGCGCGGGACTTCTTCGTCGCGAGGCTGCCCGCGTACGAGGCGATGGCGATGCGGTCTGCGGGGCGGCAGGCGAGCCACCACATCGGGAGCAGCTCGGAGACGAGGACGCTCTTACCGATCTGCGGCGGGGTGGTGACCAACAGCCTGTCAGCGTCCGGCCCCAGCCCGGCGAGCGCTTGTGCCGCGAACCCCCGCCCAGCGCTCAGCCCGCGGGTGTTTTCGGGCAACGAAGCAGCTCGGATTTCCCCTCCGACTTTCACGGCCCATACGCACTCCGGAGTAAAAGCCAGAAGCCCGGCCCCTCCTTCGGGAAGACCGGGCTTCTTACGCCGGATTGAGGAGCGCCGCTGAAAGCTGGGCCAATGCCCACAGCCACGGCACGCCAAGCACGGGCCCGGCCTATGCCTGCTATGCGGCCAGACCCGCCTCGTCGGTGGCCGTCAGGGCGCGCGGACCGGCCCCTCCTGAATGAGGGGCGGCACCTCGCCAAGGCTCATGTGCGAGTGAACGCGGGGTCCGTCGCCAGGTGCCCGGGGGCTGGGTCATCGCAGAGAAGATCACCGATGACACCCTGCCGAACTGCGCACCATGGCCACCGAGATCCACTGCGGGCCCGCCATCGTGGTCCTCGGCATCGAGCACGACGGCAAGGCGCAACTCGCCGCCGCGCTGGCCCCCAGCCTCGTCGACGACGGCCCCACCGCCGCGCCCGTCCCCGCCCGCGCCCCGAAGGCGATCGGCGGAGGAGGCGGTGGAACCGGCGCCCTCGCCAGCGCCGGCGGACGCACCCCCGCCTACCTCGGCGACGCCCTCGACCTCGCCGCCGAGGACGCCGCCAGCCTGCTCAGAGGTCGGTAGGAGCGTCAGTCCCCACGTCACCGAGCAACACGAAGGCGGCCCCTCCCCGGCCCCCGCGCAGGGGGTGGAGGAGCCGCCTTCGTCCGGCACGTCGACGGAACGCCCGGTGCGGGTGCGGCGTCCGGTTCTCCAACGTGCGCGCAGCCAAGGAGACCGGGGCCTCGGTGGAGAGGGCCGGAGGTGACCCGCCTCGGCCTCAGCCCCGGTAGAAGACCAGCATGCTGCCCGGGTTCTGGGGTTCGCGTTCGCAGTGGACGACCGTGACGTGGTGGCCCACTGCCTCGTCCGCTATCTTCTGGGTCTCCTTCGTGTGGCAGTCCGTCGCGGCGTCGCCCTGCGTGTCGAAGAAGGGGAGGTCGGCGGCCTGGGCGGCTCCGATGCCGAGGCTGGAGAAGGCCAGGATGCTGGCGGCGGCGACTGCTGAGCGCTGGAACTTGCGCATGTTTTCTCTCCTTTACGTGCATACGTGCATACGTGCAGTGGTGCGTGCGAGCCTCTGCGGCGCACGGGCCCGCTACTCGCGGAGCGCGGCTGGTCGGACCGGCCCCGCGGTCGGCCGGGGTCGTGTCCGACCGTGGCAAAGCGTTGCGCTTCGAGTTCCTCACGGGCACTGGGGAGTGGATCACACGAACGGGTGGAGCTCCAAGCGCTCACGGTCCCTGTTACCGGGCTACAACAGACCAGCCGGAGTCGATTCCCCGCGTGCCGGCCCGAGGCCGAAGCGGAACCCGCTCGGCTGCTACGGGAGTTCAGAGGTCGACCTCCGCCCACGCCGTCTGGCCCGAAGGCGGCCGATCCAGTACGCCGCAGCGCACCACGAAGTACGTGAGGAGACCGGGCCCCTGGCCTCGCTCGGAGCCTTCGGCGGCTGGCGGCACCGGAGCCGACAGGTCGGGTCGCCGTTCGCCCACAGGTCCGCGACTCCGATGCGCAGGGTGTCCGGCAACAGCAGCTCCGGCCCTGTCGTCATCCATAACCGGAAGCTACGTCCGGACACCCGCACAGGCGCGGCGGCGTGGGTCGTCAACTCCGCGACGAGAGCCGCCACGGGCGCGACGCCGCTGCCATCCGGCCGCCCCCGGGGACGCGGGGGGGGGGCTGCGTCGAGGGCAACCGCGCCAGCCGGGCGCCCCGTGGCGGCGGGCTGAGGAGCGGCTCCTCTCCGGTGAGCTGCGCGTCCCGCAGTTCCCTTTCGGCCAGCTGGCCGTAGGAAATGACACGCCCTTGAGACTCCGGCTGAGTGACACGGTCTGAGACAGCGAGCGGAGCCCCAGGTCACAGCATCGGCACCTGACAGCGAAGGTGAGAACCTACGGACCCATTGGGCTCAGCGGAGAGGGGCGGGGCTGTCCCGTCTCCAGGGATCTGGCCCACGTCTCAGGAGATCTGGTCGATTCGCTCGTGGTCTCAGGCGCGAGCTAGTCCCGGACGCTCAGGAGGAAGAAGCCCGCACCTAGCAGCACGACCGCCACGATCACCGGCGTCACGAGCTGCCAGGGAATGCCCAGCCACACCGCCGGCAGCCCCACACCGAAGGTGGCTGCCAGGTTGGTGAAAAACAGCCCCTTGCCGGCCCCGCTCCAGGTGAAGCGGCCGGGCCTGCGCGGCGCGAGGAGACGTGCCGCGCCGAGGACGAGGCCGAGCACCGCGAGCAGGCCAAGGCCCGTGCCGCCGGCGGCGAACATCTGGGGCTCGTCGCGCGGCTCATCGGACGTCTTCTGTCGGACCCCGCCCTTGGTGAGCGCGACCACGTCACCGCGCCAGACCGTACCAACGGCCTTGTCGCCCTCCTGGAGCGCCTCCAGGAGCGGTCCGGGATCGCCGAACTCCAGCTCGCCCTGGAACCGCTGGCTGTCCACGGTCGCCCGGAACTCGCTGCTCCTCCCCCCGCGATCGACCACCGTGTCCACGATGTTGAGCTCGACCTCCCGCAGACAGTCCTCCCACCACGCATCCGGCGTCGAGCCGACCGCGCAGCGCTCGGCCGCACGGTACTCCTCGTACCGTGCGACGTGGGCGGGCAGCAAGTCAGTGAACACCAGGGCGCAACCCACCGCCGGGACCACGGACACCACGATCACCAGCAGCCCCAAGACCCGAGTCACCCCGGCCCGGAAGCCCGTCACTTCCCTCAGCTCGGTCATCTCCCCCGCCCCCCGCCGCTCAGAGGCCGAGTGTCCCGGCCTGTCGGCGTATCCTCCCTTGCCGGAACCTGCTACGTCATGCGAGGTACTGGCAGGCCAGCACAACACTTCCATGCCGGACACAGGCAATCAGCGGACGCGCACTCAGCTCTGCTTGACCGCCGAGAGGCCGAACATCAGCCTGACCCCTCATGCCGCGAGCCGTACGTGAGCTGCGTTCAGCCGGACCGCCGTGTGCCCTCGGTGGTCAACCCGCCGCCTCGCACCACCGTGCGGTTGCCGACACCAAGCCGCCCCTTCCGCACTGGTCCAGAGGGCGGCTCAGGTTTTGCGGCGTGCCTGAGGAGGCGTACCCGGCGGCACCGGAGAAGGCCCAGGGCGCGGCGGAGAACGGACAGGTCGCTGCCGGTCCAGGGCAGGCGAACGACCGCGTCCTGAGCGGGGCTGGCCCACTCGGCAAGATATTCGGGCTGCTCCTGACACCAACGCAGGTCCACCCGTGCCCGATAGCGGTCCTGGACGACGACGCGGTATACGGCGTCGCCCAGCGGGACCAGCGCCGTCGCGCCGAGGCTGGTGGGCTGGAAGTCGACCTCGGCCGCGTGGGCGAAGATCTCCGCCCGCGTGCGGGAATCCAGCTCGGCGGCGGGGAGGCGTCCGGTGAGCGAAAGCCGGCGGGGGGCGAGTGAGCGCGGGTTGTGAGGGGCTGGACGCGGCAAGGCGATGCCCATCTCGGCGCAGTAGGCGTCGATGGCGAAGAGCATGGGCTCCACTTCTGCGCCGAAGTGCCGGTGGGGGCCGTCCGGTTGGCCCGGGCAGGAGTTGTAAAGCACCCCGTAGGTGGGGCCGGAGGAATCCTCCTGGTGGGTGACGAGCCAGCCGTGCCGGTGGTCGAGGTGGTGAGGGCTGTTGGTCGGTCCGCTGATGAGCAGGCAGGTGCTGTCGGGCAGGTCGGCGCGGACGTACCACAGCTCGCCGAAGTCGACGTCGCAGACCAAGCCGAGGTGCTGCCACAACGGTTGTGTGACATGGGCGAACTGAGCCCATCGGAGCCGCCAGCCGGGGTGGTTGACGTATCGGTGTTCGGGCAGAGGCGCGAGACGGCCGGTCATCGCGAGCAGGGCGCTACCGCCTGGGGCTGGCGGAGGGAGCGACGGGGGCCTCTCCCCAGGCGGGACTTCGCGGCGAGTTGAGGTCGGCAGGCATCGTGGCACCTTTCGGTAGGGGGGCGGATTGTTGAGTGCGGGAGGATCCGGTCAGCGATACCGCGGTGGGGAGTGAGCAAGACGCGTCCGGGCGCGGGGCCCAACTGATCAGCACGAGCAGACTTCCCCTTCTTCGCCACCGATTCGGTCAAGCGGCGGAAAGGGCAGCCCCGGGGCGGGGCAGGGAGCGGTAGAAGTTCATTGCTGGGCTGACCCGGGTGGAGGCAGCAGCGCTCCGGGAAACGGCGTCCCGGGCGGTAGGAGTCACTGGCATCACGCCCCGAACCGGCCCCCGAGAGGGTCAGCGCCCCCTACCGGGCGGGTGCGAGCCAGCGGCCGGTGCCGCGGTGCCAGGGCGTAGGCACGGCGTAGCGGGCCTGACCGGTGGAAGCGGCCCCGAAGCGCCAGCAATCCGGTCCATGCACCACTGCAGGGCTCCTCTACGGGTGGGGAAGCCCCCCTCGCGCAGGGTGTGGGTCCACGCCTGGGTGTCCAGTTCCATGACCACGACGCGGTAGGGCGAGGGCCGCCCGTCCAGCGCGCGCAGCACGGCGAGTATCACCATGTCGTCCGGGTCGTCATGGGTGTAGCTGTAGCCCATCCCCATCCCGCGCGAGGCGCCGCTCCAGGGCCCGGGTCGTCTCGTCGGCCGACGCGGGTCCCAGGCCAGGGTTGAGGCCGATGGCGTCGGGCGGGCAGCCGCGGTGGATGAGCCAGGACTGCGCCATCGCGGGCAGCGGCAACGCCGTGTGCTCGAAGCGGAACGTGCGGGTTCGAAAGTCCCGTTCCAGGACCAGACCAGCGAACTGGGAGGCACCCGGGTGGCAGAAGGTTGCGTCCGAGTCGTGCAGGACGTAGAAGCTGCGTGTGCCTCCGCGAGGTGATGCTCGGCGATCGGGATGAGGTCTTCTTCAAACCCGCCGATGCGGTGCAGGAAGTTCTCGGCGGTCCGCTCGTCCGCCGCGAAGCCGTCGAGCCGGCAGTCCAGTTGCGGTGTACGCGGTCTGCCGGGCTGGGGTTCGGTCACGAACATGGGGCCTTTCGTTGGACGGGGACGGCTACTGACCGCCGACGCCCTGACCGGGGACGAGGTGGCCCAGGAACTGGAAGCCCGCCCGATCCGCACCCGCCCGTCTGTATAACTCCCAACACCCGACAGGTCACCCGCACCCCGAGCCACAACGACCGGCATTCCCGCATCGGCACGCCTGCCCGGACCCGGCACCTCCGCGCAACAGCACCGACAGCACAACCCCCGGCATACCCACGTTCCGCCTTCACACCGATCCTTCCGGCGAATCCGCTGGTGACCACTGCGTGCGCACGGGCGGCTTACGCAGGCGTCTGTGGCCGCTGCACAACGATCGCCGAAGCAGGCGCCGCTGCCCGGGTACAGCCCCTCTTCCGACGGCAAGAGTGGCAGCCGCAGCCCCGCCTCCTCCTATTCCCGCCCCTGCTCCTCCCCCAAGGGCCCGAACCGGCCCGGCGTCACGCCCCCGCCGAAGCTGAACCTGGCCTCATCCCCTGCGAGTTGCTGTGAGCCACCACGACTTCCACTCCCGGGCCAACGGCCCCTCTCCTAAGCCCCACCAACCGCCCGCAAACACTCCGTGAGATCGCCCCGCGGCATCTGGCCGTGCAAGGCGACCCCCGACACGTGACCGAGTACCTGCTGGCCGCCGGATGGAGCGACCACTCCGCCCCCGGCTCCCCCACGTCCTCCTACAAAGCCCCGACCAACAGGTGCAACTCGCGCTGGAGCCCAACGAGCCCGAACCACGGGACAGCTGGTGGCGCATCACCTCCCCCGGTCGCCACGACCGCCGGTGGCAAGCGTCCTTCGGCGCGAACACGCCCGTGGAATTCGTCGGGGCATTCACCGACAACCTGACCGGCCCCGCTGTGCAGCGATCTGGGAGAACCTGAACGACGACGGCTGGCGACTCGGACATCGCGAGGACAACCGTTTCGCCATCTCCCGGACAACACCGCGCTCCTCGCACTCATCCGTGTCCCCAGCGCCCAAGGCGCCCCGCACTTCCGGTGGAAAGCCGAAACGATGCTGCACCATGACGATGGCGGCGCAGAGTGGGTGTGGGGCGCCCAAATCGACAGCGAGGCACCCGCGCACGCCACCGCCGCGTTCGCCGCCGCCCTCGCCGACCCCGCACCCCTGCTACGTTCCGGCGACCTCCCCGGCTACCTCTACGGCCGGATCATCTCCCCCACCTCGGCCATCACCCCCGAACAGCAAGCAACAGGCCTACCAGGCACGCCTCGCGTACGCCCGTCGTAGTACCCCCGCCAACACCCCGTACGCGAGCCAGGCCCCCCTGCAACCCGCCCCCGCCGCCCCCACCGCTAAGTGGTCGGCGCCGTAAGTTCTTCGGGGGGGGTGATCATGCCGTCAGTGCGACGGAGGATTCTTCGTGGCGATCGGCGGTGTGCCGGTCGGGCCTGGCCAGCAGATCGTCCAGGTCGGAGGCGGTGAACCTCCACTGGAATGGCTTTGCCGTGGCGTTGTAGCGGTCTTCGAAGTCTCGAAGCGGGTCTCTGGCCTCGCCCCAGTCGGTGAAGTCGTTGGGCGAGACCACCTTGCCCTAAGCGTTGTCCCGTAAATGATCTACGGCATGCTGGTTGGCCAGCGTCGTTGCCCGCTCATCCGGCCGGCGTGAGGTTGTGCAGGCGGGCGATGCCGAGCATGGCGTGGTGAACGCCGTCGCCCTTGAGGCGGCAGTCGCGGAGGATTTTCCAGGTCTTCATCCGGGCGAAGGCGTGTTCGACGCGGGCGCGGACCTTGCGGTGGGAGGTGTTGTGTTCCTCTTTCCAGTCGGGGAGTTGGGCCTGGCCGGGTTCGCGGCGGTGCGGGATGACCAGGCCGGTGCCGCGGTAGCCGCCGTCCGCGATGACCATCGTCTTGCCGACGGCGCCCTTCGCGCCGGACAGTTCCCACGCCTTGCAGTCGTTGCGGTTGCCGGGCAACGGGCGGCCGACGGCGACGACGAGCCGGGTGTCGGCGTCGATGACGACCTGGTGGTTGGTCGAGTAGCGGTAGTTCTTCGACTGCTCGGCGACGGCGTGGTCGCGGGTGGGGACCAGGGTGCCGTCCACGATCAGCACGGCGTCCTTGCGGAACCGCTTGCGCTGCTGGAGGGCAAGCGCGGGCCCGAGGTGGTCGATGATGCGGTCGGCGGCCGGCTTCGACACCCCGAACAGCGGCGCCAGTTGGCGCAGAGTCAGGTTCGTGCGCCAGTAGGCGGCGACCAGCAGTACACGGTCCTCCAGCGGCAGGCTCCACGGCCGGCCCCTGCGCACCGGATCGGCGCCCTCGCGCCGGAGCGCGGTGATCAACTTCCCGAACTGACGCACACTCAACCCAGCGAACGGAGCTATCCAGGACAGCTCCGACGCCGCGATCACACCAGCCACAACGAGATCGTCTCATCCGTCACCAGCAGTTACGGGACAAGCCTTACCTGCGGGAGAAACGCCTCTCACTGGACCGGTTTTCGCCCGGCCGCCGACCATGCGGTCGGTCTCCGAATGAATTCTGCGGAACCCCGATAGTCTCGCAGAGAACGAACAACTTGCCCGGAACTGGACGCCCTCACCAGGCACGTCCGGTCCTTTGCCCGGATGCCCACCGAGCGCGAGGGCGAACATCTACCGGAATAGCTCGACGCCGTTCGGCAGGACAATCTGCCGCTCCTCCACACCCTGGCCGCAGGTATCGACCGCGACCGTGATGCCGTCACGGCCGACCTCACCCTGCCCTGGAACTCCGGCGTCGTCGAAGGACACGTCAACCGGATCAAAATGCTCAAGCGCCAGATGTCGGCCGAGCCAGCTTCGATCTTCCCCGCAAGCGTATCGTGTCCTGCTCTACTCATAGAACATCGCCTTCTGATGGCTTCCGAGCCCTTCGCGGGTGTTGGCAGACCAGGCTTACGCCGCCATGAAGCGGCCCAGCTCGCGTGACTTCTGCTGAAGGGCGGCTGCCCAAGCCCCCTCAGAGGGGCCCGGGACCGTCGGGACCAGAACATCCCTGAGGCCGCCGACCTCAGCGAAGCCCGCCGGCTGCCATTTCATCTCGATGCCTGCTCGCTCCGCCAGGACCAGCACCGTGGCAACGAACCCCTCGGACAGGGCAGCCATGACTGCGTGACTCGTTTCCCGGTGCCACGCGAGCAGGGCGTCGACGAACGCTTTGAACACAAGGGGGTCGATCCGGCACTCGTCAGCCTGCATGGGCCCGATACCGGACGGCAGACCCAGCTCGGCTTGGTAGACGCTCACCTGACTCATGAACAGCCGGGACGCCCCGTTGGACGGGTTCCATAGGGTCTGGTCACCCATGTCGTAGTACTGGCTCAATGCAGCCCCTCTCTACTGGTCATACCGGTCAGCGTCATGAGCACATGACATTACAGTGAGTCAGTCCTCCGCTGAGTAGACCCGGAGCGCGGTGCGGGGATTGCTCCCGGTCCGTTTCTCCGGACCTCTCGCCGAACCCGCCGTGCGTCTCTCAACGCAACGGGCTCTCCACGGTTCTGCCGTCAGGCGGGGTGCGCAGGCTGCCATGGGTTGGGGATCGTGCTGGCCCGGTATCGATAGCGGCTGACCGTGACCAATGCGATCCGGAACAGCTCGATCCCGTCTACCGCGATGGGTCGCCACGGCCCGGTGGCGGTGGTGAAGCGGCGGCGGACGTCGCCGCAACTCCATCGGTGACGTTCCCGCCGCATGCGGATGAGACGCCACCACACGAAGGCGTCGAGCCTGTCGAAGACATGCTTGGCGACCGCGTGCTTGAAGTAGTTGGCCCAACCGCGCGTGATCTGAGTGAGTCTCTTCAGCACGGTGGCAAGATCCTGCTGCGATGTCCTGCCTGTCATGGGTCCTTTCAGAATGTGGGCATCTTGCGGGTGCGGATCATGCAGTGGGTGAGTTGCAGGAAGGCGTCGTGGATGTCGTCGCGAGTCTCCCAGCGGGTGCGCGGGCGGCGGGGTCCGTGGAGCCGGGCGATGGCCGCTTCGGCGACCTAGCGGGTGCGGCCCAGGCCGGAGCCGTGCTCGGTGCCGCGGCGGGCGATGACTGGTGTGATGCCCCGCTCGGGGAGTCGGTGCCGGTAGATGTCTTGGTCGCAGGCACGGTCGGCGTACAGTCATCGGGGCCTGCGGCGCGGGCGGCCCCGTCTTCCGCGTACCGCCGGTACCGCATCGACGAGCGGCAGCAGTTGGGTCACATCGTTGCGGTTCCCGCCGGTGAGTGACACCCGCAGTGGGGTGCCGTGCGTGTCGGTCAGGACGTGATGCTTCGAGCCCGGCCGTCCCCGGTCAACCGGACTCGGTCCGGCTTTTGGGCGGCTTCGCCCCCTCTTCGCCTGCACGTGCGAGGCATCCACCGTCGCCCGGGAGAAGTCCAGCCGGTCCGCCGCCCGCAACCGGGCCAGCAGCACTCGCTGCAACTCCTCCCACACACCGGCCTCCTGCCATTCGGCCGGCCGCCGCAAGCACGTCGGCCCCGACCCGAAGCCCAGCTCCTGCGGCAGGTACTCCCACTGGATACCGATGCAGAGCACGAACAAGACGCCTTGCAGCGTCTTGCGGTCATCGATCCGCCGTCGGCCCGGATGCCAAAACCGCGCTGATGCCTGGGCAGCAGCGGCTCGATCACCGCCCACCACTCGTCAGAGACCTCCCACGGCTTCGCCCGTGCCACCAACACCCCCTACACCGCGCTCAGATACCTCTCCCCAACGTGCCACGCAAGATCATTCTGAAAGGTCTCCATTAGACGAGAGCATCTGCAAGAAACCCCGTTGCTCTCAACGAAGTTGAGAGCAACGTCAGTCCAGCCACCTGCCGCCCCACCGGAAAGCGCCCGGCCCGCTCTCACCCAACCTGCAACCCCAGCCCACTTCCACCCCTACATCCCAGCCCACCTACTGGCTTCAACTACTGCCGTCAGCGCCCTGGCTCGGGAGGATCGCGCGCCGCTCATCGCTCCACCCGCGCGGCGCCACTAGCTTGATTCTGTCGGGGATCTTGGGGCTTCCGAGGTCAGGTGCCCAGGGTTCGCCAGGACTTCAGCCGGGGTATCTCGCGCTGGTCGAGGTAGTTCTGGAAGGAGGTCGGTCGTCGGGGCATGAGGGTTTCCTCGGCCGGTGGCAGTCCGCTGAGTCGCTCGATGTCGACGGCGATGGCCGTCAGGACGTGCTGGATATGTGCCTTCCCCTGTCCCCGGTAGCGGCAGCGCCGCATGCCGTGCCCGTGGGCGAACTCGTTGACCGTGCCCTCCACCCCGGAACGGACCGCGTATCGGGCCTTCCACTCGGGCGTCTGCTGTTCGGCGCGGACGTGGAGTTGCAGGTCACGGAGTTCTCGCGGGGGAAAGCCCACGGTGCGGGCGCTGTCGGCGGTGCTGGTGCACTGGGCGCGGGCCGGGCAGGGACGGCACTGGCTCTTGGCGAACCGGGCCACGATCAGCGGGGCCGCAGTAGGCGAGGAGGTCGGATAGGGGCCGTGCCGGCCCGCGCTGACCTGCCCCTTCGGGCAGGTGACCTGCTGACGGTCGTAGTCGATGTGGAAGTCGTCCCGGGCGAAACCCTCGTTCCGGCGGTGCTGGCGGGTGGGGTTGCTCCGCAGCGGCCCGGAGACGGTGACCTGGTGATCACGGGCGGCTTGTTCCAGGTGGGGCAGGGAGGTGTAGCCGGCGTCGACCAGGTGCTCGGCGGGCAGCAGCCCGCGACGCGCCAGGCGGGTGTGGATGCCGGGCAGGACCTGGCTGTCGTGGGTGGTGGCCGCTGTGGTGGCCACGTCCGTGATCACATTGGGGCCGTCGGGAGCGCAGGCCTCGGTCAGGTGAGCGGCGAACCCCTTCCAGCTGATGATGTGTCCGTGCCGTGCGTAGCGGGCCGTGGTGTCGTAGGGAGAGACGATCGCCCGGGAC
This sequence comes from Streptomyces iconiensis, assembly GCF_028657195.3. Lineage (GTDB taxonomy): Bacteria > Actinomycetota > Actinomycetes > Streptomycetales > Streptomycetaceae > Streptomyces > Streptomyces iconiensis. The sequence continues at coordinate 20,716 of NZ_JANCPR020000029.1, forward strand.
GAGGGCGGCAGTCCGGGCCCGCCTTCCTTCTCGGCAGTGCGCCAGAGCAGGTGCCCTGCCTCGTCACGGTGGTAGTTCTGCACCATGATCTGACGCAGGGCCTGGATGCGAGGACCGGACGCGCGGTCTGCTCCGTGCCGGTCGAGGTGTTCCAGGAGCCGGACGGCGTCATCACCGGTGGCCAGGATCCTGGTCTTGGGCTTGGTGGGGTTCTTGCCCAGACGGACCGGCCGGCCGTAGCGGAGCCCCCGGTCCTCGTCAACCAGTCCGTCGAGCAGGTGCGGGGAAGAACCGGCGACTTCTTCGAGTGCGGCGCGGACGGCCTCGGTGATCAGCTCCATGCGGGTCAGGTCGCGTACCGCGGCCAGGACGTGGGTGGAGTCGGTACGCTGCGTGGTGCGCTCGCGCACCAGCCCGGCCTCCTTGAGACGCGCGAGCGCGAGATCGAGGAGGCCGTCAGCACGGTCGTCTTCGGCGAGACGGCCGCGGAAGTCGGTCAGCACACTGTGGTGGAACCCGGGATCGTCCAGCTCCATGGCCATGGCGTACTTGAAGTCGATGCGGCATCCGACCGCCTCGGCGGCTTGCCGGTCCGACAGGCCGAGCAGGAACTGCAGCACACAGACGGTGGCCAGCTGAGCGGGCGAGAGCCCCGGACGCCCGTCACACGGGTACCAGTCGACGAAATCCTCGTCGCACCACAGACCGTCGAGGCGGTCCCGCACCCATATCGCCGTCGTGCCGCCCGGGTTGCTCGCCCGCGCGACCTGCGCAGTCAGAGACGGGACCTGCTCACCGGAACGGGGACGGAGGGACAACGGGCACCTCGACGGCTGCGACGGTCATCGGAACCACCCGAGCATGCCCGTTGATCATGCTGCCGCGTCACGAAACTCCAAGATCCCCGACAGAATCAAGTTAGAGACAAAGTGCCGGTACTCGTGCAGGTCCCAGCCCGTTCCCGCCACGCCCCCGACAGCCGTGTGCGCGTCCAGGAGGGCGCGAGCCTGCCCGTACGACAGCCGGACCAGCCCGGTGTCCGGGCACACGTCGCGCGGGCTGACGACCTTCCCGGGGCTTGGCTTGCGGTGGGTGACGAACACCGGCCCGCGGGTACGGCCCTTGATCAGGCGGGGCAGCAGCCGGGGCAGCAGGCGGGGCAGCAGGCGGGTGGTGCCGGGCTGGCCCGCCTCTGGATGAGGCTCCCCCCTCGCCGCACTGCGGCAGCCCCTGCCGTACGCCCCTCCGCCATCTGTTCAGGTCAGGGGCGTCCTGTCCTGGTCGAGGTTATCCATGCCTTGATCGTGTCGGCGGCACGTGTCGCCTGATTGATCTCTTTCACCCCGGCGGTGAGGAGGGCGGCATTATTTCGACGGAGACCGGTCAGGCAGTCCTCACTGCCTTTGGCCGCCTGCGTTATGAAGGTCTTCCAGCTCGGCTGGATCTGAGGGGCCGGGGCGGGGAAGTAGGCGTCGGCGTCCTTGGCGATCTTCCCGAACTCGGTGCAGATCACCGGGAGTCGGGACGTGATCAGCGCAGCACCGTCCGAGGACTTCTGTGCCTCTGGCCCCAGAGCACGCAGCTTCCCGAGGTTGTCGTCGTAGCGGGCGAGGAGGTCTAGGCCGCCCAAGCTGTACCAGGCTTCTGCCTGCACTGACGCTTCCTGGGCTGCGAACCGCGGGTGTGTAACGGGCCTCGCTCTGCCCGGCGCTGTGGCGCTGTTGCCATGGAGTTCCGGCGAGGACAGAAGAGCAGCGGGAACCCCGATGGCTCCCGCGCACAGCGCCCCTACGGCCAGGCGGCGCAGGTTCAGCCTCCGGGACTCGTACCCGGCCTGAGCGGAGGCCGCAGGGTGGGTCGACCGCCGAAATGCCCGTCGGGCGACGGAGATGGCCGCGGCCGCGACAATGCCTCCGATGGTGACGAGGATGAGGAGCATGCCCAGGAGGTACTGGAATGCCTGCCAGGTCCCGGCCGGCCTCCAACCGCAGGTGGAGAGGAACGTGCTGATGCCCTGAAGACAACCGTCCGACGCAGTCAGCGCCCACACTCCGCTGTAGCCCGCCAGCGCGGCGGTATGGGCCGCGGCAAGCGCGGCGATCAGCCGGTAGCGGCCAGCGAGCAGACTCGCGGTGAGAGCCGCGACCGCGGCTCCCGCAAGAAGAGCAGCGCTCATCCCGTACTGGTACAGCAGAGCACCGGCAACCCCCCGGAGCCGGACCGGTGGCTGCCAGGCATGCATATGGGCCTTGATCCCCACGATGCCGGCCCAGCACGCAACTCCGCCGAACAGTCCGGCGGACAAGGTTCGGCGCAGTGGCGGCAGAGGCCCGTCAGGGATTAACGGCTTGTCGGGGTCCGGCGCCGTGTCGCGTCGACGGACTGCGGACAGAGGGTGAACCGTCCAGGCCAGCAGCGGCAGCAGCCACAGCACGGCGACCGCCGGCAGCGCGAGCGGGACCGCGACGGTGGTGCTCAGCAGCGCCACCGCACGTTCAGCCGTGGTGAGGATCGCGGTGTTTTCCCCTGTTGGGTCCAGCACCAGTCCGTCGTTTCCTGCCCCCGGGACGTTGGTCAGGAGTCCGGGTACGTTCGCCAGGATCACGCCGTAGTTCTGCCACCACCAAAACCATGCGCACAGTGCCAGGCACGCTCCCGCCAGCGTCAGCATCATCGGCGTGCGGATCGTCCGACCTCGCCAGGCAGTGACCCAGAGATGGGAGCACTGGGTTACCCACCAGGTGAACGTCAGTCCCGCGAGTGCCAACAGCAGCAGCACCACGGGCTCGCCGGGCAGCCACCGGAAGATGGCGATCCGGTTCCCGAACAGTTCACCGACCGTCATTCCGATGCCGAGCCACAGACCCGCCCACGCCCCGGAGAGCCTGCGCCGCCCGTTCAGCAGCCGATGTACCGTCGAACGCCACAGGACCGTGCCCGCGATCCCGGTGACCAGCACGGCGCAAGGAAGCGCCATCGCCACGTTCCACTCCCACTGGCCCACGCGGTGGGAGCTCCCGGCGAAGAACCACAGCTGCCCGTTGACCATGACAACGGCGGCTCCCGTCAGGAACATCAGCAGACCGGGCACCTCGAACAGCGGCGTGGAGTCGGCCAGGGCCTCCCGCCGCAAGTCCCACCGCGGGTGCGTGCGCCAGACTTCCGTGAACGAGCGCAGCGCGCCAGGCAGCACCCGCGCGGGCGGAGCCGGCTCGACGAAACCCCAGACACGTGGATTCGCACCCCAACGGGCAGCGGTGAGGTCGGCTTGGAGCTCCCGGCTACGCAGAACGTCCGACCTCGCGAGGTAGACGACCACCGTCATGAACACGGGGAGAACAAGGGCACGCCACGCCGGAAGCAGAACCTCATAGGGCGGCGTCTCGGGAGCATAGGAGTTGAAGACGAGGATGGCGAAACCCACCGCGTAGGGGACGAGTACGGCCGCGATGAACGTCCTCCACAGCGCGACGGTGGCGTAGGTGAGCGTGACGTCACGATTACGGATGTGGGCCAGCTCGTGCAGCAGCACCGCGTCGAAGTCCTCCGGCACCGTCGTTCTGCGAGCGAGGAGACCACCGTGCAGGCACACTGTCGGACGGCCGGTGCGTCCGAACACCGCAGCGCCGGTCGAGGCGGCGGACGGGTCCACGACGACGCGCGGCATCCGCTTCAGCCCGGTCGCCTGTGCCAAGTGCGTCAAGTGCCGCAGGATCTGGCCGTCGTGATCCACCGCTTCCAGGGAGACGACCCGGTTCCCGCGCGCTTTCCAGAGAGGAAGGACGAAGAAGAGCCCGCAGGCCAGGACCACCAGAACACCGGGCACCGCAGGCCCGACCCACCAGGACACCATTCCGTGCTCGTCGACGCACGCCCGGTAGGCAGCGCTGCGGAGAACGTCACCAGGGGGCACCTCACCCGTGCCGACACCGGCCGCGCTCAAGCAACTGGCGCCCTTGTTGAGCCCAGCGGCGGTGAACGCCACCGGCACCAGAGAGACGCCACTTGCGAGCATCAGGACGACCAGCAGCACAAAACGCATGGTCGTGCCGGCCGGTAGCGCCCGCTCGCCCGACCACGCCCGAAGAGATCCGTCGGTGGCCATGCCCCTCAGCTTCCGCCCGAGGGGCTGCCGTCAGCTGGATCCTCCCGTCTTTCCGGAGCCGCGCCCGCCGACGTGAACGCCAGCCTGGCCACCACCGCATCAGCGACCGCCTCCGCACACTCCACGGGTAACCCGCGGTGCGACGCGCTCTCCAGCACGCGCGTGCGCACCTCGGCGAGCTGCCCAGCAGTCAGCGGGGGAATGACCAGCGGCTCGTCAGCCCTGCGTAACGCCTTGCGCAACAACCCCCGGGCGCCCCTGAGTGAACCGTCCACCGCAGACTCCGCGAACTTCCTCACGGTCTGGTCAAGCACCAGCCACACCACCGGCGTCACAAGCGCCGCCATCTCGCCCAGACCGAACCCGAGAGGCTCCCGACGCCCACCACGGCCACTCAGCCGCCGCACCGCCGTCGCGTCGTCGAACAGGGCTAAGCCGTCCACCAGGACCAGCTCGGCCGGTGCGACCACCGCAACCACATCGCGGACCACCGCCCGCACCCTGACCTGTCCGGCCCTGTCCATGCCACCAGCGGATGTACCTGCTTCCCAGACCATGACGCCCCCACGAATCGGTCGCACACAGTATGACCATGACAAGGCAGGAGAGTACTGGCTCGACTTCGGCCTCGGGGAACAGCGGAGCAGCCGATATCGGCTGCTCCGCTGTTCCCCGAGGCCGAAGGTGCTGATTTCTGGCATCGACCCCAGCCGTTGCAGAGGTTCGGCCGTGGATGCGCGATCTGGACAGCGAGCTGGCCGTGCTCGCCGAGGATGAGATGGCGGCACTGTCCGGCTGGAAGGCCGAACCGTGAGCCGAGAAGCGGGGCGCAGGCGGTGGAGCTTCGAAGGGAGCAGCATCCGCTTGGCGGCGGGCCTGGGAAGCCGGCTTTGTGACCGGCCGCTTCCCGATAGGGTGAAGCGGTGGTGGAACCTGGGACTGGGAGGGGCTTGTGAGCGAAGCGACAGCGGACCACGGTCCGGGCATTCCGCAGCCGCCGGCGACCGCCGACGCCCTGCGCGATGCCCTCACCGCGCTGTATCCGCAGGCACTGCCGCAGTTCGACCGCGAACTCGCCGCCGCCAAGACGGCCGCGCGTAACCAGCTCTCCCCCACCCCGATGCGGCAGATCCTCGGCCAGTGGGCCGAGCGTGTCGCCGCCGAACGCCTCGGCACCGCCCGCCGCATGGAAGAACTCGCCCGCCAGGCCGAGAAGGCCGACACCCGCGAGGCCGTACGGCCGCTGCTCGCCGAGCTCGCTGGCCTCCAGCATGCTGCCGGGCAGGAGGCCCGCCGGGCGTGAGCGGCTGGGACTGGGAGTACACGCCCGACCGGGCCCAGGTCACTGACGGGCTGCCCGAGCACATCGTCGCCGCCGCCGAGCGGACCGCCGAAGACCTCAAAGGCCTCGCCGAGGTGGGCGTGGACATCACCGACATCGGCCACGGCCCGGACCACGGTGGGCCCGGTGGCGTGCGCCGCATCGACCTTCCCACCGGCGGCTGGGTCCTCGTCCTGCCTCTCCCCCGGCTCGGCCTGATCGAGATCACCAGGATCGTCCCGCCGGTCGAACACCTGTAACCAGGCCGTGCGAACCCCGTGTTGCCGCTTCGGAGATCAGCCCGCCGGGTGCCGCCTGGAGCGTGGCTCAGTTCTCCAGGGAAGCGATCCACTCCCGGCGGGCGTACGAACGGACCGCGTCCCGTTCGGCGTCGCTGCAGCCGTCCTTCAGGGGCGGCGGGACAGCTCCGGTTGTGCTGGTCTTGTGCTCGCGGTCGTGGGCGACGAGGTCGCCGGCGAGATCGGAGGCGTCGGTGCGCAGCTCCACGTCGCGGGGTACCGGGTTGCGGGAGTCCTCCTTGTAGGGGCGCGGCAGGTAGCCGCCGTGGCCGTGGCACAGGGCGAGCGCGTCCAGGACGGCCGCAGTCTCCAGCAGGTCGTCCCGGGAATCCAGGGCCAGAAGGTCGAGTTTCACATCGAGGCCCGGGCGGGAGTCGCGGTACGCGTCTGCCAGGTCCTTGCGGTCGCGGGCGTGCATGAACAGCAGCACCGGGATGAGTTCGCCGATACGGACCAGGTGCTCGCCGTAGGCGGCCTGGGCCGCCCGGCTGGTCATCCAGCCGGGCCACGGCTCACCCGGTGACGCGCGATGCACACTCATGGGCAGCGAAACTACCGACCCGGCGCGAGCCGCGGGGCGGGAACGGGACAACCAGTCAGTTGAGTGCGTCCTGGGGGCGGCAGGTGGTGCACAGCTCCAGTCCGGGGCCGACCTTTTCGTCGGTGAGTGCGTCCTTCGCCTCGGCCGGGTGAGGACCGCGCCGCCGGGGGTGGGGCACGAGTCCCGGTGGAGCTCGCTGTGGCCGGGGCGGAGGCGTACGGGGAGGAGCCGGTAGCGCTCTCCGGCCTGTGTACGCGTGGCGCGGTCGCGGGCAGCGCTCAGCGCGGCGTCCGTACGCTCCAGCTGGAGGCGCAGGGACGTCTCCAGCACGACACTGCGAGCGTGCTGGTCGGCCAGCCACTCCCGTACGACCTCGAGCCGGGGAACGTCGGGCGGAAGATCTGATTCGCTCACGTGTGCGATTCTGTCATCCGCCCGGCGTTCCCCGGCTGGTGCGGTCAGGGCAGGGCACGGTGCATCTGGGCGGCGAGGCCGCGGTCGGGCCAGGGCATCAGTCCGCCTTCGTCCAGCCCCTCGGGTTTGAGGCTTTGAATCGCGGCTGTCATGGCACGGGAGAGGGTTCCGGTGCAGGTGTGGAAGGCGGCCATGGTCAGGGTGCCGGTCTCCTGACTGCGCAGGGCGTACCAGATACGCAGGAGCATGAGCGAGGTCAGGGGCCCGGGCGCGGTGACCGGGACGGTGTGGATGATCTCGGAGCCCCGTTCCTCGGACTCCAGCTCGGTGACCTGGGAGGCCCAGTGCTGGCCGGTGCGCAGTTCCCCCGGGTGGTGTGGAGGAGGTAGAGGCATTCCGCGGAGGCGGGCTTGCCCGCGCCGGCGGAGAACTGCCAGAGGAACTCGGCCTGCTCGTCGCGGTCGGCCAGGTGGAGCAGGCAGGCGAAGACGAACGCGCTGTCCGGGTCGATCTGGTGGGTGGCGGCCAGGTTCTGGATGCGTTCGGCGGCGTGGGGGGCGCGGATGGTCAGCGAGGCGAGCGCGCGCAGTTCCCGGGCGGCCCTCTCCCGGCGGGGAGAGGGCGCGGCCAAGCCCGCGCCGGGGGAAGGGCCGAGGGAGGCCGGGCCGAGCGCGGGCTGTGGGAATCCGCCCCCGGTGCCGCGCTCTACCGTGTCGGCGTAGTCGTCGACGACTCTGCGGTAGGCGGCCCGCTCCTTTTGCCCTTCGAGTTCCGCGTCGAGGAAGGGGATGTAGGCGTCCTTCAGGAGTTCGTCCAGGGTGGGCGGCATGGGCGGTGCTCCTCAGTTCTCGTCGCGGTTGGCGCCCAGCTCGATGCCGAGTTCCTGGGCGAGTCGCTGCTTGGCGTGCTGGCGGTGGGAGCGCACGGTGGCCTCGTCGACTCCCATGATGCGGGCGGTTTTCGCGGTGGTGTAGCTCAGGACGTAGTCCAGGACCACCGTGTCGAGCTGGCGGGCGGGGAGGCGGGCGATGGCCGGGTAAAGGCCCACGCTGCTCTCCATCGCGGCGAACTCGCCGCGGGTGTCCTCCAGCACCGCCCTGCTGACCCTGGCGAAGAGCGCCGTCTCGGGGAGGGCGGAGGGGCGGTCCTCCAGGAGGAGGACCTCGTTCACGGCCTCCTTCAGATGGGCCCAGGCGCTCGCGTGCGGGTTGGCCTCTTCCACCAGCCGGTTCCAGCCCTTGAGGAGGCTGAGGAAGACCAGGTGGACCACGCGAGCGGCAGGCCTGGCGGTCGCCGAGCTGGAGTTCGGCGTAGTGGAGGTAGGCGCGCTGATAGTGCCGGTGGAAGGCGCGGAAGGCCAGCCGGCGCCGGTGTTCCTGCGCGGCGGCACGAAGCGTCCTGGGGTCATCCCCGGGGTGCGTCACGCCCGCTCCCCCTTTTCGGCGCTCAGGCCGGCCTCGGAGGCCGGGGGCTGCGGGCGGGCGTCGCGGCCGCGCTCGGTCAGTGACGCGACCCCCGCCATGACGCCCGCGGCCAGTCCGCGCCGCACCAGACGTACGGCGTCCGGCACGAACACCCGAGCGGCTGTGGCCGCCAGCACACCGATCAGCAGCATCTGCAACACAGAGTGATTCCTTTCATCCGGAGGCACTGTCGGCGCTCCCCCGTCGGCCAACTTGGCTTTGTGCCCGAGGACTTCGATGTCCTCGGTGACCAGCTAAGCGTTCGGGAAGGGGCAAACGTGGAAGTGCTCCGGAAGGAAAAAGCCCACGGTGACCGGCCACACACGGTTAGTGCCCCTCACCTGCACATTCACGAACGAGTTGTGACCGGCACCACATGGAAATCATGTTTACCTACACTCCGGCGTAGACCTGTCCACTTCGTCACAGACATCTCTCTCACCCCACCCGTTACAACAGCAACATGCCCCGGGCGCACCACTGTTCGACGGCATCCACCGGCGGACGCCTTACGGGCGCACCCGGAAGCGCCGGGCACCCGGGAGGTGAGCCGGAGCATCCCGGGCTATACGTGGCATATGGAGAAAAACGAGCGGTACCGGCCGGGGGAGACCGTCCCGGCCAGCGGCATCTACGAGTGCGACTGCGGCCAGGAGCACCACTGGAGCACCGACGTGCGCGGGCACACCTTCCCGCCCCTCCCCGCGGGCTGCCCGGGGAGCACCTGGGGTCTGCGGACCAGAGCCCACCAGGAGTGAGCCGGACGCGCCTGGCCGCGCCGCTCGAGCCGATGCTCGCCCGCAGCATTGAAAGCCTTCCCCGGCGTTCCGGGCTGTCGTACGAACCGAAATGGGACGGCCACCGCTGCCTGGTCTTCGCCCGCCCGGACGCCTCCTTCCTCCAGGCGCGCCGCGGCTCCGGCCTGGGCCGGGCCTTCCCCGAGGTCGCCCGCGCCGCCGGCGAACTCGCCGCCCGCGAGGACGTCGTCCTGGACGGCGAGTTGGTCGTGCTCGCCCCCGACGAGGCGGTGCTGGACTTCGGCGCGCTGCAGGCGCGGGCGCGGCGTACGGGCGCCGGCGCCGAACGTGCTGCGCGCAAGCAGCCGGCCCACGTCATCGTCTTCGACATCCTGGAGCTCGACGGCCACGCAACCATGCGGCTGCCCTACCGCGAGCGCCGCAGCCTCTTGGAGGATCTGTTCGCCCGGCTCGGCCTCCTCGCGCCGTGGACACTGTGCCCGGCCACCACCGACCCGGAGACGGCGGCCGAGTGGCTGCACCCGGCCTGGGCACGGATCGGATGCGAGGGCTGCGTCATCAAGCCCCTCTCGGCCCCCTACCGTCCCGGCGAGCGCGGCACCTGGACGAAGCTGCGCTCCCGGGAGACCGCCGAGGCCGTCACCGGCGCGGTCACCGGCCCGCTCACCGCACCGACCACGCTGTTGCTCGGCCGCTACAACACCAGCGGCACACTGCGCCTGGTAGCCCGCACCAACCCGCTGTCCGCGGCCCCCTGGCCCGCGAGGTCGGAGCGCTCCTCACACCGGGCGCGTCCGGGCATCCGTGGAAGCACGCACGCTTCTCCGCGGGGTGGGTCACCGACGAGATCCTCGACCACCGGTGCGTCGCCCCGGAGTTGGTCTTCGAGTTCTCCGGCGACGCCGCCGTGGACATGGGGCGCTTCCGTCACCCGGTGCGCCCTGTGCGGCCCCGGCTGGAGATGTCCCCCGGCGACGCGCCCCTCTTCCGCGCTGAGACCAGGCACTGAGCTCTACCGTGCCGTGCTGCGCAGGTTGCCGGGCGGCTACAGGTGAGGCAGGGGCGGGGTGATGTGGGTGACGTGGGTGATGGCAACCATCTCGAGGCGGGGCAGGGGCAGGGCGAGTACCAGCCTCCGGTGGGCAGATCGATGCGGCGTACTCCGTCGGGGGCCGCCGTGGTCGAGCCCGGCGCCCACATCCGTTTTGACATGATTAGAACGTTGTTCCATACTTGCTATGGAACGGTATACCAGTAGCGGAGGAGCGGCTCGCGCCAGACGCCCCGTCGCTACACACAAGGAGACAGACATGGCACTGCAGGACCAGCCCGCCTACCTCATCAAGATGCGCGCCAAGCCCGGACTCGGCGACAAGCTGTTCGCGCTGGCCACCGAAGGAATGGAGAAGTCGGGGTCCTCCGACCGGTTCATCATCGCCCGCGAGGACGCCGACCCCGACGTGCTGTGGAACATGGAGGTGTTCCGCAGTCACGAGGCCAAGGACGCCTACGAGAACAGCCCTCTCGCCGACGAGCTGCGCGACGAGATCATCGCCCTCCTCGCCGAGCCGCCCCTGCGGATCGAAGTCCACCCGTACTCGGCTCTGCCCGCCGACCCGGCCTGAGGACGGCGAGGTGCCCGCCGAACCAGCTCTTCGGCGGGTGTCTCGCCCCTCTCACGCCGCACCGGCGATCGCGCCGGACTTCACGCCGCCCCTCCGATCGGGGACCAGATCGGGCGCCACCTACCAGCGGGGTGCACGAGACATCACTCGTGCCCATCGTCATCCCCTGAGCCGGAAAGACCGGCATGGCCCACCGCAACGCGCCCCTGACCGAAACCGGCCGCCTGCGTTTGGCGCAGTGCGTGGTCGACGATCGATGGCCACTCCGCCGCGCGGCTGAACGCTTCCAAGTCTCGCCCACCACTGCGAAACGGGGGCTGACCGCTACCGCGAGCAGGGAGCAGCTGGGATGACGGATCGCTCCAGCCGCCCGCACTTCAGCCCCCGTCAGACGCCGACACAAACCGAGCGGCGCATCATCAAAGTCCGCGTCCTGCGCCCCTGGGGCCCAGCCCGCATCGCCTACCTGCTCGGCCTCAGCCCCGCCACCGTGCACCGAGTTCTCAGCCGATACCGAATCGCCCGGCTGTCGCATCTGGACCGCACTACAGGCCGCGTCACCAACCTCCCCGAACAACATACCTAGCGGTGGTTTGTTAAACCGGGGAGTAGAGATCAAGCGGGTGACCTGCGCCGACGGCGTTGATCAGGGCTTGGAGTTCGGGTGGCGGGGGCGCGTTGGTCCAGGCTCGCCAGCAGCGTTGGAGGGTGGTCCAGGGGTCGAGCCAGGCCCGGACGGCGCGGATCGCCTGCGGCCAGCTGGCTGGTTGGGGCTGGTGGGGTCTGCTTGGTCCCCCTCTCGTCTGGTCCCACCGGCGTGGCAGCCAGCACGACCGTGGGGACGGCGACGGGCTCCTGCTCCGGAGGTTGGGCGGACCAGGTGTCCCAGCAGAAGGAGAACGCACAGGTGACCAGGGTCTGGTGGCGGCGGATGGCGGTGTCGGAGCGCACCTGGAAGTCGGCCCAGCCGAGTTCGTCCTTGACCTGCTTGTAGCTCTGCTCGATCCAGTGGCGGATGCTGTAGATTCGGACGACTTCGTGCAGGTCGGCGGCCGGTTCGGGGCTGTCGTCCCCGCGTGGGCTGCCGGGGCGGGGCAGGTCGGTGGCCAGGTACCAGGTCGACTGTGCGGGCAGCGTGGCCGGGTCGGTGGTGGCCACGACCAGGCGGACGTTTCCGTCGGGTCCCCACCAGCCGAGGCGGGCGTCGGCGGCCCACCAGGTCTCGGTGTGCCCGTCGCGGAAGGTGCGCTCCACCGCGGTCCAGTCCCCTGGGTGCTCGGGGTCCGTCCAGGTCAGAGCGCGGGCGGCGTCGACGGGGGTGTAGGCATTCTTGCCGTAGGCCCAGGTGCCGTGGCCCGGCTTGAGGGCCATGACGAACGGCAGTCCCGCCGCGTAGAGGTCTCTGCGGAAGCCGTCCTGGTCGCCGTAGGCGCAGTCGGCGGCCACGGCCCGGAAGGTCAATCCTGCAGCCTTGGCTGTGCGGGCGAGTTCGGCGGCGATCTGCAGCTTGGTGCGGAAGGCGGGGTCGCTCTTGCCTTTGGGGAAGTGGTGGGCGGGGCTGTAGGGCACGGCGTGCAGCGGGTAGTAGCGGTTCTCGTCGGCCCAGCAGGTGGTCACGGTGACGATGCCGTTGTCGGTCTTGCCCAGCCGGCCCAGCCATTGCCGGCCGATGTGAGCGGTCGTCTTCCCGTCCTTGCGGTCCCCGGAGTCGTCGATCACCAGCACCCCGGCGGGGTGCGCCGCCGTCGCGGGGTCGGCCAGCAGCAGTGCCACCCTGCGGGCGTTGACCTGCTCGTGGTCCCACGTCGACTCGGACAGGAAGAACTGCAGCCGCTGCACCGAGGGATGTTGGGCACCAGTGACGGGTTCGGTTCCTGCGAGGCAGGTCAGCGTCTTGTTGCGGTCCCGCGGCAGCAGCAGCCCCGCGAGGTACTCGCGGAACCCGTGGCGCTGTGCCAGTGTGGAGAACAGGTCATCGAAGCGTGCGGCATAGGCTTCCAGCGGGCCCGGAGCGGGCGGACACGGCAGACGACGGGTCATCACAAACTCCTGGGCAGCGAGGCGACGTTCCTCTGCTACCGGCCTAATACGACCCTGACCCGCCGTCAACAAACCACCGCTAGTACTGCAACGGCGTTTGAGGTGACGGGGCGGCAGGTTGCTCGTTGCTTCCCCTCCTCGAGGAGGGGAAGCGGTCACTCGGGCAGCCGGGTCAGGTGCAGGGCGAAGACGCCGAGGGCTTCCTTCTCGGGCGGGTAGATGGCGCGGATCGCGGTGGTGAGCTGGTCTGGGGTCATGTCCGGGCCGCCGATCGCGGCGGCGTCTTCGGCCTCCAGCAGAGCCTGGAAGGAGCCGTACTCCTTCACGTCGGTGATGCCGGTGTTGAGGGAGGCGTCTTCGCTGGTGAAGTGCAGGATGTCCCCGGCGGCGATTCTGCGGATCTTGGGGTAGCCGACGCGCACTTCGGTGGTCTTGGCTCCGCTGTCGACCAGGTCTCGTCGTGCTCGCTCTTGCGCAGCTGCTCTTCGGCGCTGTGTTCGACTCGCGCCATGGCCATGCGCAGCAGCGGAGGGGCCGTCACCGAGGTGGCGATGGCCACGAACAGGATGATGGTGTAGGACGCGGTGTCGAGCACGCCGATGCGCAGGCCGACCGTGGCGACCACCATTTGCACGACGCCGCGAGCGTTCATTCCCGCCCCCAGCGCCAGGCCCTCCCATTTGGTGAGCTGGCTGGTGCGAGCCCCGATGTAGGCGCCGGCGAATTTACCGAGGACAGCGATGAACAGTGCCACGATGGCACCAACCAGTACTTCCCCGTGCCGCAGCGCGGTGAGGTCCATTCGCAGAGCGGCACTGGCCAGGAAGAGAGGGGCCAGGACCCACTGCACCATGGTGCGCAACGGCGCAAGTCGGGCCGGGTCGGCGGCGCCGGGCGTGCCGACCAGGACGCCGGCGACGAAGGCGCCGAAGACGGCTTCCATGCCGAGCGCGTGGGTGCTCACGCCGCCCAGCAGAATGATGACGACCGTGATGGCGATGGTCACGCCTGATTCGGTCGATCGAGTGGCAAGACGCAGGAGGAACCGGACGACGGGCCGGCCGATGAACCACGCCGCGGCGACGAAGCCCACCAAGTACAGAACCGACAAGGAAACGCTGCCTGCGTGCAGCCCCGCGGTGGCCATCGCCGACACGATCGAGAGCAGGAACCAGCCGACCGCATCGTCGATGGTTCCGGCGGCCAAGGTGAGCTGCCCGACGTCGCGGTGGAGCAGACCCATGTCCGTGAGCGTCTTCGCGATGACGGGTATGGCGCTGACACACATGGCAACGCCGAAGAACATGGCGAACACCGACCGGTCGGTTCCACCAGGCATCAGCGAGTCGACCAGAACATAGCCCGTGGCCACCCCCAGCGCGAGGGGAACCAGCAAGCCGGCGAGGCTGACTCGGATCGCCGTTCTTCGTCGTCGTTGAAGGACGCCAAGATCGACCTGGACGCCGGTGATACCAACGAGCAGGAGCACTGCCATCTGACTGACCGCGTCGAGTAGATGCATCTGTGCAGGCTCACGGGGCAGCAACCACTCCGAGAAGCCAGGGGCGAGCTGCGCCAGCAGCGACGGACCGAGCAGCACTCCGGCGAGCAACTCCCCGACGACGGCCGGCAGGCCGAACCGGCTGGCCAGGCGCCCCAGGCACAGTGCGAGGAGCAGCAGGACCGCGACCTGGAGCAGGAAGACCAGGACCTGGTGCGACGCCAACGGTGGGACTGGAGCGGCAGCAAGCACGGTTGGGCTCCCGAGTGGGTGGGCGATGGGCGGTACGTTCGATCGACTCGCGTCTGGCATGATCCGATCGCCGGCCGGGGCGTTCGGCTTGGGCGAGCGAGTCTTCGAGGCCGCCGTCGCGAGTGATCGGGATGTGGAACGGTTCGTGCGCGTGCCCGCCTCGGCGGGTGGCGGCTCCATGAGTCCGTTGAGGCAACGGGATCTTTTGATGCCGTCGCGGCCGCGCGCTTTGTGCTGCCGGTCCCCGGATGCTCACCACTGGCCGATGAGGGTGACGATCTGTTCGGCCAGTTCGACTGGGGTCGCGCGGTGCGGGTGGAGGGTGAGCTCGGGATCTGTGGGTGGCTCGTACGGTGCGTCGATGCCGGTGAACTCCACAAGCTCCCGGGCTCGGGCGCGGGCGTAGAGTCCCTTTGGGTCGCGTTGCTCGCATACCCGCAAAGGAGCGTCCAGGTACACCTCGGCGAATGAGAGGCCGTCGGCTTCATGCAGGTGCCTGGCGCGGTCGCGATCGGTGCGGTAGGGGCTGATCAGGGACACGATGGCGACGATGCCCGCGTCCGCGAACAGCCGGGCGACCTCGGCCACCCTGCGGACGTTCTCGGTCCGGTCGGCGGCGCTGAACCCGAGGTCGGCGCTCAGGCCGTGGCGGAGATTGTCGCCGTCGAGGAGATACACGGCGCGGCCCTCGGCGACCAGTCGGTGCTCCAGTTCGGTGGCGATGGTGGATTTCCCGGATGCGGACAACCCGGTCAGCCACACGGTTCCCCCGGTACTGGTGCGGCCCCCTCGGGTCACTGCGGAGGAATGCCACCGGATGTTGCTTGCCGGCAGAGGCTTGTCGTCGATCATGCCGGCGGCGACGGTGCTGCCGGTGGCCTCGTCGACCAGGATGAAGCTTCCGGTGTCCCTGTTGCGCCGGTAGGCGTCGAAGTTCAGCGGCTGGTGGGTCTGAATGCTGATCCGCCCGATGTCGTTGAGCGAGAGCGCGGTCGCCGAGACGTCACGGTGCAACGTGTCGGTGTCCAGCCGGTAATCCAACGCACGTACCTTGGCCCGTACCGACCGAGTGGTGTGGCGTAACCGGTAGTGTGCTCCCGGGGTGAGGTCGCCCGCGTCGGTCAGCCAGCAGATCACCGCATCGAAGTCGTGCCCGGTCGTGGGCCGATTGTCCGGCTGGCACAGCAGGTCGCCGCGTCCGATGTCCAGTTCGCCGGTTAGCCGCACCGCCACCGCCTGCGATGGGAAAGCGACGTTGAGGTCGGTTCCACCGGGGCCGTGCAGCGCCTCGACGGTGGTGGTGAGGCCGCTGGGGAGTACGGTGACCTCGTCGCCGCGCCGCAGTACCCCGCTGGCCATCGTTCCGGCGTAACTGCGGTACCCGTTGGCTCCCCGGATCACGTACTGGACCGGAAGGCGTAGGTCGGTCAGGTTGCGATCGGTGGTGATGGGCACCTCCTCCAGGTGCTGGAGCAGGGGTGCACCCTCGTACCACGGCATCTCCGTGCTGCGATGGACGATGTTGTCCCCGCGCAGCGCCGAAAGGGGGATGACGGTCGTTTCCGGGATCTCCAGGCGTGCGGCCATGCGGAGGAACTCGTCGCGGACCTCCTCAAAACGTTCCCGCGACCAGCCGACGAGATCCATTTTGTTCACGCACAGCACCAGGTGGCTGACGCCGAGGAGGCTGGCGATCAGCGCGTGCCGCCGGGACTGGGCGAGCACGCCATACCGAGCGTCGACCAGCGTGAGTACGAGGTCTGCCGTCGAGGTGCCGGTCACCATGTTGCGGGTGTACTGCACGTGTCCGGGAGTGTCGGCGATGATGAACTTCCGCTTCGGCGTGGCGAAATACCGGTACGCCACGTCGATGGTGATTCCTTGTTCGCGTTCGGCACGCAGTCCGTCGGTGAGCGCGGCGAGGTCCGGTCCGACGGGCTGCTCGATCGATGCCAGTTGGTCCTCGAGGATCGCTTTCGAGTCGAGCAGCAACCGTCCGATGAGGGTCGATTTCCCGTCGTCGACGCTTCCCGCAGTGGCGAGCCTAAGCAGTGGCGCCATCAGAAGTATCCTTCGCGTTTGCGGTCTTCCATTCCAGCGGCCGATATCCTGTCGTCCGCGCGGGTGGCACCACGTTCGGTGATGGTGCTGGCAGCCACCTCGGCGAGTACTTCGTCAGGGGTTTTTGCTGACGATTCGACACATCCGGTACAGGTCGCGTCGCCGATGGTGCGAAATCGCACCGACTCGATGATCGTTTCCTCTCCCGGCAGCGGCTGCACGAAGGTGTTCTCGGCCAGCAGCATCCCGTCCCGGGCCAGCACGCTGCGCCGGTGCGCGTAGTACAGCGAGGGCAGTTCGACGTCCTGTTCCGCTATGTACTGCCAGATGTCGAGTTCGGTCCAGTTGGACAGCGGAAACACCCGGATGTGCTCGCCCGGTCGATGGTGCCCGTTGTACTGGCGCCACAGTTCCGGTCGTTGCGCTTTCGGGTCCCACTGGCCGTATTGGTCGCGGACGCTGAACACTCGTTCTTTCGCTCGGGATTTCTCCTCGTCCCGGCGGGCGCCGCCGAAAACGGCGTCGAACCGGTGCTCGGAGATGGCGCGCAGCAGGGTGACCGTCTGCAGGCGGTTGCGGGTCGCGCGCGGGCCGGTCTCCTCCAGCACCCGGCCGGCGTCGATGTCGTCCTGCACCCGCGCCACCAGCAGCCGCGCTTCGAACCGCTCGACCATCCGGTCGCGGAAGGCGATGACTTCATTGAAGTTGTGTCCGGTGTCGATATGCAGCAGCGGGAACGGAATCGGTGCGGGCCAGAACGCCCGGGCGGCGAGATACAGCAGCACCATCGAGTCCTTCCCGCCGGAGAACAACAGCGCGGGCCGTTCCAAGGAGGCCACCACCTCGCGCAGGATGTGCACCGACTCGGATTCCAGACGCTGCAGGTAGGACAGCTCGTGCGTTGGGGGCATCGATTGGTTCCTCCGGTGTGTCCGATCCGCCGTCAGGGGCGGGGCAGAAGTGCTCCACCGTTGATGTGAACGACCTGACCAGTGATGAACCCGGCGTCAGGGCCGGCGAGATGGCAGATGGTGGCAGCGACCTCCTCCGGCGTGGCCCCCCGGTCCATCGGTGACCGTCTCGACCTGTCCGCGTGCAGGTCCGAGGACATCCGGTCCCCGTAAAACTCGGTGTCCGTGACATACCCCGGGGCCACGACGTTGACAGTGATCTGGTCGCCGGCCATCTGCGCGGCGAGCTCCGCAGACCACGGGTGCAGCGCGGCCTTGGCCCCGCCGTAGGTAGCCGGTCCACGTACTGCCGCCACCGAGCCGACCGTGACGATCCGGCCGCCGGGCCGCGCAAGCAGCGGAAGCAGCGCGTGGGTGAGCAGGACGACAGGGAGCACATTGGCGCGCAGGTTGGCGTACCAGGCATCGGCCACCTCGTCCAGTTCCTGCACCCGGTGGGGATCGGCGTTGCCTCCAGCGTTGTTCACCAGGACGTCCACCGTCCGTCCGGCCACCGCGGCCAGCACGCGCCGTGTCCCGTCCGGCTTGCTCAGGTCTGCCGCGACCACCACGACGCGTGGACCGAGCTGACCGGCGAGGTCGGCGAGCCGGTCGGGCCTGCGCCCCACCACGATCACCTCCCCCGCCCGCCGCGCGACGAGGCGGGCGGTGACGGCACGGCCGATCCCGGTCGCGGCCCCGGACACCACGGCGACACTCATTGCTCCGTCCGCTGATCCGGCAGCCGTCACGAGACGGCAGCCCGGGCGCGTTCCACGACCCGCATCGTCAGCTCCGGCGATTCGCCGAGGTAGCTGGCCGCCTCGAACAGGTGCTCCTGTTCGGCGTCGGTGAACCAGTCGGTGATCACCGGGTCCTCGGCGGCCAGCTTGCGGACCGGGACGTCTCGGCTGCGGGCCTTCTGCATGAGCTGGTAGACGTACTCGTGGGCCTGCTGCTTCCCGATGTGCTCGCCGAGGGCGAACATGAGCCGCTCGGACATCACCTGTCCGGTGACCGTCTCCACGTTGACGGCCAGCCTGTCGGGGTGCACGATCAGTCCGGTGACGATCTCGGTCGCGATCTCGGCTGCGGCCAGGCAGTAGTGCGACACGTCCGGTACGCAGGCCCACTCCAGGCGTAGCGAGCGCGCGTCGCGCTCGTGGTCGCCGACCATCGCGGTCAGTGCCAGCCCGGTTTGCGCGGCGGCCAGCCGGGACAGCACCACGATCTGTTCGCAGCGCTCGGGATTGCGTTTGTGCGGCATCGTGCTGCTGCCGACCTTGCCGGAGTACCACGCCTCCTCGACTTCGCCGAACTCGGGCCGGGACAGCGTGCGGATCTCGTCGGCCATCCGGGCCAACGTGCCGGTGACCATCGCCAACGTGCTGACGTATTCGGTGACCCGGTCCCGGGTCACGTGCCATCCGAGGTCGGGAACGACCAGCCCCAGCCGTTCGGCGAACCGCTCCAGGGTGGCCCGGCCCTGACCGTCGAAGCTGGCCATCGTCCCGGCCCCGCCGAACAGTTGGGCGGCCGGGGTGCGGGCACGGAGAAGGCTCAGCCGTTCCCGGTGCCGGAGGAGTTCGTCGAGCCAGCCCGCCACCTTGAGGCCGAACGCCATCGGCAGTGCCGGCTGAGCGTGGGTGCGGCCCAGGCCGATCGTCCTGGCGTGCCGCCCCGCAGTCTCGGTGAGGCTGCGGATGATGCCGTCCAGCACGGGCGAGAGCGTGTCGAGGACATCCTTGATCTCCAGGGACTGTCCTGTGTCCTGGATGTCCTGGGTGGTGGCGCCGAAGTGGATGAACTGTCCGGCGGTCGGTCCGCATGCCGTTTCCAGCACGCGAAGCAGCCCGATCAGCGAGTGCCCTGAGCGCTCGGTCTCCGCTTGAACCTGATCGAGGTCAACGTGATCGAGGTCGGCCACCGTGGCTATCTGCTCAGCCACCTCGGCCGGGATCACGCCCAGCTCGCTCTGGGTCAGGGCCAGCGCCGCCTCGATATCCAGCCAGCGCTGTTTTCGGCAGGTGTCACAGAAAATCTGCCTGCTCGCCGCGGTGGCATAGCGGTTGCCGAAGAACCGCGAGTCGGTGATGTGGCCGCGTTCGTGCCAACAGTGTTCCGGCATGGGAGAGACCTCCGGGTCAGCGGACGGTGGACAGGGACGAGCGGAGATAGGGGCAACTGCCGTAGGGCGGGGATTCCGGCTCGGCAGTGCTGGCCGCGGCCAGGCGTGTGGCGGCGACACGTGGGGTGACACCGCTGCGGCGCGCTTGCGCGAGGACATCCGCGACGAGTTCATTCATCAGGGCGGTGAGCGCGTCGAGCACCTGCTGCGGGGCAGGGCACGCGAGCGGGCTGAACAGGACCTCCATCGAGGCGGATCCCCCGATTCCGCCGATGAAGTCGGGGACGACCACTATGTCCCGTGCTGCCAGGGCTTGTTCGATGCTCTCGGTGAGGCCGCAGTTCGCTCCCACCACGACTGTCGAGACCGGGACCTGTGCTGCCTGCGCGGTGGTCATCGCGTCGGATGGGCCGGCGAGGATGAGCACATCGGCTGGCACGGTGAACAGATGGGCCACCCGGCCGCGGGACGGCATCGCCGGAACCGGGGTTCCAGAAGGACGACCGAGCATGGCTGCGATGTCCACACCGGCCGGGTCGGCCACGGTGCCGTGTTTGTCTCCGACCGCCACCACCCGGGCCCCGGCCTCGAGCAGCGTGCACGCGGCTCCGCGGCCGAGGTTGCCGAATCCCTGCAGCGCTACGGTTGGCGTGCCGGTACCTCGGGCGGCGGCGATCGCGGCGTGAGCCAGCGCGTGCCCCGCACGGCGGGCCGAGATCGGGACCCCGCGCACGGGCGCCTCGAGCACGGCCATCCGTCGCCCGAACTCGTCGTCGCTGAGCCGCTGGGCCGTCTTGATCGCATACTTGATCGACGGCAAGCCGACCGCTTCGGCGTGCCGGTTGAGTTCCAGCCAGCCGGTGCCCATGTCCGGCCCCATGCTGTAGCGGGTGACCAGCTCGTCGTGGAGGAAGGTGAAGAAACGGCTCAGCACCGCGCTCTTGCCCGGCGCGCCGGGGTCGAGGTCCAGTCCGCACTTGGCTCCAGCCACGTTGATGCCGAGCACTCGCTGCTTGAGCGCCATCCGCTCGGCGAGCGTGCCCAAGGTGGCCGCGTCCAGGCCGGGCTGTACCCGACAGCCGCCTGCGGCAAGCCGTTGCGGGACGTCGCGGTAGACCAGCCAGCCCCGGGTGCCGTCCACCGGGTCGTCGTACTTGATCAGGTCTGGCCTCACAGTGAACTCCCTGTGGTCTCATGCTCGGGTTCGAGTGCGGCGGCCATGTCCGTGGCGGTCAGGATTGCTACGGGGAGTCCGTCGCGCAGCACCACGCACGCGCCGTGCTCGGCGATGCGCGCTGCTGCGGTGTCGAGTTGTTGGCCCCAGCCGACCGTGGGCAGCGGGTCGATCAGGTGCTCGGCGACCGGTGCGTCCAACCGTGCCTGGCCGGTCGCGACGCGTACGGCGATGTCGTGCTCGGAGACGAATCCCACGATCTCCGGCAGCCTGATCGGCGGTGCGGCCACGCTGACCGCCATGTGGCCTGCCCTCGTGCCCCGCATGCGCCGCAGCGCGCTCCCGAGCTGCTCTTGTGGTTGCAGCACGGGGAGGTCGGGGCCGATGGCGGCCGCTACCGGCACACCATCGGCCGGCTCGGTGAAGCCGCGCCCGGCCAGCCAGTCGTCGTCGAAGATCGTGGTGAGGTAGCCCCGGCCGGAATCCGGGATCAGCACAACGATGACTGCGTCCGGATCGGCGCGCTCGGCCACCCGCAGCGCCGCGGCGACAGCCATGCCACCGGAGCCCCCGGTGAGGATGCCCTCGGCCTGGGCAAGGCGCCGGGTCACCCGGATGGCTTCGGCGTCGCCGATGGTCAGTATCTCGTCCGGAACGGCCGGATCGAAAGCGTCGGGCATGCTCGGCTGCCCGACGCCCTCCACGTAGTACGGCCGCACCTCGTCGCCGCTGTACGCGGATCCCTGCGGGTCCGCCCCGATCACCTGCACTGCGCCCGCCGACACCTCGTGCAGGTACCTGCCGACGCCGGAGACCGTGCCGCCGGTCCCCAGCCCGGCGACGAAGTGCGTCAGGCGTCCCTGGGTCTGCTCCCAGATCTCCGGCCCGGTGACGGCATAGTGCGCCGCCGGGTTGGCCGGGTTGTTGTACTGGTCGCAACAGTGAGCCCCGGGGATCTCGGCGGCCAGCCGGGCGGCGACGTTGCGGTAGAAGCGGGGATGGGCCATGGGGACGGCGGCCGGGCAGACCACCACCTCGGCTCCGTAGGCCCGGAGCGCGGCAATCTTGTTCGGCGAGACCTTGTCCGGACAGGTGAACACGCACCGGTAGCCGCGTCGGGCGGCGACCAGGGCCAGTCCGATGCCGGTGTTGCCCGACGTCGGCTCGACGATGGTGCCACCGGGACGCAGACTGCCGTCGCGCTCAGCGGCCGTGACCATGCCGACCGCGATCCGGTCCTTGACCGAACCCCCGGGGTTGAACTGCTCCAGCTTGGCCAGGACCAGCGGCCCGGAGCCGTCGGCGACGCCGACCAACCGCACCAGCGGCGTCTGGCCCACCAGGTCAAGCATAGAGTCGTGGAATCGCATGGCTGCCCCTTCTTCGCCGGTCGGGACGATCGCATCCCCGGGCACCGGCGGACGGTCACAGGTGGTGGTAGGGGGTCAGGTGTTTGCGGCTGGTGCGCACTGACAGGAGCGAGGGGCCCGGGTGGTCGAGCGCCTTGGCCAGACCGGTTCGCACCTCGTCAGCCGTGGTCGCAGCGAGCCCCAGCGCACCGAAGGCCTGGGCCAGTCGAGGGAAGTCGGGGTTCTCCAGGTCGGTGGCGATACCGCGGTCCGGGTAGCGCTGCTGCTGGTGTAGCCGGATGGTGCCGAGCGAGGCGTTGTCGGACACGACGAACACCACGGGGAGGCGCCGCTCGCACAGGGTCGCGAGCTCGCCGCCGTTCATGACGAAACCGCCGTCTCCGACGAGCGCAACGGTGGGCACCGTGCGGGTGCGTGCCCCGACGGCCAGCGCCGCTCCGGGAGCGAACCCCATCGCGCTGGAGTCGATGCCGACCAGCCTGCCGCTCTGGGCGAACCGGAGGAAGCGGTAGGTCCAACTGGTGAATGTGCCGGAGTCGACGATCACTGTCACGGCGCCCTCGGTCAGTTCGTCCAGCGCCGAGGCGATCTCGCCGACCGTCACCTCGCCGGAGTCCGGTGGGACCCACCGGGCGTTGTCCTCCTCGAGGGCGTGCAGCCCCTCGCACCACCGGTCGCGGCCGTTCGGCAGCCGGTGGGGCGGGCCGGCGGCGTCCAGTCGCCCGAGAAAGTCCACCGGATCCATCGCGAACCCGGCGGTGACCCGGTGGTACCGGCCGATTCGGGCCGGATCTGGGTGGACGTGCACCAGCGCCTGGTCCGGTTCTGGGCCGCGGGGGAAGCGCAGCCGTCTCGTCGAGATCTGCCCCAGCCGAGTGCCCACCGCAAGGACGAGATCGGCGCGGTCGAACTCGGCGAGCTGCTGCGGCTGTGTGGAGTTGTGCAGGTGGCCCGCGTAGCACCGATGGCGATTCTCCAGCAGGTGCTGGTTCTTGTTGCTGGTCACCACGGGGAGACTGTGCCGCTGGGACGTCTGCCGCAGCAGGGTCCGGCCGCTCGCGGTGTCGAGCATCGAACCGGCCAGCAGCAGCGGTCGGCGGGCCGCGGTGAGCAGGCCGTGGACTGATTCGAAGTCTCGTTCGCCGGGGACCGTGTGCCCCAGCGTGACCCGGCCTGCCGGCTGGTCGGCCCCGGTGCGGTCGAACACGTCCTCCGGTACGTGCAACACCACCGGCCCCGGTGTCCCCGACTCGGCCACCCGGAACGCCCGCCGGACGGTCTCGCCGGTGGCCTCGGGGGTATACAGCGTCAACACCGCTTTGGTCAGGTCGCCCAGTGGCCTGCCGGACTGGAACGACTCACGCCCCAGCTCCCTGGTGGGAACATCACCCACCAGCACCACCAGCGCGGTAGCGTCCTCCGCCGCGGCGTGCACCGCGATAGCCGCGTTGGCCGCGCCGGGGGCCCGGCTGACCAGACACACACCCGCCCGGCCGGTCAGCTTGGCATCGGCGAGGGCGGCGAACCCGGCCGAGCCCTCGTGCCGGCACCCCAGCACATCGACCTCGGAGTCGTACAGGGCGTCGAGCAACGGCAGATAGCTCTCCCCGGCCACGCAGAAGATCCTGTCCACATCGTGCGCCCGCAGGCTGTGCAGCAGGGTTTCGGCGACTGTCCGGTTCGGCGCGGGCATCAGAGTCCGGTCGCTGAGCGCACGGGAACGTATTGCGCCGTGGCCTTGTCCTGGGGGTAGACGATCGCTGATTCGTCGAATCCCTGCCCCTGCTTCTGATACTGGAGCAGCACCAGATCGGGCGATGCATGGTGCCAGTGGGCCGGCCCGCGCTCGTAGCGGATGGGGCCTCGCCAGGTCGGGAACTCCATGGCCTCCATCGCGTCGATCATGTCGGCCCGGTCGGTGGACCTAGCCGCTCGGCTAGCGGCGGCGACGATGGTGACATCGGTGAAATGGGTCAGCGCCGTGTCCGGCGGGAATTCCCCGTACCGCTGGCGATAGCGATCGGTGAACCAGCGTCCGATCTCGGACATCCCGGGCCACGACGGGCGATACTGCATAGCGGGCCACATCGCGCCGACACCTGCGGCCCCAGACAGCCGCCAGAAGTCGTTGGACCGCAGCGGATAACTGAAGGGGACCATCAACGGTGTGTCCGGCAGCAGTCCGGCCTTCGCCGCGGCGTGCATGATCTGGTAGTTGGTCCGCACCACGCCGCCGTTGATGAGCAGGTCCGGCTGGTAGTCCCGGACCTTTCCCAGCAGGTCGTCGAAGTCCGGTGTGCCGTCCTGTTCGTAGTCCAGGCGCAGGAACTCCATCCCGTGCCGCGTGCGGCCGTAATGTTCCAGGACATCCCCGGTGTGGATGCCGAATGCGGTGTCGGCACACACCATCCCCACGGTGCGGAGCCCCAGCACGGCTGCGAAGTCCAGCATCAACGGCACCCGGTCCTCCACGCTGAAGTACGAGCGGAAGACATTGCTCCGCTTCTGCGCGGTGATCGAGCTGTAGCCGTTCTCGACGAAGATCGGGACGTTGTACTTCGTCGCCACGTCGACCACCCATGGGGTCGTGCGCAGATGCCACTGCCCCATCACCGCGACCACGTCGTCGACGAGGGCGAGCTTGGTCATCTGCGCCGACGCGGAGCGGAACATGCCCTCCTCTGCCGCTGTCGCCTGATCGTCGTAGAGCACTAACTCGACCGCCCGGTTGTCGCGGGCACCACCGTGCTCGCGCACGTACTCCGCACCCAGACAGGCACCCCGAACGACCAGTTCGCCTGCCGTGCTGTCGCCGGGTTCACTCAGTGGGGTGACGATTCCGATCCGTACCGGGTCGGAACCCACGTCCGCGTTCACGTCACGCGCCAGGACTCGGGCACGCTCCAAATGACTACTGTGCGGCACTTTCTACTCCCTTGATCTCAGGTTTCGGACGGAATGGCGAACTCGTCGAGGTAATCGGAGAAGCGGTCGGCCAACTGGCCTGCCCGGAGCCCGAACTGCTCCGCGCGGTAGGTGTGCTGCCCCTTCACGTCCCCGGAGGAGAGGTAGCTGTCCATGCGCTGGCGTGCCGCCCCGGTGAGCGGAAGCCCGGCAGCGGCACAGATCCCGGCCACCACCGCCATGGGATCGGCGACCAGGTCGGCGTAGCGGATGTCCAGTGGTGGCCGTTGGAACGGACCCGCTCCCCGGCGCAGGCCCTTGAGCACCGGAGTGACCCGTTCCAGCCAGTAGCGGCCGATCTCATGGTCGTCCACGGGGTCCGCGCTGGCGCCGCGCACGACGGAGGTCAGGCTGCAGA
Source organism: Streptomyces iconiensis (assembly GCF_028657195.3). Classification (GTDB taxonomy): domain Bacteria; phylum Actinomycetota; class Actinomycetes; order Streptomycetales; family Streptomycetaceae; genus Streptomyces; species Streptomyces iconiensis. Next base: position 46,040 of record NZ_JANCPR020000029.1, read on the forward strand.
CGCTCGGCAGCGCCACCGAGGGGGAGCGGTGCATACGGACGACCAACGCGTCCGGGTAGACCGCGGCCAGTTCGTCCAGATACCACAGGTGCGACGGCCCCTTGAGCAGAACATGGTCACCGGGGGCCCGGTCCAGCAGAATCTGCAACTGCGTGCGGTGATAACGGTAAATCGGCACCATGGATTGCCGGTCCAGCCATTTCGCGTAGCTGGGCACGTGATATCGCAGTGCAAAAATCGGGTCGCAGAACGTGTTGCCTGTCAGCCGATGGCACTCCTCGGGAAGATCTGCGCGCAGCGGATGAATGTGCTTGAATTTCGGGGCGATCCGATCGTATTCCTCGATGTAGGCCGCGCACTGCGTGATGAGTTCCACGGGTGGGTCGCGGCGGGCGGGGGCCATCATCTCCCACAGCGTCGGAGCCCGGATTCCGGGATGCTGAGCGAGCAAGTGTTGCAGAAAGGTGGTTCCGGTGCGCAGCATCCCGGTGATGATGATCGGTCGCAACAGCCGATTCGTCATCTCGGGGCGCTCGGCGATCCGATGGCTGGTCTCCAGTTGCTCGACCAGCGACCGGATCAGCGACCGCTGTGCCCGGATGCGTCCCGCCGGTGTCAGCCGCGCTTCTGCGTCAAGTGCGCGGACAAGGTGCTTCAACGGCTCCAGGTTGTGGAGTTCTGTTTCGTCGTCGCCGACTACCTGGCGCGCGCTCTGTATCATTGTGGCTGTGTTCAGGTCGGGCTTTTCGGTTGAAACATCTCCCGCTGAAACCATGTGAACTCTCCCGATTGCGATAAGACGCGACAACGGCGACGGCCATACGTATCGGCGTTCGAGGAAAGAGTGCGACGAGTATCTGTCAAATGTGGTGGTCGGCATGCGAAGTCATCGTCAGTCGCTTTCGCGTCCGATGAGTTCGCCTTACTCTAAGCTCCGGCGCGGCGCGATGCCGCCTGTCGTACGATTCGACACGAGAAGCTTCGGCCACGAGACGGATCGACCGATGCAGGGTCGGCCGGAACAGAGTGAATTCCCTTGCCTGCGCCTGGAATTCACACATCGGATCCCCCTAAGATCAAACGGACTGAATTCACCGAACGCAGGAACGCTTTACCGCAAACGAGCCGATTCTCTGTGACGCTCTCGGCCTTACCGCCTGCGCAGTTCGAGTGCGACTGCGCCGAGCACCAGGGCCCCGCCGACGAATGCGCCGGCCCAGAGCGATTCGTCAAGCATGGTCGCGCCGATCGCGGCGCCGACAAGCGGCGTGATATAGGCGTAGGTGCTGACCAGCGGCGCCGGTGTGCTTTCCAACAGGCGTGTGTAGAGCATGAAGCCGACGAGTGAGTCGAAGACGATCAGAAATACCGCCGCCCCGGCCGACGTCCAGCTCACGTCCGACCACCCGGTCGGGTCGAACTCACCGAACGACAGTGCGACCAGCAGCAACACGCTCCCGCCGGCCAGCAACTGAACCGCGCTGGCGACCACTCGGTCGACCGGCTGGGTGACGTTCGCCGTCAGCAGGCTCCCCGCGGCCCACAGGATCGGCGCGACGCAGAATGCCGCGACCGCCCACGGCGCTCCGCCGATCGCACTGCCTGGTGCCGTCAGCACGACGATCACAATGCCGCCGAACCCCGCCGCGAGGCGCACCAGCGACGCGACCGATACCCGCGTTCCGATCAACCCGCCCAGGAGCACCACCCACAGCGGGATCGCTGCAGCGAGGATCGCCCCGAGGCTGGCGGTCACCGCAGTAAGCGCTGCCGTGGCGAGCCCTTGTCCGCCCACCAGCAGCAGCACACCGGCGAGCGCCAGGAACCACAGTGGTCGTACGTCCGTCGGCCGGGGACGCCCGCGCGCGGCGCCGAGGAGCACGATCCCGGCGAGCAGGAAGATGAGCGCCGCTCCGCCCAACGGCGGCACACTCTCGACCATGAGCTTCATCGCCGGAATCGCCGAGCCCCAGCATGCGTAGAGCGCGAGCAGCAGGAGCACCGTGCGATCCGGTGGCCCTGACGCCGTCCGCCCACCGCCCCGGCGCCCCGCCATTCTGCCGATGAAGCCGGGCATCCTGCGCGCTGATGTGCCAGCGGTCATCGTGAAGCTCCCGTGATCTCCCAGCCAACACGCGTTCACCAAGACGGCCTGCCGAGCCCGGGGGCGACCGCGTCAACTTGCTTGGCCAGCGGGAGCGCTGGTGGCTTCCTGCTCGGCCAAATGACCGCTTGTCTACATACCCATCTGGTATCACATCATTTCCAGGAGCAGCAGCGAGTACTTAACGGCCGACTCGTCGTACGAGGCCATGATGCGCATGCCTGTCGAACTCAGCAGTTCATTGAGCTCGTCCGGTTTGAACTTGTGCGACGTGTCGACAGTCACGCGTTCATTTGCCTTGATCACACCTTGCAGATCCAGGCCGTCGAGCCGGAACTCGACATCAACCCGTGGCCAGATCTGCGCTTCCATGCGACAGGCGTCCGTATTGTATGTCAGTCTGCTGTCGAACGCCGACGGATCGAAGTTACCGTCAAACGTGCGATTCAAGCATGTTAGCCTATTGGTCAAAAAATTGTGCCATAGGTCATATTCAGGTGGATCGTTGTATGCATTCTCAAGTGTTGAGCGAGATTTGTCGAAATCGACGCCGATAGCCATAAGGTCGCCGCGCCGGCCCGCCGACCTTATGTCGCCGAGTAACTCACGTCGTTTCTCTTCGCTCATATTTCCCAGTGAGCTGCCCATGAACAAGAACAACCGCGATGCCTCCGGCCGCTGGCCGACAATGCTCAGGCCGCTGTGGTAGTCACCAGCGATGGGGTGGATCTCGAGGCTCTCAATGGAATCTGCGAGCCGTACGGATGTCCTCCTCAGCATCTCTTCCGACACGTCGATCGGCACGTACCTTAGCGGTGCTTGAGAATTGATGGCCATGCGACTCAATAAAAGTTCGGTTTTTGTGGCTGTGCCACAACCTAATTCGACTATTTCGCGGGTGCCCGCTTGATCGCAAATTGAGTCAATATTGCGTGTAAGTAGCGCCCATTCGGCATGGTACGGATAGTAAGTTTTGAGGTCGCAGATTTGCGCATATATTTCCGACCCTCGTTCGTCGTACCCATACACCGTCGGAATTACGCGCGGAGTTTTTGAAAGACCCGCTATGAGGTCTCGGATTCCACTCGTCGCATCATCTACCCGCACATCGATCAAACCACGTATTGCACTCATTGAAGGTCATCCAATCACGTCAGTGCCCGATGAATGTGGCAGTGCTGGTCTCGCGAGTGGGAACGCCATTTGTGGACGTAATTGATCGAGTTGTCACCGTCCGCCGTTCGCTAGCGTGCCAGCATGGTGACTCCTGTGCAACAGTGCGCGGGTGTGTCAACTGGTAAGTCGATCTTCCGTTGTCGCTATTTTCAGTGGTCGGTAGGGGTGCGGCAGCCATCAAGAACAATCTGGAAAGTGTTCCGGGGAACCTTTCCGTCCACTTCTTGCGGCCCTTGTCAGCCGAGTCCACGATCATTGGCATCGTGGCTTTCGGATCTGTCGACGGTCAAGTTTTCCCCATCTGGTGTGGTTTGAGCGTCACGTAATTCCCCATCCTGAATTCTCCTGATTGGCCATGGGTACGGCGGCGTTCAGGATCGGAGGGCACCTGGTCATCGCGGAGCTGTGCATGTCCTTCGAAGGTCGATGGCAGCCCGGATGGCAAGGAGAACGTTCGTCGCGGTCGACATCACCGAGATCTACGTCCACTGATACGCCGGCCGCTCGAAGAGCGAGCTGGCCGCGTCGTTGGGGGTGAACCGCGAGACGGTCCGTCCCCCGCTACGGAGGTGGGCCGCGCCCTGCGTAACGCACCTCCACCCATCCAGAAACCCCTGCTGGTCAGAAAGCGCGCCCGTCTGAGTCCAGGGAGGCACGCCGCCACGCTTTTCGAACTCACCACACTGGCACGGCCACCGGCGCCGTCCCACATCATTGTGTTACCGGTTGTTAGCAAGTCCGCATGTCAGATGTCATGTCAGATGTGGTGAAGTCACCTACGGGTGCGATATGAGTGGCCTCGTACCAGTGGTTGCCAGTGACGGTCTTGAGTCAGAGGCGGCACTTATCGTCCGTTGCCTTGCACCCAAAGTCGAAACTCTTCCCGGCGGGCAGAATTTTCCCACCGATCTGGTGCGACCCGCCAGGCTTTTCTGCCGACCGAAGGACGTGTACCTGATTACCCTCCAGATAGAACGGAAAGATGGAACGATACTTGGAGCTCGTAACAGGATCTTGTTGAACGGTCCCGATGGGGCGTGACTTGTGTGCCGATCGGGCCGTTCGTGGTGCGTGACGACTCGGCCGTTGATTGTGGATGATGACTTGTGGGCGCTGATCGAGCCGCTGCTGCCGCCCTGGCCGGAACGGTCGCCAGGTCCGAAGCCGGTGGATGATCGGCGGTGTCTGCAGGGCATTCTGGTCGTCCTGCATGAGGACATCGCTTGGCAACTCCTGCCGCTGGAGCTGGGGTTCGGCTTCGGACAGACCTGCTGGCGGCGTCTGGAGCGGTGGCAGCGGGCTGGCGTTTTCGACCGGGTTGCACCGTCTGTTGCTCGCAGAATTGAACGCGGCCGGCGAGCCCGATTGGCCTCGCACCTGCGTGGACGGTTCCCATGTCCGCGCGAAAAAGGGGAGCCGCGACCGGTCCATCGCCGGTCGACCGGCGCAAGACGGGCAGCAAGCGCCACCTGATCTGCGATGGCCGGAGCATCCCGCTGCATGCCGTCACCACCGCGGGGAACGTCAACGACATCCCCCAGACCCTGGCCCTGGCCGACGGCGTCCCGCCCATCGCCGGACGGGTGGGGCATCCGCGCCGACGCCCCGACTCCCTGCTGGGTGACAAGGCGTACGACTCCAGGGCTGTACGACTGCGGCGCCGCCGGATCCTGCCGGTGATCTCCCGCAAGGGGGGCCGAACATCAAGGGTCTGGGCAGGCTCCGCTACGTCGTCGAGCAGACCTTCGCCCTGCTCCACCAGTTCAAACGACTGGCCGTGCGCTGGGAACGGCGCCGCGAACTCCACGACGCCTTCGTCTCGTTGGCCTGCAGTCTCATCTGCTGGCGACGGCTGAAGAAGGCCACTTCGTCATCGGGTTCCGTCGTAGCAAGGCCGGCTGGGCAAAAGCTACCGACGCCATTCTGAGGTGCGCCATGGGTGACCGGACCGGGACCGGGCGGTGGCTCATGCCGGGTGGATCGCGTGGCCCAGATATGTCACCACCGGGCTGCCCTCAGGCTCGAGCACCATGTCGACCAGCTCCGACAGTTGCTCGTCGGTCAGCGTGCCGCGCCTGCGCCCGCGCGTCACGCGTACCAGGCTGCGTACGTCGCGCGGCTTGAACGCCGAGACGTCCTGCGCGGACAGCCCCGCCTGGTCGAGGGCCTCGGCGAGGTCTGCCGGGCGGCGCAGCCGGTGCGCGGCGTAGCGGCCGCGGGGCATGATCCGTGTGCCAGGGAAAGCTTGGAAGGCGCCGAGGTAGATGAGGCGAGCGATGAGGGTGCGGTTCACGGTGTCGTAGACGAAGGTTCCACCGGGGCGCAGCACGCGTGCCGTCTCCGCGAGAACCGCGTCCGGCCGTTCGGTGATCTCGAGGGTGTCGGCGCAGTACAGGAGGTCGAAGGAGTCGTCCGGCAGGCCGAGTTGCTCCGCGGGTGCCGTCAGGTACGTGACGCCGAGACCGTCGTCCGCTTCCTGGGCGAGGGCCGTCGCGGCGGGGGACGAGTCGGCGGCGACGACCTCGAAACCGGCGCTTCGGCTCGGGCCTGCCGACGACACGCGGACCCCATACCATGCCTGCTCCGGACAGCAACTCGGGAGCCGGTCGGCCAGTTCGCCCCGGCGCCAGGCCCGTCGCTGTTCGGCGGACCACTGCCCGACGGGGTAGGCGAGGGGACCTTGCGCCCAGGTGGACGGTAGCGGGCGTCGCACACGCGACGGCCCCGTCCCGGAGTGGGCGCCACGCGAACATGCCCCTGAAGCGGTGCTCCTGTGCTCCGCCCGTGCGCCTGTCCCGCGACGAACGGCGACGATACGGTTCGGGCACGCTGAGCAAGAGAGGCGCCATGGACGGCAAACACCGCTCACCGATCGGGGACGACGGGGACCAGCCGGGCCGCCCGGTGCCCCCGTCCGAGCCCCAGCCCGGCCCGGACCAGAAGTGACCCTGAGCGCCCCGGCCGGGGCCGGCACGGCGCGGCTGCTCGCCGAGTGCGAGCAGCGGCTGGAATACCCGGTCCCGGGCGAGTGGGTGCGCGCGTTCCATGCGGTCCCGCGGCACCGGTTCCTGCCCGAGCGGCTGTGGCTGCGCGACGGGGCGGGCGGCTACGCCTCCTGCGACCGGGGCAGGGAGCCGGACCGCTGGTGGCGGGCCGCCTACCGCGATCAGACCCTCGTCGTGCAACTCGCCACCGGCCCTGACGGCTTCCAGGAACCCACCTCCGCGGCGTCCGCGCCGAGCACCATGCTGCGCATGCTGGAACTGGCCCAACTCGACGACGACGGACCGGTCCTGGAAGTGGGCACCGGCACCGGATTCCACGCCGCGCTGCTGTGCCATCGGCTCGGCGCCGCGCAGGTCACCAGCATCGACATCGACTCCGGTCTCGTCCACGACGCGAAGGAGCGGCTCCGCACGGCGGGCTACGAGCCCACCCTGGCCGCGACCGACGGCACCGGCGGCCACCAGCCAGGCGCCCCGTACGCGCGGATCCTGTCCACGGTCGCGGTCCACAGCACCGTCCCGGCCGCGTGGACCGCCCAGGTCCGGTACGGGGGCCGCATCGTCACGCCGTTCGCGACGGCCTGGCTGCCGTACGGCACCCTCGTCCTTGACCGGCACCGCGACCGGGCCGAGGGCCGCTTCCACCCCGGCGGTTCCTACATGGGGCTGCGCGGCCGGACGGTCGCCTCCCTGGCCGACGCCCGGGGACCCCGCGACGTCCCCGCCGTGACCGGCACCACGCTGTCGCCCTGGCGGGTGGCGGGCGAGGACCTGGCCGCGCAGTTCGCCATCGGGTTGCGCGTGCCCGGCGCCTGGCACTCCTGGGACACCGGGGTCGAGGAGGCACACACCCGGCTGTGGGTCGCCGACGAGGAGGCGACGTCCTGGGCCGCCGTCGACTACGACGGATCGGACGCCAGCTGTTTCCGCGTCGCCCAGCACGGCCCCCGACGACTGTGGGAGGAGATCGAGACCGCGTACCGGGGATGGAGTGAGAGCGGACGCCCCGGTATCGACCGGCACGGAATCACCGTGGACGACGACGGCCGCCAGCGACTGTGGATCGACCAGCCCAGCACGCCGTTGCAGCAGTGACACGCGCAGCGCGAAGCCACGGTGGTCCGCCCGGCCCTCGACGGACCGCAGCCACCAGCCGGCCCCGGCCCAGCCTTCACCGCCCCGGTACCTCGCGGGTGGCCGCCCTGAAGAGTTCCCTGGCAGTCAGCTTGTGCTTTATCTTCGGGCGTCACGCAGAGTAATGCTTGCTCGCCTGTGTCAGGCACATGGTTTGTCGCCGCCGGGGCGGACCGGATGGCGCACACGGCTCGTGTGCGACGGGGTTCAGAAGGTGTCGAGATGAGTTCTGGCACCCCTTCGAGTGTCCGGTCAGCAACGAGACGAGACGAGTCGTATTGCATCAAATCGGAAGTGTGCGTCATGATGACGACGCAAGATGACGAGACGGCTCGTCTCGCCGTCGCATCGTGGATGTAGGGAGCGGTGCCATGAATCAGCGGTCTGTCCAGGTCGACCCGGCGGTGCGGCTGTGGTCCGAGGTGCGCGGCGCCCCCCGGGATTCCACCCTGTTGCTGATCATGGTGGCCGGGGCGTCTGGGCTGGGCTGGCCGGAGGGACTGGTTGACGCGTTGGCCATGCGCCACCGCGTCGTCCGCTACGACCACCGGGACACCGGCCGCTCCAGCTTGAGTTTCGACACGCACCCGTACCGCATCGTCGACCTCGCCTCGGACGCGATCGCCGTCCTCGACGCGTACGAAGTGGAGCGGGCGCACATCGTCGGTCACTCCCTGGGCGGCATGCTCACCCAACTGCTGATCGCCGATCACCCCGAACGGCTGCTCAGCGCGGCAGTGATGGGCGCCGGCGCTCTCAGCAGCACCCCACTGTCGCACCCGGACGGCTCCCGAACTCCCGTAGACCGACTGCCGCCCATCGACGCACGGGTGCTCGAACTGTGGTCCCACCCCCACGAGGACCGTGGCCCGGAGGGCGAGCTGGACCATCGCGTAGAGCACTGGCGGCTGCTCAACGGCGATCAGGTCCCCTTCGACTCCCAGGAGTTCCGGACCTTGGAGCGCCGCATCATCGAGCACGCCGGGCGCTACGAGGCGCCCATGACCCACGGGCGCGCGGACCACTCCGGCATGGACCGCACCGAGGAACTTGCGCGCACCGAGGTGCCGACCCTGGTTATCTCCGCCCCGGCCGAGCCCGTCTTCCCCGCGCCGCACCCCGACCATCTTGCCCAAGTGATCGCCGGGGCACGGCTGGTGGAGATACCGGGAATGGGGCACGCTCTGCCCCGCGCGGTCCACGCACCCCTGGCCGCGGCCGTTCTCGACCCACCCTGGCCACGGACGCCCGCGCCCGACCAGGGGCGGGGACGTAACCTCGATCCCCGGTCGGCTAAGCGCGGCACCTGGCGAGGAAGATCCAGGCATGCGGTCGACCCCGGCCCGTGTTCGCCGCGGGTTCAGGAACATCCGTCCCCACATGCTGTGTCCAGCCCGTGTTCCCAAACCCCAAGGCGCCGGCCCCGGACGGCCACCCGGCTCCAAGAACAGACACAGGGCACCCCGCTACGACGTCGGCAAAACCGTCAAACGTCCCGAGACCCTCAAAGCCATCGGCAAGCCCGGAAGATCTTGGTAGATAAAGAACTCCTTCGCTGGGGCTCGACCCGCGGGACTGGTCAGGATCGCTCCGCAGCGGCGAGGAGAGCCAGGGCGGCCCGGCAAGCCAGCTCACCCGCCCGCGCAGAGCCGTGATGGTCGGCCACGACGGTGGCACCCTCCGCAAGAATGAGCAGTTGCAGCGCGAGGCGGTGCGGATCGTCGGCGCCGGCCTGCTTGGCGATGCCGGTGAGCAGTTCGAGGTAACGCTCGACATGGCGCGCGGCGATGGCGCGGACGGCGTCGGTGTGGTGTTGCGCGGCGGCGTTGATCAACGCACAGCCGCGGAACTCACGACCGTCGTACCAGCCCTGGAGAGCCCGGAACAGAGCTGTGAGCTGGTCGGCAGGACGGTCTCCGCTCGATGAGACCGTATCCGTCAGCCAGTGGATGACCCGGTCGCTTCGCGTGTCGAGCACGGCGTGCACCAGCCCGTCCTTGGTGCCGAAGTGCCGGTAGAGCGTCTCCTTGGACACGCCAAGACGTGCGCAGAGTTCCGCCACCCCGATGCCGTCCAGCCCTCGCTCGTACAGCACCTGGGTGGCCGCGTGCACGATCGTGGCGCGGGTTCGCTCGGGGTCGATGGTCGAACCTTTGGCAACAGGCATGAGGTGATGGTACCAACCGGTTCGATCGTCGTGCTAGCCTCAGATGGTACTGGTCGGTTCGATCCTGGGAGTGGGTATGGCCACCGCCGCGCGGCTGGCGCTGGGGACCGCGTCAGCGCTGGGACTTGCCCGCTTCGCCTACGGACTGCTCGTGCTGGCGATGCAGGGTGATCTGGGGTGGACCCTTGCCGACGCGGGCGCATTGAGCACCGCGAACGGACTCGGTTACGTGGTGGGTGCGGTGCCGACTGCTGCCTTGGTACGCAGGTGGGGCACCGCGAGCGTCTTCCGTTGGGGAATGGCCGCCACCGCCGCGCCACTGGCGTGGACCGCCCTCCTGAGTGCCGGCGCGGCTGTGCTTTCGGCGATCCCGAGCAGGCCGGAACCCCGCACCGAGGCACCTTTGGGGACCAACGCCCAGAACATGGGTTCTCGACGATGAACAGCCCAGCGGTTCTCGCAGAACCACCGTGGGAGGAGAAGAGCCTATGACGACGAATCTTTCGCACTCGCGGCCCCAGTGGCACGAGGGTGAAGAAGCCATGCACCGGCTTCTCAAGGTGCCGTACGAATTCAATCCCACGGCTCCCGGGCTGCCCATGGAGTACGTGCCCTGGATGACGCAGAGCCCTCTCATCGCACTGGGGGCGGTCGACAGGAACGGCCGCGTATGGACAACGGTGCTCGGCGGACAACCAGGTACCACACTTCCCTTGGCCAGAGGCGTGTTGAAGGTGACTTCGCTGGCTCACGTCGCGCACCAGCCCGGGGGACGAAGTGAGGGCACGCTCGGATATGACCCGGCACTGGAGGCGCTGTTCTCCGACGAGGACGGCCACATGCACCGAGCAAGCAGCGAGGAGCAGGAGAGGGATGAGGAAGGGCGCGACCGCGACGGGCTCCTCGTCAGGCACGAGGACGGGGGAAGGCTGGCCGCCGGCCTGGTGATCGACCTGGAAACCAGGACGCGGGTCAAAATTGCCGGGAGAGTGCTCGGCGGAGCGGTTCTGGCCAGGCCGTTGGAGGAGAATACGGTGGCCGGGAGGGCTGGGGGGCCTGCGGAAGTGCAGGTGGCCCTCGCTGTGGACGAGACACTGGGGAACTGCCCGAAGTACCTGAACAGGAAAACCGTCCAGCCTCGTGAAGCATCTCCTCACCTGGTCGGCGACCGGCTTCCGCTGCCGCCCGAGGCGGTGCAACTCATCGCCAAGTCCGACCTCTTTTTCATCTCAAGCAGGCACGGCGCTGAGAGCATGGACACCAACAACCGGGGTGGGGCTCCCGGGTTCGCGCGAGTACACACGAACTCCGATGCAGACGGTGTCGTTCTGGTGTATCCCGAGTATTCGGGGAATCGCTTGTTCCAGACATTGGGAAACATCAAGTCCGACCCTGCTGTGGGAATTACTTTTCCCGACTTCGAAACCGGCGACGTCCTCTACCTGTCAGGACGGGCAGAGATCTTGGCCGGCGCCGACGCCGCATCCATGATCCCGCACAGCAAACTCGCTGTCCGGGTGCGGGTGGAGGCGGCTCGATTCGTGAAGGACGGGCTGCCGTTCCGTGGACAACTGCTGGACCAGTCGCCCTACAACCCGCCGGTACGCAGGTTGGCTCACGAAATCAGCGGAGCGGAGTCCCGCTCAGCCGACAGCGTCGACGCGGACGGCCGACCGGTGGGGAAGGCTACGGCGACATTGATCCGCGCACACCATCTGACGCCGACGATCTCGCGATACACCTTCCGGCTCGCCCCCGATCTGTCCACCCCACGGTCGAGCGCAGAGTTCCAGCAGCTCGAACCATGGCGCGCGGGGCAGCACGTCACTCTTGATTTTTCCGCCACGCTCGATCGCGGATGGTCACACATGCGCGACCACGACCCCCGCTCACTCAACGACGATTACATCCGGGCCTTCACCATCTCGAGCCCAACGCTTCCCACCCCTGAAGAACGCACCGCAGGAACGGAACACCGCGGACCGCTGAGCGGGGCCGAATTCGAGGTCACTGTCCGGAGGAACGGGCCAGTCACGTCACTCCTGGCCAAGTGGAAGCCCGGTGCGCCGCTTTCCGCCACCGTTTTGGACTTCGGCGGCGAAGAAGAGGTGAGGTACGCCGACGCAGCCAAGGGGTCGCGCACCGATGACGACATCATCGTGGTGGCTGCTGGAGTAGGAATCACACCTCTCATGGCGCAGGCGCAGCCCGTGCTGGAATCCGGCCGGAGGATGAGAATCCTCTGGAGCCTGAAAACGGATGACCTGCCGCTGGCAGTCGACGTCCTGGAAAAAGTCGACGGCCTGGGAGCGGTAACGGAGCTGTTCGTGACCCGATCGGTCGACGGAAAACAAAACGCAGAAATCGACAGGATCCGCCGGCTCGGCACAGTAGTACGCACCCGACGGATCCAGAAGAACGACGTTCTGACCAAGGGCTCAGCGGCTCGGCGGCGTTTCTATGTGTGTACAGGTCCCGGCCTGAGGAGGTCGGTCCTGGAATGGACGGCAGGGGAATACGTGCAGTTCGAGAAGTTCGACTACTGACGTAGGCCCGGTCAACCTCCCCCGGAACCCGTCCACGGGGTGGGTGAGGCCAGTTGGCGCCCCGCCTTGACCCATCCCGGGGACACCGCAGGTCCCCTTCTCGAAACAGCAGAAAAGCAGAGTTGAAATGACTACGTCGTCGTCGCAGCCGGGAGCCCGAATCGTGGGCGTAGGCCATTACCAACCCCCGCGGGTGGTGAGCAACGACGAGATCGCGCGCATGGTCGATACCAACGACGAATGGATCAGACAGCGCGTCGGGATCGTCAGCCGGCGCTTCGCGGACACTGAGTCCGTCGCCGACATGGCGTCCGAGGCAGCCCGCGCTGCTCTCGCTGATGCCCGTGTCCACGGTGAAGAAGTCGACCTGGTGATCGTCGCGACCTGCTCGAATGTGAACCGTTCACCCAGTACGGCCGGGAGAGTCATCGAGTCCTTGGGCCTGACGGGCGCGGCAGGATTCGACGTCAATGCCGCCTGCTCCGGATTCGTCCACGCACTGGAGACTGCCCGGCAACTGCTCGCCGGCGGCGCCACGCGCACCGTCATCGTGGTCGGCGCCGAGCGGATGACAGACGTCACCGACTTCACCGACCGCTCCACCTGCATCCTTGTCGGTGATGGCGCAGGCGCTGTTGTCCTCCGCGCGAGCGCGGAGGACACGTTCGGACCCATCGTCTGGGGCACTGTGCCCGGCCTCGCCGACGCGGCGCGCATCGAGGCGCCGGAGGGCACTTTCGTCCAGGAAGGCCGCAAGGTGTTCCGCTGGGCGATCACAGAAGCCGCCCCTCACGCCAGAAAAGCACTGGAAGCCGCGAACCTCCGTCCTGACCAGGTGGCGGCGTTCATCCCGCATCAGGCGAATCTCCGCATCGTTGAGCACCTTGCCGACCAACTTCACTTGACGGACGCGGTCGTCGCAACCGACGTCCAGGAATCAGGTAACACGTCCGCGGCAAGTATCCCCCTGGCTCTGTCGAAACTACTCCGGCAGCACTCGATCCCGTCCGGTGCGCCCCTTCTCCTGTTTGGCTTCGGTGGGGGTTTCTCCTACGCGGGCCTCGTGGTCGCCGCACCGCAATATCCGTCCGAAGAGGGCAGCCTGTGACAGTTCTCCCCGCACTTGCTGCTCGTCGCTACCGCGGCCTCGTCGGCCCGCTCTGTCGTCTGGCTTTGTTCATGTCCTGTGACGGCCGGCCTCATTCATCACAGCGACCGCGGGTCCCAATATGTATCGATCCGGTACACCGACCGGCTCGCGGACATCGGCGCCTCCGCGTCGGTCGGCTCCGTCGCGGACTCCTACGACAGATCAGCGCCCGCGTACCGTTGGTTCACCATGACTGACCGGGCCATCACCCTGCTGATCGTCGACGACCACCCCGTCGTCCGCGACGGCCTGCGCGGCATGCTCGCATCCGAACCCGGCTTCGACGTGCTCGGCGAGGCGGCAGGCGGAGTCGAGGCAGTCGAACTCGCCCTGCGTCTCGACCCGGACGTCGTCCTCATGGACCTGCGCATGCCCGCCGGCAGCGGTGTCGAGGCGATCGCCGAGCTCACCCGGCGCGGCTGCCGCGCCAAGGTCCTCGTCCTCACCACGTACGACACCGACGCCGACACGATCCCCGCGATCGAGGCGGGCGCCACCGGCTATCTGCTCAAGGACGCGCCCCGCGACGAGCTGTTCACCACGGTCCGCGCGGCCGCCGAAGGCCGCACCGTCCTGTCGCCCGCCGTGGCGTCCCGCCTCGTCTCCGCGGTGCGGAGCCGGCCAGTCCAGCGGGCGAGACGCTCTCCGCCCGCGAGTGCGAGGTGCTCGAACTGGTCGCTAAGGGCACTGCGAACCGCGACATCGCCCGGGAGCTGTTCATCAGCGAGGCCACGGTCAAGACCCATCTCACCCATCTGTACGGCAAGTTGGGGGTGAAGGACCGGGCAGCCGCGGTGGCGGTGGGATACGACCGCGGCATTCTGGGCTGAGCCCGAAGCGTCCCAGGCTCTGGTGTGCACACCGGCATCACCCGCAATACCCCGCTCCTCGAAGTCCCACGGCGGGTCGCACCGCCGGTAACTGCATTCTGGTTCGACCGCTTCTGCCCCTGCCCGGTGGACGCCTACAGTCAGTCACTAGGCCCACAGGTGGGAGCATCGGTCTTGCCCACCGAGCATCGACAGTGGCGCTGCTTGTGAGGTGTGGATTTCAGCGTTTCCGCAGTACTCAGTGCTAACGGAATCGCGGATCCTACAGGTGCGCACTCGGCAGGCGGACGGCGCCGAGCCGCTTGCGGACGCTCCGGCCGGCGGGTTCGACCTGATCATCGTCACTGTCGGTGCCGCCGATGTGGTGGCGGCGTGGCAGGACCAGCTGGCCGCGGGCGGGCGGCCCTTGGTGCCGCTGCGGTTTCGTGGTCTGGCCCGCACGGTCGCGTTCGCCCGCGAGGGGGACAACTTGCGTTCCGATGCGCTCATCCGCTCGGGGTTCGTGGCGATCCAGGGCGGCAGCGCCCACGCTCCGCGCAGCGTGCGGCTGGGCGGTCGGATGTGCGGCTGGTCGTCGACGAGGACCAGCCGGCCGACGCGGAGGCACTGGCCGAGGCGTTCGCCGGCCCGCGGCATGAGCGGTGGACCGGAGTGGAGCTGGGCGGGCAGGAGGGCGTGCTGCCGCGGCTGGAGGTGTGGCTTGCGGGTGCGGTCACCCCGTACGGGCGGCTGCGCGCCACGCGAGAAGCAGCCGGGCGTGGTCTGGTCGGCTGGGTACTGGAGCGAGGGATGCCCGCTGTGTGGAACCGTGGCTCGCTGGCCTGCCTCGCCCTGCGTCAAGCCCCGCAGGCGACAGGGGGGCGTTACGAGCTGGGGGTGATCGCCCACGGTTCGGATCGCGTGCAGATCGCTTCGCATCTGGCCGGGGCCGTTCTTCGTTTCAACGACGAGGCCAGGAACGCCGGGGAGCCCGTCGTGCGCGCCTTCCGGCACGACAGTCCCAGCCTCCCCGACGGGGTGGCCGTCGAGAAGCCGAGTGTGCGCCTGACGATCGCCTGAAGACGCGGACCCGGCCGGGTCCGGATTCCACGCCTCCCGGCACCGAGGCCGGGGGCCTGAGTGGAGGGAGTTTCCGATGGCAGCACCGACAATCCAGGAGTATCCGTCCGGAGAAGTGCCCGGGCCGCCCGAGGAGTTGGCCGACGCCTTCACTCTGGACCCCGCTCAGCGGGGGATCGACGAGCTGGGAGTCTGGCTCGGCGGGGACGAGGACGACGGTGACACCACGGGAGACAACTGCGGGGAATCGCCGCCGCAGGGCGCAACGACCGGCTGCTGAGAGCCGGTCGCCGGAGCCGGGCACGCGCACCGGCGTGTGCCCGGCCTGCCCTCGTGTTCGGCGTGCTGAACGGACGGTGTTGATGCGCAGACTCTTCGACCCCTGCCCTGTGGCGATGGCCCGGATCCCGCTACGCCCCGTTTCCGGCCTCGCTGAGGGCAGCGACGGTCTGCTGGACGAGGGCGTCTTCCTCGCCGGCCGGAGCGCCCAACGGGCTGACGGCACCGAGCGCGGGCGCGTCCCCCGCAGTGGCTACGACCTGCGCTCCCGTACGCGCCCTACCCCGCACGGCGTCTTCGCCGGCGTCGCACCTGCGCTGCTCACCGGCTCCGCGTCCGTCCTGCGCCTGGGACGTGCTCACCGGACCGTGACCACGCTCAATCCTGCGTGGCTGGCTGCCGTGGCCACCCGGCTGCTTCATCAAGAGGGAGACTTGCTGCCTGGTCTGAGTCTCACTGCCGCCTCCCTGGCCACGGAGCGGGGTGGGCGGCTGGAAGTCGAACGTCCCACTCGGCAGGGGCCGCAGCTGTCCGGGGTGCGTGCCACCACGGTCTCGCGGTGGCTGCTGGAGACCAGCCGCAGCGAGGTAGCAGCCGCGGAGCTGCTGAGGGAACTTCAGCGGCGCCACCCCGGCGCCGGGGCGCCGATGGTGCGGCGTGCCGTCCTCGACCCGTTGCCGCCGTTGAGGTCACAGGCAAGCCAGGCCGTACAAGACGGCGTCGCCACCTATGTCATCGACATCGCCGGTTCGCGGAAGCTTCCGGCCTGCGGCCCTGGCCCAGAAGACCGCCCGCGATCTCACCTTCCCGGCCGAGCGATGGAACGGCCCCTCACAGCCGATGGACGACGAGGCCCGCCGGGCCTCCGCCCGACGTCTGCCGCATGACGACACCCTCCAGCCCGAAGCCCGACTCGCCGGCCTGCTGTTGCTCCTCTATGCCCAGTGGCCCGCCGCGATCTCCCGGCTCACCGTCGACCACATCGAGGAGACGGACGGAGCCGTCCGCATCCACCTCGGCGCCGTCCCGGTCGAATTCCCGGCACCCGTTGCAGATCTCGCCCTCCAACAAATCGCGGTCCGCCGCAGCCATGCCGTCCTCGCCCGAACAGACTCACCCCGGCTGCTCCCCGGAGGCCGGCCCGGCCGCCCGATCAGCGCCTGGGACGTGGGCGAACGACTCCGCAAACTCGGCATCCGGCTCGCGGAAGCCCGCTCGACCGCACTCTCCCAGCTCGCCACCGAGCTACCTGCAGCAGTCCTCGCACGCACCCTCGGCATCGACATCACCGTCGCCGTCAAGTGGCAGCGAGCCGCTGCCGGAGACAGGGGCGCCTACGCAGCCGACGTCGCCCGCCGCACCCAGCCGAACGGAGCACGTTGACCATGCCCGGTCACGGTCGACCCCGCCCCGTGTTGCGGCCCTCGTCAGCCGGCGGCAGTCTCCCATTCCAGTCCCAAGTAGCTCCAGCGCACGCCTTGCCGGCCATGCGGGTCTTCACGCTCGCTGAGGTGCACAACACTCAGACCATGGCCACGGGCGAGCTCGCTCGTCTCGTGCGCCGAAACATTGAACATCCGCCGCCCGGCCGGCACGGGGCCGTGCCGCAGGGAGAGGACCACACGCCCCTTGGAGGCAAGAAGGCCGGCGATACCCTCCATCGCCGACGACCGCTGCTGTCCGTCCAGATGCATCCACACAGCCGTCAGAAGAATCAGGCTGAAACGCTGACCGCGACTGCGAAGCACACTCATCTCGGGCAGAGAGTCGTCGAGCCACTCGATGTCCCGGTCGGCATGGATGTGTTGACCCAGCGCGCGAAGTTCCGCAGTGGGCTCAGCGGCGACGACCGCGTGCCCCTGACCGGTCAGCGCGGCGGCATCGCGGCCACTGCCGGCACCGATGTCGAGGATCGCGCTGGGCTGGGAGGGGAACAGGTGCAGTACATCGTGGTGGACGTCGGCGAAGGAGACGCTCTCGTACTGCTCGACGAGCGCGTCGGCGGCTTCGCCATAGCCGGCGGTACTGGCAAGGGGCTTGGGATCGATCACTCGTACAGACTAGCGAGCAGTTCCCGACGGCCTCATCTCCGCGCATTGCCGGGTAGGAGGGGCGGGTTGCCCCGCCGCCCCCCTCAGAACCGTGCGAGCCACTCATCGCGGCACACGGCTCGTGCAAGCCCCACAGGGCGATTCATGAGAGTTGTGCTGTGCCCCTGCGTTGGCGGTGAGATATCCGCGGCGACAGGAAGCGTGGGCCAAGTCCGGTGAGCGACAGGCATTCTGGGAGACCTACGGCCCCGTGGACGAGTCCGAGGCAACAGTGTGGCGGCAGAAGATCTACGAGGCTCGGCACCTCGGCGCCAGTCGTCTTGAGCGCCACCGCCGGGGTAAGGCCCATGGCGTAGGGGACACCTACGCGGCGCTGGCTGACGTCGTGGCTGCCCTGGGCTGAGCACACCGGCCGACGCCGGGGCGCAGAGGACTTACGGCGCAGCGGACAACACGGTGGCACGGACGGTAATCGACTTGAGGGGCGGGATATGACGGAGCGTCTGACGGAACGGCTGCTGATGGACCTGTTACCGGACGGTCAGGTGTCCCTACAGCACTGGCCGTCCGGCGAGTTCCCCAGCGCGGTAGGCGCGCTCACGCCGCTGGAGTGGCCGTTGAAGGACGCGGAACTGGAGGAACTGCGCTGGTATTTGGAGAAGTACCTGCAAGCGCCGTTCGGGGTGTACGGCGAGCGCGGCCCGCGGACAGCGGCGCGGCTACCGGAGTGGGGCGCGCAGATCTTCGACGCGGCCTTCTCTACCGGTTCGGCCCGTGAGGCGTGGGTGCGGGCGCGCGCACGGGCCGAGGCCCCTGGCGGCGGACCGGTGGAGATCGTGGTGCGCTCGATATCGGCGGATCTGCTGGGCCTGCCCTGGGAGTTGATGGCCGAGCCGGGCCGGCCCGCACCGCTCGTGCTGGACGGGGCTGCGATTACCCGCAGCCTGCCCGCTGCCGATCTGCGGCAGGTGTTCGGGGTGGCCGGGTCCCGGCTGCGGGTGCTGATGGTGATTTCGCGGCCGCAGGGCACCGCGGATGTGAGCTATCGGATGATCGCCCGGCCGCTGCTGCAACGGCTGGAGGCGGTGCGCGGGCAGGTGGAGCTGGTGGTGTTACGCCCGCCGACCCTGGAGCATCTGGAACAGGTGCTGCGCGCGGCGCAGGAGGCGGGCGAGCCGTTCCAGATCGTGCACTTCGACGGCCACGGCGTGTTCGGCCGGCTCTCCGACCGGTCCGGCAGCATCGGCTGGGGGCAGACGGCGTCCCACCGGGACGGCCAGCAGGGGATGCTGGCCTTCGAAGATCCCGCAGGCGGCACGGACTGGGTGGCGGCCGACCGGGTGGCGCGGGTGCTGGCGGTGGCCCAGGTGCCGGTAGTGGTGCTGAACGCCTGCCAGTCGGCGACGGTCGGCTCGCGGATAGAGGCAGCAGTGGCAACTCGCCTGCTGCAGGGGGGCACGGCCGCGGTGGTCGCCATGGCCTACAGCGTGTACACGGTGGCGGCGGCTGAGTTCATGACTGCCTTCTACGAGCGGCTGTTCGCCGGCGACCGGCTGGCCGAGGCGGTGACGGCCGGTCGCTACCGCTTGGCCAGGGCGGACCGACGGCCTTCCCCCAAGGGCCAGCTGCCGCTGGCCGACTGGATGATCCCAGTGCTGTACGCACGCGGCGACGTGCAGTTCCCCGGCCTGCACACCGCACGCGGCGACCGGGAACCGGTCGGGGACCTGCTGGACCGCATGCGTCGGCGCGCGGACGGTGCGGCCCGCCCGCGAGACGTGGCAGCCGCCAGCGATGACGGCCTGCCGGCCAGGGTGGGAGAGTTCGTCGGCCGGGACGCGCCGTTGTACCTGCTGGACGTTGCGGCTCGACGGCAGCGGGTGGTGGTGCTGCATGGCCCCGGCGGGACGGGCAAAACCGAGCTGGCCAAGACTTTCGGCCGCTGGTACCGCGACACCGGCGCGGTGGACGACCCCTCCTGGGTCATCTGGCATTCCTTCGAGCCCGGCGTAGCCTCCTTCGGCGTCGACGGGATGATTGACGCCATCGGACAGCGAGTATGGGGCGACCGCTTCGCCCGGCTCGACCGCGACGAACGCCGGTCCGCGACCGAAGAACTCCTGGCCAGCAAGCGACTGCTGCTGATCTGGGACAACTTCGAGTCCGTGCACACCATGCCCGATCCCCACCAGGCCACCCCGCCCCTGGACGAGGAGGAGCGCACCGAACACCGTCAGTTCCTGCGCCGCATCGCAGGCGGTGGGCGCAGCATGGTGGTGATCACCAGCCGTACCACCGAGGACTGGCTCGGCGGGCCGGACGTGGTGGGCCGGGTGACGGTAGGCGGGTTGGAGCCCGAGGAGGCCAACGAGTACGCCGACCAGCTCCTTGCGCCCTATCCGAATGCCCGTCGGCGCCGCGAGTCCGTGGCGTTCGGAGAGCTGGTGCAGTGGCTGGACGGGCACCCGCTGAGCATGCGGCTGACCCTGCCGCACCTGCAGACCACCAGCGCGCAGAAACTGCTGGCCGGCCTGCGAGGCACGGCTCCGTTGCCGACTGGTGGTGCCGGGGACGGCGGCCGGACAGGCTCCCTGGCCGCCTGCGTCGCCTACTCCTTCACCCATCTACACCCGGACGACCAGAAGGCGCTGAGCGTACTCGGGCTGATCGACGACGTGACCAGTAATTGGGTGCTGGCGGCGTTCTCCGCGGTGCCCGGGGTGCCCGAGCAGTACCGGAACCGCACCGCCGACCAATGGGCGGCCGTGCTGGACCGGGCAGCGGGCGTGGGTCTGCTCACCTCTCTCGGGGCGGGCATGTACCGCATCCACCCCGCCCTGCCCGCCTACCTCGCTCGCCTCCTGCCCGACTCCACAGCAGGCCGACCCGACCCCGGCGAGGAGCCCACCGCGACACTTCACGCCCTGCTGGAGGCACATGCCACCTTCAGCCTCGTGCTGGCCAAACAAATCGATGATGGCCAGGACACCGAGGGCGCCCTGGCCATCATCGACCACAAGCGCCGCACCCTGGGCAGCTTGCTCGGCTACGCCCTCGAACACCGGCTGTGGTACTCCGCCTCGGGAATCATCGCGCTGCTGATCATGTACTGGGATGCCCGAGGGCTGGCCGGAGAGGCCCGGGTATGGCTGGATCGCGCCCTCACCGTTGTGGAGCCGCCCGAGGGGACTGCGTTTGACGCTTCCAACCCGCCCGCCGCGCTGTGGCTGTTCCTGACCAACGCAGAGGCCGTTCGTCTGGCCCGGACCGGTCGCCTGGAACAGTCCGAACGCGCCCACCGTACGGTTCTCCGCATCCTGGAACAGCAGCCGACGTCACCCGCTGTGCAAGCCGATCTCCCCGCCGTCTACCTCAATCTCGGCAACGTTGCCCGGATGCGGGGTGACCAGGGCCAGGCAGAGGACTGGTACCACAAATCCCTCGCACTCCAGAAGGCTCTCGATAACCGTCCCGGCCTCGCCGCCACCTATCACCAGCTCGCGCGCGTGAATCAAGACCGCGGAGAGCTGGACCGGGCCGAGGACTGGTATCGCAAGTCCCTCGACCTCAGCAAAAAACTCGGCAACCGCGCGGGCAGCGCCCAGTGCTACTACGGCCTCGGGATCGTTGCCCGGTTGCGAGGTGACCTGGACCAGGCAGAGGGCTGGTACCGCAAATCCCTCGCACTCCAGAAGCCTCTCGATAACCGTCCCGGCCTCGCCAACACATACCAGGGCCTGGCAATCGTTGCTCGGCTGCGGGGGGAGCCGGACCGGGCCGAAGAGTGGTACCGCCAATCCCTCCTCATCTATGAAGAACTCGACGACCGCCACGGCCGCGCCGCCACCTACCACCAGCTCGGCATTCTGGATCAGGACCGCGGAGAGCTGGGCCGGGCCGAGCGCTGGTACCACAAATCCCTTGAGTTCCAGAAGTCTCTCGATAACCGCCGCGGCCTCGCCGACACATATCACCAGCTCGGCATTCTGGATCAGGACCGCGGAGAGCTGGGCCGGGCCGAAGACTGGTACAACAAAACCCTCGCCGCCAGGGAACCCCTCGATGACCACCCTGGCCTGGCCCTCACCTACGCACAGCTCGGGCTTCTCGCCGAGGAGCAGGGGCGGCCGGCGGAGGCCCTGAGGTGGACGGTCAGCTGCGTGGCGCTCTTCGATCAGGTGCCGCATCCCCTAACCGGCACCGGACCCGAGCACCTGAAGCGGATGGCCCGGGACCTGGGCATGGATACCGTGGTCCAGGTCTGGCCAGAGGTGACCGGGCAGGAACTGCCTGCCCCTGTACGGGAGTACCTTTGCGCCGATCCGCCCGCAGACGTGTGAACCCCGCCCGACCCCGTTCCAGGAGACCGTATCGATGACCGATCCGATAGCCACCGGTGCCCGGGCCGCCGCCAACCGGCTGACTGCACCGAACGGCCCCGCCCTCGCCGCCGAGGTGGAGGCTGCCCTGCATGTCCGGGCTACCACTTCCCGCCCCGTCCAGTACATCGACCCGGTGTCCCTGGGCGCGCTGATCGTGAGCATCGCAGGTCTGACCTGGACGGTCTACCGCGACTTGCGGAAAACCACCCCCGCACCGTCCCCGGAGGTGGTCGCGCGCCACGTCCGGGTCAGGCTCGACAGGGACTCCAGGCCGCCTGGACCGGAGCTCGATGCGGCAGACCGTGACCAGGTCATCGAAATCGTCATTGAGGAAACCGTCCGCTCCGCCGAATACGGCGACAGCGCACCGGACGGGAACTGAGCTCCCGCGTGCCGGGCACGCGGGAGCAGGTGGCTTGGGCCCATGGCTACCTAGCACGAGCCGTCCTGACGGTCGTCCCCGTCCGCTGATCCGGTCTGTATGGATCCCGACAATCCGAGTTCCGACAACCGGCTTGCCCAGTGAACCGTCCAGAGATCCCCTGTCAGCAGCCTGGGTTCGGTGACCTCGTCGAGCACGGCCCTCTCGTGCGCGGCCACCGCGGCGACCTTCCGCACGTCGGCCGCGTCCAGGCCGACGCTCTCCAAGTCGGCGGCGATCTCCCCCAGCGACGCGATCACCGCCTCGCTCCATGTGGCGAACCCCGGGCCGTCCACGGGACCGAAGTACGGGCCAGCCACGCCGTGAACGGACCGGGTGATGCTGCCCAACTGCCGGAAAAACGTGGGCCAGGCCGTACGGGGACAGCCGCCGAGATGCTCGGGGGGCGGGACGCCGTCGAGGAGACTCCGCACCATCCAGTCCCGGCCGATCACTTCGTGCGACCAGTCCCCCGCGATGACCCGCGGCATCAGCGGCGCGATCACCGCGAGGTAAGGCACGGACGCGTACTCGTTGCGCATCAGCTGTCGTTCGGACCGGAACTGCCGGCCGGGTTTCGGGGCGACTCGCAGGATCACCGGCCGCTCCTGCCGGGACCAGAAGGCGTCATGCGAATGAACAGCCCTACAGCAGCCTCCCCTACGGAACCGTTCGCAGCCGCTGCGACGCCCGCGGCGCGCGCGACTCGGCGGGCGAATCACGACCGCGAGGCCGCGTAACCTCACCCGCGCCCCGGTGAGGGCTGCACGTCGCCGACGGACCCCGTCAGCCGATGCGGGCCGAGGAACTCACCGCGCAGGCGATGCGGCCCCCAACCAGCCGTTCGGCATCGGCGAGCGGATACCAGCCGGCACCCGTCACCTCGGACTCCTGGATCCGCCCCACCCGCGCCTGCGCCGTCCTGAAGGCGAACCCAAAGTCGAGGTGGTAGTGCTCCAGCTCGTTCTTCGCCGGCCGCGCCGGGACCTTGCCGTTGAGCCGGGGCACGATAGGTGGAACCTGGCCAGGCATGTGGGAACCGTTAGAGACGTGTCGCGGTCCGGACGAGGTCGGCGACGGCTCTGGACCGGCTGTGCGGGGGCCAGGCGATGACGGTGGTGACTTTCGGCGCGTCCAGCACGGGCACGGCGGCGAGGTCACCGTGTAGTTGGGCCCGGCACGACTCCGGTGAGACCGCGCAGGCCCGGCCGAGCGCGACGAGCTGCAGCAACTGTGCGTGGTCGCGGACCTGCGGGCCGGGGCCGGGCGGATAGGTGCCGTCGGGGTCGGGCCAGCGTGGCAGAGGCAGGCCCGGCAGCCCGGTGATGTCGGCCATGAGTACCTGCGCCCGGACCGTGAGCGGATGCCCGGCCGGCAGGACCGCCACCTGGCCCTCCGTGCTGAGCTCTTCGGTGTGGAACCCGGCCGTCGAGTCGAACGGCCGGTGCAGCAGCGCCACGTCGGCCCGGCCGTCGCGCAGGAGTCGTTCCTGCTCGGCCGGGCCGCACAGGATGACATCGACGGGGACAGCGCCGGGTTCGGCGGCGTACGCGTCGAGCAGTTCTGCCAGCAGTTCGCGGGACGCGCTGGCTTTCGTCACCAGGACCAGGCCGGGACGGCCGGTCGCGGAAGGGGCGGCGCGGCGGGTCCGACGCTCGGCGGCGCCGACCGCATCGAGGGCCGCCCGGCCCTCGACCAACAGCACTGAGCCGGCCTCGGTCAGCGTGACGGCGCGGCTGGTCCGATCCAGCAGCGCTGCCCCGAGCCGGCGTTCGAGCTGCTGGATGGCCCGCGACAAGGGCGGCTGCGCGATCCCGAGTCGCTGCGCTGCGCGCCCGAAGTGCAGCTCTTCGGCGACGGCGACGAAATACCGCAGTTCCCGGGTCTCCATGCAGCCACGCTATCCCGGATCAATACCCTGCCAGTATCGATGACCACCGGATCGGTCTTGGACCCCGGGCGGGGTCCGAGGACAGCATGGTCCCTATGAGCGAACGAAAGATTGCCCTGGTCACGGGCGCGAACAAGGGAATTGGCTACGAGATCGCCGTGGGCCTGGGCGCCCTCGGCTGGAGCGTCGGCGTCGGCGCCCGAGACGATCGGCGCCGTGAGGCCGCGGTGGAGCAACTGCGCGCGGTCGGCATCGACGCGTTCGGCATACCACTGGACGTGACCGACGACGCGAGCGTGACCGCCGCCGCGCGGCTGATCGAGGAACAGACGGGGCGCCTCGACGTGCTCGTCAACAACGCCGGCATCACCGGCGGGATGCCGCAGGAGCCCACCCGGGTCGATCCCGCCACCATCCGGACGGTCGTGGAGACCAACGTGATCGGCGTCATCCGCGTCACCAACGCGATGATGCCTATGCTGCGCCGCTCCGCCTCGCCGCGGATCGTGAACATGTCCAGCAATGTCGGCTCCCTCACCCGGCAGTCAGGAACCGCCGCTGAGCTGACGACGGGTCCGGTGACCGTGGCGTACGCGCCGTCGAAGACGTTCCTGAATGCCGTCACCCTGCAGTACGCCCGGGAGTTGAGCGGCACGAACATCCTGATCAACATGGGCTGCCCCGGCTACGTCGCGACCGACCTCAACGGCTTCCGTGGCGTGCGCACCCCCGAACAGGGCGCGGCGGTTGCCATCAAGCTGGCGACCCTGCCCGACGACGGCCCGACCGGCACGTTCTTCGAAGACGCCGGCGTAGTGTCCTGGTGATGCCCCGGGCGGTCATCACCCGCCGGGGCGAGGCGGCTTCGCCCGCGCGTCTCGAACAGGTTCATCGACGGTGGCGGCCGTCCCGGCCCATGCTTCGGCTGCTTCGGCGCCCTGGGCAGCGCTGCGTACTGCTACCGGTTCCCACACGAAGGGCAATTCACCGCAGGTCGCAAGCAGCGTGACCATGTGGTTCCGACAAGCGTGACCTACGGAATCCGGTCGCAAGGTCACCACGCCTCCTGGTTCCAACTACCGTGTCACGGCACAGCCGTACTCGACGTAGGCCGGGGTCTGCGGGACGGGTCGCACCGCCTCGGCACCGGTACCAGTCTCCTCCGCCAGCTCACGCACCGCCGCATCCACCAGCGTGGTGTCCACCGGCTCCAGGTGCCCGCCGGGCTGCAGCGTCAGCCCGTACGCCCGGTGCCCGCTCAGCAGAATCTCCACCCCGTCACGGACCAGGAGAGCACCGGCGGTCACGTGCACCGGAAAGGTACGCCGCGAGTCGAAGTCGCTGCCCTGCCGCAGACGTTCCACCGGCTCAGCCAGCAGTACGGCCTCTTCCGGGTAGCGCTCGATGTACGCGAGGTGCGTGCGGGAGATCTCCGCATCACTGATCGCCACGGGCCACCCCCGCACCAGCGCGAGAGCGCAGCTCTAGGGGATCGACTGCTCGGAAGCGAGCGAAGAGAAGCGACACAGAGGGCTCCACGGGAAGCACGCGGCTACGGGGACCGCAGCCTACAAGCGGGCCTGCCAGGCCCACGCCCCATCCTCGTGCCGCCTCCACCATCGCCCCCGTGCGCCGCCACCACACCGCGAGCACACATGCCGCCGCAGCCCTCCGTATGCCCGCCGCCACCAGTTCCGACCGTGAGCCAGCCGCCGGTCGCCCGTCGGCCCCGCCGAACACGCCCCCTCCCTCCGAGGGGCGCATGAGGGAGATCCGGGACCTGCCGTCTCCCCGGCAGGAAACCAACGAGGAGACGCTGCTCCAAGTCAGTCAGGTGTTCGGGCCGACTCTGCAGGGTGAGGGGCCGCGGCCGGAAGGCACTGCCTCTTCCTGAGGACCTTCGGGTGCAACGTGGAGTGCGCGTGGTGCGATACGGCATACACCTGGGCAGTCACCGACGAGAAGGCCGCCAAGACCGCCAGCGGCCATCGGTACGAGCGCGACGACCCCGTCTACGGGCGGAAGTCATGACCCCTGCGGACGTCCTGGCGCAGGGCGCGCGGACGGCGCGGCCGTATCCAGGGGCGACATGGTGACGCCTCCAGCGCCAGCACATTGAAAACGGAAGGCCAGCAACGCACGGTCCGATGCACTTTCGGGAAATCCCCCCATAGCCGTCAACTACCCCAAAGTGGCGGCACGTTACAGGGAAAGGGGTTACCGTGCGGCCCGCAACCACGAGCGCCCTCCAGGAATGGGCCTCCGCCTACACAACGAGCAAGGACGCAGCGGCGCGGGCACTGGCCGTCGCCTTCCGTCCCTACCACCTCACCCTCCTGCCTCCCGAGCAGACCACCTGCTGCTCCGTCCAACTCCTCTTCCTCGACGGAGACACCGGCCGCATATGCGTCGACGCAGAAGAGCGCGTCACCATCAACCTCTTCCGCCTCCCAGCCCAAGTGCTCGCCGAGGCACTGGACAACACCTACGGTGTCGGGTGGCTGGACGGCGTTCACGGCCCTCTGGCCCTGATGCCGCCGGACCGCTATTCCTCGGACGACGAGGTGTCGAGTGCTGAGTAAGAGCCAGAGATCCGCCCCCCCAAGCGCCCGCCTGACCGTCGGTTCGTCCCTGTTCCGGAAGCCGTCACTGTCCTCGACAGCCTGGCTGAGACCTTCATCCGCCTCGACAACCCCCTGCTCCCCGAACCTGGGGGAACCGCTCCACCCGTCGACCCCTACCACTAAGGCGTGTCGGCGGATCTGTCCTAGCCCTCCTCCAGTTCGCCCAACTCCTCCATCTGGCTATTCCAACGCTGTGAAGCGGTACCCGGCGTCGAGGAGCTGAGGAAGGTAGAGAGCGAGGGCCTCGACCGTCTGGGTGCGGTCGTGGCGTCCCTCGGACTCGGGGTACGGACCCTGGCTGAGCGTGCCGTCGTGGTGGAGGACGATCGACCCGGTGCGCGCCTCGGCGAGGACGGTCCGCACAATGCGGCCGACGCCGGGGTTGGACCAGTCCGCCGGGTCGACCGACCAGGAGACGGGCCGCAGCCGCAGCTCCGCGCAGACCGCCAGCGCCGTGGGGGTGAAGCGGCCGTAGGGGGCGCGGAAGACGGTGGGGGTGCGGCCCGTGGTGCCGCCGATGACGTCCTGGGTACGGCGGATCTCGTCCCGCACCCGTGGCGCCGGAAGGTCCCGGAGATCGGGGTGCGACCACGCATGGTTGCCCAAGGCGTGCCCGAGCTCCGCCACTTGACGCGCGCTCGCCGGGTACCTGGCCACATTGGCGCCCAGCATGAAGAAGGTCGCCGGGACGCCGTACCGGGCCAGCACCCCCAGGACACCCGGGGTGAACAGCGGGCTGGGACCGTCGTCGAACGTCAGCGCCAGGGTCTTCGGCCCCGCGACGTCATGACGCGCGGGTTCGGGCAGCGCGTCGGCACGGGCGGCGGAGGAGGAGAGGGCGGCGCAGGGGCTCAGGAGCGCGGCGCCGCCCGCCCCCAGGAGGTGACGGCGCGTCAGCAGATGTCGGTCGATGCTCGGCATCCGCCCAGCATCATGCCGCGTCACGTGCCCCGGAGCGGACGCGGGCCGGGGGATCACCCGATCGGAAACCACGTCCCGGGGCCCGGCGCCGCTACCGTGGCCGGGTGCGACTTCGGACGGCAGGCCGGGTGCGACTTCGGACGGCAGGAACGGCGCGGGTGACGGGCGCGGCGCTGGCGGGCGCGGCGCTGGCCGCGGCGGCCCTGCTGGGCGGGACGGCCTCCGCCGCGGCGACGGCCGACGACCGCCACCCTCACCACCGCCCGGAGTCCGGCCCGGTGCACGCGCTCTACGGCTCGGAGAACCGCACGATCCGCACCCACCGGCACGTGGTCGCCCTGACCTTCAACGCCGCCTGGAACGCGGAGGGCATCGGGACGGTGCTCCGCGCCCTGCGCCGGGCCGACGCGCCCGCGACCTTCTTCCTCACCGGCGACTTCGCCGAGCGCCACCCCGCCGCGGCGCGCGCCCTCGCCGAGGCGGGACACGGCATCGGCAACCACTCCTACAGCCACCGGCACATCGAGAAGCTCACCCCTGGCGAGCGGGCGGCAGAGGTCCTCCGGGCCGATCACGCGCTCCGCGCCGCCACCGGGACCGCGCCGCTGCCGTTCTTCCGCTTCCCCTACGGCGCCACCACTCCCCGGGCGATCGCGGACGTCAACCGGCTCGGCTTCGCCGACATCGAGTTCACCACCGACACCAACGGCTGGAAGGGCACCCGTGGCGGCATGACCGTGCGGAGGGCAGTGCGGCGAGCGGTGGAAGCGCTGCGCCCGGGCGCGATCCTCCAGATGCACGTGGGTGCGCCGGAAGGCCAGGACACCGTGCTCGACGCCGAGGCACTGCCCCGGATCATCGACGCCTGCCGCGACCGCGGCTACGAGATCACCGACCTGCGCGGCCTCCTCGGCCCTGCCTGAGGCCCCGCCACTCCCGCCGGTCAGCTCCTAGCCAGGGCCCGACCACCACCTGCGGCAGCCGGGGAGCAGGAAGCAGGCCGGACACGTGCGCACGTCTCCACGCTCAGCACCGGAGTGGCACGAGGCGACGGTCGCGGAGGACATGTGTGAGTTCGCTGGTTCCGCGCGGCGAGAAGACCGGGTCCGTATGACCGCAATCGCCGACGGGGAGACCGTGCTCACGCCTGCCACCTGCGAAGGTGTGCGCTTCCAGGGCGCCGGAACGCCTAGTTCGGACCTATGCGCACCTGCCGCGGCGGATTTGAACACTGCTCGCTGAACCGGGCCGGCCGACTGCGCACATATCGCCGGAGGACGTTAGCGCACCGTGAGCACAAGTTCGGACCGCCATTCCGACATCCGCACATGGACCTGAAGTGACTTCCGTATCGGCAGTGGAAACGAAGGCCGTGGGAAGTTGCCCATGTGGCAACCCATTTCGAAACGCGGCGGCGGCACGCCAGGGTATTCCCCGGCGTTCCCGAATCACGCGGAACGCACCCATGCGGTGCTGCTGCACGAATCCCGATTCGGAGTCATTCATCTCTGTGTCCGAGAGCACCGTGAGATTCGCCCCCACCGTGATCGGAGGCACGGTGCCATCTCCCGCACTTTCCTCGACAACGCCCCCGCCTGACACGCGACCGCGCCGCGACCGCAGGCTCGCCACGCGAGTCGTGCCCGGCATCCTTGCGGCGGCAGCATCGACGGTGCTGATGGCGAGCCCGGCCTCGGCCGCGGAGTACGGTCCCTGGTACAGCTCCGACAAAGGCCACGGCTCGGCCGTGTACTTCACAAAGCACGGCGACCGTACGACCGTCTGTGACCGGAAGGCGGACGGTTACGCCGCCATAGTCCTCGCTGGATGCCCGCCTGTCTCTCTCCGGCGCCGCCCGGAAGAGACCGAGTATCGCGGGCCGAGCAGTCCCGTCTCCGCATCTGATGCTCCCCGGGCTTGCTCGTTGCGGGCTCTCCTCACGCTCACCCGAGGAAGAAGGTAAGCGCGTGCTACCTGGTCCGCCGCTGTCCGGCCCCGGTCCTTCACCGCCTTCCCTGCCTCGACGTCGGGAGAAGAGAGACTGCGTTCGGGGGGGTAGCCATCAGCAGCGTCAGCGGGCTCCTGGTCCTCGTTTCCTTCGCCCTCTTCGGTCCTCCAGCGGGCTCCTCGTCATCGCCAGCTTCCGGCCCCACGTTCAGGGGGGTTGGGCACGCATCTTCCCGGCCGAACGCCGGCTCCACCGCCAGAGCAGAGGCCCGTTCCCCCGCAGTCGACCGGTGGGCCAGGCGGTGTGTGGGAGGCACGGAACGGGGAGGTGCTCGCCCTGGGGCCAGATAGCGCGAGGGAACCGGCCCGGATCACCGCTGCCCTCCAACAGGGAGCCCTGGAGTGCCGGGGACGGTGGCACCGAGGCAGTGCTGAGGCCGTGATCACGGTTGGGCTGCTGTGCTTCCACGACGGCCGCCGCACACGTGGTGCTGACCGTGTCGGCCATGCCGTGCGAGTCAAAGGGGCCTTGACCGTTCGCTGGTCTCAACGCGACGGCCGAAGGACGTCGCTGCGCTACACCCTTCACGCTGCGCCGCCCCCGAAGTGGCCACCATGTGCTGACCAGGATCGCGCTTCCCCTTCAGCTGCCCGCTCCAGCCCGGCCGGAGCGGGCAGGCTGCGCTGTGCGGCGTCCTTCAAACTGCTGTGGCACTCACACGTGTTCGCCCCTCGCCACGTCTCGGCTCCTGCCGGGGCTGGAGACGCTCGGGACTCGCCTGGTGCATACGCGGAAGCCTCGCTTCCTGGTCCCCGGTTCTTCAGCTGCTGAGCTTCCCTGCTGTCCGGTCCGAAGATCAGTCCAGCATGAAGCGTACGGACTGCTTGTCGGCGTCCGTAGCGTCGCACCGTGCGCGAGGCCACAGCGCCGCCACGCGCTTCGCGGATGCCCTGGTGCGCTCGTCTCCCGTTCCGACCGCCCTGCGCCAGCACGCCGTTGTGTGGAGGTACCAGCGCAGCGCAGCGTAGTCGTCGCCTTGCAGGTGCATGAGGTGTCCACGCAGCTCGTCAGCACAGATGGTGTGGGGGTGTCCGCGCCAGCATGCGATACGGAGACGGTGGACAGACGGTGTGCCCTCGCATGGGCCTCTGCCCATCGTCCTCGGGCGGCGCACCGCTCGACGGCCGCGACATCTCGATGCACCGCTTCAGGCACGCCGACCCGGGGTTGGGACGCCTGGTGGTGGGCGGGCTCCTGGACGCGGTCGGCAAGCGGGCGGTCCCAGAAGTCCGGGGTCCCCACTCCCCAGGGCCCGCGGAGATCCTCTACGGCGGGGCCCCCTACGCAGCCAGAGCCGCCGGTGCCCACACTCCCCTACCGACCCGGGCGCAACTCGAAGCGGAGCGGAAGGTACTCGTGGCCGCGGCCACCGCGGACGACCGGGTGCACCAATGGGCGCGGTCCACACCGACCATTTCGCCGGTCGATTCGCCACCTGGCTTCACAACTGGATCACCCACCCTCAGCGCGACGGCTCAGCGTTGAGGGATGTGTTCTTCGACGCGCCCGAGCTTCAAGGGGAGTTGGCTCAGGAACTGACGGCGATGGTCTACCAGCGCTGCCGAGACGCAGCCCCCGCGAGTCCAGCATCCACCACTCCGGACACGCCTGGTGACCTTGCCGAGGGCCCGCACACAGAAAACGAGGCGTCCTCCACGGAACTTGAAGACGACGGCACTCGGCGCCTGCACCCGACGCCGCCGGGTGCCCCTCCTCCCGAGACAGGCGAGCAGCAGCGCCGCCCGACCCCGGACGACTGGACTCAACTCGTACTGTTCACCGCGCTTCCCGAGCCCGTACCACCATCACCGATACCGAAGAAGACATCTTCAGCATCGCAAGCCGAGCACGTGATGGCCCCCGGGGACTCGGAAGGCGATCTCGCCCGGCGCTTCCACGCCCTGCGCGAGAACCTGAGGGCTCAGGGTCCGCCCGACGAGGACCTCACCGAACGGCTGGACGCACTCGTCTCCACCATCAACGAGCTGCAACGCGGCATCGCGAAGCTCAGCGACGGAAGCCCCACACCCCAGCCGATGACGGGGGGAGGCGTCCCTGCCACTACCGCGCAAGTCAACTCAGCGCTCCAGCAGGCCCAGGCATCCATAGGCCCACACCGTTCCACACCCGAGTGGCGCACGTACGGCCCCTCAACGGCGCCCGGCCGCGGCCAACGGCCAGGCCGACGCAGGAAACTCCGGGGCAGACGCGCGACATCAATCCGGACCCCTCCTTCGCCGCCACGGCCCCGACGCGGCGGGAGGTCCCGGTAGGGCGACGGGGTTCAGCCGGCTCTTGCAGCCGCTCTTGACCTGCGGGCGCTCAGCCCATGGCCACGGCTGCACGTGTCGCCCTCTTCAGGTCCTGGTCCGCAGTGAACCAGCCGTGTTCGTTCACCAGACCGCTGGCTCGCAGCGCTTCATCCCGTGCGGCAGCGGCCTGCCGAACCTGCTCGCGCAGGGGTGCAGCGTCCTCCCCGGTATAAGCCGTCAGTTCGGCGTCCGCATCGAAGACGGCTTGCTGGAACTGGAGAAGGTCTCTGTGTCTCTCGGGGTCGATCACGTTCGCCATGGCAGCGGTCTTACGAGCCGTGTGCCTGGCCTGGGGGCGCCCCCGCGCGCCCAGTTTCACCGTCCCCGCATGAACGACGAACAGCAGTGGGTGCGCGGGGGCCGACTGGGGTCGGTGGGCCCCGAGCGGGGCCATGGGCGCGTGCCACCCTGCCCGACGAGGAGCTGGACGTCGTCGTCACCAGCCGCACGCGCACCCGCGACGGCCGCTGGTGGTACGACTGCGAGGCGATCCTGCCGAGCAGGACCGAGCACACCGACGGCCGCACCGCCCAGCAGGCCACGCAGACCGCAGCATCTGTCGCGGCGACCTCGTCTTCAACGGCGGCCGGCCACTGACCTGCCGAGCCTGACGGCGGCGCATCCGGACCGGGAAACCCCGGCTCGCGCACTCCGGTCAAGTCGACCGGCCGCCGGACCTTCGGTGAGCGGGGCGAGTGGGCGTACAGTGGAAACTGCGTGCGAACCGCACGCAGTTTTTTCAGGGGAGATCTGACGGGCGGCGACACTATGGCATTGCTCGGCACACGACCGCCCCACTCCGAGGTCCGGTGATGAGCGGGGTGCGTCGCAGCGCACTGATCGGGCCGGTTCTCGTACTGGCCACGCTGGTTTCGAGCATCGTCAGCTCGTTCGGTGCCCCGCTCATCCCCACTGTCGCCCGGGACTTCGATGTGTCGCTGAGTACGGCGCAGTGGTCGCTGACGGTCGCTCTGCTGGTCGGAACGGTCGGCTCACCGGTTCTGGGCCGGCTCGGGGACGGTCCCGGACGGCGGGCGACGCTGCTCGGCGGCCTGGCCGTGGTCACCGCGGGCGGTGTCGTGGCCACGCTGGCCGACGGCATGGGAATGCTGCTGGTCGGCCGTGGGCTGCAAGGCGTCGGGCTGGGACTGGCACCCCTGGCGATCGCGACAGCCAGGGACGCCCTGCCGCAGGCCAAGGTGGCGCCGACGATCGCGCTGCTGTCTGTCTCGGCCGCGGCAGGCCTGGGCGCCGGATACCCGATCAGCGGGTTGATCGCCGGGATATGGGGGCTCTCGGGCGCGTACTGGTTCGGGACCGCCGTGTCCGGTCTGACCCTGGCGTGCGTCGCCGTGATCGTGCCGCCGAGCCGGGAGCGGCACGACCCCCGCCGACTCGACTGGCCGGGCGCCGTTCTGCTCGCGCTGGCACTGGTTTCCGCGATGGTGGGCGTGTCCCAGGGCTCGGAATGGGGCTGGGGTTCGCCTGCGATCACCGGCTTGCTGGTGGCCGGGGCTCTGTTGCTGGTGATCTGGAGCGTCCAGCAGCTGCGCGCGGCCAGCCCGCTGGTCCGGCTGCGGCTGCTGCGCCACCCCTCGGTACTGTCCGGGGACATCTGCGCCCTGGTGCTGGGTGCCGCGATGTACATGGTGCTCACGGGGATGACGGAGTTCGTTCAGTCCCCGCGCTCGGGCGGATTCGGGTTCTCCGCGTCCGCTCTGGTGGCCGGGCTCGTGCTGATCCCGCTCTCCGTCCTCATGTTCGCCAGCTCGCGCGTCCTGCCGAGCCTGGTGGCCCGCATGGGAATCAGGGCGGTGCTGACGCTGGGCTGTCTCGTCGCGGCACTCGGTTCCGGCTTCTTCGCCCTCTTCCACGGAAGTCTGTGGCAGGCCTTCGTGATGACCGGCATCCTCGGTGTGGGCCTGGGCACGACCTTTGCCGCAATTCCCGGCCTGATCGCGCAGTCTGTTCCGGCCCGGGAGACGGGCAGCGCCATCGGCTTCTTCCAGGTACTCCGCTTCGTCGGCTACTCCCTGGGCAGCGCGCTGTCCGCTACCGTCCTGGCCGCCCACCTCGGCGGCACAGGCCACCCGACGGAGGGCGGCTACACGTCGGTGCTGTGGACCTCCACCGGCATCTGCGTCGTCGCCGCTGTGCTCGCCTGGTTCCTGCCGGCTGGTTCTCCCCAGCCGACGCCGACGGAGGAGACGCCGACGGAGTCCGATCGTGCACGGACCGGCGCCGACGACGATGACCCACGCGCCGGAGCGCAGCCCGAGCAGCTCGACCGTGCGCACGAGGGAGGGGCGAACGGCGGCCGGTAGGAGTCCACGACGTGCCCCTCGACAACGACTCTGCCTCGGATCCCAGGAGGACACGATGCATGCGAGCCGCACGTATCATGCCCCCATGGCGGACATGGCTTTGGCGCGGGATCTGGAGCAAGCACTGGGGCGGTTGCTGTTGAGGCGGAACCGCAGCGCGCTGTACGACGCGGTCCTCGACGCCGCCCCGGTCGGGGTCGATCGCCAGACCTACCCTGTGCTCAGCGGTTTGGCCCGGCTCGGGCCGCAGACCGCGGCCCACCTGGCCGACGAGGTGGGAATCGACCGCTCCGGAACGAGCCGCTATGCCGACCGACTCGAAGCCGCGGGGCTGCTCGCGCGCAGTCCCGATCCCAAAGACGGGCGGAGCACGCTGCTTTCGCTGACCCCGAAGGGAACCGAAGCTGTGGCGTTGCTCCGGGACGCGCTCACCAAGCACCTCGCGGGCAGGATCCAGGACTGGCCCGACTGGCAGACGCAAGCACTCATCGACGGGATCCACCTGCTCGTCGACGCACCCCAAAGCTGACGGCTTCCCGGGATCAGAACCGAACTCCCCGGCCGTTGCCGGGGAGGACCGGGGAGGACCTGGGAGGGCCCGACGCGGGGTCGGGCCCTCCACCCTGCCCACCGGCCGGCGCGGCCTCACACGACCGCGCTCAGCTGGCCGGCAGCTTCACCGGAAACGCCGGGGTCAAAGGTCGCCGCTCTGAAACCGGCCCGCTATGTCCTCGCCACCACCGTCGAGTTGACCGTCGACGCCAAGGAGATGCTGCGCGCCGCCTTCGCCCCGTACATCCGGTCCACCGAGGACATCCACGGCGTGGATGACATCGTGGCCGCCCTGCGGGAACGACCGCAGCTGGTGGAGCGGCACTTCCGGCTCTGGCTCAGCGGAACGGCGGCACTCGGCGCACTGCTGCACAAGGGCCCGCTGTTGCGCTCCGACTGGCTGCGGCGCGAACTGGGGAAGGTGGCCCGAACGTTCGTCCCGCACGAGGGCTTCGCGCGTGCCCGGCGGCTCCTCGACGAGCAGCACGTGTGCATCGTGACCGGCATCCCCGGTGCCGGGAAGACCACGGTCGCGCGCATGCTCGCCGCCTGGCGGATGGGCCATGGCTGGGAGGTGCACGAGGTCAGCCAGGACATCGACGAGGTCACAGAACTCTGGCGCGACGGTGTGCCCCCAACTCTTTCTCTACGACGACTTCCTGGGCCAGACCACGCTGCTGCCCCAGCTCGGCAAGAACGAGGACGCGCGCCTGCTGTCCGTGCTGCGCGAGATACGAGACGCGCCAGACAAGGCATTGGTCATGACGACCCGCGACTACATCCTGGGGGAGGCGCGCCGCAAGCACGATCGGCTGGCCACCGACGATGTGCGGGACGCTCTCACCAGCATTCGCCTCACAGACCTGGACCCGCTGACCCGCGGGCGGATCCTCTACAACCACATCCACCGCTCGGCTCTCCGTCCGCGACAGAAGCGGCAGTTCGCCGCCCGCAAGGCTTGGCTGCCCGTGGTTCGGCACCGCAACTTCAGCCCGCGCCTGATCGAGGAGACTCTGCGCATCGACCTGAAGCGCGAACCGGACGTCGCCACCGCCGTGGTCGCCAACCTGAACAATCCCCCGGCGGATTTGGGAACGCATCGTCGAGAACGAACTCACCGACGACGCCGTGCACTTGCTGGAGATCCTCTTCACGTACGAGTCTGTCGGACTCGCCGAACTGGAGGAGACGTGGACCTGGTATCGCACGGAATTGGACCGGGAGGCGGACGGCCGCCGCTTCCGTCACGCGCTCCAAGTGCTCGACGGAACCATGCTGGTCATCGACGGAGGCTCCGTCTCCTTGCACAACCGTCGATCGCCGACTACTTCCGCTTCCATCTCGCCGCCGGCCGGGGGCAGTTGGATGCACTGCTCGCCTCCTGCGGTGACATGCGGCAGGTCGAACGCCTCGTGGAGGCCGGACGGTTGGCGGACGGCGGTGCCATTCTCGTACAACTAAGTCAGCTCAGGGAGGAGTTGGCCTCCGCGGTGCTCGGGGCCGAGGACACCGTGGATGATGGCAGAGAGGACCATCTTGAGTGGGCCCTCGACACCGCGGAGACCATAGGTTCCTCGTCACTGGCGGATTACGTGGCGAAACGGGTCCTGGAACTGCCGCGATGGTCGGAGAATACGAAGGGTCTGCTCCGGCTCGCGAACTCGCTGGACGGCAGTCGGCTGATCGCGCAGGAGGTCTCCGACGAGTTCCGCGCCCTGGTCGACGACCATGTCAGCGGCCAGATCTCGGAGCGTGTGTCCACCGGCTGGGTCGCGGTGAACAATTGGTATGCGCATCTCGATGAGCCGATCGGATGGTTCGCCGAGGGGACGCTGCTGGACGACATGGTGGAGCGCGCCCTGGAGGAACTGCGTGAACTCGCCGCCGATCCCGGGGGCCTCCGCGAGACCAGCATCGGTTTCCTCGAAGGACTGCTGAGCTTCCTTGCCGACAACGATGCCCACCTGCTGCACGAGGAGGAGTTCCGGGCCGTCGACCGGGTACGGGAGCAGCTGACCCAGGCGCGGGAGGCGGCATGGCGCTCCCTGGCCGAGCGCTCACCGGACCGGGGCCGACCGGTCAAGCTGCCGCCCGTCCCCCATCATGAGCAGGCCGTCGTCGCGGAGTTCATGAGCGATCTCGGCAATGCGGAGTCGGACGGGCCGGGCTGAACAGTTGCCCGCCCGCGGCCGTCAACCCCCTGCCCCTCTGAGAGGGCATCCGATCTGGGTTGTGGGTGATTTGATCGGGTCGGGTGGCTGTCATGTGGCCGGGGCGTTGCGTGGCGTGTGACTTCTCGGCGCCCGTATCGCAGTGACATGTCCGATGCCCGGGGCCCTGATCGAGCCGGTGTTCACCGCGTGGCGAGGGAGGCGTAGGGGCCGGGGACGGCGGCACGGGTGCACGGGTGCACGGCCTGCGCGAGACCGTGAACGCGATCCTGTACGTGAACCGCACCGGCATCCCGTAGGAGTACCCGCCGCACGGCTTCCCGCCCTATAAGACC
Source organism: Streptomyces iconiensis (assembly GCF_028657195.3). Lineage (GTDB taxonomy): Bacteria > Actinomycetota > Actinomycetes > Streptomycetales > Streptomycetaceae > Streptomyces > Streptomyces iconiensis. The sequence goes on from NZ_JANCPR020000029.1 coordinate 83,482, forward strand.
GTCTACGACTACTACGCGAAGTGGGAGGCCGACGGCACCACCGAGCGGGTACACGACCTGCCGCGTGACACAACCCGTCGCGCGCGGGGGCGGTCACCGGCCCCCTCCGCGGCTGTCGTGGACGCCCAGAGCGTGATGACCTCCAGCAGTGTCGCGGAGACGGGGCAGGGCACCGATGCGGCCAAGAAGATCAGGGGACGCAAGCGCCGCCTGGCCACGGACACGCTCGGCCTGCTGCTTGCTGTGATCGTCACCGCCGCGTCGGTGCACGGTTCGGCCGGCGGCAAGCAGCTCCTGGACCAGGTCGCCGCCTCGCACCCGGAGGTGGCCAAGGTCTGGGCCGATGGCGGCTACCAGACCTCCGTCATCAACCACGGTGCCCGCCGGGGGATCGACGCCGAGACCGTCAGGCGTTCCCCGGACACCGGGTTCCAGCCCCGTGCCGAAGCGTTGGGTGGTGGAGCGTACGGTCGGCCGGCTGATGCAGCACCGCCTGGCCCGTGACTACGAAGCCCTGCCCCCAGCACTCCCGGGCAATGATTCACTGAGCCATGGCCAACAAAATGAGCCACGAAATCACCGGAGAATCCACACCAACCTGGCGAACCGAAAAGGACATCACACCCACAGCAGCCTCTCCCCCGGTGCACCGTCAACCGCGCACCGGCGCAGGCCCGAGCCCTCGTCGAACGCGGCATGACACGGCTGAAGTCGTGGCAGGTCTTCCGCAGAGCCCGCATCAGCCTCAGCCTCACAAGCCCAAGTCAGTAACCGAGGATGGCCCGGTCGTGGGCCATCGACACCGTGATCCGCCGCTTTGAACGCGAACGGCCCGGCGAAGTCATGTCGCGGGGCTTGGTGTTCTACCAGGTGACCGGCAGTTCCACCGGTCCTCGGATGAGTACGTCCTTCTGCCAGGGAACGTGTGCAGGATCGATGGCCAGCCTCAGGTCGGGGAGGCGTGTGATGAGAGTGGTCAACAGCACTTCGGCCTCCATACGGGCCAGCAGCGGTGCCACACAAGTGTGAGGGCCGTAGCCGAAGGCCAGGTGGGGCGGGCCTTTGCGGTCGATGTCGATCCGGTGCGGTTCGGGGTAGCACCCTTCGTCCCAGTTCGCTGCCACGTATGAGACGTAGACGGCCTCGCCCCGGCGGATCAGGACGCCTCCCACCTCGACGTCCTCGGTGGCGATGCGGGCTTGCCCCACACCGTGCTTGTGGGGAATCCAGCGCAGCAGTTCTTCCACGGCCGCCGGTACGGCATCAGGGTCGGAGCGCAGCCGGTTCTTCAGGCTGTCGTCGGTGAGCAGGAGGTAGACCATGTTGGAGGTGTGGTTGCGTACCGCGTGCCAGCCGTTGAGCGCCATCAGCGTGGCCAGGGCGAGGAGTTCTTCTTCCTCGATCTTGCCGCTGTCGACAGCGGCTCCGAGTTCGCTGATGAGGTCGGCCTGCGGCTGGGACCGGCGTTCGCGGGCCAGTTCGCGGAAGAAGGTGCGGGCTTCTTCTTTGGCCTGCCCCGCGCGTTCGACCTCCGCTTCATCCTTCGCCCGGGTCAGCACGGCGTCCGCCCACGTGCGCAGGCGCGGCCGGTCGGCTTCCGGCACACCCAGCACAGTTCCCATGACATGCATGGGAAACTGAGAGGTCACGTGCTGGACGAGGTCAGCGGGCGGTCCGGCTGCGACCATGGAGTCGATGAGCGGGTCGAGTACGGCCTGGGCGTGGGGGCGCAGGGCTGCCACGCTGGAGCGGTTGAACGCCGAGGAGACCACGGAGCGGACGCGGGCGTGGTCGGGCGGGTCGACGAAGCTGACCGCACGGTCCAGAGGGATGAGGTATCGGTTCATGCTGGGCAGCGGCCGGCCGACGATGTCGCGGCTGAACCTGGGGTCAGAGGTGACGAACCGGACGGCGTCGTGCCGTGTCGCCAGCCAGCACTCGCCGGGAGTTCCGTGTGGCAGCCGAATCCGGATGACCGGTTCGCTCTGCAGCGCCTCGCGGAGAAAAGGGTCGAAGTCGAGGGCGGTCAAGTCTGACACCTCGTACAAAGGGGCGGGCTCGTCCTGCATTACTGACTCCTCGTCGGCTGGGTATGGCGCAGCGGTGTGAGCTGCTCGATGTCGTAGCGGCGGCGCAGTGCGGCGATGGCGCTGTGGTCCACGGGCCCGTCGGCGGAGAGGATCTCCAGGAGTTCCTCGAAATAGCGTTCGTGGTCCGGGGGTGGGGAGGACTGGAAGAACATCCGGGCCGGGACGCCGGTGGGGTTGGCGAAGGCGTGCGGACAGCCGGGCGGGACCATGATGACCGTGCCGGGCGTGGCACGGACCACACGCTCACCCTTCGGCGACTGCCACTCCCGCCAACCGTCCGTGGTGCGCATCCGCGGTTCGAAGGCGAGAACGTCGAGTTCGCCCTCAAGGACGTAGAACAGTTCCTCACTGTGCGCGTGGACGTGCGCGCCGACATCGAAGCCCGGTGACACGAGCACCTCGAAGCTCGATGAGAAGCGCGATTGCCCGCCGGTCACCTTGAACGTCACGTGCTGGGCGGCTGTACGAAGGGTGCGGCCGTCGCCGGGGCGCACGATCAGGCCGCTGTCCGCTGGTGGGGGAACAGGGTAGAAGTGCTCGGTCATCGGGTTTCCTTCCACAAAGGTCGCGGCGTGCGGCTCCAGCGGCCAAGCGCCATCTCGGCCGTGATGCCCGTGCCGGACCCGGCCAGGAGGCCGCGCGCCTGATCGGTGGCGCCACCCTCGTCGGACAGCCGGCGCAGCGCGACCAGTACGACGGCGCTCGCGATGCGACGCCCTTACCCCACCGGCACGAAAGTGCCTCCGTTGACCCGGATATACCCTTAAGGACCACTATCCATCCAGATCGCCCCCCGGTACCGGGTGAAGCTCTCGTCGGTGTTGAAGGGCATGCCCGTGGTGGTGGCGTGGGCGCGCTTGCCGTCCAGCAGGAGTCCCTGCTCGCCCATGAAGGCGGCCGAGGGATCCAGCTGCGCGCCGTTGTGCAGGAGGGCGTCCATGCCGGAGGGGCCCGAGTCGGGCGTGCGGTCGGTGGCGCCTTCGGGTGCGTCCTCGGTCGGGGTGGACTCATCCAGTTGCCAGCGCCCGGCCAGGACGGGGCGCTGCTGGAAGAGCTGCTGTGCCTCATGGGCGGAGACCGGCCGGTCGAAGAGGCGGACGTCGTCGATCCGGCCGGGGAAGTGGTTGGTGACGGAGCCGCCCTTGTAGGAGCCGGCGCCGATCAGCATGGAGCGGTCGGCGTAGAAGGCTCCGCCGAGCTTGGTGGCGCCCGCCTGCTGGCCGTTGACGTAGAGGGTCAGGGTGTCGGCGACGGTGTCGTGGACACCGACCAGGTGGACCCACTCCCCCGCCCTGGCGGTGGTACCGGTCGGCTGCATGGCGCGGACGGGTGAGGCGTCGACGTGGTCGGCCGCGTACTGGTTGAACGCCCACCGGCCGTAGGCGGCAGAGTAGTACAGCTCGAAGCCGGGCCGGTCGTGGCCGGCCTGCGCGGTGATGATGGCGGCGTGGTCGGGTCTCTCGTCCAGTCGGGCCCAGGCGGAGACGGCGAAGCTGCGTGAGGAGTTGATGTGCGGGCCGCTTTCCTCGCCGATCCTGGCGTATCCGCTGTCACCGTCGAACGCCGCCGACTTGCCCGCGACGCCGGGCTGTCCAGGGACGACCCGCATCTCACCAGTTGGAACACTCCTACTCTGTCCGCAGGAGGTCCTGCCCGACGTGGATGGGCTGGCGCGGCACTGGGGGCACGGGGTGGTGGACTGTCCGTACTGCCACGGCTGGGAAGTACGCGACGAAGCCCTCGGCATCCTGGCCGTGTGGCTGGCCTCCGACCATCACGCGCTGCTGTTCCGGCAGTTGGGCGACGACCTGGTCTACTTCACCAACGGCACCGACCTGGACGAGGACATCCGGAGGCGCTTCGCGGCACGGAGCATCCAGGTCATCGACACCCCGGTCGCCGGGGTCGGGTCCGCCGGGGACGGCGGTATCACGGGCGTGCGCCTGGACGACGGACGGACCGTGGCCCGCCGGGTCCTCGCGGTCGCGACCACCATGCGGGCTCGCGCCCAGGGGCTGGACGGGCTGGGCCTCCCGATACGGGACCTGCCGGGCGGCATGGGCCGCCACTTCGTCACCGGCAAGGCCGGCACCACCGGGTCCCCGGCGTGCGGGTCGCGGGCAACGCCACCGACCTGAGCGCCCAGGTCGGCCTCCGCCTCCGCCGCCGCCCTGGCAGGCGCCCCCATGAACGCCGACCTGGCCACCGCCGACACGGACGCCGCGTCGGCCACCGTCGATGCCCCGAAGCCGACGCGGCGCTGGTCGCCACTGTCACCGGTGCCATCTTGGCCGGAACGCCACCGAAGCGGCACTGACCGGGGCGAGCGCGCCTTGGCGGGCACCAGCCCGACGCGGCCCTGACCGGCTCGGCTTCATTCTCCGCGGACGTCGCGAGTACAACTGGCCGGGGAACCTTCGGTCGTCCTCCGCCAGGGAGTCGTCCTCCCTGGGCAGTCGTGCTCCACCCCGGACTCGCGTTCCATCAGGCAGTCGTCCTCCATCAGGAAGGGGCTTCCTCCACGAGGCGGAAGAGGTCGACCATGGCGCCGGACTCGTCGCGCGCGAACCTGCCGGGGTCCAGCAAGTAAGGGGAGGCCGGGCGGCCTTCGGTGTCGACGGTCACCATGGTCTCGGCCGGGTAGACACCCAGTGCGGGCAGGCGGGGACGTGGGCCTTCCAGCCGGAGGCGCAGCCGTTGCGCGCGGTCCAGGATGCGGTACTCGACGAAGTTCTCCACGGCGATACCCAGAACGTTCTCGCCGGGCGTGTGCGCCCCGGTGGCACGCAGCATCTCCACCGTGTAACTCGCCTCCGGCAGGTCGGCCGGCGTCAACGTGCCGCCGTCCAGCCGGACCAGTACCTCCCACACCGGGTCGATCGCCGTCAGCCTGGCGAGGAGGGCGTCGAGCGGCGGAAGGTGACGCGCCGAGGCCGCCTCGCGCAGCGGTGCGGCGATGCGCTCCAGCCCAGGGGCGCAGCGCACGGTGACGTCGGGGCGCCGGGCGGCGGACAGTTCCGCGCGGACCCGGTCGGTGAACAGGCGGGCGACGCGGGTGTGCCGGGCGTCCACGTGCGCGAACCAGTGCAGCAGCTGGCCGGAGCCCAACTGGCCCCGGCTGAAGGCATCCAGGAGGTACAGGTAGTACTGCACGCGTGGCACGTCCAGCGTCACGCCGATGGGTATGTCGGGCGGCAACTCGGCGGCCAGACCGGCGAGGACACGCGCCTGCCGGACCACGCTCTCGTACTCGTACAGGGACAGTTCGTCTTCGACCACGATGCGCCGCAGCCGGGCCGTCGCGCGGGAGCGGCCACGGGGCAGCAGAAAGGGGATGGGCTGCCCCTGCACGTCGAGAAAGCGGGCGGAGCGGTAACTGAAGAGGCACACACCGCTCAGCAGATTGACCCGGGTCGCGTCGCGTACGGAGCCGGAGAGTTTCTTCGCCCCTTTGAGATGGAGGTAACAACCGGTGCCGCTCAGCCGGGACTCGGTGAAGACCCTCTTCGTTGCCCGTTCACGCGCGCCCCCGCCCTCGACATAGATCGCGTTGCCCGCCGCACGCAGACCACGGGTACCGAGATAAGAGGCCAGCGCGTCAGCGCGCCGGGTCGCGTTGACAACAGCGGGAGGAACGGTGCCGGCGTTGCCCGCACACGACCGCGTCGCCGTGTTCACATGCCACATGCCGCGTACGCCGGGAACGGGCCACGGGGCCGCCGTCGCCGGTACCGGGTGCCTGCGGAGCAGGCAGGTGGCGTGGCCTGCTGAGCGGGCCGGACGGAGGACCGATATCTGGCGGCGCAGGGGAGTTCGGGGGCCGGGGCCGGTCGCGCGGCCGTGCGGATGGTTCCGGGGGGACATCACTGCTCCTTTTCACAAGACACCTCCGCGTCGGGAACGACGCGGAGGTAAGAGGCCCGGACTGTTTCCCCTTGGTGGGACCGACTGGAGGGAATCGACCGCACGGCTCACGTCCATACTGGTCGTGCCTTACGGCTCAAAGCTGCGCGGCCGGCTTCCGTGCGGTCACGGTTCCACCGGGAAGGAGTCCTTCACGATGCGGGCCATCTGCCCGCAGAGGGTGTCGAGTTCCTCGGACACGTCGGAGGAGTTCTGGGGTGCCGATGCCAGGTCGTCGAGCGCTCTGTGCACGGCGGACAGGCGGAAGTCCCGCGCTCCGTTCTCCGCCAGCAGGTCCAGGACACGGCGGGCGCTGTCGGCGCAGCGGAACGTGCCGTAACCGGCGGGCTCTTCAGCGAGCCCCCGCCCGCAGCTCAGCAGGTAGGAGGCCAGCAGAACGAGCCCCTCATACAGCTGTGGGGGCAGCTCGGAGTCCGTGGATTTCATAGCTGATCACCTCCTCCTTGGCGCGGCGTTCGGACCGTTGCGGGGGACGGGACGGGTGGCCGGCCGCCACCATCAGGACCGGGTCCAGGTGCGGCGGCAACTCCAGCAGTAGCCGCACCTGTTCGCCCCGGAAGCTGCTGGTGGGGCACGCGCCGAGACCGTGCGCGTGCGCGGCGAGCAGGAAGTTCTCGACCGCCATGGACACGCACAGCGGTCCCGCATGCTGCCCGATGGCGTGGGCTTCGTCCCGCTGCGCGTCGAAGCACGCCACCAGCAGGACGGTGGGCTTCCCGACGACGCCGGGAGCGAAGGCTCTCAGTTGCCGGATGCGTGCCGGCGCACGGACCAGTACAAAGGCCCATGCCTGAGCGTTGCCTCCGGACGGGGCCGAGAGAAGGGCGGAGAGCATGGATTCGACGGTGTCGTCGTCGACCGGGTCCTCGGTGTACTCCCGCACGGCACATCGGGTCCGTACGACATCCACGAAACGATCCGGTGAGAAGGAGGTGGAGGGAAACGCGGAAGAGATATCAGTGGACACATCAGCTGGTGTTCCCGTACCTACGACCGCGATACGGTGAAAGGGGCCAACTTCCGCCGGGTTCCACCCTTTTGGGTTTGCGGCCCGAGACACTCTGGTCGATACCCGAAAACAATACCGAATCGGCGACCGGCGACCGGCGCTCAAAGGTCGACGGTCGGTGAAGGCGAAAGGGCAAGGGGAATGAGAAGAACGGAGCGGCGTCCCGGCACCGGGCGCGGCGTCCGGGACCCGGCGGGGCTCTGCGGTGTGAGCACCACGCCCGCCCAGGCCCCGGCCTCCGCACGCATCATCGAGTTGGCCGGCCGGGGCCGCTTGGCCTCGCCGACGCACTCGGGGTGCCACTCGTAGGACACGGTGACCCCCGGGTCCAGCGACTCGGCGCCGCCGGCGGCGAAGAACGCGGCGGTCTCCTCGCTGTCGCGCAGCCCCAGCTCCATGCCCCGTCCTGCGTAGATGGCCGCCGACGTCGCGCAGGCGCGGATCGAGTCCGTCCGATCCCTGGGTGATGGCCAGCGCGCTGCCGGAGGGGAGGCCCGCCATCAGCGTGCGTACGAGGCCCGCCGGGTCGTCCCGGTCCGGGACGAAATGCAGGAGCGCGATGAGGGTGACGGCTGAGGGCCGTTCGAAGCCCAGGACTTTGGCGGCGTGTTCGAGAATTCGGTCGGGTTCGCGCACCCGCCTCGACGTATTCGGTCACCCCCTCCGGCGTGCCGGCCATCAGGGCCCGGGCGTGTGCCAAGACGACCGGGTCGTTGTCCGCGTACACGACCCCGCACGTCGGGGTGCACGCTCTGGGCGACCTGGTGGAGGTTGGGCTCGGTGGGGGTGCCGGTGCCGAGGTCGAGGAACTGCCGGATGCCGTGGTCACGTGTGAGGTGCCGGGCCGCGCGGTGCATGAACCCGCGGTTCTCGCGCGCCGCCGTGAGAGCTGCGAGGTAGGCCGAGAGCACCTGTGCGGCGGTCTCACGGTCCACCGTGCAGCTCGTCTTGCCGCCCAGGTAGTAGTCGTTTGGGGCGTGGTGGAGGGCGGGCTGAACGCGAGCATGACCGTGCTCGCCCGCATCGAGCGCCGCCGGCTGGGACCGGTCCTCAACGACCCGGCCGACCGCCGCGCCTGGTGGCTGACCATCCCGGAGACCGAACCGGTCGCCGCCGTACGGGGGCTGTCGGAGCGTGCACGTGCGTCGCGTCTGGTCCTGCCCGGATCCGGGGGTGTACGCGCACGGTTTCGGTCGGCTCGAAGTCCCGGACGAGCAGCGGCCGGTGACACCCGCACGGTGCTGGCCCGCGCCTTCACCGCACAGGGGCCTCGGCTGCCTGCGGGGGGGTTCCGTGAGCGGCGCGGCCAAGCTGCCGGCCTCCGAACTGCTCGCCCCCGGAGCCTGCCTCGCCTACCTGCCGGGCCTGTCCACGCGACGCCTGGTCCACCCAGGCGCCGGCAGGCCGACGCCCGCGACGCCCACCTCATCGCCGATGCCGCCCGCACCCTGCCTCATCTGCCGCGCAGCATCACCCCGGACGAAAGCGTCCGGGCCGAACTGACCATGACCTTGGGCCACGTATGGATAGCCGAACAGATCGCCGGCTTCTTCAAAGGCCCGGACCTGCTGGAGCCCGGCCCCGTGCCGCCACCCGACGGCGCCCGGATATAGCCGACCCCGCCCCCACCGCCCCGATGGGGCCGGGTCACACGCAAACCATGAGCGGTCCGCGACTCCGGCGGACGTGCGCGGCGCGTTCGTCCATTGCAAGGCCAAGGTCGAACCCAAGCAGAAGCTCACCGTGGAGGCGGGCGCCGGTGGCAAGGGGGCACCGTGGGTGCCGGCGGTCAAGGCGGTGCCCTCGGGAAGGGCGGAGGGCGCCGTTCCGACGGCGAGTCCGGCAAGGACAGCACCGCCGGCAAGGCCGCCGGTGAGAAGACCACGGGCGGTGGAGCGTCCGGTGTGGCGAAAGGCTCGGCGGGCAGTATCGGGGGCGCCGTCGGTGATGGCCCTGGGAACGGCGGCAATGGCGGTTCGGCGGCCAGTGGTGGCGTGCGCGGTGGCGGACTCGGCGGGCTTGTGGCGAAGGGCAGCGGCGGGAAGGGCGGCAGTGGCGGCGCCGGCGGCGCGACGTATGGACAGTCAGGCAAGGCAGACTTCGCTGGCGACCACCGCCGACGCGACCGCATTGCCTCGATCTCCAGCACCACCAGCACGCCACCGACCACGACGGAACGGCTGTCCTCGACACCTGGCGCGGCCGTGTGCGCACGCTGCTCGGCCTCCGCCAAGCCCTCCTCCCACCATCGCCTGCAGACCCCGGCCGGTTCGAGCTCAGCGGCACCATCCCGGCCCGCCCGTACGGGAACGCCCAGCCGAACGACCGTGGCGCGGCCCGCTGTTCTTCTGCCTGACCGGTGCATTGGGGGCGGGACCTCATTTCGTGGGCTCGGATCAGGACGAGAGGGCAAGTGTGCGGCAGCACGCACCCAGGCCATTGGGACGCCTGCTCTTCGTTCTTGTGGATCGGCCGTATCAGCCGTGGGCGACGACAGCCACGGGGGCTACGGAGTGGTGCAGCACCCCGTGAGTCACGGCACCGATGTGGGCGCCGAAGGGGTTGCGGCGCACGCGCCGGCCGACAACCACGAGGGAGGCTTCACGGGAGGCATCGATCAGTTGGCGTGCGGGGCTGCCGAGGCGGGAGACCTCGACGACCCCGACGTCCGAGTACTTCTGCCGCCAGGAGCGCAGAGCCTCGGTGAGCTCAGCGGCCTGCTGCCGGGCGATGTCGTCGCTCGGATCGACACCGGCGGCCAGGCTGTAGGCGTGGTACGGGGGCAGGCTCCAGCCCTGGACGGCGTACAGCTCAGTGTCGCGCCGCCGTGCCTCCTCGAAGGCGAAGGCGATCACGGTCTCATCAGGGCTGCCGGCGTCAAGGCCGAGCACGACGGGCCGGAACACGGTGGCGGCGGAAGTAACGCTGGTAGACACCACGTGTTCGTCGACGGCTCGTTCCCCGGCACGGACGAGCACCACAGGCACCTCGGTCCGGGCGACCACGGACTGTCCTACGGACCCGACCAGGAACCCGCCGAGTCCGCTCAGCGCGCGGGAGCCGAGGACCAACAGTTCCGCATCACGGGCGGCATCCACGAGGGCGTCGGTCGGCGTGCCGGTGCGTTGCTCGGTACTCACCTCGACTTGGGGGTGACGCGACTTCAGCCCTTCGGCGGCCTCGCGGGGGATCCGCTCGGACCAGTGCTGGTGGGTCTCGGTTCCGAGGAGGGGTGCCTGAGCCATCGGCGCCGGCACCGGCTGCCACACGTGAACGAGCTTGACCGGTACTCCGCGCAGCGCCGCTTCGCGGGCCGCCCACTCGGCGGCGGCCAGGCTCTCGGCAGAGCCGTCCAGACCTACGGTGATCACACGGGACATGATGACTTCCTCCTGGGTCGGGGACGCGGTTGCCGCGTCTCGTTCATCGGGTTCTCGGGGCAGGCGCCGCCGGTCTTGAATCGGGGCCGGGCGTCGCGGGGAAGCCCCCACAGGAAGACCCGGGGCCCGTCAACAGATGTGCTGAGGAGGGGCATAGGGCCCGCGTGGCGTACGCGTTGCGTGACGGGAGGGTGGGTCCGGGGTGCGGTGGCACTCCGGCTCCTGCGGACGGACAGCAGGTGGAAGCCGGCACTGGGCTGAGAGCGCTCGTGCACGGCGGCCACCGTGGTGATCCCTTCGGGGACGGTCCGGTTGGTTCCTGACATCACTCACCCTGGTGCAGGAGCCGGTCTCGCGCCGGGTACCGATGGGCCATGCTTACGGGCTGAACGGCCTACCCCATGAGGGACGTTCGGGTACATCCGGGGCAGAGGCCGACCGGCCCCCGCAGGGGCGTACAGCACCTGGCCGACCCGGCCGCTCCGGGGAGACCGCGGAGGTTGTCCACCGGCACCCTCTGCCTGGGATGTGGGACGGGTAAGACGGTAGGCAGGAGCACCGCGACGCTCCACGCTTCGGCGTCGGAGCGCCCGGTACCGCAGCAGTGGCCGCGCCGTCCGTGCACCCGGCCGGCGCTTCCGACTCGATACGAGGACCCGCGCCCTACAGATCCGGGCCGCGGTGGTCCGGGCTCCGTCCGGACACTCACTTCGTCCGGAGAGCCCGGCGTTCGGGGACGAGTGTCCCGGCCCCGCAGCTACAGGGGCACGGAGGTCGCGTCTCCGGTCAGTGGGCCACCAGACCGTGTTCGCGGAACTGGCGGCGGACCCGGTCCACCAGTGCCACATCGGGGACCGGCGTGTCTCGCAGGGGGAAAGGAACGCCGAGGGCGTCGTACTTGGCGGCACCGAGCTTGTGGAACGGCAGGATGTCGATCCGCTCGACGCTGCTGAGGCCCGCGAGGAATTCGGCGAGCCCGTCGACGGCCACCGGTCCGTCGGTCCAGCCTGGTACGAGTACGTACCTGATCCACATGCGCTTGCCCAGTCGGTCGAGCCGGGTGGCGAAGTCCAGGGTGGGGGCGAGTCCACCGCCGGTCAGCTTCCGGTACGTGGTGGCATCGAAGGACTTGATGTCCAGCAGCAACAGGTCGGTCGTGGCGAGGAGTTCGTCCGTGGCACGGGCGCCGAGGAAGCCGGAGGTGTCGAGCGCGGTGTGCAGGCCGGCCTCCTTGCAACGGCGCAGCACGGCACCGGTGAACGCGGGCTGGAGCAGGGGTTCCCCGCCGGTGAGAGTCACTCCCCCGCCCGCCGTGGTGAGGAACGCCCGGTACTTGTCGATCTCCTCTATCGTCTCGTCAACGGTGGTCGCCCACCCGTCACGCATGTGCCACGTGTCCGGGTTGGCGCAGTACAGGCAGCGCAGTGGACAGCCGCTGACGAACAGCACGAATCGGGTCCCGGGACCGTCGACACCGGTGGACAGGTCCCAGGAGTGGATCCGGCCGGTAATCGTGCCGTGGACCACGCCCTTCACGGCGATCCGTGGAAAGTGCGGCTTATCACGTCGAGCTGCTGCTCGTGTGTCAGGCGGACGAAGTTGACCGCGTAACCCGAAACCCGGATCGTCAACTCCGGGTGCCTCTCCGGGTGCTCCATGGCATCCTCCAGCACGGCTCGGTCCAGGACGTTCACGTTCATGTGGAAGCCGCCCGCGGACATGTAGGCGTCGAGGATGCCGCACAGGTTGCCCGCGCGCTCCCCAGGCACGTGGCCGAGCCCCTCGGGGGTGATGGTCGTGGTCAGCGAGATGCCGTCCCGCGCCTGCTCGTACGGCAGCTTGGCCACCGACAGCGCTGAGGCGGCCACCCCGTGCCTGTCTCGGCCGTTCATGGGATTGGCGCCGGGTGCGAAGGGCTGCCCGGCGCGGCGGCCGTCCGGAGTGTTGCCGGTGTGCTTGCCGTAGACGACGTTGGACGTGATGGTCAGCACGGACTGTGTGTGCTCGGCCTCGCGGTAGGTGGGGTGTCTGCGTACCTTCGTCATGAACGTCTCCACCAGGTCGACGGCGAGGCGGTCCGCGCGGTCGTCGTTGTTGCCGTATGCCGGGAACTCGCCCTCGGTCCCGTAGTCCACAGCCAGTCCCGTCGCGTCGCGGAACACTTTCACCCGCGCGTGCTTGACGGCGGACAGACTGTCCACGGCAACGGACAGACCGGCGATGCCGCAGGCCATGAAGCGGTGCACCGGGTAGTCGTGCAGCGCCATCTCGATGCGCTCGTAGGCGTACTTGTCGTGCATGTAGTGGATGACGTTGAGCGCGTCGACGTACGTCTGCGCCAGCCAGTCCAGGACGCGGTCGTAGGCCGCCGACAGTTCGTCGTAGTCCAGGTACTCGCCGGTCAGAGGGGGCATCTCAGGAGTGATCTGTTCGCCGGTCATCTCATCCCGGCCTCCGTTGACCGCATACAACAGGGCCTTGGCGAGGTTGACCCGGGCGCCGAAGAACTGCATCTGCTTGCCGACCGCCATGGCGGAAACGCAGCAGGCGATCGCGGTGTCGTCACCGGTGCGTGGGCGCATCAGCTCGTCCGACTCGTACTGGACGGCGCTGGTGTCGATCGAGACCTGGGCGCAGAACTCCTTGAACCCGGCCGACAGCCCCGGCGACCACAGCACGGTCAGGTTCGGTTCCGGAGCCGGTCCGAGATTGTAGAGAGTCTGCAAGAAACGGAAGGAGGTGCGGGTCACCAGTGGGCGGCCATCCACACCGATTCCGCCGATGGACTCCGTCACCCAGGTCGGGTCACCGGAGAACAGCGCGTCGTACTCGGGAGTGCGCAGGAAACGCACGATCCGCAACTTGATCACAAAGTCGTCGATCAGTTCCTGGGCGCGGGTCTCGTCGAGGACGCCCTCCTCCAGGTCCCGCTGGAGGTAGACGTCCAGGAAGGTGGAGGTGCGTCCCAGCGACATCGCCGCGCCGTTCTGCTCTTTGACCGCAGCCAGGTAGCCGAGGTAGAGCCACTGGACGGCCTCGTGCGCGGTGACGGCCGGCCGGGAGACATCGCAGCCGTAGGTCGCCGCCATGCGGGTCAGTTCACTCAACGCCCGGATCTGCTCGGCCAGTTCCTCACGGTCCCGGATGACGCACGCGGTGGAGGGCCGGGCGTCCAGCTGGGCACGTTCGGCGCGCTTCGCCTCGCTCAGCCGATCGGTTCCGTAAAGGGCGACGCGACGGTAGTCGCCGATGATCCGGCCACGGCCGTACGCGTCGGGCAGCCCGGTGATGATGCCGGCCTTGCGGGCGGCGCGCATCGTGGGGGTGTAGGCGTCGAAGACGCCGTCGTTGTGCGTCTTGCGATAGGTCCCGAAGACTTCTGTGACGAACGGGCCAGCCTCGTAGCCGTACGCCTTCAGGCTGTTCTCCACCATACGCAGACCGCCGTTGGGCATGATCGCCCGCTTCAGCGGCGCGTCGGTCTGCAGGCCCACAATCAGCTCGCGGTCCCGGTCGATCCAACCGGGGGCGTGCGAGGTGATGGTGGACGGCGTGGTGGCGTCCACGTCGTGGATTCCCCGGCGCCGCTCCTCGGGGAAGAGCGAGCTCACCTTTTCCCACACGGCGCGGGTACGGTCCGTCGGCCCGGTCAGGAAAGAGGCATCACCGTCATAGCGCGTGTAGTTGGCCTGGATGAAGTCGCGCACATCGATGCGCTCACGCCACCCCACTCCGGCGAACTGCCGCCACACGTCTGCGGCCCGGGGGCCGGTTGTCACCGTCGCGGTCATCACAGGTCCTCTCAACGAGTCATCCGTTTCACAGTTGATGCTGGTCGCCCGAGGTTCCGGCAAGAAGTGCCGGACAGGTCACCGCACCCGTTCCCAACCGGCCCTGGTACGTCAGGACGTTCGGCCCTGCCCGCGCACCGGGTAGCAGCAGGCGAGCAGATTCAGCCGTGAGGGACCACGGCGACGGGGCAGCCGACGTGATGCACGACGGCATGTGCGACGGGACCCGTGTGGGCACCGATACGGTGCCCGCTCATGCGACGGCCCACCACGAGGAGTCCGGCGTCCCGCGTCGCGTGCTCCAGCATGAGAGCGGCCCGGCCCTCGGAGATCGTCTCGGTCACGGGTACGGTCGGGTACTTCTCCCGCCACGGGCGCAGCGCCACTGTCGACATGTGCTCCACGTCGGCCAGCGTCTGTGACCGCGGGTCGGGTGCGGGGCCTTCGTTGGGCGCCGGCTGGGTGGGCACCGACGGGCCGGGCTTGGGCCGGAGCGGCATTCGGAAGGCATGGACCACCCGCAGACCGGTGCCGCGCCTCTGGGCGGTGTCGAAGGCGAACTCGATCAGTTCGTCGCAGGGATGGTCGATGTCCAAGCCCAGAACGACCTCGCGGTAAGGCGTCCCGGGAATCTCCTCCGGGGCGATACCGTCCGTGACGGGCAGGTGCTCGCTGGCGCCACCGCGGCCTGCCCGCACCAGCACCACGGGGCGAGCGGACCGGGCGACGACACGCTGGGACACGGACCCTGTCACGAACCCGCTGAAGGGGCTCAGACCGAGGTTGCCGAGGACCAGAATGTCGGCGTCGGCTGCAGTGGCCACCAACGCCGCGACCGCCGCGTCGCACACGAGGCGCTCTCTGATCCGCAGGCCGGGATGGGCCGTACGGACGCTGCGTGCGGTATCCCTCAGGGTCCGCCGGGCCCAGTCGTACTCGCTGCTGCCCAAAGGGACGTAAGGCGCGGGGTGGGCGTGGCGGTGCCAGGCGTGCACCACGGTGAGCCCGATTCCCCTCCGAAGTGCCTCCCGGGCCGCCCAGTGCGCGGCCGACAGACTCGCGGATGATCCGTCGACCCCTACGACGATGCCGTGAACCATGACAGTCCCTCCCGGATTCGTGAACCTCCAGATTTCTCCGAGCCTCACTTCGGTGTGCAGGAAAGCCCAGAGGCCATTCAGCTTCGGCAGGGGGCCTTCCGGGTCCTGCGGGACGGACGGCGCCGGGCCGACCGGCCCCGGAGGGCAGGACTGCCGGCACCTCGTGCGGAGCGCGTCGCGACCTGACGCTGAGACCACCACGCCTCCGAGCTGAGGAGCACAGCGCCATGGCCCGTTATGTCTACGACTTCACCGAAGGCGGCCGTGACATGGCCGACCTCCTCGGAGGAAAAGGCTCGAACCTGGCCGAGATGACCCGGCTCGGACTGCCGGTGCCACCGGGCTTCACGCTCACCACCGAAGCGTGCCGGGTCTTCCTGAGCACCGGTAGTGAGCCCGCCGGCCTGGGAGAGGAGCTTGCGGCGCACCTGTCTGCTGTCGAGGGCGCCGCAGGCCGGCTGCTCGGGCAACCCGACAACCCACTGCTGCTGTCCGTCCGTTCCGGCGCCAGGTTCTCCATGCCCGGCATGATGGAAACGATCCTCGACATCGGTCTCAACGACGAATCCGTCCTCGGACTGGCCAAAGTGTCCGGAAGTGACCGCTTCGCCTGGGACTCCTACCGCCGTCTCGTCCAGATGTTCGGCAGCACGGTCATGGGCGTCGACCCCGCACAGTTCGAGCGGGCCCTCATCCTGCTCAAGGACGTGCGGGGCGTCCCGGACGACGTGCACCTGGACGCCGGTGACCTGGCCCAACTGGTGGACACGTACAAGGGCCTGATCCACGTGGAGACCGGCGAGCACTTCCCCCAGGCCCCCGCCGAGCAGTTGCGCCGTTCCGTCCTGGCCGTCTTCAAGTCCTGGAACGGGGAACGCGCCCGTCTGTACCGGCGCCGCGAGCACATCCCCGACGACCTCGGCACCGCCGTCAACGTGCAGCGCATGGTCTTCGGCAACCTCGGCCCCGACTCCGGCAGCGGCGTCGCCTTCACCCGGAATCCGGCCACCGGAGAGCCCGGCCTGTACGGCGACTACCTACCCAACGCGCAGGGCGAGGACGTTGTCGCCGGCATCCGCAACACGATGCCCCTGACCGATCTGGAACGCCTGGACCCCCGCTCGTACGCCCGGCTGCGCGCACACACACGCACTCTGGAGCGGCACTACCGGGACCTGTGCGACATCGAGTTCACCATCGAGCACGGTCGTCTGTGGATGCTGCAGACCCGGATCGGCAAGCGCACCGCTGAGGCCGCCTTCGCCATCGCGGCCGAACTGGCCGACGAGGGGCTCATCACCCCGGACGAGAGCCTCGCCCGGGTGAGCGGCGACGGGCTGGCTCAACTGATGTTCCCGCGCTTCGACACGTCCGCGACCGGTGCGCCCCTGGCTCACGGTCTACCCGCCTCGCCCGGTGCAGCGGTGGGCGCTGTGGTATTCCACTCCCCCGACGCGGTACGGCGTGCCACAGCCGGAGAGAAGGTGGTTCTGGTCCGCCAGGAGACGACCCCCGACGACCTGCCTGGCATGATCGCCGCGCAGGCGGTCCTCACCAGCCGGGGTGGCAA
The DNA here is from genome assembly GCF_028657195.3 of Streptomyces iconiensis. GTDB lineage: Bacteria > Actinomycetota > Actinomycetes > Streptomycetales > Streptomycetaceae > Streptomyces > Streptomyces iconiensis. The sequence goes on from NZ_JANCPR020000029.1 coordinate 100,346, forward strand.
GACCAGCCACGCAGCCGTGGTGGCCCGCGGTATGGGCAAGGTCTGTGTGTGCGGCGCCGAGGAACTGGCCGTGGACGTCGAAACCGGGCACTTCACCGCCCCGGACGGCACCGTTGTCGAGGAGGGCGCTGTGATCTCCGTCGACGGCTCTGCCGGAGCCGTGTACGCGGGGGCGGTGCCACTGGCGGACTCGGAGGTCATGCGGTTCCTGGAGAGCGGCCCCGACGACGAAACGGCCGGTGACACCGGCGGGGAGCCGACCGGTGACGTCCACGCGAAGGCACCGTGGCTGATCGGCGCCGTGGACCGCGCGCTGACCCGGGCGGACGCCGTCCGGCGGCTGGAGGTGCGCGCCAATGCCGACACCCCCGAGGACGCTGCCCGCGCACGCCGGTTCGGAGCACAGGGCATCGGACTGTGCCGTACCGAGCACATGTTCCTGGGCGAGCGGCGCAAGCTGGTCGAGGAGATGATCCTGGCCCGCTCGGACGCCGAGCGTGACCGGGCCCTGGCGGCTCTGCTGCCGCTGCAGCGGCAGGACTTCGCCGGCATTCTGAAGGCTATGGACGGCCTGCCGGTCACCATCCGCCTGCTGGACCCGCCACTGCACGAGTTCCTGCCCGATCGCACCGATCTGTCGGTGCGCATCGCCACCGCTGAGGCCCGCGGCGGCCTGCCGACCGCGAACGACGTCGATCTGCTGGCCGCAGTGAACCGTATGCACGAGGAGAACCCGATGCTCGGCCTGCGCGGCGTGCGTCTGGGACTGGTGATCCCCGGTCTGGTCGCCATGCAGGCACGGGCGATCGGCGAGGCTGTCGCCGAGCGCACGCGGGCCGGCGGCGCTCCGAGGGCAGAAATCATGGTGCCGCTCGTCGGGGACGTCCGTGAACTGCGGATCGTCCGGAGGGCGGTGAAGCAGGTGCTGGATGAGGTGTCTTCCACGGCCGGCGTCCCCGTCACCTGCCCCGTCGGGACCATGATCGAGCTACCCCGGGCGGCGCTCACGGCGGGCCGGATCGCCGAAGCGGCGGAGTTCTTCTCCTTCGGCACCAACGACCTGACCCAGACGACCTGGGGCTTCTCCCGCGACGACGTGGAGGCGGAGTTCTTCTCCACCTACCTCGACAAAGGCGTCTTCCCCGCCTCCCCGTTCGAGACGCTCGACCGCGACGGCGTGGGCCGGCTGATCCGGATCGGCGTCGCCGAGGGCCGTGCCGCCCGGCCGGACCTCAAGATCGGCGTATGCGGCGAGCACGGCGGCGACCCCGGCTCGGTGCACTTCTTCCACACCGTCGGCCTGGACTACGTCTCCTGCTCACCGTTCCGTGTCCCCGTCGCCCGCCTGGAGGCCGGACGGGCCGCGCTGGAGGCGACCGACGTGAGCGACAGCCGATGACCGGGCCCCGTGGCCCTGCTCCCAGGGCCAACCGGCCCTGGGAGCAGGGGCGAGGCGCACAGCAGCCTTGAGGCATCGCCGGAACGATCGCAAGGAGTGGAGCACATGACCGCCAAGGACATTGGCGCCGAGGGCGTCACCGCAACCGTGCAGGTGCGGGCCGTGGGAGACGTGGACCAGGAGTCGCTCGCCTATCTGCGGGAAAAGATCGGCGCGGTGCTCGACCGTCCGGGACTTCCGTCCATCAGCGGGGAAGTGCGCGTCAGCAGAGCGGCAGCCCATCACGTCGAGTGCCCCTGGGCAGTCAGCGCCGAGATCCTGGTGGGCGCCGACCTCGTCGTCGTGCACGCCCGCGAGGCGAGCGCCCGGGAACTCGCCGACCGTCTGCACGACCGGCTGCGCAGCCGCACGGAACGCACCGTGCACCGCCGTTACGCCGACCGCAGGACCGCCACACCACCCCCGTGGCGAGGCGGCCCGCAGCAGTAGAGGCACCCGGCGTCCGCACCCGCCCGGCGAGACCGAGCCGATTACCCCTCCGCGCCGGGCTGGTGGAGGAGGAACCGCCGAGTCAGCCCAAGCCGTCGGCCAAGTGATGACCTGTGACGTCGTCCAGGCCGGCCGGACGACACCGCTCCAGGATGTCGTCCGGCTGCTTGGAACCGCAGAGCGCATCAGCGTGCTGCCCGTGGTCGACGAGGACAACAAGGCGCTCGGCGTGGCCTCCGGAACCGACTTGGTGGTGCGCCGGGGAACCTGACGGGCCGGAGCCCCGATCGCGCCGTCGTGGCGCAGGACCTGATGACAAAGCCCGCACTCACCGTGCGCCCGGAACAGCCCGTGCCGGACGCCCCCCGACTCAGGGCGCGCCGGTGTCGAACGGGCTGCCCACGCCGGCAGTCCCCGCCGACGTGGGCCGAAGACACCCCCGAAGGGGCCCCTCCGGCCCACGCAGCGGGGCGGATGACACAGAACAGTGGTCCCAGAAGGCGAGCGACCCCACCCCGCGGTGCCGCTCCCGCCCAACGCCGTCGTACGTCCACGGCGGCCCTGACATCGGAGGCACATCACCATGACCCGACGAGACTCCCGGAGCATGGCCACGGTCGGCACCAAGGCTCCGTCCGACACCGCGGTCGCCGTGAACCGTCTGGTCACGGTCGGTCTCAAGGCACTCGACGACTACGAGCGCCTCACCCAGAAGCAGGTCGACCACATCGTGAAGAAGGCGTCGGTCGCGGCTCTGGACCAGCACACCGCGCTGGCCCGTCTTGCCGTGGAGGAGACCGGGCGAGGAGTGTTCGAGGACAAGGCCGCCAAGAACATGTTCGCGTGCGAGCACGTCACCCACAGCATGGGCCCGATGAAGACGGTCGGTGTCATCGCCCGCGACGACACCGAGGACATGGTCGAGATAGCGGAGCCGGTGGGAGTGGTGTGCGCGGTCACGCCCGTCACCAACCCGACGTCCACCACGATCTTCAAGGCACTGATGGCGCTGAAAACCCGCAACCCGATCGTGTTCGCCTTCCACCCCTCGGCCCAGCGGTGCAGTACGGAGGCCGCCCGGGTCGTGCGGGACGCGGCCGTCGCTGCGGGAGCGCCGGAGCACTGCGTGCAGTGGATCGAGCAACCATCGGTCGAGGCGACCAACACACTGATGCGGCACCCGGGCGTCTCTCTGATACTTGCCACTGGGGGCAATGGCATGGTGAAAGCCGCCTACTCGGCCGGCAAACCGACACTGGGCGTGGGAGCGGGCAACGTCCCCGCCTACGTGCACAAGAGCGCGAAGCTGCGCCGGGCCGTCAACGATCTGGTGCTGTCGAAGTCGTTCGACAACGGCATGATCTGCGCCTCCGAACAGGCCGTCATTCTCGACGCGGACATCTACGACACGGCGCTGGCCGAGTTCCGTACCCTGCACGCCCACATGGCCACCCCCGAGGAGAAGGCGGCGCTGGAAGCATTCCTGTTCCCCGCCTCTGGCGGTTCGGGCGCGGGCTGCGAACCGAAGGTCAACGCGGCGGCCGTCGGGCAGAGCCCGTCGTGGATCGCCGAGCAGGCGGGGTTCCGCGTCCCGGAGGACACCTCGGTCATCCTGGTGGCGGCCGAACGCGTCGGCCCGGACGAGCCGTTGACCCGGGAGAAGCTCTGCCCGGTCCTTGCCGTGCTCCGCGCCGAGAACGAGCGTCACGGCTTCGATCTGGCCGCCGACATGGTCGCCTTCCACGGCCAGGGCCACAGCGCCGTCATCCACACCGAGGACCGGGCCCTGGCAGAGGCGTACGGCAAGCGCATGAAGACCGTACGGATCATCGTCAACTCCCCGTCCTCCCAGGGCGCGATCGGCGGCATCTACAACGGCCTCCTGCCGTCTCTCACGCTGGGTTGCGGATCGTGGGGCAGCACCTCGGTGTCGAACAACGTCTCCGCCGCCCAGTTGCTGAACGTCAAGCGGGTCTCCACCCGCCGCAACAACCTGCAGTGGTTCAAGGTCCCACCGAAGATCTACTTCGAACCGCAGGCCATCCGCTACCTGACCTCCATGCCCGACGTGCACCGCGTCACGATCGTCACCGACGCCACCATGACCCGCCTCGGATTCGTCGACCGCGTCACCCACGTCCTGCAACAGCGCCGCGACCCGATCACCCTCCAGATCATCGACAACGTCCAACCAGAGCCGAGCATCGACTCCGTGCAGCGCGGCGCCGACCTGATGCGGGACTTCCGCCCGGACACGATCATCGCGCTCGGGGGCGGCTCTCCCATGGACGCGGCGAAGGTCATGTGGCTGCTGTACGAGCAGCCCGACGTCGACTTCGCCGACATGCGGCAGAAGTTCTCCGACATCCGTAAGCGCGCCTTCCGTTTCCCGACCCTGGGCACGCTCGCCCGCCTGGTGTGCGTGCCCACCACCTCTGGCACGGGCGCCGAGGTCACTCCGTTCGCAGTCATCTCCGACCCGGCGACCGGCAAGAAGTATCCGCTGACCGATTACGCGCTCACTCCCAGCGTGGCCATCGTCGACCCGCTGCTGGCCACCGCCCTGCCCCCCGCACTGGCCGCCGACAGCGGCTTCGACGCCCTCACCCACGCCATCGAGGCTTACGTCTCCGTCTACGCAAACGACTTCACCGACGGTCTCGCGCTGCATGCCGTCCGGCTGGTCTTCGGCAACATCGAGTCCGCGGTGAACGACCGTATGAACAGTGCCCAGGCGCGGGAGAAGATGCACAACGCCGGCACCATCGCGGGCATGGCCTTCGGCAATGCCTTTCTCGGCATCGTCCACGCCATGTCCCACACCCTCGGCGCCACCTTCCACATCGCGCACGGCCGCACCAACGCCGTCCTCCTCCCCCACGTCATCCGCTACAACGGCAGCATCCCCACGAAGCTCACCGGCTGGCCCAAGTACGAGAGCTACCGGGCCCCTGAACGCCTGCGGGACATCGCCCGTGCTCTCGGCCTCCCTGCCGCCACCCCGCAGGAGGGCGTGGATTCGCTCGCCGCGGCCGTGGAGAGCCTGCGCGACGCTGTAGGCATCGAGCCGACGTTCCAACGCCTCGGAGTCGATGAGCAGACCTTCCTCGACGCCCTGCCGCAGCAGGCCCTGAACGCCTACGAGGACCAATGCTCGCCCGCCAACCCCCGTATGCCCATGCTGGACGACATGCAGGGGATCATGCGCACCGCCTACTACGGCTGACCACGACCGCCCGTGCCCGCCAAGCGCGGGCACCGCGCCGGGAACACCCTTGAGGACTGTGGCCGCTTCAAGGGCGCCCTTCACCAACCCCGCACCACCTCGGTCGGCTTCCAGCGTCTCCGCCGAGCCGCGGTGCCACGCCGGGGCGAGGCAAGGGCGCCGGGAGGTTCGCATCTTTGGTGCCCCAACTCCAGGTCTGTGCGGCCCCTACAAGTCGCATCGGGTATCCGACAGGGTGGAGAGCAACGGCGCGGCAGCGAGGTTCGCGCGCCACCCGTCATCTCTCATACCGGTGTCCTGGGACACCTGGAGGTGTGCTCCATGAACCGATCCGTCGTCGTCGGAGTCAACGGCTCTCCCGAGAGCCTCGCCGCCACCGAATGGGCGGCCGAGGAGGCCCAGCGCCGGGAACTGCCCCTGTGGCTGCTGCACGCCAGTGAGGCCGGATGGGACGACACCCCGAAATCGACGCGGTTGCCTGAACTGTCGGAACCGCTACGCCGCTCGCTGCTAATGCTCCAGGAAGCCGAGAGGCACATTTCGGCCCGCTACCCGACGGTGACCGTGCAGGCCGACCAGATCACGCAGGACCCGCGCGACGCCTTGCAAGCCGCCGCCGAAGAGGCGGAGTTGCTTGTCCTCGGCTCCAGCGGCCTGGGCGCCGTGACCGGGTTCCTCATCGGTTCGGTCGCGCTGGCCATCGCCAACCACGCCTCGTGTCCCGTGGTACTCGTTCGTGCAGACACGGGCGCCCCTGCCGGCGACGTATCCGCCGCTGCTTCCTCCACACGTGGCACCGAGGCGGAGGTCGTCCTCGGTCTGGATCTGCACCACCCTTGTGATCCGCTGCTCGCGTTCGCGTTCGACGCCGCGGCCCGCCGCTCGGCGCGGCTGCGCGTCGTGCACTGCTGGAGGCCTCCGGTCCCTTACGCCTACGCACCGGGTTTCACCGTGCCCGGCACCGAGCTGGACACCGAGCCGGAACTGGAGAGCCAGGTGATGCGGGAGCTGACGGCGGCGCTCCAGCCATGGCGCGCGAGATGGCCCACGGTCGAGGTGATCGGGAACGCGGTTCAGGGCCGTCCCGGACACCATCTGACGCACGCTGCGGCGCACGCGCAACTCCTGGTCATCGGCCGCAGGGCCAGACACCCCGCCATCGGCACCCGCCTGGGGCCCGTCGCGCACGCGGTGATCCACCACGCTCGCTGCCCCGTCGCCGTCGTCCCGCACGAGTGAACGCGACCACAGCTCGCCAACCCGCTGCGCGCGCACGCCACTTCAGCTGTACTCACCCCACTGCGGGCCGACCTCGGCCCACTCCCGGTCCCAGGCACACAGGCGTGCTCGATCCAGACATCGTCTGCACATCCGGCGGAGGGCGACCAGCAGCAAGGCCGCTAGCGAGGCGGCGACGAGACCCGCCAGAATGGCATCTCCGGTCACCCGCGCCCGGCTCAACGGGACTTCGGCAAGCTGCCCGTCTTCGTGGACCCAGATACGCACACGGTCGCCCTTGTGCTGCCCCAATACGGCCACAACATCACCCACCCGGCTCAGACCGTCGGGACCGCTCCATCGCGCCCGCACCAACGCCTCGTCCTCCGACAACTTCCCACGAGCTGCGCCCGCGTCGGCACCAGCTCTGGGCGCGTCCCGGAGCAGTACGGCGACAGCCTCGTGCCGCTCCGTCATCTGTGCCGCGCGGGCACTCATCCCCCTCTCAGCCACGGCACGGCCGGCAGCGTTCCCTGCGGCCGGAACCACCAGCAGCAGCGCCAGCAATGTCAGCAGACCCACCCAGGCATCAGCCACATCCCAGGGCCGCCGCATGGGCACACGCTGCCACCGCCATCGCCAGCCCACATCACGCATGACGCCACCCCTCCGGAGAAGGGACGGTCCCGGCGGTCGCTGCCAGACACGGCCGACGCGCAGGCGTGGGGCACGTACATACCGAAGTGGTGCCAAAGGCTTGCCGCTTCAGCCGGTGCGCGATGCTCCTGACCACAGGCAACGTGACCACCTGGCCCCTCAGCACCCGGGTCGTCATCGCGTCGAACTCATCGGCCCACCCGGGCCCATGGCCGGCGGAACCGGATGGGCCCGCCGGCCACCGAGGCGGTGGGCCGGCTTCAGGACGGCAGCAACGGCATGCTGAAACGTGTGGTGCTGAACATGTTGTAGCGGTGGGGCGGAAAGACGACCGAGAGATCATCGAGTCCCCGGAACCTGCTGCTCGCCGTTGCGCGTTCTTCGGGAGAGCATCGCTCGACCTCGTCGGGCACACTTCGGCGGAGCGCGTGCGGCGCATACTTCATCTCCTGACGGATCACGGTGCCGAACGGGCCTCGATGACAGCTCTGTCGGCCGTTCCTGCGGCGGACACCAGTACGTCCTCGTCTCCTCAGCGGGGCCAGGCGGAACCAGCGCGGGTGACAGAAGGCCTCCCGAAGCAACGGCCAGCTAACCGGTGCGGATCTGGGGCAGAGCGAATCGGAGGCGTACGCCGGGTGGTGCGTGCATGGTGATCGCCTCGGCGCGGAGCCGAACGTCTGCAAGCGCACTGATTACGGCGCGCCGTTGCGACTGCGCCACCGCCGCCGGCGGATAGGCCGGAGGCGGCGGCGGACGGGCCGGAGACCAGGCAGCGGGTCTTGCGGCGCTCCCGAGACGGAATTCTTGACCGCCCGGCGCCTGTCCGTCTCCTTATGAGGACGACGGCTCCGGCATCGGCACGAGCACCACAGGGCAGCGCGCGTGGTGAAGCAACGCGTGTGTGACGGGGCCTAGTTGGAGGGAGAGCCGGTGAGCGGGGCGGTGCATCGCGAGAACGACCAGGTCCACATCCCGGCTGGCGGCCACCAAGGTGGCAGCGGGGTCTGCGCAGGTGTGATCGGTGCTCACCTTGACATCGGCGTACTCTTCCCGGAAGGGGGAGACAGCGAACTGGGCGACTCCCTCCGCCGCCTTGCGGTACTTCTCCGCCTCCCATATGTCGTTCTCCGAGGGCGGCATACGCAGCCCTCTGGGGATCGGCGGATACAGCCATGCGTGCAGCGCGCTCAGCGGCGCCGCGCGAAGCCGGGCTTCCTCGAAAGCGAAGCGCACGGCCACACCGTCGACATCGGTCTTGACGCCGACCAGCACCCCGTTCCGCCGCTCCCCGGACGGCTCCGCACCGACGGGCACCACCATCAGCGGTCCCTCACAATGCGCAGCGACCCGAAGACTGACCGATCCCAGGAGCAGGCCTGCGAATCCGCCATGTCCGCGCGTGCCGACCACGGTCAGCGCGGCGTCACGGCTCGCGTCGATGAGCGTCGGCGCCGCCGCTTTATCGGTCAGTGTCGCTGTGACCGGCAGTCCGGGATGACGTTCGCGGACGTGCTCGACGACACGGTCCAGTGCTGCACGCGTCTCGTCACGGTGCGCCAGGGAGGCGTCCAACGCGGAGCCGATGCCGAGCCACTGTGTCGGGGGCGCATGCACAGCCCATGGCCAGCCGCACAACACGTCCAGACCGGTGTTCCGGAGGGTGGCTTCGGAGGCCGCACGCTCCACGGCGCGTTCGGCCGGTTGCGATCCGTCGTACCCGACAACCACGTGACCACTGATGTTCCTCACAACTTTTCGCCTCTTTCCTGATGTTGGCCATTGCGGGTGTTCCTGCGTTTTCGGACGTTCACAGCAACGGCTGCACGGCTCGCTTCCAGCCGGAGGGGGCCGGGACGCTGAAGCGTGAACAGCCGGCTCGGTCCGCCCCGGCCGCGGTTCGGCACTCGCCGGTGGTCACAGTCCGATGTGGTTCGAGACGAATTCGGTGAGATCGAGCAAGCGGTTGGCGTATCCCCACTCGTTGTCGTACCAGCCGAAGATCTTCACCAAGTCACCCCGGACCAGGGTCAGCGGCGCGTCGACCACACACGAGGCGGGGTCCCCGATGATGTCGCGGGAGACGATCGGCGCCGTGCTCACGCGCAGGATGCCGCTCAGCGGGCCGGTGGCCGCCTCGGTGAACGCGGTGGTGATCTCCTCCGTCTCCACCGGACGCCGCAGCACGGCGGTCAGATCGGTGAGCGAGCCGTCCTCCACGGGGACACGCAGAGACAAGCCGTCAAGAGCACCGTCCAGTTCGGGCACAACAGCGCCGACGGCCCGCGCCGCGCCCGTACTCGTGGGGATGATGCTCAGCGCGGCCGACCGGGCACGCCGGAAGTCCTTGTGCGGACCGTCCAGCAGCGACTGGTCGCCCGTGTAGCCGTGCACCGTGGTCATCAGCCCGCGATCGATGCCGAATCGCTCGTGCAGCACCTTGACCATCGGCACGACACAGTTGGTGGTGCAGGAGGCCGCGGATACGACGTGGTGCCGATCCGGCGCGTACACGGACTCGTTGACACCCATCACCACCGTGGCGTCCGCGCCCTTGCCCGGCGCGGACACAAGCACCTTCCGCGCCCCCGCTTCCAGATGACGCGCCGCGTCCGCACGAGCCCGGAAACGGCCGGTCGACTCGACCACGATCTCCACCCCGTGCGCCGCCCAAGGGATTTCCACCGGGTCGTGCACAGCGCTCACGGCGATGTCACGGCCTCCGACCGTCAGGGCTCCGGCCTCGTGCGAGACGGGTCGTTGGAGCCGTCCGTACGTCGAGTCGTACTCCAGCAAGTGCGCGAGAACGGCTGCGGGCGCGACATCATTGACGGCCACCACCTCGACCGGGGTGCCCTTGCCCTCGGCGCGCTCCAACACCCCGCGTAAGTAGCTGCGCCCTATGCGACCGAACCCGTTGATGCCCACCCGCACCGTCATGGCTGTTCTCCTCCCGCTGTCGGCGTGCCTTCGCCCACATGCTTGTCCGGGGACCGCGCGGCCCACAGGGGCCGAAGAGGGGATGGCTGAGGGGCCGACCGGCCCTGTGCGCACGGGACCTGGAGTTCCCCGGAGCGGCCCGTTCAGTCCCTGCCCCCTCCCGTCGGTGGTCGCAGCGCCGTTGAACGGGTGGGAGGGGCCTGCGGCTCGGAATGGCGAGGGAAGCGGCGCCGGAGGCCATGACGTGGTCGTCCAGGCACGGCAAGCCGAGCGGCTGTACGCGCGCGCAAGCACGTCGCCCTCAGCGGCGACCTGCCGCCGGACACCCGGTGTTGGACCACATACCGCCTTCTCGGCCCCGAGTGACGCCGGACCTGCGGAACCCGGGCGCGTCAGGTGGGCGGCCGACGTCACCGAGTCCATGCTCGGCGCGCTCTCGGCGCCACACCCTCTGCCGCCGAGTACCGGGCTTCGCCGGAACGGACGCCGACGAGCTGGTCCGCGCCGTCGGCACCGGTTTCATCGATCCTCCGCTGTCTCCTGCCCGGACCCGTCTGCGAAGACAGGACGTTCGCCGGTCTCCCCAGCCTGTTCGGCCCTACGATTCCGGCGCTGTGGCAGCGGAAGGTGAGGCTGAGAGCCAAGCCAGCGACCGAGGAGGAACCGGCCATGCGTACCGCGACGCTCAACGCGGCCACCCTGGAAACCCTGGTCTCCGCCGCGGTAGCGGCGCCCTCGATTCACAACACCCAGCCCTGGCACTACCGTCTCGACCCGTATGCACCGGCCCTGGCCGTGCGCGCAGCCACCGAACGCGGGCTCAGGCACGCCGATCCCGAGGGACGGGCCCTGCTCGTGTCCGTCGGCGCCGCCGTGCTCAACCTGCGGGTCGCCATCGCCCGCCACGGCTGGCATCCCGTCGTCCGACTGCTGCCCTCCCCCGAAGATCCCGCCCTTCTGGCGACCGTACGGCTGGCGGAGGCCGGCCGGATCGGCAGGCCGCACCGCAAGGAGCTGTACGAGGCGATCTGGCACCGGCACAGCAGTCGATTCCCCTTTACGGAACACCCCGTCCCCGAAGACGTGAGGGCCGAGCTGAACGAGGTCGCGCACAGCGAGGGCGCCGGCCTCCGCTTCCCCACGTCCCAGGAGGTGTCCCGCCTGCTGGCGCACACCGCCGAAGGCGAGCGTCGAGACTCTCAGGACGCCGACCGCCGCGCCGAGACCCGCTACTGGGGCAGCAGCGGCGGACGGCTCGGCCTCGCCAGCGCCGTGCTCGGCCCCCAGGACGCCCGGGGGCACGTGCCCGTACGGGACTTCACGGGTGCCCGCCGCCCCGGTGCCCTGCCCAGCCGGGCCTTCGAGCGGCATCCCACCCTGGCCGTGTTGTCCACTCAGCACGACCGGAGGGTGGATTGGTTGCGTGCGGGCCAGGCCCTCGAACACGTGCTGCTGCTCGCCACAGCTCACCGACTGCGAGCCTCCCTGCTGCACCAGGGCCTCGAATGGCCCGACCTGCGCCGGGCCCTGGGCGGAGCCGGGCTGCCCGCTCGGCACGTCCAGATGCTGATCCGGCTGGGCTACGGCCCACCGGGGCCGGTCAGCCCCCGGCTGACCGCGGACACGGTGCTCGACGGCGAAGCCCCCGAAGCCGGATGACACCCGGTGGCGGCGCGGGGGCCGATCGGTGCCTGTATCGGAGCCGATCGGCCCCGGTCCTGTACCGGATCGGCCCCAGTCCTTGAGCGTCCTGCCGCGGGAGGCTCATGACGTCAGCACAGATCGCACAGTGACAACGAAGGGAAAGACATCATGGCGGTCCAAGGTCAGCAGCACCGGAGTCCGGGTTTGCGACTCCTCTCCCTCCGCCGGCAGAAGGCACGCGTGACCAGCGAGGGCAGGAGCGCGGCAATGGCCACCACGGCTCCGGCCCGCGTCCTCGCCGGCGTACGCCTTCTGACAGGCTTCGTCTTTCTGTGGGCGTTCTTCGACAAGACCTTCGGCTGGGGCTACGCCACACCTTCGGGCCAAGGCTGGGTCCAGGGCGGCTCCCCTACGAAGGGATTCCTCAGCGGAGTCACAGTCGGGCCGATGGAATCCACGTTCCACAACTGGGCCGGTAACGGCTGGGTCGACTCGCTGTTCATGCTGGGGCTCCTCGGGATCGGCATCGCGCTGGCCGGAGGCATCCTGCTGCGCCTCTCTGCCGTCGCCGGCACGTTCATGATGGCGCTGATGTGGATCGCGGAGTGGCCGCCGGCCAAGCACCTGTCGGACGGTTCGCCGAGCATGTCGACGAACCCGTTCGCCGACTACCACCTGGTGTACGCGGCGGTGCTCGTCCTCCTGGCAGTGCTGTACGCGGGCCGCGCGTGGGGGCTCGGCGCCTGGTGGGAGCGGCTTCCGTTCATACGCCGGCACCGCTGGCTGCTGTGACCTGGCGACGAGTGGCCCTGTCCCCCGCACGGCGCGAGGGACGGGGCCACTTTTCCGTACAGTCCGGGGGCCGCCCGGTCTTTGTGGCAGGACGACCGTCGTGGGGCACGGGCACGGAGGACCACTGTGTGAACGGCATGGCTGACGCGCCGTCTTCGCGCTACGGGCCCTCCGCCTCAAGCCGTTCGGCCCACCGTCCTGGTCACTCGGCCCTGCCCCGGTTCCCTGCGCACCTCGACGCTGGGCAACACAGGCAGGCTTGAAAGGAGCGCCACATGACACGGGTGGTTGTCGTCGGTACGGACGGTTCCGCTGCCAGTCTGGCGGCGGTGGAGTGGGCGGCGCGCACGGCACGGGCCCATGAGCTGCCCCTGCGAGTGGCGCATGTCGCGCCTCGCCCAACGGCCGAGCGATCCTCTGGCGACCGCGAGGACCCGCTGTCCGGGCACGCCGCGCGCGAACGGATGCTCCGGGCTGTCTGCGTACGACTCTCCGCCGAGCACCCTGAACTCCCGTTGTCCTGGGACATCATGACGGGCGACGACGTGGCCGGATGCCTGGCGTGGTCCACAGCGGGGTCCGAACTGCTCGTTCTCGGTGCCCGCGGGGAAGGCGGATTCGACGGCCTGCTGCTCGGGTCGACCGCCATCTGCGTACTGCGCGAGGCGTCCTGCCCCGTAGCGCTCGTACGGTCGGCGACGGCGGGTGAGCCGTCGGCCGGGCGCCGGACTCGCCCAGCGGAGGTCGTGTTGGCGCTGGACGCCCGCGAGCCGGATCACGAGGCCACAGCGTATGCCTTCGGGGAAGCGGCCCTGCGCGCCGTCCAGTTACGCGCGGTCCACGCCTGGGACCTCGCTCCGCATCACGACCCGTGGCAACCGTACGGCCCGGCCGAGGCGGATCGGAGCCGCTGGGAAACGGAGGAAGTCGTGGCGCTCAGCGCGGCGTTGCGCCCCTGGGGGGCGAAGTACCCGGATGTGCGGCTCATACCCGACGTACGGCGGCTGAGCCCGGCCGCGGCGCTGGTGCGCGCCTCTGCCGGCGCGGAGCTACTGGTGGCCGGGATCGGCCCGGGGCCGCACGGTCCTGTGACCGACGCGCTCGCCCATCACGCCCGCTGCACTGTCGTGTTCGTCCCGTCCGCTCGGCGGCACGTCAACGGGGCAGCACCAAGTGGGCCGTCTCGCCGGGTGCGACAGTGACCGTTCGTTCATGAAGGCCGAAGCGCAGCGGGGCGCTCGCGGTGACGGGCAGCGAGACATCGAGGGTGTCCGCCGTGACACGCATGCCGATCCCCCGGTACTCCCGGAAGCGGACGGAGAACCCGTACTCGCACAGTTGCGGAAGCGGCGCCGGATCCCGGTGCAGCGTGCCCTCCCGGATCTCCAGCCCGGGCAGGCCGCGCTGGACGAGGTCGAGGGTGCCGGCCATGGCGCCGAGGTGGACGCCCTCCGGTGTGGTGCCGCCCTGAATGTCGCCACACGTTGTAGGCGACGGCCGAGCCGACGTGACGCTGAAGACGTGAGCTGTCGGGGAGCCGGCGTCCGGACCGGGGGTTGAGAGGCAGGGACTGCGTCTCCTCGCAGCCGTCGCTGCCGCTCTGCCACGGGTACATCGCACCGCGCAGCCCCACCTCCCCCGCTGCCCGGCAGGCGGCCGACAGCCTCCTGTGCCGGTACGTCAACAGGGCCCGGGGCCGCCACGTATGTCCCCGGGTAGTGAGGCGGGCCGGCGTCCGTCTCAGGTGCCGCACCCCGGGTGGCAAAGTAACCGTTGCCCAGAGTGCAGAGTGCCTCGCAGCGGCTCCTCGGCGGGGTCGTACCCTTCGTACTCCCAGGTCCGGTCGGACACGGTTCAGTCCTCTTCCGGTGTGCCGTCGAGCAGTTCGGCGAGGTCGCGCACCACCAGGTCAGCGCCGTGGGCCCGTAGGTCTGAACTGCTGATGGGCCCCGCCGTCCGGTCCACGCCGACGACCGGCCGAAAGCCGCCGCGGCGCCCGGCCTCGACGCCGGCGAGGGCGTCCTCGACCACGGCTGACCGTTCCGGGGGCACGCCCAGGCGGGAGGCCGCCTCCAGGAAGAGTGCCGGGTCGGGCTTGCCTGGAAGGTGCAGCAGGGCGGCTTCGCCGCCGTCGACCACCGTACCCAGTAGTCCCATCAGACCAGCGGTGGTGAGCAGTTCGCGGGCATGGCGGGAGGCCGACACCGCGGCGCAGGGGATCTCCGACCGGGCCAAGGCCCGCAACAGGCGCGGGGTTCCCGGCCACACCTCGACGCCGTGGGTGCGCAGGCGATCGACGAGGAGTTCTTCTTTGCGTGCGGCGATCGCCGCCACGGTCCGGTCGCCAGGTGGGTCGTCCGGCATACCCGCAGGCAGTTCGATGCCGCGTGAGGCCAGGAACGCCGCCGCGCCGTCGAGCCGCGACTTGCCGTCTACCCGGAGACGGTAGTCGTCCGCCGAAAAGGGCCTGAAAGGGACTGCGGGGGTGTCGCCGGGCGGCCCGGCTGCCTGGAGGAAGGCATCGAATGCCTCCTTCCACGCGGAGGCGTGCACCCGCGCCGAGTCCAGCAGGACCCCGTCGGTGTCGAACACGACGGCGCGTACCTCGCTCAACGGTCCCCTCACGAGGTCCAGGTCCATTCGGCGACCTCGGGCAGGTCCGTGCCGTGTTCGCGTATCCAGGCGTGATGGCGGGTGCGTACGTCCTCCATGGCCTGCCGTACGGGCGCGGCCCTCCCTGCCAGGACCGGCACCCGGTCGATCACGTCCATCACCAGCCTGTACCGGTCCAGATCGTTGCGCACGACCATGTCGAACGGGGTGGTCGTGGTGCCCGACTCCTTGTAGCCCCGCACATGCAGGTGCGGGTGGACGGTACGGCGGTAGGCGAGGCGGTGGAGGAGCCACGGGTAGCCGTGGTACGCGAAGATCACCGGCTTGTCGCGCGTGAAGAGGGCGTCGAACTCCAGCTCCGACATGCCGTGCGGGTGTTCCTCGCGTGGCTGCATCCTGGCGATGTCGATGACGTTGACGACCCGCACGGCCAGGTCCGGCAGATGCTCCCGCAGCAGTTGGGCGGCGGCCATCACCTCCTGGGTCGGCACGTCCCCGGCCGCCGCCAGCACCACGTCCGGCTCCGTCCCGGTCTCCGCCGTCCCGGCCCACTCCCAGATGCCCGCGCCGCGCGCGCAGTGGAGACGTGCCTGGTCCATGGACAGCCAGTCGAAACAGGGTTGCTTGCCGGCCACGATCACATTGACGTAGTCCCGGCTGCGCAGGGCGTGATCGGCCACCGAGAGCAACGTGTTGGCGTCCGGCGGGAAGTAGACCCGCACCACATCGGGGCTCTTGTTGAGGACATGGTCGGGAAAGCCCGGGTCCTGGTGGGAGAAGCCGTTGTGGTCCTGACGCCATACGTGCGAGGTCAACAGGTAGTTGAGCGAGGGGACGGGACGGCGCCAGGCGAGCGAACGGGAGATCTTCAGCCACTTGATGTGCTGGTTGACCATCGAGTCGACGATGTGGATGAACGCCTCGTAGCAGGAGAAGACCCCGTGCCGGCCGGTGAGAAGGTAGCCCTCCAGCCAGCCCTGGCAGAGGTGTTCGGACAGGACCTCCATCACCCGTCCGTCGCGGGCCAGGTGTTCGTCCACGGGCAGAGTCCCGGCCTGCCATGCCTTGCCTGTCGCCTGGAAGAGGTCCTGGAGCCGGTTCGAGGCGGTCTCGTCGGGGCCCACGACGCGGAAGTCCCGCCGCTCCGCGGTGTCCCGCATCACCCGTTCCAGCAGACCGCCGAGCACTCGCATGGGTTCGTGCATGGTTCCGCCCGGTTTGTCGACAGCGACGGCGAACCGCTCCAACGGCGGCACGGGCAGGTCCCGTACGAGCAGCCCGCCGTTGGCGTGCGGGCTGGCGCCGAGCCGCAACTCACCGTCGGGGACGCACTCCAGGACCTGGGCGCTCGGTGCGCCATCCGTGTCGAACAGCTCCTCCGGGCGGTACGAGCGCAGCCAGCGCTCCAGCTCGCGCAGGTGCCCCGGATCCTCTCTGACCCGTGCGAGCGGCACCTGATGGGATCGCCACGTGCCCTCGACCGGAAGGTCGTCGACCTCGACTGGACCTGTCCAGCCCTTGGGCGTGCGCAACACGATCATGGGCCAGGCGGCCCGCTCCTGGCAGCCGTCCTCGCGGGCCGCGCGCTGGATCGCGGCGATGTGGTCGAAGGCGAGGTCCATCGCGCGGGCCATGGAACGGTGCACCGCACGCGGATCGTCGCCCGTGACGTGCAGGGGCTCGTGCCCGTATCCGCGCAGCAGCTCGTCGAGTTCGGCCTCGGGGAGACGGGCGAGCACTGCGGGGTTGGCGATCTTGTAGCCGTTCAGGTGCAGGATCGGCAGCACCGCGCCGTCGTGCACCGGGTCGAGGAACTTCGTCGAGTGCCAGGAGGCCGCCAGCGGTCCCGTCTCGGCCTCCCCGTCCCCGACCACGCAGGCCACCACCAGGTCCGGGTTGTCGAATGCGGCCCCGTACGCGTGAGCCAGCGAATAGCCCAGCTCGCCGCCCTCGTGGATCGAACCCGGCGTCTCGGGCGCCACATGGCTGGGCACCCCGCCGGGAAAGGAGAACTGCCGGAAGAGCCTCCCCATACCGGCCGCGTCCCTGCTCACGTCCGGGTAGGTCTCGCCGTACGTGCCTTCCAGCCAGGAGTTGGCGAGCACCGCCGGGCCTCCGTGTCCCGGGCCCCAGACGCACAGGGCCTGGTGCGCACGGGCGCGGACGACACGGTTGAGGTGCGTGTGAACGAGGTTGAGCCCGGGGGACGTGCCCCAGTGGCCGAGAAGCCGCGGCTTGATGTGCTCGGGACGCAGCGGCTCGGTCAGCAACGGGTTGGCAAGGAGATAGATCTGACCGACAGCCAGGTAGTTCGCGGCCCGCCAGTGGGCGTCCAGCGTACGCAGCTCCTCCTCGGTCACAGACGCGGGTTCGGTGACCGCGAGGGCACCGCCATGGGTCGTACCGGACGTCTCCTGCACGGCTTTCCTCCATGAGTGTTGAGAGAGGACTCAGATGTGTTCGGGCACGACGGCGACCGGGCACGCGGCGTGGTGGAGCAGGGTGTGACCGACCATGCCGAGCTGGCGCCCGAAGTGTCCCTGACGGCGATGCGCTCCGACGATCATCAGGTCGGAGTCGGCTGAGGCATCCAGCAGAACCTTGCGCGCCGTGCCCTCGACGGCGTCCTGGTGCACGGTGACGCCGGGGTGCTTGCGCATCCAGTCGCGCAGTGCGGCATCCAGTACGCTCCACGCCTGGTTCTGGTGCGCGGCGGCTGGGTGCCCGCCGACCAGCGGAAGATCCCCCACCTCCTGCGTGGGGCAGCGCCAGGCACGCAGGGCCCGCAGCTCGCCGCCGCGTTCCTCCGCCTCGCGGAAGGCGAACCGCACCGCTGCCGAATCCTGCTCCATACCCACTCCGAGCGTGATCCGGTGGAAGGTGCCCTGTCGGTGGGGCTCATCGCCGCGCACCACGATCACAGGACAGTCGGCTCGCTGGGCCAGCTCCAGACTGACCGAGCCGAGCAGCAGCCCGCGTATCTCCCCCCGCCCCCGGGAACCGGTCACCACAGCGAGGGCGTTACGCGCCCCGTCGAGCAGCGCCGCCGCAGGTTCCGCGGCGACAGCCTCACTCCTCACGTCGAGCCCGTTCCCGCGCAGACGCGCACGCTCGGCCGCCGGGGCGAGGATGTGCTCCCCCGCCTCCTGATCCCCGCCTTCTCGCGCGTGGATCACGCGCAACGCGACGCCTCGGCGGATCGCCTCGTCAACTGCCCAGTCCAGCGCATGCAGGCTCGGCTCGGAACCGTCCACCCCGACAGCCAGGGGAAGTTCCTCCATCACGCTCGCCACCTCTCGTAGACCGAACTCCGGCGTTGGTGCCTTCCTCCGGCACCGTCGCACCTGTGGGGGGTGGGCTGGAGGGGCGTTTCGGCCTCCCCGCGAGAGCCGGTTGGTCCCTCGCACGGCACCGTCCGGCCCTGGGGGCGCTGATCGCGCACATCGACGCTGAGAGGGAAAGGTCCCGCTCCCCATCCCAAGAGGTGAGTTCCGTGAAGCACCGCAGGATCGAGAACGTCATGACACGCGAGGTCGTTCAGGTGGACGCCCGGGCGCCGTTCAAGCGCGTGGCCGGCCTGCTCGCGGAGCACCGCATCAGCGGGCTGCCCGTGACGGACGCGGCGGGGCGTGTCCTCGGGGTTGTCTCGGAGGCCGACCTGCTCACCCGGCAGTCCAGGCAGGAGGACCTGCGGCGTACCGACACGCGGCAACACAACGCCCCGGCGTGGCTGCGGCAGCTGATACGGGGCCGCGCGGGGTGGCGTGAGGCCGCCCGGGCCCACGCGGCGACCGCGGGCGAGCTCATGTCGGCGCCGGCGGTGACCGTACGGCCCGAGGACACCGTCACCGATGCTGCGCGGACGATGACACGGCACGGTGTGAAACGCCTGCCGGTGGTCGGGGAGGACGGGCGGCTGGTTGGGATCGTCACCCGGCACGACCTGCTGCGCGTTTTTCTCCGCAGGGATGCGGAGATCGGCGCCGAGGTCGCCAACGAGGTACTGGCCGGGACCCTGTGGCTGGCCAGGAACGCCCTCGACATCACCGTCCAGAACGGAGTGGTGACTCTGAAGGGCCAGTTGGAGCGCCGAAGTGAGATCCCCATCGCCCTGCGCATGACCGAGCGCATCGACGGCGTCGTCTCGGTGGTCCACAAGCTCACCTACCGCCTCGACGACGCACACATCCCGCCCGTCGGCCAGGGATTGCGAGCCGCCGACGAGGCGTGGATGCACCGACTGTGAGATCAGGAAAGGACAGCATCATGATCACCAAGACCCGGCTTCTCGGCTCGCTCCCCGCAGGGCACGGGGAGGAACTGCTGCGCCTGTCGCGGGAAGTCTCCTTTCCACCCGGCACCCAACTTTTCCGGGAAGGCGAGACCGCCGACCGCTTCTGGGTGCTGCGCAGCGGAAGCGTGGCCCTCGAAGCGCATGTGCCAGGCCGGCGCGAACAGGTCCTGGAGACGCTGGGCAACGGCGAACTCCTGGGCTGGTCCTGGATGTTCAAGCCCTACCAGTGGCACCTCGGCGCGCGGGCCGTGACGCGCGTGCACGCCTACGAGTTCGACGCCGCCGCCGTACGCGAACTCTGCGCGCGAGACCTCCTCCTCGGCAGCGCCTTCACCCTCTTCGTCGCCCGGACCATCGCCCGCAGGCTCCAGGCGGCACGCATCCGCCTCCTGGACCTCCCCGGACCGCCGGATCAGCCGGGTCCGCGCCCATAGCCGGTCTCGGCACCCGAGAACCCGTACACGCACCAGCGCTTGGAGAAAGAGATGCCCAATGTCCCGCACACCGTGAGCGATGTGATGACCCATACCGTCGTCGCCGTCGGCCGCCAGGCCGGCTTCAAGGAAATCGTCAAGATCATGGAGCAGTGGAAGGTCAGCGCCCTTCCCGTCCTGGAGGGCGAAGGGCGCGTCATCGGCGTGGTCTCCGAAGCCGACCTGCTGCCCAAGGAGGAGTTCCGTGACGCCGTTCCCTCCCCCGACGGTGGAACACGCCACGTCACTGACCTGGCGAAGGCCGGGGCCTCGACCGCCGAGGAGCTGATGAGCACCCCGGTGGTCACCGTCCGCGCCGACGCGACGCTCGCGGAAGCCGCCCGCATCATGGCTCGCAGGCAGGTCAAACGCCTACCGGTCACGGGACCCGACGGCCTGCTGGAGGGCGTGATCAGCCGGAGCGACCTGCTGAAGGTCTTCCTGCGGTCGGATGACGACCTCGCCGAGGAGGTGAGCCGGAAGCTCCGGGAACTCTTCCCCGCACCCGTCGCACCGCTGGAGGTCACCGCCTCCGAGGGCATCGTCACAGTCACCGGTACGGTGCGCGACTCCATGCTCGCCCCTCTCGCCACGCATCTCGTCCGAGGCGTCGAAGGAGTGGTCGGGGTCGACTGCCGCTTGAACACCTCCGGCCGCCCAGCGAACGCCGGTTGACTCCTCCAGCGGAAGTCGACCACGGCCCGAATGGTGTGTCTGTCCGGCCGGTTGCGCCCAACACCCGCGCGGCGGAGGCTGACCGGACAGCGCAGTTCCACCGCCTTAAGGAGGCACATGAGCAACGCACGGGAATTCTCGCGACAGGAGCCCATCCGGGTCTTCCTCCTCGACGATCACGAGGTGGTCAGGCGCGGACTCGCCGACCTGTTAGGCGTAGAGGACGACATCGAGGTCGTCGGCGAGGCTGCGACGGCAGCCCAAGCACTCACCAGGGTTCCCGCGCTCCGACCGCACGTCGCGGTGCTGGACGTCCGGCTGCGCGAGAGCGACGGCATCACCGTCTGCCGCGAGCTGCGCTCCGAACTACCCAGCCTCGCCTGCCTGATGCTCACTTCCTTCGACGAGGAGGACGCCCTGCTGGACTCGATCATGGCTGGAGCCGCAGGTTACGTCCTCAAGCAGATCGAGGGCGCCGATCTGGTCGACGCGATACGTACCGTGGCCTCCGGGAAGTCCATGCTCGACCCGTCGGCCGCCGGCGTGCTGATGCGCTCTCTGCGCGCCGAACCCGAGGAGCCGGAACAGGATCCGAAATTGGCGAGCCTGTCTCCCCGCGAGCGGGACATCCTCCGCCTGATCGGTGACGGCCTGACCAACCGGGAGATCGGCAAGCGCCTGTACCTTTCGGAGAAGACCGTCAAGAACAACATCTCCCGGCTCCTCGGCAAGCTCGGCGTCCAGCGCCGCGTGCAGGCTGCTGTCCTCGCCACCAACCTGGACGACAAGGTGGAGGGGAAGGGCCCGTCCGGCGCTCCCCCGACCGGTCACGGGCGCACGTGACCCGGCACGGCACCGTCAGGGTTCCGTACCGTCCTGCCGAGCCACCGTGCCCCCCGCCCCGGGCAGCGGCACCCGCCAGCACAGCCGGGTGCCGCCCTCGACCGGAGTCTCCAGTTCCATGGATCCGCCCAAGCGCTCGGCGCGTCCGGCGAGGTTGCGCAGGCCACTGCGCCGCGGCTGCTCCGGCAGGCCACGGCCGTTGTCGGTGACGGTCAGCGTCAGCTCTCCGCCGCCGGCGGCGAGATGGACATCCACCGCGCTCGCCTCCGCGTGCCGGGCAGCGTTGCTCAGCGCTTCCTTCAGCACGGCCACCACCTGGTCGGCGAACGGGAGCGGCACAGACGTGTCCACCAGTCCCTCCACCCGCAGCGCGGGGGTGAAGCCGAGCATCGCGGCAGCCTCCTCCACCGTCTCGGCTGTCCGCGCTCGCAGCCCAGCCTTCTCCCCTTCCGTTTCTGGCGCCTGCAAGCCGAAGATGGTCGAACGAATGATCTTGATGGTGATGTCGAGCTCCTTCACCGCTCGCCCCAACCGCTCGGACAGCTCCGGCCGTTCCGAGAGACGCTGTGCGCTCTGCAAGGTCATGCCGGTGGCGAACAGCCTCTGAATCGCCAGGTCATGCAGGTCCTTGGCGATACGGTCACGCTCCTCCAACAGCGCCAACGCCTCAACGTCCCGGCGCCGCTCGGCCACCTCCATCGCCAGCGCGACCTGCGCCGCGAAGCCGAGCGCCGGGGCGATCTCAGGCTCGGCGAACGGCACCCCGCGCTCCGCGCGTGCCAGCACCAGCACGCCCCTCGCCTCCTCCCCGGCGCCCATGGGCACGGCCACGGCGGGGCCCAGCCCGGACCACGTCCCATCCGACTCCTGCACCCGCGGGTCGTTCTGGATGTCCGCCGTCGCCACCGGTCCCTCGGCTGTGAACGCCTCGTCGATGAACCCGTCGTGCCACCGCGGCGCCAACGCGCGGAACGCCTCGGCACCCACTCCGTCGGCCAGTCCCATACGCAATCCGTCCGCGCCCTCGACCGGAAGCACCACTGCGGCCAAGTCGGCCGAGACGACGCCCCGCGCACGCTCCACGATCAGCTCCAGCACCTCGCCTCGGGGAGCGCCCGACAAGAGCGCGCCGATGACCTCGGCGCCTGCCGAGGCCCACTGTTCGCGCTGACGCGCCTCCTCGTACAGCTGCGCGTTCTCGATGGCCACCCCGGCGGCCACGGCCAGCGTCGCGAGCACCGCCTCGTCCTCGGCATCGAACTCCTTGGCCGAGCGCTTCTCGGTCAGGTAGAAGTTCCCGAACACCTCGTCCCTCACCCGCACCGGCACTCCGAGGAAGGAATGCATGGGCGGATGCCCGGGCGGAAAGCCGTACGAGGCGGGATGCTGCGACAGCTCCGGCAGTCTCAACGGCTCAGGATGCCGGATCAGTTCACCCAGGATTCCGTGCCCACGGGGAAGTTCCCCGATCTCCGCCACCTGCTCAGGACCGAGCCCGACGGTCAGGAATGCGGACAGCCCGCGGTCCTCCCCCGCCTTCGCCACCACGCCCAGTGCGCCGTACTCGGCGTCCACGAGCACGACCGCCGCCTCGACGATCTGCTTGAGCACCTGCGACACGTCGAGCCCGCGCCCGATTGACAGCACTGCCTCCAACAGCCCGTGCAGCCGGTCCTGGGTCCCGCGCACTTCGCCGATCCGCCGCTCCAGCTCCTCCAGAAGCTCGTCGAGCCGCAAGCGCGGCACCGCCGCGCCACCATCCCCAGCGCCACTCTCCATCGCCCTGCGCACCCCGATCCGGAAGTCCGCGCTCCCATATCCCCCTGAGGCACGCCATGCTGCCGCCTTACAAGCAGCGATGGAAGGGGTGCAGAGATCGACCACAGGAACACGGCCACATAAGGGAGGAACGCCCCGCAATACCCACGGAAGGACCCAGGCACCGTCCTGGCCCTACGTGACAAGCAGCTTCCCCTCGTCCCGCATCGTGTAGCCGGTGTGCGGGCAGTCCGGCTGGACCAAGTCAGCCACCACCAGCCAGAGCCGATCGATCCCTTGCGGGCACACTCTTTGAGCGGCGGCGCCTCCCCCATCCCTGAGCCTTCTTTGGGGTTCCCAGGAATAGGTCCCGCTGACTCGGTTGTCCGTGCTCAGTGACCGCACACGAGACCCGGGACGGGGCATGGGCAATCTGAAAGGTCTTCCGGGTCAAAGGTGGCCGCGCAACGGAGATTCCGGGTCAGCCGATGGCGGTGGAGCTGGAGCTGCAGTCGCTGATCGCGGCGAACTCGGGGGCGATCCTGGGGATCCGGTTCCTGGCCTCGGAGTACCGGACGGGTCGGCACCGGGCCGGGTGGATTCGCTGGGGCTGGAAGGAGAGCGGCACTCCGGTGATCGTGGAGTACCAGCGGTTGCAAAAGTTCGCCTCGGTGCGGGTGCTGCTGCACAAGAAGGTCGTGGCGGTGAACCTGAAACTGGATCCGAAGACGGCGACGCAAAAGAAGGGCTTCACCCGGGACGTGACCAAGATCGGCTGTCTCGGCACTCCCCTTCGTTGCCGGCCCCTGACCGCGCAGGCTCCTGGGGAGAACGGGCCTGCGCTGGGCAGTCCATGGGGAGTTCCGGCTGCATAAACAGTGCCGACTCTGAGAGGGCGTTTGATGTAGGCGGATTGCCCTTTATCTCCTAGTAGGTTCCTCGCCAGGTGGGGGTGGTCTCGTCCGTTATGCGCTTGGCGAGGTTGTCGATCGAGGCGACGTGGATCATGGCCTTGGAGCTGG
>NZ_JANCPR020000003.1 GCF_028657195.3 Streptomyces iconiensis
GGCACCAGCACCATCGACGAGTTCGCCATGGAGGACGGCCGGATCAAGGAGGACACCCGGCGCACCTCTGTTTATCGTATGACAAATACTGGTGAGCCTTTCCGGAGGCCGGAGAGCGGGAATTCCCTTTTACAAGAGGGAATGGGGCCCGTGCCGATTCTGCCTTTTCCGGAGGGGGAGTCAGGAATTGCTGAACGTCGAGCGTTTGCTGGCCGACTGCTGCAAGGATGTACGCGCGGAAAGTGGTGAAGGTGCAGCGCATCCCGCCGTCTTCCCCGGTGTCACGGGATCGGCGGACGCTGTGGCGGCTGCGGAAGCGGCTGATGCCGAGGACCCGGCGTATCGGGAGATCCGGGAGACGTTTCTCACGGCCGGGCTCGCCGCGCTCAACACCCGTAGCAGAGCGGGGAGTTCGTGGACGCAGCATAATGTTCCGGCACGCCGTGGAGCGCTGCCCGAGTTGTATGCGCACCTTTCCGCGACGGTCGGCAGGGCCCGTCGGACGGGGCGCGTCGACGGGTTTTTCTTCATGCACAAGGAACCGGGTCTGCGCGTGCGCCTGCAGACGCGGTGCGGCGCCGCCGAGCAGCTGTGCGCAAGCCTTCCCGGGCGGTTGATGTACGGGCCACCGGTGCGGGTTCCCTATGAACCCGAGACCTATCTCTTCGGTGGCTCGGACTCCATGGAGCACGTACACGAGTTGTTCACGGTCGACTCGTTCGCCTGGCTCGACCAGCACACGCGTCCCGCGCGCGGTGCGGAGGCGCCCGCCGACTGGCGGCTCTCCCTCCTGCTGCTGCGCGAGGTCCACGCCGGGCTCGGCATCGTCGGCTGGGAGCACAGGGGCGTGTGGGAGACGCTGCGCAGCGAGGCGGGGCGCGGCCTCGGCACGCGTACCGACCCCGATGTGCGGCGTGCCGCACAGGGCATCGCGGCCTACTGGCGGCTGAGCCCCTCCGAGATGTACGAGGCGCTGCCCAGCACCTGCGTCCAGGACGTACGGGAGCAGGGCAGGGCGCTGCGCGAGGCGGCGGAGCGCTGGCGTACCGCGTACTTCGAGTCCGGGAGCGCGACCACGGGGCCGCGCACGGCAGCCGCGTACTTCACCGTCTTCCACTGGAACCGCGCCCGGCTCTCGCACGCCAGGCAGTCGCTCCTCACCGACGCGCTGGCCGACGGGAGGCACTGAGGTGACGGGGCGCTGAAACGGCTGCGCTGAGGCGACGGGGGAGCGGAGACGACGGGGAGCTGGGATGACAGGGGGTGCTGAGGTGACGGCGGAGCGGGACGGGGGATGGCTGGGCGGCACCGCGCTGGTGCGGCTCGCCGGTGTACCCGTGCGGATGTGGGAAGGGGCGGGCAACCAGGCGCTGTTCGCCAGAGCAGCGGAGCTGGCAGGGCTGCGCGGCGAACAGAGGGAACTCGCCGCCGCGCTCAGTGACCGGCTGGGAGCGGAGGCCGTGCCCGACGGCCGGCTGTCGACGGCCGAGCGCAGAGCCGTACTCGCGCTGCGGCGCCGGCTGTTCGCCGGAGACGTTCCCGCGCCCGGCTCGGCCGGCCTCGCACCGACGGGACGGCTGCGCGCACTGCACCCCGAACTCGCGGCCGATCTCGCCCAACTGGCCGCTTCAGCAGCCGTGTTGAGGACCGCGCAGCACGCTTTCGCCCGCCAAGTCGCCGCCGAACGCGACCGCGTGTGCCTCCTCGCGCTGGACCTCGTGCACTCCAGCGCCGTGCTGCGCTCCTTCGTCGACTCCGTCTCGCCGCGCCTCGTCCCCGACACCGAACGCCGCCTCGCGCGGGGCGCGAGCTGGACGGACAAGCCGCTGCGCAAAGCCGGGGCCGCGCTGTGGCGCGCGATCGGCAGATCCGCCATGAAGACCACGCCGCGCGGCTGGACGGGACAGCTGAGCGCGGTGCCCGTCGAGGCCCCGTACGGATACGCGGAGGCCGCCCACGGGCAGCACGGGGCCGAGAGGGCGGGGGAGCCGCTGCTCGTCGGCGCCACGGTCGGCGACCTGGCGGCGCAGGCCGTCGAGAACGTTCACCTTCTCGCCGCGGGGCACGCCGCACTCGATCCGGCGAAGCTGTCGCCTGAGACCCCGGTCGCCCTGACCCCGCTGCTCTTCCGCACGGCCGACGCCGCGGCCGGTACACCACAGTTGCGCTGCGCCGTCGTCGACCCGGCTGCCCCCACCACGCTGCGCCACCTGACGCTGCGCCGCACCCAGGTGCTCGACGCCGTGCTCACCGTGCTCGCCGACGGGCCCAGGACGCTGGCCGAGACGGAGCGGCTCCTCGCCGCGCGCACACCGTTGGGGAACGGCGGCCAGGAAGCGGCCCCGCGGACCGCCGTGCTGCGCGGTCTTCTCGGGCATCTGCTGCGGCTCGGCGTGCTCCAGGTGTGCGGGAGCCCGCGCGGGCGGCTCCTCCCGTGGACCGGGCCCGAGCGCGTCCGTGCCTGGCGGCGCACCCCGCAGCTGGTGCCGGACTCCGCCGACCCGGCCGCGTGGTACGTCGACAGCTACCGCACCTGTGCCGCCACCGTCCCCGCCGGCGCGGTGGACCGCGTCGCACGCGGGGTGCGCCTCGCGGCCCGCGTCCACGCGCTGTGCGAGCCCCACGCCGCAACGGGCACCAGCACAGCAGGGACGCGGGCACGCTGGGACCAGCTCCCTGGCGCCGCACTCATCGGTGAAAGCCCTCTGCCGCTGGGCGACCTGGTGTCCGCGCTGCTCCCGCCGGAGGAGTCCGAGGAGGGCGCCTCCCCTTCGCGCGGTCGGCCGGACGGCTCGGCCTCGCATGACCCGTCGCGCGGTCAGGCGGTCGGCTCGGCCTCGCGTGACCGGGCAGGGGGCCCCGTGAGACACGCGGGCTGGCGCCCCGCCGGGGTGCCGGGCTCCGGTTACGCGCGGCTGCTCGCGCACCTCGCGGCGCACCTGGACGAGGACCATGTCGACCTCGGCCCCGGCCTGCTGGACGCGCTGGGCGCACCACCCGCCGAAACCGCCCTCCCCGCCTGGCCGTTGGACTGCCTGCTGCGCCCTCTGTGCCGCCAGGACGGGGCCGGGAAACAGCCCGTTGCCGTACTGGAGTCGGTCTCGCCCGCCGGGATGGTCGACGCGCGGTTCGCCGAAGCGCTTGACGCCCTCTACGGCACGTACGGCAATGTCTCCGCCTACCGTGCCTTCCTCGCCGCCGTGGAACGGGAGTCGGGCGCCCGCTTCCTCGAACTGCTCGTCCCCCCGCTGGCCGCCCGCGCGGCGAACGCCGTACGCAGACCCGTCACCACATCCTGGTGCACCGGTGACCCCAACACGGAGCTGTACTACGGGCGGACGGTGGTCGCCGAGACCGCGCGTTCCGCTCCGCGCGGCGCCCTGCGGACGGGCGCCGGAGCGGCCGGGCCCGCCGTGCGCCACGTGCCGCTGGACCGCGTCACGCTGCGCCGCTCCGGCGGCTCCCTGATCGCGGAGGTGGACGGTGTACGCGTGCTGCCCGTCGTCCACGCCACCCGTACCGCCGTACCGCCCTGGGACACCGTGCAGCGGCTGCTCCGCGTGGCCGGGCACCCGGGCACCGGGTACGTCTTCCGCCTCGACGGGCTCGCCGCCGCCTTCCCGCGCGCCGCACGTGTGCCACGGGTGACCGTCGGCGGGGACCTGGTCGTCAGCCCTGCGCAGTGGCGCGTTCCGCGGGCGCGGATGTGGCGGCCGGAAGCACCGGAGGAGGCGAAGGTCATCGCGCTCGCCTCGCTGCGCAGGGCGTACGGGCTGCCCCGTTTCTGCTTCGCGCGCGCGACACCCGAAGGGAAGCCGGTGCCCGTCGACCTCGAATCGCTGCCCGCCGTGCACCTGCTGGAGCGGCTGTACGGCGGTACGTCCGACACCGGTCCGCTCCTGGAAGAGGCGCTGCCTGGACCACACGAACTGCTCCTGCGCGACGGCCGGAACGGGCGCGCGGCGGACGGCGTACGTACGGGGGCCGAGGGGCGCGACGGGCAGGCCGGTAAAGGCGGCAGCGCCCCGACGGGTACTGAACCGGGCACGGGCGCCGGCCTCGCCGCGCAGGTGCTGCTGCGCATGCCGCACGACCGCGCCACCGGCGAACTCGCAGCGCGCGCAGCCGCCGCACTCGGCGGCACAACCGACCTCCCCGGGGCACACGCGGCTGCCGCGCGTGCCACCGGGGTGGATCCCACCCATTAGAGAAAACAACGAAGGGAAACATCATGTCCGACGCGATGAAGACCGAACTCGACACCCTGATCGCCGACCTCGACACCCGGGTCACCGAGAGCGAGCAGGAGGAGGGCTTCTCGGACAGCACGCTGTGCACGGTCATCGTCTGCCAGTCGACGATCTGCAGCTGACCGCTTGGCCCACGCAGAACCGAGCCGCCCGGCCCCGCCCGGGCGGCTCTTCGTGAACAGGCACAGCGTGAACGGGCACAGCGCGACAGCGTGATGACCGCAGCGCGACCGGTCCAGCCTGACGACCACTGTGCGAGCCGGCACTGCGCGGCGCCCCTGCGGGACAGCCACAGCGCTGACCGGCCACAGCGCCTGACCGGCCACAGCAGCGTGACCGACCACCGGAGGACGGATGCGGCCAGGACACGGACACCCCCACAGCCTGACGGAAGACGGAAGCACCCAACTCACGGAGCACGCCGTGCGGTTGCTCGCTTCCTGGGCCGATGACGATCCCGACGGACAGTATGGCGCGGCGGCCACGGGCACCCGCGGCGCCGACCCCGGCGACCCGGGTGTACCCGTCCTGTGCGCCGTGGTGACCTCCGTCTCCCGGGACCGGCGGGCACAGGAGACGGTCGAGCGCGCCGCCACCGTGTGGGCCCGTTCCGCCGGGCGGGGCCGCGGTCATCCGGGGCTCTACGACAGCGGGCTCGCCGGGACCCTCGTCGGGCTGCGCATGGCAGCGCGGATCCACCCGGCGCTGGCCCCCGTCGGGGAACAGCTGGCCGCGCGCCTGACCCGACGCGTGGCCGAGGCGCGCCCCCGCCCGCCGGACCCGAAGGCGCCCGGTGTCACCTTCCCCGACTACGACCTCGCCCTCGGCCCCTCCGGCACCCTGCTCGCCCTGTGCACAGGCCAGGGCCCCCAGCCGGGCGAACTGGCCCCGCTGGTACGGAGGTTGGTGCGGCTCAGTGCGGGTGACGGTCTTCCGGGCCTGCGTGCCTCGTACGCGGGGCACCCGCACCTGGACTGGCTGGACGGCTGCGTCAACACCGGTATGGCGCACGGCGTCGCCGGGGTACTCGCCGCGCTCACCGCCGCCGTGCGCCGCCCGGGGCAGGCGCCGGCGGACGCGGCCGGAGCCCTGCGCAAGCTCGGCGCCTGGCTGGTGGAGGAGGCGTTCACCGACGCACGCGGAGTGGTCACCTGGGACGGCGCGGGCGCCGACGGGCGGCTCGCGGTACCGGGCGCACGGGCACGCCAGGCGTGGTGCTACGGGACGCCGGGTGTCAGCTGGGCGCTGTGGGACGCGGCCGACGCGGTCGGCGACCGGGCGGGCGCCACGTTCGCAGCAGAGGCGTTCACCTCTCTGGCCGAGCGGTACGACACGGATTTCCATCTCCTGGGCACCCACCTTGGCGACCGCCTCGCGCTGTGCCACGGCGCCTCCGGTGTGCTGGCCGTCGCCGACGCCTTCCACCGCCACGCGGGCCTGCCGGCTGCCACGGTGCTGCGCTCCCGCCTCCTCGCGTACCTGCGCACACGCCTCACCGACCTCGAAGCCCTGGCGGGAGAGCGCACCTCGCTCCTCACCGGCGCCTCCGGTGCCTGGAGCGCGCTGCTCACGGCTGAAGCGGACGCGGCCCGCGACTGGCTGCCGGCCCTGGGGCTGCGCTGAGTGCGGGAGCTGAGGTGCCGCGCCGAGGGTGCGGGCTGAGGGTGCGGGCTGAGGTGCTGCGCCGAGGGTGTGCGGGAGAGCGAGGGCTTTGCTGAGGAGGGAGGCGCTGGGCGACGCGCGCGACTCCCGTACGTGTCCTGCCCATTGACACCCGGTCACCCGCGTCCCTACTGTCACGACACCATTTCGAACGTGTGTCGAAATCTCGAACACGCAGGGAGTCGGCGTCGTGCGCATCACCCGAATCAGTACTCATGTGGTCGGAACCCCATGGAGGAACCTCACCTACGTCCAGGTCCACACCGACGAAGGGCTCACGGGTGTGGGGGAGACCCGGATGCTCGGCCACACCGAGGCGCTCCTCGGATATCTACGGGAGGCGGCGGACAACCACATCACCGGTTCCGACCCCTTCGCGATCGAGGACCTCGTACGCCGCATGAAGTACGGGGACTTCGGGCGCGCGGGAGAGATCGTGATGTCCGGCATCGCCTGTGTGGAGATGGCCTGCTGGGACATCAAGGGCAAGGCGCTCGGCGTCCCCGTGTGGCAGCTCCTGGGGGGCAGGGTCACCGACAGGATTCCGGCCTACGCGAACGGCTGGTACACCACCGAGCGCACTCCGGAGTCCTACCACCAGGCAGCCAAGGACGTCGTCGCGCGCGGCTACCGCGCCCTGAAGATCGACCCCTTCGGCACGGGACACCTCGAACTCTCGCACCGCGACACGCTCTACGCCGTCTCCCTCATCGAGGCCGTACGCGACGCGATCGGGCCCGAGGCCGAGCTGATGCTGGAGATGCACGGCAGGTTCGCGCCCGCCACCGCCGTACGGCTGGCCCGCGAGATGGCGCCCTACCGGCCCGCCTGGCTGGAGGAGCCCGTACCGCCGGAGAACAGCAAGGCGCTGGCGAAGGTCGCGGAGAAGGTGGACCTGCCCGTCGCCACGGGTGAGCGCATCCACGACAGGGCCGAGTTCCGTGAGCTGTTCGAGAGCCAGGCCGCCGACATCATCCAGCCCGACGTGGGGCACATCGGCGGGATCCTGGAGGCACGCAAGCTCGCGGCGACAGCCGAGACCCACCACGTGCTCGTGGCCCCGCACAACGTCGGCGGCTCGGTGCTCACCGCCGCCTCGCTGCAACTGGGCTTCACCACACCGAACTTCAAGGTGCTGGAGCACTTCAACGATTTCGCCGACGCGGAGATCCAGAAGGTGGTCAAGAACGCGCCACGCGTCGACCCGGCCACGGGCTGCTTCGAGATCTCCGAGGCGCCAGGGCTCGGTGTCGAGCTGGACACCGAAGCCGCGGCCGAGTTCCCGCAGACCGGTGCGCACTTCGACCTGTGGGCAGAGGGCTGGGAGACCCGCAGGCCCGGGGGAGGGGCGGCGTGACCAGCGCGGTCGTACTCGACGGGCCGGGTGCCTTCCGGCTGGCGCCGCACACCCCGCGCCCGCCGGGCCACGGCGAGGCACTGGTCAGGGTGCACGCGGCAGGCGTCTGCGGCAGCGACCGCGAGGTGTACGAGGGCAACAGGGCGCCCGGCTACGTCCGTTACCCCCTCACCCCGGGACATGAGTGGTCCGGGACCGTCGAGGCGGTCGGCGAGGGGGTGCCCGGCGCGCTCGTCGGGCGCGGAACGGTCGGTGAGGGCTTCCGCAACTGCCAGGTGTGCGCCCGCTGCCACGCGGGGGACACCACGCTGTGCACCGCGGGATACGACGAGACGGGGTTCACCGCACCGGGTGCCATGGCCCCCACCCTCACCCTCCCCGCACGGCTGCTGCACGTACTGCCCGACGGGGTGGACCTCACCGCAGCCGCGCTGCTGGAGCCCGCCGCGTGCGTGGCCGCCGCCGTGCTCAAGGCGGAACCGCGCCCGGGTGACCGTGCGGCCGTCGTCGGCGCCGGCACTCTCGCGATGCTCGCGCTGCGGCTGCTGTCCGCCGCCTCGCCCGCCGAACTGCTCTCCGTCGGCCCGCACAGCGAACTCGCCGATCGCGCCCACAAGTTCGGCGCCACCCATTACCGCACCGAGTCCGAGACGCAGGGCGGCACGGACAGCGCGGGCGGCGCGGGCGGTATGGGCGGCGAGGGCACGCCGGGGAGCGGCGCCCGCGTGCCCTACGGCGACTTCGACCTGGTGATCGAGGCCGGGGGTTCGGCAACGGCGGCACGTACCTCGGCCTCGCTGCTGCGCAGGGGCGGGAGGCTCGTCCTCACGGGGCTGCCCGCGCCCGGCGCGCACGGGCTCGACCCGGCCACGCTCGTCATGCGGCAGACGGAGGTGCGCACGGTCTTCGGCGCGGCTCCCGCCGCCTGGGCCCACGCCGTACGTGCCTTCTCCGCCGGGCTCCTGGACCCCTTGCCCCTGGTCACCCACGAACTGCGACTCAGCGAATTCCCCCGGGCCATGGAACTGGTCGGCGCCCCCGGCGTCGGCAAGGTACTGCTCCGGCCGTAGGCCCACGGCGACCGACCGCCGGCACGGTCGAGCCGACCCCCGGCACGCAAGCCGGCACCCGTACCGAAGCGCACACGCAGCACCCCCTACCGCAGCACCCGTACCGCAGCACCCGTACCGAAGCGCACGCACGTT
This sequence comes from Streptomyces iconiensis, assembly GCF_028657195.3. Lineage (GTDB taxonomy): Bacteria > Actinomycetota > Actinomycetes > Streptomycetales > Streptomycetaceae > Streptomyces > Streptomyces iconiensis. Next base: position 8,475 of record NZ_JANCPR020000003.1, read on the forward strand.
GGCGCATGCACGTAAGCGCACCCACGTACGCACCACCGCACGCGACCACCGGCACGTAGCCACCGCTGCGTCCAGTACCACCGCCATCGCTGGCGCGTCCGACCGCGAGGAGTCCCATGCCCGCACCCACCACCACGCCCCGCCGCCCCGGCGAACCCGCGCTCGCCGCGCTGGGGCTCGGCACGCCCGAGCCCTCTCCCGCCGACGCCTCGGCGCACGCGTTCCCGGACGGGGGCCGCTGGCGTACCGAAGTGCCGTCCGTCGAGGGGCCCGAGGCGCTGTCCGTCGTGCTGGCCGAGGCGGCACGGCTGGATGTGCCGCTGCACCGGATCAGCCAGGGCAGCGGCGTCTGGATGCTCACCGACGCCGAACTCGGCGAGATGGTCGCGGCGACCAGGGAGAGCGGCGTCGAGCTGTGCCTGTTCACCGGCCCGCGCGGCACCTGGGACATCGGTGCCTCCACGCGTACGGACTCGGGCGGCGCCGGACTGCGCGCACGGGGCCACGACGCGGTGGCCGGCTGTGTCGAGGACGCGCTGCGCGCCACGGAGTCGGGCGTCAGCTGCCTGCTCGTGGCAGACGAGGGCGTTCTGTGGACCCTGCACAGGGCGCGCGCCGCCGGCATCATCCCCGCGGGCACGACGCTGAAGGTCTCCGCGCTGACCGGGCCCGTCAACCCTGCCTCCTACGCCGTCTACGAGCGCCTGGGCGCCGACTCGGTGAATGTGCCCAGTGATCTGACGCTCGCGCACCTCACGGAGATCCGCAGGGTCAGTGCGGCCCCGATGGACATGTATGTCGAGGCGCCCGACGACCTCGGCGGCTATGTGCGGATGTACGAGACCGCCGAGCTGATCCGGCGTGGGGCCCCGCTCTACCTGAAGTTCGGCCTGGCGAGGTCACCCGCCCTCTACCCGTCCGGGCACCATCTGCGCGACACCGTGCTGGCCACGGCACGTGAACGTGTCCGCAGAGGCCGCTTGGTGCTGGACCTGCTGGCACGGCACGGAGCCGACGGGGCCATGTCGCCGCTCGGTGCCCGGCTGCCAGGACCCCTCACCCGCTTCCCCCTGAAGGGAACTGACTGACATGCCCTCTCCCACACGCCGCGCCACGGCCACGCGCCGTGCCGCCATGGCGGCAGCCGCCGTGACCACGTGCGCCCTTCTGCTGACCGCCTGCGGCCAGGAGGCCCGTGGCGGCAGCCGCTACCAGCCCGAGAAGGGCAAGGGCGGCACCATCGGCCTCGCGATGCCCACCAAGTCCTCCGAGCGGTGGATAGCCGACGGCAAGAACATGGCCAAGCAGTTCAGGGAGGCCGGCTACAAGACCGACCTCCAGTACGGCGACGACAAGGTCGAGAACCAGGTCGCGCAGGTCGAGAACATGATCACCCAGGGCCACCGGCTCCTGGTGATCGCCGCCATCGACGGAGCGGCCCTCACGGACGTCCTGGAGAAGGCGCACGACGCGGGCGTGCCCGTCATCTCCTACGACCGGCTCATCCTCGGCACCAAGAACGTCGACTACTACGCCTCGTTCGACAACGAACGCGTCGGCGAACTCCAGGCCCAGTACCTCCTGGACCGGCTGAAGCTGAAGCGCCCCGACGACGACGCGAACGAGCACTTCAACATCGAGCTGTTCGCGGGCTCGCCCGACGACAACAACACCAAGTTCTTCTGGAACGGCGCGATGAAGACCCTCAAGCCGTTCCTCGAATCCGGTCAGCTCGTCGTGCGCAGCAAGCAGACGAAGATGAACCAGGCCACCACCCTGCGCTGGGACGGCGGTACGGCGCAGAAGCGCATGGACGACCTCATCAGCAAGCACTACGGCAGCGCCGAGGTCGATGCCGTGCTCTCCCCGTACGACGGGATATCGATCGGCATCATCTCCGCGCTCAAGAGCGCCGGTTACGGCACCAAGCGCCAGCCGCTGCCGCTGGTCACGGGCCAGGACGCCGAGCTGGCCTCGGTCAAGTCGATCGTCGCGGGCGATCAGACGCAGACCGTCTTCAAGGACACCCGCAAGCTCGCCCGGCAGGCCGTGGCGATGGGCGACGCCGTACTGACGGGCAAGAAGCCGAAGGTCAACAACACGACCGACTACGACAACGGCGAGAAGACCGTGCCCTCCTTCCTTCTCAAGCCCGTATCCATCGACAAGAAGAACACCCAACTCCTCGTCGACGAGGGCTACTTCAAGAAGGGGCAGCTCAAGTGAGCGCGGCAGCGGCGCCGGAGCGGCCCGTACTCGACATGCGCGGCATCACCAAGTCGTTCCCCGGCGTCACGGCGCTGTCCGAGGTGGATCTGACGGTGCGGCCCGGCGAGATCCACGCCGTCTGCGGGGAGAACGGCGCGGGCAAGTCAACGCTGATGAAGGTGCTCAGCGGGGTGCACCCGCACGGCAGCTACGAGGGCGAGATCCTGTTCGAGGGCGAGCCCGTCACCTTCCGCGACATCAGGGCCAGCGAGCGCGCCGGCATCGTGATCATCCACCAGGAACTCGCGCTCGTGCCGTTCCTGTCGATCGCGGAGAACATCTTCCTCGGCAACGAGCGCACCAGCGGGCGCTACCGCGTCGACTGGAACGCCACCCTGCGCAGCGCGGGCGAACTGCTGGAGAGAGTGGGGCTGCGCGAGAAGCCGCAGACACCCGTCGCCGACATCGGCGTGGGCAAGCAGCAGCTTGTGGAGATCGCCAAGGCGCTCTCCAAGGAGGTGAAGCTGCTCATCCTGGACGAGCCGACCGCGGCGCTCAACGACGAGGACAGCGCCCAGCTCCTCGGCCTGATCATGGAGCTGCGCGACCAGGGGGTCGCCTGCATCGTCATCTCGCACAAGCTCGGCGAGATCCGGCGGGTGGCCGACACGGTGACCGTCCTGCGTGACGGGCGCAGCGTCGAGACCCTGACGGTTCGTCACAGTGCGGAAGCTGAGCCCGAGTTGTCCGAGGAGCGGATCATCAAGGCGATGGTCGGCCGCGACCTGGAACACCGCTTCCCCGAGCGCACCACCTACGAGGGCGCGCACGAGACCGCGCTCGAAGTGAACGGCTGGACCGTACGGCACCCCGTCGACCACCAGCGCAAGGTCGTCGACGACGTGTCGCTCACCGTACGGCGCGGCGAGATCGTCGGCATCGCGGGCCTCATGGGCGCGGGCCGCACCGAACTGGCCATGTCACTGTTCGGCCGCTCCTACGGCCGCTACGAGGCGGGAACAGCGCGCGTGAACGGGCGCGAGGCGCCGCTCAAGACGGTCCCCGACGCGATCAGCGCGGGCCTCGCCTATGTCACGGAGGACCGCAAGCAGTACGGCCTCAACCTCATCGACACCATCAACCGCAACGTCTCCCTCGCCTCCCTGTCCGGCATGACCCGGCGCGGCGTCGTGGACGAACACCACGAGCGGTCCGTCGCCGAGAAGTACCGAACCTCCATGAACATCAAGGCGCCGTCCGTCGAGGAACAGGTCGTCCGGCTCTCCGGCGGCAACCAGCAGAAGGTCGTGCTGAGCAAGTGGATACACGCCGATCCCGACGTGCTGATCCTGGACGAGCCGACCCGCGGCATCGACGTCGGTGCGAAGTTCGAGATCTACACCGTCATCGACCAGCTCGCCGCGCAGGGCAAAGCCGTGCTCTTCATCTCCTCCGAACTGCCGGAGCTGCTCGGCATGTGCGACCGCATCTACACCATGGCCGAGTCCCGGCTCACCGGTGAGGTCGCGCGTGCCGACGCCACCCAGGAAGTCCTGATGCGCCAGATGACCATGACCAGAAGCTGAGGCCCCGCCATGACCACCTCCACCTCACCCACACCCCCCGCCCCACAGGACTCCCCGGGCTCCCCGGGCCAAGGAGGCCCGCTGCCCGAAGCGGCCCGCAGCGCCTGGGCCCTGCTCGTCAGCGGAATGCGCGCCAACATGCGGCAGTACGGCATGCTGATCGCGCTGCTCTCCATCGTCGTGCTCTTCCAGATATGGACCGACGGCACGCTGCTGCTGCCGAACAACGTCTCCAACCTGATCCAGCAGAACGGCTACATCCTTATCCTCGCCATGGGCATGATGATCGTCATCATCGCCGGGCACATCGACCTGTCGGTCGGCTCCCTCGTCGCCTTCGTCGGCGCCATGTCCGCCGTGATGATGGTCAAGCACGACATGCCATGGGTGCTCGCGCTCGTGTGCGCGCTGCTCATCGGGGCCGTCGCCGGGGCCTGGCAGGGCTTCTTCATCGCCTACGTCGGCATCCCGTCGTTCATCGTCACGCTCGCCGGGATGCTGCTCTTCCGCGGCCTCACGCAGATCGTGCTGGAGGGGCAGTCGCTCTCCCCGTTCCCCAGCGGCTTTCAGGACCTCGCCAAGGGCTTCATTCCCGAGATGGGCCCCTACACCCAGTACCACAACCCCACCCTGGTGATCGGTCTGGTCGCGCTCGTCATCCTGCTGGTGCGTGAATACCGCGACCGCAAGCGCCAGTTGTCCTTCTCGCTCGACGTGCTGCCCACCGGGCTGTGGGTCACCAAGTGCGTGGCCATCACCGCGGCCGTCGCCGCCTTCACGCTGACCCTCGCCAGCTTCCACGGCGTGCCCATCGTGATGCTGGTGATGTGCGTGCTGCTCATCGGACTCGGCTACGTCATGCGCAACGCCGTCTTCGGTCGGCACGTTTACGCTCTTGGCGGCAACAAGGCGGCGGCGAAGCTGTCCGGGGTCAAGGACAAGCGCGTCACCTTCCTCGTCTTCGTCAACATGGGTGTGCTCGCCGCGCTGGCCGGCTGCGTGTACGCTGCGCGGCTCAACGCGGGTACTCCGCAGGCCGGGCTCAACTTCGAACTGGAGGCCATCGCCGCGTCGTTCATCGGCGGCGCGTCCATGAGTGGCGGCGTCGGAACGGTCATGGGCGCGGTCATCGGCGGGCTCGTCCTCGGCGTCCTCAACAACGGCATGTCACTCGTCGGCATCGGCACGGACTACCAGCAGGTCATCAAGGGGCTTGTGCTGTTGGCTGCCGTCGGCTTCGACGTGTGGAACAAGCGGAAGGCTGGGCGCTAACGCCTTTGCGGCTCGCGCCTATGCCGTTCGCGCCTATGCCGTTCGCGCCTATGCGGGGGCGCCCCCTGTCTGTCTGCCGGGCAGGGGGTGTCCCTTGCTGTGCGTTGCGGGCTGCCCGCCTCGTCTGCCGGCCAGGGGGTGCCTCTTCCTGTGCGTTGCGGGCTGTCCGCGCGTCGTGGCTGGTCGCGCAGTTCCCCGCGCCCCTTCGGGGCGCCCTTGTCCGCCCCCCTGCATTGCAGCGGTTGGGAGGTCTGCGCCGGAGGCGCAGGGCTGGCAAGCGCAGCCCCCACGCGGGGTACGCATGACGAATCGTTCAGCCCGCGAAGGCCGGTTGGGGGAGGCCCGTTCCCGCGTCGGGTAGCACCAGTAGGGAGCCGGACAAGGGGTGCGGGGCTGCCTGGCCGGTGCGGGCCGAGGTGATGTAGAGGTCGCGGAGGTGGGTGCCGCCGAAGGCGCACGCGGTGGGGCGGGCGACGGGGAGCGGGAGTACGCGGTCGAGCACCCCGGCAGGGGTGTAGCGGCGGAGGGCCGCGCCGTCCCACAGGGCGACCCATACGCAGCCGTCCGCGTCGACGGTGAGGCCGTCGGGGAAGCCCGCGCCCTCCTCCACGGTGGCCAACGGGCGCCGGTCCACCGGCAGTCCGTCCTCGCCCAGGTCGAGCACGTCGATACGGCGCGTCGGGGTGTCGACGTAGTACGCGCGCGACCCGTCCGGGCTCCAGCCGGTGCCGTTGCTGACGGTGACCTGCCCGAGGACGGTGTGCGCCGTGCCGTCGGGTGCCACGCGCGTCAGCGCCGCGCCGCCCGGCGTCTCGTCGTAGTACATCGTGCCCGCCCACAGCGAACCGTCGGGCGCCACGGCCGCGTCGTTGCCGCGGCGTCCTGGCACCGGGTCGCGCAGCAGCCAGCCGAAGGTGCCGTCGGGGTCGTAACTGCCCACGCCGTCGCGGAGGTTGACCACCAGGCCGCCGCCCACGCGCGGCTTCGCCGCACCCACGTGCTGCTCCGTCGCCATGACGGTGCGGTGGCCTGTCGCGGGATCGTACGTGTGCACGCGTGCGCCGAGGATGTCCACCCACAGCAGCCGCCCGGCTGCCGGGTCCCATGTCGGCCCCTCACCGAGCGCGGCGTGTTCACGGACCGCGACCTCGATCCCGTTCCTGCCGTGCGCGCTCATGACACCCCCCGGTGGCCGAGCCGCTCGGAGAGCCGGGCCGCGCCGCGTTCGACCAGCGGTTCCAGTCCGGTGCGGCGCTCCTCGCTCCAGCGGATCATGGGAACGGCGATGGACAGCGCGGCGACCACGCGCCCCGAACGGTCCCGGACCGGTGCCGCCACACAGCTCACGTCCGGGTTCGACTCGCTCTCCTCCACGGCCAGGCCCCTCTCTCTGATGCCGGCGAGCGCCGAGCGTAGCGTGGCGGGGTCCGTGAGGCTGTTGGGCGTCATCGCGACCAGCTTCGTGCCGTCCGGAATCCGCTCGGTCAGCTCCTCGTCGGGAAGCGAGGCGAGCAGCATCTTGCCCACGGCTGTGCAGTGCGCCGGCAGCCGCCGGCCCGCTGCCGAGACCATGCGCACCGCGTGTGTGGAGTCGACCTTGGCGACGTAGATGACGTCCGTGTCCTCCAGGATCGCCACGTGTACGGTCTCGTCGCACGTTTCCGCCACGGACCGCGCCACCTGCTGCCCCTCGGCCGCGAGGTCCAGCTGCTCCGCGTACCTGCTGCCCAGCTGATAGGCGCGCACCCCGAGCCGGTAGTGCCCCGGCTGGTCGGAGACGGGTACGAGATACGCCCGTGCCACCAGCGTGTTCACCAGCTCGTGCACCGTCGTGCGCGGCAGCTCCAGGCGCCGCACGATATCGGGTGCCGACAGCGCGCCGCCCCCGTCGAGAAACAGCTCCAATATGTCGAATGCCCGGACCACCGCGGGCACGAGACGCCCCATGTCCACCCCACCCTGTTCGAAATTTCAACAGCTGCCCGACAACACGAACAGCACGTTCATCCTAGGGCCTGTTCCGGACACGTACATGGGCCGGGCGGTGCCTGTGTCCCGCGTCGTGGGGCCGCTGCCCGCTCGCACTGCGCGCGTGGACGCCCTGTGCCACTGTGGAACGGGAGCTTCAGCGGGGGACCGGCACGGGCCCGGGGGCCGGGAGCGGACACGGGGCCTGGAGAAGCGCTGCGGGGGCGGTGGAGGAGAACGGTGATGGCCGACATCTCATCTGTCCCCTCGGTCTCGTCGGACCCCGATCCGCTGTTCGCGCTGGAGGAGACCGACGCGTTCACGGAGCGCCACGTCGCCACGCTCGCAGCGGGTACGGCGGGTGCCGTACGGGCCTCGGGGTTCTTCGGCCGCGACGCGTGCGAGCGCGCGCTCGACGCCGTGCACGCGCTCCCGCCGGACCGGAACGACCCCGCGCGCGTACCGCTGCGCGCCTTCAGGTTCGGGCCGCTGCTCAACGACTACAGAACGGGCTGCGGCGGCCTGGACGAGCGCTCCTACTGGAGCGCGGCCGACCGCGCACGCGGCGTGCGGGACCAGGCGGCGCTCCGTACCGACCCCGTCACCGAGGCGCTGGAGCGTCTCGCCGCGGCATGGGGCACCCGCCCGGAACCCGCGACCATCGGCGGACGCCCGGTGTTCGGCGGCACCGTACGGGGGATCACGAACGGTGCGCTGATCCATCTCGACGAGCTGGTACGCGAGTACCCGGACGGCATCTTCGACCAGCAGGTCACCGCGCAACTCGCCTTCAACGCGTGGGTCCGCGCACCCGAGAGCGGCGGGCACACCACGGTGTGGCGCCGCCGCTGGCACCCGGCCGACGAGGCGCACAGGGAAGCCGTCGGCTATCTGCCCACCGTGGTGGACAACTGCCAGCACCTGCGCGCCCGTCCGGCCCCCGGCGCCGCACTGCTCTTCAATCCGGCCAACATGCACGCGGTCGAACCCTGCGAAGGACACAGAGTCGTGATCGCCTTCTTCCTGGGCCTCACCACGCAGGGCCGGCTGATCTACTGGAGCTGACACGCCCGTCCGCTGGAGCTGACACGCCCGCACGAACGGGCCCGCCGGCGTGGCACGTTGCTGCCGTAGGGACCTTAGTGCGGGTTGTCGGTGGGGCGGACGGTGGGCGGCACCCAGGCCCAGGCCATGGCCGCGGCGACGAGCGCGAGCGCGCCGCCGGTGAGGAAGGCGGGGGTCATGCCGTGGGTGTAGGCGTCGGAGACCTTGGTGAGGAGTTCGCCGCCCGCTCTGCCGCCCAACTCCTTGGCCGCGTGCGCTGCTTCGCCGATGGAGTCGCGTGCGGAGGCGGGAACGCCGGCCGGGAGCCCCGAGCGGTAGAGGGCCGCTGCGAGGGAGCCGAGGGCCGCGACGCCCAGCGCGGCCCCCAGTTCGTAGCAGGTCTCGTCGATGGCGGCTGCGCCACCCACGTTGTGCTGGGGCGTGACGGCCATGAGGGTGACCGAGGCGACGGTCGTGGCGATGCCGGAGCCGAAGCCGAGAAGGGCGAGGGCGACGGCCATGGTGGGGTAGCCCAGTGTGCCGTCCGCCGCGTGCTGGACGGTCCACGGCAGCCCGAGCCCGATGGCCATCAACACCAGTCCGCTGCCCATCACATGGCGTACGGGAATGGCGTGCATGAGCTTGGGTGTGATGACCGAGGTCACCGTGAGCGCGAGCGGCGCGGGCAGCAGCCGTACGCCTGCCTCAAGCGGGGAGTACTCCTCGGCGTACTGGAACCACTGCGTCAGCAGGAAGAGCATGGCACCGAGGCCGACCATGCCCAGGAAGATGACGACGGTCGACAGCGCGAAGGCGCGGTCGGCGAAGAGCCGCATCTCCAGGATCGGGTGTTCCAGGCGCAGTTGCCTGCGTGCGAAGACGGTGAGCAGGACGGCGCCGACGGCGAGCATCACCCAGGGCAGCGGCGCCGTGATCCCGGCCTTGCCGAGCTGCTTGATGCCACCGGCGAGGGCGACCATGCCGACGACGGACAGCGCCACACCCCACCAGTCCCAGCGGCCCGTGCGCGGGGAGTACGACTCGGGCAGCAGCCACGCGCCGAGCGCGATCACGGCCGCTGCCACGGGAATGTTGAGCAGGAAGGCGGCGTGCCAGCCGAAGTCCTCGACCAGCAGCCCGCCCACGACGGGGCCCAGCGCCAGGCCGCCGCCCATGACGGCGCTCCATACGGCATAGGCGAACGCGCGTTCCTTCGCGTCGGTGAAGACGTACCGCAGGATCGACAGGGTCGCCGGCATGATCGCAGCGCCGCCCACGCCCAGCAGCGCGCGCGCCGCGATGACGTGCCATGCCTCGGTGGCGAGCACGGCACCCAGCGAGGCCAGCGCGAACAGCGCGAACCCCCCGAGCAGCAGCCGCTTGCGCCCACTCCTGTCGCCCAGCGCACCGGCCGTCACCAACAGGCCGGACAGCGCGAGCGAGTACGCGTCGATGATCCACAGCTGTTCCACGGAGTCCGGCTGGAGGTCCGAGACGAGGGAAGGGAACGCGACGTTGAGGATCGTGGTGTCCATCGCGATCAGCAGCAGACTGCCGGACAGGATGCCGAGGATCAGCCAACGTCGCTCGGTCACGCTTTTATCGGGAAGAGTGGACATGAAGTCTGCATATCCCGACATACGCCTGGCTAAGGGAGGACGCGCGGAATGTCACCCGGTGCGGTTCCCGCCGCCCCTCCCGAGGCGACCCCGACGCGGCCCAGACGCGGCTCACGGCACCGCGCCGCCCCCGGCCGCGCGCCGCTCGTGAAGGGCACGCCGGGGAGGGGCGGCGGCAGCGTACGCGGGACACCGGATGCGTCGGGTATGCGGGCGAGGGCGCCTGTACGCGGGGAACGGGCCGCGTACAGGCACCCGCCGTCACATCGGTTCAGGAGCGAGCGCGTGGGACCGCAGATAGCGCATGAGCGAGATCAGCACGTCGCGGCTGGACTCGCGGAGCCGTGCGTCGCACTCCACGATCGGTACCTTCTCGGGCAGGTCCAGGGCGGCGCGCAGTTCCTCTGTGGGGTACGAGGTCGCGTCCGGGAAGGTGTTGACGGCGACGACGAACGGCACCCCCGCCTCCTCCAGGCGCCCGATCACATCGAAGCTGACCTCCAGGCGCCGGGTGTCCACGAGTACGACGGCGCCCAGCGCGCCGTCGAACAGGCCGTTCCACAGGAACCAGAAGCGCTGCTGGCCCGGGGTGCCGAAGAGGTACAGCACCAGCTCGTCGCTGAGGCTGATGCGGCCGAAGTCCATCGCGACGGTGGTCGCCGTCTTGCGTTCGACCCCGGCCGTGTCGTCGACGCCCGCGCTCGCCTGCGTCATCGTCTCTTCGGTCGTCAGCGGCCTGATCTCACTGACGGACCTGACCAGCGTGGTCTTGCCGACGCCGAACCCGCCCACGATCACGATCTTGACCGCGGCGGCAGCGGAGGCCGGGAGCCGGTCCTCGCTCCGAGGGCCCACGACCGTCTCAGAGCTTTTGCAGTCCATGGATTACCGCCTCTATCAGTGCAATGTCGGGGAGCGACGGGTCGGGCGTGCGGGCCTCGACCCGTCCGTCGGCCAGCAGATCGGTGAGCAGCACGCTGATCAGACTCGGGGGCAGAACCAGGTAGGCGGAGATCTCGGCAACCGAGAGCGGCGACCGGCACACCCGCAGGATGGAGGCCAGTTCGGGCTGCATGCCGACCTGCGGATCCTGGCGGGCGACGATCAGCGTCACCAGGTCAAGACCGGCCCGGTCGCTGGAGTCGACCCGGCCGCCCGTGATCACGTACAGCCGCTCGGGCGTACCTTCGTCCCACTCCTCGTCGGAGTCGTTCATACAACCGGTCCGTCGTTCCGGGGCGGGCTGGTGAGGTGGGCGCCGATACGGGCCACGAGGTCGCGCATGCACTGGCCGACCAGTCCCGCGTCGACGCCTTCGTCGGCGAGTACCGCCAGGTGCGCCCCGGCTCCCGCCGCCATCAGATACATGAAGCCGCCGCTGACCTCGATGACGACCATCCGCATGCGCCCGTCGCTGTGCGGGAACTCGGTCGCGACCGCTACGGAGAGGCTCTGGAGGCCGGAGCCGATCGCGGCCAGCCGGTCGGCGGCGTCCATGTCGGTGTCATAGCGGGCCATGCACAAACCGTCCGAGGACAACACCACGATGTGACGGGTCTGCGGGACGCTCTCCGCGAGATCCTTAAGCATCCAGTCCATGTCAGCGCGCTGATCCATCGGCTAGTCATCCTTGTCTGACGTGTCGCTACTACCGCGGGAAGGTGCCTGCTTCGGCTTTGCGCCGGAGAGCCCGCTCTGTAGTTCGGCCATCCATACGCCCGGCATCGGTTCCTCCGATGCCACGGCGGCAGGTCCCGGCTGGGGCGCTCCCGCGCGCGGGTCCCCCTGGCCCGTACGGGACGGCATGTTCGGCGCACGGCGGCGCCTTTGGGGCAGGCCGCTGGGGGTGCGCTCGGTCACGGTAGGAATCGGATCCTCTGTGTCCTCCGCGCTCTCTGTGCCCTCTGCGTGCCCCGCGTATCCGGGGGCCTGCCGGGACCGTGCGCCGCCGGCGGGCTGTGCTGCGGGCCCGTCCGTCCGGCCGGGCGCGGTGTACGGGGCGGCGCCGCGCGCTGTGGAAGCCGCCGGTGCCGTGGACGGCGCGTACGCGTCCGAGGAGGAGCGCGGCGCTGGGATACCGCTGCTGAGCGCGGCGTCGGAACCGGCCTGGGCCGCGCCGTTCTGGGGAGCCGGCCGGGGGCCGGAGGCTGCGCCGATGCCGTGTGCCCTTCCCGAGGCGGGGGCGGTGGTGAGCAGGTTCTTCGGCACGCACAGCACCGCGCGGACGCCGCCGTAGGCGGAGGGCGGCAGCGAAACCTGGAAGTCGTAAGCCTGGGCGACGCGGCCGACGACGGCGAGCCCCAGCCGGGGCGCCTCGCCGAGGTCGTTGAGGTCGATCCCGGCGCGTGCTTCCTTGAGCATGCGCTCGGCGCGTGCCCGTGCCTCCTCGCTCAGCCCGACGCCGCCGTCCTCGATCTCGATGGCGATGCCCATGTGGACCTCGCTCGCGGTCAGATGGACGCGGGCCTTGGGCGGCGAGTAGCGCGTGGCGTTGTCCAGCAGCTCGGCGAGCGCGTGGATGAGGGGCTCGACGGCGGGGCCGACGACGGCGACCTCGGCGACGGAGTGCAGCTCGACCCGCTGGTAGTCGATGATCCGCGACATGGCGCCGCGCAGCACGCTGTAGAGGGGTACGGCCTTGCTCCACTGGCGGCCGGGACGTGCCCCGCCGAGTACGGCGATGCTGTCGGCGAGGCGGCCGATCAGGGCCGTGCCGTGGTCGAGCCGGAGCAGATCGGCGAAGAACTCGGGCCGCTGGCCGTGCCGGTCCTCCATGCCCCGCAGGTCGGTTGCCTGCTGGTGGACGATGGCCTGCACGCGGCGGGCGATGTTCACGACGCCGCGCTGGGCGGAGTCGCGCATGTTCTCCTCCGCCTGGACGGCCTCCACGACGGAGCGCAGCAACGCCTCGTGCGCGGCGTGGAACTGGGGGCTGAGCCCCTGCCCTTCGGCGGCCGTCGACAGCAGCACGTCCTCGGCGAACTCGCCTTCCTGAAGCCGGGCGACCGCCTCGGGAAGCCGCTCCCTGGCGAGCCGCACCGTGCTGGCCTCCTGGTGTTCCAGATGCCACTGGAGGGCGGCTATGTGTTCGCTGCTGGATGCCCGCAGGGCTTCCAGCGCGCGTCCCCGGCGGACGGCTTCGGCCGTGACCAGTGCGACGGCGACCGTCGCGATCACGCCGCACCAGATGACGGCGGTCCGTGCTTCCGGCATGACCGTCGTCGCGGCGACGATCGTTGCCGCCGCCGTGACGACGGCGGGTATGGACCACGCGGCGATGGAACCGGACCGTTTTCCTCCGGGTGACGATTCACTACGAACCATCAGCATCCTCAAATCATCGAAAGATTACGTAAGGACAAGGGATGCTTGGCACCTCGACAGGGCCGCAGGCGGGTTCTCACGCGCGGCGCGGACCCGGGCGGCAGCAGGTCATGGGTGGCCTGGGGGGATGCCCCAACTCTCCGAGCCCGTTGCAGCATAGCCCCATTTGATCATCGTTCGCACGTGGGCTTCGGACACCCGAACGACGAGTGACGGCGCATCAGTTCGTGGGCCACGGGCATATGCAGGTCGCTGCGGACCCGTCATTCCGAAGGCCACCGCGCCCCCGCGCAACCGCCACCGGACCCTCACAATCCGCTGCCGGATGCGGGGAGACGGAGGGCCGGCCAGCTGAACTCCCGCTTGCCCGGGCGCCCTTGCCCCGCAGGCAACCGGGGCCGGGCACTACGCGCCGGGGCGCGCGTCCAGGGGGAGGTCCGTCGTGGGGGAGCGGTGGCGGAAGATGCGGCGGTCCTCCTCCGCGATCCGCAGATCGTTGATGCTGGCCTCGCGGCGGCGCATCAGCCCGTCCTCCGCGAACTCCCACAGCTCGTTGCCGTAGCTGCGCCACCACTGACCGGCCGCGTCGTGGTGCTCGTACTGGAAGCGCACCGCGATCCGCTCGCCCCCGAACGTCCACAACTCCTTGCGCAGCGCGTAGTCCAGCTCCCGTGACCACTTGTCGCGCAGGAACGCGATGATCTCCTCGCGTCCGGTCAGGAACAGGTCCCTGTTCCGCCAGACCGAGTCCTCCGTGTACGCCTGCGCGACCTTTTCCGGGTCACGCGTGTTCCACGCGTCCTCGGCCGCCTGCACCTTCTGGCGCGCTGTTTCCTTGTCGAACGGCGGAAAGGGCGGACGTGCTGCCATGGGATGCCTCTCGTCAGCGCGGGATGCCGCGTCGGCTCACCGGGAAGAACGGTCGTTCTCCGGCCCGCTTCATCCTAGGCAGCGGGCCCGGAGAGCCGGGGGTCAGGGCACCGGCACACTCGCGCGCGGCGCGGCACCCGGCCCCGCGCGCCGCTCATTCCCGACCGCTCGCCCGCCTGTGGAGCCAGACCAGCAGGGCCGCCGTGAGCGCGCAGGTGAGGGAGAGGGGGAGCCAGAGCGTGGGCAGTGACCAGATGACGGCCAGGGTGAAGATCCCGGTGAGGGGGCCTATGACGTTCCATACGACGGTGAAGAACGGGCCGAAGTCGGCGAGTGCCGCGCCGCCGAAGAGCAGCGCGACGGGCGGCGGCGGACGGTAGGTGTTGAGGAGACAGGACGTGACCAGCACCGGTGCGGCGACGAGCGCGGCCAACGGGGCCGCGGGGTGCGCCAGAACGGCAACCGGCAGGGAGAGGAGCGCACCGGCGGCGGCCAGGAGGAGCGAGGGCAGCACCGCATGGTCCAGCGCCAGGCGCGCTGGCGGCCGGGGCGACCAGGCCGTACGGCGCACGTCGTCAGCGTCCAGCCGCGCGGGCTCCAACAGGCGGGAGGCGGCGGCGCATCCCCAGGTGGCCGCCACCAGCGTGGCGCCGAAGGCACGTACGCCCGAGGTCTCGGCGGCGAGCAGCGCGCACGCGCCAGCCGGGAGCAGCAGCGCCACCGCGAGAGCCGGACGCCGGGGCGCGGCGAACAGTGCCACGGTGTCCCGCCAGAGCACGAGGAGGGCGGGGGAGCGCGGCGGGCGCAGCCGTGCCGCTCTCCTTGCACCGGCTCCTGCCGCACCGCCCCGCACGGCCACGGCGCCCACGGGGTCCAGGGCGCCGGCACCACCGGCGCCCGAGGCGGAGAGCTTGGCCGAGCGCAGGTCGGCGGCCAGCAGCCCCGCGACCACCCCGCTCGCGGCGCGGGCCCGCGCGCGCAGCGTGGCCGCAGGCAGGAGGGGCACGCGGCGGACGCCGTGTACCAGCGCCGCGCCCGTCGTGGCGACGAGGAGCGCCAGCGCGCCCTGCCACAGCGGTGTGGAACGCCCCGTCGCCGCGAGTACGGGCTGAGCGGCCCAGCCCCACGGCCCCGACCACAACAGCACGTGTTCCAGGGGCAGTTGACGGTACCCCGCACCGGCGAGCGCGGCCTGCCCCGCGAGCAGGAGCAGCGCCAGTCCGGCGAGCGGCGTGCAACGGTGCACGAGTGCGGCTGCACGGCGCGAGCCCTCGACCACCACGGCGCACGCCACAGCCAGCAGCCCCACGCACACGGCGGGCACCAGGCACGCGAGCGTGAGCGCCCCGATTCCCGCGAGCCCGGCGGCGGCGAGCAGCATCGCACCGGCGAACCCCAGCAGCACAGCGGCCAGCGTCCACGCGCACACGGACAGCGCGAACCACGGCCGCAGCAGCGGCCCGCGCAGGACCGGAAGGGCGAGCAGCCAGTCCGCATCGGCCCTCGGCGGCGTGACGGGCCCCCGCCACAGCGCGTCCCGCGCGGTCAGGAACAGCGCCGCGAGTCCGAGCAGCACCAGGCCGGAGGGCAGCACCCGCGCGATCAGCGCGGCGTGACCGGCGAGCGGGGCACCCTGCCGTACGGCGGCGAAGGCACCGACGGCATACAGCCCGTACCACCCCGCCACCAGCACGGTGGTGACGTACACGCGGTACCCCAGCCTGCGCGTCCTGCCGGCCCCCCGCCGCTCCCTGAGCCACGTGAGAGTACGGCGCGTCGCGGCCCGCGCCTCGCTCCCGGCCCGCGCCTCGCTCCCGGCCCGCGCCTCGCTCCCGGCCCGCGCCTCGCTCCCGGCTCGGGCGTCGGCCTCGGCCCCGGCTTCCGCGCGGGCCGCGTCGGAGGCGAGGCCGGTCATGTGCCGGACAGGGGGTCGAGGGTGGCCAGGACCTCTGCCGGAGTTCCCTCGGCTGCGAGTGCGCCCTCGTCCAGGAGGAGGGCGCGGTGGGCGCAGGTGCGGGCCAGTTCGCGGTGGTGGGTGGCGAACAGGACCGCCGTACCGCGCTCGCCCTCGGCGCTGATCAGCTCCGCGAGACGGTCGCGGGCGCGGGGGTCGAGGCGCTGTTCGGGCTCGTCGAGGAGGAGCAGATCGCGGGGGCGCAGCAGGGCGGAGGCGAGCAGCATGGCCTGCGTCTGGCCCGAGGAGAGGGTGCCGGGTACGGCGTCCGCGTGCTCGGACAGGGACTGTGCGCGCAGGAGTTCGGCGATACCGGCCTCGGGCTCGGCGACGGAGTGCGCGACGGCGACCAGCTCCAGGTGCTGGCGCACCGTGAGGTCCGGGTACGAGGTGAGCGCGTCGCCCACCACGGCGACACGTGCGCGTACGCGGATGTCGTCCTCGGACATCGGGGCTCCGTCGAACGTCACCGTGCCTGTCGTCGGCCGGTCGCGGCCACACGCGATGCGCAGCAGCGTGGACTTCCCCGAACCGTTGCTGCCCAGCAGCGCGACCCGTTCGCCGGGGGCCACCGCCAGATCGAGGGGCCGGAGCGCCTCGCGTTCACCGAAGCTGCGGCTGACCCCCTGGAGGCTCAACAGCGCTGCTGCCGTGCTCACTTCTTCCCCCCTGCTTCGTGCCCTCCGGTCCTGCCCCGTCGCTACCGGTGCTGCCTCGCCGCCTCCTGCCCAGTTTCCTGTTCAGGCTCCTGTCCCGGGGCGGCCGGGCCGATGGCCGGGCGCGAGATCATCGTACCGGCGTACGGGAAACGGACGAATCGACGAAGGCGGGACAGCGGGAGTCCTGGACGCACGCACGCCGGAGGTGCTGGGGGAGGCGGTCCTCACCGCCGGGCCGGGACCGCACCGCCGCGCCGGCCGGCTCGCCGGTGAGCGGCCGGCGGCGCTGCGGGGGTGAGCGCGCGGCACCGCGGGGTGGCCGGATGCGCGAGGCTCAAGCGACGTACACCGACGGTCAGTTGGCGCACATCACGTCGTGCAGCTCGATCGGCTGGGAGTCCAGCGCCACGTAGGCGGTCGAGGTGCTGGTCGTGCCATCGGCCCAGTACGCGGTGACGGGTGCCCAGCCGAACCCGGAGGGCCCACCGACCGTGACGGGGCCGACTCCGATGGCGCGAGGGGTGTTCCGCGCGCACAGGATGACGTCCTGCTCCGGGTTCCGCGCCTGCTTGGCCTTGAGGAAGCCGGACACGTGCCGCTCACGCTGCTGGGGCGACGGTCCATGGGCGCCGTAGAACGAGGCGAGGAAGCGGTGGACCTCGGACTTCGTGTGCCCGCTTCCGCCCCGCGGTGCGGTGTGCCGGTCCTGCCGCGTGTCCGTGTCCGTACTCGTGTCCGTGCCACGCGGTCCGGGTGCCTGTGGTCCGGGCGCGGGGGATCCGTTTCCCGGGGAAGCGGCGTGCGCGACGGGCGGGGCGAGGCCGAGGGTGAGGGCGAGGGCGAGCCCGGTCCCGGCGGTGCGGGCGGTGGCGGCGGTACGGGCCATACGGGCGGTGAAGGGAGGGAGCGTGGTGACGGCGGCGGTGACCTTACGGGAGCGGAGCATGGGACCTCGCAGGCTGGGAGGGAGCCGGTGACCGCATCGTGCGCCGTACGGGACTCGGGGGCGCGACGGCCGCACCCGCGCACCCCCGAAAATCCCCCGGCCGGGCGCGACGGCCGGTCGCGGCGGGCGGGGCGCGGCGGCGAGGTTGCTGCGCCCGGGCGGGACGCCTCAGCGCAGGAAGGCGCCCGTAGGGGACGTGGCCACCCGCGCGATCTCGTCCGGCGTACCCTCCGCCATCACGCGCCCGCCCGCGGCGCCGCCCGCCGGGCCCAGGTCGATCAGCCAGTCGGAGGCGCGGGCCACATCGAGGTCGTGCTCGATGGTGACCACGCTGTTCCCCGCGTCGACAAGCCGCCGCAGCACACGGAGGAGCCGTGCCGTGTCGGCTGCGTGCAGGCCGGTGGTCGGCTCGTCCAGGAGGTAGAGGGTGCGCCCGGTGGTCCGCTGCCCCAACTCCTTCGCCAGCTTGATCCGTTGGGCCTCGCCGCCGGAGAGCGTGGTCGCGGGCTGCCCGAGCCGCAGATAGCCGAGCCCCACGTCGTCCATGCACCGCAGCCGCGCCTCGGCGCGGGGCAGCTCCGCGAAGACGGCGAGCGCCTCGCGCACCGTCAGCTCCAGCACCTCGGCGATGTCGTGCCCGCCGTACCGCACTTCCAGCGCCTCGCGGCGGAACCGGCGCCCCTGGCAGGCGGGGCAGCGCACCTCGACACCCGGCAGGAAGTGCATGTCGACGGTGAGGACGCCCGAGCCGCAGCAGCGCTCACAGCGCCCGCCTGCCACGTTGAACGAGAAGTGCCCCGGGCCGAGGCCCCGTTGGCGTGCCTCCCCGGTCGCGGCGAACGCCTCGCGGATGGGGGTGAAGGCATCGGAGTACGTCGCCGCGTTCGAGCGCGGCAGGCGGCTGATCGGCTGCTGGTCGATCGTGACGACCTTGTCGAGGTGCTCCCAGCCGTCTATCCGGTCGTGCGCGCCGGGCGCTTCGCCCGCGCCGTGGAAGCGCCGCCGTGCCGCGCGGTCCACCGTGTCGAGCAGCAGCGACGACTTGCCCGAGCCCGAGGGGCCCGTCACCGTGACGAGGCGGCCCAGCGGCAGCCGCACGGTGACGTCCTTGAGGTTGTGCGCCCTGGCCCCGCGTACGACGAGCGCGTGCCCCTCTCCCCGGTGCGCGGGCGCCACGGGCATGCGCAGGCGGCCCGCGAGATGGTCGCCGGTGAGCGAACCCTCGGTCGCGGCCACCTGCGCCGGGGTGCCCTGTGCGACGACGCGTCCGCCGTCGCGTCCCGCACCCGGCCCGAAGTCGATGACGTGATCGGCCGCGCGCAGCACATCGAGGCTGTGCTCGACGACGAGGACCGTGTTGCCCAGGTCGCGCAGCCGGCGCAGCACGCCGGTCAGCCGTCCGGTGTCGGCGGCGTGCAGGCCGATGGTGGGCTCGTCCAGTACGTACAGCACACCCGTGAGCCCTGAGCCGAGGAGCGCCGCGAGCCGCAGCCGCTGGGTCTCGCCTGCCGAGAGGCTGGGGGTGGCCTGCTGCGCCGTCAGATAGCCGACCCCTACGTCGACCAGGCGGCGCACGCGTTCGTCCAGGTCGTCGACGACGGGTTCGGCGATGCTCCACTCCTTGGCGTCGAGGAGACCGTGCAGCGTGTCCAGCCAGCGCGCCAGGTCGTCCAGGGAGAGTCGCGCCGCCTCGACCAGGGTCAGCCCGGCGACGGTGAACGCGCGGCTCTCGGGCCGCAGCCGGGTTCCCCCGCAGTCGGGGCATGTCCGCTTCACCAGGTAGCGCCGTTCCGTCTTCTC
This sequence comes from Streptomyces iconiensis, assembly GCF_028657195.3. Taxonomy (GTDB): domain Bacteria; phylum Actinomycetota; class Actinomycetes; order Streptomycetales; family Streptomycetaceae; genus Streptomyces; species Streptomyces iconiensis. The sequence continues at coordinate 27,725 of NZ_JANCPR020000003.1, forward strand.
GCGGTACTCGGTGTCCTCGATCCGCTCGGCGTAGCGGCGCAGCACGGTGGTGAGCACGCCTTCGAACCGGCCCTCGGCGACCTTCGCCGGCGGCTCGCCCGGGGGGACGTGGCGGCGGAACTCCGGGCTGTGGACGCCGTGCAGCAGCAGGTCCCGCTGCGCTTCTCCGAGCGCCTTCACCGGGGTACCGGGATCGAACGTGAGGCCGTAGTGGCGTGCTGCGGCGCGCAGTACGGGGATGTTGCGTTCGGTGACGACGGGATGCCAGCCGAGCACGGCACCCTCGGAGACGCCGAGTTCGTGGTCGATGAGGCGCTGCGCGTCGGCGTGGAAGGCGACACCCAGGCCCGTACAGGTGGGGCAGGCGCCCTCGGGCTTGTTGAAGGAGAAGTCGCCCATCAGCGTTCCGGGCACGGGCGCCGCGCAGTGCGGGCACGGCAGCGCGGGCCCGCGTGCCGTCTCGTCCGCCTCGTCCGTGCTGCCCTCGCCGTCCACCGCGTGCGCGGGCGGGATGCGCTTACCGCAGGCGGGACACGGGCGGTGCCCCACGCGTGCCCACAGCAGCCGCAGATAGGTGAAGACCTCGGTGACCGTACCGACGGTCGAGCGGGGGCTGTTGTTGGTCAGATGCTGATCGACGCTGATCGAGGGAGAGAGCCCCGTGATGCCGTCGACGGCCGGCTTGCTGACGAACCCGGTGACCATGCCCAGCGACTCCAGATACTGCCGCTGCCCCTCCCTGTGGAGGGTGTCGAAGGCGAGTGAGGACTTCCCCGACCCCGACAGCCCGGTCAGGACCACCAGTTGGTTGCGGGGGATGTCGACGGTGACGTTCCGAAGGTTGTGCAGGCGCGCGCCCCGGATGTGGATGGCGTCGTTGTCGGATTCCATGCCTTCAATCTTTCCATTGAAGCTCCTGTTGAGGGTTTGCCGAGATACGGCGCTGACGTGCGGGGATTCGTCATATGGATACCTTCAAGCCGACGGTCGGGCAACGCGCTAGGCTCCCCCGAGCGGAAGCCACCCAGCGCACCACGTCAGGGGAACCCGATGAGCCGTGAGGAAACCCGCCTGCGACCGGTCGACCTGGCGCGAGCGGCGGGCATCTCCACCCAGCAGGTACGCAACTACGAGGAGGCGGGCGTCCTGCCGCCCGTGCCCCGTACCGCTTCCGGCTACCGCGTGTACGGCGTCAGGCACCGCGAGGCGCTGCTCACCTACCGTGCGCTGGCCGCAGGGCACGGCCCCGACGCTGCGCGGGGCATCATGCGCGCGGTGCACGCCGACGACGTTCCGGGCGCCCTCGCGCTCGTGAACGCCGGCCACGCCGCGCTCCACGAGCAGCGCCTTTCCCTCCAGGCAGCGAGCGAGGCGCTCACGGCTCTCGCCGAACAGGGCGCGGACACAGGGCCGCCGGTCCCGCGTGCGGGACTGCGCATCGGCGAGGTCGCGGCCCGGCTCGGCGTCCGCACCTCGGCCCTCCGCGTCTGGGAGTCGGCCGGCCTCCTCACGCTCCGGCGCGAACCCGTCACCGGCTACCGCGTGTTCGGCCCCGACGAGATCCGCGAGGCACGCATCGTCCAGCTGCTGCGCCAGAGCCGGTACCTCTTCGCGCACATCCGCCCCGTACTCGGGGAACTGCGCGACTCCGGCGGCACCGAGGCGCTGGGCGCCGTCCTCGCCGAGCGCCGCGCGGCACTCACCCACCGCACCACCACGATGCTCCGCGCCTCCGGACTCCTGCACGCGTACGTCACGCGGCCCGTGCCTCCCGCGTCCGAGCCCGGGCGGTGACCGGGGCCGGTGACCAGGCCCGGAGACCAGGGCCGGTGACCGGGACCGACGCCCGGATTGACGCCCCTGCCCCCCCTGCCCCAGGCCCGAGGCCACCGCGGCCGGACAGAGCCCGTCCCCCCGGCCCGCTACTCGACCAGGCGCAGCCAGGCCGCCGCGAGTGCGGCGTGACCTGCCGGTGTCGGGTGGACGCCGTCCGCTGCCCAGTGCTCGGGCACGGTCGTCGCGGCGAGCTTGGCGAACAGCCCGTCGGCGGCGAGCAGTTGCGCGCCGTATGTGTGGGCGAGTTCGCGCACGGCCTGGATCTTCGGGTCCAGGCTCGCGCGCCACTTCTTACGTTCCTCAGCGCCCAGGCGCATGCCGCCGACCTCGATGGTGCCGCCGATGGGCAGCAGGAACGGCTCGATGAGGATCAGTTCGGCCCCGGTCCCCGCGAGGGGTGCGAGCAGGCGGTCGTAACCTGCCGCGTAGTCCTCCGCGGAGATCACATGGCCGTCCGGGTCGAACGTGTGCCAGGTGACGTCGTTGACGCCGACGAGGACCGACACCACATCCGGGCGCGCTTCGAGCACGTCCGCCTGCAACCGGGCTTCCAGATCCCGCACCTTGTTGCCGGCGATCCCGGAATTCAGCCAGGTCACGGCCCGGTCCGGATGCCGGAGCCCCCACTCGCCCGCGACGCGCAGCGGATAGCCGGACCCGAGCCCCTCTACGCTCTCCAGGCGTCGGCAGTCCGTGATCGAATCGCCGGTGAACATCACGGTGCTTCCCGGCCGGAGAGTGATTGTCATGGCTGCTCCTGGAATTCGGTTGCGCGGCTGAGGAGTTGAGGAGCCGAAGTCACCTCGGTGACCCGCGCCGACGTGCCCGGCGACCGGCCGCCGACGCTGACGCGGAACGCGGAGCTCGCCGCCTGATCGCCTGATCGCCTGATCGGCGGGGCGGTTCGGCGGCGGGGCGCGGAAAGCCGGCACTGGCTGCCTCAACGGCAGTGTCACGGAAAGGAAATGGGCTAGGTGCATTGGTTTTCCGCGCCGCGGAACCCATGGCCTGCGGCCCACCCGAACGCCGCACAATCCCGGGGCACGCTCACCCGACGGCAGCGTCACGCATCGGACTCCACTTTCCGGAGGGCCTGCCCATGAACGCGCTCGCCGACCAGGAGCGTCAGGCCAAGGCGAAGGCCAAGGCTGAGGTCCCGGCCTTGGTCCTAGCCCTAGCCCTGGTCGTGGTCCTGGCCCTGGCCGGACGGGAGGCGAGACGCCTGGCCGAAGACCTCAGCACCGGCCCGGGCGCCGGCGCCGCGCTGCGGGAGCCGGGGGAGCTGCGGTCGTGCCACCTGCGTCTGCCGGCGAGGAGTGCCTGGCCGGCACGGCAGCCGGTGCTGGGCAGATACGAAGGTCCGGCGCCCCGTGCGACGCCGCGCGGGCCGGCAGGCTGTGCGGCCTTGCGTACTTCTCAGTGGGAGGCGTTGGTGCCCGTGGTCGGCAGGTAGCGCGGTGCGCGCCAGGCGTCGAGGCGGTGTTCCACTCCGGCTCCCAGGGACAGCAGTTCGCCGTCCTGGCGGTCTCCGGCCATCAGGAGCAGGCCGATGGGCAGTTCGCCCACGGAACCGGCGGGCACCGACAGCGACGGGTATCCGGCCACGGCCGCCGGGGTGGAGGAGGGGATCACGTCGTTGTCGCCGCGGGCGCAGTCGGTCGTCCAGGCAGGCGGGTTCGTCGGTGAGGCGATGGCGTCGAGGTGGTGCTTGGCCATGGTCTCGTCTATGGAACGCCGGGAGAGGTCCTTCAACTCGGCGCGGTTGGCCCGGTACTCGGGGTCGGTGGTGGGAGGCGCTTCGAGTGCCTGCTCGAACAGTTCCTGACCGGCGAAGCAGGTCTGCTCCCCGGGGTGCGTGCGGGTGAACTCGACCAGTTCGGCCAGGTTCTGCGGCCCGTGGCGGGTGGCGAGGTAGGCGTTGATGTCGCGGTGGAACTCGCTCAGCAGCGCCGGGAACTCCAGCTCCGCCAGCCGGTCCTGGTACGGAGGCGTCACCTCGACGACCTTCGCGCCCGCGCTCCGCAGCTTCTTGGCCGTACGGGTCATCACGGCGTCCACCTCGTCGCCGAGCGAGGGCAGCCGCCACAGGCCGATCCGCTTGCCGCGCAGCTTGCCGGGGTGCGAGGCGCCGTCGGCGAGGGCCGACCCGCCGCCGAGCGCGGTGTCGCCGCTGAGCACCGACAGGGTGAGCGCGGTGTCGACCACGTTGCGCGCCATGGGCCCCGCCGTGTCCTGCTCGGCGCTGATCGGCACCACACCGTCCTGGCTGACCAGCCCGAGGCTGGGCTTGTGGCCGACGACCCCGTTCATCCCGGCGGGGCAGACGATCGAGCCGTCCGTCTCGGTACCGATGGCCACCTGCGCGAGCGAGGCGGCGAGCGCCGCGCCCGAACCCGCTGACGAGCCGCAGGGGTTCCGGTCCAGTACGTACGGGTTCTTGGTCTGGCCGCCCACGGCCGACCACCCCGAGGTCGGCTTCGCCGCGCGGAAGTTCGCCCACTCGGACAGGTTGGCCTTGCCGAGGATCACGGCGCCGGCGTGCCGCAGCCGGGTCACCAGCTCCGCGTCGCTGTCCGGCGGGGTCCCCTTCAGCGCCAGCGACCCGGCCGTCGTCGGCAGGTCCCGGGTGTTCACGTTGTCCTTGAGGAGTACGGGTATGCCGTCCAGGGGGCCGCGTACCGTGCCGTTCCGGTGTCTGGCATCGCTGGCAGCCGCCTGGCGCAGGGCCTTCGGGTCGGTGCGCAACACCGCGTTGATCTTCGGGTCCACGGCCTTGATCCGCCGCAGATAGGCCCGCGTCAGCGCCGTCGGGGTCAGTGCGCCGTCCGCCATACGGGCCTGCAGCTCCGGAATCGTCACCGTGTCGAGATCGACCCCAGGGCCCGCGGGCGAGCCGGGCGGCGACGCGCCACCCGCGCCCGCTTCGGCGGCCTCGGCACGCGGGCCCGGCGCGCCCGTGAGAAGGGATCCCGCGACAACGGCGGCGATCAGTGTGGCAACGCTCCTCTTCCCCATGGGGCTCAGCCGACTACATGCGGACGCCCGGCGCAAGGGCGCCTCAGAACGCCGCACGCGTACGCCCGCCATGTCGCGCGGTGCCACGTACGCCCTTTGCCCGCACGGCAGTTCGCGCCGGGCGCCTCAGCCGTACGTCCGCGGAAGCCGCGTACGTCCCCGGGGCCGTGTACTTCTCGGGAGGCCGTGTACGTCCCCCGGCTACTCCGTACGTCCCCCGGAAGCCCCGCCCGTTCACGAAGCCCTGCGTCCGTGAACCGTTCTCCGTGAAGCGTTGCCCCTGAACCGTCGTCCCTCAGTGTGGTTCGGGCAGCCACGGGTAGCGTGCCGTGTCGCGGCCCGCGTAGTCGGGGTCGAGGTAGATGAAGAGACGTTGTACGAGGAAGTCGCGGATCTCGAACACGTCGCACCACCGCCCCGCGCCCCACTCGGGCACCCCCGCCCGCCAGGGCCCGTCGCGGTGCTCGCCGTGACTGGTGCCCTCGACGACGAGGGTGTCGCCGCCCGTGAAGTGCCAGTTGAACGACGCGTAGTGGTGCTTGATGCCGCGCAGCGTTCCGCCGACCTCCGCGAACAGGGCGCCGATCTGTGAACTGCCTTCGGCCAGGCCCCACTTGGGGAAGTACACCTGTGCGTCCTCGGCGAACAGATCGAGGATCGGCGCCCCCGTGCTCGTGGTGCCGCCGTTGTCGAAAGCCTTCAGGTACTCCAGCGCGACGGACTTGCGCTGCTCGTCCGTCATGGCCCCCCGCGTGACGGCCACGACTCAGCCCTCTATGGCGGCCGGGTCCATCCACATGACCTCCCAGTGGTGGCCGTCCGGGTCCAGGAAGGAGCGGCCGTACATCATCCCGTGGTCCTGCGGCTCCTTCGCCGTGCTGCCGCCCGCAGCCAGCGCGGCATCCGCCAGCTCGTCCACCTTCTCGCGGCTCTCGGCGCTCAGGCACAGCAGTGCCCCCGTGGTGGCGGCGCGGTCAGGAAGCGGCTTGGTCGCGAAGTCCGCGAACCGCTTCTCGTCCAGCAGCATCGAGAAGATGGTGTCGCTGATGACGAGACAGGCGCAGCTGTCGTCGGTGAACTGCGGGTTGAACGAGAAGCCCAGCTCCGTGAAGAACTTCTTGGAGACCTCCAGGTCCTTCACGGGCAGGTTGACGAAGATCATTTGCTGGGGCATGGCGATTTCTCCCGTTATCTCGGTTTCCGGTCTCGCACAGAAGTAGACAACGGCCGCGGTGGAAACTCATCGGTCCTGGCCTGAACAAATTTTCGGCCCCGCGCACACGGACGCCGCCTCAGGCCGCACGGTTGCCTTCGACCCCTGCCCTGCTCCGGCCTCGGCTCCGGTACTGCTCCGGCTCCGGCGCTGGTGCGGCTCCGGCACTGGCGCCGCTCCGGCTCGGCCCCGGCTCGCGCGTGAAGTGCCGTACGGCGTACGGAGGTTCATGTGACGGGAACTTCAGCCCGCGGTCAGCGCCTGGAGGTACCCCGCGACCGGTCCCAGCGTCAGCACGCCGCTGCCCGCGCCCGCCAACTCCCCTCCCGCCGGGGCGAGTTCGCGATGTGCCCGCTCCATCACCTCGCGGTCACCGACCGCGAGCGCCGCCCGCGCCGTCAGGCACCACAGTGCCTCCAGCAGCAGGTCGCCGGGCGGATCGGGGACGGCGCGCAGCGTTGCGGCGGCCTCCGCTTCGCGGTTCTGGGCCAGTAGAACGAGAGGGCGGGCCCATGGCTCGTACGGACCCCAGTCGGTCGTCTCCGTCTGGGCGGGGAGACCGTGCAGGAGGCGGAGGGAGAGCAGGGCGAGCGGGAGCAGCCCGTGTTCCAGACCGGGCATGCCCGAGACGGACAGCGGAGCGGCGGCGACGAGATACGCCGCCTCCGCCTCGGCGGGCGAGGTGTACCGCCCCGGCGATGTGCCCGGCCCCGGCGGTGTACCTGGCGCCGGTGGCGCTGGCGTACCTGGCCCTGGCGGGGTGCCGGGTTTCGGCGGGGTGCTGGTCGCGGCGAGGCGCAGGGCGCGGTACAGCTGCGTGAACACGCTCACCAGCGGGCGTTCGTGGCGTGCCGCCAGGCGGTCCGCCGCGTGCGCGTGCTCGTCGGCCGTGGCGAAGTCACCCAGGGCGCTGAGCGCCTGGACGCGGATGAGGCGGCCGACGATCTCGTACGCGACCAGTCCGTGCCGCAGGGAGAGGGCGATCAGTTCGGCCCCGATCGCGTCCCGTTCGGGCGCGAGTCCCGTGCGGTGGAACATCTGCATGTACAGGGCGTTGAGCGCGAAAGCCAGCAGCGCGGGATCGTCCAGACCGCGTGCGGTCTCCTCCGCCTGCCGTGCGGCCTGGAGCCCGCGCGCCGCGTTCGTGCCCCGTGACTCCAGGGCGACCGTCGCCAGCAGCCGGGCGCGCGCCGGTTCGTGGGCGCCCGGCGGCAGCGCGGCGAGGGTCCGTTCGGCAGCGGCCACGAGGTGTGCTGCCTGTTCGGGGTCGTCCGAACGGGTCCAGATCGCGGGCACGTCATAGGTGCCGATCACCCGGGCCGTCAGCTCGGGATCGCCCAGTTCCTCGGCCGCCGTGACCGCGGCCAGCCGGTGCTGCCGTGCCGCCTCCAGGCCGCCGGCCCCCGTCACCGCGAGGTTGCGCAGCAGGCTCACCGTCGACTCCAGCCGTGCACGCGCACCGGAGGCGACGGTGCGGTCGTACGCGGCGGCGGCCCGCGCCCACACCCGTTCAGCGGCGTCCCCCGGGCCCTCCGAGTCCCCCGGGTCCTCTGGCTCCCGGCCAGGACTCGGCTCCGGGCCAGGACTCGGCTCCCGGCCTGGGCCCGGCTCCCCACCCTGGCCAGGTCCCGGCTCCAGCTCCAGATGTCGCGCCTGGTCGAGGACGTCCGCCTCCAGGCGGCGCAGACCGGGTCCCGGGTCCAGGCCCAGTTCCTCGACCAGCATCGTCCGGGCCCTGCGCAGCACCGCGAGCGCGTCGCCCTGGCGCCCCGCGCGGTACAGCGCGAGCGCGAGCAGTCGCCAGGCGTCCTCGCGCCAGGGATGCTCGGCCACATGCGCGTCCAGGTCGGGTACCGCCTCGGCCGCCAGCCCCAGGGCGAGCCGCGCCTCGGAGTGCCGTTCGACGGCGCGCAGCCGCAGCTCGGCCAGCCGCGAGCGCTCGGTACGGGCCCAGGGTTCCCCGGCGAAGTCCGCGTAAGCGGGGCCGCGCCACCAGCCCAGGGCCTCCTCCAGCCGTGCGAGCGCCTCAGCCGGTGGCGGCGTCGCGGCGACGGCCCGCTCGAAGCGCCAGGCGTCCACCGCGTCAGGGCCGGCGCGCAGCGCGTATCCGGGGCCCTCCGTGACCAGCAGCCCGGCCGGGGTGTGCGGTGCCCGTTCCGGCTCCAGTGCCCGCCGCAGCGCGCCGACGAAGGTGCGTACGGCGCTCACGGCGCCCGCCGGAGGGTCCTCGGCCCACAGGTCGTCGACCAGGCGGGCGACGGGGACGACGCGGCGCCGCGCCAGGATCAGCCTCGCCAGCACCGCGCGGTGCCGTGGCCCCTTCAGCGCGATCGGGTTCCCCTCGCCGTCCCAGGCCGTCACCGGCCCCAGCACCCCGAACTCGACCCGCACCCGTGACCACCTCTCCCGGGCCCTCGCCCGCCCCGCCACGGTATAGGGCGCTGACCTGTTGCTCATCCGGGGCCAGCACGCTGGAAGCACCTGGTCAACCCGCTTCACCACGGAAAGAGAACGAACGATGACACCTGCGCTCACCGGCTTCGACCAACGGAGCGTCCCCGTCGCGGACGGCGTGTCCCTGAACGTGTCACTCGGAGGCAGCGGCAGCCCCGTCGTCCTGCTGCACGGCTTCCCCCAGACCCATCTGATGTGGCGGCACGTCGCGGCCGACCTCGCCGCCGACCACACCGTGATCTGCCCCGACCTGCGCGGCTACGGCGCCAGCGACAAGCCGGCCGAGGACGGGCCCGGTACCTACTCCAAGCGCACGATGGCCGACGACATCGTGGCGATGGCCCGGCACCTCGGGTACGAGCGCTTCGCGCTGGCCGGGCACGACAGGGGTGCACTCGTCGCCTTCCGCGCCGGACTCGACCACCCCGAGACCATCACGCATCTGGCCTGCCTCGATGTGCTGCCCACCCTCGACATGTGGGACGTCATGCACGGCACGACGGCGGCCGTCGGTTTCCACCTGTATCTGATGGCGCAGCCGCCTGGGCTGCCCGAGCAGATGATCGAGGCCAGCGCCGACGCTTTCTTCGGCCACTTCCTCGACATCTGGGCCAACGACCCCGACGCGATCCCCGCCGACGTACGCGCCGCCTACCTGGACGCCTGCCGCGCCGCCGTCCCCTCGATCGTCGCCGACTACCGCGCCTCAGCAGGCATCGACGTCGAACACGACCAGGCGGACCGCGACGCAGGTAACACCCTGCGGATGCCGGTCACCGTCCTCCAGCAGGACTGGGGCGCGGCCCTCGGCTACGAAGCAACGGCGCTGTGGCGTGCCTGGGCGCCGGACCTGCGCCATCTCTCCGTCAACCACGGCCACTTCATGGCCGAGGAGGCCCCGGCCGAGGTCGCCAAGGCCCTGCGCGCACTCCTCACCCGCTGAACCGGCGCACCGCTCACCCGCTGAACCGGCCCACCACGGCGGCGCGAACGCGCGTGCCCGGGAGGCCCCTTGGGCTTCCCGGGCACCGGCCGAAGGGAGGCGGCACGCGGCGGCCCGTCGAGTACACGGGTCGAGTACATGGTCTGGGTGAACGCCTCCTGGTAGCACGGGAACTGGGCTTCATGCTCGTGACGGAGGACGGCCGGGACGCGGAACGTGCGCTGCGGGAGGCGCTGGAGCGACTGATGGTGGCGGCGCTGTCGGCGGGTGGCCGAGGGGGTGCGCTGAACCGTGCACCGCCCGGCGCAGACGGCTGTGCGGGGTGATCTCTTGACAGCCCCGCGGCGGGGCTGGATTACTGACGATTCACCGAATGGTCGGTCGGCGGGCGGGAGGCATAAGGGTGCGGGACGGTGTGGAGGCGGGGGCGGCGGGCGACGGTCCTGTGGAGGCGATGCTCGCGGCCGACCGGGCCTCGAACGCGCTCGGGATCGAACTGGTCGAGAGCGGCGAGGGGTTCGCGAGGCTGCGGATGGCCGTCACCGGTGCCATGGTCAACGGGCACGGTACGGCGCACGGCGGCTATCTCTTCCTCTTCGCCGACACGGCGTTCGCCTGCGCCTGCAACAGCCACGGGCCCGTGACCGTCGCCGCCGGCGCGGACATCACGTTCGTCGCGCCCGCCTGGGAGGGCGACGTGCTGTGTGCGACGGCCGCCGAGCGCACGCGGTTCGGGCGCAGCGGCATCTACGACGTGACCGTGCTGCGCGGCGAGCAGGTCGTCGCCGAGTTCCGCGGCCGGAGCCGCACCACACCGGCCAGGTGAGCACCCACCGCACCGGCCAGGTGAGTCCGCACCGGTCAGGTGAGCGCACCGGCCAGGAGAGTCCGTACCGGCCTAGTGAGTCCGTACCGGCCCAGTGAGCCGCCGCACCGGCCCAGTGAAGGAGAGCCAGAGTATGAGCCCCGATGTCGTCACCCCGGATGCCGGTTCAGCACGCAGGCTGGGCGAGCCCCTTCCCGGTGAACTGCTCGACGAGGGGGAGCGGTTGAGCCCCGATGAGCTGCGTCAGCTCCAGCTCACGCGGCTGCGGGCCACGCTGCGGCACGCGTACGACGACGTGGAGCTGTACCGCGCGAAGTTCGACGCCGCGGGTGTGCGCCCGGAGGACTGCCGCACGCTGGAGGACCTGGCGCGCTTCCCGTTCACGACGAAGGCCGACCTGCGCGACACGTACCCGTTCGGGATGTTCGGTGTGCCGATGGAGAGCGTGCGCCGTATCCACGCCTCCAGCGGCTCGACGGGGCGGCCCACGGTGGTCGGTTACACGCAGGGCGACCTGGACGTGTGGGCCGCACTCGTCGCGCGCTGCATACGGGCCGCGGGGGGCCGCGCGGGGCACAAGGTCCATGTCTCGTACGGTTACGGGCTGTTCACCGGAGGGCTCGGTGCGCACTACGGCGCCGAGCGCGCGGGGTGCACCGTGATTCCCGCCTCCAGCGGAATGACGGCGCGTCAGGTCCAGCTCATCCAGGACTTCCGGCCCGAGATCATCATGGTCACCCCGACCTACATGCTCACGCTGCTGGACGAGTTCGAACGGCAGGGCATCGACCCGCGTTCCACCTCGCTGCGTGTCGGCATCTTCGGGGCCGAGCCGTGGACGGAGGAGATGCGCCGCGAGATCGAGGACCGGCTCGACCTGCACGCCGTGGACATCTACGGCCTGTCCGAGGTCATGGGCCCCGGTGTGGCACAGGAGTGCGTGGAGACCAAGGACGGGCTGCATGTGTGGGAGGACCACATCTACCCGGAGATCGTGGACCCGCTCGGTGAAGAGGCGGCGGCAGAGGGCGAGTTGGTGCTGACCACGCTCACCAAGGAGGCGCTGCCCGTCATCCGCTACCGCACCCGCGATCTGACGCGCCTGCTGCCGGGGACGGCACGCTCCTCGTTCCGCCGCATCCAGAAGATCACCGGACGCAGCGACGACATGCTCATCCTGCGCGGGGTCAACGTCTTCCCCAGCCAGATCGAGGAGATCGTGCTGCGGGTCCCTGCCGTGGCGCCGCACTTCCAGCTCCAGCTGAGCCGGCGCGGCCGGATGGACCACCTCACCGTGCTCGTCGAGGCACGCCCCGAAGCGGACACGGCCCTGCGCGGTGGCTCGGCCGCCGCCATCCTCCAGGGCATCAAGGACGGCATCGGCGTCACCGTCGACGTACAGGTCGTGGACCCGGGCACGATCGAACGGTCGGCGGGCAAGTTCCGCCGGATCAAGGACCTGCGCGGGGCGCCCTCGTCCTGAGCGTATTTCCGCGCATAATCCCGTTATGCGCGAAATGATCACTCAGGTCCTGACCCGTTCCAAGGTCCGCACCCGGGCGTTCCGGGCCGGAGCGCGGTACTTCCACCACGTCGAGAACGGGCTGACCGGGGTCTCAGGGCCCGGCGTCCCCGAGGACAACGAGACGGGGGTGATCGGCTGGGGCACCTCCTGGCGTATGCAGGGCTATGTGCTGATGGGGGAGCGGACCGGTGACCCCGCGTACGCGGTGCGGCTCGCCGAACTGATCGAGGGGGTGCTCGCAGCCCGTGACGAGGAGCGCGGGATCACCGACCACAGGGGGCGCAGCGGGCCGGTGTGGAGCACGGCGGGGAAGTTCACCGCTGCCACGGCCGTCGTCGAGGACGAGGAGGGCCGGGCCGCGCTGGAGGTGACGGTCTGTCCGCCCCGCTCGGTGCACGCCGTCGTCGGTGTCGTGCCCGAGAAGGACGGCCGCTTCGGGCTCACCGTCACCGGCAAGGGCCGGCCTTCCTTCGCCGCGCACGGGCTCAGCCTCGACCCGCGCGACCCACGCCGCGCCGATCACCTGCTCTACGAGGCGTACGAGCAGCGCAGCGGCATCACCGCGCGGCTCGTACCGCTGCCCGGCGCCGGTGACGGCGGGGGTGGCGCGGGCGCCAGTGGCAGAGGTGCCCGGGGTGACAGAGGCGGTGAGCGGCGGCGGGTGCGCGCCGGTCAGTACGCGGTGCGGCCGGCGCGGGTGGCGCTCGCCGCGCAGACCGGGATGATCACCTATCCGATCGCCGGGCTCGCGCGGCTCGCACGGGAGCGCGAGGACGCGGTACCGGCCTCGGTCAGGGCACGCCTGGAGGGCTGGCTCGACCTCGTACGGCGGGCCGTCGGCGCGCACGAGGAACAGTGGCAGCCCGTCGAGGGCGGACGCGGCTGCTACCGGTGGCTGCGCGATGAACCGGTCTCCTTCGCGGGGGCCGAACTGCCCACCAACGAGTTCCTGGCCGTGGGCCGCACACTGGTCCAACTGGCCGCCGTCACGGGCGAGGAGGCGTACGCCGAACGGGCAGCGGCGATGGCGCGCGCCCTGCGGGACGACTTCGTGGTGCGTACCGGGGTCGCCGTATGGCCGTACTGGCCGCGCTTCGGGCGCGTCTACAACGGCTGGTCGGCCACGGGTTCCGTCGCGACCGACGGCTCCCTCCACCGGCCCTCCTACGGCGCCGTCACCGTGCCGGAGGATGTGACGCACGCCCTCATCGACCTCGACTTCCTCCAGCTCTACCACCGCACGCCCGGGCTCCCCCTCGTCTTCACCGACGCCGACATGCGGGCCGTGGCCGCCGCCTTCTCCCGGCACGTCGTCGCGCGCGAGGGGCGCAGCTGGCGGATGCGGCACGACGTCGGTGGCGACGGCAGGCCGGGTACCGACCGCGAACAGGCCCATGTCGCCGCGTGGCTGCCCCTCGGCGGGTGGGCGGCCCAGCTGCCCGAACTGGTACGCACCATCCAGCCCGCCGTGCCGCCCGCTCCCTTCATGGGAGTCGACACCTACTGCGGCGCCCTCCTGGCCCGCTGGGGCTGACCTGTCGCGCGGGCCCCGGACCGCGCCCGTCCGGCCGCCCTCGGGCCCCCTCGGCTCCGCTCCCTCCGGCCTCTCCTCCCGGCCCTCCCGGCCCTCCCGGATCACGCCCGGCCCACGGCCAGGCACACGGTCAGGCTCACGGGTTGAGGACGGTCTTGATCATGCCGTCCTCCTTGCGTTGGAAGGTGCCGTACGCGGCCGGCCCCTCGTCCAGGGGCAGATGGTGGGTGGCGAAGCCGTCGACGCCCAGCGGGTCGTCGTCGGTCAGGAGGGGGAGGATCTCGTCGGTCCAGTGCCGCACATTGGCCTGGCCCATGCGGAGCTGAAGCTGCTTGTCGAACATCGTCATCATCGGCAGCGGGTCGAGGCTGCCTCCGTAGACGCCGGAGATCGAGACGGTGCCGCCGCGCCGTACGACCTCGATGGCGGCGCTCAGCGCGGCGAGCCGGTCCACACCAGCGCGTTCCATCAGCTTCTCGGCGAAGCCGCTGGGAAGCAGGCCGACGGCCTGGTGCGCCGCGCGGGCCAGCGGGGCGCCGTGCGCCTCCATGCCGACCGCGTCGATCGCCGCGTCGGTTCCCCGCCCGTCGGTCAACTCCCGTACGACGGAAGGGAGATGGTCGCCGTGTTCCCGCAGATCGAGGGTGCGGACACCGTGTGCGCGTGCGCGCGCGAGGCGTTCGGGCACCAGGTCGACGCCGACGACCAGCTCGGCGCCCTGGTGCTGTGCGATCCGGGCGGCCATGTCACCGATGGGGCCGAGGCCGAGCACGGTGACGCTGCCGCCCCGCGGGATGTTGGCGTAGGCCACGGCCTGCCAGGCGGTGGGCAGTACGTCGGAGAGGTAGACGAACCTGTCGTCGGGCGGCCCCTGCGGCACCTTGACGGGCAGGGTGTCGCCGAACGGTACGCGCAGGAACTCCGCCTGCCCGCCCGGCACCTGCCCGTACAGCTTGCTGTAGCCGAACAGCGCTGCGCCCGTGCCGCGCTCGGTGACCTGCGTGGTCTCGCACTGCGAGTGCAGACCGCGCTCGCACATCCAGCAGGTGCCGCAGGAGACGTTGAACGGCACCACCACGCGGTCACCGGGCGCCAGCCGGGTCACGGCGGAGCCGACCTCCTCGACGATGCCCATCGGCTCGTGCCCGAGGACATCACCGGGCGTCATGAACGGCCCGAGCACCTCGTACAGATGCAGGTCGGAGCCGCAGATGCCGGTGGAGGTGACACGCACGAGCACATCGGTCGGCTCCCTCAACTCCGGGTCGGGGACGGTCTCCACGCGCACGTCGCGCTTTCCCTGCCAGGTCAGTGCCCTCATGTCAGCTCCTCCACGGGGTGCCCGTCCTTCACCGGGTGCCCATCCCTCACGTGCCCTGTCGTGCGGTTTCGTTGAAGCGGCGCGAGGCGCGCTCGTTGAGCGCGCTGATCGCCGACTGCCAGCGCGGACGTGCCGCGTTCTCGTCCTGCGCGAGGCCGTGCCCCTTGACGGTGGCGCCCTCCTTCTCCTGCGAGTCGGGCAGCAGCCGGGCGACGAGGCAGTTGGCGCGGGTCACCAGCGTCGGCGCCATCCCGTACGCCGTGGCACCGAGCCGCGCGGCGGGGGTCAGCACCACCCGCGTCCTGCGGCGCTCGACCGCGTCGACGATGCGCTCGGCTGCGCGCGGCGCGCTCATCGTCACCAGCGGCATCCCGGCCAGCGTCGCGAACCACGCGTACTCGCGCGCGGCATCGCCGCCGAACTCCGCCTGGAGGTGCGAGCCGGTCCGCATCAGCCCGGGGTGCGCCGCCGTCACGCTGACCCCGTACTCAGCCTGCTCGGCGCGCAGCCCCTCGGCCAGCGCGCCGATCGCGGACTTCGCGCACGCGTACGGCAGGAGATGCGGTACGGGCAGCAGCCCGCCGACGGACCCGATCAGTCCCAGCCGCCCGCCGACGGAGCTCTTGCGCAGATGCGGCAGGGACTCCAGCGAGGTGTGCAGGGCGCCGAAGAACATCGTCTCCATCGCGCCGCGGAACCCTTCCTCGCCGGTCGCCTCGGCCGGGCCGACCTGGATGATCCCGGCGTTGCCCAGCACCACGTCCAGGCCCCGCTGGTCCTCGGCGGTACGCGCCACCACATCGCGGACGGCGTACTTGTCCCGTACGTCGCAGACGCGCGCCGCGACCGTCGTACCGCGCCGCCCGGCCCTGCGGCGCAGCAGGGCGGCGGCGCGGTCCAGCTCCTCCTGGTCACGGGCGGTGATGGTGACGTTCCAGCCGCGTTCGACGCACTGTCGCGCGAGCAGCAGCCCCAGCCCCCGGGAGCCGCCAGTGACCAGCACGGACAGGTCGTTGAGGTGGCGCATGGGAATCCTTCCCTCCGGCTTCCGCTGTTTCCGCTCGGCCGGCCCTCCGGCGCTGCCGGCTCTCCGGTGCATCGGGCCACTCGGACATTCCCCCGGTTCCCATGTTCGGCCGCCCCACACACGGCGGCGACCTGGCAGGGAGCGGCCGGAGGTGTGGGACGGCGGAGAAAGGTTCACCGTGGACGGGAGGACGTGCAGGCGAGCAGAGAGCGAGGAGATCATGCAGATCGGCTACAAGCTCATGGCCGAGCAGTACGGTCCCGACGACCTCGTCCGGCAGGCCGTGGCGGCCGAGGCCGCCGGGTTCGACTTCGTGGAGATGAGCGACCACTTCCACCCCTGGCTGGACCGCCAGGGACACTCGTCGTTCGTGTTCTCCGTACTGGCCGCCATCGCGGCGAAGACCGAGCGCATCGAGCTGGTCACCGGCGTGACCTGCCCGACCATCCGCTACCACCCCGCCGTCATCGCCCAGGCCGCCGCGACACTCGCGCTGCTGTCCGACGGCCGCTTCGTCCTCGGAGTCGGCTCGGGCGAGCGGCTCAACGAACACATCGTGGGCAGGGGCGTTCCCGGCGTACGGGAGCGGCAGGCGATGTTCCGGGAGGCGCTGGAGATCATCAGGCTGCTGTGGCAGGGCGGTTACCGCTCCTACGACGGGCGTCATCTGCGGCTGGAGGACGCGCGCGTCTTCGACCTGCCCGAGCGGGCACCGCTGCTCGCCGTCGCCGCCAGCGGCGCCGTCTCCTCCCGGATCGCGGCCGAGCTGGGCGACGGGCTCTTCGCGACGGAGGAGAAGCCCGAGATCGTGCGGCACTACCGCGAGGCGGGCGGCAAGGGGCCCAGGTACGCGGAGGTGCCGATGGCGTGGGCGCCCGACGAGGCCACCGCGGTGCGCGCCGCATGGCAGGACTTCCGGTGGGCCGTGACCGGCTGGAAGGTGATGAGCGAACTGCCCAACACGGTCAACTTCGAGGCCGCGACCGCCACCGTACGCGAGGACGACATCCGCGACCGCTTCGCCTGCGGCTCGGACCCGGCACGTGCGATGGAGGTAGCCCTGCCCTTCGCCGACGCCGGCTTCGACCGGCTGGTGCTGCTCAACGCGGGCCCCGACCCGATGGGGTTCATCGAGTTCTACCGCGATGAACTCGCCGACCGCATACGGAAGTTGGCGCCCGCCTGAGGTCCGCCACGGTGGAAACGCGGCGCGTGCCGGGTGGAGAGAGATGTGAGGTGTGCCGGGCGGAGATGCGGCGTGTGCCGGGCGGAGATGTGACGCGTGCCGGGCGGGAATGCGGCGCGTGCCGGGCGGAGAGACCTGATGCTCCTGCCGTGCGGAAAACGGGTTGCGGTGGGGCGGGAGCGGCTGTGTGCTGGGACTTCGCTGGTCCGTTACCCCTGTTCCGTGAACCCCTTCACGGAACCCCGCTTCCGTGACCCCAGGAGATTCCGTGGCGCGCGCCGTGACCCTGATCCGTTCCCAGTCGCTGTCCGACGTGGCGGAGTACGCCTACGCGGCGACCGCGCCCGCCGAGGCACGCCTGGTCTTTCTGGCGGGCGCCTGCCCCTTGAACGACGACGGTTCGACCGCAGCCGTCGGCGACTACGCGGGGCAGGCGGCGAAGGCCGTGGAGAACATGCGGGTGGCGCTGAAGGAGGCGGGTGCCTCACTGGAGGACCTGATCAGCACCCGCGTGCTGGTGGCCTCCAGCCGCCAGGAGGACCTGGTGACCGCATGGGAGGTCTACCGCGACGCGCTCGGTACCCACGAGGTGCCCAGCACGCTGATGGGGGTCACCGTGCTCGGCTACGAGGCTCAGCTCGTGGAGATCGAGGCGGTCGCCGCCGTCCTCGACTGACGGTGCTCGGCTGTCGGTGTTCGACTGTCGGTGCTCGACTGTCGGGGCTCGACCGACGGTACTGTGAGCTGTCGGTGCTCGCTGACCGTGCGACGTGGACCCGTGGACCCGTGGACCCCGTCAGGACACGCCCCGTACCCGCTTCACCACGGGAATGCCCAGCAGGGCGAGCACGATTCCGGAGACGAAGAGTGCCGGGTAGCTGTCGCCGCCGCCGAGGCCGAGCAGTGTGGGCGCGTAGATCGGTACGAGTGAACTGGGCAGCGTGACCGCGATGTTGGCGACACCCATGTCCTTCGCCGAGTCCTGCTCGCTGGGGAGGACGGAGCTGGGCAGGGTGTAGTGCCCGCTGTAGAAGAAGCCGTTGCCCAGGCCGAGCACCGTCGCGCCGACGAACATGCCGGGCAGCGAGCGGGTGGAGATGAGTATGACGAAACCGGCGATGGCCAGCACCGCGGCGAAGACCATGGAGAACTTCCGCCGGTGGTAGCGGTCGGACAGCCAGCCGGACACGAGTGCGGTGAGCGCGCTGGTCCCGTTGACGACGAGGGTGAGGACGAACGTCAGCGCCGGCAGCCGGGATTCGCCGATGTGGAGATAGTCCGAGAGGTAGTAGACCTGGTAGGTCACGAACGTCATGATCGCCGTGGAGACCAGCAGAATGCTGAGGATCGCCCAGCCGAAGTCGGGGTTCTTACGGGGGTTGAACCAGAAGGTACGCAGGAACTCCCGTAGGTTCCACGGCTGCTGGTCCGCCGGGTCCAGTCGCCGGTCCTTGAGCTTCACGCACAGGAGCAGCACGGTCGCAGCGGCGATGACCATCGGGGCCAGGATCATCGCCTGCGGCGCGCTGGCGGCCATACGCTGCGCGATCCACGTACCGAGGATCAGGCCGACCGGGTAGCAGATGCCCATCAGGCCGCCGACCACGCCGCGCTGGCGCGGCGGTATCTGGTCGGGGAGGACCGCGACGAGCGGGGCCAGCAGGGCGTTGAAGAAGGTCTGGGCCACGCACCAGCCGATGAGAACCATGCCGGTGTTCACCGCGCCCGCCACCATCGCGAGCCCGGCACCTCCGCCGATCAGGCCCGCGATCATCCACGGGCGCCGCATACCGAACCGCGAGGTCGTGCGGTCGCTGAGCTTTCCGAACAGGGGGTTCGCGAGCACGGCGCACAGCGCGCCCACGCTGAGCACCAGCGAGAGCGAGCCGACCTTGCCGTCGGGGTCGATCTGCTGGATCTTCAGCGCCAGCGAGACGACGGACGGCGTGATGATCGCGACGTAACTGCCGAAGAGCGCCAGGATGTAGATCGCGATGAAGGCGGCGCTCGCACGGGCGGGCTCGGCACCCGGCCCTGCCACGGATGTGGCCGCGGGCGTGGTTGCCGATGCCGATGTCGATGCGGACGCGGGCGTGGTTGCCGACGCGGGCGTGGGTGCGGTGGTGGTGGTCGGAGGTGGAAGTTCCCCGGACTTCTCCGGTGAGTTGACGACTCTGTCACTCATGGATGCGCCTTTCGACAGGCCGAGACGGCGGGTACGCGGCGGGAGCCGGGCACGGGCTCGTCAACGGTGGAATCTGGCGCGGCGCCCCTCCCGGCACGGCTCGCGGGGGAAAGCGGAAGGGGAGCCGTGGGGTGTGGAAGGAGGGGAAAGAGGGGAGGGGGCGCCGACTGTGAGGAGAGCGCGGGGACGGTGGGGTGTACCGCCGCCCGGCACGGGAGGTGCTGTCGCTGCCCCCGCGAGGAGGACAAGGCGTCTTCGCGGGGGACTCGCGAGGAGGTGGGTGTCCTCCGGGGGAGGAGGGCCCTCGGGGGAGGACGGGGGTGTCCTCGTACGGGGGCCGGGACCTGCGGGAGGACGAGGGCTCGCGGGAGGACCGGGGCTGGCCGGCCTTTATGCGAGGGCCGGGTCCTCCGGGGTGGAGCCTGGGCCTACGGGAAGACGGGCGCCAGGGACCGCTCGATGAACTCGCGGGCCGCGGTGATCTCCGTAACCGGGTCGGCGACCGCGTCCAGCTCCAGCAGCGCCAGCTCGGTGAAGCCGATCTCGCGCATCAGACGGCCCCAGGAGAACCAGTCGATGGAGCCGGCGCCGACCCTGCGGAAGTACTCGCGGTGCGTGTCGTGGATCGTCTCGTCGATGGGAACCCGGAGCGGGGCGGGGCCCGTGGCGTCCTTCCAGTGCGAGATGACCACGCGCTCCCGGTGGCGCGAGACGATGTGCGTGGGCTCGCCCCCTGACAGCGCCAGGTGCCCGGTGTCGGGGCAGAGGCTGACGAACAGCGGGTCGGTGAGGGCCATCAGCAGGTCGACATCGCGTGCCGTGCAGAAGGAGGAGTGCGCCTCGGTGTGCAGCGCGGTGGTCACGCCCTCCTGGAGACTGGCGTGGCCGACCACATGGGCGATGTCCGCGACGTTCTTGAGGAAGTCGAAGTCGTTGAACTGCGGCGGCTGCGCGTTCCACGTCGTACGCATCGGCGGGGAGGCCACGAGGACGTCCCCGCCCGCCTCCTTGATGAACCGGGCGTAGGCGGCAGCGCTGTCGGCTATCGCCCCGCGGTCCGCCGCCGGGTCCCAACTGCCCTCCAGGTAGAAGGCGCTCTTCAACTCCATGCCCCGGCCGTCGAGTTCCTTCTTGAACTCCTTGGCCCCGCCGAAGGCCCTGCGGATACTGTCCACGTTCGCCGGGCCGAACGTGACCTCAAGGCTGGTGATGCCGGCGGCTGCCGCCGAGTCGAGGATCTTGCGCCAGATCGCGTCGGGGTCGCGGTCGGAGAGTTCCTGGATCGCCGCCTCGTCGGGGAGGCCCCAGAACGACGGGTTGTAGAAGGTGATCAGATCGACGCCGAACTTGGGTCGGGTGGTGCTCATACGGTCCTGCTCCTCGGTTATGTGCTGTGCGCTGTGCGCTGTGCGCTGTGCGCTGTGCGCTGTGCGCTGTATTGCTGTCGTGGCTGCGTGCTGCGTTGCCTGTCGTGCTGTGTCGCTTGTCCTGGCGGTTCGCCGTGCTGCCTGGCGTGCCGCCCCCGGGCCGTCCGGCCTGTTGTGGGGCGGGCCGGCTACCGCGTCTGGGTGGGCCGGTTACTGCGCCGCGGGCGCGGGGCGCTCCACGGTCGAGGTGAGTTCCACGACCTGGCGGGTGGTGCTGGAGGTCTCCACGGCTTCGAGCGCCTCCAGTACGTGGAAGGCGAGTTCGGCCGTGGCGCGGTGCGGTGCCCCGTCCACGGCACCCGCCAGGTCGTCGACGCCCTTGCCGCGCAGCATCTGGACGGCCATGTCGAGGGAGCCCGACGCCGGGAAGACCGGCGGCAGCGTGGTCCACTCGGAATCGTGGTTGCCCCGTACCTGCACGTCGCCGTCGAAGCCGTTCGGGTCGGGGATCGTCAACGTCCCCGCTGTGCCGTAGATCTCCAGGAACGGCAGGTGATGGTTCCAGACGTCGAAGCTCATCTGCAGCGAGCCGATGACGCCGGAGGCGAAGCCGAGGACGGCCGCAGCGTGGGTGGGCGTGGTGACCTGTATACGGTCGACCGTGCGGTCGGGGCTGGTCACCTCGCGAACGGCGGCGCCGACCCGGCTCAGCCCGGAGACCGTGGCGATCGGACCGAGCAGATTGACCAGGCTCGTCAGGTAGTACGGGCCCAGATCGAGCCCGGGGCCGCCACCGGGGGCGAAGAGGAAGCCGGGATTCGGGTGCCATGTCTCGGCCTTGCTGTGCGTGACGAACGCCGTCGCGCCCACCGGCTCCCCGATGACGCCGTCGTCGAGCGCCTTGCGCGCCGTCTGGGCCGCGCTGCCGAGGAAAGTGTCGGGGGCCGAGCCGAACAGGACGCCGTGCTCCCGTGCCAGTCCGGTCAGCGGCGCCGCCTCGGCGACGGTCGCGGCGACGGGCTTCTCGACGTAGACGTGCTTGCCCGCCCTGATCGCCTGCGCCGAGACGGCGGCGTGCGCGACGGGCGGGGTGATGTTGACGACGATGTCCACGTCGGGGTCGGAGAGCAGCGCCTCGACGGAGTCGTACGCCGCGATCCCGTGGTCGGCCGCCGCCTTGACCGCGCGGGAGTGGTCCAGGTCGGCGCAACCGGCTATCCGCAGGCGCGGGAAGCGCGCCATGCCGTTGACGTACCTGTCGAAGATGTTGCCGGTGCCGATGATGCCGACACGGGCAGGTGCGGAGGGGGAGAAGGTCACTTGGCGCTCCATGGTGCGGTGTGCGGTGTGCGGTGTGCGGTGTGCGGTGTGCGGTGTGCGGTGTGCCGGATCCGGGATCCTGTATGCGGTGCGTGGGATGCGGTGTGCCGGACCGGTGCGCGGTGCGCGGTATGTGGTGTGCCGGACCGGTGTGCGGTGCGCGGTATGTGGTGTGCCGGATTCGGGATCCGGTGTGCGGTATGGGGGATGCGATGTGCCGGGGCCGGGATGTGGGTGCGGGATCCGGTGTGCCGGATGCGGTGTGCGGGATTTGGTATGCGATATGCGGGCGACCGCTGACTGCCGATCGGTAACTGTCGACTGGTAACTGTCGATTGGTGACTGCCGACCGCAGATCGGTGACTGCCGACCGGCGAGCCGTAGTCGGCGTGCCGGTGCCGGTGCCGGTTCCGGTGCCGGAGCCCGTGCCGGGTGCCACGTGCCGTGCAGGCGGCGTGTGTATACCGTCTTCAGCCGACGAGCAGCGGACGCAGTGTGCGGTAGGCGATGTCCAGGCCCTGCTTGACCCGGGTCTCGTCGCCGCCCCATACGGGGTCCTCGTGCTCGACGGAGAGCGTTCCGGTGAAGCCCGCCTCGTAGAGCCTGTCCACCACGTGCGGCCAGTCGACCTGGCCGAGGCCCGGCACGCGGTAGCGCCACCAGCCCATGTCCCAGGGGTTGCCGCTGCGGTCGACGGCCGGTCCGAAGTGGCCCCAGCGGGTGCGGTCGCGCGGGCGCAGTTCCACGTCCTTGGCCTGTGCGTGCACGATGCGCTCCGCGTAGGGCGCGATGGTCTCCACCGGGTCGATCCCGATCCAGGTGAGGTGCGAGGGGTCCCAGTTGAGGTAGAGGTCGAGGGAGAACATCCACTCCCACAGCTCGGGCGAGTAGGCGAGGTTGCCCGGGTAGCCGTCGGGGTGCCAGCCCTCCATGACGCAGTTCTCGATGAGGAGCTTCACGCCGCGTTCGCCGGCGTACTCGACCAGCGGCGGGATGACCCGTTCGGCCTCGGCGAGGTTCTGCGCGACGGAGCGGTTCCAGTCGCGGCCGATGAACGTCCCCACGTACGGCACGTCCAGCGCCGCCGCCGCGTCGATCGCGTGCCGCAGATGGGTGCGGATCTCCTCGCGCCGTTCCGGGTCGGGGTGCAGGTTGTTCTCGTAGTACGCCAACGCCGAGAGTTCCAGGCCGTGTTGCTGGAACAGCGCGCGCGTGGCGTCGGCCTCCCGCTGTCCGAACCCGGCAACCGACAGGTGCGCCGCCTCGAAGTCGCGCCCTCCCGTACCGGGCCAGACGGCGACTTCCAGGGCCTCGTACCCCCGTGCCGCGGCCCATTCGGCGATCTGTTCCAGAGAGAGCTGCGGCAGACAGGCGGTCAGCATTCCGAGCTTCATGAGACGTACTCCTTCGAGGTCGCGGGTCCCGCGCCGGTCGCGGCGGCATCGGTGGCTGTGGTGCCGGCGGCTGCGATGTCGGTGCCGGCGACTGTGGTGCCGGTGCCGGTGCCGGTGCCGGTGCCGGTGGCGGGCGTGGTGGTCGCCGTTGCCGTTGCCCCGCCGGTCGCGGTGTCCACCGCGGTCCACGCCAGCGAACGGGAGGAGTCCAGGGCCGCCTCGACCAGCCGGGCCGAACGCACTCCGTCGGCCGCGACCGGCAGCCCCTCGGGCTTCGCGCCCCCGGCCGCCGCGTAGGCGTCGGCGACGAAAGCGCGGAAACAGTCCGCGTAACCCTGTGGGTGCCCGGCGGGCAGCGTCGACAGCCGCCGCTGTTCCGGGCTGCCGCGCCCGGGATCGCGCGCCAGCACCGTGGCTCCCTCGGAGGTGCCGAGCCATACGGTCTCCGGCTGTTCCTGGTCGAAGACGGCGCTGCCCTCGGCACCGTCGAGTTCGAACCAGAGGCGGTTCTTCCGCCCCGCCGAGACCTGCGAGACGGTGAGCGTGCCCAACACCCCCTCCGCCGTGCGCAGAAGCACCGCCGCCGCGTCCTCCGTACGTACGGGCACGCGGGGTGCGTCGGGCGCCGCGCCGGCCGGGCGTTCGGGGATCGTGGTCGCCAGCCGCGCCGACACCTCGGCGAACCGCACACCTGCGACCCATTCGACCAGGTCGCACCAGTGCGAGCCGATGTCGGCGAAAGCGCGGGAAGGGCCGCCGCGTTCGGGATCGGTGCGCCAGCCCGCGGCATCGGTGTCGAGCATCCAGTCCTGGAGGTAGCTGCCGTGCAGCAGCTGCCAGGCGCCGAACTCGCCTGCCTGTACGCGTGCCCGTATCTCCCGTACGAGCGGGTGGTAACGGTAGACGAACGGCACGGCCAGCAGGCGTTGCGTCTCCTCGGCCACGGCCGCCAGGTGGGCGGCGTCAGCGGCGGAGGTGGCGAGCGGCTTCTCGCAGATCACATGCTTGCCCGCGCGCAGCGCTGCTTCGGCCTGCGCTGCGTGCAGCCCGTTCGGGGTGCAGATGTGGACCATGTCCACGCTGTCGTCAGCCAGCGCCGCTTCGAGATCCGGGTAACCGCGCGGGAGTTCCCACTCCTTGGCCACCTGTGTGCCGCGCTCGGGCGACGAGGCGACCACCCCGCGCACTCTCCCGCCCGTGGCGCGTACCGCCTGGGCATGGACACCGGCGATCATGCCGGTGCCGACTATGGCTGCTCCCTTGCACCCGCGGGTCATGTGGGGACCTTCCTGTTGCTTTCGTTCCGTCGGGCGGCCGATTGTTCTCCGCCGACCGACGCATTCCAGCCTCGTTCAGCCCGTTGACAAACACAAGAAGCCACTTTTAGTTTTCTGTTGTGCATAAAGACGGTGGCAATGAGGCCCTTGATCCCCCTACCGGTTCGGCCATGAACTCAGCGACCGTCGCACTGCGCCGGATCCTCGCCGCTGTGGCCTCGGGTGAGGCCACCAGCCGCGCGGAGATCGCGCGCCGCACCTCGCTGGCCCGCTCCACCGTCGGACAGCAGGTCGACCACCTCCTGCGGCGCGGCATCCTGAGCGAGACCGAGGTCGGAGCCTCGGTGCGGGGCCGCCCGCCGAGAGTTCTGTCGATCAGCCCGCTTGCGGGCACGCTCGCCGTCGCGGACGTGGACGTCAGCGAGACCCGGGTCGTCATCGCCGACCTCAGCCGCCGGATCCTGGCCCGCGACGTCGTCCCCGTTCCGGTCGAGGACGGCCCGGCGGCCGTGCTCGGCGCCGTCACCACCCGGCTGCGTGAACTCCTCGGCGAGCACGGCAGGGACGGCGCTCCCGTGCGCGAGGTCGTCGTCGGGCTGCCGGGACCCGTGGACTTCCAGCACCGTTGCGCCGTACGGCCGCCGATCATGCCCGGCTGGGACGCCTACCCGGTCGGCGCCCATCTGCAAGAGCGCTTCCACGCCCCCGTCGTGGTGGACAACGACGTGAACCTCATGGCGCTGGGCGAGGCCGAGCGCGACGACGTCGACCCTCCGCTCCTCGCCGTCAAGATCGGCGCGGGCATCGGCGCCGGCATCATCACCGCTGAGGGGCGCGTCCACCGCGGGGCGGACGGTGCGGCCGGCGACATCGGCCATCTGCGGGCTTCCAGCCACTCCGACACGCTGTGCAGCTGCGGTAAGACCGGCTGTGTGGAGGCCGTTGCCTCCCACAGTGCCGTACTGCGCGACCTCGGCTTCCGCACCGGGAACTCGGGCGCGGGCGACGGCTCACGGCTGCTCGCCGAAGCCCTCGCCAACGGTGACCCCAAGGCGCTCTACCGCATACGGCAGGCAGCGACCGAGATCGGCGAAGTCGTCGCCATGCTGGTGCACATGTACAACCCCCGCACGCTGGTGCTCGGAGGGCCCATGAGCGAGCAGCGCGACGAACTGCTCTCCGGTGTGCGCGCTGTCGTCTACCAGCGCGCGCTGCCTCTTGCCACCCGCAGGCTGACCATCACCACCACCGAACCCGGTTCGGAGCCTGGCCTGGTGGGCGCCGTCGCCCTCGCGGCCCGCGACACCTTCAGCCCGGACGGCATCACCCGCCTCCTCCAGGCCCGACCACAGGTGTGAGGTCCTACGGGATGTGAGGTCGTTCGGGGTGTGAGGGCGTTCGGGCGAGGGTCCGGCGGCGCGTAAAACGTGTTGCGGTGCGGTGAGCGGCCCGGCGAGCATTGGCGGATGACCTACCAGATCCGTCCTGTGAACGCCGATGAGTGGTCACAGGTCAAAGAGCTGAGGCTTGCCGCGCTGGCCGATCCGGCCGCGCCCGTCGCGTTCCTCGACACGCTGGAATGGGCGGCCGAGCGCCCCGACTCCCACTGGCAGGAACGAACGAAGGACGCCTCACTCGGAGGCTCCACCCGGCAGTTCATCGCGGAAGACGCCGAGGGACGCTGGGCCGGCACCGTGGTGGTTCTGGTGGAACGCGCGGGAGAGGACGACTTCTTCGGGAACCCGGTCCACACCCCGCAGGCGCAGTTGGTGAACGTTTTCGTCCGCCCCGAACACCGCGGCGGTGGCCTGACCGAGCGGCTCTTCCGGGCCGGCATGGAGTGGGCCTGGTCCCTGGAAGAGCCCCTGGTCGGCCGGGTCCGGCTGTTCGTCCACAAGAACAATCCGCGCGCCGCCGGGTTCTACCGGAAGTTCGGCTTCATACCGACCGGGCACGTCATCGACTCCGACCACGAGATGGAGATCGCCCGCGCCTGAGCGCCGTGGACGGCGTGCACCGCGCGGACGGACGTGTACCGGCTGCGGCACCTCGCGTGCCGCCCACAACCGGCCGCGCGCCCCCTCCGCGTCAGCACCCCGCACCAGCGCCCCGTGGCCAAGCCCTCCCTCCCGCGCCCTCCCGCCAGCTCCCCGCGTCAGTGCCCCGCGGCGCGTAGGTCGAGGGCGATGTCGGTGATCATGTCTTCCTGTCCGCCGACCATGCCCCTGCGCCCCACCTCGACCAGGATGGAACGGGTGTCCAGGCCGTAGCGGGCCGCCGCGTCCTCCGCGTGCCGCAGGAAGCTGGAGTACACGCCCGCGTAGCCGAGCGTGAGGGTCTCGCGGTCGACGCGTACCGGGCGTTCCTGGAGGGGACGCACGATGTCGTCGGCGGCGTCCATGAGTTGGAACGTGTCGGCGCCGTGCTTCCAGCCCATCAGGTCGGCGACGGCGGTGAACGCCTCCAGGGGGCAGTTGCCCGCTCCCGCGCCCATCCCGGCCAGCGAGGCGTCGACGCGGGTGACGCCGTTCTCCACGGCGACCACCGAATTGGCCACGCCCAGGCCGAGGTTGTGGTGCGCGTGGATGCCGATGCCCGTGGCGTCGTCCAGTTCGTCGCGGTAGGCACGTACGCGGTCACGCACGCCGTCCATGGTCAGCCGGCCGCCCGAGTCGGTGACGTACACGCAGTGCGCGCCGTAGGACTCCATGAGCTTGGCCTGCCGGGCCAGTTCCTGGGCCGGCGCCATGTGGGACATCATCAGGAACCCGGCGACGTCCATGCCCAACTCCCGCGCAGCCGCGATGTGTTGGGCTGAGATGTCGGCCTCGGTGCAGTGGGTTGCCACGCGTACGGAGCGCACGCCCAGGTCGTAGGCGCGGCGCAGTTCGGTGACGGTGCCGATGCCGGGGAGGAGGAGGGTGGTGAGCTTGGCGCGGGTGACGACCTCGGCTGCCGCCGCGATCCACTCCTCGTCGAGGTGCGCGCCGGCGCCGTAGTTGACGCTGGAGCCCGCGAGGCCGTCACCGTGCGCGACCTCGATGGCGTCGATCCCGGCGGCATCGAGCGCGCCCGCGATCCGGCGGACCTGGTCCGTCGTGTACTGGTGCCGGATCGCGTGCATGCCGTCCCGCAGGGTGACGTCCTGGAGGTACAGCTCCGGCGTCCGATCCGGCGTCCGGCCGCCCGATGTCCGGCCCGGCGTCTGGTCCGGGGCCTGGTCCGATGTCTGGCCCGGGGCCTGGTCCGGTGTCTGGGGAGAGGTCATCGCGTGGCCAGCCTTTCCGCTACCCGCAGCGCGGCGGACGTCATGATGTCGAGGTTGCCCGCGTAGGCGGGGAGGTAGTGCGCGGCGCCTTCCACTTCCAGGAACACGGACACCAGTTGGGCAGGCCCCACTTCCCCGGAGCCCTCGCCGCTGTGCGTGCCCAGCGAGGCCAGGGGGTCGTCCGCCGTCAGCGGGCGTATCTGGACCTCCTGCTTGAGGCGGTAGCCCGGTACGTAGGCGGCCACGTCGGCGACCGTCTTGGTCACCGACTCGCGTACCGCCTCCGGATCGGCGTCGGCGCCGACGACGCAGTAGACGGTGTCCCGCATGATCAGCGGCGGTTCGGCGGGGTTGAGGACGATGATCGCCTTGCCGGTCCTGGCGCCGCCGACCTCCTCCAGCGCGCGGGTGGTGGTCTCGGTGAACTCGTCGATGTTGGCGCGGGTTCCCGGGCCGGCGGAGCGCGAGGAGATGGACGCGACGATCTCGGCGTAGCGCACCGGCGTCACGGCCGAGACGGCCGCCACGACGGGCACGGTGGCCTGGCCGCCGCAGGTGACCATGTTGACGTCGGGCGCCTCCAGGTGCGCCTCGATGTTCACCGCGGGCACGACGTACGGGCCGAGCGCGGCGGGTGTCAGGTCGATCAGCCGCTTGCCGTGCGGCAGCAGCGCCTCGGCGTGGTGCTTGTGCGCGCCCGCCGATGTGGCGTCGAAGACGATGCCGATGTCGTCGAACCCGTCCATCGCGAGCAGGCCCTCGACGCCCTCGTGCGTGGTCGGTACGCCCATCCTGCGGGCCCGTGCCAGGCCGTCCGAGTCCGGGTCGATGCCGACCATGGCGCCCATCTCCAGCACCTCTGACGTCCGCAGCACCTTGATCATCAGGTCGGTTCCGATGTTGCCCGAACCGATGATGGCCACGCGTTGCCGTGCCGTGCGCTCCTGTGTCATGTCCGCCTCTGCCATGGATCAGCTCTCCCCACGGATCGCGAAGAACTCGGCGGCGTTCCCGCCGAGCATCAGCTTCCTGTCGGCCTCGGTCAGCCCGGCGCACTCGCGCACGACGGAACCCGGCTCCATCTCGCCCAGCGGGAAGGGGAAGTCGGTGCCCAGCATCACGCGGTCGGCGCCCATCACGTCCACCAGCAGCCGCAGCGCCTTGGGGTCGAACACGGCGGAGTCGACGTAGAAGCGGCGCACGTACGAGGACGGCGGGTGCGGCGAGTCGGCGCGCACGATGTCCCGGTTGTGCCAGGCGTTGTCGGCGCGGCCCAGCAGGAAGGCGAAGCTGCCGCCGCCGTGACAGAAGCACAGCTTCAGCGACTTCGGCAGCCGCTCGAAGGCGCCCGCCAGGATCATGCCGAGGATCGACAGCTGCGTCTCGGCGGGCATTCCGACCAGCCACGGCAGCATATGGCGGGTCATCCGCTCCCCGCCGAGCATGTCCCACGGGTGCACGAGTACGGGCATGCCGATCTCGGCGCAGTGTGCGAGGAAGGCGAGCACGCCCTCGTCGTCGAGGTTGCGCAGCCCGATGTGGTTGCCGATGTGCACGCCCCTGTGCCCTGCGGCGTGCGCCTTGGAGGCCGCCTCGCATGCCGCCTCCGCGTCCTGGAGCGGCACCTGGCACACGGGCAGCAGCCGGTCGGGGGCCTGCGAACAGAACTCCAGGATGCGGGAGTTGATCAGCTCGCACCACTCGACGCCCCGCTCCGCGCTCGCCGCGTAGCCGAACAGCAGCGGAGTGGAGGAGACGGCCTGGACATCGACGCCCAGCGCGTCCATCTCGGCGACGCGGCGCTCCGCGCTCCACAGCGCGTCGTGGACCGGGCGGTACTCCTCCTCGCCGCTCATCATCATGCCCGTACCGTCCCCGTGGTCGCGGAGCCATGGCTCGCCGGCCTCGGACAGGATGCGGCTCTCGGCCTGGGAGATCTTCGGGAAGACGTGCGTATGGACGTCGATGACAGACAACTGGTGCTCCGTGCGGTGATGCGTACGTGACGAAGACGTACGGGAAGTCGGGGTCGGGCCCCGGGCCGGGTGCGGTACGGCCCGGGGCCCTGGTTCAGACGGACCGGGGCTTGGTCACCGGGCGCATCGCCTCGGGCCACTCCCGGCCGGGGTGGGTTGCTCCGCAGTGCGGGCACTTGCGGTCGCCGCCGTAGAACTGCTCGAAGACGGGCGGCAGATCGCGCACGATCGACTCCAGCTGGAGCTCGGAGCGGTGCACGAGGTGGTGGCAGTCGGTGCAGTACCACTCGACGCCGTCACGCTGGCCGATCGCACGCGCGTACTCCACGACCATGCCGATGCTGCCCGGCTCTGGCCGCTGCGGCGAGTGCCGTACGTGCGGGGGCAGCAGGAAGACATCGCCCTCGTTGATCTGCACATCGACGGGAGGCTTGCCCTCCTCCTCCATGACGCGCAGCACCATGTTGCCGCTGACCTGGTAGAAGAACTCCTCGATCGGGTCGTCGTGGAAGTCGGTGCGCTGGTTGGGGCCACCGACGATGGTGACCATCAGCCCGGCCTCCTCCCACAGCTGGATGTTGCCCACAGGCGGCTTGAGCAGCTCGCGGTGCTCTTCGATCCACCGGCCGAAGTTGAAGGGCTGTCCGTTGGTCATCCGGGGGAGGTTCATCGCGCATGTTCCTTCTGTGAGTCCTGCGAGCCCTGCGTGTCACGCGGTACGTGGGCCACGCAGGAGATCTCGATCAGCAGATGGGGATGCGGCAACTGGTGCACGGCGACGGTCGTACGGGCGGGGCCCGTCTCGTCGAAGAACTCGGCGTACACCTCGTTGTAGCCGCCGAAGTCGTTCATGTTGACCAGGAACGCCGAGATGTTGACGACGTCCTGGAGCCCGCCACCCACCGCGTGCAGCAGGTCGGCGATGTTCTCGATGACGGCGCGGGTCTGCGCCCTGATGTCGAGGCTGGTGGTGCCCATCGCGTCGGCCTCTGCGCCGACGAAGGTGCCGTCCGGGCGGCGTGAACTGGTGCCCGAAACATAGACGAAGTCACCGGCCCGCTTGACGTGCGGGAACTTCCCCCGCGGCTTCGCCTTCCCGGCGACCAGCAGCGCCCCGCCCTCGGCGTGAGCACCCTCGGCGTGGGCGCCCTGGGCATGGGCGCCCTCGGCATGGGCGCCCACGCCTGGGCCGGCGGAGTTGCCGCTCGTCCGGTCGTTCCGGTCGTTCCGGCTGTCCCCGTCGTTCCGGTCGATCCGGTTCTCCTGGGCGCCGCCGCTCATCGGGTCGTCACCTCGACCCGGCCGAGTCCGGCGGCCGTCACCCGTGCGTGTGCGCCGCTCGGCAGCGGTACCGCAGCCGTGGCCGCGCCCGCGAGCACCACCTGGCCGGGCTGGAGCGGCAGCCCCGCCTCCTCGGCGAGGCGTGCGGCGGCGATCAGCGAGCGCACCGGGTCCCCGAGGATCGCGGCGGACGAACCGACCGCTGCCGTACGGCCGTTGATCTCCAGGACCATGCCCCGTGTGGAGACGTCGAGCCCGTCGAAGGGCAGCCAGTCGCCGAACCCGAAGGCGGCGGCCGAGGCGTTGTCCGCGATCACGTCGGGGAGGGTGAAGGAGAACCCGTCGTAGCGCGAGTCCAGTACCTCGTAGGCCACCGCGACACCGGCGACGGCGCGCGCCGCTCCGGTGGGGGAGACCCGGCCGGTCAGCGGCTCGCCGATGAGGAAGGCGATCTCCGGCTCGATACGGGGATGAGCGAGCCCTGACACGTCCAGGACGCCGCCGTCCTCCACCGCCATCGCATCGGTCAGCAGGCCCCGGATGACGTCCTCGACGCCCATCTGGGCCATCTTGGCGCGGCTGGTGAAGCCCATCTTGAAGCCGCTGAGCCGCTCGCCCCGCGCGACCCTGCGGTCGATGAGGGCACGCTGCACCCGGTAGGCGCCGGGCACGTCCAGCTCGGTGGAGTCCGTCAGCTTGGGGACCGTACGGCCCGTGAGCGCGGCCTCGTCCAGCGTCGCCGCGAGCGCCGCGATCCGCACATCGAGGTCGCCGTGCCCCTGCTCCTGCTCCTGCCCGTGCTCCTGTCCCTGTTTCTGCCTTTGCTCCTGCGGCAACGGCTTTGCTGTGGCGGTCACTTGTCTCCCTCCGAGGGTTCCGGCGCGAACGCCACCCGCACGTCGCCGAGTCCGTCGACGCGTGCCTCCAGTACGTCTCCCGGCTTGACCGGTACGACGGGGCCCAGCGCACCGGTCAGCACGGTGTCGCCCGCGCGCAGCGGGTGGCCGAGCCGCACGAGGGTGTCGGCGAGCCACAGCGCGGCGTGCAGCGGATGGCCCAGGCAGGCGGCGCCTGCGCCGGAGGAGACCTGCTCGCCGCGCCGCTCCATCACCATTCCGGCCAGCCGCAGATCCACGTCACCCAGCGGTACGGGCCTGTTGCCCAGCACGTAGCTGCCGGCCGAGGCGTTGTCGGCGACGGTGTCGGTGAGCGTGATGTCCCAGTCACGGACCCGGCTGCCGACGATCTCGATCGCGGGCAATATGAACGCCGTCGCCCGTATCAGGTCGGCGACGGTGTGCCGCTCGTGCGTGAGGTCGGCGTCCAGTACGAGTGCGACCTCCGCCTCGGCGCGCGGCTGGCACACGGAGCCGAACGGGATCTCGGCGCCGTCGGGCACGGCCATGTCGGCGAAGAGCGTTCCGAAGTCCGGGGTGTCGATACCGAACTGCGCCTGCACGGCGGGGTTCGTGATGCCGATCTTGCGTCCGGTGATCCGGGCACCGTCAGCGAGGCGCGCGGTGGTGAGCCGGTCCTGCACCGCGTAGGCGGCGGCCACGTCCGTACCGAGCAGATCGCGGACGGGTTCGCACGGCGTGCCCGAGGCGTACGCGGCCGACAGCCGCTCGGCCGCGCCGGAGACCGCTTCCGCTGGGGCCTCCGCTGAGGCATCCATTGAGGCGGTCTCCCCGGGCACCCCGTTTCCGGAGCCCCCGTCCCCGGCAGCGGGGGTGCCGTCGGACGCTGTGCCGCCGGGTGCGGCCTGGTTCGCTGACACGCAGTCACTCTCCAATGTTCACGCAGATGTTGACCGGTTCGGAGAAGAAGTCCAGGGAGTGCTCCCCGCCCTCCCTGCCGATGCCGGACGCCTTGACGCCGCCGAACGGTGTGCGCAGGTCGCGCAGGTTCCAGCAGTTGACCCACACGATGCCGGTCTCCACGCGCGGTGCGACGCGGTGGGCCCGCGACAGATCGCTGGTCCACACGGTGGCCGCCAGCCCGTACCTGCTGTCGTTGGCCAGCGCGACGGCCTCTTCCTCCGTGTCGAACGGCGCGACATGGCAGACAGGCCCGAAGATCTCCTCACGGACGGGGCGCGCGTCGTGCGGGAGTCCGGTGAGCACGGTCGGCTCGACGTAGAAGCCGCCGTCCCGCTCGTCACCGAAGGCGGGCACACCGCCGCCCGCGACGACGGTTGCGCCCTCGTCCTTGGCCAAGCGGTAGTACGAGAGGACCTTGTCCCGGTGCTCTGCCGAGATCATCGGGCCGTATCCGGACAGCTTGCGTGCGCGTGCGCCCAGGCCCTCGACGAACCGGTCGAAGACGGAACGTTCGACATAGACCCGCTCGGTGCACAGGCAGATCTGGCCGGAGTGCGTGAAGGCGGAGCGGACGGTGCCCTCCATGGCCGCCTCCAGATCGGCGTCGGCGAAGACCAGCGCCGGGTTCTTGCCGCCCAGTTCGAAGGAGACCGGCGTGATGTGGTCCGCCGCACCGCGCATGATGGCCGAGCCCGTCGAGGTGGCCCCGGTGAACGCGATGGCGTCCACCCCGGGGTGCGAGGACAGGAACTCGCCCGCACCGCCAGCGCCGTGCCCGTGCACCAGATTGAAGGCGCCCTCCGGCACCCCCGCGTCGTGCATGACCTCGGCCAGCAGCGTCGCCGTCGACGGGGTCTCCTCGGACGGCTTGGCGACGACCGCGTTCCCCGCCGCGAGCGCCGGGGCCACCTTCCAGGTGAGCAGCAGCAGCGGCAGGTTCCACGGCGAGATCACGGCGACCACGCCGAGCGGGCGCCGCACCGTGTAGTTGAGCGCCTGGCCCTTGCCGCCGCTCCAGCCGGGTACGGCCGTGGTGTACGAGTCACCTGCGCGGCCGTACAGCAGGTCGGCGTACGCGCGGAAGTTCCCCGCGGCGCGGGGGATGTCCACGGTCGAGGCCAGCTCGCGCGGCTTGCCGGTGTCCGCGACCTCCGCGTCGACGAACTCCTCGAAGCGCGCCTCGATCCCCTCCGCCACGGCCCGCAGCGTCGCGGCGCGCTCCTCGGGACTCGCCGAGCCCCAGGGGCCGCGCAGCGCGGAACGTGCCGCGGCCACGGCGGCGTCCACCGTCTCGCGGGTCGCCTCGGGGACCTGCCCGCGTTCCTTGCCGTCGACCGGGCTGGTCAGCGGGAAGGTCTCCGCGCTCTCGGTCCCTCCCGTGGGCGCCAGGAACGCGCCGCCTACGTAGTGCGCCGGTTTCATCTCGGGTGCTGCCCCTTTCGCTCGCCTCTTGAGGAGCATCCACCCGGTCAGTTATTACTGTCCAATACTCTTCACACGCCGTGCTATAACGGCTCAGGTATAGGTGGAGGGCGAGCGGACAGCACCGGGACCGCCCCGGCGTGACACCCCGCGCGACGCCTCGGGCGACAGCCCGGCGCACAGGGAAGTGAGGCCACGATGGACCTGCTCAACGGGCGGCTGAAGCTGCGGCACCTGGTACTGGTCGCCGCCATCGCGGACCACGGCAGCGTGCTGCGCGCCTCCGAACATCTGCACCTCGCCCAGCCCGCCGTGACCCGAAGCCTCCGCGAGGTCGAAGGCATCCTCGGCGTCGAACTGTTCACCCGCAGCTCGCGCGGCGTGACCCCCACCGTCTTCGGTGAGGCGTTCATCGAGCACGCGCGCTCCGTACTCGCCGAGCTGCGCAGGGCGGGGGAGCGCATCACAGGGCTCGCCGACGCCGATGTCGGCACGGTCACCGTAGGGACCCTGCTCGCCGGGTCCGGCATGCTGCTGCCCCGGGCCATCGCCGCGCTCAAGCGTGACAGGCCCGGCATCACCGTCGTCGTTCGCGAGGCCACCTTCGATTTCCATGTGCCTCGCGTCATGGACGGCGAGATCGACCTCATCGTCGGCCGGCTCAACCCCATCCAGGACCAGCCGGGACTGCGGCAGATCGGGCTGTGCGCCGAACGCGTACGGCTGGTCGCCCGGCCGGAACACCCCGTACGCGACCTGGCAGCACCCACGCTCGCCGACCTGCTCGACCACCCGTGGGTGCTGCCCCTGGAGCAGACGGCGCTGCGCCGCGAACTGACCGGCGCGTTCCGGGCGCAGGGCCTGGAGACCCCCACGAACCTCGTGGAGTGCACCTCGATCCTCACCGTGTGCGCGCTCGTACGCGACACGGACATGATCGCCGCGCTGCCCGAGCACGCCGCGGCCACCGATGCCGGAGTCGAGCCGCTGCCCGTCGAGTTGGAGGGCGTGCACCAGGAGATCGGCGTGACCCTGCCCGACCAGCGCCCCCTGACGCCCTCAGCGCGCCTGCTGCTGCGGCACCTGGAGGAGCAGGCCCGGCACTACACCGGCTGACGCATACCCCTGGTCTCTGTGGCCCCGCTCCCTCGCGGCCCCGGGGTCCCGTGTCCGCGTGGCCCCGTGTCCGCGTGGCCGCGTGGCCCCGTGTCCGCGTGGCCCCGTGTCCGTGTATCGCTGTGTCCGTGTATCGCTGTGGCCCCGTAGCGACCCGTGGCCATGGTGCCCATGCCTGGGCGGATCGGGCTGCGACCCGCGTTGGCGGCTGGTCGCGCAGTTCCCGGCGCCCGTGTCGGGCGCGACGTTCCTCGCGGGCCGGGGCCTGTATGCCGCTTTGCGACCGTGCCCGCTCGAATACCAATTTCCCGGCCGGCTTTCGGGACGGTATAGCCACTTGGGTATGGCGGGGGACCGTATTCGTATTTGTGGCCTACGTCGCGTGAGCACCACACTGCTCACATCCCTCGACCCCAATGTCTGGTAGGTCCCGCCATGCCCGAAAGACGGAATCCACCCAGTGCGCGCACGATCGCCACGGCTACGCTCGCCGGCACCACTCTGGAGTGGTACGACTTCTTTCTTTACGGGACCGCGGCGGCCCTCATCTTCAACAAGCAGTTCTTTCCCGACCTCAACCCCGCGATGGGCACCCTCGCCGCCTTCAGCACCCTCGCGGTCGGCTTTCTCGCCCGGCCCATCGGCGGCCTCGTCTTCGGCCACTTCGGCGACCGGATAGGCCGCAAGAAGGCCCTCGTCGTCTCCCTGCTGCTGATGGGTGGCGGCTCGACCCTCATCGGCCTCATCCCGAACTACGCCACCATCGGCATCTGGGCACCGATCCTGCTCGTACTGATGCGCGTCCTGCAGGGGATCGGCCTGGGCGGTGAGGGCGCGGGCGCCGTCCTCATGTCCGTCGAGCACGCGCCGGGCGGCAAGCGCAACCGCTACGGCGGCTTCCCCATGATGGGCAACCCGGCAGGACTCGTTCTCGCCAACATCGTCTTCCTGGCCACCATGAAGCTCATGCCGGGGGACGCCTTCCACAGCTGGGGCTGGCGCATCCCGTTCCTGCTCAGCTTCCTGCTGATCGCCGTCGGCCTGGTCATCCGGCTGCGCGTGACCGAGTCACCCTCGTTCACCGACGTCAAGGAACAGCGGCAGGTCGTCCGCTTCCCCCTCAAGGAAGCGCTGCGCGAGCGCCCCACCGCGCTCTTCGCGACCGTGCTCGCCGTCGCGGCCAACTCCGCCGTCGCCTACGTCTTCATGGTCTTCAGCCTCTCCTACGGCACCGAACGGCTCGACTTCGGCAGTACGTTCATGATGCTCGCCGTGACCGGGGCGGCCCTGCTGTGGTTCGCCACCATCCCGCTATGGACCCGCTTCGCCGACAACCACGGCCGCAAGCGCATGTTCCTCGCGGGCTCCGCCGCCCTGCTGCTGTGGTGCCTGGCCTACTTCCCGCTCCTGAACACGGGCAGCGCGGGCGCCGTCTGGGTCGCGTTCGCCGGTATGGGCCTCATCGTGCCGATCACCCACTGCCTCCAGGGCAGCATCATGGCCGACCTGTTCCCGCCCGCCGTGCGCTACTCCGGCTCCTCGCTCATCGCCCAGCTCGGCGCCATCGCGGGCGGCGGCTTCGCACCGATGATCTCCTCGGCGCTCCTCAGCTCCACGGGATCCTCCACCGGCATCACCCTCTACCTCGCCGGCGTCTGCCTCGTCAGCCTCCTCGCGGCCGGCTACCTCTTCCGCGTCGCACCCGAACAGGACCGCGGATGCGACGAAAGCGCCCACCTCCTGAACACCGCCACGACCGACCCGAACGCGGCCACCGACGCCTCCTCCGCCACCGACGCTTCCTCCGGCGCCGCTTCGGGCGGCGTGTGCGAGGACACGCCGGACGACGGCACGCCCGCGCTGGAAGGGCTGAAGAGCGGGTCCTGAGCGGCACTTTCACGGGATGCGCTCTCGCGCCCGGGCCCCCGGGCGCGTCGGCTCCTTTCCCGTCACGGAGCACCAAGCATCCATACCCCTGGGGTTCTACAAGCGGAGTCCGTACCGCGGTGGGGCCAGACGGAACGTCAGACTTCGGCGTTACGGGAGTCAACCAAGGGTGGGACGACGGCTCGGCCCCCGCCGCATAGCCTCTGTCCCTGACAGGCGCCGAAGCGGCCAGGGCCAACCCGAAGCGGCCCGACCGGCGCCCGTACGAAGAGACGCGCGTATACCCGCCCACTGAGACATCCCGGAACGCTCACCGGAACGGTACGTGGCCGGAATCCGGCCCCGAACGAGGGCGATTGGGGGGCGCCCCCTGCCACGTCCGCCTCCTCGTACGCCGCCGCTCACGGACCGGCTGTGAGGGCGGAACGCGGCGACATGGCCAACGCACCGTTCAGAGAGGAACCCATGAGCTTGGACAGACGGCAGTTACTGCGAGGTTCGCTCGCGGCCGGCGCCGCGGCCGTCCCGTTCGGCGCGCTGGCCGCGCCGGCGTACGGTGCCGGAGGCGAGCGGCGGGCAGCCCAGGCCTCTGGCTTCATGCTGGCGCTGCTGGACGCGAACAACAACGTGATCGAAAACCACCACACCGGAGACATCACCACAGACGCACAGAAACAGAGCTTTTTCGGAGCCCCGAGGTCGACGTTCTCGACCGGCAGTGGCGCCGACGCTTGGGCCCCGTTGGAGTGCAAGTTCCGGCAGCTCAACAGCGGTGAGTCCGTCTTCATGGTCTGCGGAGGAACACCGAGCGACGGACGCGTGACGATCCACCGCAAGAGCGACTCGGCAGCGCTCGGCTGGACCCGGGGACTCACGATCTTCCCGCACTCCCTGGAGTACCTCCAGGCGGCGGACGTCGTCGTCGTGGTGGGCACACGGGGTCTGCCCACTGACCCCGCGGAGGAGAAGACCGGGGGTGTCTTCGAGCTGTACACGGCCCCCACCAAGGAGGGCCCGAGTTCGTTCCAGAAGGTCCCCGACAGCCAAAAGCCGTTCCGGCAGGCGCACGGCGTCGTCAGGGACCAGAACCGGAGCGATGTTGTCTGGATCTACGGAGGCAACAAGCTTGTGGGGTACCGGATTTCCGGGCATCGGGAGACCACCAAGCTCAAAGCGTTCACCCGCCTGACGGACGAAGGCCAGGAGTGGAAGTTCGAAAACGGCCATGACCTTCAGCCCGACCCGGTGGACACCCAGTTCCTGTGGGCGACAGGCAGCGAATTCATGTTCAAGATCAACAAGTCCGGGGGAACCCCGCGGGTGGAGTGGTTCCACCGTCTGGGGCTGGTGAAGTCCTTCTCCCGGGACCGTTCGGGCCGCGGTGTCTGGACCGCCTCCCCTGCGCTCGATCCGGACAACAAGTACGGCACCGACAAGGTCAACTTCATGTGGAAGGCCCAGACCGTCACGGCTCCCCGGCTCTCCGGACAGGGGGAAAAGCGGATCTACAAGGCTCGGCTCACCGACATCTAGGTTTCCTGACCGGTCCGGACCCCTCGGACCCTTGCCGAAAGGGAAGATCTGTGAAGACCCGCTTAGCCAAGACGTTCACCGGCGCCGCCTTCGGTGCGGCGCTCTGCCTCGGCCTGGTCGCCTCCCCGGCGTCGGCCGCGGAACGCCCCGACCACTGGGACAACGGGTACGTCCCGTACGCCAACGGCCGCGTCGCCGATACGGACGCCGCCCTCGGGGCCGTCGCCTCGGTCGGTGTGGAGTGGGAGGGCTACAAAGTGAGCCTCTCCGGCACCGTGTGGGACCGCGCCGCCGACGGCTACGGCGTGCGCATGGAGGTGGGCTACAACTGGGAGAACGGTTCCACCTGGGAATGGACCACCCGCATCTTCGGCAAGGCCGAGGGGGGCAACGGGGACTCCAAGTCCAGCAGCGCGCATTCCAAGGCCGGAGTGAACGTCAAGGACCTCAAGGTGCGGGCCTGCACCGTCAACAGCAGCAACAAAGTGGTGAAGTGCAGCGCGTGGACCTGACCACGCGAACGCAAGCGGCCCGCTCCTCCCCGTGGGGAGCGGGCCGCGACTGTACGAAGGGGAGGGGCGGGGGCCGCGCTCGTACGAAGGGGAGGGCGACGCCCGGCACGGGCTGGGGGGCGCGTGCCGGGCGTCGGGTTGGGTGGTTTGCTGCGAGCGGTCGGTTGGTCGGGGAACGTCGGTCGGCCGGGGTCCGTCAGGCCCGATGGTGTGGGGCGTGGGGATCCGGTGTCGCGATGGGCGGACTGCTCGGTGCCGGGGGCACGGGCGCTTCGTCGGCCCCGGGAGTGCTGGTGGCCCCCGGTGCGGTACCTGCCCGGGGCTCCGTACCGAGACCGGCAGGGCCGGTCGGAGCCGGAGGCGGCATCGCGCCGGCGGCCGGGGCGGCCGGGGTCGCGGGAGCCGCTGCCGGCTCCGGATACCTCCGGCTGTGCGCCGCACTCCGGAAGGCCAGCGCCAGGCCGAAGAGCCCGGCCGCGACGATGAGGAACGCGGCCCAGCCCGGCATCACCAGCGCCAGCAGCAACCCGACGGTGAGGGCGAGTGCGCCACCCCCGTAGAGGGAGGCGGTAGCGGCACCCGCGTTCATCTTCACCGCGCGGCTGCGGGTCTGCTCACGCACTTCGGCGCGCAGTTCCTCGCGCACCTCCGCGCGCAACTCCTCCCGGACCACCTTGAGTTCGTCCCGGACGACGCGTGCCATCGGCTCGGACAGGTCTCCCGCCGAGGCCGTGCCACGGGGATCGCCCGCCCTCGGATAGATCGCCTTGTCACTCATGGGCGCCGAGTACCCTCTCGCGGCACACTGACGCATCCCGCACAGCAAAGCCGGCGCCCCTGCCCCGGTTCCCAACTCCTCGGCCCCGAAAGGCGGTTCCGAGGCGAACCAGCGGTTCGCGATCAGGCCGCGATCAGGTCGCGATCGAGCCCGGGCGCACCGGACCCTCGCACGGAACGGGGGAGCAGGCCCGGACGCAAGCCAAGCGTCAATTAGCTGTTGACGACTCTCGATCGTCAACTTACGCTTGACGCATGAGTCCACTAGACATCAGCCTCGCCGACCTGATCGCCCGCCTCGACGAGGAACTCCCCAACACCGACCAACTGGCCCGCATCAGCGAGGCGCGACTGCGCGCCCAGACCCTTTCCGACCTCGGTGACCAGCTCATCGACCACTACGTCAGCAAGGCCAAGCAGACAGGCGCCTCGTGGACCGAGATCGGCGACGCCATCGGGGTGTCCAAGCAGGCCGCCCAGCAACGCCATGCACCCGGCCCCTTCCAGCGGTACACCAACCTGAACCGGCACAGCATCGTGCTGGCACAGGAAGCCGCCCGAACGCACAAGCACGACTCCATCGGCACCGAACACCTCCTGCTCGGCCTGCTCGGTGAACCGCAGGGCCTGGCATACGAGGTGCTGATCGCGAAAGCCGAGTCTGAGCAACGCGTCCGCGACGCAATCGAAGAAGTGATGCCGCCCGCCGGGGAGAAGGCGCTGCGGGGCCACATCGCATTCCGGCCGGAGAGCAAGGAGGCCATCGAGCAGGCGCGCCGCGCGTCGGTCGACCTCGATCACGACTGGGTCGGCACAGAACACGCGCTGCTGGGCCTGATCCGCGTCGAGGAGAGCCGAGCCGCGCAGGTCCTGCGCAACCTCGGCTTCACCTCGGACGAGCTGCGCGAGACGATCAGGACCGAGATCACCCAACGGTCCGCCGAGCGCGACGAGCGGTAGCGGAGCGACCGGTCGCCCGCCACCGAGGACCAGGGCGGCACGGCGTGCCCACCCGACCCGGAAGGGTGCGCTCGTGCCGCCGGCCCCGCCCGGTGTCACCAAAAGCCTCGTAGCGCACGGGCGGCAGACCCGGCGGCTTCGACGGGGCTGAAGTACAAGCGCCGCCGCAACGAAGTCGAGCGCACCGACGACGCTCTCCAGCACTTCCGTGCGCTGGCCACGGGGCACGACAAGCGGGCCGATTGCCGTTGCCTTCGGCGCCGGCAGCCCCCCATCACACCGTCACCGCACGCCGTTCCCAGCAGGCCCACCGCCATCACTGTGGCATCAACGGAGGCAGGCCCACCGGCTACCGGCTTATGAACCGCACTGTACCGACGAGAGCGAATCCGAGCGGCTGATCAACCGTGCGAAGGGGCCGCCGGCGAGAGGCCGCGCCCATTGCCAGGGGGAGTACGCCGCCCGGCACCCTGGCCGCTGCCGCCGTACGTCTCTGACCCCGCACCTGACATGCCGGACTGTCCTTAGTAGCCGAGGTCCTTTTGCTCGGTGATCAGGCGACCGGCGATGTGCAGGTTGCCGTCGGAGTCGAGCACCGCGATGATCTTCTTCGTCCGGCCGTGGTGGGTCGTGAAGTAGATCTTGTCCGCCTCCTGAGAGGTGGAACAGTTCGTGTTCACGGCCAGCTCAATGCTCACCGGCGAGCTGATGAGCACGTCCTTCTTGGGGGAAGTCGGGTAGATCTGGTTCTGCCGCAACTGGATGCGGCCGTGGGTTTCTCCCTCTTTCCAGTCCGACGCCAGTCCGAGATCAATGTCAGGCATGAGGCTTCCTCTCAAGTCCCGGCGGGCCGTATCCCTGCTCATGGGCCGCAACCGCGTCGTTCCGTGCGTGCAGCCCGAACAAGACGCGCCCGCTCCCCAATTGGGAGATCTTCCCTATTCGGCTGACATATGACATCACCCGAATGAGTTGAGAATATACAGCTTTTGACTACCCGTCAGCATAGAGCTGTGCAAGTGCTTTTTTTCTGGACCATCAGGAATGCTCCTTCAGCGCACTCCAGGGGCGTGTGCGAGGAAAGAGGCACGTGTCAATTCAACGTGCAGGAGTGACAGGTGAACTGGCGGCCCTGACGAATACCTTCGACGAGGCGCGAATTCCGGAGCCGCTCACTGACCCGTCGGACCTGCACCAGTACGGCGACGGCGGTTGAGGTGAGAGGGGCGGCGGGCTGTTCGCTGGGTCTGTGGTGTGGGGACGTTGATGGCGCGCGCGGTGGACGGCTGGCCAGCGGTTCGAGGGGCCACCTCCGGTGGTGCTGCGCAGCGGAAGGCATCCGGTCTGCGTCCCCAGGCAGCCGACACAAGGCCAACTCCCGGCTGTCACGGGTGGTCGCCGGCCCGCAGTAGCTTCTCTCACTCGCCCAGTCGGACGCTCAGCTGGTCGCCCAGTTCCCGGAAGCCGAGTGCGGCTGCCACGCGTCGGGAGGCCGCGGACCGTGCCCTCCACTGGACCAGCAGATCAGCGTCGAGCGCGTGGGACACCGCTGCGGAGGCCACCTGCCGCGCCAGACCGCGCCCGCGTTGCTGAGGTGCGGTCAGAACACACAGGTGCGCGGTCGACGCAGGCCACATGTGGTAACCGGCCGCAGCCAGGACCTCCGAGCCTTCGCAGACCACGAACACCGGGGAACTGATCTCCTCGATACCGCTCTCGTCCGCATCGTCCGGCCCCACCGACTCCACCAACACCCGCACGTCCCCCTGCCCCGGGGCACGGCACATGATCGCGGCACCATTGCGGGCGGGGCGGAACTCGTCCCTTGAGACATAGCCCAGCGCCGCCGGGCCGAGCACCTCGTTCACCGGCAGCATCGCCCCGAGGCCGCTGATGCACACGAGCGAGTCGACCCGCGCGTGCTCCAACACCTCGCGGAGCAAGTCGGCTTGGTCATCGTCCGGTGCCGTGACAATCGCCGCATCGCCCACCCTCACCACTCCCGCAAATGAGGGCGGACACAGCCGC
Organism: Streptomyces iconiensis; assembly: GCF_028657195.3. Classification (GTDB taxonomy): domain Bacteria; phylum Actinomycetota; class Actinomycetes; order Streptomycetales; family Streptomycetaceae; genus Streptomyces; species Streptomyces iconiensis. The sequence continues at coordinate 70,728 of NZ_JANCPR020000003.1, forward strand.
GAATCAGGCGAAGCGGCAATCGCCACACCACCGTTCGCCGGGAAGGACACCGGCCCAGCCGCCAACTGCTCCCACAAGCCACGCACCCGGGCCACCAGCGAGTCGTCAGCCATGTCCAGAACCTGCCACGCAGAGACCTTCACACACCCGGCACAGCACCCCGGCGGCCTCTCACATGCTGGAGTACGCCGTTGTCAGCACCGTCGCATCGGCGAGGTGGGCCAACACCGTGTCCCGGCACGCCGGACCACCCCCGAACCGTCTGTGGAGACACGGGCACCTGCACCGGGCCACTGCGCCACCCGCGTTGGGACGCCAACAGCACCTGGCGCCGGGACATCCAGGCACGTAAGGCCGGCCGGGAACCTCTCAGCACCTGGTCGCCCGGGTTTCCACCACACCTGGCGGCCGGGCATCCCGGCACATGGCGTGCGGACCTGTACAGCGCCAGGCGCCCTCGGGTGCGCGGGGTGGGGCGACCGTTCTGTCAGCCTCTCCTTCCCTCCGCGAGGGGTGTCTCCCGTGGGGCGCTGTGTGGGGGGCGTATCTGGGTGTGTCGCGACGTGCGGTATGCGGGGCGTCGGGTGAGGGCTCGTCGCGTGCGTTCCCTGGCTCCGAGTGCTGCCACCTCCCGTAGTACGCCGAACTTGCCGTGCCGCAGCAGGCGGCCGACCGCGCGGAGTATCCGGGGGCCCGTCAGGATGTCGGAGGGGTTGGCCCTGTGGTTGACCATTTCGAAGAGCTGGTTGGCGGTGCCCCGGGCGCGCATTTCCCGCAGCACCTCCGGCAGTACGGCAGGCAGCGGTGCGAGGCTGCCGATGTCCACGGCGAACCAGTACGCCTCCGTGAACTCCGCGTCCCGCCACTCACCCCACTCCCGTAGTGCGTGGTCCAACTCGCCTTCCAGCCGCGTTCGTTGCGCCGCCCCCGCCCCTGTTCCCAGCCCTGCCTCTTCGTCGTGGGCCGGAAGATGCGCGGTGATGGCTTTGGCCAGCGAGTTCGCCTGGAGGAGTGCGTCCCCGATGCCGCGCCCGGCCGTGGGGTCCTTGAAGTGCCCGGCGTCGCCCACCAGGGCCCACCCCGGTCCCGTGGGTTCGCGGAAGTAGCCCTCCCAGTGCGTCATCCCGCCCGGTTTGCCGACCAGTTGCGCATTTTCCAGAACTCTGGCGACCGGCTCGCTGGCTTTGGCGTACTCCAGCAGGCTGCCGGGCAGGCCGGCGCGGAACTCTTTTACCCGTGCCGGATCCACTCCGACCTGCACTTGGTAGAGCCCGTCGTCCGTGGGGCAGCCGAGCACCACACGGTCGGCCCAGCGGTGGAAGGCGAACGTTGGCTCTCCGATCTCAGCGCCCTTGAAGTACCCCCAGAAAAGCGCGAATTGGTTCGGCGTCACGTGGTATTCGCGGGCGCCGCACAGCCGCGCGATCGTCGAGTTGCGGCCGTCGGCACCGACCACCAGCCGGGCCCGCAGTACCTCCTGGCTTCCCCCGGCCCCCGTTCCGCCCCCTCCTGCGGTTCCCGCTTCGGCCTCTCCCTCGTCTCCCTCGTCTCCCCCGTCTCCCTCGTCCTCTCTCTCCTCGGTCGAGACGCGCACCCCCGTGACTCTGCCGTCCTCGGCGCGTACCACCCCCGTCACCGCCGTGCCCGTCAGCAGCGTCGCGCCCGCGTTCACGGCGGCGCGTGCGAGCACGGGGTCGAGCCGGAAGCGGCGTACCGACATCACGCCACCCGGATCCTCCGTGCGCACCGGCCATGCCGTGGGCCACCGCACGTCGCCGATCCGTGCGTCGGCCAGCCCCACCAACGGGGCCCCCGTGCCCCGCAGTTCGTCCAGGACTCCGAGGTCGTCGAAGAAGGCCAGCGCGTCGGCCTCGAAAATATGGGTCGAGGGAGTGTCACTGGGGAACGTGGCCTTCTCCACGAGGCAGACCGCTAGTCCGCGCCGTGCCAGCAGCGTGGCCAGCGGAGCCCCCGCGCACCTGGCCCCCACCACGATCACATCGAAGTGCCTGTCCGTGCCGGACGGGCTGGACCGCCCGTCCCTGTCGGCGCCCGCGCTGCCGTCCGTGCCTGCGTCCGTGTTGCCGTCCGTGCCGCCATCAGTGCTGGCGTCGGTGCTGCTCATCGCTACCCCGTGGTCACTTGTAGGAGCGCTCGGAGACGCATAACCTAAGCCTCGCTAGGTTATGCCCTCCACTAAAACCTAAGGACCGCTAGGTTGTCAACCGCCAAACCCCGCAAGCGGATGAGCGCCGCTGAGCGCCGCACCGTGATCGAGACGGCCGCCACCGAGGTCTTCGCCTCGCACGGCTATCAGCGCGCCTCGATGGAGGAGATCGCCAGCCGCTCCGGCGTCTCCGTGCCCGTCGTGTACGACCACTTCTCGTCCAAGCGGGAGCTGCACCGCCGCCTGCTGGAACGGCACTACGCCGACCTGCGCGACCTGTGGCGCTCCGAGCTCGACACCCCGGACCCCGACTCCGCCCCGAACCCGGCCTCCAGGACCGGTCCCGGTTCGGGTCCCGGTTCGGGCCCTCACTCGGCCTTCAGCTCGGGCCCAGCCCCCGCCCCTGAGGGCGACATCAATGCCGAGGACGTGGCGCGCGCGTTCGACGCGTGGTTCCGCTACATCGAGACCCACCCTTACGCCTGGCGAATGCTGTTCAGCGACACCACCGGAGACCCCGGCGTCCGCGAAGAGCACGAAACCGTCGTCACGGACAGCCGCGACGAACTGCTCCCCTTCTTCGCGCGCCTCGTCGGCATTCCCTACGCGCCGGACGTGCCCGACGTGCCAGGCGGCTCGGATGCCCCCGTCCAGGGGAACGGGGGACAGAACGCGGAGCACCGGGAGCCGACCGGCCAACAGGCCAGGATCGAGGCCGAGATGGCGTGGGAGGTGTGCCGCAGCGTGCTCCAGGGGCTCGCGCAGTGGTGGCGCGGCTGCCCCGACGTGCCCAGGGAACGGCTCGTCGCCGCCGCCATGGACGCCTTGTGGACCGGCCTGGAGAGGTCCAGGCGAGGAGAGCGCTGGCCTGTGACCGCCGGTTGAGCCGGCGCCCGGCGGCCCCCTCGGCCGGGCGCCACCCGCGCTGCACCGGAACCGGCACCCGCCCCCGCACTCATCGCAACAGCACCCCCGGCCGCGCACCCCGGGCGGCACCGCACCCGCACCCGCACCCGCATTGCACCGGTACCCGCACCCGCACGGCATCGCACCCGCACTCCCACCCCTGATCACGCGCAAAAGAAACATCCCCCCGGCCGCGCATTACCTCGCCGGTAATCGACCGCCGTACGCCGCTCGGGCACCGTGGGCCCATCAGTTCCCGCCGGACAGGCGGACCCACGTCCCAGGAGGTCAGTGGCATGTCAGCGACCGGAACCAACGCTTCCAACTTCAAGGAAACGGCCACAGCGGCAGACGGCGGAGCGACGGCGCGCAACTCCTCCGCACGGCTGTGGCTGCGGCGCCTCCTCGTCCTCGACGCGGTCGTCACGGGTGTGAACGGCCTTGCCTACCTCGCGGCTTCGGGCCCGCTCGGGCGGCTGCTCGGGGTCGGTCAGGACTCACTGCTGTGGATCGGGGCGTTCCTCGTCCTCTACGCAGCCGCGGTCGGCGGTCTCGCCTCCCGGCCGGTTCCGGCCGCGTCCGCTGTGCGGCTCGTGATCGACCTGAACCTCGTCTGGGTGGTGCTCAGCGTGCTGGCCATGGTCTTCTGGCTCGATGGGCTGAGCACCGCGGGATATGTGTGGACATGCCTCCAGGCAGCGGTCGTCGGCGCCTTCGCGGTGCTTCAGTACGCCTCCCTGCGCCGGATTCGCCCCTGATCGGAGAGGGCGGGGCGTGGCAAGATGGAACCGCCGCGAAGATCCAGGCAGTTGGCGGTTCCGAGGAGGGGTCATCAGGTGAGCAGTCTGAACAAAGGGCTTGGCAAGGTAGAGGTCACACTCAAATGGGACCCCAGCCCCATGGGCGCTTCGCCCTACGATCTCGACATAATCGCCGCTACGTACACGGCGGAAGCCCCGTACGGGGAGCCCGCGTATCTCGTCCACTTCGACAGCCGCTCGCCAGACGGCACCATCACCCTCAACCGTGACAGCCAGACAGGCCAGGGCTTCGGGGCCGACGAGGTCATGACCCTGGAACTTGAGCGCCTGGCCTCCGAATACGCGCGGGTCGTGGTGGGCGTCGCCATCCAGCAGGGCGAGGGACGTACGACGTTCGGGCACGTGTCGAACACCGGTGTGTGGATAAAGGAGGGGTACGAGGAGCTGTCCGGCCATGACTTCTCGGGCGTCCGCGACTCCACGGCCGCCACCGTCGCCGAGTTCGTGCGGGGCGAGTCGGGGGAGTGGGTGCACCGGGTCGTCCTCCGCGGATATGACGGTGCGCCCGAGCAGTTCGCCGCGGCGATGGGCCGCAAGGACGGCTGAGCCCGTACTTTCCGGGCGACTTGGGGGCGGCCGGCAGCAGGCAGTGCGCAACGGAAGAACCGGAGGGGCCGGCACAGATGCCGGCCCCTCCGGCCGTGGGAGGCCGCTGACCGCAGCCGTCCCCGTACGTGACGGCGGTTCGCGTACAGCCGTCACGTGCGGCGTCACGTACAGCCGCTGGCTGCGGCTGTGTCGGCCACGGCTGCGTTCCCTGCAGTTCCTACAGTTCCTTGATCCGCACGTTGCGGAACGAGGTCACGTCCGTGGTGCTGTGGGTCTGGAGACCCACGTAACCGCTCGCGTAGCGGCGGCCGTCCGTGCCGGGGTCGTCGCCCCGGGGCGGGTTGAAGACCTGGCCACGGGAGTTCTCGAACTCGTTGATGAGAACGCCGTTGCGGTAGATCTCGTAGTGCTGACCGATGACGCGGACCTCGTAGTCGTTCCAGGTGCCCTTCGGCGTGACGCCCGCTCCGGCGAGGCCGACGCGGTCGAAGCCGTAGACGGAGCCCGTCTTGTACATGTCTCCGTCGGGGCGGTCGAGGATCTGCAACTCGTGGCCGTACTTGATGGAGACCCACTCGGGGCGGGACTCCTCGGGGTGGTCGTGTACGTCGGGGAAGCGGACGAAGACGCCGCTGTTGGCGTTCCCCGTACCCGGCGCGTCGTCGCGGAACTGGAGCTTCAGCGAGAAGTCGGCGTACTTGCGCTGCGGATACCACAGCATGCCCATGCCGCCGACGGTCGAGCTGCTGGTCATCGTGCCGTCGTCGTTGAGGCCGAAGGCCCCGCCGCCGACGTGGTCCCACTTGGCGAAGGTCTCCTCGGTTCCGTCGAACAGGTCACGGTAGCCGGTGTCCTGACCGGGGGTGCCGATGCCGGAGCGCTTCGCCGCGCGGTTGATGAGCTTCTGCTCGCGCTCGACGACGACGCCGTCCTTGAGCAGCGACGCCGTGACGCCGCGTACGTGCTTGAGGAACAGCGCCTGTGAGGTCCACTCCTTCTCGTCCTCGATGAGTTCGTTGATGGTGCAGCGGCGCTGTGTCATCCGGTTGGGCACGCCGGTGTCGATCGTGCCGACGATCACCGTGAGGCGCTCGTCGAACTCGGGGCAGTCCGGCGAAGGCACGCCGCCGCCCGCGACCACGCGGAAGGACAGCTTCGCCGGCTCTGAGGTGTTGCCCGCCTTGTCCGTCGCGCGGTACGAGACGGCGTGATGCCCGGCCCTGTCGAGGACGACGGGCTTGGTGTAGGCGAGGTAGGGGCCGCCGTCGAGTGAGTACTCGATCTTCTCGACGCCCGACTTGTCGTCGGTCGCCGTGAGGGTCACGGTGGCCTTGCCGACGAAGTGCCCGTCCGAGTTCTTCTTGCCCTCGGCCTTGCCGTCCGTGGTCGGCGGCGTCGTGTCCACGTCCGGTGGTTCGACGACCGTGAAGGTCACCGACTTCTCCTCCGCCGTGTTCCCCGCCTTGTCCTTGGCGCGGTAGCGGACGGTGTGGGAGCCGGGGTCCTTGACCGTGACGGGCGCGGTGTACGGCTTGTAGGCGCCGTCCCCGAGCGCGTACTCGATGGTGTCGACGCCGGAGTCGGCGTCTGAGGCCGTGACGGTGACGGTGGCGGCGCCGAGGTAGTTGCCGTCCGCGTCCTTCTCGCCTTCCACCTTCGCCGAGGTCTCCGGTGCCGTGGTGTCCTCGCCCCCGCCGTCTCCGGTGACGACGAGCGTGCCCTGCATCGCGCCGTGTCCGGGAATGGTGCAGTAGTAGCGGTACGTGCCCGGGGTGAGCGTCACCTCGGCCGTGTGCTTGCCGCCGTTGGAGTCGGAGGGGTTGGCGAGGATGTTGAGGTCGACGTCCTGGTTGTAGGCGGAGTCACCGGTGTCGAACGTGAGAGTGTGCGGCATCCCCATCGAGTTGCCGGTCGCCACACTGTTCTCGAAGACGATCGTCGCCTTGCCGGCTACGGCCGTCTTGGGCGCCGACAGGTACTTGTCGATGTCGTTGCCCGCCGTCCAGGTCAGCACCTGTTCGGCAGCCGCCGGAGTGTCCTCGCGCGGCTGCGGGGGTCCGCCGGACTGGCGGCCGTAGGCCGTGGCCGAGGTCAGGCCCAGCACCATCAGCAGCGCGGCCAGTACGGAGATCACGAGCCGCCGCCGTTCGCGCCGTTCCCGCTCTCTCGCACTCGGTCGCGCCTGTGTGCGCGCGCTCGTCAGCCGGGTCATCGGGAGGCCCCCTTCCGCAGGGCCGGGTCGGCCATGTCCCCTGGCAGCGGCGTGGGTGCGCCGCCCTTGTAGGTCACGCGCCACAGCGCGGACTTGTCGTCGGAGGTGAAGAAGCCGCGCCCGTAGTCGAGGACGTACATGGCGCCGTCGGGACCGAATCTCCAGTCCATGAGGTTGCGGATGCCGCCGTCACCGACCGGGATGATCTGGTCCAGGCTCTCCGCGTGCGCGGGCAGCGCGCCGTCCTTCTCGCCGGCCGCTCCCTCGGGCATGACCACGGCGTGCCGCGGCTGTTCGCCGTCGTAGAGGTCGCCGACGAACCACTTGCCGTCCCAGTAGGAGGGCCACTTGTCCTTGGAGGCGCTGTCCGCGTCGTAGCGGTAGACCGGGCCGTTCATCGCGGCCTGTCCGCCGCCCTTGAGCCAGGGGAGCGTCAGCTTCTGCTCGCCCAGCTTGTAGCTGGGCACGCCGTTGGCGTCGCGCGGGAAGTCCGGGCCTCCGCCCTGCGGCGAGTACCAGATGTTGTTGGGCCGCGCGGGCGGGATGCTGACGAGGCCGTCGTTGTTGGGCGACTCGTTCTTGAGGTTGTCGCAGTCGTACCAGCCCAGCGGCTTGCTCGGGTCGGGCAGATTGCGGTCCCTGTAGGGCTGGTTGTTGCCCATGCAGTACGGCCAGCCCTGGTTGCCCGCCTTGGTGATCTTGGCGAACGTGTCGTACTTCGCCGGCCCCCATGTGGTGCTGGGCGCACCGGCGTCCGGGCCGACCCAGCCGGCGTAGAGCGTGTCGGTCTTGGGGTCGACGGCGATACGCGCGGGGTTGCGTACGCCCATCACGTAGATCTCGCCCCGCGTCTTGCCGCCGCCCTCGTCCGGCTCCTCGCCCGTGAACAGGTTGCCCTTGGGCAGCGTGTAGGTGCCGTCCGACTCGGGGTGGATGCGGAGGATCTTGCCGTTGAGGTTGTTGGTGTTGCCCGCCGTGCGGCGCGCGTCGGCGAAGGAGACGCCCTTGAACTTGGGCTCGGGGTTATTGCCCGAGTAACCGTCGCTGAAGCGCGAGGAGTTGTTGTCCCCGGTCGCGATGTAGAGGTTCTTCTTGGAGTCCCAGGCCATGCCGCCGCCGGCGTGGCAGCAGCTGTGGATCTGGACGGGCCACTTGAGCAGCACCTTCTCCGAGTCCATGACCAGCTTGTTGGTGCTCTGGTCCAGGGTGAAGCGGGAGACGCGGCGCTCGGCCATGTGCGTGTCGCGGTTGATCTCGCTGTGCGGCGTGTAGTGGAGGTAGACCCAGCCGTTCGAGGCGAAGTCCGGGTCCAGCTCGATGCCGAGCAGGCCCTCCTCGTTCTTGACCAGCTCGTCGCCGCCGCCCTTGTTGCCGAAGACGGTCAGCTCGCCCGCGAGCGTGGCCTTCTTCGTCTTCGGGTCCCAGACGTGGATCTGGCCCTTGCCCTTGCCGGTGTCCGGGTCGTTCCAGTCGGTGACCACGGGCTGGCTCGCATCGGCGCCGCCCCGGCCGATGTAGAAGGCACGCCCGTCCTTGGCCGTGACCACACCGTGCGGTTCGCCGATCTGGTCCGACTTGCCCGGCTGGTTGGGCTGGGTGAGGCGTTCGGCCTTGTAGTTGTCCGTGATCGACGCCTGGCAGTCGGCGCGCGCCAGACGTGTCGTCCACATCAGGGCTCCGCGCAGGTGGGAGCGGAAGTCCGTCTCCTGGTAGCTGGCTGCGGTGCCGCCCATGCCGGTGTAGAAGGAGCGCCCGCCGTCGTAGTCACGGCACCAGGAGACGGGGCGGTCCCAGCCGCCGGCGCCCTCTCCGGCGTCGTAGCTGTTGCTCCGTACGCGGGCGACCGTGTGGACCGAACCGCTGGGGTTCTCGGCCCAGTTGAGCCACTTGTCGGGGCGCTTCCACTCGACGGGGAGGTCCTTGGTCGCCGGGTGGTTCCTGTCGCCGACCTCGACCACGGCCCGCTGGGCCTTGTCGGGGTTCTTGGCCGCGGGGCGTGCGCCGATCAGCCCGGTGAACCAGTCGGAGTACGGTTCGGCGCGCGCCGCGTCATGGACGCCGAGGAAGCCGCCGCCGGCCTTCATGTAGCTCTCCAGGCCGGCTTCCTGCTCGGGGTCGAGCACGTCGCCGTCGCCGGTGAGGAAGACGACCGCGTTGAACTTCCCCAGGCGGGGCTTGGCGAAGATGGACGGGTCGTCGGTCGCCTTGATGGTGAAGTGCTCGGAGGCCGGGCCCTGCCGGCCGATCTTCTCGATGGCCTCGATCCCGGCGTTGACGGTGGGTGACTCCTCACCCGTCGCGCCGTGGAAGACGAGCACCCGTACGTCCTCGCCGCCGGGCGGGCTCGGCAGGTTCAGGCGAGGTGCGGGGGAAGCCGCGCCGTCGGGCGCGGGGCCCGCCAGCGCCGGAGCGCTCAGCAGTCCAGCCGCGAGCGCGCCCGCCACCAGTGCGGCGAGCCGCCGGCCTCGTCGTCTCTTCCGTAACGTGTTCAACCCTCGTAGCCGTGAGGGTCTTTGATGCGGTTCAGGCCGCATAAGCGATCCACCCCTCTTGTGTCCCGGAATTCCAGAAACGTCGCTGAAGCTAGACCTCTTTTGGCGCTTCGCCAAGAGCTATGACCGCAACTCAACAAACTTTGTCCTGAGTGTGGATAAACAAAGATCCCGGCGCTACGGTCCCTGTCGTCTGGTTCAACTCGCCTCACTCAGCGCCTCATTGGCCTCGCCCCGGGGAGAACGATGACGGGAACCGCCAGCGAACACAGCCGACGAGCCTTCAGCAGACGCCTCTTCGCGGGGAGCGCCGTCGCCGCGGTCGGCGGCGCGGCACTCATCTCCGCCACCCAGTCCTCCGAGGCGGCACCCACGGCGCCCGCGCTCGCGGCAGGCGTCCGCCGCGCGGGCAAGGGCGGCGAGGTGCGCCGCATGAAGATCTACGCCGAGAAGCTTCCTGACGGGCAGATGGGATACGGCCTGGAGAAGGGCAAGGCCACCATCCCAGGACCCCTGATCGAACTGGTCGAGGGCGACACCCTGCACATCGAGTTCGAGAACACCATGGATGTCGCCGCCAGCCTCCACCCGCACGGCGTGGACTACGACACGGCCAACGACGGCACCAAGATGAACCGCAGCCATGTCGAGCCAGGCGGCACCCGCACCTACACATGGCGCACCCACGCACCCGGGCGCCGCAAGGACGGCACCTGGCGCCCCGGCAGCGCCGGCTACTGGCACTACCACGACCACGTGGTCGGCACGGACCACGGCACCGGAGGCATCCGCAACGGTCTCTACGGGCCCATGATCGTGCGCAGGGAGGGCGACATCCTGCCGGACGAGGGCAAGCAGTTCACCATCGTCTTCAACGACATGCTCACCAACAACCGCAAGAAGGGGCCCGACTTCAAGGCGACGGTCGGCGACCGGGTCGAGATCATCATGATCACGCACGGTGAGTACTACCACACGTTCCATGTGCACGGTCATCGCTGGGCCGACAACAGGACCGGCCTGCTGACGGGCCCAGACGACCCCAGCCCCGTCATCGACAACAAGATCACCGGGCCTGCCGACTCTTTCGGGTTCCAGATGATCGCGGGGGAGGGCGTGGGCGCGGGCGCGTGGATGTACCACTGCCATGTCCAGAGCCACTCCGACATGGGGATGGCGGGCCTCCTCCTCATCGCCAAGCCCGACGGCACGGTCCCGGGCCACGACCCCCACCACTGAGCCGGCCCGCACGACCGGAACCCAAGGGCGGTCGGCGGGCAGGTCAGGGGCGGCTGAGCGGAGTGTTCAGGGGCCGGCCGGGGGCCGCGGTGAGCGGCCCCAACTGGGCATCCGCCGCAGGTCACACGCCTCCCGAAGGGGGCAGCCGGGAAGGGCTATCCCCTCAGGGCTCCTGCGTGTTACCGTGAAGGCGTTGCAGTTTTGGTACCCATGACTTGTGTGCGCCTGAGCTACGTCGCTCAGGCGCATTCTGTTTTTCCGGGGGTTTCTCTGGATGGGGTCATTGCGGCGACGAGGGGCTGCACGAGGTGTGTGGCTCCCAGCCACCCTGAAGGAGAAAAGACATGGCTACTGGCACCGTGAAGTGGTTCAACGCGGAAAAGGGCTTCGGTTTCATCGAGCAGGACGGCGGCGGCGCTGACGTCTTCGCCCACTACTCGAACATTGCGGCCCAGGGCTTCCGTGAGCTCCACGAAGGCCAGAAGGTCAACTTCGACGTGACGCAGGGCCAGAAGGGCCCGCAGGCCGAGAACATCACTCCTGCCTGATCACGCCGCATCACCCGCTGGGGCTCGCACCGCTCAGGTGCGGGCCCCAGTGGCGTCCGCGCAACCCGCAACCGAACGCTCCGGCAGGAGCGGCGAGGGCCCGTGGCAACGGCCCCCGCTACGCATCGCACCGAGGAAGGCACCCCGCGTGACCCAACGCACCCAGGACACCCCGCGCAACCGCCGCTCGCGCCCGACGAACACACGCGGCACAGGCAGCTCCGCGCGCGCGGCAGGCCAGCAGGGAAAGCAGGCTGGGTCCGCCACAGCCGCTGCGTCCTCCGGGGGCCAGGAGGACCACACGTCGGCGTATGCCTCCTCCACACCCGGGCCGCCCGCCGTCGAGTCCTTCGCTGAACTCGACCTTCCGGCGCCGCTGCTCGAAGCGCTCAAGAACGAGGGGCTGACCTCACCCTTCCCCATCCAGGCCGCCACACTGCCCAGCTCCCTCGCGGGGCGCGATGTGCTGGGCAGGGGCCGTACGGGCTCGGGCAAGACCCTGGCCTTCGGCCTCGCGCTGCTCGCGCGTACGGCGGGACAGCGCGCGGAATCGCGCCGCCCGCTCGCGCTGGTCCTCGTCCCGACCAGGGAGCTGGCCCAGCAGGTCACCGACGCGCTGAGCCCGTACGCCAGGCCGCTGCAGCTGCGGATCGCCACCGTCGTCGGCGGCGTCTCCGTGCCCCGCCAGGCGCGTGCGCTCCGCGACGGCGCCGAGGTGCTCGTGGCGACTCCCGGACGGCTCAAGGACCTCATAGAACGCGGCGACTGCGCCCTCGGAGACGTACGGACATCCGTGCTCGACGAGGCGGACCAGATGGCCGACATGGGCTTCCTTCCGCAGGTCACGGCGCTGCTCAAGCAGGTGCCCGGGGACGGGCAGCGGATGCTGTTCTCCGCCACGCTCGACCGCGACGTCGACCGCCTGGTGCGCCGCTTCCTGACGGACCCCGTGCAGCACTCCGTCGACCCGCCGGCCGGCGCCGTCACGGAGATGCGCCACCACGTCCTGCACGTCTCGAACGAGGACAAGGCCGCCGCCACGGTCCGCATCGGTGCGCGCGAGGGGCGCGTGCTGATGTTCCGCGCCACCAAGCGTGCCGTGGACCGGCTCACCAAGGACCTGCTCAGCAAGGGCGTTCGCGCGGCAGCGCTGCACGGCGGCAGGTCGCAGCCCCAGCGCACCCGCGCCCTGGAGGGCTTCAAGACGGGGGACATCACCGTGCTGGTGGCCACCGACATCGCCGCGCGCGGCATCCACATCGACGACCTCGACCTGGTCGTGAACGTCGATCCCCCCAACGATCACAAGGATTACCTCCACCGCGGCGGCCGTACGGCACGTGCGGGCGCCTCGGGCAGCGTCGTCACGCTGGTCCTTCCCGAGCAGCGGCGTGAGATGTCCCGCCTGATGTCGCAGGCACGCGTGGACGCGCTCACGAGCACCGTGCGCCCCGACGACCAGGAGCTGGCACGCCTGACCGGCGCGAGGGAGCCCTCGGGCATCCCCGTCGTCCTCACCCCGGCGGCACCGCCCGCCGGCGGTGGTGGCGGCGCGGCCCGTGGCACGGCGCCCAAGCGTTCGCGCGGTCGCAGGGGCGGCGGCGGTCGCGGTGGCGGCGGCAACGGCGGTGGCGGTGGTGCCGGTAACACGGCGCGCGGCGCCGCGGCGGCGAGCACCAACGCGCGGCGCCCCCGCCGCAGTTCACCTCCGCGCGGCAGGGCTTCCTGACACGAGGCCGCAGAGACCCCGGAGATCGGACAGGCCCCGGAGGCCGGACAGGCCCCGGGGTCTGTGGTGGGCGCGGAAGCCGCTCGGGCCGTGGAGTGCGCGGTGGCCGTGGGGCGCTCCGGCGCCTCGGGCCAGCCCGGTCCACCCGGCGCCTCCCGTCTGAGCGGTGCCTCTCGTGCGAGCTGTGCCGGGCAGGTGGCTCACGGCAGCATCCAGCTCAGTACGTGTGACTGGAGCAGCACCAGCAGACACATCATGGCCAGGAGCAGCAGGCTCCAGCCGATCGCCTTCCGGAAGAGCACGGCCTCCTTGCCGACCAGACCGACGGCGGTCGCGGCGATCGTCAGGTTCTGAGGGCTGATCATCTTGCCCACCACGCCGCCCGAGGTGTTGGCGGCGACCAGCAGGGTCGGGTCGAGACCCGCTCTGCCGGCCGCCGTCTGCTGAAGGGTGGCGAACAGCGCGTTGGCCGAGGTGTCCGAGCCGGTCACGGCGGTGCCGAGCCAGCCGAGGATGGGTGAGAGGAACGCGAACGCCGCCCCTGTTCCGGCGATCCAGGTGCCGATGGTGATCGTCTGCCCCGACAGGTTCATCACGTACGCCAGCGCCAGCACCGAGGCGACGGTCAGCAGCGCCCAGCGCAGTGTCATGACCGTCCGCACGAACTCGCGGGCCGCGTCAGGCACGCTGACGCGGTAGACGGCGGCGACGAGCAGGCCGCACAGCACGAGCAGCGAGCCCGGCGAGGAGAGCCAGGGGAAGACGTAGACGGTCGTGGACGACTGTTCGCCGGCCGCCGTCATGATCTCCCCGTCCAGACCGGGCCAGCTCACCTCCAGATCGCTGTCGGCGAGGAACTCCTTGGCGGGCTCCCAGAGTTTGGCGACCGAGAAGACCGCGATGACGATGAGGTACGGCAGGAACGCCATCAGTACCCGGCGTCCTGGCAGGCCAGGGCCTGTGCCTTCGCTGTCTGCCGCGTGTGCCGCGTGTGCCGCACCTGGCGTACCCGCCGCATTCGCCGTACCCGCCGTATCTGGCGTACCCGCCGCATCCCCGTCGGAGCCGGTGGCCGCCGCACTCGCCTTTGTGCCGGTGTCCGATGTGTGCGCGTCGGTGGCGGGGCCCGGGGTCGCGGCGGACTCCTCCGTTCCCCTTTCCTCGCGTGCCGCCCGGCGCAGGTCTTCCCGTACGCGCCCGCCGTCGCCCGGCTGCCATACGCGCAGGAAGGCGACGACGGCGGCGAGGGCGACCAACGAGGCGATGATGTCGGTGAGTTCGACCGACACGTAGTTCGCGCTGATGAACTGCGCCACGGCGAAGGCGGAGCCGCACACCAGCGCGACGGGCCAGGTCTGCCGTATGCCGCGTGTCCCGTCCACGAGCGCGACCAGCAGCAGGGGTACGAAGAGCGCGAGCAGTGGGGTCTGGCGGCCGACGTAGGCGCCGATGTCCTCGTACGGGATCTTCGTGAGGCTGCCCGCCGTGATGATGGGGGTGGCGATGGCGCCGAACGCCACGGGCGCGGTGTTCGCCACGAGCACGGTGACGGCGGCGCGCACGGGCGAGAAGCCCAGGGCCATGAGCATGACACCCGTAATGGCTACGGGGGCGCCGAATCCCGCCAGCGCCTCCAGCAGGGCGCCGAAGCAGAAGGCGATGATGAGCGCCTGGACGCGGGGGTCGTCGCTGACCAGGTTGAACGCGCGCCGCAGGTCCTCGAACCTGCCGCTGGTGACGGTGAGTTGATACACCCACAGCGCCGCCAGCACGATCCACATGATCGGAAAGAGCCCGAAGGCGGCACCCTCGGTGCCGGACAGCACCGCGAGGCCGAGCGGCATGTCGTAGGCGAACACCGCGACGCCGACCGAGACGGCCAGCGCCGCCAGGCCCGCCCAGTGCGCCCTCCAGCGCAGCCCTCCCAGCAGCACGAACAGGGTGAGCAGGGGCAGCGCCCCCACGAGTGAGGACAGCGCGAGGCTGTCGGCCACGGGAGAAAGATCGGGACGGTACATGTCTCACCCTCGCCCTTGCTCGAACTGATCGTTCCGCAAGGGTGGGGGGACATCGGAGCCCTGTCCAGGAGTCGCGTACGTATTTGTCGGTCCGGTGGATGGACGGCGGGCCAACGGGCCGGTGGCGCGCCGGCGTTACGCGCGCCGTGCGGCGCCCGCGAGTACGGGCAGAGCGCGCTCCAGCGTGCGGGCGCTGTGCGCGTACGGCAGTCGCAGGCGGTCGCGGAAGGCGTCGACGGGAGAGAACGCCGGTCCCGCCAGCGCCCGTACGCCCTGGCACCGCGCCACATGGACCGTCGCCTCCGCGTCGACCCCCGGCAGCCGCAGCCACAGTGCGGGCCCGCCGTCGGGCCGCTCCCACTCCCAGCCGGGAGCGTGCTGCTTCAACAAGGCTTCCGTATCGGCCAGTTGGCCACGCAGCATCTCCCGCCGTTCGGCGCGCGCCTCCGGCAGCCCGGCGAGCAGCCGCACGGCGACCACCTGGTCGAGTACGGGACAGGAGAGATCGACGGACTTCTTGATCTCCGCGAGCCGTCTCACCAGCGGTGGGGCCGCGCGTACCCAGCCGACCCGCAGCCCGCCCCAGAACAGCTTCGAGAGCGTGCCGACCGTCGCCGTCGCGGCGCCGGGCAGCCGCGCGGCCAGTGGCGCGGGGGCGCCCGAGTGCCCTGGGTCCAGGACCAGTTCGGCGCACGAGGTGTCCTCGACCGTGAACAGGCCCTGTTCGTCCGCGAGCGAGGACAGCAGCGCGGCCCAGTCGGCGCGCGCGGCGGGGCCGAAGGTGCGCCCCGTCGGGTTGTGCGCGGTCGGCTGGAGGTAGACGAGGCGGGGCCGCACCCGCCGCAGCAGACCTGCCAGCCGGGGCCTGCCCGCCGCGTCCACCGCGCGGGCCGCGTCAGGCGGTGTGCCCGTACCGTCGTCGGGCAGCGGCACGAGGCGGGCGCCGCGTCCGCGCAGCGCCTCCAGCGCGCCACGGTACGTCGGGTTCTCCACGGCCACGGTGTCCCCGTGGTCGACCAGCGCCTGCGCGAGCAGCCACACCGCCTGCTGCGAGCCGCTCGTGACGAGGATCTGGCCTGGCTCCGTCGGCGTACCCGCTTCCTCGTAGACGCGTGCGAGCGCGGCGCGCAGCGCGGGGAGCCCGTACGGCAGATAGCCGTCCGAGTCCAGCAGAGCCGACAGATCGCCGGAGCCGAGCGCGTCGACGGCCTCGCCCACCGCCGCGATGCTGCCGAGCGCGCCGCTGGACAGGTCCACGGTGCCGCTCCCGGGCGCCGTGCCCCTGTGTCCCCGCTCGTCGAAGCTGGCCAGCCGCCCCTCGCCGGCGCGCTCCCGCGTCAGTGGGGTGCCGCGCAGCCGTGAGCCGCTGCCCTGCCTGCTCTCCAGGCGGCCCTCCGCCTCCAGCGTTCCGTAGGCAGCCGTGACCGTGGAGCGGCTGATGCCGAGCACCGAGGCGAGCGCCCGCTGCGAGGGCAGCACCGTTCCCGACGCCAGATCGCCGCGTTCGGCGAGGTCTCGCAGCGCTTCGGCGAGCAGTTCCGGCAGGGGGCGCTGCGCGGCACCGGCCGTGGCGGCCGACCAGCCCGCCAGGAGGCGGGAGAGATGGCTGGGGGATACGTGGTGCATGCCGTGCATCCCCCCATCATCACTGTCGGTGGTGGCGCAGGCCATTTGCCCCCGATTGGTCTTTGCCAGCAGCTCGGTGCCGTCCGAGCATGGGCAGCACGTTTCATACGAAGGGGTGTGAGGGCATGGCGACCGTGGTCCTGGCAGGGACGCTGGACACCAAGGGCGACGAATACCGCTGGATGCGCGACAGGTTGCGCGAGCGCGGCTGCGACGTGGTCCTGATCGACACGGGGGTGCTGCCGCCGCCCGATTCGGCTCCGGTACCCGATGTGACGGCGGAGACCGTCGCACGCGCGGCGGGGCGCGAGCTGGCCGCGCTGCGTTCCGGCGAGGACAGGGGCGCCGCTGTGACGGCGATGGGCCAGGGCCTGGAGCGGGTCGTACGGGATCTGTACGAGTCAGGGGGCATGCACGCGATGCTCGCCGCGGCGGGCAGCGGGGGCTCGGCCATCGCGGCCCGCGCGATGCGCTCGTTGCCGGTCGGCGTACCGAAGTTGCTGGTCAGCACGATGGCGGGCGGCGATGTGAGCCCGTACGTCGGCAGCGGCGACCTGACCTTGATGTACAGCGTCGTGGACGTGGCGGGCATCAACTCCGTCTCCGAGCTGGTGCTCGGCAACGCGACGGCGGCCGTCGCGGCGATGGCCGAGCAGCACGAGAAGACCCTGGCGGCGCCGGAGGACAGGGGCCGCAAGGTGGTCGCCGCCACGATGTTCGGGGTGACCACGCCTGCCGTGGACGCGGCACGGGCCCGGCTGGAGGAGCTGGGCTACGAGGTGCTGGTCTTCCACGCGACGGGCGCGGGCGGCAAGGCCGTCGAGAAGCTCGCGGCCGAGGGCGCGCTCGACGGTGTGCTGGACCTGACGACCACCGAGCTGGCCGACGACCTCGTGGGCGGCGTACTGAGCGCGGGTCCCGCACGGCTGACGGCCGCGGGTGCGGCGGGCGTTCCGCAGGTGGTCGCGCCGGGAGCGCTGGACATGGTCAACTTCGGCCCGCGCGAGTCCGTTCCCGACCGTTTCGCGGACCGGAACCTTCTGGTGCACAACCCCACGGTGACGCTGATGCGCACCACGGCCGAGGAGATGGCTGCGCTGGGCACCTCCATCGGCACCAAGCTCGGGGGTGCGAGCGGTCCAGCCGAGGTCTTCTGGCCGCTGCACGGGGTGTCGGCGGCCGACGCGCCCGGCGGTCCCTTCGAGGACGCGTCGGCGGACGCGGCCGGTCTCGCCGCGCTGCGCGAGGCGCTCGACGGCACCTCCGTACCGCTGCACGCGATCGAGGCCCACCTCAACGACGCGTCGTTCGCCGTCGCGGCGGCCGACCGGCTCCACCAACTGATCACCGGACACTGAGCGTTCGGCTTCCTCCCCGCCCGCCCCGTAAAGCGTCTGTCCCGTAGAGCAGTCACCCATGGGCCGGTGCTCCATGGAGCGCCCGCCCATGGAGCACTGTCCCGTAGAGCAGCCATCCATAGAGCAGGCACCTCAGAGCAGCCACCCATAGGGCACTCATCCCAGAGCAGCCCCCCATAGAGCACCCACTCCCCAGAGAAAAGGAACACCCCATGGACCGCGAAGAAGCCCTCACCCGTCTCCGTGCGCAGGCGGCGGCCGGGAAGCCCGTCATCGGTGCCGGCGCAGGTACGGGACTGTCGGCCAAGTGCGCGGAGGCGGGCGGCGTCGACCTGCTGATCATCTACAACTCGGGCCGCTACCGCATGGCGGGCCGCGG
Source organism: Streptomyces iconiensis (assembly GCF_028657195.3). Classification (GTDB taxonomy): domain Bacteria; phylum Actinomycetota; class Actinomycetes; order Streptomycetales; family Streptomycetaceae; genus Streptomyces; species Streptomyces iconiensis. The sequence continues at coordinate 88,772 of NZ_JANCPR020000003.1, forward strand.
CTCCCTCGCCGGGCTGCTGCCGTACGGGGACGCGAACGCGATCGTCGTGGACATGGCCCGCGAGGTGCTGCCCGTCGTCAAGGACACCCCGGTGCTCGCCGGTATCTGCGGCACGGATCCCTTCCGCGACATGGGGCGCTTCCTCGACCAGCTCAAGACGATGGGCTTCGCGGGCGTGCAGAACTTCCCCACCGTCGGCCTGTACGACGGCGTCTTCCGTACCAACCTCGAAGAGACGGGCATGGGATACGGCCTGGAGGTCGACGCCGTGCGCCTCGCCCGTGAGCGGGACATGCTCACCGCTCCTTATGTCTTCGACCCGGAGCAGGCAGCCGACATGGCGCGTGCGGGGGCCGATGTCCTCGTGCCGCATGTGGGTCTCACCACGAAGGGTTCGATCGGCGCCGGCACCGCGCTCACGCTCGACCAGGCCGTGGGCGCTGTGCAGGGCATGCACGACGCGGCCAGGCGCGTGAACCCGGACATCCTGGTTCTGTGCCACGGCGGCCCGATCGCAGAACCGGAGGACGCGCGCTACGTACTGGAGCACACGGAGGGCGTCGTCGGCTTCTTCGGTGCCTCCTCCGTCGAGCGGCTGCCCACCGAGCGCGCCATCACCGAGCAGACCAGGGCCTTCAAGTCACTGACAGTGAGCTGAGTTCGTGGTCGCGGGGCCGGAGCTGATAAGTTCTACGCAGGTGTAGTAGACGCTGTGAAGGGTGCCGCGGAAACGCGCGGCACCCTTCAACTGGCCCCGGCAGAAGGAACGTTCATGGCCCTGTGGGATCGGCTCAAGGAATCGGCTACGACGATGCAGTCGCAGCTCAACGCGAAGAAGAACGACCTCAAGAGCGGTGCGTTCCGTGACGCGAGCATGGCCATGTGTGCCCTGGTTGCCGCGGCCGACGGCTCCGTCGACGCAGCCGAGCGCCAGCGCGTCGCCGCGCTGATCGGTACCAACGAGGTGTTGCAGAACTTCCCCGCCGACGACCTTCAGCAGCGGTTCAACGACTACTGCCAGAAGCTCACCACCGACTTCGACTTCGGCAAGGTCAGCATCATGCAGACCATCGGCAAGGTCGCCAAGAAGCAGACCGAGGCCCGCGCCGTCATCCAGATCGGCATCGTCATCGGCGGCGCCGACGGCGACTTCGACAAGGACGAGCGCGCGATCGTCCGCGAGGCGTGCTTCGCGCTCCAGATCGCGCCGGAGGAGTTCGACCTCTGAGCACAGCGCCCTTCTGAGTAGGATGCGGCTCCACCCCGGCGATCCGGGCAGTGGCCCGGGGTGGAGCTACGGAAGGGATGGTGACGGCCGGCATGGCAGACAGCGGCGAGGGCCGCCACGAGGGCGAGCGCCGCGCGGGCGCCCGCAGGCGTGGCCAGGGCGAGCTGGAGGCACAGGTGCTGTCCGTACTGGGGACGGCGCCGGGTCCTGTGACGGCCGCCTGGGTCCAGCAGCGGCTCGGCGGTGACCTGGCGTACACCACGGTCGTCACCATCCTGACCAGGCTCCACACCAAGCAGGCCGTCACCCGCAGCCGCGAGGGCCGCTCCTACGTGTGGAACCCGGTGGCCGACGAGGCGGGGCTCGCGGCGCTGCGGATGCGCAGGGTCCTGGACAGCGAGGCGGACAGGGACGCGGTGCTCGCCAGCTTCGTGTCCTCGCTGAACCCCGACGACGAGCGCCTCATGCGGGAGCTGCTGCGCGCCGCCGAGGATCCGTCGCCCCCTCCGGAGGACCGGGAGGGCTGAGAGATGGGCGTCTTTGTCTTCCTGCCGCTCGTTCTGCCGCTGACCGCGCTGCCCATCGTGCGCGTCGCAGGGCAGCATCTCCATCCGCGCAGCGCGACCCGGCTGCTGACCGTGCTCGGCTGCGTGCTCGCGCTGTGCAGCACCGTCTGTCTGCTGCTGCTGATGGTCGTCGGCACGGCGCAGCTTCCCGGCAACCCGCTGCCCGACGGCTGGTCCGACCCCGAGGTACGCGCTGTCGTGCCGTACCCGGAGGTCACGGGCACCACCGCCATCGCCGTGCTCGCAGCGGTCGTCGCGGCGGGCGGCGTCACGGTGCACCGCCACCGGCGCGTACGGACGCGCGCGCACGCCGCGCTCGCCGGGCTGCCGCACGACCCAGGCTCCGACCTCGCCGTGCTGCCCGACCCCGAGCCGTACGCGTACGCGCTGCCAGGCACCTCCCGTTCGCCCGGCAGGATCGTCGCCTCGACGGGCATGCTGAGCGCGCTCGACCGGGACGAGCGCGAGGCGCTGCTCGCGCATGAGCGCGCACACCTGACCTCACGGCACCACCGCTATCTGCTGGTCACCCGGCTCGCCGGCTGCGCCAACCCGCTGCTGCGTCCACTGCGCGAGGCCGTCGCCTACCACGCCGAACGCTGGGCGGACGAGGACGCGGCCGACGCGGTCGGGGACCGCAAGGTGACCGCGCGCGCCGTCGCGCGGGCCGCGCTGCTGGCGCCGAAGGGCGTCTCGGCGCCCGGCATCGCCGCGTTCGCCGCAGCGGGGCCCGTGCCGCGCAGGGTCGCCGCGCTGCTGGAGCCCGTACCGCCCTCGCGCAGCTGGCCACCGGCGGCCAGCCCGGCGGGACTCGCGGCCTTCATCGCAGCCGCGGGCACCACGGTCTCCGCCGTCTCGTCCCTCAACGCGTCGCTGGCTCTCTTCCTCGTCCTCAAGGCCGCGACCCCGCTGTAGCCCCGACGGCGCTCCGGGGCATGCGGGTCCTGTGTATGCGGCCCTCGTGTGCGCGGCCTCCGGGCGCGCTGCTTCCGGGCGCGCGGGCTTCCGTGCATGTGACTTCTGGGTGTGCGAGTGCCTCGCATGCGACTTCTGGGCGCGCTGCTTACGGGGTGCGCGACTGCCGTGCGGTCAACTTCTGTGCAGGTGACGGCCGGACGTGCGTTGCCGCTGAGTTCTACACGTCTGTAGTATCCAGCTGGTGGGGCAGAAGACGACTTCCCGGCGTCGTGCCGGACACAAGCGCGCAGGTCGCGCCAAGAAGACCCGGTTCACACGGCGGGGGAGGATCGCGCTCTGGAGCGGAGGCATACTCGCGGCGCTCGTGCTGCTCGGAGGCGGCGCGGGCGCCTGGCTGTACATGAGCCTCGACGGCAACATCCACTCCGCGGGCATCAAGGGCAAACTCGGCGGCGACCGCCCCGACAACCTCAGCCCCGGCTCCAAGAACATCCTGGTCGTCGGCTCCGACTCCCGGGAGGGCGCCAACGCGAAGTACGGCAAGGGTCTGGAGACCATGCAGTCGGACACGCTGATGGTGATGCACCTGTCGGCCGACCGCAAATGGGCGGGCGTCCTCTCCCTGCCCCGCGACTCCTACGTCCCCATACCGGCCTGCGACAAGGGGGACGGCACCACGTCCGAGCCGCACTCCTTCAAGATCAACGAGTCCTTCGCCATAGGCGGTACCACCGGGGACGTCACTGGCGCAGCGGCCTGCACCATCAAGACCGTGGAGCAGAACACCGGACTGCGCATCGACCATTTCATGTCGGTCGACTTCCAGGGCTTCAAGGGCATGGTCAACGCGCTCGGCGGCATCGAGGTCTGCCCCAAGGAGCCCATCGACGACAAGAAGGCGCATCTGAAGCTGGACGCGGGCTGCCAGACCATCCGGGACGAGAAGGCGCTCGGCTACGTACGCGCCCGCTACGGCGTCGGCGACGGTTCGGACACCGGACGCATCGGCAGGCAGCAGGAGTTCATGCAGGCGCTCGCCGACAAGGCACGCCAGAAGCTCACCAGCCCCAAGGACCTCTACGGCTTCCTCGACTCGGCCACCAAGTCCCTGACCACGGACGAGGAGATCGCCGGCATCAAGCCGCTCGCCGAACTCGCCTCCAGCGTGCAGGGGATACCGTCGGACCGGCTGCACTTCCTGACCGTCCCCAACTACCCGCGCGAGGCCGACATCCCCACCGACAAGGCGAATGTCGTCTGGCAGCATCCGCAGGCGGGGAAGCTCTTCTCCGACCTGGCCAGGGACCGCGAGGTGACCAGCAAGCAACTCAAGGCCGCGGCGTCCGACAAGATCTACGCGAGCCAGGTGCGCGTCCAGGTGCTCAACGGCACCAAGGAACCGGGTGCGGCGGCCAAGGCGGCCGGACGGTTGCGCAAGCTCGGTATCCCCGCCACCACGGGCAACGCCGCCGCGTCCGCTGACAGCACCGAGATCACCTACCCCAAGGGGCAGCGCGCCCAGGCCCGGATACTCGCCGCCCATATACGGGGCGACGTCAAGCCGGAAGCGGCGGCGAAGGCGGCAGCGGGACAGGTCACCCTCGTACTCGGCCCGGACTTCAAGGGCGTCGGCTGACGGCTCGGCGGTCTCGACGGCGGGTCCGGCGGGTCCGGCGTGGCACGCTCAGCGTGCGGTGTCGTCCAGCCGCCGCTCCAGCCGTTTCAGCGCGGCCCTCAGCTCCTTGATGTCGGCCTTGTCCGCACTCTGGTCGTCCTCCGTGAGCCGGACCAGCAGGGTGCCGCCGGGCTCCAGCGTCACCGACGAGGTCTCCGAGACATGGTCGCCGCCCTGTTTACGGATCGCCACCGCGAGGTCGGGCAGCCGCAGCCCCACGCGCCGCACCGCGCTCATGTCGTAGCGCCCGCCGCGCGCCAGCGTCAACGGGGCGCTCTCGAACAGCTTGTTGAGCCGCGGATAGCGGGCCACCGCCCGCACCAGCAGCGCGTTGGACCCGGCCAGCACGGCGGCGCCGAAGACCGCGCCCGACACGCTGGTGTCGGGGCCGATGACCGCGTTCTGTACGACGTTCGACAGCAGCAGCATCACGACCAGGTCGAACGTGTTCACCTGCGCCAGCTCCCGCTTCCCGGCCAGCCGCAGCAGCACCACGATCGACAGGTACACCAGCACCGTCCGTACGGCCTTCTCCGCGTACGGGATTCCGCTCTCGAACATCGCCTCCCACATGCGCCGACCGTATGTCCGGCGCGGCCCGGCGCGAGCCGGACACGCCCGTTGGCGCCGCGTCGGCGCAGCCGGGGGGCGGTGGGGCGGAGCCGGAGGCGGGCGGAGAGGAGCGCGGGCCGGAAGGTGCCCGTCCGTCACGGACGCCAGGTGCGGGCGGGGGAGAGGTCGGGCGGCGCCGACGGGGTGTGGACGACCCATACGTTCGGTTCGGTGTACCGGGCCGAACAGCCGTCGGGCAGCGGTTCGAGCGGCGCGAGCGCGCCCTCGATCGTCCAGACGCCGTCGGGGGAGAGCGCGGCGCCCCAGCGCCGCCAGTCGGTCAGCGGTGCCTCCATCACGGTGGACTCGGCGGCGACCCCCACCACCCGTCCGCCCGCGCGTACATGAGTGCGGAGCCAGGGGTCCTCCGGGAGCCCGTCAGGCCGCTTGCAGCGGATGTAGTCGGCCATGGGCTCACGGGGACGCGCGCACTTGCGTGTCGGACGGACAGGCGCGAGGGCAGCGCGGAGGGAGAGCAGCGCGGCCAGCGTACGGACCAGTTCGACGCAGGCGCTGCCCAGCCCCTTGCCGCGCGCCGAGGGCAGCAGGCTGAGCGACATCATCGCGAGGGTGTCCGGGGCCCGTCCGGCACGCAGGCCCTCCACCGCACGCTCCATCAGCGCGTCCCAGCCGCCGGGCAGCGCCTCGTCGTCGCCGTCCCAGTAGGCGGGCGCCGTGTCCAGCCAGCCCAGCAGGCGCCCCGACTCCGGCGCTGCGAGCAGAAGTTGGGCGTACGGCCACAGTGCGGCGAGCGGGGAGTAGAGCCGCATGCTCGGTGCCGCGAAGAGAAAGCGCGGCCACAGCGGTTCGTACGCGACCTGTGCGGCCAGACCCGGGGCCTCGTGGGGCAGCGCCACCTCATAGGCGGGGAGCGTCAATTGACGTGCGACGGTCACTGTGTGTGTATCTCTCATCACGACAAGCGACCGTAGCAGTGGCGTGTTGGGGTGTACAAAAATGGATACTTTGAGTGCGTGAACGGATACGGAAAGTCGCCAATCGCTCCCGGGGCAGCCTCCTGGGCGGCCCTGCGGAGCGGTCTGGCGGGGGAGTTGCTGCTCCCCGAGGAGACTGGATACGACACCGCGCGCCGTACGGCCGACGCCCGCCACGACGCGGAGCTGCCCGCGGCCGTCGTACGCTGCGCGACCGAGAACGACGTGCGCGAGGCCCTCCGCTTCGCGGCGCCCCACGGACTGCGCATCCACACCCGCGCGGGCGGACACTGCTTCGCGGGCTTCTCCACGGGCCCGGGACTCGTGGTCGATGTCTCGCCCCTGGACGCCGTCACGGTGGACGGCGAACACGCGAGCTGCGGCGCGGGGACCAGCACAGGTGCCTTCGCCGACGCGCTGCACACGGGCCGCAGGGCCGTGCCGACGGGGCTGTGCCCCACCGTCGGCGTCGCGGGCCTCACCCTCGGCGGCGGCATGGGCACCACAGGGCGCCGCTACGGATACACCCTCGACAGCCTCACCTCGGCACGCGTCGTACTCGCCGACGGCAGCGTGGTGGAGTGCGACGCCGAGCGGCACCCCGACCTGTTCTGGGCGCTGCGCGGCGCCGGCCCCCTCGTTCCCGGTGTGGTGACCTCGCTCGGCTTCCGTACGCGCCCCGAAGTCCCCGTCACCGACTTCCTCCTGGGCTGGCACTCGGACTGCCGAGCACGCGTGCTGAGCGCGTGGCAGGAGTGGGGGCCACGCGCACCGACGGGCCTGTCGAGCATGGCGGGGATCACCGCGGGCGAGACCTGGGACGGGCTCCAGCCCGCGGCGGTCGGCGGCTCCTGGCTCGGAGCACGCGAGGACCTCGAACACCATCTCGCCGCGCTCGTCGCCGCCGTCGGCCGCGACCCGGAAACCAGCACAACGGCCAGCCACGGACAGCGGGCCTCGCTGCGCTTCTGGGGCGGCGACCCGGAGGGAAGGCTGCCGCTGATCCTGCGCCGTCACGACTTCTTCCGGCGCAACCTGCCAGGCAGTACGGTGCGGGAACTGATCGCGGCGCTGGAGCGCGACCTGCGCCCGGGCGAGAGCCGCAACTGCGACTTCGAGGCGCTCGGCGGTGCGTACAACCGGGTGCCCGAACATGCGACGGCCATGGTGCACAGAAGCCATCTGTTCGGCATGCTCTCGCAGTTCAGCCCCGCGCCGGGCGAGCGGCACAGGCGCGCTGCCGTCGCGGCGCTCGACGGGCTGCACACCCTCGTACGGCCGTGGGCCTCGGGCAGCGCCTACCAGAACTACGCCGAGGCCGACCGGCCCGACTGGGAGCGGGCCTACTACGGCTCCAACTACCCGCGGCTGGCGGCCATCCGGGAGCGCTACGACCCCGAAGGGGTCTTCCGCGTCCCCTTCGCTCCCGGCCCGCGCATCCCGTCCGCCAGGTCGCCCGTCGCATCCCCGGCGCCGACCGCATCGCCCCTGCCTTCCTCCCCGTCCCCTTCCTCGTCCGCCGCTTCACCCGTCCCCGTCCAGCAACCGGTGACCGCCGCCGGGCGCGCGGCCACCGTTCCCTCCTCTTCCCCCTCCCCCGTTTCTCCCTCTCCCTCTTCCTCCTCCTCGCGAGCCGAAGGGCAGCTCTCATGACGACCGTTCGTGTGCCACACCCCCGTGACTGGCGGCTCCCGGCAGCCGCCGAGGACCGCAGGGCGGGCAGACCCACCACGGCGGACGCCTTCGGCAAGGCCGTGGCGGACTGCTGGCAGAGCGGCGCCGTTCCCGGCCGCACCTTCGAGGTCATGGAGATGGACGACGGTGACGTGCGCGTCGGAGACGTCGCCTCGTTCTACTTCCCCGACCCGGCCGAGGTGCCCGAACTGGAGCGCCAGGTGTGCGTACGTGCCACCGGCCGCGTCCTGGACGCGGCCTGCCGCGCGGGCAGCAGAGCCGTGTGGCCGGCCGACCAGGAGAAGGTGCGCTCCGTCACCGGTATCGAATTCTCGCCGGGCGCCGTGGAACTGGCGCGCACGCGCGGGGTCGACGCACACCTGGGCAGCGTCCACGAACTACCGGACGGCATCGGCCCGTTCGACACCTTCGTGCTGGCGGGGGAGGGGCAGGGCGTCATCGGCAACGCGGAACTCGCGCCCGGGGCACTGCGCAACCTCGCCGCTCTCGCCGCACCCGGCGCGACACTCCTCTACCAGGGCCTGGATCCCTACCAGGCGTTCGGCGGTTTTCTCGGCGCGCGCACGGGGCGAAACCGGGCGGCGGGGCGGCTGCCGGGAACACTGCGGATCAGGAGCCGTTACCAGCAGCTGTCGACGCCGTGGTTCGACTACCTCTACTGCTCGGCCGACGAGTTCACGGCGCTGGCCGAAGGCACGGGCTGGCTGCGACGCGGTGTCGAGACGGACGGGACGCTCTATCTCGTGACGCTCCAGCTGGCCGCTCGGACGCGTGACCGCTCGGGCGGGTGACCGCGCAGGTGCGTGACCGGTCAGGCATGTGACCGGGCGGGTGCGTGACCGGTCAGGCGTGACCGCTCCGCATGACCGTTGAGGCGACGGGCCGCTGAGGTGCGTGACCGCTCTCGCGCACGGCCGCTCTCGCGCATGGCCGCTCTCGCGCATGGGCGTTGAGGCAGCCGCGCATGGCCGTTGAGGCAACTGGCCGTCCAGGCACCGGTTTTCGCTCTTAGAGGTGATAGCGGTACACGTCTGGATTCCGGACGTGTGACACAGGCAAGCCATTCAGCGGTACCGGGACAGGCCCGGGCCGACGCAAGTCCGCTCGAAAGGACACGACATGAGCGTTTCCGCGAAGCTCGCCGCCGCACTCAGTGACCTCGATGCTCCCGCGGCCGAGGAGGCCGGCGTCCCACGCTGCGGCACCTGCTACGAAGCCGTGCCACGCTGCGCCTGCCACACCACCGCCTCGACCGCCTCGGTGCCACGCTGCTCGTGCTACGCGGCTGTGGAGAACGGTTCCTGAGACGGGCCGGCTCCTGAGGTGCCCGGCCCCTGAGAGCGGCCGGTTCCTGAAGCGGACCGGCTTCTGACGCGTCAGCCCACGTACGACCGCCGTCCGGCCCCCCGCCCGCACTGCCCAGTCCCCGCACCACCCCACTCCCACCCCCATCCCGTACCGACCGGGCCCCGGGACAGTCCTCGTCCCGGGGCCGGACCTCTTTCCGGGCGCTTCGGACACGAGCCGGGGACAGCGCGGTTCGTAGCCGGAGCCGGAGCCGGAGCCGTGTCGGGGACAGGTCAGGGGAAGGGATGCGGATGCGGGTTGATCTCGTTCTCCGCCAGCGCGTCCGCGCGGAACCCCAGCGTGCGGGGCAGTGTCCGCACCCGGGGCAGGCACTCCAGGCGCCGCTCCGCGTGCCCGAAGGTCATCGGAAGCGTTCCGGGCACCAGCACCTTCACGCAGCGCAACCCGCCGGCGCGGTGCTCGGGCCTTGTCTGGTCCACGACGACGACCTCCATGCCGTCCGCCGCGTACCTGGCCACCAACTCGGCCACATGCGCTGCCAGATCGGAGCTTTCGGGCCACGGCCGCGCCGTGTCCAGGGCCCCCGGTGCCACCCGCTCACCCTCCGTACGCAGGAACGCCAGCCGCTCACGCGCCGAAGGATGCGCGTACAGCAGTTCGTGATCGCTCATCGTGCGCACCCGGAACGGGTCACGCAGCATCGCGGCTGCCCGCTCCAGGTCGTGGGCCGGCGGGGCCAGCAACGTACACACCAACTCGTCGAGGGCGGCCACGAGCGCGTCCTCGGTCCGCAGCCGCGCGGCAGCGCCGCACACCACGGCGGGTGGGCCCACCGCCTCGTGGCCCGCGACCGACATCACCCACACCGCGGGAACGCCCTGTTCCAACGTCGCGTCGAACGCCATCAGTTCGCACCCCGCGCGCTCCCTGGCCCATGCAGCGAGCATCGGCACCCGGCGGTCCGCGGCGGCCTCCAGGTCGATACGGGTCAGCGGCAGTCGCGCGTACCACGCCGCCAGGAACGCGTCACGTTCCGCGACCTCCAGCAGCCCGTGCAGCACCGCCTCGGTCAGACTCGCGCCCACGGCACAGCCGCTGGACGACTCCTGCACGAACCGCGGGCGCCGTGGGTGCGGATCGGCGTAGTGCACCAGTGCGGCGGGCACCAGAACAGCCCTGTTCCTGGTCAGGGACCGCCCCCACGCCCAGTCCGTCTCCAGCGAGGCCGACCAGCGGACGTACGGGAAGTCGGGGAGCCCGTACGACGCGTCGGAGTGCAGCCCGAAGGACGGTGGATGCACCGCGTTGCCGGCCACCTCGCGGTAGGTGGCCGACGGGCCGCGCAGCGCCCGCGCGTCCGGCACCGGCACGCCGCCCAGTCGCTCCAGCGCCTCCAGTACGGCCGCCGACCTGGCGGAACGGAAGTCCTCGCCGTGCCCGTACCCGTGGTACGAAACGGCGTTCTCGTACGCCGGATCGCGCACGGCGACCGCCACCGGACGCCCGCCCTCCGCACGCTCGCGCACCTCGTGCACAAGGCCGGCGCAGGGGTCGACGAACGAGTCGGCGACGGCGGCGGTCTCGGCGCCCGACAGCATGCGCAGCCGGCCTGGTTCGCCGACCGGGGCGGGGCGCGGCACCGGATTCGGCTCGGCGCCAGGCAGCAGCGGCCCGCAGTGCGGACACTCCGGGTCGGGCAGCACCGGATGCCGGGTGATCTCGCCCCGCCCCGTACCGACCCGGACCAGCGTGCCCCGCGTACGGGGCACGGAGCGCGTGCTCAACTCGTCGGCCAGCAGCGCAGCGACCATCTCCAGCACCGTCCCCGACGGCGGGGCAGGTCGATACGGCCCGTCGTGCGCGGGAGCCCGTACGAGATGGCGGTGGCGCCGCAGCCACGCGCAGCGCGGACACCCCGGCGTGCCCGGCACGCCAAGGGGCCCGATCAGCAGCGCGCCCGGCTCCCATACCAGTGGGAGCCAGGCGGCGTCCGCGGCGGTGGCACCCGACTCGGCCTCCGCGTAGGACTCGGGCGTCCCGCCCGGCTGTGACACGTCCTCCCGCACGCACGCGAGCCAACGGCGTGCGCGCGGAGCGGGTACGGGCGTATCGGCGAGCCGCCCCAGCAGCCAGTGCCCCAGTTCCGCGTCGCCGCACAGACGTACGGCCTCGCCGCGTACGCGGATCGTCGCCGCCGCTCCGAACGCGCCGCGGGCGTCCGCCACTTCGCTGTCATGGTCCACTCCGATCGCCTCGGTCAACTGTGCTCCCTGACCAGCACGACACGCACCACACAAGGCCCCTCACCCCGCAGCGGCACGACAACCGGGCGGGCCCCGTCCGCCGCCAGTGCCGAGACCAGTGCCACCGCCGCCGGATCGGGCGGCGGACCGATCCGGGGTCCGGCCTGCGCCTCGGCCTCCGCCTCGCCCCGCGCTTCGACCCCTGCTTCGACCCGGGCATCGATCGGCGCATGCTCTCGCGCGGGACCTGAGCCCGGTTTCTCCGAAACCTCGTGGGTGAAGTCCGGTCCCTCACGCAGCCGTTCAGGTACCTCGCCAGCCAGGTGGGGTGCGTACGGCGCGTCACCGTCACGTTCGGCCTGCCAGGCCGCCAGCGCCGCCTCCAGCGCCTCGTCCACGTCACCGCACCGCAGTGCCACGGTGACCCCGTCCAGCGTCACCGCGTGCGCGGCTACGCCGCCCAGTACCGCCGACGCGTCGAACACCCGCACCTCGCGCCCCGTCGCCTCCAGCAACGCCCGCCCGCCGCCATGCACTTGGGGAAGCGGGGCCTCCCACACCCGCAGCCGCCGCGCGAGCACCTGCTCGGCCACGGCCCTGAGCCCGTCCGCCACGGCCCCCACCGCGTCGGCCCCCGCCGCCTTCGCTGTCTCATGCATGAAGACGGGTGGGCTTCCCGCCGGGCTCTCTGGCCGGCTTCCCGCCGGTTTCTCTGTGCGGGGCACGCGCACGGGCGCCGAAGCGGCGAGGTCCCAGCCCCATGCAGGGTCGGCGGGGTCGGGGTCGGGTGTGTCGGCGGCGAGTGCGCGCAGGAGCGCGGCGCGGCGGGCGGCCTCACGGGTCGCCCCGTGCGCTCCCACTACGTGCCCACTCCGCAGAACGGCACCGCATGTCCACAGCGGGAACTGGGACCAGCTCCCGGACGACACCTCCCGCGGCGACCCCGTACGGGGGTCGGCCAACGCGTCGGCGCGCTCCCACAGTTGGCCCTCGCCGGCAGGCCCGCCGCCGGGGCCCGGACCGCATCCGGAACCCGGCCCGTCCCCGGAAGCGGAACCACGTGCGTCCCACCACGCGGCGACCGAAGCGCGGGAGGCGCAGGGTGCGGGGGAGGGGGCGAGAACCGCGTGCTCCGTGGTCGTCAGTGCGTGCAGGTCCACCCGTACGGCGATGCCGTCGTCCTCCACTCCTGTCAGGTACCGCTCGCAGGCGAGCACGGCGTGCCCGGCGACAACCGTCGCTGCGGCCCCCGTCACCTCGGGAACGGCGCCTGTGACTGCCGGTTCGTCCCCGTACCCCGCCGAGAGGCGCGCGTGCCCAGTCCCAGTCACGGGTCCGTACCCGTCAGCGTGCCTGTCACCGCCCACGGGCCCCAGCCACGCCTCCCCGCCCCCGAGGCGTACGGGGTACAACAGCCCGCCCCGTACGGCAGGTTGGGCCGCGTCACCGCCCCCGCCGCCGTTCACCCACACCACGAGGTCACCCTCGCCCGCCTCCTGCGCCCCCGTCGCCGTGACCCGCACCTGTTGCGAGGAGTCCCGCAGCGCCGCCTCGGCGACCTCGCGCACCGCCGCGATGTCGCCCCCGCCCGACACGGCGACCTCCACGGTCCGCAAGCCCGCCCGCACCCCGAGCCGTACGACCTCACGCAGCACGGCCAGGGCCGCGGTGGAACCTGAACCAGGACCGGAAGCAGAGGCCGAACCGGGAGCAGAAGCGGAACCGGAAACAGACGGGGAAACGGAATCCGCATCGGCAACGGAATCCGGATCGGAAACGGAACCGCATACGAAGACGCGTGCCTCCCGCAGGCGCTGGAAGCGGTGTTGGGGCGAGTCGGTGACGTACGCGAGATGCGCGAGCTGCTCGGCGTGGACGCGGCGTTCGTCGGCCGTGAGGCCGTGTGCGCGTTCGGGAACCGCGTGGCACACGTATCCGCCGCGTGCGAGCGTACGGACCAGCCGCTCGACCGTTTCCCGCTGCCCGCACGGCAGTTCACGTACCAGCTCGGCGAGGGTGTGCTCGCCGGTGAGGAAGGGTGCGAGCCGCGTCAGCCACGGGTGGAGGCGGGAGCCGCGCAGGAGCGTGCCGCCGTGCGGTGCGTGCACGTACGTGCCGTCGGCGCGTTCCGTGAAGTGGACGTGCTCCCGCAGGCGTGGCCGCATCTGTGGCCGCATATGACGTGTCCCCTCGTGCCCTGGTACGGCCCCGGGCTGTCGGGCCGTCCCGCCGTGACTGGCCACGAGGGGGGCCGCCCATGCGCGTGCCAGGGGCGATTCGCCGCAATGAGTGATCTTGCGGGGGTCCCGGTGTCACACCCCCCGGGCCCGACCATGAATGCGGCCATGTGGCGAACGACCGGCAGGGATGCCGAGAAAAGGGGCCAGGAAGCGCCCGACACCAAGCGGTTACTCCTCGTATGGGTGCCGCTCGTCGCTGTCGTCACGGTCATGTGTTCGGTGTGTCTGCTCTTCAACGCGCCGCCCTCACCGTTGCGTTCGGCGCTGGTGAAGAGGGCGGACGCGGTCTTCGGCTCCTGGTACAGCCAGAGCTGGAATCTCTTCGGCCCCCAGGTGCCCGAGGGCACCTGGGAGGTCGAGCTGCGCGCCCGCTTCGCACACCGGCAGGGCGAACCCGACACGCGGGAGTGGGACCTGACCGAGGAGACCCACCCCTCGGGCGGCGCACGCCTGCTCCACCAGAGCAAGGAGGGCCATATGCTCAACTGCTTCGTCGAATACGCGCTCGGCGCCCGTCCGGGCACGGATCCCGACGAGGACACATCGCTCCGGATGCTCCGCACCAAGTGCAGGGACGACTTCGTCTCCCCGGGTGCCAGGACACCCTCGGCACCGATGTGGGACCGCTACTTCTCCGCGCACGCGCGCGAACTGGCCCGGGACCGGGCCGGGGACACGCGGCGCATCGAGGCCGTACGGGTCCGCCTGCGCATCCGGGAGGTGCCTCCCTTCGAGGAGCGGCATACGGGGCAGCCACCCGCGGCCGAACCACCGGCAGCCGTACACGACATGCACGACACCGGCTGGCACGCGTACGTCCCGGTGGCAGCGCGGTGACCGCAGCGAACGGGGCGAAGGGCGTACGCGCGCCGAAAGGCGCACGCGCGGTGGAAGGCGTACGCGCGGTGGAGTGCGCACGGGCGGCGGGGGGAGTGCGGGCGCTGTCGTTCCGGTTCGCCGCGCGGCGTCATCGCCTCGTCGGACTGGCGGCGCTGCGCCTCGTACTGGGCCTCGCTGCCCTGGAGTTCTACGTCACCGAGTACGGGCGCCGCCATCTGCTGTGGGGGCCCGAGGGGTATGTACCCCTCGACACCTTCCGCGGGACGGTGCCGCTGTGGAGCACCTCGGTGTACGCGTGGGGCGGGTCGCCCGCGTACTTCGAGACCGTGCACCATCTGGGCATCCTGGTCGCCGCCGCGTTCTGCGTGTGCGGCGGCCGGGCGCTCACCCTGCTGCACGGGGTGTTCCTGTGGTCGGTCCAGCTGCGGGGCGGACAGGTACTGGACCACGGGCACGTGCTGGCCCGCTTGCTGCTGCTGTTCCTGCTCTTCGCCACCTGCGACGCGTATCTGAGCCCCTGGGCCTCCGCGCGCCGGGCCCGCCTCAGAGCACGCGCCTGCCGCGGGAGCTGGAACGTCTTCAGGAACGCGGTGCACAACTGCGCCGTGTTCCTCATGGTGTTCCAGGTCTGCGCCGTCTACTTCTTCGCCGGTCTGTGGAAGCTGCTCGGGCCCCGCTGGCGCGACGGAACGGCGTTCTACTACGTGGTGCGCTCACTGGAGGCACCGCCCGTCGCGCTCATGACGGGACTGGCCTCGGTGGTGTGGATCACCGTCCTCGTCACCTATGCGACGGTCGGTCTGCAGGTGGCCTTCCCCGTGCTCGCCGCGAGCGGCCACCGCGGCGTACGGCAGGCGACGGCGCTGGGCGCCACGGCCATGCACCTGGGCATCGTGCCACTGGCCGGCCTGCTGCACTCCAGCCTCGTCATGATCGCCGCTGACTGTCTGCTGCTGCGCGACTCCGACTACCGCGCGGCGGCCGATGCGGCAGCCGGTGTGACGGCGGGTGCGGCAGCGGGTGCGGCGGCCCGCGCCCCGCGCCGCTTCCGTACGGAGGGCAGGTGGGCCGTCAGGGGGCGGCGGCGGTCCTGCACCATGGACCCATGTCCCGACGTAAGACCACCCGCCGCGCCGGCGGGAACCCGGCACCCCGCCGTGCCACCGACCCGCAGGCACCCTGCCCCTGCGGACTCACCGCCGGCTACGGAGAGTGCTGCGGACGGTTCCACGCAGGAGAGGCCGCTGCCCCCACGGCCGAGCGGCTGATGCGCTCGCGCTATGCCGCCTTCGCCGTGCGCGACACGGCCTACCTCCTGGGTACGTGGCACCCGGACACCAGGCCCCGCGAACTGGACCTCGCGGAAGGGCCGCGCTGGACGGGCCTCGACATCCTCGCCACGACGGGCGGCAGCGCGTTCCACACCGAGGGCACGGTCACCTTCCGTGCCCACTTCACCGCGCCCGGAGGCACCCCGGACTCCCAGTACGAACACAGCCGCTTCACCCGCCACGACGGTGCCTGGGTCTACGTCGAGGCGGTCTGAGAGAGCTGGTTGACCGGCGTGGGCGGCTCCTCGCCCGCGAGAACGGCAGCCGCGTTCTGCACCGCCAGGAGCCCCATACGGTCCCGGGTCCTGTGGCCCGCGCTGCCGATGTGCGGGGTGAGGAGGAGGTTGGGGGCTTCCAGGAGCGCCGGGTCGAGTGCGGGCTCGCCCTCGAAGACGTCGAGCGCGGCGGCGCCGATCGTGCCGGAGCGCAGCGCGGCGACGAGCGCCTTCTCGTCGACGATGCCGCCGCGTGCCGTGTTGACCAGCACCGCGTGAGGCCGCATGCGGGCGAGCGCCGCCTCGTCGATGAGGCCGCGCGTCTCGTCGGTGAGCGGGCAGTGCAGGCTCACCACATCGGCGCGCTCCAGCAGCGCGTCCAGCGCGACGAAGGCCGTGCCGTCCTCGTCCACGCTGCCCTCGGGGTGTGAACGGGTGGGTGCCGCGAGGACGTTCATGTCGAAGGCACGTGCGCGCCGCGCCACGGCCCGCCCGATCCGGCCGTAGCCGACGAC
This sequence comes from Streptomyces iconiensis, assembly GCF_028657195.3. GTDB lineage: Bacteria > Actinomycetota > Actinomycetes > Streptomycetales > Streptomycetaceae > Streptomyces > Streptomyces iconiensis. The sequence continues at coordinate 105,093 of NZ_JANCPR020000003.1, forward strand.
GCCCAGCGTGGTGCCGCCCGCACTCAGATCGAGCCCGAGCAGCATGCGCGGCCCCCACACCCACGGGGTGCGCTCGCGCAGGAAACGGTCGCCCTCCGGTACGCGCCGCGCTGCGGAGAGCATCAGCGCCATGGTGAGGTCCGCCGTTGCCCCGTCCAGCACGCCCGGGGTGTTGCTGACGCGTACGCCACGCGCCGTGGCAGCGGCCATGTCGACGTTGTCGTACCCGACGGCCGTGTTGGCCACGATCCGTAGCCGCGGGCCCGCAGCGTCGAGGAACTCCTCGTCGATCCGCTCGGTCAGCGTGCACACCACCGCCTCGGCACCCGCCGCGTCCCGGAGCAGTTCCGCACGACCGGGCGGTTCCTCGCCTCCCTCGACGACGGGCCGCCCCAGCGCCCTGACCTCGCGCATGGCGGCATCGGTGAGCGTGCGGGGTACATAGATGTGCGCGGCGGCCGGGCGGCCCCCGGCGGAGGGATTCGTCACGGTGCTCCTACAGCCTCGGAGATCGCGGACACACGCGCGTCGTATGCCACGCCGTCGAGCATACGAACGCCCCCAGCGGCAACGCCGCCCTCCCCACGCGTCTGACCGGCGGGACGCCGGATGCGGGGCCCCGGATGCGGGCGGCGGTACCGGGCGCTGCGCACCGGGCACGCCGGCGCCGGTACCGGGTGTCGCGCAACGGGCACGCCAGGGCCGGTTGCCCCGGGGCGGGCGCCGCGCGAGCCGCAGTGGCATGACGGTTCGTCAGGCCAGCATATGACCCCCTGTTCACTTAGGTGCCGCCTACACCTGATATACCTGACGTCATGACTGAGCACGACCGAACCGTGCGCGACCGGGAACTTCCCGTCGGCGCCAGCATCGGGCTCGTCATCCGGGACGCCCGTTACGGGACTCCTGCCACGACCACGCGCCGCGACAGCAGCCTTTGCGGGTCCCCTCGGATGAGGGCCCTTCTCCGCACCCCCACGCGGGGCGCCACCGCGCCTCACGTCAGGCCCGCCAGGCCCTCCACCGGATAGACCGGCGAGCGCGCGCCCGGCTCCCCCGCGGTTCCCCCCTCCCGGCGCCCTGCCCTGCCCTGCCCCGTTCTCTCCGCCCGCCGCTGTGCACCACGCGCCGGGGCGGCGACGCGCGCGCGCTCCCCTCGCGCTACTCCGTGAGGAGGAGTCGCGCGGGACGGGTCGGGGGGTGGTCGGCACGGCTCCGCGCGTAGTGCCGGGCCGGTCGTCAGGATCGGCACCGGCACGGGCCAGCCCCGCACATCCCGGAGCGCCGCGCTCTCGAACACCCACGTCACATCACGTCACACCACGTCCTTCATCCGCCCAAGGCACGCCGGACGTGCCGTAACTCCGGGTATGGGAAGCACAACTGATGCACCTTCTTGTCAAAGGAACACGCCAGCCACTGAGCGGCGAGGTCCTCGTCCCCAACTCCAAATATCACGCGCACCGCGCGCTCATCCTCGCCTCGCTCGCCGAGGGCACCAGCGTCGTGCGCGGGCTGTCCGACGCCCGCCATGTCCAGTACACGGTCGGGCTCCTGCGCGGGCTCGGCACCCGGATCGAGGTGGACGGGGACGCGTTCGTCGTCCACGGAGGCCCCTACAGGCCCCGCCGTTCGGCCGTCTCGGCCGGCAGCTCCGGCACGACGCTCTACTTCATGATCGGCCTCGCGTCGCTGGCCGAGCGGCCCGTGTCCGTGACGGGCCAGAAGTACTTCAAGCGGCGGCCCGTCGGCCCCCTTCTCGACGCGCTGCGCGGCATGGGTGTCGAGCTGGACTCGGCTGACGACTGCCCGCCCATCCATGTGCGCAACAAGCGCCCCACGGGCGGCCATGTCCGTATCGCCGGCACGCTCTCGCAGTGGATCTCGGGGCTCATCCTGCTCGCACCGTTCGCGACGGGGCCCACGGTCATCGAGGTCGAGGGTGAGCTGAACGAACAGCCCTACCTGGAGCTGACCGTCGCCATGATGCGCCAGTTCGGGCTGGCTGTGACCGTCTCGGGGGACTGGCGGCGCTTCGAGATCGAGGGCGGACAGCGGGCGGCCCCCGCCGATCTGACCATGCCGCCCGACATCGGCTCGGCGGCCTTCGGCATCGCGGCAGCCGCGCTGCACCCCTCGGACGTGCTGCTGCGCGGCATGAACAAGCTGCACGGCAGTCCCGCCGACCACCCCGAGGCACACTTCCTGGACATCGCGCAGTCCATGGGCATTCCCATGGAACTGGACGAGGCCGGGCGCGGCGTGCGCATCCGGCACGACGGCGTGGACCTCAAGGGCGTCGAGGTGGACTGCCGCGAGGTGCCCGACATGCTGCCGATCCTCTCCACGCTCGGCACCTTCGCGCAGGGCGAGACCGTCTTCCGGCACGTCGCGCACACCCGGCTCAAGGAGTCCGACCGTGCCGCCGCGATGCTCCAGCTCAACTCGATGGGAGCCGAACTGGAGCTGGACGGCGAGACATTGCGGGTGAACGGCGGCGACAAGCGACTGGTCGGCGCACGCCTGTCCTCCTTCAACGACCACCGTGTGCTGATGTCCCTGGCAGTGGCGGCCTCCCGCGCCTCCGGCTGCTCCACCCTCACCTACCCGAACGCCTACCGGATCTCGTATCCGACGTTCCTGGAGTCCATGAACACCCTCGGTATTCCCATGTCAGTCGAAGGCGGCAGACGCTCGGCGCACAAGCCCGGGGCGCAGCCCGATGTGTCACGCCCCGACGAGGCCGCCAAGCACACGCTGCCCGAACTCGTCGCCCGCCGCGCCGAGTCCGACCCGGAGGGCACAGCGCTCGTCGACGTACGCGCCTCCGGCAGTACCACTCTCACCTGGTCCGCGCTGCACGAGCGCAGCGAGCACATCGCCTCGCTGCTGCTGCGGCTCGGCGTCCAGCCCGGCGAGGCCGTCGCCTTCCAACTGCCCAACCGGGCCGAGTTCACCGCCATCGCGCTCGCCTGCCTGCGCGTACGGGCGCTGTGCTGCCCGATCATGCCGATCTTCCGCGAGCGCGAGGCGGCCTTCACGCTGCGCCGCTCCGGGGCCCGGGTGCTGCTGCTGCCCGACGAGTTCCGGGGCAGGCGGCATGCGGCCGAGATCGCCGCGCTCGTCGCCGAGGGCACGACCGACACCGGAAAGCTGGAGCACGTCGTCGTCCTGCCCCGCGAGTCGGGGCCAGCCGAGATGCCGCCCACTGCCGGCGCCGCCGACCGACTCCACTGGCACGACTGGGAGTCGGCCCTGGCAGGGACCCCCGTCGACAGGGAAGGGCTCGCCGCACGGGTGCCCGGTCCGCAGGACCTCACCCAACTCCTGTTCACCTCCGGCACGACGGGTGAGCCCAAGGGCGTACTCCAGCGGTCCGAGGCCCTCACCCGTGCCGTCTCCATGGAGATCCGCCACCTCGGCCTCACCGGCGCCGACACCATCTGGATCCCCTCCCCGCTCGCGCACCAGACCGGCTTCCTCTATGGGATGTGGCTCGCGCTCGTCCTCGGGGTCCCGCAGATCGTGCAGGCCGAGTGGCACACCGAGTTGGCGCTCCAGTCCCTGCGCGAACACCGCGCCACCTTCGTCCAGGCCGCAACGCCCTTCCTGATGGACCTCGTTCGCGCCGTCGAGGACGGCGAACGCGCGCCGCAGGACCTGCGGATCTTCGTCGCCACCGGAGCCACCGTGCCGCGCGGCCTCGCCGAGCGCGCGGGGCGCGTCCTGGGCACGACCGTCCTCGGCGCCTTCGGCAGCACCGAGACCTGCCTGGCCGCGCTCGCGGCGCCCGGCGACGAACCCGCGCAGCGCTGGGGCACCGACGGGCGCGCGCTGGCGGGCGTACGCCTGCGGGTGACCGACGACAGCGGCACCGAACTGCCGCCGGGCACCGAGGGCAACTACGAGATCCGCACGCCCACCCTCTTCGACGGCTATCTGGAGCGCCCCGACCTGACCGCCGAGGCGATGACCCCCGACGGCTGGTACCGCACGGGTGACCTCGCCACCATCGACGCCTCCGGTTTCCTGCGCATCACCGGGCGGGTCAAGGACGTCATCAACAGGGGCGGCGAGAAGATCCCCGTCGCCGAGGTCGAGCAGCTGCTGCACGAGCACCCCGCTGTCGCCGATGTGGCGGTCGTCGCCATGCCCGACGAGCGGCTCGGTGAACGGGCCTGCGCGTTCGTCGTTCTTGAGGACGGGCAAGAACTGGGTTTCGAGGAAACGCAGAAGTACCTCGACTCCCACCAGGTGGCCAAGCAGTACTGGCCGGAACGCCTGGAGATCCTCGCGGGAGGTCTGCCCCGCAACGAGGTCGGAAAGATCCAGAAGTTCGTGCTGCGGGAGAAGGCGCGCGGTCTGCGCCCGCAGCGCGCGGAAGGGACGAGCAAGTGAGCGAGCAGGGAGTGGGCCCCGTGCAGTACGAGCGGCTGCGGGAGAAGGTCACCGCGTGGGTGACGGGGCCGGGGGAGGAGTGGGCCGAGCGCATCGAGTCCACCGGGCAGGTGCCCGAGGAGCTGTGGTCCGAGCTGCGCGAGCACGGCTTCCTGCGGATGGCGGCGCCGCGCGAATACGGCGGCCACGGGCTCTCCTTCACGCAGTGGATGGGCCTGATGGAGATCTTCTCCCGCTCCCACGGCTCCACCCGCATGATCGTGCATGTGGTCAACGGCATCTGGCGGGCCATGGACCCCTTCGCCACCGAGGAGCAGCGCAAGAAGTTCGTGCTCCCTGCCATCGAGGGCGACATCAAGATCGCGTTCACGCTGACCGAACCAGGCAACGGTACCGGCGCCGACATCACCACCTCCGTCGCCCGCGAGGGCGACACGTACTACCTGACGGGCGACAAGCATCTGATCACCTTCGGGGTGCGTTGCGACTACTACCTTCTCGCTGCCCGGGTCGAGGGCACGAGCGGTCACGAGGGCACCGTCTCGCTCCTGGTGCCCCGGCACGCCGAGGGCGTACATGTAGATGACACTTCCCAGACCATGGGTGTGACAGGGACCGACCACGCCACCCTCCGTTTCGAGCGCACCCCCGTGCCCGTCGCCAACCGGCTCGGCAAGGAGGGCCAGGGACTTGAGGTGGCCCTCGGCGGCTTCCTCACGCCGTCCCGTATCTCCGTCGGCATGAGCTGCGTCGGACTGGCCCAGCGCGCGCAGGAGTTGGCGCTCGACTACGCCGAGGGGCGCTTCACCTTCGGCAAGAAGCTCAGCAAGCGGCAGGCCGTGCAGTTCATGCTCGCCGAAAACGCCGCCGACATCGAGGCGGCCAAGCAGCTCGTGATGCACGCGGCACGCGCCTTCGAGGAGGGCGACGAGAACGCCTCGATGCTCTCGTCCATGGCGAAGATGACCGCCGTGTCCATGCTGACCCGCGTCACCGACAACGCACTGCAGGTGCACGGCGGCCTCGGTTACTGGAAGACCAGTCCCATCGAACGCGTCTACCGCGACGCGCGTGCCCAGCGCTTCGAAGAGGGCACCAACGAGATCCAGAAGACGGTCGTGTTCCGCGAACTGCTGCGCCTGCGCGCGGAAGGCACCGCGAGTGCCGAAGCTCCCGCGCGTACCGCAGTCACCGCGCGTACGGCAGTCACCGCGCGTACCGAAGGAGAAGAGACCAAGTGACGGACGACAAGCGGCAGAACGCCAAGACGGCGCTCATCACCGGTTCCTCGCGCGGCATCGGCAGGCAGCTCGCACTCACCCTCGCCCGGCGTGACGGCGCCACCGTCGTCGTCAACTACAAGAAGAACGCCGACCTCGCCGAGAAGACGGTCGCCGACATCGAGGCCGTCGGCGGCAGCGGCTTCGCCGTACAGGCCGACGTGGAGACCCCCGAGGGCATCACCGCGCTCTTCGACGAGGTCGCGCGGCGCTGCGGACGCCTCGACTGGTTCGTCTCCAACGCCGCTGCCAGCGCGTTCAAGAACATCGTCGACCTCAAGCCGCACCACCTAGACCGCTCCTACGCCATGAACCTGCGCCCCTTCGTGCTCGGCGCGCAAGAAGCACTCAAGCTCATGGACAACGGCGGCCGTATCGTCACCCTCTCCTCCTACGGCTCCATCCGCGCCTACCCGACGTACGCGACGCTCGGCGCGATGAAGGCCGCCATCGAGGCGTGGGTGCGCTACATGGCGCTGGAGTTCGCGCCCTACGGGGTCAACGTCAACGCCGTCAACGGCGGTCTGATCGAGTCCGACTCGCTGGACTTCTTCTACGACGTGCCGGGCATGCCGGACATGCAGACCGTGCTCGACCGTATCCCCAAGGGGCGTCCAGGGACCGTCCAGGAGGTCGCCGACGTGCTCGCCTTCCTCCTCGCGCCGGAGTCGGAGTACCTCACAGGGCAGACCCTCGTCGTGGACGGCGGACTCAGCGCCGTAGCCCCGCCGTTCTTCGCCGACGCGGGCCCCGAGCTGCAGCTCCCACCCCGCCCGACACGGTCCGTATGACGGCTCGTCCGACGGCACGGCCGGTACGGACGAGCCGGCCGGCGGCAGGGCGGGCACGGACCGCCCTGCCGCCGGCACAGCCCGTGCTGACCGTGCAGTGGACCGAGTGAGGAGCTACTGCGTGTTCGATGGATTCGATTCCCTACTGCGCCCCGGCGCGATCGGCTCGCTCCGGGTCGCGAACCGCGTCGTCATGGGCGCGATGCACCTCAATCTGGAGACCCTGGACGACGGCGGGGCAGCACTCGCCGCCTTCTACGCCGCACGCGCGCGCGGCGGCGCGGGGCTCATCGTCACCGGAGGCAGTGCGGTCAGCCCCGAAGGGGCAGGCGGTCCCGGCTACAGCATGGTCAACGACCCGGCGCACCACCCCGCGCTGCGCCGGGCCGCAGGGGCCGTACACGAGGAGGGCGGGCGCATCGCGCTCCAGCTCTTCCACGCCGGGCGCTACGCGCTGCTCGCGGGGACGGGGCACACTCCCGTCGGCCCCTCGCCCGTGTACAGCCGCTTCTCGCGGGCCACGCCCCGCGAGATGACCGAGGCCGACATCCACCGCACGGCGGCCGACTTCGCACGGGGCGCCGCCACGGCGCGCGCACTGGGCTACGACGCCGTGGAGATCATGGGCTCCGAGGGGTACCTGCTCAACCAGTTCCTCTCCCCGGTGACCAACGAGCGCACCGACGCCTGGGGCGGCGATCCGGAGCGCCGCCGCCGCTTCCCCCTGGAGGTGCTGCGTGCCGTACGGGAGGCCGCCGGCGACGACTTCCCCGTGCTGTTCCGCGTCTCCGGCGCCGACCTCGTGCCCGGCAGCAGCACGCAGGAGGAGACCGACGCGTTCGCCGTGGCCCTCGCTGAAGAGGGCGTGGCCGCGCTCGACGTCGGCGTCGGCTGGCACGAGTCCCGCGTGCCCACCGTGCAGGCCACCGTGCCACCGGGCAGCTGGGCGCCCTACGCCGAGGCCGTCAAGAAGGCGCTCTGCGCCGCGGGCCACCCGGACGTACCCGTGATCACCTCCAACCGCGTCAACAGGCTGGAGCAGGCCGAGAATCTGCTGCGCGGCGGCGGCATCGACTACGTGTCCATGGCCCGTCCCTTCCTCGCCGACCCCGACCTGGTCGCCAAGTCGAGCGCGGGGCGGCCCGAACTCGTCAACGTCTGCCTGGCCTGCAACGAAGCCTGCATCGACCGCTCCTTCGGCGAGGAGCGCGTCTCCTGCCTGGTCAACCCGCGCGCGGGACACGAGCTGGACTTCCCCGAACGGCGCGCGCGCCACGGCCGCTCCTACGCCGTGATCGGGGGCGGCCCCGCCGGCCTGGAGGCCGCGCGTGCGCTGGCCTCCCTCGGACATGAGGTCGAACTGTTCGAGGCGGCGGGCGAGCTGGGCGGCCAGTTCCGGCTGGCGCGGCAAGTGCCGGGAAAGGAGGACTTCGGCGCGACCGTGCGCTACTACGCGGCAGAACTGGCGCGGCTCGGCGTACGCGTCCACCTCGGACGGCGGCTCGGCCTCGGCGACGTACCGCTGCTGCGCGGCTTCGACGGAGCCGTCCTCGCCACCGGCGTCCAGCCCCGGCTGCCCGACATCCCCGGCTGGACCCGGCTGCGCACCCTCACCTACCAGGAGGCGTTCTCGGCCCCTGAGGAACTGGGCGAGCGGGTCGTGCTCCTCGGCGGCGGAGGCATCGCCGTCGACCTCGCCCACCTGCTCACCGGCGCCTCCAGGCCGCACCACATCACCCTCGTACGCCGGGGCGCCCGCATCGGCGTCGGCATGGGCCCCAGCACCCGGTGGGTGATCCTCTCCCAACTCCGGTCCCACGGTGTCGAGATGATCACCGGCGTGCACTACCGCGAGATCACCGCCGAAGGCGTGGTCGTCGCCGAGGCGGAGGGCGCTGAGCGCCTGATCCCCGCCGACGCGGTCGTCTTCGCCACCGGCCAGGAACGGGAGCGCACGCTGATGCCCGCACTCGACCGCGCGGGCATCCCCTACGAGGTGGTGGGCGGCGCGCAGAACGCCGAGGGGCTCAACGCCGTACGCGCCACGGCCCAGGCCCTGCGCGCCGCCCACCAGCTGAGCGCCTGAGCCGGTCCCGCACGGCTCAGGCGTGTCCCCGGGCAGCAACAGCACACCGCAACCGAAAGCGAAACCGTGTCCCAACAGCACAGCAACGCCGTCGTCGTCACAGGAATCGGCGCCCTCACCCCCGTCGGCAACGACAGGGAGGACACCTGGGCAGCCCTCCTCGGCGGCCACAGCGGCGTAGCAGAGATCACCCGCTTCGACCCCACGGGGATGCCCACGCGCATCGCCGCCGAGGTCAAGCACTTCGTCCCGGAGGACCACTTCGACCGCAAGCGGCTGCGCAGATCGGAACGCTTCTCGCAGTACGCGGTGGTCGCGGCCCGCGAGGCGGTGCGCGACGCGGGCATCGAGACCGGCTCCGACCCCGAGGCCAGGCTCGGCGTGCAGATCAACAACGCCGTAGCGGGGTTCCCCGGCATCGAGGCCGCGACCGATCAGATGCACAGCGACCCGCGCAAGGTCAGCCCGTACTTCGTCTCGTCCGTCATCCCGAACATGCCCGCGTGCGAGGTCGCCATCGACCTGGGCGCACACGGCCCCGTCAACGCCTCGGCCCTCGCCTGCGCCAGCGGCATCCACGCGCTGCTGGAGGCCCGCCGTACGATCCTGGCGGGCGAGGCCGACGTGGTGATCGCCGGCGGTACGGACTCGGCGATCACACCGGTGATGTTCACGGGGCTCAGCAACATGGGCGCGCTGTCCACCCGCAACGACGAACCGGAGCGCGCCAGCCGCCCGTTCGACACCGACCGTGACGGGTTCGTCTTCGGCGAGGGCGCCGTCGTGATGGTCGTCGAGTCGGCCGCGCACGCGGCTGCGCGCGGAGCGCGCCCGTACATGGAGATCAGTGGCGGCGCGCTCACCTCCGACGCCTTCCATGTGAGCGCCCCCTATCCGGAGGGCACCCACGCGGAGACCGCGATGCGCAGGGCGCTGGCCACAGCGCACCTGGCACCGGGCGACATCGATTACATCTGCGCGCACGGCACCGCGACCCGTATCAACGACAAGCTGGAGACGCGCGCCGTGCGCAGCGTCTTCGGCGAGGACGCCGACCGGCTCCTCGTCAGCTCCCCGAAGTCCATGGTCGGTCACATGATCGGTGCCGCGGGTGCGCTGTCGGCCATGGTCACGGCGCTCGCCATGCGCGACGGCGCCGTGCCCCCGACCGTCAACCTGGACACCCCCGACCCCGAGTGCGACCTCGACTACGTGCCGCACACGGCGCGCAAGACGGATGTGCACACGGCGATGGTGAACGCCTTCGGGTTCGGCGGCCAGAACGTGGTGGCGGTGCTGCGCAAGCTGTGAGCCCGGCGGCCGTGCGCCCGCAGGCCGCCGCCGAGGCGCCGCCTCAGCCCTCCGAGTCCTCCGAGTCCTCCGAGTCCTCCGAGTCCTCCAGGACACGGAAGCGCACCCCCGCGTTCCGGAGGCGGCCCGTCAACGCCTCACCCATCGCCACGGCGGGGGTGACCTGGCCCGAGGTCGCGGCAAGTGCGTCGAAGGCGAGGCTGAGCGCGGACTCGGCGAGCATCTTCGCCGTCTCGCCGTACCCCGGGTCGCCGCCCGACACCTCGGTGACCACACGGCGCCCGCCGCCCCTGCCGACGAACCGCACCGAGAACCAGCTCCGTGCACGCCGCGCCTCGTCCGGGCCCTCGCGCGGTGCGAGCCGCGCGGACAGGAGGCGGCGTGCCGTGGGCAGTTGCGCCGCGATGAACAGCGCGCCCATGCCCGCGATCCTGCTCAGCGCGACCGGCAGGCGGTGTACGGCCGCGAAGTGGCTGTAGCTGAAGCGCGGCCCGTAGCGCTCCAGAGCGGCGGCCGAACGGCCCACTACTTGCGCGTCGATGGTGGGCAGCGGTACGCCCCACAGATCCAGCTCGTCGTTGTGGTGCACACGGTCGAGCGGAGTGCGTACGGAGCGGTCTGCGGGGCGGGGATCGGCCGCACGACGGGCCTTGGCCGCGTGCCGCATACGGTCGGCGCGGGAGAAGGCGAGCAGCGTGCTGGCCAGCGTGCCGCCCGAGGGCATCGCATCGGTACGCACATAGCCCGCCACCCGCAGCGGCACGCCCTCCGGCAGCTGTTCGACCGTGAACCGTGCACCCAGGTCGTGCGGTACCGACTCGTAGCCGCACGCGTGCACGAGGCGCGCGCCTGTCTCCTTGGCGCGTGAGTGGTGGCGCAGGTACATCAGGTCGACGAACTCGGGCTCACCCGCGAGGTCCACGTAGTCCGTCCCGGCATCGGCACACGCGGCGACCAGCCGGGTCCCGTAGCGGATGTAGGGGCCGACCGTGGTGGCCAGCACGCGGGTGCGCGGCGCGAGCCGGGCGACGGAGGCCATGTCGCCCGCGTCGGCCGTGACCAGCGGTACGTCGCCCGCGCCGGGATGCGCGGCGGCCAGCCGTGCACGCAGGTCCTCCAGCTTGGGCAGACTGCGCCCCGCCAGCGCCCACCGGCAGCCGCGCGGCGCGTGCGCGGCAAGATAGAGCGCCGTCAGCTCGCCCACGAACCCGGTCGCTCCGAACAGCACCACGTCGAAATCGCGGGCCCTGCCCTTGCCCGCCCCGTGTGCCGCCTCGCTCTGCGCGTGCCCTTGTGCCGCCTCGTCCTGTCCCAGCTCGTGTGCGGCCCCGTCCCGTCCCGGGTCGTGTGTCACGGAAACCCCTCGGCTCGACGACTGGCGCGAGCCCTCATTTCAGCAGACGGGACAACCGGCGGTCGGCGAGGGGCTTGCCGCCCGTCTGGCAGGTGGGGCAGTACTCCAGGGACGAGTCGCGGAAGGAGACCGACCTGATCGTGTCCCCGCACACCGGGCAGGTCTCTCCGGCGCGGCCGTGCACCCGCAGCCCGAGCCGCTTGCCGGCCTTCAACTCGGCGGCCGACAGCCCGCGTGCTCTCCCGACGGCGGAGCCGAGCGTGTCGGTCAGTGCCTCGTACAGCCCGGTGACCTCGTCCTCCGTCAGTTCGTCCGCGATCTTGAAGGGGGACGTCTTCGCGGCGTGCAGGATCTCGTCCGAATAGGCGTTCCCGATACCGGAGATGACGGACTGGTCCCGCAACAGGCCCTTGATCCGGTGGCGTTGCCCCTTCAGGAGCGCAGCGAACGCGGCGCGGTCGAAGGCGGGGGAGAGCGGGTCGGGCCCGAGCCTGGCGATGCCGGGGACCTCGGAGGGGTCCCGTACGACGGAGACGGCCAGGCGCTTCTGGGTGCCCGCCTCGGTGAGATCGAACCCTCCCGCACCCTCAAGACCGACCCGGAAGGCGAGCGGGCCCTTGCCGGGGCGGGGCGGCGTGGTGGGCAGTGTCTCCTGCCACCGCAGCCAGCCCGCCCTGGCGAGGTGGACGACCAGAGACAGGTCGTCCAGCCGCATGGCGAGGAACTTGCCGTGCCTGGCCACCTCGGTGAAGGCGCGCCCTTCCAGCGCACTGGGCGGCGGATCGTAGGTCTTGAGGACGTTCACAGCCACAGGCCACACATGAGCGACCGTGCGGCCCGTCAACCGTTCCTCAAGAAAGCCGCGCAGGGCCTCGACCTCGGGCAGTTCCGGCATCGTTCGGCAGTCCCTCCGGCGCGGTCAGGCGAGCTTCGCCTCGTGAGTGATCGTCGTGCCCTTCAGTGCCTGGCTGACCGGGCAGTTCTTGGCAGCCTCCTCGGCGGCCGAGGCGAAGCCGGCCTCGTCGATGCCCGGCACCTCGCCCCGCACGGTCAGGTGGATGCCGGTGATCCCGGTGCCCGGCTGGAGGGTCACGTCCGCCTGCGTGGTCAGCTTGGTGGGCGGAGTGCCCGCGCTGTTGAGCCCGTTGGACAGCGCCATCGAGAAGCAGCTGGAGTGCGCCGCCGCGATCAGCTCCTCCGGGCTGGTCTTGCCACCCGGCTGCTCGGCGCGCGCCGGCCAGGAGACCGGCTGGTCAGCGATGCCAGAGGAGTCGAAGGTGACGACGCCCGACCCCTCCATCAGGTTGCCGTTCCAGACGGTGTGAGCGGTGCGTGTGGTCGCCATGGTGTGAACCTCTCCGTAACGTCGGCTGTGTCCACCGCGTACGTCCGAACCGGAAGTACGCGGGTGTATATGCATGTCACCTGCTGTGCACGCATGTCACCTGTGAGGAACGTGGGTTCGTCCGCCCGTGTTCCTCACCGCCCGTGTTCCTCCCGGCCGTGTTCCTCACCGGCAGGTCTCCCCGGCCGGGACGAGCGCGTCCGGTGCGGGGGGTGCCCCGTCCGGTGTGGCGCTGTGTCCCGTGCGGGACGGGTTCCCCGCCGGCCGCCTGTGCTCGGCGCGGTCGCGGGTTTCCCGTACGGTCACGGTCGGCCCGCGGGGAAGCGGATGCGTCCCCAGGGAGCAGGTGGCCCACGCGGCGCAGGTGGCCCGCGTGGGGAAAGTGTCGCAGTACCCGATCCTGCGCCTCTGTCGCGGCCGTCGCGAATCCTGGCGCGGGTCCCTCTGTCAGAGGACGCCTTTACCCTCTCTTGGTATGGGACCTGAGCTGATCGGGCGGCAGCACCCCGCCGCCGTGCTGCGCGACGAGGCGATCCGTGCCGCGGCGAGCCACGGCGGCCTCGTGCTGGTCACGGGGGAGGCGGGGATCGGCAAGACCTCGCTGGTGATGCGCGCCGCCGAAGAGGCGAGGGGGCGGGGCGCGCTGGTGATCGGCGGCTCCTGCTGGGACTCGCACAGCGCGCCCGGGTACTGGCCGTGGACGCAGATCCTGCGCGCCCTGCGCCGCGCCGCCACCCCTGAGGAGTGGGCTGCCGCCGAGCGGGAGTGCGGTGGCTGCCTGCCCGCGCTGCTCGGCGAGCACGCGGGAGCCGGCCCCGGCGGACGCGGCACCCTCGGCGGCGGAACGTACGGCGGCGGAACGTACGACGACGGCGGAGTGGCAAGTGATGGCGGGGCGGCGGACCCGGCCGGCACAGCGGACCCGGGGGACACGGCGGGCATGGCGGCCGACGGTGAGGCCGACAGCTTTCGGCTGCATGACGCGGTGACCGGCGCACTCGTCGCCGTCTCGCAGAGCCGCCCGCTCGTCGTGGTCGTCGACGACCTGCACTGGGCCGACAGCGCCTCGCTGCGCCTGCTCGAATTCGCGGCCCAACACACGTGGTTCGAGCGGCTCCTGCTCGTCGGCACCTACCGCGACGTCGAGGTGGAGACGCCGGACCACCCGCTGCGTCCCCTGCTGCTGCCGCTCCTCTCCCGCGCCACCACCCTCACCCTCACCGGTCTGGGCCCCGAGGAGACGGCCGCACTCATGGAACGCACCACGGGCGTGGAGCCGGACGCCGCGCTCGTGCGCGAGGTGCACGAACGCACGGGCGGCAACCCCTTCTTCGTCGAGCAGACCGCACGTCTGTGGCACAGCGGCGGCTCCCTCACCGCGGTCCCACCGGGAGTACGCGACGCGCTGCGGCGCCGCCTGTCGCTCCTGCCAGGGCCCGTTGCCCAACTGCTGTCCAGTGCCTCCGTGCTGGGCCGCTCCTTCCACCGTCAGTGGCTGGCCGCGGTCGAGGGCCGGCCCGTTCCGCAGGTCGACAGGCTGCTCGACCAGGCGGTCGCGGCGCGGCTGGTGACGGCCGAGGGCGCCGGCCGTTTCTCGTTCGCACACGACCTGGTGCGCGAGACGCTCTACGAAGCGCTCGGTCCCGAGGAGGCGGCCAGGCTGCACGCCTCCGCCGTGTGCGCGGCCGACAGATCAGCGACCCTCACCGCGCATGTGCTCCCCGCCGAACTGGCCCGCCACGCCTACCTCGCCGACGGCACCCTGGAACCGGCGCGCGCCGTCGAACTGCTGGAGGCCGCCGCCGACGACGCCGGGGCACGCTTCGCCTACGAGGAGTCGATCGGACACCTTCGCCGCGCCCTGGAACGCGGTGAGAGCGGCGATCCGCACAAGCGTGTCCTGCTGGGCCTGAAGCTCGGTGACGACCTGTACGGCGCCGGGCGCCGGCGCGAGGCGTGGCGGGTCTTCGAGGAGACCGTGGACCGGGTCCGCGCCCTCGACAACCCGGTTCTGCTCGCACGCGCTGCCCTCACCCTGTACCGGGCGGGCGGTCACGCTCGCGGCGACGCGCTGACGGACGGACTGCTGCACGAGGCACACGCACGCCTCGACCCCCAGGAGCCGACGCCGGGGCCCGAACCGCAAGGGCTGCTGGACCAGTTGGCGCAGGACCTGTCGGCACGGCTCGCAGCCCTCGCACGCGGCGACTCCGACGACGAGTTCCTCAGCTTCGGCCTGTGGGCACGCCACGACACCATCTGGGGGCCCGGCACGGCGGCCGAACGCGAAGGGCTCACCCGCGAGATGACCATCGTCGCGCACCGCACAGGCGACCCGCTCGCCGAGGTGGTCGCCGCTTCCCTGCGCTGGGTGGCGCTGCTGGAACAGGGTGACCCCCGCTACCTCGACCAGTTCCGCGAGATGGCCTCCACCGCCAGGCACAGCGGTCAGCGCCGCTGTGAGCTGCTGGTCGACACCGACCGCTGCATCCTCTCCGTCCACAGGGGCAGGTTCGAGGAGGCGGGCAAGCTGGTGGCCCGCCTTGAGGAAAGCCCTGCCCCCAGCCCTGCCCACTACCGCTTCATCCTGCGCCTGCTGCGCTGGCAGACCCTGCTCTCCCAGGGCCGCTTCGAAGAACTGGCCGAACTGCACGGCGAAGACGTCGAGCGCACCGAACGCATGGTCCCCACGGGTCACGTGGACTCCTCGGGGCACACCGGGGGAGGCGAGGGGCCCGCGGGCGGACCGGAGGTCGGAGCCCACTCGCCGACGCGCCTGATGGAGTCCCTGACCGCCGTACGACGCGGCGACGCCGAAGGCATCAGAACGGCGACTGCCTACGTCGACCAGATCCTCGCCGAGGGCGACGAGTTCCCCCGCGGGGTCCGCGCCATGTGGCTGCGCCTGCTGGCACAGACCGCAGCCGCCACCGGCGACCCCGAACTGCTCCAACGCGCCCGCGAGGCCCTGGAGCCGATCCGCGACGAGTGGGCCGTCTCCCTCTACGGCTGCGACATCGGCGGCCCCATGTCCCTGTGGATCGCCCACCTCGACGCGGCGCAGGGCCGCTGGGACGACGCCGTGGACGCCTTCACGGAGGCCCGCTGCTCAGCGGACCTGCTGAGACTGCGCGTCTGGTCCCTGGAGGCCCGGAACGGTCTGGCCTCCGCCCTGCTGGCCCGCGGCACCCCCGACGACATCAACCGTGCCCGCGCCCTCGCCGAACAGGTCGAACGCGAGTCCCTCTCCCTCGACATGCGCCACCTCGTCACCGCCTCGGGCCGCCTACGCGCCCGCACCGCAGCCCTCGCCCCCCACCTCACGCGCACCGGGAACGCCCCCGACGCGGACCAGGACATGAACCCGGGCCCGGGCACGGACACGGGTGCCGGTGCCGATACTGGTGCCGGTGCCGGTACAGGAGTGGGCGCAGGCACCAGCACCGACGCAGGCTCAACCACGGGCACGCGCGCGGGCGCGGGTACAGGCGTGCTCTCGTTCGCCTTCACCGGGCCGTACGGCTCCAACGGGCTGCGCGGCGGGCCCGAGTCCGCACGCACGGGCCCTCCCGAGGTGCCGAGGGCGGGCGGCGGCCCCGCGTTGAGGACCCTGGACGAGCAGCCGCCGCCCGATCGGGCTCACAGGGCGGACCCCGAGGGCGGGTTCGCTCCCGAGGCCGGCTCGCCCGGAGCCTCAGCACCCGCCGCCCCCAACGAGTTCGGCCGCGAGGGCGCCGTTTGGCGTCTGCGCTACGAGGGCCGCACCGTCCATATGCCCGACGCCAAGGGACTCCGCGACCTCCACTTCCTCCTCGGCCAGCCCGGCACCGACATTCCTGCGCCCCGGCTCCTCAACCCCGAAGGTGGGGCAGAGATCGCCACCGCACACGCCATGGGCGGGGACCCCGTCCTGGACGAGGAGGCCAAGGCCAGCTACAAGCGCCGCCTGGAGGCCCTCGACGTGGAAATAGACCGTGCCTCGGTACGCGGCGAGACCGAGAAGGTCGCGGCGTACGACCGCGAACGGGACGCCCTGCTGGCCGAGTTGCGTGCCGCCGCCGGTCTCGCCGGCCGCAGCCGCCGCCTCGGCGACGAGGCCGAGCGCGCCCGCAAGACCGTCACCGCCCGCATCCGTGACACCCTCCGCAAGCTCGACGGCCGCCACCCCGAACTCGCCGTCCACCTGCGGAACTCGGTCTCCACCGGCGCCGCCTGCCGCTACCAGCCCGCCGACCCGATCACCTGGCGCCTCTGACGAGACGGAGTGAACGGGCCGGTGGCGAGGGGCTGGGGGCGGACGGTGGACAGTCGAACCGGGGTGGGTTGGAGGGGGCGGATGGGGAGAAGGCGGAGGACGGACGGGCTGCCGGAGTGCGACAACGGTCAGGCCGGCGCCGTCACTTCCGGTTGTACAGCCTCATCGTGAGCGTCCCGAAGACGGCTATGAGGATCGCGCCGGCGATCAACGTCCAGGTGATCTCGGGACCGTTCCATGTCCCCGCCATCAGATCGCGGACGGCGGCGACCAGATGCGCGACGGGGTTGATGTCGACGAACACCTGGAGCCAGCCCGGCATGGTCTCCGGCTCGACCAGGATGTTGCTGAGGAAGGTCATCGGGAACAGCACCATCATGCTCACGCCCATGACCGACTTCTCGGAGCGCAGCATCAGCCCGAACATCGTCCATATCCAGGAGAAGGCGAACGAGAACGCCACCAGCAGCGCGACCCCCGCCAGCACTCCAAGCACCCCGCCCGCCGGACGGAAGCCCATGATCAGGCCGACGACGAGGATGACCGCTGACGCCAGCACATAGCGCACCGCGTCACCGAGCAGATAGCCCACCATCGGCGCCGGACGCCATATCGGCAGCGTACGGAAACGGTCGAAGACACCCTTCTCGATATCGGTGTTCACCGCCACGCCCGTGTACATGGTCGTCATCACCACGCTCATCACCATGATGCCGGGCAGCAGGAACTGGAGATACTCCGTCGTCGACCCCGCGAGCGCGCCCCCGAACAGATAGGTGAACATCAGCGTCATCATGATCGGGAAGAGCGTCACATCGAAGAGCTGCTCCGGGACGTGCTTGATCTTCAGCATCGCCCGCCAGCCGAATGTGGCGGAGACCGAGAACGCGCTCGGGCGCGGCGGCCTGTCCTTGGCCACCAGCACGGCCGCGAGCTGTTCCGGCGCGACGGGAGGCAGTTCTCCCTCGCGCAGCTCGACCCCACCGTCTGTTCCGTCCTGGTCCGCGTTCATGGACGTCGAGGTGTTTGTCACCGTACTCATACCGCTGCTCCCTGTCGGCTCGTCCCGGATGTGTCCTGCTTGCTGAGCTGGTTGTTCGAGTCGGTGAGTGCCAGGAAGACCTCGTCCAGGCTGGGCTGGCCCAGCGCGAAGTCGTCCACGGTGATGCCGTGTTCGGCGAGCTCACCGAGCGCACGCGAGGCGCGGACGGCGGCTCCGCACTCGTCGCCCGAGTCCGTGATCCTCGCGGTGAGCGCGAACGGGTCGCTGTCCAACTGCACCCGCGTGCCAAGGTGCTGGGCCAGCAGCGAACTCGCTTCCTGCCGCTGCTCCGGATCGCGCAGCCGCACATGCACCGAACCTGCCCCCACCGACGACTTGAGCTGCCCCGGAGTGCCCTCCGCTATGACGCGACCGTGGTCGATGACCGCGATCCTGCCCGCCAGTTGATCGGCCTCTTCCAGATACTGCGTGGTCAGCAGCACCGTTGTCCCTTGCGCGACCACGGCGCGCACGATGTCCCAGACCTGGTTGCGGCTGCGCGGGTCGAGGCCGGTCGTCGGCTCGTCCAGGAACAGCAGATCAGGGGTGTTGAGGATGCTGGCCGCGATGTCGATACGCCGTCGCATGCCGCCCGAGTAGTTCTTTACCTGACGGTCGGCGGCATCGGACAGGCCGAAGGCGTCGAGCAGTTGGCCCGTGCGCTCCCTCGCCGCCGACTTGGCGTGCCCGAGCAGCCGGGCCAGCAGCACGAGGTTCTCCGTACCGGTGAGGTCCTCGTCCACCGAGGCGTACTGCCCGGTGAGGCTCACCCGCGAGCGGACGGCGTCCGCATCCCGGAGCACGTCGTGGCCGAAGACCCTGGCCTCGCCGGCGTCGGGCCGCAGCAGGGTCGCGAGCATCTTGACCGCTGTGGTCTTGCCCGCGCCGTTCGGCCCCAGCACGCCGTAGACCGAGCCGGTGGAAACGGCGAGGTCGATGCCGTCCACGGCGCGTTTGTCGCCGAACACTTTGACCAGACCCGAGGTCTCGATCGCCAGTGGTGACTCTGCCGTACTCATGGTGCGTTCCTTTCGTGGCCCTCCGGGGAGGGGGTAGGGGTCAGGGGCCGTGAGGGCTCATCGCGGGGGGATGCCGCTGGGCACACAGCCCGGTGCGGAGGGCCTGATGTATGCGGAAGTGACGGGCGCTCAGGCGCAGTACGGGCGGGCGGCCCGGGCGTCCCGGAGCGCGTGACCCCACCAGGCGAGCTGGCCGAGCATGGCGGTGGCCGACCGGCCCGTGCCGTCGGGGTCGTGCGCACGCAGGAGGTCGAAGCTCACGCTGTCCCGCACCGTGACGGTGTGCAGCTCGGTGAAGACCCAGCGGAGCTGTTCGACCGCGTGCATGCCCACCGAGTTGGAGCCGTAGGAGACGAAGCCCACCGGCTTGGCGTGCCATTCGTCGTAGCCGTAGTCGATCGCCTGCTTGAGCGAGGCCGGGAAGCTGCGGTTGTACTCCGGCGTGATCACTATGAAAGCCTCCGCTGCCCCCAGCCGTTCGGTGAACTCGGCTATTCCAGGCGGTGGTTGGGCAAGAAGGCGCTCAGGGAAATGGAAGTCCGCCAGGTCGACGACGTCGAGCGCGAGGCCGTGGCGCTTCCGCGCCAGGGCCGTGAACCAGGCCGCGACACCGGCGCCCTCCCGGCCCTCACGGGTACTGCCGATGATGACCGCGACCCGCAGAGGCAGTTCGTCCTCCGCCCCGCTCTGAACACAGCCCCGCTCTGTCGATCGCACCTCTGCGGACTGCGCCGCCGACGCCCGCGCCGCTGCCGCCCGCACCTCTGCCGTGGCCATGGGACGCCTCCCTTCCTCCGCCGCTCGCTCCTCACCCCTCAGGCGCGAGACCGCGTCAGGCGGGCCGCTAGATCGTGTCCAGCGGCCCGCCTGACGGAGAACTGGCGGGTTCAACCCGCCGGAAGAGGATGCGAGATCAGGTCTAGCGACGACCTCGTGCTCCGTGCGGCTCATACGCCGGCCGCGACCGTGCGGGTCGGCCGCCTCCCGCGCGGGGCGCGACCGCGCCGGATCGCCGCATCTCCTGGCGGCGACCCAACTGGGTCGCGCAGTCCACGTGGATCCAGTACGTGGCCTACGTGGATTCCTGCACGCTCGCACGGAACCCGTGCCCAGCCCGCGTGGATCCCGTGCGTGGCCCGGACGTGGCCACGCACGAGCAGCCCGCATTCGGACCGCGCACAGGCAGCCCCCGTGGGGTCAGTCGCAAGCGGGCATGATCCGGTCGTGGATCAGCCTGAGTTGTGTGTTCACGTCGGCCGCGCCCTCCAGATCGCGACCTGTGAACGTCTTCACCAGGGAGCGATCGGTGATCGCGCAGATCATGTGGTTCACGCCGGAGGGGGCGATCTCGCTGCGGATCTTTTCCGCGCACTCCTCGGGCGTACCCGAGATCGAGAGCCTGTCCGCCAGTGAGGGCGTGGTCAGTTCGATGCCGCGGGCGAGATCGCCCGCCCCGATGGCGTCCACGATCGGCTTGATCTCGGCCGGGTCGACGCCGTTCCTGACGAGCTGCTCCTCCGGCATGGAGGAGGCGTAGATGCCGACCATGCTGCGTGCCGCGTCCTTGGCGGCGGCCGAGTCGGTACCGGTCGCGAAGACGACCCAGGCGCCGATGTCCAGCGACCGCCAGTCCTTGCCGGCCCGCTCGGCACCCGCCCTGATGTGCTGGACGGCGTAGTCGTAGGCGGGGCGCGTGTAGCTGAGCGCGTGGTGGCAGCCGTCCGAGAGCTCACCTGCCGCCTCGAAGGACTTGGGGCCGCGCATCGCGCCCAGCTTCAGCGGGACCCTCTGCTGGACGGGCCGTGCGAAGGTGAACAGGCCGTTGTACGAGTAGAACTCGCCCTCCCGTGTGATCGCTCCCTCGTCCAGCAGCGTGCGCACGACCGCGAGCGCCTCTTTGGTGCGCGACAGCGGCTTGGTGTGCGTCCAGTCGATGCCGTACTGCGCGAGCAGGCCGAAGTTGCCGCTGGAGAGCACCGCTTCGGCACGCCCGTTCGACAGCTCGTCCAGGGTGGCGACCGCCTGCGCGATCAACGAGGGCTCCCGCAGCGTGACGGGGGTGACGCTGGGGCCGAAGCGGATGTTCTCCGTCTGGCCCGCAGCGGCGGCGAAAAGCAGCCACATGTCCTTGTGCCAGGTCTCGTCCGCCGCGTAACAGGCGTGGAAGCCCAGTTCGTCGGCGAGCCGGATCGAGGCCAGCGACTCCTTGAGGGGGTAGTCGGGGAGCATCGCGTAACTGAACTTCATGGGCCACCTTTTCTCTTGGCGAGCCGTGGCCTGGCGGGGTGGGGCACGCGGGGCCTCGGCGGCGCGGGGGTGGTGCGGGAACGGGCAGATTCTGCCAACGCCCGGCGCTCCGGGGGAGGGGCCGGGCGGGGGAGAGGTGTGGAGGAACCGCGCCCATCGCCCGATCCGTACACCGGTCACCCCGTGCAACAACTTCCCTGTGTCCGGCGGGACGTGCGGCGGTACGGTGTGGCGTTCAGCGGGTATCAAAGAGTAATCGAAGGAACCCAGAGAGTGAACGAAGGGTAGGTGGCGCACAATTATGATCAAGGGGATCGATGTCTCCTCGTACCAGCCGGAGGACTACAGCACGAGGGGCATCGAGTTCGTCTTCATCAAGCTCACAGAGGGGAAGTCCTACACCAATCCCAAGTGGGTCGCGCAGCGCAAGACAGCGCGTGACGCCGGACTGGTGACGGGCTTCTACCACTTCGTGCGGTCGGGCAGCATGAAGGCCCAGGCCGACTACTTCCTCTCCAAGATCAACCTCGTCCCGGGCGACATGCTGGTGCTGGACTGGGAGGACGCGAAGGTCGGGAACGGCGAGAAGGACGAGTGGATCAAGTACGTGCAGGAGAAGCGGCCCGACCACAAGGTGCTGCTCTACTGCAACGTCAACTTCTGGCTGAACCGCGACAAGACCTCGTTCGCGGGCGACGGCCTGTGGATCGCGCACTACAACGGCAAGCCCGGTGAGCCGGGCATCAAGCACCGTTGGCGCTTCCATCAGTACACGAGCAGTCCGATCGACACCAACCTCGGTGAATTCGACAGCCGCGCGGCCCTCCGCGCATGGGCGGGCGGCGACAAGAGCGGGTCCAAGGGCGACTCCAAGGGCTCCGAAGGTTCGAAGGACTCGAAGGGATCAAAGGGTTCGTAGCGGCCGGAGGAGTCTCGGGCTCTGAGGGATCGCGGGCTCGGAGGGGCCGCGGTGCGGTGCGGGCTTGTAGAGCTCGTGCAGCCTTCGGAGGGCCCGCGGATCCTGGTGGAAAGGCCAGCTCTGGGTGACGCCGAGGCTCCCGCCTGTCACCGGAGGCAGATACGCTCCCGTGCATGCCGGAAGCCAACTCACCCTCACCCACAGCCCCGCACCTCGCAGCGGACGAGACGGACGAGACCGATGAACGGGAAGAGATACGTCCGTCTCTGACGCCACGCCAGGCACGCCGTGTCCGGATCGTGCTGTCCGCCGCCGTCATGCTCGCCGTGGCCGTCGCCCTGGTCGTACGCCTGGGCACGGCGCCCTCGGTGCTGACCGTGGGCTTCTACGGCATCGCGCTCACCCTGTCAGGTACGGCCATCGTGCTCAGCCGCAGGGGGCGTACGCGCGTGGCGACGGCGGTGCTGGGGCTCGGGTTCGTGCTGGTGCTTCTGGGGGAGTGGCTGCTCGGATTCCCTGGCGGGGCCTGAGTCGCCGTGTCCGCGTAAGCTGCGGTCCATGACAGAGGAGTTGCCCGAGATCAGGGCGTCGGACGCCGAGCGCGAGCAGACGGCGGAGGTACTGCGCGACGCACTGGCCGAGGGGCGGCTGGGGATGGACGAGTTCCAGGAACGCCTGGACGGCGCCTATGAGGCGCGCACGCACGGCCAGTTGGTGAAGCTCGTACGCGATCTTCCCTCACCGCAGGGCGAGGAGGGCCGGGACACCTCGCTCGTCCTTCCTGGCAGCGCCCCCGCGGCACCCGCGGGGAAGCGGCGCTGGACGGAGCGCATCGGAGGGACCGGCACCTCCCGGTGGGGTATCGGCCTCCTGGGCGGCTTCAGCCGCAAGGGCGGCTGGACGGTGCCCAGGAACTTCACATCGGTGACCGTGATGGGCGGCGGCCAGATCGACCTGCGTAACGCCCGCTTCGAGGACCGCGTAGTAGTGATCCGCTGCTTCGCACTCTGGGGCGGCGTGCAAGTAGTGGTTCCTGAAGGTATCGAGGTCGAGGTGCGCGGCGTCGGCATCATGGGCGGCTTCGACTCGTCGGCCAACTCCCACGGAGAACCCGGGGCGCCCCGCGTGATCGTCACGGGGCTCGCCGTCATGGGCGGCGTGGCCACCGAGCAGAAACCGGCACCCGGCGAACGGGGACGGGACCGGGAACAGGACCGGGACCGGGGGCGGGACCTGGGATGGGAACGGGACCGGGGAGTGGAGCGGGAAGCGGACCGCAAGTCACTGGAGTAGGACCGCAAAACGCCGGGGACGGACCGGAATCCCACGGTCCGTACCCGCCGTATCTCACCGTCCCCGCCGTATCCCGCGGTCCGTCCGCGCCGTGTCACTACCGGACGGCGTTCTCACTGCCAGACGGCTTTGTCTCCGCCGACGGCCCCGGTCACACGTGACCAGTCCGCGGGGCTCCGCGCACCGTCCTGGTCCCCGGAACCCACGGGTCCGAATCCGACGGCGGGGAGCACGTAACGGAGGCGGCCGAGCGGGCTGTCGGTCTCGGTCAGCCACGGTGACGGGTCGAACTCGCCTGCCGGGCCCGGCTCGTGGTCGGCCACGCTGCCCGGCCCCGCCGCAGCGGGCACCTCGTGCAGCAGCCAGTGCGCCGTGCGGGCGAGGGAGAGCCGTACCAGGCGTGACCCGGCCGTACCCGCGCGCTGTTCGGTGAGGGCGCGCAGCAGTGCCGCCGCGAGCAGATAACCCGTGCCGTGGTCCAGTGCCTGCGCGGGCAGAGCCCTGGGCGTGCGATCGGCAGCGTGCGCACCGTACTGCTCCGCGAGCGGCGAGCGAGGAGCCTCAGGGGGAGTGCCCGTGCTCTTCCCCGGCGTTCCCACTGCGGCTTCCGGTCCCACCGCCGCGGTTTCCGCACCCGCCTGTGCCATCGCCTCCGCCTCGATGACGCTGATCCCGGTCGCTGCCTGCACCAGGCTGTCGAAGCCGCGCCTGCGCTGCCACGGCCCCGTCGTTCCCCAGGCGGAGAGCTGGCCCACCACCAGTCCCGGCCTCCGGTCGGCCAGCGATTCCGGTGCGAGACCGAATCTGTCGAGCGCCCCCGGACGGTAACCGGTGACCACCACATGCGCGGAGGACAGCAGTTCCTCGAAGGCCGCCTGTCCTGTGCGGGTGGACAGGTCCAGCAGTGTGGAGCGTTTCCCCAGGTCCGAGTCCGCGTGTGTGTCCACGAACTCGGGCCGCTCGGGTGCGTCGATGCGCAGCACGTCGGCGCCCAGCAGCGCCAGTGTGCGCGTGGCGACCGGGCCCGCGATCACCCGGGTCAGGTCCAGTACGCGCAGACCCTGGAGTCCGCCAGGCCCGGGAGGCCCGTCCAGTGGCAGCGGCGGCGCGGCGTCGAGCCGGTCCGTGGCGATCAGCGGTGCCACCGCCACGGCGGCACGCTGCGGATGTGCCGCCCACTGGTCGGGCGTACGGACGGCGACGGCCAGGCCGCCCTCCGCGAAGACCGTGGCCTCGACCTCACCGGAACGGCGCTCGGCCAGCTCGGCCGCCAGCCGCGCGGCTGCCGCCTCGTCGCCGGAAGGGCCGGTGTCGGTGATGCCCAGCGTCGCCAGCAGCCGGGAGCGGTGGTGCGGGTAGTTGGCGTGGGTGCGGACCCAGCCGTCCGCCGTACGCCAGTAGCGGGACAGCGGCGCGAAGGTGACCGGGGGGCGGCCGTCGATCCGCACCAGGCGGTCGCCGAGGAAGGCGGCTCCGACCGCGCCGTCGTCCACGTGTACGGGCGGCAGCAGCGCGCTGCGTGCCCGTACGCAGGAGAACTCGGCGGCGGCCAGCGAGCACGCCGTCACCGTTGAGGTCGCCAGTTCCCCTACGGGCAGCGCCGAGGGCAGCGGGACGGCGCCGGCTTTCCGTGAGACGCGGGCGAGGAGTGCCGGATCGCCGCCGAGCGCCGCCCACGCCTGGCCGGTGCCGCTGTGCTGTCCGCCTCCCACAGCCGCCGGGCCGCTCCGGTCGCCGTCCGGCGCATCGGGCGGGCGTACGGATTCATCGGTCTTTCCGCCCTCGCCGGCGGCGAGGCCCTCGGCCGTTCCGGACTCTCCAGCCGGTGAAAACTGATCCATGTCGCGCATTTTGGCACCGGAAGGCGCGAGAGCGGGTGACGGCGGGGCGGGAGTGGGCTACGTTACGGCGGCCAGTAGGGGCGAGGGACGGGCGGGGACGATGAGACGGATGTGGGCTCTCGCGCTGTGCGGCGCTGCGGTGTGCGCGGCACTCGGCAGTGCACCCGTGCAGGCGCGACCGCAGGTGGAACCACCCGCGCAGGCCCAACCACCGGCGCAGACAGGCTCGGCGGCACAGGCACAGGCGCGGACGGGAACGCGGGCCCCCGCACTGGCGCGGACGGGCACGCAGATGCGGGCGCCGTTCGTGCGTGCGCGCCAGGAGGGCGAGGCGGCGGCTGGGGCGCCGGGGTGGTCGCTCAAGGAGAGCGGGAGCACCGCGCGGTTCCGCGGCCTGTCGGCCGTCAGCCGGTCGACGGCCTGGGTCGCGGGCAGCGGCGGCACGGTGCTGCGTACCGGGGACGGCGGCGCGAGCTGGCGGAACGTGTCACCGCCAGGCGCCTCGGGGCTGGAGTTCCGCGACGTCGAGACCTTCGGACGGCGCGGTGCCGTGGTGCTCGCGATCGGGGAGGGCGACGCGTCGCGCGTCTTCCGCACGGAGGACGCGGGAGCCCACTGGACCGAGACGTTCCGCAACGACGACCCCGCCGCCTTCTACAACTGCGTCACCTTCTTCGACCAGCGCCACGGGATCGTCGTCGGCGACCCTGTGGACGGCAAATTCCGCGTTCTGTCCACCCGTGACGGCGGCAGGAACTGGCGGGTGCTGCCCGGGGACGGCATGCCGGCGGCGCGGCAGGGAGAGGCCAACTTCGCGGCCAGTGGCCAGTGCCTCACCAGTTCGGGCAGCCGGAACGCGTGGTTCGCCACGGGCGGCGCCGACTCCTCGCGGGTCTTCCACACCGCTGACCGTGGCCGCCACTGGAGCGTGGCCGAGACACCGCTCCCCGCCGCAGAATCCGCGCGCGGCGCCTTCGGGCTCGCCTTCCGCGATGCCCGGAACGGGCTGGTCGTGGGCGGCAACTACGAGGCGGGCAAGCCCTCGCCCCGCGCCTCGGCGGTGACGGGCGACGGGGGCGCACGCTGGAAGGCCAGCGCCCGGCCCGTTCCCGAGTACCGCTCGGGAGTCAGCTGGCTTCCGCACACCCGTACGGTCGCGCTCTCCGTCGGCCCCACCGGTTCGGACCTCACCCTGGACGGGGGACGGAACTGGCGCACCTTCGACCGGGGTTCCTACGACACCGTGGACTGCGCGCGTGACCTCGGCTGCTGGGCATCCGGCGAGAAGGGCCGCATCGCACGGCTGGAGCACACGCGGCACTGAACGGAGCCCCACCGACCGGATGAAGCCCGCTCGGCGCCGACCGGAGTCCAACGGGCCGGACTTCAGCCGACCGGGGTTCCACCGACCGGAGTTCCACCGGACCGGGAGGAGGCCGGCCCGGGAGGAGGCCGGACCGGTGGGGCGGACAGTCGCCCGTACGTACGCTCATGGCGCACTGGCGCACTCAGGGAGTGCCCGTTCCCGGCGTACCGGCATAGGCGGCGGCCGTCTCCTGGAGGGCGGTGAGGCCATGGGCTACGGCCGGCTGCTCCTCGGCACCGCGGCGCACGCAGGCGACGACACGGCGTACCGGCGAGGGCCTGCCCTGTAGCGGCACCCGGACCAGCGGCAGGCTGGACGGTACCGGTGCGAGGCGCGGGACGAGGGACAGCCCGAAGCCATGGGCGACCAGCGCGGCCACCGCCGTCCAGTCGACCGCGGCGTGGCACACCCGGGGTGTGAACCCGGCGGCTGCGCAGGCGGAGAGCAGCAGTTGGTACTGGTCCCTGGGGTCGCCGGAGCGTATCCAGGTCTCATGGGCGGCCTCGGCCAGCGGCACGCCTGTGCGGGCGGCGAAGGGGTGTGTACGGGGAACGAGCAGATCCTGCGGTTCTTCGAGGAGTGAACGCCGTGTGAAGCGGGGGTCGTCGGCCGGGGGACTGTCCGGGGTGGGCAGGACGACCGCGATGTCGGCCTCTCCGGTCAGCACCAGCCCGTACCGGTCCTCTACGGGGTTTTCCGACAACTCCACGTCAAGACCGGGCCATTGATCGCGCAAGCGGGCGGCTGCCGGTACGGCGAGCGCGGCCAGCGCGGTCGCGATCGCCGTGATCCGCAGGCGGCCGGCGGCGCCCTCGCGGTGCGCTGCCAGATCGGCGGTCGCCTCCTCCCAGCGGGCGTGCAACGCGTCGGCGTGCCGCAGCAGTGCCAGCGCGGCCGGGGTCAGCCTGACCCTGCGCCCGACCGGTTCCAGCAGTTCCAGGTCCACGTGCGCGGCGAGTTGGCGCAGTTGCTGCGAGACGGTGGACGGCGTCAGGTGCAGCGCCTCGGCGGTCGCTGTGACGGTGCCGTACTGGTGGAGCACGCGCAGCGTCTGGAGCCGGGAATCAATCATCCGGCCATTCCACACGATGCGTTGCGGAAACTTTCGATGGACCCGAACGAACGGGCCGGGACACGCTGCGTACATGACCAACTCGATGGCGGGTCCGCTCGCAGAAACCGCGCTGGGAGGTCTGGTTGCCGGGTACGCGGTAGCCGTTCCCGTTGGCGCCCTGGCGGTACTGCTGGTGAGCCTGACCGCGCGCACGTCGTTCCGGGTGGGCGCGGCGGGTGCCCTGGGCGTCGCTACAGCCGACGGCGCGTACGCGGCGGTCGCCGTGCTGGGCGGGGCCGCTGCGGCGCGGGCCGTCGAACCGGTCGCCGACCCCCTGCGCTGGACGGCCGCCGGGGTACTGGCGCTGATGGCGGTGCGCTCCGGCAGAACCGCTCTCCGCTCGCTCGGGTTCCGAGGCCCGCTGCCCAGGATCCGCCGTCTACCCGGGCCTCGACGCCCTCCTGGTCCGCGCCGTCTCCCTGGCCCTCGCCGTTTTCTCCGGGTCCGCCGGTCCTCGGGTTCCCTCCGTGACGGGGCCGCGCTCGGTACCGCGCCCCGCGCCTACCTCGGTCTGCTCGGGCTGACCCTGCTCAACCCGTGGGCCGTCATCTACTTCTCCGCGCTCGCCCTCGGCCGGCGGAATCCGGGCGGCGGCGGGTGGTTGGGCGGGGTCGTTTTCGTCGGCGCGATCGTCTTCGCCTCGCTCAGCTGGCAACTGTTGCTCGCCTCGGGCGGAGTGGCGCTCGGGCGTGCGCTCACGGGCGTACGGGGGCGTGCGGTGACCGGTCTGGTGTCCAGCGTGGTCATCGCCGCGCTCGCGGCAGGGCTGGTGGTGTGGGGGTGAACCAGGGTGCGGACGCGATGCGCGGCCATGGACTGTTCACCCGGGCCGCACTACTTTGCGGGCCGGCCCTGCTCCCCGCGTGGCACCAGGCCCAGCGGGGCGGGGCGGGAGGCCGCGTGAGACGGCCCCGAAGGGAGGCGGTTCCACCATGCCGACAGTCAGTTCGCTGAACGCCGTACGTGCGGTCAAGGGCGGTGTGCGCCCGGCACTCAGGGCCCGGGCCCTCTCCTCCGGCGGCACCGACGAGCCGTACACGCATGTGGACCTCGTGCCGTGCACCCCGGTCATCGGGGCCGAGGTGCGCGGCGTCGACCTCGCCGAACCGCTGGACGGGCCGGTGCTCGCGGAGCTGAAGCGCGCGCTGCTGGAGTGGAAGGTGCTCTTCTTCCGTGGCCAGAAGCTGACCGCGCCCCGGCACGCCGAGGTCGCCCGCCACTGGGGCGAGCCCGAGGTCCACCCGTTCCTGCCGAAGGCGGAGATCCCCGAGGTCGTCAGGCTCGCGCATGACGAGAAGACTCCGGGTGTGGAGAACATCTGGCACAGCGATGTCTCCTTCTCGGCCACGCCGCCGCTCGGCTCGATGCTCCGCGCGGTCGAGGTGCCGCTCGTGGGCGGGGACACGCTCTGGGCCGACATGGCAGCCGCGTACGACGGACTGCCCGCGCGTGTAAGGGAGTTGATCGACGGCCGTACGGCCACCCACGATTTCGTACGCAGCTTCGGACAGCTGCTCAGCACGGAGCAGTTGGAGGCGGCCCGCGCCAAGAACCCTCCCGTACAGCACCCCGTGGTCCGCACGCACCCGGAGACCGGCCGGAAGATCCTCTACGTCAACAGGGTCTTCACCGACAGGATCGACGGGCTCCCCGGGGCCGAGAGCGCCGAACTGCTCGAACTTCTCTACGAGCAGGCGCGGCACCCCGAGTACCAGTGCCGGTTCCACTGGGAACGGGGTTCCGTCGCCTTCTGGGACAACCGGATCACCCAGCACTACGCCGTCTCCGACTACTTCCCGGCTCCTCGTGTGATGGAGCGGGTCACGCTGAAGGGCGACCGTCCGCGCTGACCTCGCCCGCGCGACCGTCCGCGCCGACCCCACCCACCCCTCGGCAGGCCCGGCTCACACTGCCTCCTCCGCCTCCGGCGCGGCCTTCCGCGCGGCCTCCCGCTCCGCTTCCAGCGCCGCGCGGTTCAGCCGCTCGCGCAGGGCGCCCTTGGCGAGCTTGCCTGTTGGGGTGCGTGGCAGTGTGTCGGTGAACTCCACGGCGCGCGGCACCTTGTGGTGCGCCATCCGTTCCCGTACATACGCCAGCAGCTCGCGCTCCAGCTCGGGTCCGGGTACGGAGTCCGGCTCGGGCCGCACCACGGCGCGTACGGATTCCCCCATCTCCGCGTCGTGCACACCGACCACCGCGACATCGGCGACGCGGGGGTGGAGGGCGAGACAGTTCTCGATCTCCTGCGGGTAGATGTTCACCCCGCCGGAGATGATGGTGAACGCCTTACGGTCCGTGAGGAAGAGATAGCCGTCCTCGTCGACATGTCCGATGTCGCCCGTGGTCGTCCAGTTGGGGTGCTCGGGGTGCCGGGCCTCGGCGGTGTGCTCGGGGTCGTTGTGGTAGGCGAACGGCGGCTCGTCGCGTGCAAAGTAGACGGTGCCCGTGGTGCCGGGCGGCAGTACGGCGCCCTCTTCGTCGCAGACGCGCAGGTCGCCCAGGAGCCCCGAGCGGCCGACGGAGCCCGGTTTGCGCAGCCACTCCTGCGGTGTGATGACGGTGAGCCCGTTGCCCTCGGTGGAGGAGTAGTACTCGTGGAGCACGGGGCCCCACCACTCCAGCATCCGGTGCTTGACCTCCGTGGGGCAGGGAGCTGCGGCGTGGATCGCGACCCGCAGCGAGGTCAGGTCGTACCGCTGTCTGGTCTTCTCGGGCAGCTTCAGCATGCGGACGAACATGGTCGGCACCCACTGCCCGTGCGTCACGCCGTACCGTTCGATCAGGGCGAGACACTCCTCGGCGTCGAAGGAGTCCATCAGGACGGCCGTGCCGCCCGTTGCGGTGATCACGCCGCAGAAGCGGAGCGGCGCCGCGTGGTAGAGCGGTGCGGGCGAGAGGTAGACGGTCGAGGTGTCGAAGCCGTAGAGGGGCGCGAAGATCGCGGTGAAGATGGCGGGGCCTTCGGTGATGTCCTCACCGGAGAGCGCGGGTTGGATCCCCTTGGGTCGTCCTGTGGTGCCGGAGGAGTACAGCATGTCGGCGCCGCGGGGCTGCCGCGCCGGTGCCACGGGAGAGGCTCCGGCCAGCGCCTTCTCGTAGGACGCGTACCCGTCGGGGGGAGTGGGACGGTCCGCGTGCCCCCTCGCGTCCGAATGCCCGTATGCCAGGCGGAGCTTGACGCCCGGCGTCCGGGGCACGAGCGCGGCGGCGAGGTCGGCGAGTGTCTCCGAGACGATCAGAACGGTGGCGCCGCAGTCCTGGACGACATAGGCCGTCTCGTCCGTCGTGAGGTGGCTGTTGACTGCGGTGAGGTAGAGGCCGGAGCGCATCGCCGCCCAGTAGACCTCCAGGCAGCGCGGATCGTTGTCGGACAGCAGCGCGAGATGGTCGCCGGGACGCAGCCCGGCGTCCCGCAGCAGGTTCGCCAGCCGGACGGAACGCTCCTCCAGCTCGGCGTAGCTCAGGGACTCGCCCGTACGGGCCGCGATGACAGCGGGTTTGCCGGGATGAGTGGACGCGTGGACTCCGGGATACATGGCGCTGGACCTCCCCAGGGCCCTGACGGCACGTCAGGGCAAGGCTCCGCACGGTCTGGCCCCACAGTCTGACCCCGCCCCCGGCGCACGTCACCAGGCGTGCGTGCCCGCGTCGCTCCGGATGGCGCGGGGCGGAGCCCGGGCCCCGCCGCGGCGCCTTCCCGTATTCCGCTGTGCCCCGCCTCCGTGGAAACGGTGCGCCGTCTTCTTGAGGGAGCCGGACTGCTCTAAG
Source organism: Streptomyces iconiensis (assembly GCF_028657195.3). Classification (GTDB taxonomy): domain Bacteria; phylum Actinomycetota; class Actinomycetes; order Streptomycetales; family Streptomycetaceae; genus Streptomyces; species Streptomyces iconiensis. Next base: position 136,522 of record NZ_JANCPR020000003.1, read on the forward strand.
ATCGAACATATATCGAACACCCGGGCTCGCGTCAGGTGCGCGGCCCGTCAGTGCCTCGCCACGTGCCGGAACGCAGGAACGGGAGCCGCAGATGACCATCCGCAGAGTCGTGCCCGACATCCACACCGAAGCCATGGACGAGAGCCGTGACTTCTACTCGCTGCTCGGTTTCGAGGAGGTCATGAACCTGGGATGGGTCATGACCCTCGCCTCACCGGCCAACCCCACCGCGCAGCTCATCTTTATGACGAAGGACGAGACCGCTGAGGTGCGGCCCGACATCAGCATCGAGGTGGAGGACGTGGACGCGGCCTACGCGACCATGGTCGCGAGCGGCGCGCGTATCGTGCACGAACTCCGCGACGAGCCGTGGGGAGTCCGCCGCTTCTTCGCCGTCGACCCCAACGGCCGCGTGGTCAACGTCGTCGGCCACCGCTGAGCAGTCGGCCGGCTCCGCTCCCGGTTCTCCGCTGCGGCGCGGGTCAGCTGCGCCGGTCGTCCCAGGGCTCGCCCTCGTCGGCGAGGATGACGTGCAGCCCTCGCTCCTCGAACTCCCGCCGTGCCTCCTCCGGCACGCCGTCGTCCGTCAGGAAGGCGGAGAAGACCTCCGAGCCGCCGACGCGCGCGAAACAGCGGGTGCCGACCTTCGTGGAGTCCGTGACGACGACGGCCTTCTCGGCCCGCTCCGCCATCAGCCCGTTGATCCGTGCCTCGGCCTCGTCGTGGACGGTGGCGCCTATCTCAGGGTCCATGCCGTTGGCCCCGATGAAGGCGATGTCCACGGTGATCTGTCGCAGCATCAATTCGCTGTAGGGGCCCGTCAGTTCGAACGTCCGCGAATGCGCGACGCCTCCCGTCAGCACCGTTTTGATCTGCGGGCGCACTGCCAGCTCGTTCGCGATGTTCAGCGCGTTGGTCACGATGGTCAGATGCGGCTGGGGTCCCGGCTCGGCCAGGTCGGCGCGGGTCGCCAGGGCGCGGGCGATCTCCGTGGTCGTCGTCCCGCCGCTGAGTCCCACCACGCCACCGCGCTCGACCATGCCGGCCGCTGTGCGTGCGAGCGCTTCCTTCGCCGCCGTGTGGTACCCGCGCTTGTACCGGATCGGCAGGTCGTACGTCACCGAGCTGAGTACGGCTCCGCCCCGGGTGCGGGTGAGCAACTGCTGCTCGGCGAGTGCGTCCATGTCGCGGCGCATGGTCGCTGCCGAGACCTCCAACGCGGTGGCGGCCTCGTCCACATCGAGGTTGCCACGCTCCCCGAGCAGCTCCAGCAGCGCGTTCATCCGCTCGTGGCGCTTCACCTGTTGTCTCCTCTTCCCCTGTCCCTCGGGCGTCTTCCGGCGCTCGGCGCACCCGGGACCCGGACCCCAGGTGCGGGACCCGGAACCCCGAAGGGCTCCGGGACTCCGGGGTCCCCGGAAGCTAAGCGGACCGTCCGTCGTTGCCGAGTACGCCCAGCAGCCGTGCGGCCTCCCGTGCCACCGCCTCGCGTGCCGGGGCGATGTACTTGCGCGAGTCGGCGAGCGCCTGGTCGGCGTCCAGTGCCTCGCGCACTTCCTGGGTGAAGACCGAGACCAGGTGCGTCGATATGTTGATTTTGGTCATGCCCGCCGTGATGGCCTGCCGCAGCTCCTCATCGGGAACGCCCGACGAACCGTGCAGGACCAGAGGAACGGGCAGCTTCTCCCGGAGCCGTGCGATCAGCTCCTTGTCGAGCACCGCCGTCCGCTCCCGCATGGCGTGCGAGGAGCCGACCGCGACGGCGAGAGCGTCCACTCCCGTCGCGCCGACGAACTTTACTGCCTCGTCCGGGTCCGTCCGCGCGCCCGGTGCGTGCACCCCGTCCTTGCCGCCGACCTCGCCCAACTCGGCCTCCACGAACACATCCCGGTCGTGGCACCAGGACGTCAGCCTCGCCGTGGTCGCGACGTTCTGCTCGTAGGGCAGCGTGGAGGCGTCGATCATCACCGAGCCGACGCCCGCCTCGACGCCCTGGCGCACCAGCTCGGCGTCCGTGACGTGGTCCAGATGGACCGAGACCCCGGTCTTCGCCGCCTCGGCGAGAGCGAGCGTGGCGCGAGTGAGGGGGAGGAGGCTGCCGTGGTACCGGACGCAGTTCTCGCTGATCTGGAGGATCAGCGGGACGCCCGTACGGTCGGCGGCGGTGACCAGGGCCTCGGCGGTCTCCAGATGGATGACGTTGAAGGCCGCGGCGCCGGCGCCGCTCTCGCGGGCACGGTGAAGGATCGAGGAGGTGGAGACGAGAGGCATGGTCCTGGAATTCCCTTGTCGGCGCTGACCGCGGCGCAGCGAGCGGCGGTGGTGAACAGGAGGGGAGGGCGGAGGAGCGGAAGGCGCGAGTGGCGGTGGGGGAGAGAGACCGGGCACCCGGCGGTGCCGGGTGCCCGGTGCCTCAGGCGTCCAGCATGACCGAGCGCGAGAGACTGCGGGGGTTGTCGGGGTCGAGGCCCCGGGCGCGTGCCCGCTCCAGCGCCACCCGCTGCACGAGCACGAGGTCCGCGAGAGGGTCACGTGCGTGGCAGACGAAGCGGGCCCCCGTGCCGGTCACTTCGCGCTCCAGGCCCTCGGGGGCCTCGCCGAAGAGCCAGGTGACGCGGCCGGGTGCGGCGATGGCGATCGGACCGTGGCGGTACTCCATCGCGGGATAGGACTCCGTCCAGCTCTGGGACGCCTCGCGCATCTTGAGCGCCGCCTCGTTGGCCAGCCCGTAGGTCCAGCCGGTGCCGAGGAAGGAGAACTGCTCGGCGTCCACCCATTCCTGCTCCACCGGAACGGTCAGCGCTTCCTCCGCCTCACGCACGGCCGTTGTGAGGTCCTCGCCCAGGTGTGCGCGGAAGAGCGCGAGCGCCGTCGTCGCGAAGCGGGTCTGGACCACCGACTTCTCGTCGGCGAAGGAGAGCGCGACCGTGTCGTCCGACAGCGCCGTCGCCGGGGTGTCCTGGTCGCCGAGCACCGTGACGGTCGGGATCCGGCCCTTCACGGCCTCCAGAAGCCGCAGGATCTCCGTCGTGGTGCCGGAGCGGGTGATCGCGACCACCGCGTCGTACTTCCGCTTCTCCCCGAGGAACGCCTCGGAGGCAGCGAACGCGTCCGTGACTCCCTGGCCGGAGCCCTCGCGCAGAGCGGCGTACGCCTGCGCCATGAACCAGGAGGTTCCGCAGCCGACCACCGCCACCCGCGCGCCCGCTGACGGAAGCGCGCCCGCTTCCGCACCGATCTTGGCAGCAGCGCGCCAGGTCTCCGGCTGGCTGCGCAACTCCTGCTCCATGTATGCCGTTCCGCCCATGCGAGGACACCCCCTCCTTGGGATCCCGGCGGCCTGGACCTCGGAACCCGACTGCGTGAAAGTGCGTGAAACTGCTCTCTTTCACGCAACATTACGCAAAGATCCATCATGCTGTCCAGCCCTCTTTCGAGGGACAAAGCCCCGTTGTGCCGGTGTCAGGAGCGGCCCCCGCGTGCCGGTGTCGGGCCGGGGCCCGGGGGCCGCTGTCCCCGCGGCCGGTGACGGGGCCTGCCGGCGCCGTGCCGACCGCCAGGACCGGGGCGCCGTCGCCGCGGGCCGGGTCCCTGGCGGGGCACGGCGACTCCGGGAAACGGCGGGCACGCGAACTCCCGGAAGAGGGTGGCGCCTTGCGCCGCCCGGGACGCGGTGCGGACCCGTGCGGGGTCGTCTGGGGGGCTTGTGGAATGGGGGAGCCGTTCTTAGCATTCCTGGTGTTACATCAGTTGTGTCACAGAGCTGGGGGCTTGATGACAGCAGCCGGAGAGCACGCCAGGGCCGTCGGAGCGACAGTGCGGCACGCTTCGGCACGCCCCGCAGGACCTCTCGCGGGCGTCCGCGTCGTGGAGTTGGCCGGTATCGGGCCCGGTCCCTTCGCCGCGATGACCCTCGCGGACCTGGGCGCCGACGTGGTCCGTGTCGACCGTCCGGGGGGCGGCGCCCTCGCCGCTTCGGCAGAGCACGACGTCACGAACCGCAACAAGCGCTCGGTCCTCCTCGACCTCAAGAGCGAGCGGGGAGTTGAGGCCGTGCTCTCCCTCGTCGAGCGTGCCGACGTGCTCATCGAGGGGTTCAGACCCGGAGTCGCCGAGCGGCTCGGTGTCGGACCCGACGCCTGCCTGTCCCGCAATCAGCGGCTCGTGTACGGGCGTATGACGGGCTGGGGCCAGGAAGGACCGCTCGCCCAGCGCGCGGGACACGACATCGGGTACATCGCCGTCACCGGAGCCCTCGGCATGGCGGGACCCGCCGACGGCCCGCCGTACGCCCCCGCCAATCTGCTGGGCGACTACGCGGGCGGCTCCCTGTACCTCGTCATCGGGATCCTTGCCGCGCTCCAGCACGCCCGGAGCGAGGGCGGTGCCGGGCAGGTCGTGGACGCCGCGATCGTCGACGGGACCAGCCATCTGACGGCCATGATCCAGGGCATGCTGGCGGCCGGTGGCTGGCAGGACAGACGCGCGGCCAACCTGCTCGACGGAGGCTGCCCCTTCTACGGCACCTATGCGACCTCGGACGGCGGCTTCATGGCCGTGGGCGCGCTGGAACCCAAGTTCTACGCGGAGTTCACGCGGCTGCTCGGCCTCGGGGACGAGGCGAAGCTACGGGAAGACCCGGCCGCCTGGGGGAAGTTGCGCGAGGCCATCGCGGCGCGCTTCGCCACCCGTACGCGTGAGCAGTGGACCGGGGTCTTCCAGGACTCGGACGCGTGCGTCGCGCCCGTTCTCTCCCTGCGGGAAGCGCCGGCCCACCCGCATCTCGCGGCGCGCGGCACCTACGTCGAGCACGGCGGCATCACACAGCCGGCTCCTGCGCCCCGCTTCTCCGCCACGCCCACGGCCGTGGCCAGCGGTCCCGCGCTGCCAGGAGCGCACGCGGAGGAGATCGCCCGCGACTGGGAGATGCCGTACCTCATGGAATCGGCGGGACGCGGCGCGGCACCACAGGCCGCACCCCAGCCCGCCGCAACGCCCGACAGAGAGCAGCCCACGCCATGAAGCGCCAGATCTTCACCGAGGACCACGAGGCGTTCCGCCGCACCGTCCGCACGTTCCTGGCCAAGGAGGTCGAGCCGTACTACGACCAGTGGGAGCGGGACGGCATCGTCTCCCGCGAGGCGTGGCTCGCCGCGGGGCGGCAGGGGCTGCTCGGCCTCGCTGTGCCCGAGCAGTACGGCGGTGGGGGAGAGGACGACTTCCGGTACGCCGCCGTCCTCGCCGAGGAGTTCACGCGCGCGGGCGCTGCCGGGCTCGCTGTCGGACTGCACAACGACATCATCGGCCCCTATCTGACCTCTCTCGGCACGGACGAGCAGAAGCGCCGCTGGCTGCCGGGTTTCTGTACGGGCGAGACGGTCACCGCCATCGCCATGACCGAGCCGGGCGCGGGCTCCGACCTCCAGGGCATCCGCACCACGGCCGAGGACAAGGGCGACCACTGGCTGCTCAACGGTTCGAAGACGTTCATCTCCAACGGCATCCTCGCCGACCTGGTGATCGTCGTCGCCAGGACGACACCCGAGGGAGGCGCGCACGGCCTCAGCCTGCTGGTGGTCGAGCGCGGCATGGAGGGGTTCGAGCGCGGCCGGAACCTCGACAAGATCGGGCAGAAGGCACAGGACACGGCGGAGCTGTTCTTCGACGACGTCGTGGTTCCCAAGGAGAACCTGCTGGGCGAACTGAACGGCGCTTTCGTGCACCTGATGACCAACCTCGCGCAGGAGCGCATGGGCATAGCCGTCGCCGGGATCGCCGCTGCCGAGCACCTTCTGGAGATCACCACGGAGTATGTGAAGGAACGTGAGGCGTTCGGCAGGCCGCTCGCCAAGCTCCAGCACATCCGGTTCGAGATCGCGGAGATGGCCACCGAGTGCGCGGTGACGCGCGCGTTCCTCGACCGCTGCATCGAGGACCACGCGAAGGGCGAGCTGGACGCGGTGCACGCCTCCATGGCCAAGTGGTGGGCAACCGAACTCCAGAAGCGGGCCGCCGACCGCTGCCTCCAACTCCACGGCGGGTACGGGTACATGAACGAATACCGCGTGGCGAAGGCTTTCACCGACGGCCGCATCCAGACCATCTACGGCGGCACGACCGAGATCATGAAGGAGATCATCGGCCGCTCCCTCCTCGCCTGAGCACAGCCCTGCCGGGGGCAGGCTCGCTCCCGTACAGAGCCCAGTTCTCCCGTACGGAGCCTTCCCGAGAACCGACCCACCCGTACAGAGCCCCTCCCGTACGGCCCCTCGCACGGGCCCCGTACAGGCGCCCTCCCGGACAAGGCCCTCCGTACAGGCGGCCCTTCGGGACTCAAGCCCCTCCCGCACACACGAAAGGCACCCACCCCGTGACCACCGAAGCGTTCGTCTACGACGCCATCCGCACCCCGCGCGGGCGGGGTAAGGCCAGTGGTGCCCTGCACGGCACCAAGCCCGTCGACCTCGTCGTCGGGCTCATCCACGAGATGCGCCGCCGGCTGCCCGGTCTCGACCCGGCCGCCATCGACGACCTGGTGCTCGGGGTCGTCGGCCCCGTGGGGGACCAGGGCTCCGACATCGCCAAGATCTCGGCCATCGCCGCCGGACTGCCCGACACCGTCGCGGGGGTACAGGAGAACCGCTTCTGTGCCTCGGGCCTGGAGGCTGTCAACCTCGCGGCTGCGAAGGTGCGTTCGGGCTGGGAGGACCTGGTACTGGCGGGTGGCGTCGAGTCCATGTCCCGGGTGCCGATGGCCAGCGACGGGGGCGCCTGGTTCGCGGACCCGATGACCAACTTCGAGACGGGTTTCGTGCCCCAGGGCATCGGTGCCGACCTCATCGCCACCATCGAGGGCTTCAGCCGCAGGGACGTGGACGAGTACGCCGCGCGCTCGCAGGAACTGGCGGCAGCCGCGTGGAAGGACGGCCGCTTCGCGCGGTCCGTCGTCCCCGTCCTCGACCGCAACGGGCTGACCGTACTCGACCAGGACGAGCACATCCGGCCCGGCACGACGGCCGACTCCCTCGCGAAGCTCAACCCGTCCTTCGAGGTCGTCGGCGACGTGGGCGGCTTCGACGCGGTGGCGCTCCAGAAGTACCACTGGGTCGAGCGGATCGAGCACGTGCACCACGCGGGCAACTCCTCGGGCATCGTGGACGGTTCGGCGCTCGTCGCGCTCGGCAACGCGGAGGTGGGCAAGCGTTACGGGCTGGAGCCGCGCGCCCGTATCCTCTCGGCCGCCGTCTCGGGCGCCGACCCGACGATCATGCTCACGGGCCCCGCGCCCGCCTCCCGCAAGGCCCTCGCCAAGGCCGGGCTGACCGTGGAGGACATGGATCTGGTCGAGATCAACGAGGCGTTCGCCGCCGTCGTGCTGCGCTTCGCGCGCGACATGGGACTGCCGCTGGAGAAGGTGAATGTGAACGGGGGCGCCATCGCGATGGGCCACCCGCTGGGCGCGACCGGGGCGATGCTCCTGGGAACCGTCGTGGACGAGCTGGAGCGCAGGGACCAGCGGTACGGGCTGATCACGCTGTGCGTGGGCGGAGGAATGGGGATCGCGACCGTGGTCGAACGGCTGTAGACGGCCCAACGGCCCAACGGCCCAACGGCCCAACGGGCTCTCGGGCCCACGGCCCAACGGCTCTCGGGCCCGGCCCATCCGCACGGGCCCATCCGCACGGGCCCGGTCCGCAGGGGTCCAGCCCCATGGGGGCCGGGCCACCCTCCCCACACAGAACTGACTTTGGAGACGAACCAGACATGCCCGAGTCCACCACCATTCGCTGGGACCAGGACGGCGATGGCGTCGTCACGCTCACCTTCGACGACCCGGACCAGTCGGCGAACACCATGAACGCGGCCTTCCAGTCCTCCCTGACCGCCGTCGCCGACCGGCTCGAAGCCGAACGGGACAGCGTGCGCGGCATCATTCTCACCTCGGCCAAGAAGACCTTCTTCGCCGGCGGCGACCTCCGGCTGCTCATCCAGGCGAGGCCGGAGAACGCCGAGGAGGTCTTCGAGAACGGCATGCGCATCAAGCGCGATCTGCGCAGGATCGAGACCCTGGGCAAACCCGTGGTCGCCGCGCTCAACGGCGCCACGCTCGGCGGTGGCCTGGAGATCGCGCTCGCCTGTCACCACCGTGTCGCGCTCGACGCCAAGGGCAGCAAGATCGGCTGCCCGGAGGCGACGCTCGGCCTGCTCCCCGCCGGCGGAGGCGTCACGCGCACCGTACGGATGCTCGGTATCGCGGACGCGCTGCTGAAGGTGCTTCTCCAGGGGCAGCAGTACTTCCCGGCCCAGGCCAAGGAGATCGGGCTCGTCGACGAGGTCGTGGCGACCGAGACGGAGATGCTCGCCGCCGCGCGCGCCTTCATCGAGGCCAACCCCGAGGCCCAGCAGCCCTGGGACGCCAAGGGGTACAAGATCCCCGGGGGTACGCCCGCACATCCCAAGTTCGCCGCGAACCTCCCGGCCTTCCCCGCGAACCTCAAGAAGCAGACGAACGGCGCCCCTTACCCCGCGCAGCGCAACATCCTCGCCGCCGCCGTCGAGGGCTCCCAGGTCGACTTCGAGACCGCGCAGGTCATCGAGGCGCGGTACTTCGTGGACCTGGTCACCGGGCAGATCTCCAAGAACATGATCCAGGCGTTCTTCTTCGACCTCCAGGCGGTCAACGCGGGCCGCAGCCGCCCTCAGGAGTTCGACCGGCGCGAGGTCCGCAAGGTCGCCGTCCTCGGTGCGGGGATGATGGGCGCCGGAATCGCCTACTCCTGCGCCAAGGCGGGCATCGACGTCGTCCTCAAGGACGTTTCCCAGGAGGCGGCCGAGAAGGGCAAGGCATATGCGGTGGGGGTGCTGGAGAAGGCGCTCGCGCGCGGGAAGACCACGGAAGCCAAGCGCGACGCGCTCCTCGCACGCATCACCCCGACCGCGGACCCGCAGGACGTCGCAGGCTGTGACGCGGTCATCGAGGCAGTGTTCGAGGACCCGGCGCTCAAGCACAAGGTCTTCCAGGAGATCCAGGACATCGTCGCGCCCGAGGCGCTGCTCTGCTCGAACACCTCCACCCTGCCGATCACCGCGCTCGCCGAAGGGGTCGCGCGGCAGCGGGACTTCATCGGGCTGCACTTCTTCTCGCCCGTCGACAAGATGCCGCTTGTCGAGATCATCAAGGGCCGTGCCACGGGCGACGAGGCACTGGCGCGCGCCTTCGACCTCGTACGGCAGATCAAGAAGACCCCGATCGTGGTCAACGACTCGCGTGGCTTCTTCACCTCACGCGTCATCGGCCACTTCATCAACGAGGGTGTCGCGCTCCTGGCCGAGGGCGTCGAGCCCGCCACCGTCGAACAGGCGGCGGCACAGGCCGGGTACCCGGCCAAGGTGCTCTCGCTGATGGACGAGCTGACCTTGACCCTGCCCCGCAAGATCCGCGACGAGACGCGTCAGGCACTGCGCGCCGAGGGCAAGGAGCTGCCCCCGCACCCCGCGGACGCGGTCCTCGACCGCATGGTGGACGAGTTCGGGCGCACAGGGCGCAGCGGTGGCGCCGGCTTCTACGACTACGACGAGAACGGCAAGCGCGCCCGCCTGTGGCCGGGACTGCGCGAGCACTTCACCAGGTCGGGCGATGACACACCCGGCATTCCCTTCGAGGACATGAAGGAGCGGATGCTCTTCTCCGAGGCGCTGGACACCGTCCGGCTCTTCGAGGAGGGCGTGCTCACCTCGGTCGCCGACGCCAACATCGGCTCCATCATGGGCATCGGCTTCCCGGCCTGGACGGGCGGCGTGCTGCAGTACATCAACGGCTACGAGGGCGGGCTGCCCGGATTCGTGGCCCGCGCACGGGAGTTGGGCGAGCGCTATGGCGACCGCTTCGCCGTGCCCGCGCTCCTCGCGGAGAAGGCGGGGAAGGGGGAGTCCTTCACGGACACGGCGACCGACTGACGCCGACTGACACCGACTGACGCCGACAAGGGCCCGGTAGCCGGCGCGGCCCGGCGGCACCCCAGTCGATACGGCCCGGCTGCCCGACGTGGCCCGGCTGCCCGGCGCGCACCGGAAGCGGGGGCGGCGCCAGGAGCGGCCGATGGCGCCGGTCCCGCCGGGGTCAGTCCGAGGTGGGCCGCGGGGCCCGCTCCGCAGGGAAGGCGCCCCGCAGCTCCTCCTTCATCGACCGCTGGAACGCGGTGACCAGCGCCTGCACCACCATGGGCTGCATATGTGCCGAGAGCGACTTCATCCGCTCGACCCGTTCGGGGTCCGACTCCAGCTCCCGGTAGGGCTCCCACACCTCCTGCTTGAACAGGCGGCTCAGCTCACGCGCCGCCGAGCGGCTGTGTTCCAGCATCACCTCGCGCGCGGCCAGGATCGCCTCCTGCGATATGGGCACGTCCAGCAGCCTGACCCCCAGCTGAACCAGGCCGGGGTCGACGCGGAAGACGTCGGGGTCCTCCGTACGGACGAGAACGCTCATCGCCTCCAGGCGCTTCAGCTCGTCGTCGGTCAACTCCCGCCCGACGCGCCCCTCCAGCTGCCCGCGCGTCGTCTCGTCCACCGTGTCCGGCATCCAGGACGCCACGACGGCACGGTGAATGGCGAGGTCGTGCGCGCTGATGTCGTCCGGCAGGCGCTGGAGGTAGCGCTCGATCGCGGCCAGCGTCATGCCCTGGTTCTGGAGTTCCTCTATGAGCGCGAGCCGTGAGAGGTGTTCGGCGCCGTACCGCCCCACCCGGCGCGGGCCGATCGTGGGCGGCGGCAGCAGGCCACGGGTGCTGTAGAAACGGATCGTGCGTACGGTCACGCCCGCGCGGGCGGCGAGTTGATCGACGGTGAGCTGGTCGGCCGGTTCGTTCTCGCGCTCCAGGCTTCCGTTCCCGTGCCCAGCCGTGCCGGCCGCGCGCTCGGCTGTCGCGTTCTTGCGCTGCTCCGGCCGGTTCCGGCCCCCGGCCGGCCCGTTCGCGTTCCCGGTCGGGCCGTTCCCGTCCTCCGACGGCCCGTTGCCCTCCTCCGCAGGACCGTTCTCCTGCGCCACGGTCCCGTTCTCGTGCTCCATGTGCAGCGCCCCTCTCGCCACCGGCCGCTCCGGTGCTCACCACCGGCTCGCCGCCGGCCTACGTACCGATCACGTTCAACAGTATTGCTGTCTCACCACTCGTGTGAAACCTTCGGGTCCCGCGCGGACCCCTGTCGATGGCATACGGCACACGCCCTCACCAGACTCCTGACGGAGGCGCCATGACCACGATTCTGCGACTCCCGGGTGACGCACCGGAACTCACCGTTCCTGAGCTGCTGCTCAGAAACGCCGAGGACCACGGCGCCCTCCCGGCACTCTCCTGGCAGGAAGGAAGCGGTTCGCGTACCACCCTCACCTGGGGCGAGGCACGCCACAGGATCGCCGAAGTGGCCGCGGGGCTGGCCTCCTCGGGGGTGGAACGGGGCGAACATGTGCTGCTGATGATGGGCAACAGGCCCGAGCACTGGCTCACCGACCTCGCCCTGGCCCACCTCGGTGCCGTGCCCGTCTCCGTGTACGGTACGGCGGCGCGGGAGCAGATCGGCCATATCGTGCGGCACTCACGTGCCCGGCTCGCGGTGATCGAGGGCGCGGACGAGGTCGCCCGCTGGGAACCGCTGTTGGCGGGCGCCGAACAGGGGGAGGGGCGGCTGGAACGCCTCGTCGTCGTCGAACCCGACGCCGTGGGCGCGCACACAGCGTGGAGCGCGCTGCCCCGCGCGTACGACTCCGCCGTCTTCGAGAAGACCTGGCGTACGGTCCGCGCCTCCGACCCGGTCACCGTCGTCTACACCTCCGGTACGACGGGCGACCCCAAAGGTGTGGTGATCAGCCACCGCAACGTCGTCCTCAACGGTCTGGCCCTCGACAAGGTGGCCGAACTGCCCGACCACGTCGACCACATCAGCTATCTCCCGTTCGCGCACATCGCCGAGCGGATGCTCGGTATCTACCTGGCCGTGCTCCGCGCCGCCCACGTCCACCTGTGCGCCGACCCGGCGGGGATCGCCGCGCTCGCCAGGGAACTGCGTCCCGCGCAGTTCTTCGGGGTGCCACGGGTGTGGGAGAAGCTGGCCGCCTCGCTGCGCGCCGGGCTCGCCGCGCTGCCCGAGGAGCGCGCCGCCGCCGTCGCAGCCGTGGGGGATGTGGCCCGCGCGTACGTGCGCTGCCGCGAGCGCGGCGAGCGCCCCTCCGAGGAGCTTGAGGCCGCGTACGGGAAGGCCCGGCGCGAGGTCATCGGGCCGCTGCTGGGCCTCGCCGGCTTCGACCGGCTGGTGTGGACCGCGAGCGCCTCGGCTCCGATGCCGCAGGACGTGGTGGACTTCTGGGCCGGCTTCGGCCTCGTCGTGATGGACGCGTGGGGCCTGACCGAGACGACGGGCGCGCTGACCCTCAACGGGCCCGACGCCTTCCGGCTGGGTTCCGTGGGACGTGCGATCGAGGGTACGGAGGTGCGGGCGGCGCCCGACGGTGAGTTGGAGGTGCGCGGCACCACCGTCTTCGCCGGCTATCTGCGCGCTGACGGCTCGATCGAGCCGGGAACGGACGAGGACGGATGGTTCGCGACCGGCGACATCGGCCGGATCGACGAGGACGGCTTCGTGTGGCTCACGGACCGTAAGAAGGAGATGATCGTGACCTCGACGGGCAAGAACGTCTCGCCCGCGCTCGTGGAGAACACCCTCAAGGAACATCCCCTGATCGGTCAGGCGCTGGTGCACGGGGACGGCCGTTCCTACCTCGTCGCACTGCTCGTCCTGGACGCCGAGATGGCACCCGTCTGGGCGGCCCGGCACGGGATCGAAGCGGCGCCGGGCGAGCTGTTCGCACATCCGGAGGTCAGGGCCGGAGTCGACCGCGCGGTCGAGGCGGCGAACGCGAGGCTCAACCGCACCGAGCAGATCAAGCGCTACCACCTGCTCCCCGACGAGTGGGGCCCCGGGACCGGCGAACTCACCCCGTCCCTGAAGCTGCGCCGCCGGGTGATCCAGAAGAAGTTCGCCCAGGTAATCGACGGGATGTACGCAGATCACCGGTGAGAGATTCACCGATGTGAGATGTGCCACCGAATAGTTGGCCCCTACATGGAAAGGCGATGTCCGGTCTGCGGTCGCGGGACGAGGAGCGACGAACGCTCCGCGGCGGCCGATCCGGCAAAGCCCGAACCAGAGTGAGTGGGGCCAACTGTGCACAACGACGTCGTCCAGGACGCGATTCCGCCCCGACCGGGCGGAGGTGACGGGTCGGGAGGACTCGCCACCGGCCCTGCGCGGGACGCCGGTGACACCGGCTACAGCAAGGACCTCAAGCCGCGCCACATCAACATGATCGCCATCGGCGGGGCGATCGGCACCGGACTCTTCCTCGGCGCCGGCGGGCGCCTCGCCTCGGCGGGCCCCGCGCTCGCCCTCGCCTACGCCGTCTGCGGCCTCTTCGCCTTCTTCGTCGTCAAGGCGCTCGGCGAGATGGTCCTCCACCGGCCCTCCTCGGGCTCCTTCGTCTCGTACTCCCGGGAGTTCCTCGGCGAGAAGGGCGCCTATGTCGCCGGGTGGATGTACTTCCTCAACTGGTCGACGACCGGCATCGCCGACATCACCGCCATCGCGCTCTACACGCATTACTGGAGCTTCTTCACCAGCGTGCCGCAGTGGGTCCTGGCGCTGATCGCGCTGGCCGTCGTGCTCGCCATCAACATGATCTCCGTGAAGATCTTCGGTGAGCTGGAGTTCTGGTTCGCCATCATCAAGGTGACCGCGCTCGTCGTCTTCATGATCATCGGCATCGTCCTGCTCGCCACGCAGCACCCCGTCGGCGGAACCACGCCGGGACTCGCCCAGATCACCGACCACGGGGGCGTCTTCCCCAACGGTCTGATGCCGGTCGTCATCGTCATGCAGGGCGTCGTCTTCGCCTACTCCTGCGTCGAACTCGTCGGTGTCACAGCGGGCGAGACAGCCGAGCCGCACAAGGTCGTGCCCAAGGCCGTCAACGCGATCATGTGGCGCGTGGGCTTCTTCTACGTCGGCTCGGTGCTGCTGCTCGCGCTGCTCCTGCCGTGGGGCCAGTACACGGACGGGCAGAGCCCGTTCGTCACCGTGCTCTCCAAGCTGGGGGTGCCCTGGGCAGGTGACGCCATGAACCTCGTCGTCCTCACGGCCGCCATGTCCAGCCTCAACTCCGGGCTGTACTCCACCGGCCGCATACTCAGGTCGATGGCGATGTCCGGGTCGGCACCGCGCTTCACCGGCCTCATGAACCGCAGCCAGGTCCCCTATGGAGGCATCCTGCTGACCGCCGCCGTGTGCGTCGTCGGCGTCGGGCTCAACTACGTCGTGCCCGGCAAGGCGTTCGAGATCGTGCTCAACATCGCGGCGCTCGGCATCGTGAGCACCTGGTGCACGATCATGCTCTGCCACCTCGTGTTCGTCCGGAGGGCGAGGACGGGAGCGGTGACCCGGCCCTCTTTCCGGCTGCCGTGGTCGCCGTACACGGAGTACGTGACGATCGCCTTCCTCGTCGGGGTCGTCGTGCTCATGTGGAACGACCCCGACGTGGGGCGCAAGACCGTGATGCTCGTCCCCGTCCTCGCCGCCGCACTGGTCGCGGGCTGGTTCGGGGTGCGCAGGCGGGTGCGGGCCGTGGCCATGGAGAAGTAGCCCGGCCCGTCCCCACGCCGCGGCGGAGTGGGGAGTTGCTCCGGCCGGCGCTCCCGGCCGGAGCACAACGGAGCCCGTCCGGTTCAGCGCCGTCCGTACAGTTCAGCGCAGCCGTACGGGGAGTTCGTACAGCTCGTTCTGGGTGACGGCCGGCTTGTTGCGCAGTTCGGACGGGTCGACGGCCAGTCCGAGGCCGGGGAAGCGCTCGAAGAGCGCGGGCAGTGCGACGAGCGCCTCCAGGCGGGAGAGCGGAGCGCCCGGGCACACGTGCGGGCCGTGGCCGAAGGCGAGGTGCCGGGTCGGGGTACGGGTGATGTCGAACTCCGAGGCGCGGGGCCCGTGCTGTGCCTCGTCCCGGCCCATGGCGCCGTAGGAGATGATCACGCCGTCGCCCTTGCCGATGACGGTGTCCCCGACGGTGACGTCCTCCGTGGCGAACCGGATGAGGACGTGTGTCGTGGGCGCGTCCCACCGCAGCGTCTCCTCGATGGCCGCCTCCCAGCTGACCTCCCCCGACATGAGGAGCGCGAGCTGCTCGGGGTGGGTCAGCAGTGCGACGACGGCGCTCACGATGAGGCTGATCGTCGTCTCGTGGCCCGCGGTGATGAGGACCTGCACGGTGCTGAGGACTTCCTGGTCGCTGAGGGAGTCACCTTCCTCGGCCGCGCCGAGCAGCGCGCTGGTCAGGTCGTCGCCGGGCGCGGCCTTCTTCTGCTCGATGACCGAACCGAAGATCGCGGCGAGTTCGCCGATGATGGCCTGGACGTCCTCGCCCGGTGTGAGGCTGCTGAAGAAGCCGTCGTAGAGGGTGCGCAGCCGCGGGATCTGGGCCGTGTCGATGCCCAGGAGCCCGCCGATGACGGCCATGGGCAGCGGGTACGCGTACGCCGACTTGAGGTCGACGCGGCCCATGTCACCGGCGCTTTCCTCCAGCGCGTCCAGCAGTTCGGCGGTGATGGCCTCGATACGGGGGCGCATCTCGTCGACGCGGCGCGGGGTGAGGGCCTGCGCGGTGAGCGTACGGAGCCTGCGGTGCTCGGGCCCGTCGAAGGTGAGCATGCTGGGCCCCGGATCGGCCAGCCCGATGAGGGGCCAGGTCTTGGGGATCTCGCCGCGCTGCCAGGCGGCCCAGTGGGAGATGTCCTTGACCAGGCGGCTGTCGGTGAGCAGCTTGCGGCCTTCCGCGTGGTGGGTCACCGCCCACACGGGTACGCCGCCCGGCAGTTCGACGGCGGCGACGGGCCCCGCGGCACGCAGCCGTGCTCCCTCCTCGGCGAGGTCGCGCACCAGCGGGTCAAGCGTGATCACCTCACGCGACTCGTCCGAACCGGCTCCTGTGACGGGACACGTCGTCATCTCGTACCTCCTGCGGCGGTGGTCGGTGTCGGTGTGAAGCGGACGGGCAGTGACTCCAGGCCGCGCAGCCAGGGCGAGGGGCGCCATACGAGCGCCCGTGCGCTCACCGCCAGGTCCACGTCGGGGAGCCGGTCGAGCAGGACTTCGATACCGGTACGGGCGATGCCCTCGGCGATGTCCTGTGCGGGGTACGGGCAGCGGTGGTCGCCGTGCCCGAAGGAGAGGAACGCGTTGTTGCCGCCGGTGAGGGCTGCTTGGTCGGGGCGTACCTGGGGGTCGCCGTTGGCGGCGGCGAAGCTGAGGATGAGCAGGTCGCCCTCGGTGATCCGCCGCCCGCCGAGCTGGGTGTCGCGGGTGGCCCAGCGGCCGGCGATGTTCTGGGAGGGCGTCTCCTCCCACAGCACCTCGTTCATGGCCTCGCCGACGCTGTGCCGGCCGCCGGAGAGCGAGGCCGCGAAGCGGTCGTCGGTGAGCATGAGCCGCAGCGTGTTGCCGATCCAGTCGGCGGTGGGCTGATGGCCGGCGACGATGTTGACCATCATGTCCTGCAGGATCTCCTCGCGCGAGAACCCGTCGGCGTAGTCGTGGTGCAGCATCCGCGAGGCGACACCGGCCGCCGGAGCGCTGTGGCGCGAGGCGAGCAGCTCGCCCATGGAAGCGCGCACGTGGTCGTGGCCTGCGAGCGCGCCTTCCGTGCCGTTGACCAGCGCGTTGATGCTGGGCACCAGCCCGGCGCCCTCCTCGTCGGAGAAGCCGTAGAGCCGTGCGAGTACGAGCGCGGGCAGCACCTTGGCGTACTCCCCGATGAGGTCGGCCTCGCCCCGTCCGCACAGCCGGTCGATCAGCCCGTCGGCGAACCGCTCGGCGTGGTCGCGGAGTTCGAACGGGTCGACGGCGGCCAGTGCGTCGCTCACCAGGGCCGAGCGGCGCTCATGGCGTTCACCGACGGTGTAGAGGATCGAGGGCTGCTTGCCGACCATCGGGATCAGCGGCCAGTCGGCCGGTATCTGGTCCCACAGGTTCCACAGGCCCGAATCCCGGCTGAAGAGAGCCGGGTTGGAGGTGATCTGGTGCACCTCGCGGTAGCCGAGCACGAGCCATGCCGGCACATCGCCCGGCAGCGTCACGGGTGCGACGGGCCCGTGCTTCTCGCGCATGTCGCGGTAGAGCTGCGTACGGTCGTCGTTCTGGAAGCGGGGGCCCATCAGCGGAACGGCGTCCGGGTGCGGGGCGGTTCCCGCGTGCGCGGGGCAGCCGGGAGGCGGTGCGGAGGCGGCGCTGTGCTGCGGGGAGGCGGGGGTGGGGGTGGTCACGGGGTGATCTCCCGGGCGGTTCGCGCGGTGGACAGGGCGTACAGGTGGTGGACCAGTGCGAGCAGCACGTCCCGGCTGGACTCGCGCGACCGCGCGTCGCAGTCGACGAGCGGTATGTCCTCGGAAAGGTCGAGCGCCTCGCGTACCTGTTCGGCCGTGTGACGGGGACCGCCGAAGTCGTTGCGGGCGACGATGAACGGGGTGCCGTGCGCCTCCAGCCTGTCGATGGCGTACCAGCATTCGTCCAGCCGCCGGGTGTCGACGAGCACGACGGCGCCGAGCGTGCCGGAGAAGAGCCGGTCCCACAGGAACCAGAACCGCTCCTGCCCCGGCGCCCCGAACAGGTACAGCACCGTGGACTCGTTGAGGCTGATACGGCCGAAGTCGAAGGCGATGGTCGTGGTCGACTTGCCCCGTACGGCGCTGAGATCGTCGACGCCCTCGCCCGCGCGCGTCATCGTCTCCTCGGTGTTCAGGGGACGGATGTCGCTGACGGCTCTGACCATGGTCGTCTTGCCGACCCCGAAACCGCCCACGATCACGATCTTCAGCCCGTTCGCCGCGGTGCTGAGCAGCGGCGGACGGTCGGACGCGGACTGCGTCGTACCGGGGTTCGCTTCAGATGTTGCGGAGTCCAACGAGCACCTGCTTCAGGATGTCGGGATCGGGGAGTGCGTCGGCGGCGCGGACCGTACGCGGGTGCCGGGCGGTGATCCGGCCGGCGGCGAGCAGGTCGCCCAGCAGGATACGGATGACGCTGACCGGCAGTCCGAGGTCGGCGGCCAGTTCCACAACCGCCGTGGGGGAGCGGCAGATGCGGAGGATGGCCGCGTGCTCGGACTGCATGCCGCGCACGGGCTCGCTCTCGCTGACCACGAGCGTCACCAGGTCGAAGGCGTCGGCGCCCACTGCGGAACGGCTGCGCCCACCGGTGACGGTGTACAGCCGGTCCGGGTCCTCGTCCCGGCCCGGCCGCTTCACGCCGGTCCGCCTCCGCCGCCGTCGCCCTCGGCGGGCTCGCGGGGCGGTGAGCTGAGGTACTCGCTGAGCTGTTCGATGAGTTCGTTCATGTTGTGGCCCACGAGCCCGACATCGGAGTCCTCGTCGGCGACCACGGCCAGGTGCGCACCGTCCCCCGCCTCGACGACGAACAGGATTCCGCCGTAGAACTCCGCCATCGCCTGCCGTACTCCGCCGCTCCCGTTGCCGAACTCGACGGAGGCGCCGTGGGACAGACTCTGGATACCGGCGGAGATGGCGGCCAGTTGGTCGGCCTGGTCGACGGAGAGTTCGGGCGTCCGGCACAGCCGGAGTCCGTCGCGGGACAGCACGAGGGCGTGGCGGGTGCCGGGCGTACGTTCCAGCAGACTCTCCAGCAGCCAGTCGAGCTTGCTGTCAGTGATCATTCGGTGTCGTCCTCCGGGAGGGAAGAGGCGCGGGCGGGGGAGGAGGCCGGGGAGGCGGCTGACGGTGTGGTGACGTTCTCAGGCGTACCGCTGTCGTTCTCGGCCGTGCCGCCGCCGTCCTCGGGCGGACTGCCGCCCTGTACGGCACGGCGGAAGTCGCCGAATCTCGCCCCGGAGGGCCGGGCCTGGCGGGTACCGCCCTCGGTCCCGGGGCCCGCGGCCGAGGCGCCGGACGCAGTGGACGCAGCGGTGGCGGACGCGGTACGGCCCGGCCCCGCTTCGGTGCGGGCGACGGCCGCGAGGGTCTGGCCGCGCCGCCGCTTGGGCAGTCCGCTCTCCCCGTACTGGACGCCGTGCGCCGGGGTGGGCGCGTGCTCGGACCCGGCCGGGTGTTCGGCCTCGCCCCGCTCGTGCGCCGTGCCCGGCACCGTCACGCGCTCCTCGGTGCGGGGTGCCGCAGCCGAGGGCTCGCCGAGGGGCTCCTCGCGCTGTGTCTCGGTGACCAGTTCGCGCGGGACGCGCACGAGTACGCCGGTGCCGCCGTGGGCCGAGGGCCGGAAGGAGACGGACAGGCCGTGCTTACGGGCCAGCCGCCCGACGACCGCGAGCCCGAGGCGCGTACCCGAGAGCGTGGCAAGCCCCGGGTCGGCGGCGTCGGGGGACACCAGGCGCTCGGCACGGCGCAGCGCCACCTCGCCCATGACCAGACCGCCGTCCTCGATGGTGATGACGATCCCGGCCGCCACCTCCTCGACGTACACGTGGACCTCGGAGGTGGGCGGCGAGAAGTTGGCCGCGTTGTCCATGAGTTCGGCCAGCGTGTGCATCACGCCCTCGGCCGCGTGGCCCGCGACGGCGACACCGCTCGTGGAGTGCAGCCGCACGCGCTGGTATCCGCCGATACGGCCCATCGCGCCACGCAGGATGCTCTCCATGACGATGGGCTTGGCCCAGCGCCTGCCCGAACGCGCGCCGGTGAGCACGGCGATGGAGTCGGCGAGCCGTCCGGCCTGGGCCGTCCTGTGGTCCAGGTGCAGCAGGTCGCCGAGCACGTTCTCGTCCGCGTGCTTGTGCTCCATCTCGCGCAGGTCGGCGGCCATGCTCGTGGCCAGGGCCTGCACCCGGCCCGCCGCGTTGGCACAGGCGGAGAGGGCCGAGGCACGCATGCTCTCGCCCTTGTGCACCTCGGTCGCGAGGGTGATCAGGACGCGGCGTTCAGCGGGGGAGTGCACGGGGGGCGCCTCGGCCAGCGCCGTCTCGGCGGAGCCGCCGGCACGCAGGCGTTCGACGACGGAGGGTACGACGGAGTCGGCGAAGTGCGCTGCCGCCGCCTCGCGTTGGGCGGCTTCCGCCTGTTGGGCCGCGAGCTGGGCGCGCAACTGCCTGCCGGTCAGCACGCCGTGTGCCGCGACGGCGACCGCCACGCACAGCACGGCACCCGCGGCGCCGCTGCCCCACGCGACGGCGGCGCGGGCCGACTGGGACGAGAGGTACACCGTGGTCAGACAGGCGACAGCGGTGACCACGACGGCCACCAGCACCGCGAGCGCGGTACCCGCCGCTGTCCCTTGGCCTGCGGCCGGCCGGCGTTCCGCGGCCGGCCGGCCTTCCGTATGGCCCGAACCGTGGTGCGGTGGCGGCGAGGGTATCTCGGGGGAGGTCATCAATCAGGGTCCTTGTGGACGGATCCGGGCATGGGGGAGAGCTGAGCCGAACACTCCGATCAACGTCGACCCAATATAGGTCAGTTAGTGATCACGTGGTGACAGTGGGGTACTCCGAACCAAAGATCCGCCCCTACCGCCCGGCGGCGCCTCCCCCGGAACCCGTCGCCCATTCCACGTACGCCTGCCGCGAATTGAAGCAGACGCCCCGCGAACTCCCCACGGGGCCTCCATGTGTGGCGAAGTCGTGAAGATTGCTGACGGCCCGCCACCGCGGAAACCAGCCCGGAAGCGGAGACGGGATACGCGGTGCGGGGGCGGGAGAGGTGCCGCGCCGGTCGGCGCCGCACGCTGGTGCCGGCGGGCAGGGGGCTGGGCCCCGGAGGGCGCCGGAGCACGCCGACCACACGGGCCCCGCACCACGTGGACGGGCCCGCATCACAGGCGCGTACCCGCACCGCGCGAGCGCCCCGCCGTACCGCCCGGGCGCTCGCGCGCACGAACAGTGCCAAAGGCATCATGAGAGGTGTGAAAGCACGCGAAACGCGCACGTCGCAGCAGGCACCGGAGCCACCGCCGCCGGGCGGTGTGCTGTGGGACATCGGTGGGGAGATCCGTATGCTCCTGATGCTGCCCGCCGCGCTCACCATGCAGGTCGCACACCCCGCCGTCGGCGCCGGCGTCGATGAGCACTCCGTTTTCCGCACCGACCCCTGGGGGCGCGGAGAGCGCTCGCTGCGCAGCGTGCTGCTGTGGGTGTACGGGGGCGACGAGGGCATCGCCGAAGGCCGCAGACTCCGCGAGCTGCACAAGAGCATCCAGGGCACCGACGCACACGGCCGCCGGTACCACGCGCTCACCCCGGCCTATTACGCGTGGGTCCACGCGACGGGCTTCCCCGTCTACCAGCACGCGCAGCGCTACCTCGGCCGCCGCCCGTACACCGGCGCTGAGGAGCGGCGGCTGTACGCGGAGTGGCTTCAGGTCGGCCGTGTCCTGGGCATCGACGACCGTGACATGCCGCAGAGCCTGGAGGAGTTCTGGCCCTACTGGAAGAGGATGCTGGCCGAGGAGATCGAGCCCACCGCCGTCGCCGTCGAACTGGCCGCCTTCAACCGCGACATCCCGCCGCCGCCCTTCGGGCCACGCGGGGTGCGCGTCGCCTTCCGGGTGGTGTGGCCGCTCCTTGTGCCGGGGATCGCGCGCTTCCGGCGCTTCATGACCATCGGCATGATGCCCCCGGACGCGCGCTCCGCGCTGCGCCTGCCGTGGACACCGCGCCAGGAGCGCCGGCTGGTCCGCCTCGGGCGCGTCCTCGCACACACGGTGCCGCTCCTCCCCGAACGCCTCCGCTACCTCCCCCTGGCCCGCAAGGCGCGCGCGGCCCACAGGTGACGCGCTGCGGCCCACCGGCAACGCGTCCGGCCACCGGCGAAGGGCGCCTTCCGCTCCCCGTGCCCCGTTCGGGCACGCTCCCGTGCCCCGTTCGGGGAACGGGCCCCCGTCCGGAAACGCTCCCTGGGCCCGTTCGGGAAACGGCCCCAGGGAACGGAGCGTCCGGGATCAGCGGGTGTGGGTCACCGACTGATCAGTGGGCGTGGGTCACCGACTGGATCTGCTTCCAGGACTTGGGCTGCTTGGGCACGGCCTTGCCCGCGAACCGGGGGCCGGCCGGCGCTTC
This sequence comes from Streptomyces iconiensis, assembly GCF_028657195.3. GTDB lineage: Bacteria > Actinomycetota > Actinomycetes > Streptomycetales > Streptomycetaceae > Streptomyces > Streptomyces iconiensis. Next base: position 158,627 of record NZ_JANCPR020000003.1, read on the forward strand.
CGGCTTGGTCGGCTGGAAGAGCCAGGTGTCGAAGAGCGAGGCGAGCGGCTTGCCGGACACCTTCTCCGCGTAGGCGGTGAAGTCGCCGACGTTCGCGTTGCCCCCCGCGTGCTGCTGGGGCCAGCCCTTGAGGATCTTGAAGAACGCCTTGTCACCGACCTTGTTCCGCAGCGCCTGTACGGCCATCGCCCCCCGGTCGTAGACCGCCCTGTGGAACTGGTTGTCCGGCCCGGGGTCGCCCGGCTTGACCTTCCAGAAGGACTCGTTCGCCGGGTGGGAGGCGTACGCGTAGTCGGCCAGCTCCTGCGCTGTGCCCTCGCCCTGGTCCTCGGACCAGAGCCACTGGCTGTAACGGGCGAACCCCTCGTTGATCCAGATGTCCTTCCAGCCCTTGAGCGAGACGCTGTCGCCGTACCACTGGTGGGCCATCTCATGGACGACGACGGAAGTGTTGGAGCCGTCGGCGAAGTCGTCGGGGCTGTAGAACGGGCGGGTCTGGGTCTCCAGCGCGTAGGTGGTGTCCGTGTTCGGGACGTAGCCGCCCATCGCGTCGAACGGGTACTTCCCGAAGTACCCCTCAAGCCACTCGGTGATCTCGGCGGTCCGCTCGACGCTCGCCCGCGCTGCGCCGTCGTGCTCGCCGAGGTCCTTGCTGTAGGCGTTGATGACGGGGAGCCCGCTGTCGGTCCTGTCCTTGGTGATGTCGAACCTGCCGACGGCGAGAGTGGCGAGATACGTCGCCTGCGGTGCGCGGGAGCGCCAGTTGTAGCGGGTCCATCCGGCGCGCGAGGTCTGGGACTGGAGCGTGCCGTTGCTGATGGCCTGGGTGCCGTCCGGGACGGAGACGCTGACGTCGTAGCTCGCCTTGTCCGAAGGGTGGTCGTTGCTGGGGAACCACCACCAGGCGGCCTCGGGCTCGTTGGCCGCGACACCGCCGTCGGGCGTGCGGTGCCAGGAGGTGAAACCGTTGACCACGACCTTGGAGGGCACGCCCTTGTAGCGCACGACGACGGTTGCCTTGTCGCCCTTCGCGAGCGGCTTGGCGGGCGTCACCTCCAGCTCGTGCGCGCCCGAGGTGGCGAACTTCGCCTTCTTGCCGTTCACACGGATCTCGCTGACGTCGAGCGCGAAGTCCAGGTTGAAGCGGGAGAGGTCCTGCGTGGCGGTGGCCAGCAGAGTTGCGGTGCCCTGCAGCGCGTCGGTCTTCGGTTGGTACGTGAGCCGCAGGTCGTAGTGGGAGACGTCGTATCCGCCGTTCCCGTACTCCGGGTAGTAGGGGTCGCCCACGCCCGGGGTTCCCGGGGACGGTTCGGCCGCCGACGCGGGAACCGCGAGCAGCAGTGAGGCCGCGACCGCACCCGGGATGATCATTCTGTGACGCACGAGTCCTCCAACTCTTCTGCGACAGGTGTTACTTCGTCTGAAGCGTATGTACTCCTGTGGCGCCCCACATGTCCACGGCAACTACTGTCATGCGATTGCCATCGAGTGGACACACGCCCCCTTCTGCACATGCGTTCGGCCGGTTACCGTCCCCGGCATGGTGATACGTGTGCGGTTCAACCGCCCCCAGTGGAAGACGTCAGCGCTCATATCGGCGGCCCTCCTCGTTCCGCTCCTCGCCACGGCCCCGCTCGCGCAGGCGGCCCAGGGATCGGAGACCCACCGGCAGGAGACCGCGACGAAGCCGCCGCGCACGGGCTTCGAGCGCACCGACGGCGCGCGCTGGACCAGCCAGCCCGAGGAGCGCGACTTCCTGGCCTCCGTCGCAGGGGCAAGCCCGCGCGCCGTGCTCGACACCATCGGCAGGACCAAGCAGGGCCGCCCGGTCCAACTCGTCCGGATCGGAGCCCCCGCGCCCAAGAGCCCCGCGAAGGTGCGGCGCGGCAACTCCGTGATGCTCATCTGTTCCCAGCACGGCAACGAGCCCTCGGGGCGTGAGGCATGTCTGTCCACGGTGCGTGACCTGGCCTTCGCCAAGGACAAGGCGACCAAGCGCTATCTGGCCCGTACGACCGTGCTCGTCGTCCCCACGGCCAACCCCGACGGCCGCGCGGCGAACACACGGGGCAACTCCGACGGCACCGACATCAACCGCGACCACCTCGCGCTGAAGACGGCCGAGGCCCGCGCGATGGCGGCCACCATGCGCGACTACCGCCCCGACACCATCTACGACCTGCACGAGTACGGTGCGAGCGTGCCGTACTACGTCAAGGACCTGCTGGCACTGTGGCCGCGCAACCTCAACACCTCGCACGGGCTGCACAGGGAGTCGGCCACGCTGTCCGAGGACTACGTACGCCCTCACTCCGAGAAGGCGGGCCACAGCAGCGGCATCTACGGCATCTGGACCGATCCGGAGACCGGTGAGCCCGTCAAGCAGGTCGCGGGTGACGGCCAGGAACGCATCCTGCGCAACACCGCCGGGGTCAAGCACTCCGTCGGGCTCCTCGTGGAAACCCGTACCACCGCGCTCACCGGGGAGGAGAAGGCCGACGAATCGGTCAACAACCGCCGCCGCGTCCACTCCCAACTGGCCGGACTCAAGGGCGCCTTCGACTTCACCGACCAGCGCAGGAACCGTATCGAGGCGGCCACGGCCAAGGCGCGCGCCGCGGGCCACGCCGACCGCGGCCCCGTCTACCTCGGCGGCGCGGACAACGAGCCGCCCACCGAGGAGCAGGTACTCACCGACCCGCCCTGCGGCTACCGCCTGACCGGTGACCAGTGGGACGGCGTCAAGACCACCCTCGGCCTGCACGGCATCAAGGCCGAGCGGCAGGGCAGGGGCGACGGCGTCCTCGTGCCGCTGAGGCAGGAACAGCGTGCCCTCGTTCCGCTTCTGCTGGACAAGCGCGCCGAGTTCAAGCTCACCGACGGCACGCCGGCCACGACCTGCCGCTGACGCGCGGCATCACCCGCCCCAAGGGCCGGGAGCCGCTAGCAGCCGGGAGCCGTTGGCAGCGGCCTGGGCTCCGGCAGCGGCCTGGGCTCCGGAAGCAGAAGAGAAGGAGTCCGGAAGCGGCAGGGCTCCGGAAGCGGCAGGGGCCCGGAAGAGCCGGGTCTCCGGAGGCGGCCGGGACGGAGTGTGCCCCGGCACGGGCCCGTACCCGTGCCGGGGCGCACGTGCGTTCCGGTCAGCCGCGCCCAGGGGCGCCGTCGACCGCTGCGGGCGCCACCAGCCGGGCGGCGTCCACGGCGCAGCCCCACGACACCGTCACCCCGGCGCCTCCGTGCCCGTAGTTGTGCACGCACAGCGACGTGCCGCCCCGCCCGTCAGGGACCCGCTCGGTCTCCAGCCGCACGCTGGGCCTGAACGGCCGCAGCCCTACCCGGTGTTCGAGCACCGTGGTGTCGGCGAGCGCCGGATGGATACGGGCGCACCGCCGCACGATGGCCTCGGCCGTCGCCGGGTCGGGCTCCGTCACCTCCGCGTCCTCGTGCGCCGTTCCGCCCAGGATCAGGCCGTAGGGCTGGGGGAGGATGTACGTGGTCTCGCTCGCGCCGCCCGTCGCCACCACGTACCACTCCTCGATGCCCGGGTTCTCGACCACGACGACCTGCCCGCGCACGGCGCGTACCGCGGGATCGGGCACCAGTTCGCGTGCGCCCAGACCGCTGGCGTTGACGACGACGGGCGCCTCGGCCGCGGCCTCGGCCAGCGAGCTTGCCGCGCGCCGCTCGTAGCGCCCGCCGGCCGCCTCGAACCGGCCGAGCAGGTAAGGGAGATAGGTCCGCATGTCGACAATGGGGGCGCGCGGCGGCGTTCCCGTCAGCGAGGTCCACACCTCGGGCGGCGCCCCGTCGGGCATCCGGCCGCGCACCAGCCGCACGCCGGTCAGCGGAGGTTGCTCAGCCAGCCAGGAGAACTGCCGGAAGGAGCGCACCGCCCAGTCCAGCGCCCTCTCCTCAGGCTTGATCCTGTACGGCCAGCACAGTCCGCCCGCGACGGAGGATGTGGTCTCCCCGGGCGACTCGCGGCTCCACACCCGTACATCCATCCCGCGTTCGGCGAGGATCACCGCCGTGGTCAGCCCGATCACGCCACCCCCGACGACGACCGCGCTCCCGGCCCCGGTTCCGCTCCCGACCCCGGTCCCGGCCTTGTCTCGGCTGCTGTCCGCGCCCTCCGCCGCCCGCTCCCCATTTCTGTCATCCATGCGCACGACCGTATCCGGAATGCCTGCTCCCGGGAGCGGAACGTCTCGGGTATGGGAATACTGCGGACATGCATGCCGAGTACGCGACCTTCGGACTGGCACCGGCGATGCGGGCGGGGGGGATCCTGCCCTCGGGCGCCTATCAGGCACACCGCGAGTTCCTCGACTTCATCGTGGACGGCCGGCCCCTCCTGCTCCGCCTCGACGACGTGGACGCGGTCTCCCCGCTCGCCGCCGACCTGGGGCCAACGGTCTTCACCGCCCATGTCCAGCGGCTGCTCCTGGAGGCCGAACCGCCCCTGGACGGAGGCCGTTACGTCCTCTACGGCTGTCCGGAGTGCGAGGGACTGGACTGCGGTGCCGTCACCGCCGTCATCGAACGCGAGGACGACGCCATCATCTGGCGCGACTTCGCCTGGCAGACGGACGGCACCGCCGACCTCGAACGCAACGGGTACCCCGGCATAGGCCCCTTCCGCTTCCATGTGGAGCAGTACCGCGACGAGTTGGAGCGCGTGATCGCCGACGGCGCCGCCGAGGCGCCCACGCGGCGCGTCCTGCTCGTGGGCGCACGTGCCGCCGTGCTCGCGCGGCTCGCCAAGGCGCTGCGGCAGATCGGGATCAGTGCCGAGATCTCCCGCGACGCGGCGCTCGCCTCGGCTGAGGAGCTGAACAGCTACGGTGCCGTGGCCATAGGCTCCAGCATCGGTGCGGAGGAACAGGCCGCCGTACGCGCCGCGTTCGCCGCCGCGGGATCCGATGCCACGATCGTCGACGGGCTCGCGCCCATCGTCCCCGTACTCGTCGCGCAGATCGAGGCCGCGCTCGACCGGAGCGCCTACGGACAGCGGCAGCTCACCGCCCTCGACGCCTCAGGCGGCACGGCCACCCTCACGGTCGGCACGCCCTGCCGCGTCCAGCTCACCGCGTACCGCGTCGACCGCCTGAACCGCACCCACACCTACGACCTGCTCGACACCCAACTCACCGCGGGAGAGCACCACATCGACCTCCCGCCCAGGGCGGCACACGTCGTGGCCCGCACCACGAGCTGCGTCCTGGTGACCCCGGTCGGCTGAGCGCCTCGCCCGTCCACCGTGCCGCCTCGACGGTCGGCCGGGCCGCCTCGACGGTCGGTCGAGGCGGCCCGGCTGCCGCTACAGAGTGTCCGGGTCCACCTCCACGAGTTCGCCGTCCTGGAGCCCCAGCCACCGGGTGATCCCGATCTCGCGCAGGAAGGCGACATCGTGGCTGGCCACCACGAGCGCGCCCTCGTACCCCTCCAGCGCGGCCCGCAACTGCCGTACGCTCGCGAGGTCCAGGTTGTTCGTGGGCTCGTCCAGCAGCAGCAACTGCGGTGCGGGCGAGGCCAGCATCACCGCGGCCAGCGTGGCCCTGAACCGCTCACCGCCGGACAGCGTTCCCACGATCTGATCGGCGCGCTCCCTACGGAAGAGGAACTTCGCGAGCCGCGACCTGATCTGCTGATTGGTGGCGTCAGGCGCCAGCTGGGCGACGTTCTCCACGATGGACAGCGCGTCGTCCAGCACATCGAGCCGCTGCGGCAGGTACCGCATCGGCACATGCGTGCGCACCTCGCCGTCCACGGGCGGGATCTCGCCCGCGACGGTGCGCAGCAGCGTCGACTTGCCCGCGCCGTTCCGCCCGACCAGGGCGATCCGGTCGGGCCCGTGCACATCGAGCGTGACGCGGGCCCCGTGCCGCAGTCCCGCTTCGCGCAGCGTGAGAACCTGCCGCCCGCGCGGCACGGCGGTGAAGGGCAGTTCGACACGGATCTCCGCGTCGTTCCTGACCCGCTCGGCCGCCTCGTCCAGGCGCTCCTTGGCGTGCTCCAGGCGCTGTTCGTGCAGGATCCGGTGCTTGCCGGCCGACTCCTGCGCCGAGCGCTTGCGGTTGCCCATCACGATCTTCGGCTCGCGCTTCTGCGCCTGCATCTTCTTGCCGTAGCCGGCCCTGCGCGCGAGCTTCGTCTGCGCCTCGTCCAGCTCCCGCTTCTGCCTCCTCACGTCGGTCTCGGCGGCCCGCACCCTCCGCTCGGCGGCCTCCTGTTCGATGGCGACAGCCTCCTCGTACGCCTCCAGGTTGCCGCCGTACCAGACGACCTCGCCGCCGCGCAGATCGGCGATCTGGTCGACATGGGCCAGCAGTTCGCGGTCATGGCTGACGACGACGAGGACACCGGTCCAGCCGGCGACGGCCTCGTAGAGCCTGCGCCGTGCCTGCCTGTCGAGGTTGTTGGTGGGCTCGTCCAGGAGCAGTACGCCCGGCCTGGCCAGCAGCAACGCGGCGAGGCGCAGCAGTACCGACTCGCCGCCCGAGACCTCACCGACGGTGCGGTCGAGGCCCACATGCCCGAGCCCGAGCTGGTCGAGGGTGGCGCGGGCGCGCTCCTCGACGTCCCAGTCGTCGCCGACGGCCGTGAAGTGCTCCTCGCTCGCGTCACCTGCCTCGATGGCGTGCAGCGCGGCCCGGGTCGCTGCGATGCCGAGCGTCTCGTCGACGCGCCTCCCGGTCTCCAGGGCGAGGTTCTGCGGCAGGTACCCGACCTCACCCGTGACCTTGACGCTGCCGGAAGCCGGGCGCAGCTCGCCCGCGATCAGCTTCAACAGGGTGGACTTTCCCGTGCCGTTGAGCCCGATCAGGCCCGTACGGCCGGGGCCGACGGTCAGATCGAAGTCCTGGAGCAGGGGCGTGCCGTCCTGCCAGGAGAAGGACAGCCGGGAGCAGGTGACGGAATGGGTGGTGAAGGTATGCATGGGGTCTCCCCAGGTCGCATCGCGGTGGGCGGTGAACAACGCGGGAGACACCGAGCCCCTGCCGGAGATACACGGCCGAGGCGGGAGAACGAGAGAGGGCGCGAAGCGCGGGAAATACGCGAAATCCGCAGAATACACGGAGTGACGGCCTGCTCGCTTCCAAGGTCACACTCGTGGCACACAAACGGGGCACACGGTGTCTCAGGACCTCAGATGCGCAACGGCCTCTCCAATCGACGGCAACAGAGCCAAGACGGGACCATACGCGCGGAGCCCGGGCCCCGCAAGCCTTTTGTGACGTACCCGAATGTGCTGTGCTGCCGCCATGGTCCGTACCACAGAACCCAGCCCGAGTTCCGGCCCGAGCAGCCCCTACCCGACGGTTCCGCTCCGGCCGATGGAGGTCCCCGCTCAGGAGGCGGAGGGCCGAGCCCGGTCCTTCTACGAGGTCATGTCCCGCCGCCGCACCGTCCGCGACTTCGACTCCCGGCCGATCCCGGAAGGCGTCGTGGAGTGGGCGATCCGCACGGCCGCCACGGCGCCCAGCGGGGCCCATGTCCAGCCCTGGCGCTTCGTCGTCCTCACCGATCCAGCGCGCAAGCGCCGCCTGCGGGAGGCGGCGGAGGAGGAGGAACGCGAGTTCTACGGCCGCCGTGCCACGGACGAGTGGCTGGAGGCGCTCGCGCCACTGGGCACCGACGAGCACAAGCCGTTCCTGGAGTCGGCGCCCGCCGTCATCGTCGTCTTCGAGGTCCACAAGGGGCCGCACTCCCCACGCCCGTACTACACGAAGGAGTCCGTCGGCATCGCCGTCGGGCTGCTCCTCGCCACCCTCCACCAGGCGGGCCTCGCCACCCTCACCCACACCCCGAGCCCCATGCGGTTCCTCAACGAGATCTGCGAACGCCCACCCGAGGAACGCGGCGCCTACGTGGTCCCGGTCGGCTACCCGCTGCCCGGAACCCGCGTTCCCGACCTCGCCCGCAAGCCCCTCGACGAGGTCATGATCCGCCTCTGACACCGGAGTTCGTGACACCGGCATCCGACATGTGAAAGGGCTGGACCTGGCCGGCCTGCGCCGGACCGGTCCAGCCCCGAGGCGCGGTTACGCCAGGCCGGCCCGCCGCAGCGCCTCGGCCATCTCACTGTTGCCGGGTGCCGGAGCCGAGGACCCCGCGCCGCGCCGCTTCCCGGCACCGGCACCGCCGCCGCCCTTGGCCCCTGCGCCGCCACCCTTGGCGGCTGCGCCGCCCTTGGGCGCACCGCCCTCGCCCTGCCGCTGACGGGGTGCGCCACCGCCCTTGCCGCCGCCGGTGGCGTTGCCGCCCGCGCCGCGTGCCCCGCCGCGCGTGCCGCCGTTGCCGCCGCCACGCTGGCGGGATCCCTCGCGGCCCTCACGCCCGCGCCGGGTCGAGGAGCCGCCCTCCGCTTCGGCCTCCTCGTCCAGCCGCAGCGTGAGCGAGATGCGCTTGCGGGCCTCGTCCACCTCCTGGACCTTGACCCTGACGATGTCGCCGGGCTTGACCACGTCGCGCGGGTCCTTCACGAATGTCTTCGACATCGCCGAGACATGCACCAGACCGTCCTGGTGCACCCCGACGTCCACGAAGGCACCGAAGGCGGCGACGTTCGTCACCACGCCCTCCAGCACCATTCCGGGCTCCAGGTCGGTCAGCTTCTCGACGCCTTCCCTGAAGCTCGCCGTACGGAAGGCCGGCCGGGGGTCACGGCCCGGCTTCTCCAGCTCGCGCAGGATGTCGGTGACGGTCGGCAGCCCGATGGTGGGCGCGTTCCCCGAACCGCCGTCCCCTGCGGGGCCCTTCACGAAGTCCTTGGGGTCCAGGGCGCGCAGCACGGTGGAGTTGCCGATGAGCGAGGGAACGTCCGTGCCGGCCGCCTTCACCATGTCCCGCACCACCGGATACGCCTCCGGGTGCACGGCCGAGGCGTCCAGCGGGTCGTCTCCGCCCAGGACACGCAGGAAGCCGGCGCACTGCTCGAACGCCTTGGGGCCGAGCCGCGCGACGTCCTTCAGCTCCTTCCTGCTCTTGAACGGGCCGTTGCCGTCCCGGTGCGCCACGATGTTCTCGGCCAGTACGGAGCCGATGCCCGAAACCCGCGAAAGCAGCGGTGCCGACGCGGTGTTGACGTCCACACCGACGCCGTTCACACAGTCCTCGACGACCGCGTCCAGCGAGCGCGACAGCTTCATCTCGGACAGGTCGTGCTGGTACTGGCCCACGCCGATCGACTTCGGGTCGATCTTCACCAGCTCGGCCAGCGGGTCCTGGAGCCGCCGCGCGATGGAGACGGCGCCGCGCAGTGACACATCCAGCTCGGGCAGCTCCCGTGAGGCGTAGGCGGAAGCGGAGTAGACCGAGGCGCCGGCCTCCGAGACCATGACCTTGGTCAGCTTCAAACCTGGCTTGGCCGTGAGGAGTTCGCCCGCGAGCTTGTCGGTCTCCCTTGAGGCCGTGCCGTTGCCGATCGCGATCAGATCGACGCCGTGCTCCTCGGTGAGCGCGGCCAGCTTGGCCAGGGACTCGTCCCAGCGCTTGTGCGGAGCGTGCGGATAGATCGTGTCCGTGGCCGCGACCTTGCCTGTCGCGTCGATCACGGCGACCTTGACGCCCGTACGCAGACCGGGGTCGAGACCGAGCGTCGTGCGCGCACCCGCGGGGGCCGCGAGCAGCAGGTCGCGCAGGTTCGAGGCGAAGACCCGCACCGCCTCGTCCTCGGCCGCCGTCCGCAGCCGGGTACGCAGGTCGATGCCCAGGTGTACGAGGACACGCGTGCGCCAGGCCCAGCGCACCGTCTCGGCCAGCCACGGGTCGGCGGGCCTGCCCTCGTCACGCACGCCGAAGCGGTTTGCGATGGAACGCTCGTACCAGCTCGGTCCTGGCTCGCTCGCTGAAGCCTCGGCCGGCTCGGGGTCCAGGTCGAGGTCGAGGATCTCTTCCTTCTCGCCCCGCAGCATCGCCAGCACGCGGTGCGAGGGCAGTGCGGTGAAGTCCTCGGCGAAGTCGAAGTAGTCGGCGAACTTCGCGCCCTGCTCCTCCTTGCCCTCCCGGACCCTGGAGGCCAGCCGTCCCTTGTTCCACATGCGGTCGCGCAGGGCGCCGATCAGGTCGGCGTCCTCGCTGAAGCGCTCGGCGAGGATCGCGCGTGCGCCCTCCAGCGCGGCGGCCGGGTCGGCGACGCCCTTCTCGGCGTCGACGAACGCCGCGGCAGCCGCGGTCGGCTCCACCGTCGGATCGGCCAGCAGCCCCTCGGCGAGCGGTTCGAGACCGGCTTCGCGGGCGATCTGGGCCTTGGTGCGCCGCTTGGGCTTGTACGGCAGGTAGATGTCCTCAAGGCGCGCCTTGGAGTCGGCCGCGCGGATCTGCGCCTCCAACTCCTCGGTGAGCTTCCCCTGGCCCCGCACGGACTCCAGGATCGTCTCGCGGCGCTCCTCCAGCTCCCGCAGATAGCGCAGCCGCTCCTCAAGGGAGCGCAGCTGCGCGTCGTCGAGCATCTCGGTCGCTTCCTTGCGGTAGCGCGCGATGAACGGCACGGTCGACCCGCCGTCGAGCAGCTCGACCGCGGCGCTGACCTGCCGCTCGCGTACGCCGAGCTCCTCGGCGATCCTGCCTTCGATCGTCGTCGTCACGATGGTTCGTTCCGCCTTCTCGGTGCTGTGGTCCCCCGGTGAGCCTGCATTGTGGCAGGTGACTCCGACAGTGCGGGGAAGGCGGGGCGGCCGGTGGCCTGCGCCGCACCGTCCACCCGGGGTGGGTCTCCGCCCCGCCGTACTGCCCCGCCGTCCTGCTCCGACGTACTGTCCTGCCGTTCCCCTGACCTGCTCTGACCTGACCTGCCCCGCCTCAGTCCTTGCCGATCAGGTCGGCGGGGAAGGCGCCGGCCTCAAGAGCCGTCTTCACGAAACCGCTCGCCAGCTCCGTCAGCCGTGCGACCCCCTCGGCGCCCAGGAGTTCGTAGGGCGCACGGTCCAGCCTGTCCGTGTCCTCCTCCAGCCGCTGACGCAGGGCCGTGCCGCGCTCGGTGAGTTCCCCGTCGCCGCCGAGCAGCCCGCGCTCGACCAGCCGCGCCTGCGCCGCCGACCAGTCCTGCGCGTTGTAGCCCCGCGTCCCCATGGCCCACTTGGGCCTGATGCCGCGCCCGCTGGCGGTGTGGCTCACCACGGCTTCCAGGGGGCCGAGTTCGGCGTTCTGGAGTGCGGCGATGTGCCCGTCGCCCCGGTGTTCGCGCAGCAGCGTGGCGGCGTGCCACAGGGCGAGGTGCGGTGCCTGGGCCACGGGCGGTACGGGCAGGTCGGCGTTGGCGGCGTAGAGCGGGCGCCCGGCGCGCACGCAGCCCTCGGCCGCGCGCAGCGCGAGCCGCGCGGCCTCGGCCATCTCGCCGGAGGCGACGGTCTCCTCGCCGAGCAGCCGCCGCAGGGTCGCGTCGACGGCACGCAGCCGCGCGGCGAGCACCGTCTCGGGGGAGGCCGACTCCCAGACCTCGGGGATGAAACGGGCGACGAGGGTGTGGCTGTAGTTGTAGAACGTGGCCGTCACGGTGCCGGCCGTCGCCGCGCCCAGCGGCGCGGCCCGTACCGCGAGGTTGACCGCCTGGGGGTCGTCGATCCCGTAGGGCGCGAGTTCCTTCCCCAGTGCCGGCGAGAAGTAGAGCGCGGAGTGCAGAGAGTTCAGGGCGTTGTGACAGCGCCGCCCGGCGCGTTCGGGGAGTGATGTCATGCCCGTACGCTACCGGGGGGTACGTACGACCTGAAGAGCAGGGGAAGCAGCGGTTCCGGCGCCGTGCCCAGTGTCTTCAGCGCGCCGAACTGCCCGTGCCGCGCGGCCAGTTGAACTGCGGAGCGCGCCGTTCCAGGAACGCGGTCACCCCCTCGGCCGCCTCCGCGCACGCCGCTGACTCACGCTGCCAGTGCGCGATACGGTCAGGCCCCGTACGCCCGTCGGCGAACTCCTTGGCCGCGGCCTGCGTCAGCGCCGAGCGCGTGGTGAGCCTCCGCGCGAAGTCCTCCACGCGGCCCTGAAGTCCGTCCCCGGGGTGCACCTCGTCCACCAGCCCCGTCCGCAGGGCGCGTGCGGCGTCGATCAGTTCGCCCGAGAAGAGCAGATACTTCGCGGCCGAGGGACCCACGAGCCGGACGAGCCGTTCGGTCGAGGAGGCGGCGTAGACGATGCCCAGCTTGGCCGGTGTGATGCCGAAGAGCGCGTCCTCGGAGGCGAACCGCAGGTCACAGGCTGCCGCGAGCTGACAGCCGCCCCCGACACAGTAGCCGCGCACGGCGGCCAGCGTGGGCTTGGGAAAGGCGGCCAGCGCCTCCTCGGCTGCGACCGCCATGCCCTGCTGCGCCTGGGCGGGCCCGCCGTCGGCCGGTGCGCGCAGGGCGCTGATGTCGGCGCCGGCGCAGAAGGTGCCCTCGGCTCCGGTCAGTACGAGGGCGCGTACCCCCGCGTCCGCCGCGAGGTCCTGGAGCAGCGCGGGAAGGCGGTGCCACATGTCCGGCGTCATGGCGTTGCGCTTGGCCGGGTGGTGGATCGTGACGGTCGCGACGCCGTCGTCCCGCGTGGTGAGCAGAGTCGGCTCCATGCGCGTGATCGTATCCGCGCGGTCTTCGGAGGCTGCGGAGGTGGGGTCAGGGAGGGGCGGACGCCAACGCAAGATCAGTCATAGAGGCGATCGGGGCGTAAGTCTTCTGTCAATTGCCATCGATAAGTGCCGACTTGCAGTCAGCGGACCGGACCAGGCCCTTGCAGTACCAACACTCGGTGCAAGTGCATCTGCAAGCACACCCAATGCACGGAGAGTTGGATCGTGACAACCGAGGAGAGCGGGGTGCGGAGATGGAGAGCCGCGGTGGGCATCTGCCTGGCGTCGTCGGCGAGGCTCCCCCGGGCATGGGGAGAGCGGTTTCCCTGGGCGCGGGAGGACGAGCTCCGGTCGCGACGCCGGTGCAGGAGCGTACCGAGCGTCAGGAGTGTGCCGTGCGGGTAGAGCCGCAACGCCCCGAACGCCCGGAACGCGCCGGCCGGTCCGACCCTCCCGGCCTGCCCGGACTCCGCCCCTACGACGGTCCCTGGCGGTTCACGGCGCAGGCCGACGACGCCTCGGTCCCGCGCCTGCGGCACGAGGTGCGGGACCTGATCAGGCGCCAGGCGACACCGGTCTCCGACGACGTGCTGGACAGCCTGTTGCTGATCCTCTCCGAGCTGGTCACCAACGCCGTACGGCACGCGGCGCTGCTCTCACCCGAGATCGGCGTCGAGGTCTCACTCGGAGGCGGCCTGCTGCGGGTGGCGGTCGAGGACGATCACCCCTACCGCCCCAAGGCGCTGGAGGCCGAGCCGTTCCTGGAGCACACGAGCGGTCGCGGCCTGCTGCTGGTCAAGGCGCTCACGGACGAGGCGGGCGGCGTCTGCGACGTCGAGCAGACGGGCACGGGCGGCAAGGTCATCTGGGCCGCGCTGCCGCTGACCCCGCCCTGATGCGCGCCCGGAACCGCAGAACGCCCCCCGGCCTCGTAGATCGCGGTGTCACCAGCCTCCGGCGCCGCCGGTCACCTCGCGGATCGCCGGACGCGCGGCATCCAGCACCGTCATGAACCAGGTGGAGAACGGGTCGCTCGCGTGCCGTTCCCGCAGCTCGTTCCAGGAGACGAAGGCCGTCTCGGAGATCTCCTCGGGATCGGGACGCAGCGTGTCGTCCAGCAGCCCGACGAAGAGATGGTTGAACTCCTGCTCGACCAGCCCGGATTCGGGGTCCGGGTGGTTGTAGCGCACCGTTCCCGCCTCGCGCATCAAAGAGGGAGCGGCCCCCAACTCCTCGCCCACGCGCCGCGCGGCGGCGGCGAACGGCGGCTCCTGCGGATACGGGTGTCCGCAGCAGGTGTTGGACCACACACCGGGGGAGTGGTACTTCCCCAGGGCGCGGCGCTGAAGCAGCAGCCTCCCCTTGCTGTCGAAGAGGAAGACGGAGAACGCTCTGTGCAGCCGGCCAGGAGGCACATGGGCGGAGAGCTTTTCCGCGGTGCCGATCGTCGTCCCGTCCTCATCGACCAGTTCGAGCATGATCGGGGCCGCTGAGCTGTTCGCCATGTTCATCCTTCTTGTGGGCCTGTGGACAGCGCGATCCAGTGTGCCGTAGTCGGCGTGCCAACTCCGCATTGTGAGCGCGTCTGTCCACACCGCACACGGAAAGGCGCCTTCAGGAAGCCGGTCCGGCCGCCTCCGGGTGGTGCAGCAGCCAGCCTTCCCATGCGGAGGCCACCATGTCCCGCACGCCGAAGCGCGGGGCCCACCGCAGCTCCTTGCTGATCCGTTCGCAGGCCGCCACCACCCGGGCCGGATCGCCCGCGCGGCGCGGCACGACCTGGGCGGCGGGCTCGTGCCTGCCGGTGACCTCGGCGACGAGGCCGGCCATCTCCCGCACGGAGACGCCGTCGCCCGTGCCGACGTTCACCGTGAGGTCGCCGCCCGTACCGCTCATCGCGCGGGCGGCGGCGACATGGGCCTCGGCCAGGTCCTGTACGTGGATGTAGTCACGGACGCACGTGCCGTCAGGAGTGGGGTAGTCGTCGCCGAAGATGCGCGGGGCCTCACCGCGCGTGAGCGCGTCGAAGAACATCGGGACGATGTTGAAGACGCCCGTGTCGGCGAGCGCGGGTTCGGCAGCGCCGGCGACGTTGAAGTACCGCAGACAGGCCGTTTCCAGGCCGTGTGCGTGACCTGTCGCGCGCACCAGCCACTCGCCGGCGAGCTTGGTCTCGCCGTAGGGGTTCATCGGAACGGCCGGGGTGTCCTCCGTCACCAGGTCCACGTCCGGCATGCCGTAGACGGCGGCGGAGGAGGAGAAGACGAAGCGCCGCACCCCGGCGGCGACGACCGCCTCCAGCAGCACGGTCAGTCCGTGCACGTTCTCCTCGTAGTAGCGCAGCGGCTGTTCGACGGATTCGCCGACCTGCTTCTTCGCCGCGAGATGGATCACACCGGTGACACCGTGCTCCGTGAACGTGCGGTCCAGCAGCGCTCTGTCCAGCACGGAACCGCGTACGAGAGGTACCTGCGCCGGCAGTCGTGCGGGGATGCCGCTGGAAACGTCGTCCAGCGCCACGGCATCCTCACCCGCCGTCACCATGGCCCGCGCCACGTGGGCTCCGATGTAGCCGGCCCCGCCTGTGATCAACCATGTCATGCGGGAACCCTATCGGGCCGCGGTTTGTGGGCCGCCGCCATGATCGACCATGCTGGCCGAAGCGGGCGCCGGGTGGGCAACGCCGGTGCGGTGAACGCTCGGTGAAGGCTCGCTCCGACGATCCGATACTCTCTGCCGACGTGCTGCCCGCCCCCCGACCGGGCGAGGACGCGCGTCCTGCCCGCTGCCTGCTGTCCCCTGCGCGGGTGCGCCAGCTTCCGAGGAGTGAGTTCGTTCTGTCGACCGCTATTCTCACCGGTCCGCCGGTCGCCGGGTCGTCGCTGGAGAGCGACCTGCGGTCGCTCGGCTTCGAGGTGCGCGTGGCCGCTGACCCCGCCGGGGTGACCGCTGCCGTCTCCGCCGCACCGGTGAGCGAGCGGGTCGCCCTGGTCGACCCCGGCTTCGTGGGCCACACCCACGCGCTGCGCCTGGCACTCACCGACCCCCGCTTCCCCGCGGGTGCGGTGCCCGGCGCCGTCGGCATCGCGCCCAAGGCGCGGGAGACGCTCGCGAAGTCCCTGCCGGCGACCCCGCCCACCGCGGACAGCGTGGCCGGGCTCCTGGAAGCGGAAGGCGTCGGCGTGCACCGCCCGGAACTGGGGGTACTCGTCGCCACCGTGCCCGGTGACGAGGAGGAGCGCCGTGCGGCCGAGGCGGCCGTCGCCGCCGTCGACGACGAGGCCGTACGGCTCCGCTCGGCCGTGAAGTCCCGCGACGGCTTCTTCACCACTTTCTGCGTGAGCCCCTACTCCCGCTACCTCGCCCGCTGGAGCGCGCGCAGAGGGCTGACTCCGAACCAGGTCACCACGGCCTCACTGATCACAGCCCTCATCGCCGCCGCCTGTGCGGCGACAGGAGAGCGCGGCGGATACATCGCGGCCGGTGTGCTGCTGATCGCCTCGTTCGTGCTGGATGCGACGGACGGCCAGCTCGCCCGCTACGACCTCCAGTACTCCAAGCTCGGCGCCTGGCTGGACGCGACATTCGACCGGGCGAAGGAGTACGCGTACTACGCGGGCCTCGCCCTCGGTGCGGCCCGCGCCGACGGCGATGACGTATGGGTACTCGCGCTCGGCGCGATGCTGCTGATGACCGCGCGGCACACCGTCGACTTCTCCTTCGCCGAGTCCCACGCGGGCTCCACAGCCAACACAGCCAACACAGCCAATACGAGCCCGACGGCCGCGCTCTCCGACAAGCTGGACAGCGCCGGCTGGACCGTATGGCTACGCCGCATGATCGTGCTGCCGATCGGCGAGCGCTGGGCGCTGATCGCGGTACTGACGGCGGCGACCACCCCGCGTATCACCTTTGCCGTCCTGCTGATCGCGGGCGCCTTCGCCGCTTGCTACACCACCGCGGGCCGTCTGCTGCGCTCGCTGACCCGCAGGGCCGCGCGTACCGACCAGGCGGCGGGTGCGGTGGCCGCGCTCGCCGACAGCGGCCCGCCGGCCGGGGCCTGTGCCCGTGCGCTGGGCTCCATGCGCCTGCCGCGCTTCGGAGCGCCCGCTGTGGCACTGCTCGGTACGGCGGTGATCCTGGCCACCGCGTTCTGGACCCCGCTGGGCGGCGTCTGGCCTGTGGTGGCTGCCCTCTTCTACGTCCTCTGCTCCGGTGTGGCCGTCTCGCGCCCCCTCAAGGGGTCCCTGGACTGGCTGCTTCCGCCCCTCTTCCGTATAGCGGAATACGGCACCATCCTGGTGCTGGCCGCCCGATCCGGCGCAGACGCCGCTGTGCCCGCGGCTTTCGGGCTGGTCGCGGCGGTCGCCTACCATCACTACGACACGGTGTACCGCATCCGCGGCGGCACCGGTGCGCCTCCGCACTGGCTGGTGCGGGCGGTCGGGGGGCACGAAGGACGGACCCTGGTGGTCACGATCGCCGCAGCTCTCTGGCTGGGCGGCACTGATCACGCTCAAGGCTTCAGTATTGCGCTGACCGCGCTCGCCGTGGTCATCGCCGCCGTGGTGCTCACCGAGAGCATCCGTTTCTGGGTGTCCTCGCAAGCACCCGCTGTACACGACGAAACAGGAGAACCCGCATGATCGGCCTCGTGCTGGCCGCCGGCGCCGGAAGGCGTCTGCGCCCCTACACCGACACCCTCCCCAAGGCCCTGGTGCCCGTTGACGGTGACACGACCGTCCTCGACATCGCGCTGGCCAACTTCGCCGAGGTCGGGCTCACCGATGTCGCCGTCGTCGTGGGCTACCGCAAGGAGGCGGTGTACGAGCGCCAGGCGGCCCTGGAAGAGAAGTACGGCGTCAAGCTGACCCTCATCGACAACGACAAGGCGGAGGAGTGGAACAACGCCTACTCCCTCTACTGCGCCCGTGAGGTCTTCAAGCAGGGCGTGCTCCTGGCCAACGGCGACACCGTCCACCCCGTCTCCGTCGAGAAGACGCTGCTGGAGGCGCGCGGCGACGGCAAGAAGATCATCCTCGCCCTCGACACGGTGAAGGACCTCGCCGACGAGGAGATGAAGGTCGTCGTCGACCCCGCCAAGGGCGTCCAGCGGATCACCAAGCTGATGGACCCGGCCGAGGCGACCGGCGAGTACATCGGCCTCACCCTCATCGAGGCCGAGGCGGGCGCCGAGCTGGCCGACGCGCTCAGGACCACCTTCGAGAAGGACCCGCAGCTCTACTACGAGGACGGGTACCAGGAGCTGGTCAACCGCGGCTTCAAGGTCGACGTGGCACCGATCGGCGACATCAAGTGGGTCGAGATCGACAACCACGACGACCTCGCCAAGGGCAGGGAGATCGCATGCCAGTACTGACCCGCCTCATTCCGTCGCCCGTAGTCGTCGACATCAGCCGCGGCGCCCTGGACGACCTGGCGGGCCTGCTGGCCGATCAGCGGATCTCTTCCAAGGGAAAGCTCGCCTTCGCCATCAGCGGCGGCTCCGGTGCGGCTCTGCGTGAACGTTTCGCGCCCGAGCTGCCCAATGCCTCCTGGTACGAGGTGGGCGGCGGCACCATCGACGACGCGATCAAGCTCGGCGACGCCATGAAGTCAGGCCGCTACGACGCGGTCGTCGGCATGGGCGGCGGCAAGATCATCGACTGTGCGAAGTACGCGGCGGCGCGCATCGGCCTGCCGCTGGTCGCCGTCGCGACGAACCTGTCGCACGACGGCCTGTGCTCGCCCGTCGCGACCCTCGACAACGACGCGGGCCGCGGCTCCTACGGCGTGCCGAACCCGATCGCCGTCGTCATCGACCTCGACGTCATCCGTGAGGCTCCGGAGCGCTACATCCGCTCCGGGATCGGCGATGTGATCTCCAACATCTCGGCCGTCAAGGACTGGGAGCTGGGCCACAAGGTGCGCGGCGAGGACATCGACGGACTGGCAGCCGCCATGGCACGCCAGGCCGGCGAGGCGATCCTGCACCACCCCGGGGACGTCAGCGACGACGGCTTCCTCCAGGTCCTCGCCGAGGGCCTGGTACTGACCGGCATCTCGATGTCGGTCTCCGGCGACAGCCGTCCGGCCTCGGGTGCGTGCCACGAGATCAACCACGCCTTCGACCTGCTCTTCCCCAAGCGCGCGGCTCCGCACGGCGAGCAGTGCGGCCTCGGCGCCGCCTTCGCCACGTTTCTGCGCGGGGACAAGGACACGGCGAAGCTGATGGTCTCGGTGCTGCGTCGCCACCGCCTGCCGGTGCTGCCGCAGGACATCGGCTTCGACGCCGACGAATTCGTCAAGGTCGTCGAATACGCGCCACAGACAAGGCCCGGGCGGTACACGATCCTCGAACACCTCGACCTGTCCACCGACCAGATCAGGGACGCATACGCGGACTATGCACAAGCCATCGGTAGCTGAACTGCGCCCGGTCGTCCACCCCGAGGGTGTGAAGGACCGCCGCAGCGGTGAGCACTGGGCGGGCCGTATCTACATGCGCGAGATCTCGCTGCGTGTGGACCGGCACGTGGTGAACACCCGTATCACGCCCAACCAGCTCACCTACGTGATGACCGTCGCGGGCGCCCTCGCCGCACCAGCGCTGCTGGTGCCGGGGATCGCCGGGGCGGTCCTCGGGGTGCTCGCGGTCCAGCTCTATCTGCTGCTCGACTGTGTCGACGGCGAGGTGGCCCGCTGGAAGAAGCAGTTCTCGCTGGGCGGTGTGTACCTCGACCGCGTCGGCGCCTATCTGTGCGACGCCGCCGTCCTGGTCGGCTTCGGCCTGCGCGCCGCCGATCTGTGGGGCGAGGGGCGGGTGGACTGGCTGTGGGCCTTCCTCGGTACCCTCGCCGCGCTCGGCGCCATCCTGATCAAGGCGGAGTCCGACCTGGTCGGCGTCGCCCGCCACCAGGGCGGACTGCCGCCGGTCAAGGAGTCGGCTTCCGAGCCGCGCTCCTCCGGCATGGCACTCGCGCGCAAGGCCGCCGCCGCGCTGAAGTTCCACAGGCTGGTCCTCGGGATCGAGGCGTCCCTGCTGATTCTTCTGCTGGCCGTCGTCGACCAGATCCGGGGTGACCTCTTCTTCACCCGGCTCGGCGTCGCCGTGCTCGCGGGCATCGCGCTCGTGCAGACCCTGCTGCACCTCGTGTCCATCCTGGCCTCCAGCAGGCTCAAGTGACGGGGGGCAAAGGGGAGATGGAAACCCCGGAGCGGCTGCGGCTGGGCGCCGTGGTGCTGACGATGGGTAACCGCCCGGAGGAACTCCGGGCGCTGCTCGACTCGGTCGCCAAGCAGGACGGCGATCCCATCGAGGTCGTGGTGGTGGGTAACGGTGCGCCATTGCCCGAGCTGCCCGCAGGTGTACGGACGGTCGAACTTCCGGAAAATCTCGGCATCCCCGGTGGCCGCAACGTCGGTATCGAGGCGTTCGGTCCCTCGGGAGCCGAGGTGGACGCGCTGCTCTTCCTCGACGACGACGGGCTGCTGCCGGGCACCGATACGGCTGAACTGGTGCGCGAGGCTTTCGAGGCGGACAGGAAGCTCGGCATCATCAGCTTCCGTATCGCCGACCCGGACACGGGCGAGACGCAGCGCCGCCATGTGCCCAGGCTCCGTGCCGCCGACCCGCTGCGCTCCTCGCGGGTGACCACGTTTCTCGGCGGCGCCAACGCCACACGTACCAAGGTCATCGCCGAAGTCGGCGGCCTGCCCGACGAGTTCTTCTACGCGCACGAGGAGACCGACCTCGCCTGGCGTGCCCTGGACGCGGGCTGGAACATCGACTACCGCGCCGACATGGTGCTGCACCACCCCACAACGGCCCCCAGCAGGCACGCGGTCTACCACCGGATGGTCGCCCGCAACCGCGTCTGGCTCGCGCGCCGCAACCTTCCTGCCCTTCTGGTGCCCGTATACCTGGGGGTATGGCTGCTGCTCACGCTCGCCAGGCGGCCGTCGATGCCCGCGCTGCGGGCGTGGATGGGCGGCTTCAAGGAGGGCTGGACGTCACCTGCGGGGCCTCGGAGGCCCATGCGGTGGCGTACGGTATGGCGTCTGACGCGGCTGGGACGCCCTCCCGTGATTTGACAGGCTCGTGTCTGAGAGCATCGGCACAGGATCCACTTGCGCAGTGTGAGGACGAAAGTTTCCAACGTGAGCGAAACCCACGACAGTGCTGTCGGCGTGACACCCCCGCCGTCGCCGGACGACAGCCTGACCCCGGCCGAACTCGCGGCCAAATACGGCCTGTCGGTGAGCGGAGCACGCCCCTCGCTGCCGGAGTACACGCGGCAGCTGTGGGCACGGCGGCACTTCATTCTCGCCTTCTCCCGGGCGAAGCTGACGGCCCAGTACAGCCAGGCGAAGCTCGGCCAGTTGTGGCAGGTCGCCACCCCGCTGCTGAACGCGGCGGTCTACTTCTTCATCTTCGGCATCATCCTGGGTGGCCGGCAGGGCATCCCCGGTGGCGACAAGAACTACATCCCGTTCCTGGTCACGGGTGTCTTCGTCTTCACCTTCACCCAGACCTCGCTGCTCAACGGGGTGCGCGCCATCTCCTCGAACCTCGGCCTCGTGCGCGCGCTGCACTTCCCGCGCGCCTCGCTGCCGATCTCGATCTCGCTCCAGCAGCTCCAGCAGCTGCTGTACTCGATGATCATCCTGGTCGTCATCCTGCTCGGTTTCGGGCAGCTCCCGGCCTGGTCGTGGCTGCTGATCGTGCCCACGCTGCTCTGCCAGTTCGTGTTCAACACAGGGCTGGCGCTGACCATGGCGCGGCTGGGCAGCAAGACGCCCGACCTGGCACAGCTCATGCCCTTCGTCACCCGTACCTGGATGTACGCGTCGGGCGTGATGTTCTCGCTGCCGTTCATGCTGGAGAAGCGCCACTCACCGGGCTGGCTGATCGATGTCCTGATGGCCAA
The DNA here is from genome assembly GCF_028657195.3 of Streptomyces iconiensis. Classification (GTDB taxonomy): domain Bacteria; phylum Actinomycetota; class Actinomycetes; order Streptomycetales; family Streptomycetaceae; genus Streptomyces; species Streptomyces iconiensis. The sequence continues at coordinate 180,095 of NZ_JANCPR020000003.1, forward strand.
CCCGGCGGCCGTCTACATGGATCTGATGCGCTTCGCGTTCATCGATGACTACACGGGCGCCGATCTTCCCTCGCACGTATGGGCGCTCGCCGTCGGCTGGGCGGTGCTGATCGGTGTCGGCGGGTTTGTTTTCTTCTGGAAGGCGGAGGAGCGTTATGGCCGTGGCTGAGCACACCGAGCGGAGCGGCGCCCCCGCCGGGGTTCCGAAGAAGACGGAGGCCGAGGCGGAGCTGACTCCTGGCCCCTGGGTACCGACCGTCATCGCCGAGGACCTGCACATCGTCTACCGGGTCTACGGCGGCTCCAAGGGCCGGGGCAGCGCGACGGCCGCACTCAACCGCATCGTCAAGCGCAGGCCGGGCGGCGGCATGCGCGAGGTGCACGCGGTCAGGGGCGTCAGCTTCACCGCGTACAGGGGCCAGGCCATCGGCCTGATCGGCTCCAACGGCTCGGGCAAGTCGACGCTGCTGAAGGCCATCGCCGGGCTGCTCCCGGCCGAGCGCGGCAGCGTCTACAGCGACGGACAGCCCTCGCTGCTCGGCGTGAACGCGGCGATGATGAACGACCTCACCGGCGAGCGGAACGTGGTGCTCGGCGGTCTCGCGATGGGCATGTCGCGTGAGGAGGTGCAGGAGCGCTACCAGGGCATCGTCGACTTCTCCGGCATCAACGAGAAGGGCGACTTCATCACCCTCCCCATGCGCACCTACTCCTCCGGCATGGCGGCCAGGCTGCGGTTCTCGATCGCCGCTGCCAAGGACCACGACGTGCTGATGATCGACGAGGCGCTGGCCACCGGCGACAAGAAGTTCCAGAAGCGCTCCGAGGCCCGCATCCGCGAGCTGCGCAAGGAGGCCGGCACGGTCTTCCTCGTCAGCCACAACAACAAGTCCATCCGCGACACGTGCGAGCGGGTGCTGTGGCTGGAGAAGGGCGAGCTGATGATCGACGGCCCGACCGACGAGGTGCTCAAGGAGTACGAGAAGTTCACGGGCAAGTAGCCCGCGCGGTCCGCTCGCCCGGCAGTCCCACCCGGGCCCGCGACACCGCCGGCACACCCCCGGCGACAGGATGACGCCCCCGCCTCGGCGGGGGCTTCATCATGTCGCCGGGATCCACGGCGTCTCACGGCGTCTCACGGCCGATCCACCGTCCTACGGCCGGTTCACCTCCCGGCCGGTGCCTTCTCCCGCTCCCCGGCCGCTGCCGGTGTCTTCCGGGCTTCCTGGTGGTCAGGGACGTCCAGGGGCTCGCCCTCGCCTGCCTCGCTGAGCCCGGCCTTGTCGTGCAGCCTGCGCAGTGGCCCGGGTGCGTACCAGGCGCTGCGTCCCAGCAGCCGCATCGCCGCCGGCACCAGCACGCCGCGCACGGCGACCGCGTCGATCAGGATCGCCAGCCCGCTGCCCAGCCCGAACATCTGGATGAAGCTGACGCTGCTGGTGGTGAAGGCGAAGAAGCTCACCGCGAGCAGCCCGGCCGCCATCGTCACGATCCGCCCCGTGCGCGAGAGCCCTCCGGTGACCGCGAGGTGGTCGTCGGCTCCCGCGTCGTGCAGCTCCTTGATGCGGCTGGTCACGAAGACCTCGTAGTCCATGGACAGGCCGAAGACGATGCAGAACATCAGCACGGTCATCGAGGTGTCCATCGGCATCGCGGTGAAGCCCAGCAGGGACGAGAGATGGCCGTCCTGGAAGATCCACACCATTGCCCCGATGGAGGCGCTGATGCTGACACCGTTGAGCACGAGCGCGCGCAGCGGCTGGACCACGCTTCCCGTGAAGAGGAAGAGCAGGATGAACGTCGAACCCAGGACCCAGCCGATCGCGGCGGGCAGGTTGTCGCCGATCGCGGACTTGGAGTCGATCAGCTCGGCGTCCTTGCCGCCGACGAGGGTTCCCGTACCGCCGGGCCCTTCCGTGGCCCGGATGTCGCGCACCAGTTCCTGTGCCTCGCCCGAGGCGGGCGTCAGGTCCGAGGTGACGGTCAGCCGGTTGACGCCGTCCTCGACGAGCCCGGCGTGCGCGGCCCCTGGCGCCTTGACCGCGCGCCCGTCCGTGTAGGTGCCGGTGGCGGCCTGTACGCGTACGACGCCTTCGAGCCCCGAGATCTTCGCCGCGTACGCCGACACCTCGTCCGGCGCCGCACGCCCCTCGGTGACGATCGGGACGGAACCCGCGTCGTTGCCTGCGAAGTCGTGCTGGACCGCGGTCGACACCTGCCGGCTCTCGGCCTCCGCGGGGAGCACGCGCTCGTCGGGGATGCCGAAGGAAGCGCCCAGCAGCGGGCTCGCCGCGAGCAGCAGCACGGCGAGTACCGGGAGCGCGGTGAGCGCGGGACGCCGCATGACCGCACCCGCCAGGCGGCCCCACAGGGGCGCGTCGGGCTTGCGCACGGCCTCGGCCCAGGGGAGGCGGCCCTTGTTGACCCGGTGCCCGAGCACGGCGAGCAGCGCGGGTACGACGATCAGCGCGGCGAGCGCGGAGATGGCGACCACGCCGATACCCGCGTAGGCGAACGTACGGAGGAAGAACGGCGGGAAGAGCAGCAGCGCCCCGAGCGCCGCCATGACGGTCGCGGCCGAGAACAGGATGGTGCGGCCCGCCGTACGGACGGTGACGCGCAGCGCGTCGGCCGTCTCGTCACCCGCCGCGAGCCGTTCCCGGAAGCGGCTGACGAGCAGCAGCCCGTAGTCGATACCGAGACCCAGGCCGAGGGCCGTGGTCAGGTTGATCGCGAACACGGAGACATCGGTGACGCTGCCGAGGAGGTACAGCTCGGCGAAGGTGCCCAGGATGGCTATCAGCCCGATGGCCAGCGGCAGCAGCGCGGCCACGACGCTGCCGAAGGCGACGACCAGCAGGATGAGGATCAGGGGTACGGCGATGGCCTCGGCGACGGCCAGGTCCTTGGAGACCTGCGAGGTGATCTCCTCGTTGAGCGCCGCCGCGCCCCCGGCGCGTACGGACACCGCACCGCGGTCACCCGTCCACTTGTCCGTGACGGCAGCCGCGTCGTCCTCGTCGATGTGCGCGAGCACCAGCGCCTGGGTGCCGTCGCGCGAGGTGAGGTCGGAGCCGCCGGGCGCCCAGTAGGAGGTGACCCGGGAGACCCCAGGTTCCTCCTTGAGCCCGTCGGTCAGCTTCTGGCCCGCCGCCTTGGCGGCCGGTGCGTCGAGCTTTCCGCTCTCGGCCTCGACGAGCAGGACCAGGTTGTCGTTGCCCCCGAACTTCTCCCCGATCACGGCGGTCGCCCGGGAGGAAGGGGAGTCCGGGTCGTCGAAGCCGCCGCCCTGGAGCTTGCCGAAGGCGCCGAAGCCGAGTGCTCCCATGGCGATCACGGCAAGGAGGGAGAGCAGCAGCACGGCACGTGCCCTGCGATGGATGAAGTCGGCAATGCGTAGGAGCACGGAGGATCCCCCGGAATCGTGTGCGGAGGCTGCGGACGGCAGTCACGCAGCGACAGATGTTTACGCCGTTAACATGGAGAGCATGGCAGGGGATGTTAATGCCGTCAACATCGGGCAGGATGGAGGCATGGAGGCGAACAGCAGAGCGACGAGGGACGCGTCGGCGACCGGGCAGGCGGGCGCCAGGGGCCGCTACCACCACGGGGACCTGCGTAACGCGCTGCTCCGCGCCGCCATCGACCTGGCGCGCGACGGCGGCCCCGACGCCGTCGTCCTGCGTGCGGCGGCCCGCGCGGCCGGTGTCTCCGCCACGGCCGCCTACCGCCACTTCGCCGGACAGGCCGAACTCCTCCACGCCGTCAAGGAGTACGCGCAGGAGCGGCTCGTCGACCGCATGGAGGAGTCGGGCCGCGAGGTGGAGGGTGAGGGGGTCGAGGCCGTCGTCGAGCGGGTGCGGGCGCTCGGCCGCGGCTACGTCATGTTCGCCATGGAGGAGCCCGGTCTTTTCCGTGCCGCCTTCTGCCGCGAGACCATCGGCTCGGTGTCGCTCGACCAGGAGGGCGCGGCGCGCGCGCTCAGCCGGCGCTGGGAGTCCCGCTCCTTCGATCTGCTCATCGAGACCCTGGACTCGCTCGTCGCCTGCGGGAAGATGGCGCCCGAACGGCGGCCGGGGGCCGAGCTGAGCGCCTGGGCGATGGTGCACGGCGTGGCCACGCTCATCCTCGACGGGCCGCTGGCCGACCTCGGCCCCGAGCAGGTACGACACGTCATCGAACGGGCGCTGACGGACGTGATCGAGGGGCTCACCGCACGCTGATCCGAACGCACCCGGCGGCTGGCTGATTCCGCACGTACACCCCTCGCACGGAGGGTTGATGTACGGCGTAAGCTGTTTCGGTGCTGAATCGCGGCAAGTCGGGCGAGGAGGTCCCGGCTGACCTGTGCCGCTGGCCCGATCCCCTGGCCAGCGCGTGCGGCGTGTCCGAAATAGGCTGTTCATTCATAGCGGTGTAGAAACGGAGATGTGACGGCAATGGCCATGGGCAGCACGTGGTGACCGCGGAGGAGGACGCGCACGCGCGCGCCGTGCTCTCCAAGGCCAAGCGCGAGAACTTCCCGGTGGCACCCCGCTTCCTCCCTCGCGAATGGCGGGACGACCTGATGGCCGTCTACGGATTCGCCCGCCTCGTCGACGACATCGGCGACAGCGACATCGCCTCGGGCGAGGCCCACGCGACCTATCTGGGCCTCCCCACCGACCAGGCGGACGACCCCCTGGCCATGCTCGACGCCTTCGAGGCCGACGTACGCCGTGTCTTCGCGCGCGCGGGCCCCGAGCCGGGCCACCCCCTGCTGCGCGCCCTCGTCCCGACCGTTCGCCGCTGCGCGCTGACGCCCGACTCTTTTCTCGCCCTGATCGAGGCCAACCGGCAGGACCAGAAGGTGCGCAGGTACGCCACCTACGCCGAACTCGCCGCGTACTGCGAGCTGTCGGCCAACCCCGTGGGCCGCCTCGTCCTCGCCATCACCGGCACAGCGACCCCCGAGCGGCTGCGCCGCTCCGACGCCGTCTGCACGGGACTCCAGATCATCGAGCACCTCCAGGACGTCGCGGAGGATCTCGGCAGGGGTCGTATCTATCTCCCGGCCGAGGACATGGACCGCTTCCGGGTCGCCGAGGCCGACCTCAAGGCATCCACGGCGAACGCCTCCGTACGCGCTCTGATCGCCTACGAGACCGAGCGCGCGCTGGCCCTGCTGGACGAGGGGACGCCGCTCGTGCGCAGCGTGCGCGGCAGGCTGCGGCTGCTGCTCGCCGGGTTCACCGGCGGCGGGCGGGCCGCGGCTGCGGCCATCAGGGCGGCGCGGTACGACGTACTGGCGGGGACTCCCCGGGCGGGCACACTCGGCGTACTGCGGGAATCCTGGACGAGCCTGCGAAAAGAGGGGTGACGGGCAACCATGGAGAAAGGCAGAGCCGGATCCAGGTCCGCGCGGCAGACGCCGCCCCCGCAAGTGGCCGCCGCCTACCAGTACTGCGAGGCCGTCACAGGACAGCAGGCCCGTAACTTCGCGTACGGCATCAGACTTCTGCCGGCGGCCAAACGGCAGGCGATGTCGGCGCTCTACGCCTTTTCCCGGCGGGTGGACGACATCGGTGACGGGGCGCTGGAGCAGACGGCGAAGGAAGAGCGGCTGGAGGAGACACGCCAGCTGCTCTCGCGTATCAGGGAGGGTGGTGTCTCCTGGGACGACACCGACCCGGTCGCCGTCGCGCTCAGTCATGCCGCACAGCAGTTCCCTCTGCCGCTCGGCGGTCTCGACGAGCTGATCGACGGCGTGCTGATGGACGTGCACGGAGCCACGTACGAGACCTGGGAGGACCTGAAGGCGTACTGCCGCTGTGTGGCGGGCGCGATCGGACGGCTCTCCCTCGGCGTCTTCGGCACGGTACCCGGCGCGCGTGACGCCGCCCGCGCCGCCGAGTACGCCGATACTCTGGGGCTGGCGCTCCAACTCACCAATATTCTCCGCGACGTCAGGGAAGACGCGGACAACGGGCGTACATACCTTCCTGCGGAGGATCTCGACAAATTCGGGTGCTCCGCCGGCTTTCTCAGCGATACGGTTCCCACCGGCGCCGACTTCACGGGACTGGTTCACTTCGAAGTGAGGCGTGCCCGTGCGCTGTTCGCAGAGGGGTACCGCTTGTTGCCGATGCTCGACCGACGCTCAGGGGCATGTGTCGCCGCCATGGCCGGGATCTACCACCGCCTGCTGGACCGTATCTCCGCCGACCCGGGCGCCGTTCTGCGCGGCAGGGTCTCGCTGCCCGGGCGGGAGAAAGCGTTCGTCGCGGTGCGCGGGCTCTCCGGCTTCGACGCGAGGCTGGTGTCACGGCAGGCGTCCCGGCGGAGCGCCTGATGCCGGGTCACCGGGCAACCCGGCACGCGGGGGAGGCGTCCCAGCGGTCACGGACCACACGGAACTGCAGGATCCAGGGGAGGAGCGCGCATGACGGCCGACGATGTGTGGTCCGGTGAGCGTCCGGCGAGGTCCCGGCGCGCTGTGGTGCTCGGCGGCGGTCTCGCGGGGACGACGGCGGCGCTGCGGCTCGCCGAGGCCGGCATGGAGACCACGCTCATCGAGACCCGCCCCCGGCTCGGTGGGCTCGCCTTCTCCTTCCCCAGGGATTCGCCGGCCGGCGAGCTGACCGTCGACAACGGCCAGCACGTCTATCTGCGCTGCTGCACCGCCTACAGCTGGTTCCTTGAGCGGGTCGGTGCCGCGGGACTCGCGCCGCTCCAGGAGCGCCTCGACGTACCCGTACTGGACGTCGGCCGCGAGCGGCCCCGGCTCGGCCGGCTGCGGCGCACCGAACTTCCCGTGCCCCTTCACCTGGCGGCCAGCCTCGCGACCTATCCGCACCTCTCGGTCGCCCAGCGTGCCTCGGTCGGCCGTGCCGCGCTGGCGCTCAAGGGGCTGGACCCGGCCGATCCCGCGCTGGACGGCGTCGACTTCGGCACCTGGCTGCACCGGCACGGACAGTCGCGGCGCACCGTCGAGGCGCTGTGGGACCTGGTGGGTACGGCGACCCTCAACGCCCGCGCGCCCGAGGCGTCCATGGGCCTGGCCGCCATGGTCTTCAAGACGGGGCTGCTGTCCGACCCCGGCGCGGCCGACATCGGCTGGGCCCACGTACCGCTCGGCGACATCCACGACGTCCTGGCGCGGGCCGCGCTGGAGAAGGCCGGGGTGCGCACGCTGCTGCGTACCCGTGCGCGCTCCGTCGTCCCCGCGGGAGAGGGCGGCGGATGGCGTGTGACGGTAGGTCAGGGTCCGGGAGAAGCCGAAGAGCTGGACGCCGGCACCGTCGTGCTGGCCGTACCGCAGCGCGAGGCGCACGGGCTGCTGCCCGACGGTGCGCTGGCCGATCCCGGCAAACTGCTGGACATCGGCACCTCGCCGATCCTCAATGTTCACGTGATCTACGACCGCAAGGTGCTGCGGCGCCCCTTCTTCACCGCGATCGGCACCCCCGTCCAGTGGGTGTTCGACCGTACGTCCGCCTCCGGGATGACCGGGGAGGGGCAGTATCTGGCGCTCTCCCAGTCGGTGGCGCACGAGGAGATCGACCTGCCGGTCGCCACGCTCCGCGAGCGCTATCTCCCTGAGCTGGAGCGGCTGTTGCCCGCGGCGCGCGGCGCCGGTGTGCGGGACTTCTTCGTCACCAGGGAGCGCACCGCCACGTTCACACCGTCTCCCGGCGTCGGCCGTCTGCGCCCGGGAGCACGCACCTCGGCGCCCGGTGTCTTCCTCGCGGGCGCGTGGACCGCGACGGGGTGGCCGGCGACCATGGAAAGCGCTGTACGCAGCGGAGCGACAGCCGCGCGCGAGGCTCTCGTCGCGTTGGGCCGTCCGTATGAGCAGGACCCGGTCCCCGGCATCGAAGGAATGGCCCATGAGCACCATTGACGCAGCGAGTTCGGCCAGCAAGACAGCACCGCACAGAGGAGACCCTGTGACCCCGGCGAAGCAACGCCTCGACAACGAGCCCGGCGAGGCAGTCGACACCCAGAGCGTGCGGGAGCTGCTGGAGCGTGGGCGTACGCTCACGACTCCCGTGCTGCGTGCCGCCGTGGACAGACTGGCGTCCCCCATGGACACCGTCGCTGCCTACCACTTCGGCTGGATCGACACCGACGGCCGCCCCTCGTCGGGCGACGGCGGCAAGGCCGTGCGGCCCGCGCTCGCGCTGCTGTCGGCCGAGGCGGCCGGCGCCGTGCCGGAGACCGGCGTACCCGGGGCCGTTGCCGTGGAGCTGGTGCACAACTTCTCCCTGCTGCACGACGACCTCATGGACGGGGACGAGCAGCGCAGGCACCGTGACACCGTGTGGAAAGTGCACGGGCCCGCGCAGGCCATCCTCGTCGGCGACGCCCTCTTCGCGCTGGCCGGCGAGATACTGCTGGAGCTGGGCACGCCCGAGGCCGGCCGCGCGACGCGGCGGCTGACGCTGGCGACCCGCAGGCTCATCGACGGCCAGGCGCAGGACATCTCCTACGAGCACCGTGATGTCGTCACGGTCGAGGAGTGCCTGGACATGGAGGGCAACAAGACCGGGGCGCTGCTTGCCTGTGCCGCCTCCATCGGTGCCGTGCTCGGCGGGGCCGACGACCGTACGGCCGACGCGCTGGCGTCCTACGGTCACCACCTGGGGCTCGCCTTCCAGGCGGTGGACGACCTGCTCGGCATCTGGGGCGATCCGGAGAGCACGGGCAAGCAGACCTGGAGCGACCTGCGGCAGCGCAAGAAGTCACTGCCCGTTGCCGCCGCGCTCGGTGCCCAGGGCGAAGCCGCCACCCGGCTCGCCAAGCTGATGGCAGCCGACGCGAAGAAGAGCCAGGCAGAGTTCGAAGACTTCGACGAGGCCGAATTCGCCGAGCGTGCGGCGCTGATCGAGCAGGCCGGTGGCAGGGAGTGGACGTCGCAGGAGGCTCAGCGGCAGCACACGACGGCCCTGGCTGCGCTCGACTCCGTCGACATGCCGGGCAGGGTGCGGGAGCAACTCGCCGCACTGGCCGACTTCGTCGTCGTACGACAGAGGTGACATTCTTGGCAAGCCGCTTAGATCCGATCACTTCGGACACTTCGGAAGGAGAGGCGATGACAGCCACGACGGACGGACCCGCTGGACCCGGCGTCTCCGAAACGAAGCCCACGGAGCGTGACTCTCCCCCTCCGCCTGCGCCGCCAGGACGGGAGAGTCTGACCGCTCTCGCGGAGCGGACCACGGCCCGCGCCGTCGACCACCTGCTGGCCCGCCAGGACGAGGCGGGCTGGTGGAAGGGCGACCTGGAAACCAACGTCACCATGGATGCCGAGGACTTGCTGCTGCGCGAGTTCCTCGGCATTCGTGATGAGAGGACCCTGCGGGCCGCGGCCCGCTTCATCCGGTCCCAGCAGCGCGAGGACCGTACCTGGGCCACCTTCCACGGCGGCCCTGGCGACCTGTCCGCCACCATCGAGGCGTACGTCGCGCTCCGGCTGGCGGGCGACGATCCCGCGGCGCCGCACATGGCCGAGGCGTCCGCGTGGGTGCGCGAGCACGGCGGTGTCGCGCGCAGCAGGGTCTTCACCCGTATCTGGCTGGCGATGTTCGGCTGGTGGCGCTGGGAGGACCTGCCGGAGATGCCGCCGGAGGTCATCTACCTCCCCAAGTGGTTCCCGCTCAACATCTACGACTTCGGCTGCTGGGCCCGGCAGACCATCGTGCCGCTCACGGTCGTCTCGGCCCTGCGTCCCGTGCACCCCGCGCCGTTCAGGATCGACGAACTGCACCGCGATCCCGCCCGGCCGATGCCGCCGGCCCGCAAGGTGCCCGTCGCCAGCTGGGACGGCGCCTTCCAGCGGCTCGACCGCGCCCTGCACGCCTATCGCAAGGTCGCCGTACGGCCGTTGCGCCGCGCCGCGCTCAAGGACGCGTCACGCTGGATCATCGAGCGCCAGGAGAACGACGGCTGCTGGGGCGGCATCCAACCCCCCGCCGTCTACTCGCTGATCGCGCTCAGGCTGCTCGGCTACGACCTCGAACACCCCGTGATGAAGGCGGGACTCGCCTCCCTCGACCGCTTCGCCGTCTGGCCCGACGAGGAGACGCGGATGGTGGAGGCGTGCCAGTCCCCCGTATGGGACACCTGCCTCGCCGCCATCGCGCTCGTGGACGCCGGGCTGCCTCACGACCACCCCGCGCTGGTCAAGGCCGCCGACTGGATGCTCGGCGAACAGATCGTACGGCCCGGCGACTGGTCCGTGCGCCGTCCGCAACTGCCGCCGGGGGGCTGGGCGTTCGAGTTCCACAACGACAACTACCCGGACATCGACGACACGGCAGAGGTCGCCCTCGCGCTGCGCCGTATCGACCACCCGGACCCCGAGCGCGTCGACAGAGCCATCGGCCGTGCCGTGCGCTGGAACCTGGGAATGCAGTCCAGCGAGGGCGCCTGGGGCGCCTTCGACATCGACAACACCAGCAAGTTCCCCAACCGGCTGCCGTTCTGCGACTTCGGCGAGGTCATCGACCCGCCCTCGGCCGACGTCACAGGGCACGTCCTGGAGATGCTGGCTGCCGAAGGGCAGCAGCACGACCCGCGGGCCCGCAAGTCCCTCGCCTGGCTCCTGGCCGAACAGGAGGCGAACGGCGCCTGGTTCGGCCGCTGGGGCGTCAACTACCTCTACGGGACAGGGTCCGTGCTCCCCGCGCTCATCGCCGCGGGGCTGCCCGCCTCGCACCCCGCCGTGCGCCGGGCGGTGACCTGGCTGGAGAGCGTTCAGAACGACGACGGCGGCTGGGGCGAGGACCTGCGCTCCTACATCGACGCCGAGTGGGTCGCCAACGGCACCTCCACGGCCTCGCAGACCGGCTGGGCGCTGATGGCGCTGCTCGCGGCGGGTGAGAAGGAGAGCAAGGCCGTCGAACGCGGCATCAGCTGGCTGGCCGAGACCCAGCGTGAGGACGGCTACTGGGACGAGCCGTTCTTCACGGGAACCGGCTTCCCCTGGGACTTCTCGATCAACTACCACCTGTACCGGATGGTCTTCCCCGTCACGGCGCTGGGCCGCTATCTCCACGGGGACGGCCTCGGTCGCCTCGGGCGGGCCGCCTGATGGAAGGCCCGAGCGCCCCAGGCCCGCTGCTGATCGCGTGCGCGCTCGGAATCGAGCACGCCGCGCTGCGCCGCGGCCTGGGGCGCCCGGGCACCGTCACCGGGACGGAGGACATCCGGCTGCTCCGCAGCGGCATGGGCCCCCAGGCGGCACGCCGGGCACTGACCGGCGCGCTCGACGGCGAGTCCGTGCCCGGCGGAACGGCCGTCCTGGCCACCGGCTTCTGCGCCGGGCTCGCGCCCGGTATGCGGCCGGGTGACCTCGTGGTCGCCGACGAGACCCGTGGCCCCGAAGGGCGTGTCCCCTGCACGGGTGCGGAACTGCTCGCCGCCGCACTCACCGGGCTCGCCCCGAGCCGTACCGTCCACACAGGCCCGCTCGCGGGCACCGATCACGTCGTGCGGGGCTCCGAGAGGGGTTCACTGCACGCGACGGGGGCACTCGCCGCCGACATGGAATCGGCCGCCACTCTCGCCACTGCCGCAGCGGGCACGGCACGGCGTCCGGTTGCGGCCGTACGGGTGGTGGTGGATGCTCCCGGACACGAACTGATTCGAATTGGGACACTGCGAGGTGGAATATCAGCATTCCGTGTTCTTCGCGGTGTCCTGCCCGCATTCCTCGAATGGCACCGATCCTTGCTGCTCCCCTGGAGGTGAGCGAGAAATGGCCATGCCACTCCGCCAGACCGTCCGTATTGGTTCCTATCTCTTTCAGCAGAAGCTCCGTAAGCGTGAGAAGTTTCCGCTCATCGTCGAGCTGGAACCGCTCTTCGCCTGCAATCTCAAGTGCGAGGGCTGCGGAAAGATCCAGCATCCGGCCGGTGTGCTCAAGCAGCGCATGCCCGTGGCCCAGGCAGTGGGCGCTGTGCTGGAGTCCGGCGCCCCGATGGTCTCCATCGCCGGTGGCGAGCCGCTGATGCACCCGCAGATCGGGGAGATCGTGCGGCAGTTGGTGGCGAAGAAGAAGTATGTGTTCCTGTGCACCAACGCGATGCTGATGCGTAAGAAGATGGATCAGTTCACGCCTTCTCCCTACTTTGCCTTCGCCGTGCACATCGACGGACTGCGCGAGCGGCACGACGAATCCGTGGCCAAGGAGGGCGTTTTCGACGAGGCGGTTGAGGCGATGAAGGAGGCCAAGCGGCGCGGCTTCCGGGTCACCACCAACTCGACCTTCTTCAACACCGACACCCCGCAGACGATCGTCGAGGTGCTCAACTACCTCAACGACGACCTGAAGGTGGACGAGATGATGATCTCGCCCGCCTATGCCTACGAGAAGGCGCCCGACCAGGAGCACTTCCTTGGCGTCGAGCAGACCAGGGAACTGTTCAAGAAGGCGTTCGCCGGGGGCAACAGGTCCCGCTGGAGGCTCAACCACAGCCCGCTCTTCCTCGATTTCCTGGAGGGCAAGGCCGACTTCCCGTGCACGGCCTGGGCCATTCCGAACTACTCACTCTTCGGCTGGCAACGCCCCTGCTACCTGATGAGCGACGGCTACGTACCCACGTACAAGGAACTGGTCGAGGAGACCGACTGGGACAAGTACGGCCGCGGCAAGGACCCGCGCTGCGCCAACTGCATGGCGCACTGCGGATACGAGCCCACCGCCGTCCTGGCCACCATGGGCTCCCTCAAGGAATCCCTGCGCGCTGCGCGCGAGACGGTCGGCGGCAACCGGTAGCCGGTGCGCACAGCCACGCGCACACCCAGCCATCACACCCATCCGGACCACCACCGGAGCATTCGGAGAGCAGGGGGGCCGACCATGTCCTTGCTGGAGTCCATCGACGGACCACGCGATCTGGACGCGCTGTCCGAGGACGACCTGGAGGAACTCGCCGAGGAGATCCGCCAGTTCCTGATTCACGCGGTGTCCCGCACCGGCGGCCATCTCGGCCCCAACCTGGGCGTGGTCGAACTGACCATCGCCCTGCACCGGGTCTTCGACTCGCCGGCCGACCGTGTCCTGTGGGACACGGGACACCAGTCGTATGTGCACAAGCTGCTGACGGGGCGGCAGGACTTCTCCAAGCTGCGTGCGAAGGGCGGCCTCTCCGGCTACCCCTCGCGTGAGGAGTCCGACCACGACGTCATCGAGAACTCGCACGCCTCCACGGTTCTGGGTTGGGCCGACGGCCTGGCCAAGGCCAACGAGGTGCGCGGGGGCGAGTACGCGGACCGGGCCGTCGTCGCCGTCATCGGTGACGGCGCGCTCACCGGTGGTATGGCCTGGGAGGCGCTGAACAACATCGCGGCGGCCAAGGACCGCCCGCTCGTCATCGTGGTCAACGACAACGAGCGCTCCTATTCGCCCACCATCGGTGGCCTGGCCAACCACCTGGCCACGCTGCGCACCACCAACGAGTACGAGCGGGTGCTGGCCTGGGGCAAGGGCGTGCTCCAGCACACGCCCGTGGTCGGCAAGCCGCTCTACGAGTCGCTGCACGGCGCCAAGAAGGGCTTCAAGGACGCCTTCGCGCCGCAGGGCATGTTCGAGGACCTGGGTCTGAAGTACGTGGGGCCCATCGACGGGCACGACATCGCCGCCGTGGAGTCGGCCCTGCGGCGGGCCAAACGCTTCGGCGGGCCCGTCCTCGTGCACTGCCTCACCGAGAAGGGGCGCGGCTACGAGCCGGCGCTCGCCGACGAGACCGACCACTTCCACACCGTCGTACGCATCGACCCGGGCACGGGTGAGCCCGTCGAGCGGCCGGGCGGGCAGTCGTGGACCTCGGTCTTCGGGGCCGAGATGGTGCGCGTCGGCGCCGAACGGCCGGACGTCGTGGCCGTCACGGCCGCGATGCTGCACCCTGTGGGGCTCGCCGGGTTCGCCGAGGCGTACCCGGACCGCGTCCATGACGTCGGCATCGCCGAACAGCATGCCGCCGTCTCCGCCGCCGGGATGGCCACCGGCGGGCTGCATCCCGTCGTGGCCCTCTACGCCACCTTCCTCAACCGCGCCTTCGACCAGCTCCTCATGGATGTCGCGCTGCACAGGTGCGGGGTCACGTTCGTGCTGGACAGGGCGGGGGTCACCGGGCCCGACGGGCCCTCGCACCACGGTATGTGGGACCTGTCCGTGCTGCAGGTCGTTCCCGGGCTGCGCATCGCGGCACCCCGCGACGCGGAGCGGCTGCGCGCGGAGCTGCGCGAGGCACTGGAGGTGGACGACGCGCCCACCGTGCTGCGGCTGCCCAAGGCCACCGTGGGTGAACCCGTCGAGGCGGTGCGCCGCGTCGGCGGGATGGACGTGCTCAGGGAGGGTCGGCCGGAGCAGAACGGCGCCTCTGGGGGCGACAGGCCCGGAGGGGACGCGCTGCTGGTCGCCGTCGGCACGATGGCGAGCGTATGCCTGGAGGCGGCGGCACTCCTGGCCGAACGCGGCATCACCGCGACCGTCGTCGACCCGCGCTGGGTCAAGCCCGTCGACCCCGAACTGCCGCCCCTGGCCGAGCGGCACGGCCTGGTCGCCGTCATCGAGGACAACGGCCGTACGGGCGGCGTCGGTTCGGCCGTCGCCGAGGCGCTGCGTGACGCGGGGTCCGACGTACCGCTGTGCTCCCTCGGGCTGCCCCAGCGCTTCCTGGCGCACGGCAAGCGCGACGAGATCCTCGCCGAGGCCGGGCTCACCCCGGTCGAGGTCGCCGCACGTGTCGGTGAGGAGCTGGCCCGGCGGGACGAACGCGAGCGAGCACAGCGCGCACGCTGGGAACGCGGGGCGCGCGCGAACGAAGGGAGCATGGCGTGACCACCGGATCCGCCGGTTTCGACCTGGCGAAACTGCTGGCCGACCGGGGCGGCGAACGCTACGAGCTGCACACGCGGCACCTCAACCACCAACTCCCGCGCATGCTGCGCACGCTCGGCTTCGACAAGGTCTACGAGCGGGCCGAGGGCGCCTACTTCTACGACGCCGAGGGCAACGACTATCTCGACATGCTCGCCGGGTTCGGCGTCATGGGCCTCGGCCGCCACCACCCCGTCGTACGGCAGGCGCTGCACGACGTTCTCGACGCGCAGCTCGCCGACCTCACCAGGTTCGACTGCCAGCCGCTGCCTGGCCTGCTGGCCGAGCGGCTCCTGTCGTACGCGCCGGGCCTCGACCGTGTCTTCTTCGGCAACAGCGGCACCGAGGCCGTCGAGACCGCGCTCAAGTTCGCGCGGTACGCCACGGGCAGACCGAGGGTCCTGTACTGCGACCACGCCTTCCACGGGCTGACCACGGGCTCGCTCTCCGTCAACGGGGAGGACGGGTTCCGCGACGGCTTCGCGCCGCTGCTGCCCGACACGGCCGTTCCGCTCGGCGATCTCGGCGCGCTGGAGCGGGAGTTGAAGCGGGGCGACGTCGCCGCGCTGGTCGTCGAACCCATCCAGGGCAAGGGCGTGCACGAGTCGCCGCCCGGCTATCTGCGCGCCGCCGGTGAGCTGCTGCACAAGCACGGGGCGCTGCTGATCGCCGACGAGGTGCAGACCGGGCTCGGGCGTACCGGCGACTTCTTCGCCTACCAGCACGAGGAAGGCGTGGACCCCGACCTCGTGTGCGTGGCCAAGTCGCTTTCTGGCGGCTATGTTCCGGTAGGTGCCACCCTCGGCAAGGACTGGATCTTCAAGAAGGTCTACTCCTCGATGGACCGCGTGCTCGTCCATTCAGCGAGCTTCGGCTCCAACGCGCAGGCCATGGCCGCCGGACTGGCGACCCTCGCCGTGATGGACGACGAGCGGATCACCGAGAACGCGCGCCACGTCGGCGACCTGCTGCGCAAGCGGCTCGGGGCACTTGTCGACAAGTACGAGCTGCTGCACGCGGTGCGCGGGCGCGGCCTCATGATCGGTATCGAGTTCGGCAAGCCGCGGTCACTGGGCCTGCGGAGCCGGTGGACGATGCTCCAGGCGGCACGCAAGGGCCTGTTCGCGCAGATGGTGGTGGTGCCGCTGCTGCAGCGGCACCGGATCCTGACGCAGGTGTCGGGCGACCATCTGGAGGTCATCAAGCTGATTCCTCCCCTGGTGGTGGGGGAGGCGGAGGTCGAGCGGTTCGTGACCGCGTTCGAGCAGGTCATGGATGACGCACACGCGGGCGGCGGCCTCATGTGGGAGTTCGGCCGCACCCTGGTCAAGCAGGCGGTCGCGCACCGCTGAACCGGCTCTCCCGACGCCGCTGCCGTCCGGGGGTCAGTCCTCCAGCATGCGCGACCGGAGGCGGGTGAGCGTCGCCGCGCTGAGCTTCAGACCCTCGGTGAGATAGGTGTCGATGCTGCCCCAGGTCTCCTCGATGGTGGCGAACGCGGCGCCGAGGTAGGTGGCGCGGGCGTCGAAGAGCGGCGCGAGCAGCTCCATGACCTCGGGGGACATCCCGGCGCTGGACTTCTCACTGCGGTGCACCTTGTACCGCCTGTGCGGCTGGTTCGACTGGAGGTAGTCGGCCTCGATCGCCTCCCGCTCGACACCGAGCGCCAGCAGCGTGATCGCTATCGACAGCCCGGCGCGGTCCTTGCCCGCCGCGCAGTGCATGAGTGCCGGGACGCTGTCCTCGGCGAGCGCGTGCAGGATGCGGCCGTGCTCCGCCGTACGGGCCTTGATCATGGTGCGGTACGAGGTCGTCATGCGCTCGGCTGCGAGGCCGTCGCCGAGGAGCGCGCGGAGCTGGTCCAGCTCGCCGTCGCGGACCATCTTCCAGAACTCGGCGCCGTCCGCCGGGTCCGTGAGCGGGATGTTGAGGTTGCGCACGCCGGGGAGTGCGACATCCGGGCCCTCCATGGCCTGGTCGGCCGCGTTGCGGAAGTCGAAGACCGTATGGAGGCCGAGACCGGCGAGGAACGCCGAGTCCTCCGTCGTCGCATGGGCGAGGTGGCCGCTGCGGAAGAGCACACCCTGCCGCACCTTCCGGCCGTCGACGGTGGGGAGCCCGCCCACGTCACGGAAGTTCCGGACCCCGGTCAGCAACGTTTCGGCGGACTGCTGGCTCACGTGCGCTCCTCGGTTCTGTGACGGCCGTCCTTTTGACCATACGACATGGGCCCCGAGGCGGATCAGGCCAGCGGTGCGTGACGCGTACGACACCCGCCGGGCACCGCGAAGGTGGCGGCGCCGGCCGGGCCGTGGAGGTGCAGCTGGGCGCTCGCGCCGCCGGGCAGGCCGTGCAGCGGGCGGCGGCTGGTGACCAGGACGCGGGTGCCAGGTCCCGGCAGCACGCAGCGCACCTGTGCTGCCGAGGCGGCGTCGTCCAGTACGAGCAGGAGGCGGCGTCCGGCGCAGGCCGTACGCAGCAGGGAGCGGCGTGCGCCGGCGCCCAGCGGAAGGTGCTCCTGGCCCAGGCCCAGCGCGCCCAGCAGCGTGCCGGTCACGGTGCTCGGGAGCGCGGCGCCCGGCCCCTGACCGCACAGATCGACGAAGAACGTGCCGTCGGGGAAGAGGGGCCGCGCCCGGCGTGCCCAGCGCAGCGCGAGCGCGGTCTTGCCCGTACCTGAGGCGCCGTGCAGGACCACGATGTCGCGCCGTGCCGTCCCCTGGCCGGTGGCGAACAGGGTGTCCAGGGCCTCGTCAAGGGTGCCGCCGCCGTCCGGCGGCCCACCCGGTCGCCCGCCCAACGGATCGGCTGGCGGCGGGAGTTGGCAACCGGGGGGTGCGGTACGCACCGGCGCCGGTGGCCCGGGGCGCAGGTCGAGGTCCAGGCGGCGGTGCGCGGCACGCAGCCGCTCCTCGTGCAGGGAGGGGACCACGGTGCGGTGCAGCGCACCGCTGTCGACCCCCGACAGCGGTGCGCCGCGCCACAGCTCCAGCGCGCGGTCCAACAGGCCACGCTCGGCGTCCTGTTCGCGCGCCCCGGCCGCCTGGGCGAGGAGCCAGCGGAAAGTGTCGGCGTCGACCTCGACGTCGCGGCCCGACAGCACATAGCCGTCTTCTGTCTCCTGGACGAGGCGGCGGCCCGTGCCCCGGGGGTCCAGCGCGGCGTTCAGCCGCGCGGCGTACGCGCTCAGACCGGCGTGCGCCGACGCCGGAGGTTCGCCGTCCCAGAGCGCCGTGACGATCTGCGCCGTGGGCACGGTCCTGCCGGGCCGCAGTGCCAGTACCGCGAGAAGGGCGCGGGCGCGCCCCTGGGGCACATAC
Source organism: Streptomyces iconiensis (assembly GCF_028657195.3). Lineage (GTDB taxonomy): Bacteria > Actinomycetota > Actinomycetes > Streptomycetales > Streptomycetaceae > Streptomyces > Streptomyces iconiensis. The sequence goes on from NZ_JANCPR020000003.1 coordinate 198,281, forward strand.
AGTTCTCCCTGGTCACCGGCCACTTCGAGCGGGCCGAGCAGGGTGATGCGCAAGCGGCTCACGCGGACGCTGCCCCTCCGCACACGGCGGTCGGCCTCAGCGGCGGTACCGGTCGGCCTCATCGCATTCGTTATCACCGTTGCTGACTCCTCCGCTGCCCGTGCGCCGACGGCGCGTGGAAGAACGCCGCCGGGTCGGAAGGCCGCGCCGGAGCGCCGCGTTCCGCGGCCCGTGTCCTGCGGGGTTCCGGCCTCTGCGACCACAGGGCTGACCTGGAAAACGCTACCGATGCCTGCCGATATGTGTGACGGTCGTTCGACCTACATTCCGAGGTGGGTTCCGGTGCCGGGGAGGCTGGTTGTGGAAGCGGCTGTGGCGGGGGTCGGCGCGGCGGCGGTGCCGCGAGGGCCGGCGGAGTCGGAGTTCGCGCGGTTCGCGCACGCATACGGACACCGTCTCCGTGCCGTGGTCTCGTGCGCTGCGGCGGTGCTCGCCGTACTCGCCATGCCCGTACGGGACATACCCCTCGCCGCTGTCCTCGCCGCCGCCGCGATCGGCTGGAACCTGCTCTACTACCGCGTGGGAACCCGGCGTCCCGGCTCCCGCGCGCTTCTCGTGGCCGACCTGGGCGTGCTCACGGCGCTATGCCTCAGCCAGGCGCTGACCGTGCCGGACACCCAGACGATGCACGGCAGCACCTGGATCCTGGTGACCGTCAGCATCGCCGCTGTCGCCTACCAGACCACGGAGACCGTACGCGCGGCGCTCGTCGCCTCGCTCGTTCTCGCGATGGCCGACCTGGCGGGCGCCGCGCTCGACCGCGCCGACGGATGGACGTACGCGCTGCCCAACGCGGGCTGGCTGCTCGTGGAGGCGCTTCTCGCGCGCGGGCTGTACCAGCTGATCCTCTTCCGCAGCCGCAGCGCCGACACGGTCGCGGCGACGATGGCGGCCGAGCGGCGCGAACACGCCGTCGACGAGGCGCTGCGGCGGGAGGAACGTGAGTATCTGGCCACCCTGCACGACACCGCCTGCGCCACGCTGCTGATGGCGTCCGTACGCGGTGAGGCGATACGGCCCGAGGTGCTGGCGGCGCAGGCGCGCGAGGACCTGCAGCGGCTCACGTCCGAACGCGTCACCACCGGAGGGGCCGACGTCGCCGGTGAGCTGGCGGCCGAACTCGCGGGCCACGCACTCCACGTGGACAGCTCGCTCGGCGAACCACCGGGCGAACCGCTCGGCAGGGCGTGGAGCCCCGCCGTCGCCGCACTCCGCGACAGCCTGGGCGAGGCGCTGCGCAACGTCGCCAGGCACGCGGGCGTCGACAGGGCCGGCGTGACCGCGTACCGCAGCGGCGACACGCTGGTGGTCACCGTCACGGACGAGGGCGGCGGCTTCCGTCCTGACAGCGTGCCGGAGCACAGGCGGGGGCTGGCGCGTTCGGTCGTCGGACGGATGGCGGCGGTCGGCGGCAGGGCCACCATCAGCTCACGGCCAGGGCAGGGCACGACCGTACGACTGGAGTGGCCCCATGGCTGAGCCGATGATGACGGAACGGATCACCACCGGGATGCGCGGCGGGCTGCGGGTCTCAGGGCTGGTGATCCTCGGCGCCGTCCACTTCGGGCTGGCGCTGCCCGCGCTGCTGGTCAACCTCTCCTCGTACGAGCGGCCATGGATCCAGCTCGCCGCCTTCAGCGCGCTCACCCTCATCCTGCTCGCCGACGCCTTCATGGAGGCAACCGGCAGGCAACGGCCCCCGTACTGGGCAGCGGCGGGCACGCTGGCGGCCCTGGTGACCTCGGTCGTCGCCACCAGCCAGCTACCGGCGGCGTACTTCCTGGGCACCCATCACTGGTCGTTCCTGGAGGTCGGCTGGTTCGGGGTGCTGCTGCTCTTCGGACGGGGCCCCGGAGCGGCGCTGGCTTTCATCGGCTGCCATCTGGCCCTCACCCTGGGCCAGTTGACACTGGCGGGGCTGCCCACCCGGGCCGACGCCGCCGGCATGGGGGTCAGCGCTGTGGCGGTCTGCGCCTTCCAGGTGGCAGCGGCCATCATGGCCGAGCTGCTGCGGAACGTCGCGGCTGCGGCGGGGGAGACCCTCAGGGAGCAGGAGCGGATGCGGACGGAGGCGGAGATCTCCGCGCGCATCCACGCGGACCAGCGCGAGCGCTACCGCGAACTCGACGACACCGCACTCCCGTTGCTCGCGGGGCTGGCCGACGGCTCGCTCAGCGCGGCGGACGAGGAGGTGCGCCGCCGGTGCGGCATGGAGGCAGCCAGGTTACGCAGGCTGTTCGCCGAACGGGACTTCGCGCCCGACCCGCTCGTACACGAGCTGCGCGCCTGCATCGGCGAGGCCGAGCGGTACGGCGTCGATGTCCAGCTCGCTGTCAGAGGCGCACCCACAGGGCTCGCCCAGCCGGTGCGGCGCGCGCTGACCGAGCCCGTACTCGCCGCACTGCTGGCGGCCGACCGCGGGGCGCGGGTGACCGTGGTGCGCGGTGGCGGTGCCGTACGGGTCGGGGTGGTCACCGACGCGCCGGACACCCGCATCCCCTGGCCCACGCTGCGCGGGCTGCGGGTGCGCACGGTGCGCGGGGAGGGGCGGCTGTGGACCGAGATCTCCTGCCCCGTCGAGGGGACCGGGGGCGGCGCCGCTGCCGGGCCGGGCGCCAACCGGAGTGCGTCGGTCTGAAGTCGGCGGAAACCAGGGGGAGTTGACGGACGCCGGAGGTCACAGGGCAGGGCTCGGGGAGTGCGGGCGCGGCTCAGAGGTCGTCGAGGGAGACAAGGCCGTCCTGGATCGCCCGGGCCACGAGGTTGGCCTTGGTCGTGGCGGGGCGGCCCGCGTTGGCGTACTTGATCCGTACCCGGTCCAGGTAGGTGTTGACGGTACGCACCGAGATCCCCAGGCTCTCGCCGACCATCGCTTTGGACTCCGACTGGAACCACTCCAGCAGCACATCGACCTCGCGGGGCGCGAGCGTGGGCCGGTCGTGGTCGGCGTCGCTGCCGAAGGCGCCGGCGAGCGCGGGCGGCGTGTACGGGACGCAGTCGGCGGCTGCGAGGGTCGCTGCGACGAGGTGGTGCTCGCCCTCGCCCTTCGTCAGATAGGTGAAGGCGCCCAGGTCCAGGCAGGTCAGCGCGGCCTCCTGGCTGTCCTGCATGGTGTAGACGATCACCTGCCGTTCCTGCGCGACCAGTCCGCGCAGTACGCCGTAAGCGAGCGTGCCGTGCGCGAGCTGGAGGTCCAGGACGACAACGTCCGCCTCGCGCCCCGGCGCTGTCAGTGCCGCCGCCGCGTCCTGTCCCTCGGCCACGACGGTGATGGGGCGTTCGGAGGCGGCGTACCAGGACCTGATGCCCGCGAGCACCACGGGATGGTCGTCGATCAGTGCCACGCTGACCGGTTCGTTCCCCGCCACACCGCACCCTCCTCCGTCGCACGCGCAGCGGTTACCCGCCGTCGTGTTGGCTGGTCCCTCGCGCACCGTGGCCGGTTCCGTCCCTGGTCAGCGGCGCGTGAGCGGGCCCGGACCGCCGAGGTTACGTCATGGCGCGGCCGTACGCTGGCCCTGTGAACGAGGAACTGTTCCCGCGACCCCCGGCCGAGGTCGCACCCGCTGCCGTGCACCTTCCCGGCTGGCTGGAGCCGGGCGCGCAGGGCGAGTTGCTGGCGGCGTGCCGGGAGTGGGCGAAGCCGCCGGCCGGGCTGCGGACCGTACGCATGCCGGGCGGCGGCGAGATGTCCGTACGGCAGCTCAGCCTGGGCAGGCACTGGTACCCGTACGGCTACGCGCCGACCGTCGTGGACGGGGGAGGAGAGCCGGTGAAGCCGTTCCCCGCGTGGCTGGGGGAGTGGGCGCTGCGCGCGGTCGACGCCGCGGCGGCCGTCGCCGGGGAGCAGCACGGACTGAGGGCGTACGGGGAGGGACCGTGCGCCGCGTCGTACGACATCGCACTCGTCAACTTCTATGACGCCTCGGCGCGCATGGGGATGCACAGGGACAGCGACGAGCGCTCCGGTGCGCCGGTGGTCTCGTTCAGCCTCGGGGACTCCTGTGTCTTCCGGTTCGGCAACCCGGAGGGGCGTGGCAGACCGTGGCACGACGTGTCGCTGCGCAGCGGGGATGCCTTTGTTTTCGGGGGACCCAGCAGGTTGGCGTACCACGGGGTCCCGCGTACGGAGCCGGGCTCGGGGCCGGCGGCGCTGGGGCTGCGCGGCAGGGTCAACGTCACGGTGCGCGCCTACTGAAGTAGCCGTGACTGCCCGGGAGTTGACCCCTTCGCCGGGTCAATCGAACGCCTGGAATCTTCACCCGTTGGGAGCTGGCGAGGGGTGGCGAATACCCCTTCTGCGTCCGGCGGGGGGAGGGGCGAGGGCTAGCGTGGCCACGGCTTCGGCACCCGGCCCCGCTTCAGCTCCTCTCTCACTTCCCGCTCCGGCGCTCTTCATCCCCCGCTCGTTCCTCCCGCTCGTTCGGCCACTCCCCTGGAGCCCTCCCCTCCAGCTCCTCGGCTGCGGCTCCCCCCGCTCCGCATCCCTCCCTCCAGCTCGTCTCCGAACTCCTCAGTCCTTCTTCGACCTTCCTCCGAGGAACCCAATGCCTGAACCCCCGCGCCACGTGGTGCAGACAGGAAGAGGAACCTCCGGTCCCGCCCCTACGGTCGCCGCCCAGCCCGGACCACACGGACCACACGGACCACACGGACCGCCCGTACCGCCCGGATCACCAGGTGCGAACGGCGCACGGCGGCGGCACGGCAGGACCCCCTTGCGCGAGAGTGCGGGCGACGCCGCCGTGCGCCACCGCCTGGTGCGGCTGGCCGTGCTGCCCGCCGGGCTGATCGCGGTGGCCGGCGCCGCGGTGGTCGCCTACGTGATGCGCGTACGGGGCGGCATCGACGCCACGGGAGCGCCCGGCGCCGGAGCAGTCGGCGCCCCCGTCTGGGGAGTGCTGGCGGGGAGCCTTCTGCTGGTCAGCGCCGTGATCGTCACCGCGGCCATGCTCGCCTCCTCCGAGGCGCGGGGCACGGCGGAACGCTGCGCCGCGCTGCGCCGATCCACGGCGCTCGGGCAGGCCGAACTCCAGGCCATACTGCGCGGATTGGAGCGCGGTGAGCGCCCGCAGCCACGCAGCCGCGCGCCCGAGAGTGAACCCGTCGGGGACGCCCTGGACCTGCTGACCCACGAGTGCGCGCTCGCACAGCGGGGAGCGGAGGTGGCCGTCGCGGAGGCCGCGGCCCTGGTGCGCAGCACGTACAGCGGCAGCGAGGAGAAGGTCGAGGTCTTCGTGAACCTCGCGCGCAGGCTCCAGTCCCTCGTGCACCGCGAGATCGAGCTGCTCGACGAGCTGGAGAACGATGTCGAGGATCCCGACCTGCTCAAGGGCCTCTTCCACGTCGACCACCTCGCCACCCGTATCCGCAGGCACGCCGAGAACCTCGCCGTGCTCGGGGGCGCCGTCTCGCGCCGTCAGTGGACCCGCCCGGTCACCATGACCGAGGTGCTGCGCTCCTCCATCGCCGAGGTCGAGCAGTACCCGCGGGTCAAGCTCGTGCCTCCGATCGAGGGCACGCTGCGCGGACACGCGGTCGCCGACGTGATCCACCTGCTCGCCGAACTCATCGAGAACGCCACGGTGTACTCGGCGCCCCAGACCCAGGTCCTGCTGCGCGCCCAGCACGTCACGGCGGGGCTCGCCGTCGAGGTCGAGGACCGGGGTCTGGGCATGACGGCGGCCGAGCAGAACCACATGAACGCGGTGCTCTCCGAGCCCGAACAGATCGATGTGCCCGAGCTGTTGCGTGACGGCAGGATCGGCCTCTTCGTGGTCTCCGCTCTCGCGCGCCGGCACGGCGTCGTCGTCCAGCTCCAGAACAACATCTACGGCGGTATCCAGGCCGTACTCGTCCTGCCCAGGGGCCTGCTCGGTGAGGACTCCGAGACGGCACACGGGGCGGGCAGCGGTACGGCCCCCGGGGCAGCCCCCGCGGGGACGGCCGGGTGGACGGCCGCGGGCACGGCGGCGGGCACGGCCGGGGTGTCGGCCGCCGAGGACGCGGGACGTCCCGCACCCCCCGGAGTTCCGGCCGCCGCGCCGCAGGTACGGGCCGAGCCGGCAGGCCCCGCGCTCCCCGAGGAGACCGGCGCCCCCGGGCACGCACCGGCGTCCGTGCCCGACCCCCGGCCCCGCTCGCACGCGCGCGTCCGCAAGATGGCGAACGGTCCCACGTCGGCGCCCCACAGGCCCGGCACCCCGCCGCCCTTCACCTCCGGGCCCGCGTCCGTGCCGCAGGCCCCGCCGCCGCCCGTCACCACACAGCCAGTGGCTCCGCAGCCCGCCTCCGCGCAGTCCGTTCCCTCTCAACCGGGGCCGCAGCAGCCGGGGTTCCCCCCGGAATCCGGGGCCGGGCAGACGGTGCCGCAGTGGGGCGAGCTGCCGGGGGAGGCGTTGCACGGGGAGGCATTGCACGGGGAGGAGCCGCCGGAACAGGGCGGTAACGAGGCAGCGGCCTCCCCGGCAGACGGTGACCGCCCGCGGTTGCCCAAGCGCCGCCGCCAGGAGCACCTGGTGCCCGAACTGCGTGATCCGCCCGCCTTCCTGGACGGCGGCGCCCGTGCCCAGGCGGTCGCCGAGGAAGGGCACGACCCGGGACTGATGGCCGCCTTCAGACGGGGCACCAGCCTCGCCGACGAGGCCGGCAGGACCGACCTCTCCGACCTCACCGACCTCGCCGAGGGACAGGACCCCGCCACCGGCGGTGAGGTCCCCGGCGGTCCGTCCCCGGCCCCCGACGGGGACACCTCCCGCCCCGCCCGTTAGCGTGGCCCGCCCTCAAGGAGAAGAACGCGATCATGGTGAGCCAAGCCCCAGTGGGGCAGAACACCGACCTCTCCTGGCTGTTGACCGGTCTGGTGCAGCGCGTACCACACGCGAACAGCGCGCTGCTGCTGTCCGCCGACGGGCTGGTGAAGGCCGTGCACGGCCTGGAGCCCGATACGGCCGACCACATGGCGGCGCTCGCCTCGGGGCTCTACTCCCTGGCACGCAGCGCGGGAGTGCGCCTCGGCGAGGGTGGCGAGGTGCGGCAGGTGGTGGTCGAGTTGGATGTCTCGCTGCTCTTCGTCTCCACGGCGGGCCAGGGCGCCTGTCTGGCCGTGCTGGCCGGGCGCGAGGCGGACGCCGCCGTGCTCGGCTACGAGATGGCGATGCTGGTCAAGAGCGTCAGGCCGTATCTGGCTACCCCCGCACGACAGCCCACGGGACACTGAGGCAGCCGGGTGCGCAGGCAACGCGCCGATGCCGGCCCGGGCTCCCACGGCGGCCCCCGCGCACAGGGGCCGGGTGGGGACGCCGGGCCGGCAGAGGGCGCCCCGCTGGTCGACGACGACGCGGGGCGGCTGATCCGCCCGTACACCGTCTGCAACGGGCGTACCAGGCCCTCGGGCCACTTCGATCTGATGACCCTGGTGATGGCCACGGGCTCCCGGCCGCAGAGCTACCTCGGCCCCGACCACACCCAGGTGCTCGGACTGTGCGGGGGACCGGTCTCGGTGGCCGAACTCGCCGCGCAGATACGGCTTCCGGCCGCCGTGACCAAGGTCCTGCTGTCGGACCTCGCGGACTGCGGCGCGATCTCAGCGCGGGCCCCGGTACACGTGCCGCTGGGCCCGGAACCGACCGACCGAGAACTGCTGGAGGCGGTGCTGGATGGGCTCCGTAAACGACTCTGAGACGAAGGCCGCGACCGCCGACCCGTTCCCCACCGCGCTGAAGGTCCTGGTCGCGGGCGGTTTCGGGGTGGGCAAGACCACCTTCGTCGGCGCCGTGAGCGAGATAGAACCGCTGAGCACCGAGGAACTGCTCACCCAGGTCAGCGTGGGTACCGACGACCTGTCAGGCGTGGAGAACAAGGCGACGACGACCGTGGCCATGGACTTCGGCCGTATCTCCCTCGGCAGCGCGCACGTCCTGTATCTCTTCGGCACACCTGGCCAGGAGCGCTTCTGGTTCCTGTGGGACGAGCTGTGCGCAGGCGCGCTGGGCGCCGTGGTGCTGGCCGACACCCGCCGCCTCCAGCACTGCTTCGCCGCCGTGGACTTCTTCGAGCGCCGGGGCATCGCCTTCATCGTCGCGGTCAACGAGTTCGACGGTTCCTTCTACTACGACCCCGAAGAGGTACGGGCAGCGATAGACCTCAAGCCCGAGGTGCCCGTCGTGCTGTGCGACGCACGGCTCGCCAGCTCGGGAACGCAGGTACTCGTCTCACTGGTGCAGCACCTGATCGATTCATGGAGTCCACATGCCCCCGACGTTCTACGACCCCACGAGCCACCTCCTCCTCACCCCTGACGACGAGGAGGCGCCGCGCCGTGTCGTCAGACTGCGGGAGCTGGGCGTCGGCGACGCGCCCGTTCCCGAGTTCGACGCGTTCGCGCGGAAGCTGGCGGACGTCACCGGAGCGCCGTACGCGATGGTCAACTTCATCGACGAGCACCGGCAGTATTTCGCCGGGCTCTACACCCCCGCCGACGGCCAGGCGGTCGAGCTGGAGCCCGCCTCCGGCACGGCGCCCGCGCGGCCGGGGCGGGTGATGGCGAGGGACCACGGCTACTGCCCGCATGTGGTGGTGCGGCGCAAGGCGCTGGTGCTGGAGGACGTCTGCGACTACCCGCGCTTCGCGGGCAACCCGGTCGTGGACGAGATCGGCATCCGCTCCTACCTGGGCGCACCGCTGATCGACCGCACGGACATGACGCTCGGCACCGTCTGCGTCGTCGCCCAGGAACCCAGGCCCTGGGGCAGACAGGGCCTGGAGACCATCAAGTCGATGGCCGCCGAGCTGGTGGAGCTGATCCACCAGCGCGAGGCCGGAGGTTCCTGAGCACCCGGCGCCCGCTCGCCCGGCAGCGTCCACCGTGCCGGGCGTTCACCGTACGGGCGCGAACGGGGCGCCCGGCCAGGGACATTCGCCGTACGGGTGTGAAGAGGGTGCCCGGCAACGGGCGTTCACCGTGCGGGCGCGGATTCCGGCTCGGTGCGCAGGGTGTCGGCGAGCTTGTGCGACCAGGATCCCTTCGCCGTGCCGAGCGCCACCTCGCCCAGCCGCAGCAGCTGGACGTCGGAGGTGCCGGCGGGCGCGAAGATGTGGTGCGCGTCGCGCAGATAGCGCTCCACGGGGCGGTCGGTGAACAGGCCGCACGCGGCGTGGATCTCCATCGCGTTACGGGCCGAGTCGAGCGCGTACTCCACATTGACCAGCTTCGCGTTCATCAGCTCCGCGTCGCACGGCACGCCGTTGTCCAGCAGATGTACGGCGTGGTACGCGGCGAGCCTGGCCGTCATCAGCCGGGACTGCATCTGGCCGAGCTTCAGCTTGACGTTGCCCAGTTCGGCGAGCGGTGCCCCGTAGCGCTTACGTTCCGTGCAGAAGGCCGTCGTCGCGTCGAGGATGGCCTGGTGGATGCCGAGCGAGACCGCCGTGAGGTTGGCCCGGCCGTAGAGGACGCTGGAGGAGTAGGCGACCGAGAGCCCGTCGCCCTCGTCGCCCAGCCGGTTGGTGGCGGGGACCCGGCAGTTGTCGAAGACCAGCTCGCCGAAGCTGAAGCCGTGCAGGCCCATGGCGGGGCGCTGCTCGGCCACCGTGCAGCCGGGGCGGTCCGCCTCGACCAGGAAGGCGGACAGGCCGTGCGAACCGGGCCCCGTGCGGGCGACGACGCCATGGAGGTCGCCGACGTGGCTGTTGCCGACGTAGATCTTGCTGCCGTTGAGGACGTAGCCGTCGCCCTCGCGTACGGCGCTGCTGGTCATGCCGAGGACATGGCCGCCGGAGCCCGGTTCTGTCACGGCTATGGTCGGCAGGCAGGCGCCCGAGGCAATTGCGGGCAGCCAGTCCTTCCGCTGGGCCTCGTCGCCAAAGTGAATGATTTTGGCGACGCCGAGCTGGGACGCCTGCACCATCGCGCCCATGGCGCCGCTCTCGCGGGCGAGTTCCTCGATGATCACGGTCTTGGCCAGGTGTCCGGCTCCCATTCCGCCGTACGCGCGCGGGACGGTCGCCCCGATCCAGCCACGCCGGGCGATCTGCCGGGAGACCTCGTGGCAGACCGTGCGGGACGCCTCCATCTCGGGTATCCGGGGCCGCACCTCCCGGTGGGCGAATGCCCTTACCTCGGTGCGCAGTTGGGTGTGCCGTTGGTCCGTGAAGTATCGATCCATGACGAGCCCTCCTCCCCGGGTACCTCCGCCTGGCCGCCTGCCGGGCGGGGGTTGCGGACTGCAATCTCGGCTGAGCCGGTGGTGCGCGGGTGATGGAGCGGTGCGTGATCTTGCATGGCTTGGTACCCGGAGAGCATTACCCGGTGGCATAGCCGGGTTACCCCTGGAACCGGGAACGGCGTTCACCGGCCGGCCCGACGGCACTGCGGCCAGTGGTGCGGGTGGGGTGAAAGAAGCTGTGCGAAAGCGTTGATGTGACTTGGTCCCTGTGGTGTCTTGTGGGGTATGGAAGCGAAGCCATGGGCACGACGGAGTTTTCTGACGGCAAGTGGCGGCGTTCTCGCAGGCTGGGCCGCCCTCAGAGATCAGAAGGCGGCATTCGCCGCCGCAGGCAGACCGGCGAACGCCGGAAGCGGAAGGGAGTGGGACGCGGATCCGACCACCTTTGCGGTCAACCGTGAACCGGCGCGCGCGGCACTTGTTCCGTACCGGGACACCGCCTCCGCGCTCCGAGGGAAACGCGCCACATCTCCGTACTACCGCTCGCTGAACGGGAGTTGGCGCTTCCGGTGGTCCGAGACCCCCGACAAGCGGCCCGAGGGCTTTCACAGGACCGGCTACGACGACAGCGGCTGGGACCGTATCCCGGTCCCCTCCAATTGGGAGATGCACGGCTACCGCGAGCCCATCTACCTGAACGTCCCCTACCCCTGGACGGGGTACGAGCGGCCGGAGCCGCCGCACGTCCCCAAGTCCTTCAACCCCGTCGGCTCCTACAGACGCTCCTTCACCGTGCCGCGCGGCTGGCAGGGGCGGCGCGTGCTGCTCTCCTTCCAGGGCGTGAAATCGGCCTTCTTCGTGTGGGTGAACGGCGAACAGGTCGGCTACAGCGAGGACTCGTACACGCCCGCGGAGTTCGACATCGCCGCGCACCTGAAGGAGGGGGACAACACCCTCGCGGTCGAGGTTTACCGCTGGTCCGACGGCAGTTGGCTGGAGGACCAGGACATGATCGACCTGTCCGGGATCTTCCGCGACGTGTACCTCTACTCCGTACCCCGCGTCCACCTCGACGACGCCGAGGTGCGCACCGGCTTCGGGGACGGGCTGCGCACGGCCGAACTCACCGTCCACACACGGCTGCGCGACACCACGGGCGGAGCGACGGGCACGTACACGGTGACCGGAGTCCTCTACGACTCCAAGGGGCGCGAGGTCGAAGCGGGAGAACTCAGCGGCACCGCCGAGCCACCGGCATCGGGCACCACGGCGCTGAAGCTGACCGGCACGGTGCACCGGCCCGACCTGTGGTCGGCCGAGAGCCCCAGCCTCTACACGCTCGTGCTGACGGTGACGGGGCCCGACGGCAAGCGCACCGAGACCCAGCGCGTGCGCTTCGGTTTCCGGCAGCTGACCTACGGGCCCGGAAAGCTGGAGATCAACGGCAAGCCGATCGTCTTCGCCGGCACCAACAGGCATGAGTCCGACCCCGTCTACGGGCAGGCCGTGCCCGAGAAGACCATGCTGCGCGACATCCTGCTGATGAAGCGGCACAACATCAACGCGGTCCGTACCTCGCACTACCCCAACGCGCCCCGGTGGCTGGAGCTGTGCGACGAGTACGGGCTGTACGTCGTCGACGAGGCCAACCTGGAGAGCCACGAGGTCCGTGACTCGCTGCCCGGCTCGCTCGCCGAGTGGAAGGACGCCTGTGTGGACCGGGCGCGGAGCATGGTCGAGCGCGACAAGAACCACGCCTGCGTCGTCATGTGGTCCCTGGGCAACGAGGCGGGAGGCGGCGACAACTTCCGGCACATGGCCGACTGGGTCCATGAACGGGACGCGTCACGGCCCGTGCACTACGAGGGCATGAACTCCGTCGCCGACGTGGAGAGCCGGATGTACGCGCCGCCGGCCGACGTCGAGGCGTACGGCAAGTCGGGCAACCCCAAGCCGTTCCTGCTGTGCGAGTACGCGCACTCCATGGGCAACAGCACCGGCAACTTCCGCGAGTACTGGGACATCTTCGAGTCCTACCCCAACCTGCACGGCGGCTTCATCTGGGACTGGGTCGACCAGGCCATCAAGAAGCCGGTGCCCGGCGACCCCTCGCGCAGCTACCTCTCCTACGGCGGCGACTGGGTGCCCGGGTACCCGACCGACGGCAACTTCTGCTGCAACGGCGTCATCCGCGCCGACCGTGAGCCCGATCCGGAGCTGCACGAGGTCAAGCGCGTCTACCAGCGCGTCTCCTTCGCCGGTGCCGACGGCGGCGGTGACGGGCCGGCCCAGGGCAGGGTGAAGATCACCAACAGGCAGCTGTTCACCGGGCTCGACCCCTACGAGCTGCGCTGGGAGGTCACCCGCGACGGCGAGAGGGAACAGCACGGAACGCTGCGCCCGCCCGCCACGCAGCCGGGCGGGACCAGCACCGTACGCATCCCCCTCAAGCGCCCCGCACGCCCGCGCCCCGGGGCCGAGTACTGGCTCAACCTCTCCCTCGTCCTGCGCCGCGACACCCCCTGGGCCGAGACAGGGCACGAGGTCGCGGGGGAGCAGCTCCAGCTCACCGACTGGCAGCGGCCCGCACCCGCCGAGCCCGATCCGGGGACACTGCCGCCCGTCGAGCTGGAGGAGAGCGACCGCGCGGTCACCGTCACCGGCAGGGACTTCACCCTCACCCTCGACAAGAGCAGCGGCACACTGACCGACTTCCGGCACAAAGGCGTGAAGCTGCTCACCGAGGGCCCCGTGCCCAACTTCTGGCGCGGGCCCACCGACAACGACATCGGCCGGAAGTTCCACGAGACGGCCAGGACCTGGAAGGAGGCGGGGGCCAAGCGGAAGACGGACACGGTGAAGACCACGCGCGAGGGCCGCTCCGTGATCACCATCGAGGTCCGCAGCACCCTGCCGACGGCGCCCGCCACCTCCGCCTGGACCACGCTGTTCACCGTGCGCGGCGACGGTGAGGTCAGGGTCGAGCACACCCTGGAGCCGGGCAAGGGCCTGCCCGACCTGCCGATGGTGGGCGCGCTGCTCACGCTCCCCGAGGGGCGCGAGACCTTCTCCTGGTACGGGCGCGGCCCGCACGAGAACTACTGGGACCGCAGAACGGCAGCCGGGGTCGGGCGCTACCGCAGCACCGTGGAGGAACAGTTCGTCCCGTACGTACGGCCCCAGCAGTGCGGCAACGTCACCGGTGTGCGCTGGGCCACGCTCACCGGCAAGGACGGGGCCGGGCTGCGGGTGCGCACTGACGGCGACGACCATCTGGAGCTGAGCGCCCTGAAGTTCACGCCCGCCGACCTCGACGGGCCGAAGCACCCCTACGAGCTGAAGCCGCGGAAGGAGACGGTGCTGGGCGTCAACCACCGGCAGATGGGCGTCGGCGGAAACGACTCGTGGGGTGCTGCTCCGCTGGAGGAGTACCTCCTTCACGCGAACCGCACCTACCGCTACGGTTACCGCCTGCGCGGGGAATGATCTCCTCGCGGGCACCGTGAGAGAACCGCTGGGCGAGGGCTAAGGGGCTGGACGTGGCAGGACGGCGCGACGATTTCACAACGGTCGCCGACGGTACGCAGGTGGCGACGTACACCTGGCTGCCCCAGCGCGGTGCGCGCGCCCTCGTCCAGATCGCGCACGGAGCCGCCGAACACGCCCAGCGCTACGACAGGTTCGCGCACTTCCTCACGGGCCACGGCTACGCCGTCGTCGCCTCGGACCACCGGGGGCACGGCGCGACGGCCCAGCACACCGGCGGGTACGGCGCCGTCGGAGCCGAGGGCTGGCGTGCCACGGTCGCCGATCTCAAGGAGATCGGCGACCGTGTGCGGGCCGAACTCCCAGGCGGCACGCCCTTCTTCCTCCTCGGGCACAGCATGGGCTCGCAGCTCGCGCGGGACTACGCGCAGGAGCACGGGGCCGGCCTGAGCGGGCTGGTGCTCTCCGGGACGTTCCGCTCGCTGCCCGGCAGCGAGCCGGACGGTGACATCCGCAGGCTGGAGGAGGAGATCAGCGCGGGCGGGCGCGATGCCGTATCGGACTTCGTGCCCGAACTGTTCGGCTCCTTCAACGACCCCTTCCCGCACCGCACCGGCTTCGAGTGGCTCTCGCGCGACGAGGCCGAGGTCGACCTGTACGTGGCCGACGAGCGGTGCGGCTTCCCCTTCAGCGCGGGGCTCTCCCTCGACTGGGTGCTCGGCTCCCGCAAGATCAACGATCCGGCGCAGCTGGCCCGCGTTCCCCGCGACCTGCCCGTGCATGTCGCCGTCGGCGAGCAGGACCCGTGCAACCAGGGCATGACGCTCGTCCACGAACTGCTGGAGGACTTCCGCTACCTGGGCCTGCGCGACCTGACCTGGCGCGGCTACGCGGACGCGCGGCACGAGATCCTCAACGAGACCAACAGGGACGAGGTGCAGGCCGACCTGCTGGCATGGCTGGAGTCCCGGCTGCCGTAGGGACTCGCCGCAGGAAGGCCCGGCGCCCCGCCTCCCGGTCCACGGGCGGCGGCGGCCCTCAGCCGTTGGGTGCCCAGTCCCGTGCGAACTCGGCGGCCGAGGCCGGGCGCGCGTAGTACCAGCCCTGCGCCGTGTCGCAGCCCAGGTCCCGCAACTGGTCGGCCTGGTGCTCGGTTTCGACGCCCTCCACGGTCACCGCGAGGCCGAGCGCGTGGGCCAGCGAGACGATGCCCTCGACGAAGGTGACGTCCACCGGGTCGGCCGGGTGGCGCTGGAGCCCCTGGGTGAAGGACCGGTCGAGCTTGAGGGTGGTGGCGGGGAGCTTGCGCAGGTTGGCGAGGTTCGAGTAGCCGGTGCCGAAGTCGTCGAGCGCTATGTCGACACCCAGTTCGGCGAGCTGCCACAGGGGCTTCAGCTCGTCCTCGTCGGCGCCGATGAGTGCGCTCTCGGTGACCTCAAGGCACAGCGAGGAGGGCTCGACACCGACGGCCTCCAGTACAGCGATGGTGTCGGGCACCAGATCGGGGTGGTGCAGCTGCCGGGGCGAGAGATTGACGTTCACGCGCAGCGGCCCGCCCGAGGCCCAGGTGCAGGTCTGGCGTACGGCCTGTTCCAGTACCCAGCGGCCCAGCGGGACGATGAGCCCCGTGTGTTCGGCGAGCGGGATGAACCGGTCGGGGCCGAGCCGCCCGTGCACGGGGTGCTTCCACCGCACCAGTGCCTCGGCGCCGTCGACCTTGCCGTCGCTCATGCGGATCAGCGGCTGGTACTCCAGGAAGAACTCGTCGCGCTCCAGCGCGGCCGGCAGGTGGTTGGTGAGGCTGTGACGGTCTATGGCACGCGCGTCCGAGTCGGGGTCGGCCACCTCGTAACGGTTGCCGCCCGCGTCCTTGGCCCGGTACATCGTGATGTCGGCGCTGCGCATGACCTCGGCGGGGCCCAGATCGCCCGAAGGCCCCTCGACGATGCCGATGCTCGCGCGTACGGACAGCTCGCGGCCGTCCACCGAGATGGGGGTCGCCAGCGCGGCGAGCGCGGCCCGCGCCATGCTCGCGACCTCCTCCCTGCCCTCGGGGTCGGAGACCAGCACGGCGAACTCGTCCCCGCCGATACGGGCCACCAGGTGCGTGGGTGTGGCGGTGCAGGACTGGAGGCGCTCGGCGACGGCGACCAGCAACTGGTCGCCGACGGCGTGGCCCAGGCTGTCGTTGACCGCCTTGAAGCCGTCTATGTCCAGATAGCACAGCCCGAACCTGCTCACCCCGCTGCCCGGTGTGAGGATCCGGTCCAGGCGCTCGGAGAAGAGGGTGCGGTTGGGCAGTCCGGTCAGCTCGTCGTGGGTGGCCTCGTAGCGCAGCCGCAGGTGCAGGAGGCGGCGCTCGGTGATGTCCTCCATGAGCGCGAGCTGGTAGCGCGGTTCGCCCTCCGCGTCCCTGAGCAGGGAGAGGGTCAGGTTGGTCCACAGGACGGTGCCGTCGGGGCGCTGGTAGGGCTTCTCGACGCGGAAGTGGTCGCGCTCTCCGCGCGCCAGCTCCCTGTGCAGGCGCCACACCTCGGGGGCGTCGTCGGGGTGCACCCAGTCGTTGATGTTGCGCCGGCGCATCTCCTCCTCCGAGTGCCCGAACATCCGCGCGAGGGCGCCGTTCGCGTCGCGCAGCCTGCCGCTCATGTCGGCGATGCCGATACCGATCGTGGCGTCCTTGAAGACGGCACGGAAGCGGGTCTCTGAGGCGTGCAGCGCCTCTTCGACGGTGGTCTGCGCGGCGAGTGCGGCGCGGGAGAGCGCCTCCTGCTCGGCGAGTGTGCGCTCGCGCAGCGCGCGCGAGAACCCGGCCGCGATGGCGTGCTGGAGCCTGGCGCAGCGCGAGTGCGCGTCATCGACGGACAGCAGCCCGGGGGTGCTTCCGTAGAGCACGAGGTAGGACTCGACGACGCCCAGGACGTGGGGCAGCGCGTCGGGGCTCGTGCAGTGCGCGGCGACGAGGGCCTCGCCCACGTCGCGTCCGGGCGCGGGACTGAACGGGTGTGCGTGCAGTGCCTCGGCGAGCCGGCGGGCGAGCGGGTGGAGGAAGTCCTCCAGCTCGGCCCGTGTCATCGAGGTCTGTGTCGCGGGGAAGACGGCTCTGCTCCAGATCCGCGCGAAGCGGCGGAGCCCGTCGTTGCTGCTGTCGCCGGCGCTGTCGGGGGAATCCTCGCGCCCTTCGCGCTCGTCGCCGGGGATCACCCCGCTAGTCCTGCCTTGCGGCCCACTCCGGCGAAGCCGCCGAAGACGACCGCGTCCTCCAGCTCCGGGGAGCTGTCGGGGCGCCAGCGTGGCACGGAGACGAGGCCGGGTTCGACCATCGTGAAGCCGTCGAAGAAGTGCCCGACGCTCTCCTTCGAGCGGATCACCAGTGGCGCGCTCGCGCCGCTGTAGACCTTCTGGAGGCCGATGCCGCCGTCACGCCTCGGCCCGCCCTCGGGTGAGCCGTGCGAGAGGACCAGCAGGCTGCCGGGCGCGAGGGGACGGGCCAACTCGGCGACGGCCTTGTGGGGTTCGTCCTTGTCCTCGATGAAGTGCAGCAGGGCCACCAGCATGAGCGCGACGGGCCTGTCCAGGTCGAGCAGCGCTTCGACCTCGGGGCTCTCCAGGATGTCCTGCGGCGAGCGGAAGTCGGCCGAGACGATGTCGACGCGCTTGTCGCCGGCCAGTACCGCGCGGCTGTGCGCGACGGCCACCGGGTCGTTGTCGACGTAGACGACGCGGGCTTCCGGGTCCAGGGCCTGGGCCACCTCGTGCACATTGCCGAAGGTGGGGATGCCGGAGCCGATGTCGAGGAACTGGGTGACGCCTTCGGAGACCGCGAACCGGATGGCGCGGCGCAGGAAGGCACGGTTCGTCTGCATGATCTTCGGAAGTCCCGGCCACGCGTCGATCGCCCGCCGCGCCGCGTCCCGGTCGACCTCGAAGTTGTGCGAACCGCCGAGGTAGTAGTCGTACATCCGCGACACGCTCGGCACGTTGAGGTCGATGCCCTGTGGGGCCCAGGCGGGACGTTCCATCGAGGGGTCTCCAGCTCGCTGAATTCACCGGGGAGTTCCGGTCGGGTGCATGAGGCTACTGACCCGGAGACGGCACACGGAAGGAATCGGCGGTTCTGCGGCTTGATCTCGCCCGGATCTTGTCGGCCGGTCCGGGAGTTTTCGGGGCATAGTACTCCGGCCCCTGCACGGGGCACCCCTCCGGGACCAGGCATACCCATGAGTACGCAACGAGGCACCCGGAGCGCGTGGTTCCGCCCTCATCATGTTTAATTGCGAGCTGTTCGCAACAACGGGTGATCTTCAACAGGAGTGTGCCACAGATGTCTGCCCGCAGAGTACGGACCGCCACAGCAGCCGGGGTGACCGCCGCGGCTGTGCTCGCCGGAGTCGCCGCCTGCTCTGCGCCGGGCGGCGGAGGCGGCGGAGGCGGTGGCACCGACGCGGTCACCGTGGGCGTCGCACAGGAACCGGAGACGCTCAGCCCGCTCCTCGGCTACGGCAAGGAGGGCAACTCGAAGATATTCGACGGACTCCTCACGCATGACGCCCGTATGAAGCTCAAGCCGGCGCTCGCCACCAAGCTGCCCGAGGTCAGCGACGACGGGAAGACCTACACCTTCACCCTCCGCGACGGCGTGAAGTTCAGCGACGGCAAGCCCTTCACGGCCGAGGACGTCGTCTACACGTACCGGACCATCCTCGACAAGAAGACCAACAACGCCTCCAAGAGCGAGCTGGACGCACTCGATACCGTGAAGGCGAAGGACAGGCACGGCAAGGAAACAGTTGTCTTCACCCTCAAGTACCCCTACGCCGCCTTCGCCGAGCGCACCGTGCTCCCCATCGCCTCGAAGGCCGTCGCCGGCAGGCAGGACGTCAACACCGGCTCGTACAACACCAAGCCCGTCGGCACGGGCCCGTACGTGCTCACCAACTGGCGCAAGGGCGAGAAGCTCAGCTTCAAGGCCAACCCGCACTACTGGGGCGGCAGGCCGACCGTGAAGAAGTTCACGGTCGCGATCATCGAGGACGACGACGTACGCGCCACCCGGCTGCGCTCGGGTGACCTCGACGGAGCGATCCTGCCGCCCAATCTGGCCAAGGCGTACAAGAACTCCGACGAGGGCGCTGAGAAGCGCACCTTCAGCGCCAAGACCGCCGACTACCGCGCGGTCACCCTCCCCACCGACAACCCGGTGACCGGCGACAAGGCCGTACGCCGTGCGCTGGACGTGGCCGTCGACCGGGACGCCATGGTGAAGTCCATCCTCAACGGCGCGGGCAAACCCGCCTACGGGCCGCTGCCCACGGACGGCCCCTGGTTCGCCAAGGGCACCGAGCGGCCCCACGACCTGGCGCGCGCCAAGAAGATCCTGGACAAGGCCGGTTGGAAGCCGGGCGAGGACGGCATCAGGAAGAAGGACGGCAAGCGCGCCTCCTTCACCCTCTGGTACTTCTCCGGCGACAAGCTCCGCCAGGACCACGCACTGGCCTACGCCTCGGACGCCAAGAAGGCGGGCATCGACGTCAAGGTGCAGGCCGGCAGCCGCGAGGTCATCCGGCCCAAGCTCAAGCACGACGCGATGCTCATGGGCAACGGCTTCCCCGCCGACCCCGACTTCGACCTCTACCCGACGCTGCACTCCTCGCAGATCGGCGACGGCTGGAACAACCTCGGCTACTACGACGACAAGACCGTCGACGAGCAGCTCGACAAGGGGCGCCGCAGCCGGGACACCGCGGAGCGGCACGCCGCCTACGACAAGGCGCAGAAGGCGCTCAAGAAGAACCCCGGCTACACCTTCCTCACCCACATCGACCACGTCTACGTGCTCAACGACAAGTGGCGGGGCCTCACCACGCAGGTCGAGCCGCACGACCACGGCATCGGTGCCGGGCCCTGGTGGAACGTTCAGGACTGGAAGCCCAAGAAGTGACGGAGACGCACATACGGGTGAAGGAACCACCCGTGCGCGACGGGGGCCGCCGACGCCTGGCGGCCCCCGTGGCCCGGCTCGTGGGACGGCGGCTGCTCGCCTCCGTACCGGTGCTGGCCGCCGTGACCTTCGGCGTCTTCGCCGTCGCCGCTGCCTCGCCCTTCGACCCCGTACAGCAGTACGCGGGGTCGGCGGGGCTCAGCGCCTCGCAGGAGACCCTGGACCAGCTGCGGCAGAACCTCGGTGTCGACGGGCCCTTCCCCGTGCGCTGGTGGGACTGGCTCACCGGCGCGCTCAGCGGGGACCTGGGCGACTCGACGGCGCTGCGCCAGCCCGTCGCGGACGTCATCGGTGAACGCCTGGGCTGGTCCGTGCTGTTGTGCGCCGCGGGCTTCGCCTTCGCACTGCTCGCGGGCACCGTGCTCGGGGTCGCCGCTGCCCGCCGCAGGGGCGGCATGCTCGACCGGGTCGTCACCTCCGTCTCCTACACCCTGGAGGCGGCCCCGCCCTTCTGGCTCGGGCTGCTCGGCATCTGGTTCTTCGCGCTCCAGCTCGGAGTGCTGCCCGCAGGCGGACTCACCGACACCGGCAGCGACACCGTCACCGCCGGCTCCCTCCTGCGGCATCTCGCGCTGCCCGCGCTCGTACTGGGCATCTCCCAGGTGCCGTGGTTCCTGCTGTACGTACGCCAGGGCGTCGCCGACGCGCTGGAGGAGGACGCCGTACGCGGCGCACGCGCGCGGGGCCTCGCGGAGCGGACGGTGCTGCTCGGGCACGCGCTGCGCTCAGGACTGCTGCCCGTCCTCACGCTGGTCGGCTCCCGGGTGCCCGAACTGATCACCGGTGCGCTGCTGGTGGAGACGGTGTTCAGCTGGCCCGGTATCGCCTCGGCCACCGTCGAGGCCGCCACCGCGACGGACTTCCCGCTGCTGGCCGCGCTCACCACGCTGGCCACGGTCGCCGTACTCGCCGGGAACCTGCTCTCCGACCTGCTGTACGGCCTCGCCGACCCCCGAGTCGCCTTGGAGGAGATGTGACAGCGACCGCGACACCGCTGGGCGGGCGGCCGAGCGCGCGTACGCTGCGGGCGCGCGCCTCGGTCGGACTGGTCGCCGCCGTGCTCGTGACCGTCGTTCTCGTACCGCTGCTCTTCCCCCTCGACGAGCAGGCCGTCGACATGGCGAACAAGCTCCAGGCGCCCTCCCTGACCCACCCGTTCGGAACCGACGACGTCGGCCGCGACGTGCTGCTGCGCTGCGTCTACGGGCTGCGCGTCTCGCTGCTGGTCGGCGTCGTCGCCGCGCTCGCCGCCACGTTCATCGGCACCGCCGTCGGCGCGGCGGCGGGTGCGGCGGGAGGCAGGACGGACCGGCTGGTGATGCGCGTCGTGGACGTCTTCTCGTCCGTGCCGCACCTGCTGCTGGGCATCTTCATCGTCGCGATGTTCCGGCCAGGCGTGTGGCCGGTCGTCATCTCCGTCGGCCTCACCCACTGGCTGTCGACCGCGCGGATCGTACGGGCCGAGGTGCTGTCGCTGCGCTCACGCCCGTTCATCGACGCCGCCGTCTCGGGCGGCGCCTCGCGCTGGCGGGTCGGGGTGCGCCATCTGCTGCCAGGTGTGCTGCCCCAGGCGGGGCTCGCCGCCGTGCTGATGGTGCCGCACGCCATCTGGCACGAGTCGGCGCTGTCCTTCCTCGGGCTCGGCCTGCCCACCCACAAGGCGAGCCTCGGCAACATGATCCAGGACGCACGCGGCACCCTCCTCGCCGGCGACTGGTGGCCCACGCTCTTCCCCGGCCTCTTCATCATCGTCCCCACCCTCGCCATCGCCGGACTCGCCGGCGTCTGGCGGGAGCGGATCAACCCGCGCCGCCGATCGGAGCTGATGCTGTGAGCGAGCAGAACGCCGAGAGCGAGCAGGACGCGGTGAGCGAGCAGGACGCGGGGAGTGAGAAGGACGCGGTGAGTGAGAAGGGCGCGGCGCGGGCCGGGGCGCTGCTGTCCGTACGGGAGTTGTCCGTGCGCTTCCGTATGCGGGGCGGCCGGGAGATCGCCGCCGTCACCGACGCCTCCTTCGACCTCGCGCCCGGCGAGTGCCTCGCGCTGGTGGGCGAGAGCGGCTGCGGCAAGTCGGTGCTCGCCTCGGCGCTGCTGGGCCTGCTCCCCGGCAACGCCCGTACGAGCGGCAGCGCGCTGCTGCACGGCACGGGGCTCGATCTGCTCGCGGCCGACGAGGCGACGCTCGCCCGCACCGTGCGCGGGCGGCGGATCGGGCTCGTACCGCAGAGTCCGGCGGGGCATCTGACAGCTGTGAGGACCGTCAGGTCCCAACTTGCCGAGACCGTCAGGGAGTTGACCGGGTTGCGCGGTCAGGAACTGGCGGCGGCGACCCGGCAGGCGGCGGAGCGCGCCGCCTTCCCCGCCGACCATCTGGACCGTTACCCCCACCAGCTCTCCGGCGGGCTGGCACAGCGTGCCGCCACCGCGCTGGCCCTGGTCGGCGACGCGCCCCTGCTGCTGGCCGACGAGCCCACCACCGGACTCGACCGTGACCTGGTGGACAGGACCGTGGACGAACTGCGCGGCCACACACGGGACGGGCGGGGACTGCTCATCATCACCCACGACCTGAGGGCGGCCGAGCGCGTCGCCGACAGGGTGGCGGTGATGTACGCGGGCCGGATCGTCGAACTGTCGGCCGCCGCCCCGTTCTTCGGCGAACCGGGACCCCGCCACCCGTACGCCCGTGGCTTGCTGGAGGCGCTGCCGGAACGGGCCTTCACGCCCGTGCCCGGCATGCCGCCCGAACTGGGCGACCTGCCGGAGGGCTGCGCGTTCGCACCCCGCTGTGTGCGGGCGAGCGAGGAGTGCGCGACCGTACCCGCGCTGACCGGGGGCCTCGCCTGTCACCACCCCGTCCCCGCACAGGACGTTGCGGCGGACAGCGAGCGGGACAGGCACCGCGACCTGGACAGGCACCGCGAGCAGGACAGGCACCACGAAGGGAGCCGCGCGTGAACGCGCCGTCGTCCGAGCCGTCATCCGCGCACCCGCCCGAGCCCTCGGCCACGCCCTCGCCCGAGCCCTCGGCCACGCCCCCGTCCGCGCTGGAACTGCGCGGGATCACCGCTGGATACGAGCGCGGCGCTCCCGTACTGCGCGAGGTGTCGCTGACCGTCGGTGCGGGCGAGGCCGTCGGGCTGCTCGGCCCGAGCGGCTGCGGCAAGTCGACCCTCGCCCGCGTCGCCGCGCTGCTGCACCGCCCGTACGCGGGCACGGTACTGCTCGACGGTGAACCCGCGCGCGGCTGGCGGCACCGGGCGCCACGTGCCCAGCGCACCTCGGTCGGCGTGGTCTTCCAGCAGCCGCGGCTCGCTGCCGACCCCCGGCTCACGCTCGCCGCGCTGATCGCCGAACCGCTGCGCGCCACCGGGCGCAAGGACGAGGCCGGGGAGCGTACGGCCGAACTGGCCGAGTCGGTCGGCCTCGGCGGCGAACTCCTCACCCGCCGCCCGCACGAGGTGAGCGACGGCCAGTTGCAGCGCGCCTGTGTCGCCCGTGCGCTCGTCCTCGGGCCGCGGCTTCTGATCTGCGACGAGATGACGGCCATGCTGGACGCCTCCACGACGGCTGCGCTGGTCGCCGTGGTGGAGGAGTACCGCGCGCGCTCCGGCGCCGCCCTGCTGGCGGTCGGCCACGACCGCACCCTGCTGGAGCGCTGGTGCGACCGTACGGTCGAGCACGCCGCCGTCCAGGCCCCAACCACAGGCAAGGACGCCACCGGTACGGACGCCACCGCCGCCGCCACCGGCACGGACGCCGGTGCTCAGGTGGGCGGCGCCCCGGTCAGATCTGGACGCCGCGCCCCCGCAGATACGTCAGCGGGTTGATGTCGCTGCCGTACCCGGGACCCGTACGGACCTCGAAGTGCAGGTGGGGCCCCGTGGCGTTGCCGGTGGCGCCCGAGCGGCCGATCCGCTGGCCTGCGTCAACCGACTGACCGGAGCGTACGGAGATCGCCGACAGGTGCGCGTACTGGCTGTACCTGCCGTCGCTGTGCCGGAGCACCACTTGATAGCCGTAGGAGTCCGCCCAGCCGGCCGAGACGACCTTGGCGCCGGAGACGGCCTTGACGGTGGTGCCGGTACTGACGGGGAAGTCGACCCCCGTGTGGTAGCCGGAGGACCAACTGCTGCCCGAGGCGCGGTAGGCGGTGCTGGGGCTGACACCGCTGACGGGCGCTGCCGCCGAAGGCCCCGCCTTCTGCTGGGGCCTGGGCTTGGCCTCGGCCTTCTGCGGCTTCGGCTTGGCCTGCTGCCTCTGCGGCCTGTCCGCTTCCTTCTTCTCGGGTGCCGTGCGCGGCGCTGGCTTCTTCGCCCCGGGGCGCGGCTGCGCGGCCTTCGCCTTCTCGGCCGCGCCCGTCATCCGCAGTTCCTGTCCCGGCAGGATCAGATCGGGGTCGGAGCCGATGGAGGAGCGGTTCTTCGCGTAGAGCGAGCGCCAGCCGCCGCCGACGCTGTGGTCGTCCGCGATGCCGGAGAGGGTGTCGCCGCCGACGACCTCGTACGTGGTGCGCTTCTTCTGGCGCTCGGCGGTGGCTCTGGCGGCGCGTTCCGAACGTGCCTTGTCGGCTTCCTTCTTCTCCGCCTTCGCCTTTGCCTCCGCTTTCTCCTTCTCCGCCTTCGCCGCCGGTGCGGGATCCGCCTTGCGTGCCTTCCCGGCGCCGCGCTCGGCCGATGCCTGCCGGGCCTCTCCGGCCCCGGCTGCCCTGTCAGGTTCGGCGTCGCCCCGTGAAAGGCCCGCCTTCGGACCGCAGTTGGGCCATGCTCCGGGTCCCTGGCCTTCCAGCACCTTCTCGGCGACCGCTATCTGCTGGTCCTTGGCCGCCAGGTCGGCACGTGCCGCGTACGCCGTACCGCCGTACGCCTGCCAGGTGCTCTGCGAGAACTGGAGGCCACCGAAGTAACCGTTGCCGGTGTTGATGTCCCAGTTTCCGCTGCTCTCGCAGGCGGCCACCTTCTCCCACGCGTCCTGCGGCGCCGCGTGTGCGAACTGCACGGCGGCGAGCGGGATCGCGATACCGGCACCTCCCGCGGTCACCCGCAGCGAGACCCGGGTGACGGAGCTGGGCTTGTAGCGGCGGTGGCGCCCACGAGCGGACATGGCCGGTCCCTCCGTTGGTTGGCGGCCCACGGACAAGCGTGGCCGAGCCAGCCCACGATAGAGGCGCCTCTTTCAGCCTCACAAGGGGGTACAGCCAGGCTCAACACGTGTACATGGCCGCGAAGTTGCCGGCCGACGCGCGCCCGGTGCGCCCCGGATGCACCGCGCAAGGCGACGGGAGCATGGCGGGGGCTCACAGGTCGATGCCCCGGTCACGGGCGAGGCGGTGCGCCGCCTGGCCCGCGCCGGACTCCTCCAGGTAGACCTCGCAGACCAGGCGTCCGGTGCCGCTGAGGTTGTGCTCCAGCTCGTAGAGGCTGACCTCGCTGCCGTCGGGGAGCAGGAAGGCGTGTTCGTAGACCGAGCACCACACCTGGGACTCCCCGGCCTGTGAGAGGGGCCCTGGTACGTGCAGGATCTGGTGGCCCAGCGCACGGTTCAGCAGCCGCAGGGTCTCGTCGCCCGGCCTGTCCTCGTTCTCGGCACGCCGCAGCAGGCGCCGTGCGTGGTCGGCCGAACCGCGCTCGGCGTACTCCCGGTGTCCCGGGGCGCCGGTCGCCATGATCAGGAAGTCGAACGAGATCCGGGCCGGCCCTGCGCCCCGCTCGGCGACGGAGTCGAGGTCGTCCAGGTCCTCGGCGCCCAGGCCCTCGGACCTGAGGCTGTCGGCGAGCGCGTCCTCGAACGCGCGGCTCCCGAAACCGAACCCGTCGAACCCCCGGGCCCCGCCGCCGAACACGCCGCTCTCCGGGCCGAGCATGCCACCGTCCGGGCCGAACACGCCGCTCTCCGGGCCGAGCATGCCACCGTCCGGGCCGAACACGCCGCTCTCCGGGCCGAGCACACCGCCGTCAGGGCCGAGCATCCCGCCGTCCGAGCCGAAGGTGCCGTTCCCCGGACCGAGGGGCACGCTGCCACCGGATCCGAAACCACCGACACCGGGCGGGAGTTCACCGAAGAGACCGGCCAGGTCGTCGTCGGAGGCGAGGGATCCGTCCTCGTCCTCGTCCTCGTAACGGTCGTCCGGGTCCTCGTCCGGCGCACGCCAGCCCGCGGTCTCCTCGGGGCACCCGGCTCCGCCCAGCTCTCCGGCGCCTTCCGTTCCCTCTCCTACCTCTCCGCCGTCCGCTTCCTCCGTGCCGTCCGCGTCCTCGGGGCCGCCCATCCAGCGGTGTACGCGGCGCTCGGAGCGGCGCAGCGACTCCTCGTTGTCGTAGACCTCGCACAGCTCGCCCGCGTCCCCGGCCTCGCTGTCGTAGCACAGCTCCCACAGCAGCAGACTGCTGCCGTCGGCGAGCAGGAAGATGTGCCGGAAGCTGCTGCAACGGAGCGTGCGCGCAGGCGCGTTGCGGTGCCTCCAGCCGTGCAGTTCCACCCGGTACATCACGGCGCTCCGCAGCCGGTCGAGGACCGCGTCGGAGACGTCGAACGGATTCTGGGAACGTGTCAGCAGATCTTCGAGGTGGTGAGCAGGCGTCAGTTGCCTCTCCTCACGCATTGCGGACCCCTCCCGGCGCATACCAAACGACCGATCGTTCCCCGCGGGCACACACCGTAGCGCCCCGAACGCGTTGCGCGGGGGCAATCCGGGGAATCGGTCTTCAACGCGTGGGTGGCCAGGGCGGATTCCCGGATCGGGACAGAGCGGGTGGAGTGTGGGCCGAGGGGGCAAAACCGCACGGGGGAGCACGGGTGAGCACCGCGGCAGTGGGAACGACACAGTGGATACGAACACCTGACCACTCGGCCGCCACAGGGCCGTGCGGAGCGAAGGGAGGCGCGGCGGTGACCACACTGCCCGTCGGTTACGAGTCGTACTGGATGCTCTCCGCCACCGGATCCCTCTGTCCGCCCCTTCCGCCCGACGGCTGTGTGGAGGTGGACGTGGCGGTCGTCGGCGGAGGCATGGCCGGCCTTTCGGCGGCCTGGGAACTGGCGCGCGCCGGGCTGAGCGTCGCCGTGCTGGAGTCCGACCGGCTGGCGGCGGGTGTCACGGGCCATACGACGGCCAAGCTGTCCGCGCTGCACGGGCTGCGCTACGGCTGGCTGCGCGCGACGCGTGGCGAGGAGGCCGCCAGGCAGTACGCGCTCTCGCAGCAGGGCGCGATCGAGCATCTGGCCGCTGTCACGGCGGAGTTGGGCATCGACTGCGAGCTGGAACGCGTGCCCGCGCACACCTACGTGGAGTCGGCCGACCACGAACTCCAGGTCCGCGCTGAGGCGGAGGCGGCGGCCGAAGCGGGCCTCGAAGCGTCCTATGTGACCCGCACGGGGCTGCCGTTCGCCGTGCGCGGGGCCGTACGGGTCGAGAACCAGGGGCAGTTCCACCCGCGCAAGTACCTGCTCGCGCTGGCCGACGACATCAGGCAGCGCGGCGGGCTCATCTATGAGCGCACCCGGGTACTCGGCCTCGACGAAGGAGAGCCGTGCCGGGTCACGGCCGAGAACGGTGGCGAGGTCGTCGCGCGTGACGTGGTGGTCGCCACGCACTATCCGGTCTTCGACAGGGCGCTGATGTTCTCGCGGCTGCAGCCCCGCCGCGAACTGGTCATCTCCGCGCTGCTTCCCGAGGACGAGGACCCCGGCGGCATGTACCTCACACCCGAGCGCGGCACCCGGTCGGTGCGCACGGCGCCGTACCCCTTCGGCGACGGGCAGCGGCTGCTGATCGTGACCGGCGAGGCGTTCACACCGGGTATGCCCGGCATCGGTTCGGTCGGTGCCCGTTACGAACGGCTCGCGGCCTGGACGTACGAGCGCTTCCCCACGGCCCGGCTCGCGCACCGCTGGGCGACGCAGGACAACGACACCGCCGACCGTGTGCCCTACATCGGCCGCTTCCACCCGGCGGCCCAGCACACCTATGTCGCGGCCGGGTTCGGCAGCTGGGGCATGAGTTCCGGAGTGCTGTCCGGCCAGCTGCTGGCCGCGCACATCACCGGTGAGCCGCTGCCCTCCTGGGCCCGGCTCTACGATCCGGTCAGACTCAGCCCGCGCGACGCGCCCGCGATGCTGCGGTTCCAGTCGGCCGTCGCCCGGCGCTTCGTGGGCGACAGGCTGCGCCCGTCCTACGTGGACTCCGTGGACGAGATCGCCCCTGGCACGGGCGCCATCGTGCGGGTCCAGGGCCGCCGCTGCGCCGTGCACAGGACGGCGGAGGGCGAGATCAAGGCGGTGTCCCCGCGCTGTACGCACCTGGGCTGTCTGGTGCGCTTCAACGATGCCGAGACCGCGTGGGAGTGCCCGTGCCACGGTTCGCGCTTCGGTGTCGGCGGCGAGGTGATCCAGGGCCCCGCGACCCGGCCGCTGGAGCCGCGCGACCTCGGCGAGGAGTGAGCCGCGGGGAGCGACCGGCGAGGTTGGCCTGGCCGGGTGACCGGAGCGTGCGAGGGCGGGGAATCAGCGGGGGAGCGGCGAGGGGCGTGCCTAGCATTCGGAATCGTTTATTCCGATCGTCGCGTCGCTGCGGAGGTGCGAAGCGCCTTGGCCCCACAGACCCCCCGCTCGCCCGAAGACCGCTCGCCGGGCCGGTACGTTGCGCGCGGTGCCCGTGTGATCCGGTCCTGTGCGTCCCGTTCCCGTGGACGGCCGGCGCGGAGCCGCCCCGCGCGGCTGCGCGGACTCGCGCTCGCGGGGACGGCATGCGCGGTCCTGGCCACCGCGACGACACCCCTGTCCTCCGTGTCCCCGTCCTCCGCACCCTGGTCCTCCGGGGCTCTGTTCTCGGCGTTCTCGGCGTCCTCGGCGTTCTCCGCGCCGCTGACCGACGGCAAGGGGGACGCGCGCGAGTCCCGCGCCCTCACCTTCCTGCTCGTCGGCCTCGACACCCGCGCCGGCCTCTCCCGCGAGCGGCGCGACGACCTCAATGTGAACGGCGACGCGTGTGAGTGCACCGACGTGATGATGCTGCTCCACGTCTCACGGCACCGCGACAGGGTCAGCGCGGTCAGCATTCCGCGCGACTCCTACGTACGCTTCGCGCCGCACAGGGAGAAGAACGGTTCCCACCTCACCTCGCACCGGGGCAAGATCAACGCGGCGCACGCGCACGGCGGGCGCGAGCTGACCGTACGTACCGTGCAACAGGCCACTGGGCTGCGGATCGACCACTACCTGGAGACCGACTTCGCCGGCTTCGTGGCGGCCGTCGACCGGCTCGGCGGCGCACCGGTGTGCACCAAGAAGCCACTGCATGACATCAATTCCGGGCTGGACATGCCGGCGGGCCACCACCACACGGACGGCAGGCAGGCACTCCGTTACGTCCGCGCGCGCCATGTCTCGCCCCCGGGCGACCTGGGCCGGGTACGCCGCCAGCAACAGCTCGTCGCCGGCCTGCTGGAACAGCTGGCGAACCCCCGGATCGCGGACCACCCTTTCGGACTCCTGCGCACGGCACGCGCGTTGCGCGGCACCGTGGCGACCGACCCGGGACTGACCATGTCGCGGCTGGCACGGCTGGGCGGCGAACTGCGCGGACTGGACGGAGACGACATGGAGTTCGCCACCGTGCCGCTCAAGAAGTTCGACCACCGCGTTCCCACCTGGGGCTCCACCCTGACCTGGGACGAGCCACGCGCCCGCGTCCTCTTCCGCGCCCTGCGCGAGGACCGCCCTTTCAGGTTGGAGCCCCGGCTCAGCCCGCCACCCGGCGTGCGCCCCGTCGGGCTTGAGCCCGGGAGGGTCCCCGTACGGGTCGAAGGTGGCGGCGCCGCCGCAGACCGGCTCAGAACCGCGCTGCGCGAGAACGGTTTCGCGCTCATGACCGGCCCGCCCCAGGCCGCACCCGACACGCTCGACACGGTCGACCCGGTTGTCGCCAGGCCCGGCAGGCGTACGGAGATCCGCTATGAACCCGGCAGAGAACGCGAGGCCGAAGTGCTGGCCGCCGCACTGCCGGACGCCAGACTGCGCGCCGTGCGGGGACAAGGACGCGTCCTCACCGTGCTCACCGGCTCCGGTACCAGGGTCCGGAAAATCATCTACGACCGCAGCAGCGTCGAGGGCGCCCCCGTAACGGGCACCGCGCTCGACTGCGACGCGACCGGCGGCACCGGCAAGCGCGTCGAGCCGACGGAGACGGACGCGGCGACGGGCGCCGCAACGGACGCGGCAACCGGCGCGGCAACGAGTGCGGTGGCGAACCCGGCGGAGGGAGCCGGGGGAGTGGAGGACGCGGAGGAACCGGAGGAACCAGAGAGGGCCGGGGGAGTGGAAGGGGCTGGGGGCATGTAGCGGCGGACGGGTCTCAGGGGCCTGGGGTTTCGGGACTTACGATCCGCAGTCCGCGACCAGCTACCAGCTACCAGCGACCTGCGGTCCGCGGTCCGCGGTTCACACGGATCGTCTACAGCATGTGTTCGGGTGCGTAGAGCCCGAATTCGTGGAGCGGAGGATGGGAATGCCCGGGGAAGACAGCGACGCTGCGGCACATGGGGCCCCGCCGGACCCCGCATCGGCGGGCCCCGCACCGCTGGACCTGCCGTCGCTGGACCTGCCGTCGGTGGAGCGGGTGCTCGCCGGAGTCGTGGACCAGGACGAGGATGTCATCGGCGGGTTGCTGCGGCTCGACGGGCACGACGGCCTGCGCGAACTCACCGCGGGCAGCGCCGACATCGGCGACACGCGGCCCGTCGACCCGGCGGGTTCGTTCCGGATCGGCAGCATCACCAAACCGTTCGTGGCCACGTTGGTACTCCAACTGGCCGCCGAAGGTGCCCTCACCCTCGACGAGCCCGTCCTGCGCCGGGCCCCCGGTCTGCTTCCGGCCTCCTACCAGGCCGTTACCGTACGGCAGTTGCTCCAGCACACCAGCGGCGTGCCCAACTATCTCCCTCATGTGATCGCGGGGCCTGGGGACGTGGTGCGCGGGCGCGGCAGGTGCTGGGAGCCCGGGGAACTGGTGAAGATCGCCGTGGAGCAGCCCCGCCCCTTCGCACCGGGCGCCGAACTGGGCTACTCCAACACCAACTACGTAGTGCTCGGCATGCTCGTCCACGCGGTCACGGGACGCTGGTGGGGCGAGGAACTGGCGCGCAGGGTGCTGGGCCCCCTCGGACTCACCGCCACCCGGGCGCCCGGGCACGATCCGGAGCTGCCCCGTCCGCACGCCAGTGGCTACACCAGACCGGACGGCGGGGGCGGCAGCACGCCGGTGGACATCACCGTCATGGAGCCCTCGGTCTGGGATGCCGCGGGCTCCATGATCTCCACGGCACGTGACCTGGACACCTTCCTCACAGCGCTGCTCGCTGGGGACCTGGTGCCGGAACCGCTGCTGGACACGATGCTGGCGCCGTTCCCGGGAGAGGTCGAGGCCGTACGCGGTTTCGGGTTCGGACTGGGCGTGCAGAGCCTGCGGGTTTCCGGCCCGTACGGGGAGCGCACCGTGTACGGCGGGGGCGGCGCCGTCCGGGGTTACGCCAACGCGCTCTTCGCCACCCGCGACGGCGCGCGCCGCGTGGTGTGCTCGCTCAACATCGCCGCAGCGGACGAGATGCGCGTCGCGCCGCATCTCGTACACATCGTCCGGACCGCCTTCGGCTGAGAGCGGCAGCGCGGCGCCCGCCGAAGGCGACGGGCCGGCGCGGCCCACTGCTCACAGCCAGCCGTCCTCGGTCTCCAGTGCTGTCGTGTCCCGCGCTTCCAGGAGGGCGAACTGCGGGTCGGTGCGGGGGAGTTCGTGCCGGAAGAAGTAGCGGGCCGCCTGCCGCTTGCCCCGATGGAAGTCGTCGTCCCGCTCACCCGTGGCGAGGAACTGGCTCAGCCAGATCCAGGCGACCACCACATGGCCGACCGCCTCCAGGTAGACCGAGGAGTTGGCCAGTGCGACCGCGGGGTCGCCCGTCTCCCACAGGCGGGCGGTCACGGTGGTGACCCGCTCCCAGCGGGTGCGGAGCGCGTCGGCGAGCTGCGCCGCCTCGCCGCCGGCCGCCATGGCGCGCTCCACCGTCGCGGTCACGGCCTCGCCCAGGGCCCGCAGCCCCGCACCGTCGTCCAGCACCGCCCTGCGGCCCAGCAGATCGAGGCCCTGGATGCCGTGGGTGCCCTCGTGGATGGGGTTGAGGCGGTTGTCGCGGTAGTGCTGCTCCACGTCGTACTCGCGGGTGTAGCCGTAGCCGCCGTGCACCTGGATGGCGAGGCTGTTGGCCTCCAGGCACCACTGCGAGGGCCAGCTCTTGGCGATCGGGGTCAACACGTCCAACAGCAGCCCCGCGCGCCCCCGTTCCTGGTCCGTCGGGGCCGAGTTCTGCTCGTCCACCAGGCGGGAGCAGTACAGCAGCAGGCCGAGCGCGCCCTCCACGTACGACTTCTGCGCGAGGAGCATCCTGCGTACGTCGGTGTGCTCGACGATCGGCACCTGCGGTGTGCTCGCGTCCCTGCCCCGTGCCGTCAGCGGACGGCCCTGCGGGCGCTCGCGTGCGTACGCCAGCGACTTGAGGTACCCGGTGTAGCCGAGGGCCATCGCACCGGCGCCGACACCGATGCGCGCGCCGTTCATCATGTGGAACATGTACGAGAGGCCCCGGTGCTGCTCGCCGACCAGGTACCCGACGGCGCCGGCCTCGCCGCCCGGCCGGTGGCGGGCGCCCTCGCCGAAGTTGAGCAGCGCGTTCGTGGTGCCTCTGTAGCCCATCTTGTGGTTGAGCCCGGCGGGCACCACGTCGTTGCGCTCGCCCAGCGTGCCGTCGGCGCCGACCAGGTACTTGGGCACGATGAACAGCGAGAGTCCCTTGACCCCGGGCGGACCCCCGGGGATGCGCGCGAGCACGAGGTGGACGATGTTCTCGGACAGTTCGTGGTCGCCGCCCGAGATCCACATCTTGCTGCCGAAGAGGCGGTACGTCCCGTCGGCACGCTCCTCGGCCCGCGTCGCCACATCGGCGAGCGAGGACCCGGCCTGCGGTTCGGACAGGCACATGGTGCCGAAGAACCTGCCCTCCAGCATCGGCCGCACGTAGGTGTCGATCTGCTCGCGCGAACCGTGCGCGCACAGCAGACGCGCGTTGCCCAGTGTGAGAAAGGGGTAGGCGGCCGTGCCGACGTTCGCGGCCTGGAAGAAGCTGAAGCAGGCCAGCGCGACCGTCTCCGGCAGTCCCATGCCGCCGAACTCCTCGTCCATGGCGGACGCCAGCAGCCCCGACTTCGCGAAGGCGCTCAGCGCGTCGGCCACCTCCGGAAGCGTGTGCACGCGCTCACCGTCGAAGCGGGGCTCTTCCTGGTCGTTCTTCTTGTTGTGCGTCGCGAAGTACTCCACCGCGATGCGCTCGCTCAGCTCCAGGGCACCGTCGAAGGTCTCCCGCGAGTGCTCCGCGTACCGCGCGCGCCGCGTCAGCGCCTCGGTGTCCAGCCATGTGTGGAGCTGGAAGTCGAGGTCTCGGCGGGAGAGGAGAAGCGAAGGTGCGGCCATGGTGATTCCGATCCCGTGAGGTGCCGAGGTGCCTGAGCGAGGGCGCGCTCACTTCCTAAGCGCTTGCTTATGCTCGCCGACCCTGTTCGCCGTTGTCAACGGCGGGTGCCGGGCGGGGAGCGAAGGCGGCGCCGGGAAAGAAGCGGATGATCACCTCATTGTGTGTAATGCCGTCTGTTTCTCCCTGCTTCGGTGCGCGGTCGGCAAGGATCTGCGCGCGGCATCAGGCGCACCGGCACATGTCCCTTTTGTCCCTGTGGGCCCGGCCGCCCGAACGCAGTGATCGGCACCAGAAGGGACGACATGCACCTGACCCCGCATGAGCAGGAACGCCTGCTGATTCACGTGGCCGCGGATGTGGCGCGGCAACGCCATCAGCGCGGGCTGCGGCTGAACTACCCCGAAGTCATGGCCCTGTTGACGGCGTATGTGTACGAGCAGGCGCGGGCGGGAGCGACCGTCGACTCGGTCATGGAGACCGGTCGCCATGTGCTCAAACGCGGCGATGTCATGGACGGCGTGCCGGAGATGATCGACACCGTCCAGGTGGAGGCGACGTTCCCCGACGGTACGAAGCTCGTGACCATCCGCGACCCCTTCGAGAAGCTCGCCGAGGACGAGGTGGACGTGTACCCGGGCAAGGTCGACCTGCTGGCCGACCCGAAGGGGGACCAGGACAAGGACAAGCCCGGCGGGCAGCAGGACGCGAAGGACTGCACGAGGCAGAGCCACAAGGCGTCGCAGAGCGGCGGGCCCGCTTACCAGTACACGGTGCCGTACAACGCAGGCGAAAGGGTCACACGTATCTGCGTGAAGAACCCGAACGACCGTCCCATCCAGGTCGGCTCGCACTTCCACTTCTACGAGACGAACGGTTACGCGGAAGCCGCCGCCGATCCCGCCGCCGATCCCGCCGCTGGCTCCGGCGCAGCGAGGCCGGGGCTCGACTTCAACCCCGCGGACGCGTACGGGAAGCGTCTGAACATTCCATCCGGTTCCTCCGAGCGGTTCGAGCCCGGTGACGAGCGCTGGGTGGAACTCGTGCCGATCCAGGGCCTGAAGCAGGTCAAGGGCCTGCAGATCAAGGACGAGGCCGACCGGCAGATCGACGGGAACAAGGTCACCACAGGGAACGGGGGTTCGGTGCGGTGACGGAAGGAGGAGCGGCCAAGAAGGCGGCCGGGAAGAAGCCGGTTACGAAGAAGTCGGCGGCCAAGAAGCCTGGCACCAAGAAGCCAGCTGCCAAGGAGGCAGCGGCCAAGGAGCCAGCTGCCAAGAAGTCGTCAGCCAAGAAGCCGGCGGCAGGGGAAGCGGCGGCCAAGCGGGCGGCGGCCGAGGGGGCGTCTGACAACGTGCGGGCGGCCCACGGAGCCGAGGCCAGGAAGCCGGCCGACAGGAAGCTGACCCGGCAGGAGTACAGCGATCTGTACGGGCCGACGACGGATGACCGGCTCCGGCTCGCTGACACCGACCTGGTGATCCGCATCGACGAGGACTGGTCGGGTGGTCCCGGGCACAGTGGCAACGAGATGATCTTCGGCGGCGGCAAGTCGATCCGTGAGTCGATGGGCCAGTCGCACATCGCGCGGAGGGAGCACGACGTTGCCCCGAGGCCCATCGAGGAGGGGAAGGGAAGCAAGAAGAAGGTCACCGTCGGCCTCCCGGGGAAGAAGAAGTTCCCCGAGGACGCGCCGGTGGACACCGTCATCACCGGTGCGCTGATCCTCGACCACTGGGGCATCGTGAAGGCCGACGTCGGTGTGTTCGACGGCATGGTGGTCGCGATCGGCAAGGCGTACAACCCCGAGACGATGGACACGCGGACATTCACCAGCGAGCTCGGGCAGAAGTACGCGACGAACTTCGTTGTCGGGCCCGAGACCGAGGTGATCTCCGGAAACGGCCGGATCCTGACCGCGGGCGGGGTCGACACACATGTGCACTTCCTGTGCCCGAACGAGGTCCATGAGGCCCTCGCCTCAGGAGTGACCACGTTGATCGGTGGCGGTACGGGACCCGCCGAAGGCAGCACGGCCACCACCGTCACGCCGGGCAAGTGGCACATTCGCCGGACGCTGGAGGCGCTCGACGCCTACCCGGTGAACATCGGCCTGCTCGCCAAGGGCAGTACCGTCAACAAGGACGCGCTGAGGGCCCAGTTGAGGGCCGGTGCCGTCGGCCTCAAGCTCCATGAGGACTGGGGTGCGACCCCCGCGGTCATCGACGCGGCGCTGGCGGTGTGCGAGGAGGCCGGGTACGAGGGCCAGGTCGCCCTGCACGCCGACTCGCTGAACGAGGCCGGGTTCGTGCAGAACACCTTCAACGCGACCAAGAAGCCTGGCGGCAGCGGCGCGTATCGCAGCCTGCACGTCTTCCATGTCGAAGGCGCCGGAGGCGGGCACGCGCCCGACATGATCAAGCTTGTCGCCGAAGAGAACGTGCTGCCGGCGTCGACGAATCCGACCCGGCCCCTGACGGTCAACACCGTCAAGGAGCACATGGACATGATGATCGTCTGCCACCATCTCAACCCGGAGATCAAGGCGGACATGGCATTCGCCGACTCCCGGATCCGGCCCTCCACCATGGCCGCCGAGGACCTGCTGCACGACATGGGCGCCATCTCGATGATGTCCTCCGACGCACAGGCGATGGGCCGCATCGGCGAGATGATCATGCGTACCTGGCAGACGGCCCACGTGATGAAGACCCGCTACGGCCTCCTGCCCGAGGACAAGGCGGGCAAGGAAGGAGACAAGCCCAAGCGCCCGCCGGCGGACAACTTCCGAGCGCGGCGCTACATCGCCAAGTACACGATCAACCCGGCCCTCGCCCACGGCATCGACGCTTTGGTCGGCTCCGTGGAGCCGGGGAAGCTCGCGGACCTGGTGCTGTGGGAGCCGAAGTTCTTCGGTGTGAAGCCGCACATGGTCCTCAAGGGCGGACAACTCGCCTACGCGCAGGTCGGCGACGCCAACGCGTCGATCCCGACACCCCAGCCCTACCTGCCACGCCCCGTATGGGGCTCCTGCGGCCGGGCCCCTGCGGCGAACTCGTACAACTTCGTGGTGCAGGCCACCATCGACGCCCTGATCGAAGAGGACGCGGGCGTGGGGAAGGGGCAGGACAGGGCGAAGGCGGAGGAGAAGGCCCGGGAGAGGGCGAAGAAGAAGACCAAGCTCACCCTGCCCGGGCTGAGCAAGGGTGTGTTCAGGGCCAAGTCCACCCGCGCCGTGACCAAGGCGAGCATGGTGCACAACAGCGGGAAGCCGAAGATCGTGATCGACGCGGACACCTATGACGTCACCATCGGCGGCGCCTCCACGGGCGACGTGGGCGTTGCCATCAAGGAGCGGGACCCGCGCCCCGACCCGCCCGACCCCGGCTCGGGGCTCACGCCCGACCAGCCAGAACCGCAGGCCCCGACGCGCCCGAAGCCCGTACCGGTCGGGCGCAGCTTCGCCACCGAACTGCCCATGACCCAGCGGTACTTCCTGTTCTGAGCCGACGCGCCCGTCCCCGCCCGGCCGCGCCACGAACGGCCGGGCCCCACCCCTGCGAATCCGCGAACCGCGAATCCGCGACTCCGCATACCTGTGAACCTGTGAACCTGCGAAAGGCGGGCGCTCCCCGATGAGCCGCGCAGCTCTGCTCGTCCTGGCCGATGGCCGCTTCCCCGCGGGCGGGCACGCCCACTCCGGTGGAGTGGAGGCCGCCGTCGCCGCCGGGACCGTACGCGATCCCGCGAGCTTGGAGGCGTTCTGCCGGGGCCGCCTGCACACCACCGGCCTCACCGGTGCCGGCCTGGCCGCCGCGGCGGCCACCGGCTACGACGCGCTGGCCCTGGACGAGGCGGCCGATGCCCGCACCCCCGCGCCGGCGCTGCGGAGGGTCGCCCGCAGACTCGGCCGCCAGATGATGCGTGCGGCCCGCGCCACTTGGCCCTCCGACGGCCTCGACCGGCTGGCTCATGACCGCCCGCAGGGCGCACATCAGCCTGTCGTTCTGGGCGCAGCCGCCCGTTCCGCCGGCCTGGCACCGCTGGAGGCCGCCCACGCCGCCGCGTACGAGGGCGTGGGGGGTCCGGCGACCGCCGCTGTCCGGCTGCTGAGCCTCGACCCGTTCCACGCGACCGCCGTACTGGCCCGGCTCGCCGGCGACCTCGACCACATCGCCGACCGGGCCGCCTCGGCGGCGGCCCGGGTCGCAGCAGAGGGCACCGGCGTCCTGCCCGCCGCCTCCGCGCCGCTGCTGGACCTCGCGGCTGAGCAGCACGCCGCGTGGCCCGTCCGGCTCTTCGCCTCCTGAACCGCCAACCTCCCTGCTGAGAACCGGAGTTGACATGCACCTCGACCACCCCGTGACCGCACCCCAGCGACACACCTACGGCGCCGAGCCGTTCCACGCCGACGGCAGCCGCCGCGCCCTGCGCGTCGGGCTGGGCGGCCCGGTCGGCTCCGGCAAGACCGCCACCGTCGCAGCGCTGTGCCGGGCGCTGCGCACCCAGCTGTCCATCGCCGTGGTGACCAACGACATCTACACCCGCGAGGACGCCGCGTTCCTGCGCCGCGAGGCTGTACTGCCGCCGGAACGGATCACCGCAGTGGAGACCGGCGCATGCCCGCACACCGCGATCCGGGACGACATCTCCGCCAACCTCGAAGCCGTCGAGCAGCTGGAGGAGAGCCTTCCCGCACTGGACCTGATCCTCGTCGAGTCCGGCGGCGACAACCTCACCGCGACCTTCTCCCGCGGTCTGGTCGACACCCAGATCTTCGTCATCGACGTCTCCAGCGGCGACGACATCCCCCGCAAGGGCGGCCCCGGCATCACCACCGCCGATCTGCTCATCGTCAACAAGACCGACCTCGCCCCCTACGTAGGCGCCGACCTGAACACCATGGCCACCGACGCACACAAGCAGCGGGGCGACCTCCCGGTCGTCTTCACCAGCCTCACCGCACCCGACGGGATCGGCCAGGTCGCCGCCTGGATCACCGGCCGCCTCACCGCCTGGCAAGCCGGAGCCACATCATGACCACCACACAGAACCTGCCCCCCACGCCGCCCGCTTCCGCGCCGCCCGCTTCGGTGACGCCGGGCTTAGCGACGCCCGCTTCCGCGCCGCTGGCTTTCCCGACGGACGGTGCCCCGACGACGGACGGCGCTTGCCTGCCAGTCGGCGAGGTAACGGGCGGTGCCCGAACGGCGGTTGGCGGTCCCGCGGAAGGTGGTGCCCACGCGGCGTGCGCCGTCGGGGCACCCGACGGCGTCCATACATCCGACGGCCTCCACGCAACGGCTGGGGTGCGCGCCGCCCACAACGGCCGGGTCACCACGCTCCCGCTGCTGCACAACGACGGCCCCTTTCACCTGCGGCGGCTGCGCTCGCGCGACGGGCGGGCACGGGTCAGCATCGTCGGTGCCATGAGTGCCCCGTTGGGCGGTGACCGGCTCGCCCTCGATATCCATGCCGAGGCGCGCGCCGAACTCGAAGTCACGACGGCCGCCGCAACCCTCGCTCTGCGCGGACCCACCGACGCGCCCGCCACGTACGACGTCCGTCTCACAGCGGACGAGCACGCCACGCTGCACTGGCTGCCCCAACCGCTGATCAGTGCCCAAGGAAGCACGCTGCACCAGACGTACACCGTCGAACTCGCGCCCACCGCCCGCCTCGTGCTGCGTGAGGAACAACTCCTCGGCCGCACAGCCGAGCCCCCGGGCCACCTCACCACCCGCCTCAC
Organism: Streptomyces iconiensis; assembly: GCF_028657195.3. GTDB lineage: Bacteria > Actinomycetota > Actinomycetes > Streptomycetales > Streptomycetaceae > Streptomyces > Streptomyces iconiensis. The sequence goes on from NZ_JANCPR020000003.1 coordinate 237,254, forward strand.
CGTGCGCCGCGCCGGACGCACCCTCCTCGACCAGCACACCGACTACGGAGGCCCGGCCCCCGGCTGGGACGGCCCCGCCGTGCTCGCCGGACACCGCGCCACCGGCCAACTCCTCGTCGTCGACCCCGACCTGGACACCGACCGTGAATCGGTGCTGATCGACGAGGCCGAATCCGAAGCCGAAGCCGAAGCCGACCGCGCAGGAGACGCCGGCGGTGTCCATCCGCCCACCGGCCAGGCCGTCCTCGTCCCCCTCGCCGGGGGACCAGCCCTGCTCGCGACCGCCGTCGCCCCCACCACTACTCGCCTACGCCACCTCCTCGATACCGCACTCACCCACCTCCGTCCCGCACGGACGTAGGCAGCTTGATCCGACGGGGCCGCCCCTCTGGAGCCCGGGCCGGGCGAGCCCCCGTCCGGCGGAAAGCCGCCGAAGCGGGATGTCGTGGGGCGAAGAGGCGGCGGAGTTTCCTGGCGGCGGTTTCCCGTGCCTCGATACGGAAAGGGCCAGCGAAGGCCAGGGCCGGGCGGGGTGTGCGCGCCCAAGGGGGCTGGGCGCTTTCTTCGGCCCCGCTGGACCCTTGTGCGAGCGCGCCCGTGCTCTGTTGGTGCGTGGGATCGACCCCTCTCTGCTGCGTTCTTGACCAGCGTCTTGGACTCCGGTTGCGGCTGCGGCCGTGGGCGTTTCCGGGTGGCCGGGACCGCCGGGGAAACACCCACGGGGCGCAGCAATGGTGGACCTATCGCGTGAGTTCAGCGGGTTCGTTGAGATGGGTGAGTTTCTGGGGGTTTCTTGTGACGTAGATGTGGGTGATCCGGCCGTTGGTCAGGGTGAGGCTCACCGCAGAGGGTTCGCCGTTGATGTCGATGCGGCCCGCGGGGGAGCCGTTGAGGTGGATGGGTGTGGTGGCGAACGCGGCCACCACCTGGTGCGTGCGGGCCAGCAGCTCCGCTACGTGTTCGGCTCCGTGTATCGGGGCCAGGGCTGCGGCCACGAGTCCTCCGCCGTCGGTGATCAGGATCACGTCCGGTGCCATGACCTCCATCAGCTCGTGCAACTGTCCCGTGCGCAGCGCGGCCAGGAACCGTTCGACAACGGCCTGTTGTTCCAGCCGGCTGACCTGGACCCGTGGCCGCCGCGCGGCGACATGCTCGCGTGCACGCCGTGCGATCTGCCGCACCGTGGCCGCGGACTTGCCCAGGGCCCCCGCGATCTCGCCGTACGGCACCTCGAAGACCTCGCGGAGTACGAATACGGCCCGCTCCGTCGGTCCGAGCGTCTCCAGCACGGTCAGCATCGCGATGGAGACGCTCTCCGCGAGTTCGACGTCCTCGGCGACATCGGGGCTTGTCAGCAGCGGTTCTGGTAGCCATTCACCGACGTATTCCTCGCGGCTGCGCGACAGCGTTCGCAGGCGGTTGAGTGCTTGCCGCGTGACGACACGGACGAGGTAGGCGCGCGGGTCACGCACCTGTGATCGGTCGGCGTCGGCCCACCGCAGCCAGGACTCCTGCAGCACGTCCTCCGCGTCGGCCGCCGAACCGAGCATCTCGTAGGCGACCGTGAACAGCAGGGCGCGGTGGGCGACGAATGGATCGTCGGTCATGCTGCCGACGCTGTGCCGGAATTCTCAGGGCGCGCGGCCAGGGGTATTTCACACGCGGACGAGAAGCCCTGCGACTCGATTCCGAGCGCCGTATTGCTCCTGGTCGCGAAGTTGGCAAAAGAGATGAACACGGTCAGCTCGACCATCGCCGCCGGGCCGAGCTGGTCGAGCAGGCACGCGGACAACTCGTCGGTGACGGTCGGCGGGGTGTTCGTCATGGCCTCGGCGTACTCCAGCACGTCCCGTTCCAGCGGCGTGAACACCTCCGCCTCCCGCCAGCGAGGCACCTGGCTCGCCTTGGCCATGTCCAGGTCCTGGTTCCGCACCTGGAAGTAGCCGATGTCGAGGCACCAACCGCAGCCCACCTGGGCCGCGACGGCCATGTGCGCGAACGACTTGAGACTCTCGTCGGCCGCCTGCCATCCGCCTGCCTTGCTCCCCATCTCCAAGGACGCCTCGGCAACCTCGGGGTTGTGCCACATCACCTCGACGGGCTCGGGGACGGCGCCGAGTTGCCTGGCCATGCTCTCGCTGAGTTCGGTGGGCAGTTCTGCCTTCGGGACGCGTAGCGCCATGATGTTCTCCTCCGCACGTTTGCCTCTTTACATAAAGACACCGCCGGGCCCGCGAATGTGACAACACCTCCGGCGGGCCAACGACCCCCACGCGCAGGCAGCACTGCTGCGCGGCACCGGGCTGTACGTACGCCGGCAGGTCACCCCACCTCGGCGTCACCGTCCGTCGACGGGTCACCGCCCCCGACAGGTCACCGCACCTCGATCGGGAGGGGTGGTGACACCGTACGTTCCCTCGGCACCCGTGCCACGAGCCCCAGCACGGTTGCCCGTTCCTCGCCCTGGCCGAAGCGGCCGAGCCATTCCTCGGGGTCGGCGCTCAGGGTGGAGAGCGTCAGTGTGTAGAGGTAGGTGCCAGGCCGCCGGGGCGTGAAGGTGGTGAACGTGGTCAGCGGCAGATAACCGGGGCCCGTCGGGTCGAACGCCTCGCCGGGCTCCAACTGCCGGAAGTCCGCAGGGCGCAGCGGTCCGACGAGCGGATCCTCCGGCTGCCTGCGCGGGCTGACGGTGCGGCCCTCCAGGAGTACGGCCGGCTCGTAGTGCGGGTAGCGCACCCCGTCCTCCGAGCCGTCCAGCACTCCGGCGGCCCACACGCGGTGCGCCGAGGTGTTGTGCAGGGTCACGACGACCGGCACCGGGCTGCCGAGGGGGTGCGGCAGGTGGGCGGGGCCGCGTAGCTCCAGCCGGAAAACGGGCACGCGGCCCCACCCCCTCGTCGATGCCTTCTGCTCACGCACGGAACAGAATCCTCCACTCCGCGCGGTACGGATAGTCCGTGCGGTACGGGCACTCCGCGCGGTACCGACAGTCCGCGCGGTAGCGACAGCCCGTGCGGTATGGACAGTCCGCGCGGTACGGAGTCCGCTCACTCACGACCGGTACTCCCCTCACTCATGCGCGGTACCTCGTTCACTCAAGCGCGGTACTCCGCGGCGAGCGCGGCCTTCTCCGCCTCGGCCTGGTCCCTGATCGACTCCACGACGTGCTGGTTGAGTCCCTGGGCGCCGAAATGTGCCGCCATCCGGTCGAGTACGGAGGTCGCCTGCTCCAGGTCACCCTGCTTGGCCTCGGCCCTGGCGAGCCTGCGCATCACCATGTTGAGGGTGATGCTGTCGACCCCGGAGCCCTGCACGGACGCCTCGACCACGGGCGAGAGCTGCTGGATGCTCTCCTTGGTGTCGACGGGGCGTACGGCCAGGCCCTCCTTGCCGGGCAGCAGGCTCTTGAACTCGTGCTCGGCGTTGAGGCCCCTGACCATCCGCGCGTACACGGCGAACGGATGCTTGCCGTGCTGCTCGATGATCTGCTGGAGCGCGTCGTTGCCCGCCTTGAGCGACGGCGAGTCCGAGCCGAGCAGCGCGAAGAGCGTGCCCTGCTCCTCACCCATCATCAGCTCGGCCACCTGCTCGTCGGCGCGGCTCATCGGGTGCCTGACCGTGACGCGCAGGGTGGGCGAGACGACACGTGAGCCGTCCGTCGCCAGGTACATGGCGCGCAGCTCGTACGTTCCGGGCTGCTGGAAGTAGTGCCCTTCCTGGCCGTAGCCGAGATATGCGCTGGAGTAGAGCGCCGGCCTGCCGCCGTCCAGCCTGATCGTGCGCTCGCCGTCCACGCAGCGCCGCAGCAGCGGCCGGTGTACGAGGGTGCGCCCGGAGGGCTGCCGGATGGCCACGCTCACCAGGTCGTTGTTCGGGTGCAGGTAGGCGTGCGTGTCCATGCCGCGCAGGTCGGTCGTCGCGAGCTTGAACTCCACGACGAGCGGCTCCCCGAACTCGTACGCGCGCTTGCCGCGCAGTTCGAGGCGGAGCCCGGACTGGTCCGTCATCGGCTCGTCGAACTGTTCGGCGTCGATGTCGCCGGCGCCCGTGCCGAAGGAGTTGGCGCCCATGACGACGTTCTTGTAGAAGCCGTGCCGCAGGTGCAGCAGCTCGTTGGCGGTGAACTGGAAGGGGAACTTCGCCCAGTAGGCCGTCTCGCCCGAGGGGGCGCCGCCGCCCGGGTTGTAGTTCTGCGGGTAGTTCATCCACGACAGGTCGCCGAAGCCCTGGTTCTGGCCGAGCGGCGCCGGCGGCGAGGCGAGGTTCTTCTGCCACGAGTGCATCAGGTTGAAGGCGTGGCCCAGTTCGTGGACGTACGTCCTGAGCTGCGCGCGCTGTGCGGCGGCCGTGGCGCCCTGGATGTTGTCGTAGAAGACGGCGCAGCCCTGGCGCTGGAACGCGTCCTTGTGGTCGAACATGATGCCGCGGACCCCGGCCATGCTCTCGTACCTGCTGGCCACGAGCAGCCAGACCTTCCACTGCGGAAGGTTCTTGAACTGGCTGAAGTTGGTCGCCATGGCGCCGTGCAGCTCGCCGTCGGTCCAGCCGTTGGAGCTGTCGGCCAGCGTGTTGACGGCGCCCGTGGTCAGCAGCTCTATGCCGGACTCCGCGAAGGCACGGGGCACCGTCAGCAGCCGCGCCGGGCTGCTGGGCGGCTGCGGCAGCGAACCGGTGTTGTACGAGACGAACGGGACCTTGCCCCTGACGGAGTCCTGCTCCCACTGGATCGTGCGGAAGTAGCTGGAGACGAAGGCGCACAGGTAACTCGCGCCCCTCTCGGTGGCCGTGCGGTAGAACGTCACGGCTGCCGGTGCCTGCGGCTGGACGACGGTCCTGAGCGGGATCGCCACCTCCACGAAGGGATAGGCGGCGTCCCAGGTGAAGGTGGCCTGGCCGCGGATGACGGCGTGGGTCGCCGTGCGGACGTAGGTGAGGCTCCTGACCACGAACGAACCGAAGTAGCTGGTGGTGCCGCCCGTGGTGGTGAAGAAGTCGCCGCTGAGCTTGCGCAGCGGGCGGTTTCCGTCGACGTCCACACGCAGTTCGAGCTGGAAGCCGCTGCCGCCGCTGCGGTAGCGCCCGCGCACCAGCTGGTAGGCCGCGGCTCCGGCCGACTGTTCGGCGTGCTCAGGAACAGCGGTGTGCCGCTCGGCTCCCTGCTGCTCGGGCAGACCGGCGTTCTCCGTGCTCTCGATAGGCGTGATCTCGCTGAACTCGCCGCTGGGCAGGGGCGATTCGACGAGGTCGCTCATCCCCGCTGTGGGGTCTTCGACGGCTGAGGACGCTGACGAGGCTGACGACGCTGACAACATGGTGGAGTGTCCTTCGCGTGCCTGAGTGCGTTTTTCGGGGACGGTGCGCGAAGCGCGCCGTCGGGCACCTGGCCGGCCAGGAGACTCTGTGAACGTGCCGTGTGTGGAACCTCGCAGCACCGACAGGTCCTGTCAATGCGCGCATTCGGAGTTTTTCCGCCCGGGCACGCGGACGGAGCTGAGGGGGCCTGCGGGGTCCCTGTTACGGCTTGCGGGCCACTCCCGTGTGCAGGGTGAGCGCGTCGTCCGGCAGCCGCTCGGCCGCCTCGGGGTCCGGCCGCCACAGGTGCGCCATCGTGAGCCCGGGTTCGAGGAGTTCGAGCTTCTCGAAGAACCTGCTCACCTCGGCCCGTGTGCGCGGCACGAAGGCGGTGCCGCCGCGCTTGTATATACCGATCACATCGCTCGCGCGCTCCGACAGCTCCTCGTCGGGTATGTCGCCGATCCCGTGCGTCAGACACAGGAAGCTGCCCGGCGCCAGCGGCTCCATGAGGGCTTCCACGATGTCGTAGGGGCCCAACTCGTCCGGTACGAAGTGGAAGAGCGCGTTCACCGAGACGGCGACCGGGAGGTTCAGATCCAACGTCCCGCGCAGTTCGGGGGATTGGATGATCGTCTCGGGCCGGGTGACATCGGCGTGCAGGTAGGCGGTGCGGCCCTCGGGCGTGCTGTGCAGCAGCGCCCGGGCGTACTGGAGCACGATCGGGTCGTTGTCGGTGTAGACGACGCGGGCCTCGGGCGCCTCCGCCTGGGCGATCTGGTGCAGGTTGGGCTCGGTGGGGATACCGGTGCCGATGTCCAGGAACTGCCGTATGCCGTACTCCCGGGAGAGCGTCCTGGTGGCCCTGGCCATGAAGTCGCGGTTGGCGCGGGCGGCCTGGACGATCTGCGGGAGTTTGGCGACCACTGCCTCGGCGGCCTCGGCGTCGGCCGCGTAGTGGGTCTTGCCGCCGAGGTAGTAGTCGTACATCCGAGCGGAGTGCGGCTTGGTCACATCGACCTGTAACGCGTCCGTACGCGGTGCGTCCGGGGCGTTCGCCCGTGCTGCGTCCTTTCCCTGCGCACTGCCGTCTCCGGCCATCGGGCTCTCCGTCCTGGGTCGTCGTCCCGCGCGGATGTCAGGGCTTGCGTGCCACACCCGACAGCATGCTCGGCTCGCCCTCCTTGAGTTCGGTGGGCATCGAGGCGTCCGGGCGCCACAGGTGTGCCATGGTGATGCCCGGTTCCGTGAGTTCCAGACCGTGGAAGAAGCGCGCGACCTCAGCGGAGCTGCGCAGCCGCAGCTGGGTGCCGCCCTTGGCGTAGATCTCCTCGACCTGCTTGCCCAGTGCCGCCATCTTCGGGTCCTTGACCTCGGCCGTCGCATGGGTGAGGCACAGGAAGCTGCCGGGCGCGAGCTGGCTCATCAGCCCGTCCATGATCTCGTAGGGGCCCCACTCGTCGGGCACGAAGTGGAAGAGCGCGTTGAACGACAGCGCCACGGGACGGCTCAGGTCGAGCGTGCTGTGCAGCTCGTCGGAGTCGAGGATCGTCTCGGGCTTGGTGGCGTCGGCCTGGAGGTACGTCGTACGTCCCTCGGGTGCGGAGCGGAGCAGTGCCTGCGCGTACTGGAGCACGATCGGATCGTTGTCGGTGTAGACCACCCGCGCCTCGGGCGAGACCGACTGGGCCACCTGATGGAGGTTGGGCTCCGTCGGGATGCCGGTGCCGATGTCCAGGAACTGCCGTACACCGCGCTCGGCGGCGAGCCAGCGGGTGGAGCGGATCATGAAGTCGCGGTTGGCCCGCGCCATGGCTCCGGCGAAGGGCACGGTCGCGATCACCGCTTCCGCCGCCTGCACATCGGCCTCGTAGTGCGTCTTGCCCCCGAGGTAGTAGTCGTACATCCGCGCCGAGTGGGGCTTGGTCGTGTCTATCGCGGCTGCGGTTCCGTGTTCGGCCATTCGGATACTCCGTTCCGGAGGGGGGGTCAGGCGAGCAGGAAGTCGGCCACGCCCTGCTTGGCGCCCTGGAGGAAGGTTTCGAACTCGTGCGTGGTGTAGATCAGCGCGGGGCCCTCTGGGTCGGTGGACTGCCGCAGCGCGACGCGGCCGTCGCCGAGCTTCATCGCCTCGACGCAGCTCCCGCCGTTGGTGCCGCTCCAGGGCTTCTGCCAGCCCTCGGAGCCCAGCTCCTTCGCAGGCATGCCGTTGTATATGGGGCGCGTCTGCCCTGTGTGACCCATGGTTCAGAACTCCTTGCGGATCTCACCGAGGACGGCCTCGGTGTGTGGTACCGGCGCGGCCTGCGCGCCCATGCGGTCCAGCACCTCCAGATAGGCCGCGGTATCAGGACGCTGGTCCAGATAGGCGGCGCCTGTCAGGTTCTCCGTGTAGACGATGTCCGGAAGCTCCGGAATGTCGAAACGGAAGAGCTGGAAAGGCCCGAACATGCCGGGGTGTGGCCCCGCCGTGAACGGGATGATCTGAAGCGTGATGTTCGGGCGCGCGATCAGCTCCGTGAGGTGGTCGATCTGCTCCCGCATCACGGCGGGAGAGCCGACGTGGCGCCGCAGGACCTGCTCGTCGAGCACGGCCCACAGCACCGGGGCCTTCGGCTCGTCCAGGAGCCGCTGCCGGCCCATGCGGAGTGCGACTCTGCGGTCCAGCTCCTCCTCGTCGGCCCCCGGAAAGCCCGTGCGCAGCAGTGCCTTCGCGTACTCCTTGGTCTGGAGCAGTCCGGGCACGCAGTGTGGCTCATAGGCCCTGATCAGGCTGGCCTCGCCCTCCAGGCTGACGTAGAGGCTGAACCAGCCGGGCAGCACGTCCCGGAAGTCGTGCCACCATCCGGGCCGGTTCGCCTCCTCCACCAGGGACAGGAAGGACTCCGTCTCGGAGTCGGAAAGTCCGTAGACCTTCAGCAGCTTCTCCACGTAGGGCGGCTTGAGCCCGACCTCCGCCTTCTCCATGCGACGCACCGTGGTCGTATTGACACTCAGCGCGTACGCGGCATCGGTGAAGGAACACCCGGCGCGCTCGCGAAGATCACGCAGGCGCAGCCCGAGAACGATCTGCCCCACCGTCGGTGCGGAACGGGTCTCGGCCACCACGCCTCCTCAACTGCCTTCCCAAATGGACCCTTGACGCGTCAGAAGTGTGCCACGGCTTCCTATGCACCAGCCATACTGCCGATGCGATTCTGCGAATTGCAGAACTCCTCTTGCCATCTGTGAAGGTGGCGGAGCATAGTGAACACCGTGACCCAGCTCATGAGGCTGCGGCACCGGAGCCGCACAGCATCGTCCGCGTCGCCTGAGGGCCTGGCAGTACAGGTCCCCCGGTCTCCCCACGCGTGTCCCGGTCCTTCCGGGCGAGGTGCGGTGTACGTACCGGCAGCCGGCCCCTCCCTCCACAGGTAGATGGAAGGCGAACCGCCCGTGGCCTCCTCGCATCCCCCCGCGCAGCTCCCTTTGCCGCTGCTGGTCGACCCGGCCGACACCGTGCGGCACGAGGGCTTCGACCTCCCCGCACACGCTTCGTCCGTCGCCCGTGCGCGTGCCGTGGTCGGAGGTCAGCTCCGCCGCTGGGGATTCCCCGAGGACCTGGGCCACACCGCGCAGCTCGTGATCTCCGAGTTCGTCACCAACGCCGTCCTGCACACCGACAGCGGGCGCATAGGTTGCAGTCTGCAACTGCGTGGACACCAGCTGCGCATAGAGGTCACCGACGAGGGCACGGACAACTGCGCCCCCCTGCCCCGCAGCGCCACGCCGGACGAAGTGAACGGGCGCGGCCTCCAGCTTGTCGGCGCCCTCGCGGAGAGGTGGGGGGTTTCCGCGGGGGACACCCGGTGCGGGCGCGTGGTCTGGGCCGAACTCGGCACCCACTGACCGCGCGCCCGCACCACCCTTCCCGAGCGCCCCAGCTCCCTTGAGCGCTCCCGGCTCCTTCGAGTGCCCCGACTTCACCCGAGGGTTCCGACTCCCTTGAGCGAAGCGGCACTTGGCGTGTCACCACCTCTCGTGGCGTGCGATGCTTCCCCCCGACGGCATACGTACGCGACGAGGCGCGCGGTGACACGGTGAGGCGAGTCATGCGGGAAGAACCGGCCGGGACCGACGAGTTCGGGGTGGACGTCACCACTCCCAGCGTGGCCCGAATGTACGACCACTACCTCGGTGGCAAGGACAACTACGCCGTGGACCGGGAGGCCGTGGCGGAGTTGGACAAGAAGGTGCCCAGCACCAAGCCTCTCGCGATCAACAACCGGCGCTTCCTCCAGCGCGTGGTCCGCATCCTGGCCCGGGACTACGGCATCCGGCAGTTCCTCGACCACGGCTCAGGTCTGCCTACGCAGGACAACGTCCACCAGGTCGCCCAGCGGATCGACCCCACCTCACGCGTCGTCTACGTCGACAACGACCCGATCGTGCTGGCGCACGGCCGCGCGCTGCTCCAGGAGAACGAGTACACGGCGGTGATCCAGGCGGACATGCGGGAGACGGACGAGATCTTCGCGCACCCCGAGGTGCGCCGGCTGATCAACACGGAGGAGCCCGTCGCCGCCCTCTTCGTCTCGGTGATGCACTGCATCCCCGACTCCTCCGACCCGGCTGCGCTCGTACGACGGGTCGCCGACAGGTTGCCGTCCGGGAGCTGCCTGGTGATCAACCAGCTCGTGAGCCACGACAAGTCGACGCGGGACTTCGTCACGGACTTCATGGACCGCAGTACGCACGGGAACTGGGGGCGGGTCAGGGAACCGAAGGACGTCGAGCGGTACTTCGAGGGCCTTGAGGTGCTCGACCCCGGCCTCGGCGAGATCAACGACTGGCGGCCGGACTCGGACCTGGGGCCGCGTCAACTGACCGATGAATGGTTCGAGTTCGGCGGCGTCGCGCGCAAGCCGTAGGGCTCACGCCCGCGCGTGGCCCGCTGCCCCCGTACGGTGCGGCGCCGGAGGGGCGGCGCGGGCGTGACTCACATCTCGTTCAGCAGCTTTTCCAGGAACTCCGCTGTCCTGAGGGGCGGTTCGGCCCTGGCGCACAGCCGGTCCATCACCACCATGTACCCCTCGACCTCTTCGCGCTTCTCCAGGTAGAGGGAGCTGGTGAGCTGTTCCAGATAGACGATGTCGGGCAGATCCGGCTCCAGGAACCGCAGTATCGTCACCGGGCCGCCCGCAGCCGCGAGTCCGCCCAGGCTGAACGGGGCGATCTGCAGGGTGATGTTGGGCTGCCGCGCCGCGCTGATCAGGTGCTCGATCTGACTCCGCATGATCGCGCGCGAGCCGAGCGGGCGGCGCAGCGCCGATTCGTCGACCACGGCCCACAGCCGGGGTCCGTGCGGCCGGCTCAGGATGGACTGCCGGGCCATCCGCAGGCTCGTGCGCCGCTCGGCCCTGCTCTCGTCGTCCCGGGGATGGCCGAGCCTGATGACCTCGCGGGCGTACTCCGGGGTCTGGAGCAGGCCGGGGACGAACTGCACCTCGTAGGTGCGGATCACGGACGCGGCCTCTTCCAGGCCGATCAGCCGGTCGAACCAGGGCGACATCACGTCGCTGTACTTCTGCCACCAGCCCGGGCTGCCCGCCTGCCGTGCCAGCGTGAGGTACTCCTCGCGCTCCTCGGGGTCCAGCACCTCGTAGAGCGTCAGCAGGTCGGCGACATCGCGCTCCTTGCAGCCGACGCGACCCAGCTCCAGGCGGCTGATCTTGGCATGTGAGCCGCGGATCGCGTCGCCCGCGGCCTCGCGTGTGATGCCGTGCTCCTCGCGGAGCCTGCGCAGCTGGGTGCCGAGGACGATGCGCAGGATCGTCGGGCCGCCCCGCGGATGGTCGAGGATCCGCCTGACCGGTGCGTCGCGTCCCGCTTCTGCTGGCATCACGTCCGCCTTGCTCCCCTGTGTGACTGTCTGGACGCTCAGTGTCCCACTACGCCAACAGGGCGTACAGACATGCTGGTTGCACATACCCCCGCCACATGTCACTGACATGTGGCGGGGGTTATGACCGTGCTGTGCGGTACGGGCCGTTGCCGGACCCGTGTCTGTCCGGAGGTGTGTGGTTGTCGGTCCTGCGCTCAGTCCCGGAGGTCAGTCCTGAATGTGCAGGAGGTCGTCGAAGTCGCCGTCCTTGGCGCCCTGGACGAACGCCGCGATCTCAGCCGGTGTGTAGACGAGTGCCGGTCCGGAGGGGAAGCGGGAATTGCGCACGGCCACTCCCTGTCCGGGGAGGGTGGCCAGCTCGACGCAGTTGCCGTTCGGGTTGCTGCGACTGCTCTTGCGCCAGACCGCGCCGTCGATCCGGGTGGCCTCGATGCCGTTCTCGATCTGCATGTACGTCTCTCCCAACGTCACTTGCTGTCCCCCGTGGGCGGTTGTGACGCTGGAAGCGTCTCACAGCGCAGCGTTCTTGCATCTGTAAGTGCAGATGTACTTGCAGAAGTAAGAACGGTGCCGGGACAATGGCTGTTGTAGTCCAGCCATCACGCAACTCTCCGTCGGCGGCGCGGAGTTGGCGAGCTTCCGTCCTTCAACAGGAGCATCAGTGACCACACAAGGCGCCGAACCTCCCGGGCAAGCCGACCCGGTGGACGAAGACCTCGGCTGGGACCACCCGCTGACGCGGCTGGTCCTGCTGCTGGAGATCGCTGACCAGCCCGACTGGCTCCGTGACCTCGTACCCCCGGCTGCCGGCGCGACCGCGTCCGCGCGCCACGAGGCCGGATAGACCGGCGGCCCGCACCACCTGCCGTTCCGTCACACGGCACCGCTTGCCGCGTGACTCTCCTCGCGCGTCACGGCTCGGCTTCTTGCTCGCGCGGCACGGCTCTTCGCCGTACCCCGTCGCGCGTCACCTCATTGTGTGTCACCTCATCGCGTGAGGCAGGTCCCTCGCGTGTGCGATCTCCAGACGGGAGACCGCGCGCGTGAGGACCACATAGAGCCGGTGGAGCCCGCGGGGTCCGCTCTCGGCGATCTCCGCCGGTTCCGCCAGGACGACGTGGTCGTACTCAAGTCCCTTGGCCAGGTCGGCCGGCAGCAGCGTCACCCGCTCGGCGAGTTCCCCCGCCTCCGGGGCCCCGGGTGTGATGCCCGCTGCCTCCAGCGCCGTGCGCAGCCCCGCTGTCCTGGCCCCGTCGGCGATGACCGCGACCGAGCCCTCGCTGCCGAGCGCCGTGCCGACCGCTTCCGCCACGGCACGGTTCAGCTCGGCCGGATCGCTCACCCGGATGTGGCGCAACGTGCCGTCAGGGCGCAGCGAACGCGCGGGCGGTACCGCCACGTTCAGTGCGCCCAGCAGCCTGTTCGCCGTCTCGATGATCGCGGCGGGTACCCGGAACCCGGTGGTCAGCGGTACGACATCGGCCTCGGGCACGCCCAGGTGCGCGAGCTGTGCTGGCCAGTCGCCCGCCGCCCACGGGGTCGTGCCCTGTGCGAGGTCGCCGAGCACGGTCAGCGAGCCGAAGCGGCTGCGGCGTGCGACGGCGCGGCACTGCATGGGGGAGAGGTCCTGGGCCTCGTCCACCACGACGTGTCCGTAGCTCTCCTCCGGGTGCCGGATCAGCCCGGCCACCTCGTCCAGGAGCAGCAGATCCGCCGCCGACCACTTGGCGCTCCGTGGCGAACGAGGGCGTACGGACCACAGCAGTGCGCTCTGCTCATCGGGGCTCAACAGGCCCTGGCCCGCTGCCGCCAGCGCTTCCCGGCTTCCCAGTAGTTCCGCCACCACCTCCTCCGGCGTCACCCGGGGCCATACGGAGTCCAGGAACCGGGTCACGGCCCGGGACCTGCCCATCCGGCGTTCCCACGCGGCGCCTGGTGGTCCTGCCCGGCGCTCGGCCAGGGCCCGCAGCAGCGCCACCGTCCGTGCGCGCACCCGCTCCCTGCCCACCTCGTAGGGCGGCGCCTGCGCACGCGTCTCCTCGACCACGCGGCGCAGTTCGTCCTCGGGCAGCCGCCAGCGGTAGGAGCCGTCCGGTACGGCGAGCGGCTCTTCGGGGGCGCGCACCCGGGCGTAGAGCGCGCGTTGCAGAACGATCGCCATGCGGGCACCGTGCTTGAGCGCGACGGCCTCCTGGCCGTCCTCGGCCCGCACTTCCCGCTCGGCGAGCAGGTCGTCGACGCGGCACTGCCGGACGCCGACCTCGCCGAGCGAGGGCAGCACCTCGGAGATGTAGCCCAGGAACGCGCTGTTGGGGCCCAGTACGAGCAGCCCGCCGCGCTCGACCTTGCGGGGGTAGGTGTAGAGAAGGTAGGCGGCGCGGTGCAGCCCGACCGCGGTCTTGCCGGTGCCGGGGGCTCCCTGTACGCACACCGACTCGGCGGGTCCTGAGCGTACGAGGTCGTCCTGTTCGGGCTGGATGGTCGCCACGATGTCCCGCATCGGTCCTACCCGGGGCCGTTCGATCTCGCCGGCGACGATGCGGCTGGCCAGGCCGTCCTGAGCCGTCGCCCCGGCCGCGCCGTCCAGGGGCTCGTCCTCCAGGCCCGTCAGGTCGGCCGCCGTTCCCGCGCTGCCCGGTGCCCAGCCGAAGCGGCGGCGTACGGCGACTCCGCCGGGCTGCCGCGCCGTCGCCTGGTAGAAGGCACGGGACACGGGCGCGCGCCAGTCGAGCACCAGGGGCGGCGCCGAGGGGTGTTCCGCTATGCGGCGGCGGCCGATGTAGTAGCGCTGGCCCCGGTGTTCGCCTGCCTCTTCGCCGGGGACGAAGTCCAGCCGTCCGAAGAAGGGCGGGCCCTCCGGCGCCTCGCTCAACTCCTTTGCCTGGCTGCGCAGATGGCGTCCCAGCGCCTCGGCGCTCGCGCCGTCCCCTGCCACGCCCTCCTCGGCCGGGTCGCCCGAGTGCTGCCCCGCGAGCACGCCCGCGCCCTCCAGGACCCGTTCGCGTGCGGCGTCCACCGTACGGTCGAGCGCCGCGCGGCACACGTCGATGTAGCCGCGCTCGTCCGTGAGTTCGTCTCCGAGGGTGGTGCCCGGTGTGGTGTCCCCGGTCATGCGCGGGTTGCTCCTGCCGTGTCCGTGAGGTGGGTGAGCCCGGAGCGCAGCAGGGCGAAGGCGTGCCGCGCGTCGGTGGCGGCGCGCGCGTGGAGGCCGGCGGCGCTCGCGCCGCCTGCGATGCGCTGCCAGTTCTCCATGGCGAGCACGCGCTGGGCCGCCACGATCTGCGCTGCGGCCAGGCGCGCGGTCAGCGGCGGTCGCTCGCCGTCCGCCGGGCGGCTCAGCGCGGCGGCGAGCGCCTCCTCGGATCGCGCGGTGTAGGAGTGCAGGCGCGCTGCCAGGCTCGGGGTGCCGTACAGCAGCCGGTGGAAGGCGAGCACCTCCTCCGCGTCGCACAGCCCCGTGACCGGGTCGCGCGCCTTGAGGCCGGCCAGGAAGTGTTCCTCCAGCGCGTCCAGCGCCGAGGTGCCCTCCGCACGCGCCGAGACGACGCGCGCCGCCTCGTCCTCGTGGTCGGCGAAGCGGTAGAGGGCCATGTCCTCCTTGGCGGGGAAGTAGCGGAAGAGGGTCGGTTTGGAGACCTCGGCGGCCTCCGCGATCTCGGTGACGGAGACGGCGGCGAAGCCCTTCTCCAGGAAGAGGGCGACGGCGGCGTCGGAGATCACCTGGTAGGTGCGCTGCCGCTTGCGCTCGCGCAGTCCTGCTGACTTCTCGCTCATGCGGAGACGGTACCAAGAAAATGTTACCGAGTTAAATTTCTTCCTCGGTCTCCCTGTTTGCCTCGCACCGGTCCCACCGCGGGCTCTCCCGCTTCTGTCGCGCCCAGGAGTCCGGTTCGGCCAGGCGATATGTTCCTTTTGCGGCCTATTACCGGTACTGGTGTAGTGGAGCCGAGACCCGTCCGGGGCCCCGGCGTGACGCAGTCCAGCTGACCCCGGCGCACCCGGTGAACCCCAGCGAAAAGGGAACGTGGCATGGCTGACTTCCTCACCGACGTACAGACCCTCAGGGACCGGGCGCGCGACGGCATCATGAGCGGTCCTGTCACCACCGCCTACGGCACCGACGTGGACCGTGTGATCGACCTGCTGAACACGGCGCTCGCCACCGAGCTGGTCTGCGTACTGCGCTACCGCCAGCACCACTTCGCCGCCAAGGGCCTGGACTCGGAGCCGGTGGCCGACGAGTTCCTGGAGCACTCCAACGAGGAACAGGACCACGCCGACCAGATCGCCAACCGCATCTACCAACTCGGCGGCGAGGCGCTGATGGACCCCTCGAAGCTCCTGGACCGCTCCCATTCGGAGTACGTCACCTCCAGGGACCTGACCGAGATGATCCGCGAGAACCTCATCGCCGAACGAGTCGCCATCGCCTCGTACACCGAGATGATCAACTGGATCGGCTCGGCCGACCCCACCACGCGCAGGGTGCTGGAGAAGGTCCTCGCCAAGGAGGAGGAGCACGCGGACGACATGCTCACCTTCCTTGAACCGGAACACTCCTGAGCCGCGCGCCGAGGCGGAGGCTGATCCCATGACCGTGTCCCCGTTCGGTTCCTACGGCGGTTCCGACCCGTTCTCCGACCTGCTGAACAGGTTCTTCGGCACCTCGCCGCACTCCTCGCCGCCCGCGGTCCAGCGCGTTCCCATCGGCCGGCTGCTGACGGAATCGGCGCGGGAACTGATCGCCCAGGCGTCCCGCCGGGCACGGGAGGACGGCAGTGAGGACCTCGACACGGCGCACTTGCTGTGGGCGAGTACGCAGGTCGAGCCGTCACGCTCGCTGCTGGGCCAGGCGGGGGCCGACCCCGACCGCCTCGGCGCCGCCGTCGCCGAGGCGCTGCCGGGCGAGAGCGGTACCCCCTCGGCCGAGCCTGGCCTCACCCCGGCGGCGAAGCGCGCGCTGCGTAAAGCGCACGCGCACTCGCAGGCCGCCGGGGTCTCCTACATCGGCCCCGAGCACATCCTCGCCGCGCTGCTGGACGACCCCGACTCGGGCGCAGGACGGCTCCTGGAGAGCAACGGCGCCGACATGGCCCGCCTGAGCAGGGAAGCGGAGGCCACCGGACGCAGGGAGGGCGGCGCCGGGGCGCGGCCGGAGAGCAGGACGCCCACGCTGGACGAGTACGGCAGGGACCTGACCGAGGAGGCGAAGGCGGGAAAGCTCGACGTGGTGGTGGGCCGCGCCGACGAGGTCGAACAGACCCTGGAGGTGCTCTCCCGCCGCACGAAGAACAACCCCGTGCTCATCGGCGAGCCCGGCGTCGGCAAGACGGCCATCGTCGAGGGCATCGCCCAGCGCGTCATCGCAGGTGACGTGCCCACCAGCCTGCAGGACGTCCGCGTCGTCGGACTCGACCTGCCGGGGCTGGTCGCAGGGTCGAAGTACCGGGGCGACTTCGAGGAGCGGCTCAAGAAGGTCATCGGCGAGGTCAAGGAACAGGGCGAATCCGTGATCCTGTTCATCGACGAGCTGCACACCGTCGTCGGCGCCGGCTCGGGCGGCGAGGGTTCCATGGACGCCGGCAACATCCTCAAGCCGGCGCTCTCCCGGGGCGAGTTGCACGTCGTCGGCGCCACCACGCTGGACGAGTACCGCAAGAACGTGGAGAAGGACGCGGCCCTGGAACGGCGCTTCCAGCCCGTGCTGGTCGCCGAACCCACCGTCGAGCAGACCGAGCAGATCCTGGAGGGGCTGCGCGACTCCTACGAGGCGCACCACCAGGTGCGGTTCACCGACGCCGCGCTCGCCGCTGCCGCCGACCTCTCCGACCGCTATCTCACCGACCGCTTCCTGCCCGACAAGGCCATCGACCTGATGGACACCGCAGGCGCGCGCGTACGGCTGCGGTCACTGGGCCGCTCCTCCGACGTCATCAGCCGCGAGGACGAACTGGCCAAGCTCGGGCGCGAGAAGGACGAGGCCGTGGCGGCGGAGAACTTCGAGCGCGCCTCCGAACTCAAGGACCGTATCGCCGCGGTCGAGGCGGAGCTGGCCGGGGTCGAGGAGCGCCGCGAGGGGGTGATGTCCGTGGAGGTCGACGACATCGCGGACGTGCTCTCCCGGCGCACCGGCATCCCCGTCTCGCAGCTCACCGAGAGCGAGAAGAACCGGCTGCTGAAGCTGGAGGAAGCGCTGCACTCCCGGATTGTCGGCCAGGACGAGGCCGTCACCGCCGTCTCGCAGGCCGTACGCAGGAACCGCTCCGGCATGGGCGACCCCGACAGACCCACCGGATCCTTCCTCTTCCTCGGCCCGACAGGCGTCGGCAAGACCGAACTGGCCAAGGCACTCGCCGAGTTGCTCTTCGGCGACGAGAACCGGCTCATCCGTATCGACATGAGCGAGTTCCAGGAGCGGCACACCGTCTCCCGGCTCGTCGGCGCACCTCCCGGCTACGTCGGACACGAGGAGGCGGGCCAGCTCACCGAGAAGGTGCGCCGTCAGCCGTACAGCATCGTCCTCTTCGACGAGGTGGAAAAGGCGCACCCCGACGTGTTCAACGCGCTGCTCCAGGTGCTCGACGACGGCAGGCTGACCGACGCGCAGGGCCGCACCGTCGACTTCCGGCACACCCTGGTCGTCATGACGAGCAATGTCGGCTCGCAGCTCATCCTCGCCCACAAGGGCAACGTGGACGAGATCCGCGACCAGCTCAGGGAACAGCTGAACGCCGGCTTCCTGCCCGAGTTCCTCAACCGCGTCGACGAGACCGTGGTCTTCCACACGCTCGCCGAGAAGGATCTGGGCCGGATCGTCGACCTGATGCTGGAGCAGAGCGTGCGGCGGCTGCGGGCGCAGGGCGTCACGCTGGAGGTCACCGAGGCGGCCAAGAAGCTGCTCATCGCGCACGGCTACCAGCCCGAGTTCGGCGCCAGACCGCTGCGCAGGACGATCCAGACCGAACTGGACAACCGGGTGGCCTCCTTCCTCCTCAGCGACGAGGCCGGGCCGGGCGACAAACTGGTCGCCGACGTCGACAAGGACGCACTCGTCGTGAGCGTCCGCAGCGGTGAGGGCACGGAGGGCGGCGGGGAGGCCCGGGGTGGCGGGGAGGCCCGGGGTGGCGAGGGCTCCGGTGGTTCCGGGGGCACGGACCGGGTGGGGGCGGCAGGGCAGTCAGGACAGGTCGCGGCCTGAACTGCCGCTCCGCGGCGGCCGTTTCCGGATCCACCACCGGACGGCCGCCGCGGAGAACGCCGTACCAGGCGTACAGCACACGCGTCACCCCGGCAGCCAGCCCCCGGCACCCCGGCACCCGTCAACCCCAGCATCCGTCAACGCCGCTATCCGTCACCCGGCTTCCCTGTCCTCCGGCTTCCCCGTCGTCCCCGCTTCCCGTCGTCCCCGCTTCTCCGTCGTCCCGTCACCCAGAGGAGTCAGCCATGAAGGCACTTCAGTATCCGCACATCGGTGCGGCACCCGTCCTCACCGACGTTCCCGAGCCCCAACCAGGGCCGGGCGAGGTGCTGTTGAAGGTCACCGCAGCGGGGGCCTGTCACTCCGACATCGCGCTGATGAGCATGACGGCCGACCAGATAGTTTTCCCGCTTCCGCTCACCCTCGGTCACGAGGGCGTGGGTACGGTGGCGGCGCTGGGCGAGGGCGCGACCGGTGTCCAGGTGGGGGACTCGGTCGCGGTCTACGGGCCGTGGGGCTGCGGGGTGTGCCGCAACTGCGCGCAGGGCAAGGAGAACTACTGCCTGCGCGCGACCAGGGAGGGAATCTTCCCGCCCGGGCTGGGCATGCCGGGCGCGATGGCCGAGTACATGATCGTGGACGACACGCGCCACCTGGTGCCGATCGGCAACCTCGACCCGGTCACCACCGCGCCCCTCACCGACGCGGGTCTCACCCCCTACCACGCGATCAAGCTGTCGGTACCGAAGCTCGTCGCGGGGAGTACGGCCGTCGTCATCGGCAGCGGCGGGCTCGGCCATGTCGCCATCCAGCTCCTGCGCGCCATGACGGCGGCGCACGTCGTGGCGCTCGACGTCTCCGAGGAGAAGCTCGAACTCGCCCGCAGCGTCGGCGCCCACGAGGCGCTGCCCTCCGACGCCAAGGCGGCCGACCGCATCCGCGACCTGACCAGGGGCGAGGGCGCCGCCGTCGTCCTCGACTTCGTCGGAGCCCCGCCGACCACGGCGATCGCGGGCAAGAGCGTCAGCGTCGAGGGTGACATCACCATCGTCGGCATCGGGGGCGGCTCCCTCCCGGTGGGCTTCGGCACCCTCCCGTACGAGACGACCGTGTGCTCGCCCTACTGGGGCAGCAGGGTGGAGCTGGAAGAGGTGCTCCAGTTCGCGCACCAGGGCGTGCTGGACATCCACGTCCAACGCTTCAGCCTGGACGAGGCGCCGCGCGCCTATGAGCTGCTGCACGACGGCCGGATCAACGGACGTGCGGTCATAGCCCCTTGACGCACCGTCACCAAAGCTGGCGGGCCGCCGCGGCGTTCCCTCCGCCTCCCCGCCACCTTTCCCCACCTTCCCGTGAGCCTTCCCTTCTCGTGCCTGCGCCGCGCCTTTCCCGTGGTCCCGCCCCTCACCCCGCACCGCGCGGGGAACGGATCCGCCGCCCTCCTCCCGTAGCGGCCCGGCTTGACCCACACTGACGGGGTACACGGCCAGTGACGCGAGGAGAGGACGGACATGTCGGAAACGAACGAGCGCCCGGCCGGGGCGCCCGCACCACCCCCCGCACCCGACCGTGTGGTCGTCGGAGTCGACGGATCCCCGCACTCCCTGCGCGCCCTGGACAGGGCGGCCGACGAGGCCGCACTGCGCGGCACCACCCTTGAGGTGCTGTGCGGCGGAGTCCCGCCGCGCCGCAGTGTGGTCCCGGAGACCGACAGCGACAGGGAGCGCGCCCGCGAGGCATCACGCGAGGTCGCCGAGGCCGGCGCCAAGCGGGCACGGGAGCGCAAGCCGGAGCTGGACGTCGTCGCCTCCGGTGTCGCCGAGGCCGCTCCCGACGCGCTCGTCCGCGCGAGCCGCACCGCGGCGCTCACCGTCATCGGTACCCGTGGACGCGGCGGCTTCCGAGGGCTGCTGGTCGGCTCCGTCAGCCTCCGGCTCGCCGCGCACGCAGCCGGCCCGCTCCTGGTCGTACGGGGCGAGGAGGCCGAGCCGCCCGACCGGCGGCGCGAGACCGTCGTCGGGCTGAAGTGGGCGGGCGCGACCGAGCCGGTGCGGTTCGCCTTCGAAGAGGCGGCACGCGACGGATCGCCCCTGCGCGTGGTGCATGCCTGGACGTACCCGACGCTTCCCAGCATCTCGCTCAAGCTCCCGCCCAAGGAGCCGACGGAGGAGAGCGTGCGGGCCGAGGCGTTCCTCCGCGAGACCGTGGCGCCCTTCCACCGGCAGTACCCCGATGTGCCGCTCACCACCGAGCAGCACCGCGGATCGACGTCCGAGCACCTGATCGAGCTGAGCGGCAACGCGCGCGTCATCGTGCTCGGAGTCCGCCGCGAGCACCGCCGCCTCGGCCTTCAGGTCGGCCCCGTCGTCAACACCGTGCTCCAGCACGCCCGCTGCTCGGTGGCCCTCGTACCGGTACCCGCCTCCACGTCCTGACCCAGCGCCGCCCGTGGTCATGGCCCGTGGCCATGGCCCCGGGTTACGGGCCCTCCGGCACACGGGCCTCTGGGTCACGGACCCGCCCCAACCTCCCGGGTCACGGACCCCGGGTCACGGACTCCGAGGCTGTGACCCGCCGCGCCCCGTGCCCTGGCCCCTCCGCGCCTGGCACCCGGCGCCCGTGAAGCCCCGGGGTCGCACCGCCCCACCGTGCCTCGGGCCACGAGGGGCCGCCCCCGAACCCCGTAACCCGGGGCGCAGCCCTCCGCATCATGCTTCGGGGCCGCGCCCCGGACCCCGTGTCGCAGGCCAGGGGGCCTGAACTCCGGGTCCGGGGCCCTGTGGTCTGAACTCCGGCCGCCGTTGGAGGATCAGCCCACGTGGCGGGGGGCGATCGTGTGTCTATGTACGATAGAACGGCTTTCGCAACGCGCGTAGAGTCCGGCGCGGTCCTGGTCAGGGCCATGCAATGCAATGACGCACGATGCATCAGAGATCCAGGCACGGAGCCCCATCCATGGCAGCTTCACCCGGCGTGTCCAGCGCCTCCGACGCCGTACAGGCGTCCTCCCACGCAGCGCCCTCGGCCGAGCCGGTCGAGGAGACGATCGAGACCCGCGGCATCGAGCCCGTGCCCGACAACGAACGGCGGGGCAGAGCCCGGGAGCTGTTCCCCACCTGGGTGGCGACCAACATCAGCGTGCTGCTGCTGACGATGGGCGCGGGGCTGGTGGTCTTCAACGGCCTCAACTTCTGGCAGGTGCTGTTCGCCGCGGCGCTCGCCGGCACGCTCTCCTTCGGCCTGGTCGGTCTGCTCGCCGTTTCCGGCAAGTGGGGCGGTGCGCCCGGCGCGATGCTCTCGCGCGCGACCTTCGGCGTACGGGGCAACTACTTCCCGGGCATGATCCTGTGGGTCGCCCGCTTCGGCTGGGAGACCATCAACGCCGTCACCGGCGCCTATGCCGTGCTCACGGTGCTCGACCTGCTCTTCGGCGTGCAGAGCAACACCCCACTGATCGTCGTCACCCTGCTGGCCTTCGTCGGGGTGACGTTCCTGGTCAGCGGCATGGGCCGCAAGGTGCTCCACATCTGCAACACCTGGTCGACCTACCTCTTCGGGCTCTTCACCGTGCTCGTGCTGGTCTACCTCGTCGGCACCATGGACTGGGGCGCGGTCTTCTCCAAGCCGGCGGGCGGCACGGCGATGCTGATCGCGGGCATCGGCACCATCGCGGCGGGCGGCATCAGCTGGATCCCGACGGGACCCGACTTCGCCCGCTATCTGCCGCACAGCGTCTCCGGCAAGAGCATCTTCGGCGTGACCATCTCGGGCGCCCTGCTCGCGCTGGTGCCCATGGTGCTGATGGGCGGCGTGGTCTCCTTCCAGTCACCCGCGCTGGCCAAGACGAACGACCCGGTCTCGTTCCTCGGCGACGCGCTGCCGCTGTGGCTCGCCGTGCCGTACCTGCTCATCGCGCTGATCGGCATGGTGCTGATCAACAGCCTGTCGATGTACTCGGCCGGGTTCACGGCGCAGACCATGGGCGTACGCCTGCCGCGGGCCTCTGCCGTCAGCATCAACGCGGTCATCAGCCTCGTCGGCGGGCTGCTGCTGATGCTCGTCGCCAAGAGCTTCTACGGCTCGTTCATCTCCTTCCTCTCGCTGCTCGCCGTCTCCTTCTCCGCCTGGGTCGGGGTGTACGGGATCGACATGCTGCGGCGCCGGAACAGGGCGGTCCGCTACCACCCCGAGGGACTGCTCGACCTCTCGCCCACCAGCCGGTACTGGTACAAGGGCGGCTACTGCTGGCAGGCCATGACCGCCTGGGGCTTCGCCCTTCTGCTCGGTCTCGGCTTCACCAAGGTCGACTGGTTCACCGGTCCCTTCGTCTCCACCTGGATCGGCGAGAACGGTCTGGGCTGGGCCGCGACCGCGCTGGTCGCCGCCGTGCTCTTCGCCGTACTCCCCGCGCCTCGCGAGCAGGACGGGACCGAGCAGGACGGGACCGGGCAGGCCGCAGCCGGGCGGGGCGGGCTGAGCGAGCGGGCGTGAGCCGGCCGGGCGGCCGGGGCGACCAGGGGTAGGTCTCTCGGCGTGTGCTCCGGGGCTGTGTGTGCGTGAATGGGCAGGGGAAGCCGCAGGTACACGCACCAGAGAACGCGGAAGCCTCCACGGCACGCGGAAGCCGCGGAGGACCGCCGAGCACGCCGAGAATGCCGAGCACGCCGGCATGCAGCCCCGAGCCAGCGGAGGTCGCACCGTGAGCAACGCAGCCGTCCCCGCCGTCACCCTGAACAACGGCATCACCATGCCGCAGCTGGGCTTCGGTGTCTTCCAGGTCCCCGACGACGAGGCGGCGAGCGCCGTCACTTCCGCGCTGGAGGCCGGGTACCGGAGCATCGACACCGCGACGCTGTACGAGAACGAGGGGGGCACGGGCCGCGCGCTGGCCGAGTCGGGCATCCCGCGCGACGAGCTGTTCGTGACCACCAAGCTGTGGAACACCGATCAGGGCTACGACCAGGCACTGCGCGCCGTCGACGCCTCCCTCGAACGGCTCGGTCTCGACCACGTCGATCTCTATCTGATCCACTGGCCCGTGCCCACGCAGGACAGGTACGTGGAGACCTGGAAGGCGCTGGAGGAGATCTACGCCGACGGCCGGGCGCGGGCCATCGGTGTCTCCAACTTCAATCCCGAGCACGTCCAGCGGCTCTTCGACGAGAGCGGTGTCGTTCCCGCCGTCAACCAGATCGAGCTGCACCCGCGCCTCCAGCAGGACGCGCTGCGCGTCTTCGACGCCGACAACGGCGTCGTCACCGAGGCGTGGTCACCGCTCGGACGCGGCAACGGCGTGCTGGACGACCCGGCGGTCACCCGGCTGGCCCGTAAGCACGACAGGACCCCGGCCCAGGTCGTGCTGCGCTGGCACCTCCAGCTCGGCAATGTCGTCATCCCGAAGTCGGCCACGCCCTCCCGTATGAGGGAGAACCTCGACGTGTTCGACTTCGCGCTGGACGACGAGGACATGGGCGCGATCCGCCGGCTGGAGACCGGAGCGCGCGTCGGTCCCGACCCGGCCGCGCTCGTCTGACCGCCATGGAAGCGGACGCGGAGAGGGAAGCGGAAGCGGAGATGACAGCCGACGTGGAGACGGCGACGGACGCGGAGACGACAGTGGACGCGGACTGCGTCTTCTGCCGGATCATCAACGGTGAGCTGCCCGCCTACCGTGTGCACGAGGACGGAGCGGCCGTCGCCTTCCTGGACCGGCGCCCCCTCTTCCACGGTCACACCCTGGTCGTGGCACGGTCCCATGTGGAGACGCTGACGGATCTGCCGGAGGAATCCGTCGGCTCGTACTTCAGGGCGCTGCGCCGCGTCACCGGCGCTGTGGAGCGGGGCATGGAGGCGGCCGGTTCCTTCGTCGCCGAGAACAACCGCGTCAGCCAGTCCGTGCCGCATCTGCACTTCCACGTGGTGCCCCGCGAGTACAAGGACGGCCTGCGCGGCTTCTTCTGGCCCCGTTCGCAGTACGCGGACGAAACGGAGGCGCGCAGGGTCGCCGCGCGCATCCGCGCCGAGATCTGACCCCGGGCTCTCGGGCCCCCGGGCCCCGCCCCCCCCGGGGCCCTCGGCTGTCCCCGCGCCCCGGCACGCAAGGGCCTCTCACCGCAGGAGCGCTGTCACCGACTCCACGGTGTCGGCCTCCTCGGGGCGCTTGTCCTCGCGGTAGCGGACGACGCGGGCGAAGCGGAGGGTGACGCCCTCGGGGTAGCGCGTGGAGCGCTGGACCCCGTCGAGCGCGATCTCCACGACCAGCTCGGGCCGCACCCACACACCCCACGGCTCCTCGGCGGTTGCCAGTTCCCGCAGCCGCTCCGTCTGCCAGGCCAGCAGCACATCGGTGAGGCCCTTGAAGGTCTTGCCGAGCATGGCGAACGTGCCGTCGGCGCGGCGGGCACCCAGGTGCAGGTTGGAGAGCTTGCCCGCGCGCCGCCCGTGCCCCCACTCCGCGCCGAGCACCACGAGGTCCAGCGTGTGCACGGGCTTCACCTTCAGCCACGAGGCGCCCCGCCGCCCCGCCGTGTACGCCGACTCCAGCCCCTTGACCACCACGCCCTCGTGCCCACGCGTGAGTACCTCTTCCGCGAACTGCCGTGCTGCGGCGCGGACTTCGCTGTCGCCCGGGTCCGGGACCGCGAGGCGCCGTACGCGCAGCTCCGTGGGCAGGGCCTCGGCGAGCGCGGCGTGCCGCTCGACGGCCGGCAGGTCCAGCAGTTCGTGCCCGTCGAGCGAGAGCAGGTCGAAGAAGACGGGCGAGAGGGGGAGTTCGCTGCTCGCGCCCGCCACGTCGAGCCGGGAGGCGACACGCCCCGAGACCTCCTGGAACGGGCGCGGCCACCCGTCGGACCGCAGCGCGATCACCTCGCCGTCCAGCACGGTGCGCCCCGCCGAGATGCGCCGCGCGGCAGCGGTCACCTCCGGCAGCCTGTCGGTGACCTCGTCGAGGGTGCGGGTGTAGACCCGTACGTCGTCGCCGTCCTTGTGCACCTGGACCCTGATCCCGTCGAGCTTCTCCTCGACGGCGCACGGGCCGAGCTTGTCCAGCGCCTCGTCCAGGTCCTTCGCGGTGTGCGCGAGCATCGGCAGCACCGGGCGCCCCACCTCCAGCCGGAACCGGCCCAGTGCCGAGGGGCCCTCGGCCAGCAGCGCCTGTGCGACGGCGCCGAGCGAGCCGCCCAGCATCACAGCGCGCCGCACCTCGCCGGGCTCGGCGCCCACGGCCGATGCCAGCCCCTCGACGGCGAAGGCGTCCAGCGCGCCCTGCCGCAGCTCGCCACCGATCAGCCGGACGAGGAACCGCTGCTCCTCCTCCGTCGCCGCCGCCATCAGCTCGCCGACCAGCCGCCTGCGCTCGCCCTGCGCGCCCTTGCCCGCGACGGCCGCGATCCGGTCGAGCGCCGCGTCCACGTCCGCGATGGTGAGCACAGGGTCGGCGGCGGGTGCGGGCGGTTCGCGCAGCGCACTCCAGCCGACCCCCGTTCTGCGCTGGGGGAGCCGCCCGGCGAGGTAGGTGACCACCACCGGTACCTCGCCCGGGTCGGCCCGCCGGAAGAGCGCGGCCAGCAGCGCCACCTTCTCCGTGCGCGCCGGGGACTCGGTGATCTCGCGGGACGTACGGGCGATATCGGCCAGCAGCATGGCCTCATGGTCACCCAGGAAGCCCGCCTCCGCAGCGCTCGCGCGAGACCCCGCGGACATCCACGCGGCACCCCGTAACTCCGGCCCCCGGTAACTCCGGCCCCCGGTACTCGGGCACCGCGTAACGCCGGCAGCGCGCCACGGGCCCATGCCCCGCCGGTCCCGTGCGCCCACCGCCGGTGTTCCCCGTGTCGCACCGCCGCCGGCGCTCCCGGTGCCGCACCACCGGCGGCGCTCCCCGCGCGCTTCCGTTGCCCGCCGCGCAGAATCGGGACCGTGGATCTTCCGGTCATGCCGCCCGTGAAACCGATGCTCGCCAAGCCCGTCTCCCGTATCCCCGAGGGCATGCAGTACGAGGCCAAGTGGGACGGTTTCCGCTGCGTCCTCTTCCGGGACGGCGACGAGGTCGCGCTGGGCAGCCGCACCGGCAAGTCCCTGAGCCGGTACTTCCCCGAACTGGTCACCGGGCTGCGCGCGCTGCTGCCAGAGCGGTGCGTGCTCGACGGCGAGATCGTCGTACCCGTGGAGGGGAGGCTGGACTTCGAGACGCTCCAGGCCCGTATCCACCCGGCCGCCTCCCGGGTGCGGATGCTGGCGGAGACGACCCCGGCGGCCTTCGTCGCCTTCGACCTGCTGGCGCTCGGCGACCTCGGGACCATGGATCTGCCGCTGTCCGAGCGGCGGCAGGCCCTGGCGAACGCGCTGCAGGGGACGCGGCACCCGCTCTACCTGGCGCCGGTGACCTACGACGCCGAGCTGGCGGCCGAGTGGTTCGCGCGCTACGAGGGCGCTGGGCTGGACGGAGTGATCGCCAAGCGCCCCGAGCTGCCGTACAGGCCGGGGGAGCGGGTGATGCTGAAGATCAAGCACGAGCGCACGGCCGACTGCGTCCTGGCGGGACTGCGCGCGCACAAGAGCGATGCGCGGGCCGTCGGCTCCCTGCTGCTGGGGCTCTACAACGAGGAGGGCACGCTCCAGTACGTGGGCGCCTCCTCGTCCTTCCCCGCCGCGCGCAGGCGGGCGCTGCACGAGGAGCTGGAGCCGCTGCGCACCGGCCACCCCGAAGAGCACCCCTGGGCACGCTGGCGGGAGGAGGAGGCGCACGAGGAGGGCAGGATGCCGGGGGCGCCGAGCAGATGGAGCGGCAAGAAGGACGCGTCCTGGGTGCCCCTGCGCCCCGAGCGGGTGTGTGAGGTGGCGTACGACCACATGGAGGGCGACCGCTTCCGGCACACCGTCCTCTTCCGCCGCTGGCGCCCCGACCGCGACCCGCGCTCGTGCACGTACGAGCAGCTCGAAGAGCCCGTGCGCTTCGACCTGGCCGAGGCGCTCGGCGGCCGTTGAGGCGCGGGGCAGCCTGGGCGCGGTCGGCGCTGCCGCGGCAGCGCTCAGACGCCGGCGCTCGCCGCCGGCCGGGGTTCGGGCAGCCCGGCGCCCAGTGCGGCGAAGCACTCGTCGAGCATGGCCAGCAGCTCATCGGCCGAGGATTCGGGGTCCCAGGTGCGGATGGAGGCGCGCAGCGCGGTCAGCCCCGCGCCCGCGACCAGCCGGGGGTAGAGCGCGTCGGCGGTCAGCCGGGTGCGGGCCGCGACGGCTTCGGTGAGCGCTTCTGCCATATGGCTGTTGCTGTGCACGAGCTTGGGGACCAGCTCCGGATATGCCTGCAGCAGGCGCCGCCGCTCGCGCCAGCCCGCGTCGGCTACCAGCGCGGGGATGGCCGTACGGAGGGTCTGGCGCAGGGCTTCGAGCGGAGGTTCGGACTCGGGGCGCGCGGCGAGCAGCTCGACGAGCTGGCCCGTGAGCCGGTGGTCCCAGTCGAAGACGGCGTCGTCCTTGGTGTCGAAGTAGTTGAAGAACGTACGCGGGGAGACTCCGGCCGCCTCGCAGATGTCATGCACCGTGACGGCCGAGGGGCCGCGCTCCAGATAGAGACGGACGGCGGCACCGCGCAGGGCGGTGCGGGTCTCCATCTTCTTCCGCTCCCGGAGCCCGCCGGCGGCGGCTGCGGTGGGGTCTGCGGCCATCTCTGCTCCCCGTTCGGTGCCTCTCCATGCGCTCCCTACAGTAATGCATTTTTGCAGCACTGCACCTTTCTGTTAGCGTTGCTAATCATTGCCCATGCCACCTATTGGGCTGACGTCGTAACCAGGGAGGCGGACCACGTCCATGGCGGAACACAAGTCGGAACCGGAGAGCGGAGAGGGCGGTACCTCCTCGCTCGGTGCGACCGTGCGCACGCTGGCGCAGACGCTCTGGTTCCCGGCGTTCTTCTTCACCGGCTTTCTCGTCTGCTACCTGCTGCCCTTCCACAACCCGGTGCCGCACCATGTCGACGTGGCGGTCGCGGGGCCCTCGGCGGGGCAGCTGGAGCACGCGCTCGAACAGAAGAGCCCCGGCTCCTTCGACATCCACCAGGTCGCCGACGCCGACGCGGCGCGGGACGCGGTCACCAACCGCGACGCGACCGCAGGTTTCGTGCCGGACGCGAAGAGCCCGCAGCTCTTCGTCGCCAAGGCGGACGGGTACTCGCTGGAGTCCGTCCTCCAGAAGACCTTCACCTCGGTCGCGCAGCAGAGCGGCGGCCAGCTCAAGATGCAGGACGTGGCCCCGACGGCGCCCGGTGACGGCATGGGGACAGGACTGTTCTATCTCGTGCTGGCGTGCACCATCCCGTCGTACGTGAGCGTCATGATGCTGTTGCGCGCCACGACCTTCGGGCGGCGGAAGAAGGTCGCCACCTTCGTGGCCGTCGGTGTCGTCGAGAGCGTCGTCGCCTTCTTCGTGGCACGCGGGATGGACGTCATCCCGAACGAGCCACTCGCGATCCCCCTCGTCTTCCTGATGACGCAGGCCGTCGCGCTCACCTCGTACGGGCTCGTGCCGTTCTTCAAACAGTTCTTCCCCGGCGTCGCCATGGGACTGTTCGTGCTGCTCAGCATGCCCTCCAGCGGAGGTGCCATCCCCGTGCAGATGGTGCCTGGCTTCTTCAGGGCGCTGCATCCGATCATGCCGATGGGCAACCTGATCGAGGCGCTGCGCGGGCTGTTCTACTTCGACAGCAAGGACATCGGGCGACCCGTCATGGTGATCTGTGCCTGGGTCCTGGCGGGCATCGCGCTGATCCTGCTCGGCGCCTGGAAGGACCGCCGCGCCGAGCGCAAGGAGGCGGCCGAGGCGGCCGAACCCGAACCCCCGGTCGAGGACCCCTCGTTCGAGCTGCCCCAGCCCGCCGCCGTCGCCCCGCACACGCACCGCATGGGCCAGCAGGAGCCGACGCTGACCGGCATGGTCACCGACGAGCGCGGCCACCCGCTCCAGGGGGTCGCCATCACGGTGACCGGCACGCAGGGGCGCGAGCTGGTGCGCGCCATCACCGACGAACACGGCGAGTACGCGGCGTCCGGGCTGCCCGACCACTTCGTCAACGTCATCGCCAGCAGCCCCGATCGCCTCGCCGCCGTCGCCCGCGTACTCGCGCGGGACGGACACCCGGCCCGCCAGGACTTCCGCCTCGCGCCCCGGCACGCGGCGGCCCACACGGCGGGGGTCTGATCCCTCGTGTGTGGGGGTGCGCAACGGGCCGTACGGTGCGAATCCGTGCGGTCCCAATGCGAACCCCCGCGGTACGGGTACGTACCGGCGCGGCTGCGTGAGCCGGGCGCGGCACGTGTGCGGACCGGGCGCCCCACGTGCGCGGACCGGCACGTGCGCGAGCCGGCGAGGGTGAGGTGCGGGCGAGGTGCGGGCGTGAAAGCGGCATAGTGCCCATAAGGGATAGGACGGGCTAACATCGCCGCGTGAGTGGCGATGACCAGGGGCCGGACCAGGAGCCGGACCAAGGCCCGGACCGGCGGTCGGACCAAGGCCAGGCCCGGCGGTCGGATCAGGGATCCGGACAGCGGGCCGACGGGCGGTCCGGCCAGGGGCCGCCCGGGGAGATCTGGCGCAGCGGGCCCGTCCTGTCCATGAGCGACCGCAGGGTCGCACGGTTTCTCGCCCGGCCTGTCGCCGCCTTCCTGCGGATCGAGACGTCGGGCGCGATCCTGCTGCTCCTCGCCACCCTGGCTGCGCTGCTGTGGGTCAACTGCGGTGGCCGCAGCGCCTACGAGACGCTGTGGACCACCGAGGCCGAGCTGCGGGTCGGGTCCTTCCACCTCTCGGCCGACCTGCGCGAGGCCGTCAACGACGGGCTGATGGCGATCTTCTTCCTCGTCGTGGGGCTGGAGATCAAGTACAACGCGGTCGCGGGCGAGCTGCGCGACCGCCGCTTCGCCGCCGTACCCGTCATCGCGGCCTTCGGCGGCATGGTCGTCCCCGCGCTGCTCTATCTCGTCCTCAACACCGGGGGCGAGGCCGGACGTGGCTGGGGCGTCCCCATGGCCACCGACATCGCGTTCGCGCTCGGCGTCCTCGCCCTGCTCGGTGAGCGCGTGCCCAACACGGCGCGCGTCTTTCTGCTCACGCTCGCCATCGTCGACGACCTCGGCGCCATCACCGTCATCGCCGTCTTCTACACCGAGCACCTCTCCCTGCCCTGGCTCGCGATCGCGGTGGCCACCGTGCTCGCCGCCGCGGTGCTGCGCGCGCTGCGGGTGTGGTCCCTGTATGCGTACGTCGCACTCGGCCTCGTGCTCTGGCTCGCGCTCTACGAATCAGGCGTGCACGCCACCCTCGCCGGTGTCGCCATGGGCCTGCTCTGTCCCGCGCGGCCCCTGCTCGACCAGGACCAGGCACGGCGCAGGGCACGGGAGACGGCGCCCGAGGAGATCGGCTCGGACGACCTGCGCCGCTACCGTTTCCTCCTCGGCGAGACCGTCCCCGTCACCGAGCGGCTCCAGGCCGCGCTGCACCCCTGGAGCAGCTACCTCGTCCTGCCGCTCTTCGCGCTGGCCAACGCGGGCGTCCCGCTCACAGGCGGAGCGCTGGGGGAGGCCCTGGCCTCGCCCGTGACGGCGGGGATCGTGCTCGGCCTGGTCGTGGGCAAGACCGTAGGCATCCTGCTCTTCTCGTGGCTCGCCGTACGGCTGCGCCTGGGCGAGCTGCCGGCGCGACTCGGCTGGCCGCTCGTGACGGGGCTCGCCGTGCTGGGCGGCATCGGCTTCACCGTCGCGCTCTTCATCACCACCCTCGCCTTCGGCGAGGACTCGGCGCTCGCGGGCGACGCGAAGGTCGGGATCCTCGCCGGTTCCGTGATCGCGGCCGTCCTCGGCGCCGCGCTGCTCCTGCTGGAGTCCCGCCACCACCGCGCTCTGACGGACGGTACGGACTCCGGAGAGGAACCGGCTGATGGAGAGGAACCGGCCGACGGAGAGGGTGAACCGGGCGGTGCGGGCGGCCCGGCCGGTGCGGGCGGGGAGCCACGGTGAGGCCGCGGGGGGCGTGGGGCAGGGCGCCTACGCGCGGAAGGCGAGTGTGGGGGAGGGGCGCGAACGCGCGAAACGGCCGCCCGGGTTCAGTCGCCCTGGCGGCCGTTTCGTGTGCGTGACGCTGTGCGTGACGTTCACGGGGCGGGCGCCCCGCGCGTCCCCGTACGCGGTGTGTGCTGCTTCAGGCCGGGCCCTCGGCGGTCTGGCCGGTCTGCTGAGCGGCCTCGGCCTCCTTGCGCACCTCGTCCATGTCCAGGCCGCGCGCCTGACCGATCAGGTCCTCCAGCGCGGCCTCGGGGAGCGCGCCGGGCTGGCTGAAGACCAGCGTCTTGTCGCGGATGATCGCCAGCGTCGGGATCGACTGGACCTCGAACGCGGCGGCCAGCTCCTGCTGGGCCTCCGTGTCGACCTTCGTGAAGGCGAGGTCCTGGTGCCGCTCGGCCGCCGCCTCGTAGACGGGCCCGAAGCTACGGCACGGACCGCACCACTCGGCCCAGAAGTCGATCAGGATGAAGTCGTTGTCGGCAACGACCTCCTCGAAGTTTTCCTTGGTCAGCTCGATGGTGCTCATGCTTTCTCCTGCCTCGGGGCGTCAAGGCGGGCCCCGCCCTGACCCCGGTTGGAACAATCGTCTGTTGGCTGGGCATTCCCGGCACGGACAGGTGGGGTCACACATGAGCAATCGTGGTCTCAAGCCCCGGCCGCCGCAGTACGACGACCGCGAGGACGTGTCCGCGAGCCCCGTAAGGAAGCTGCTGAAACCGCGCGAGGTGCCGCCCGGCGGGTTCGACGAGAGCCCGCGGAAATCTGCCCACCCTCGGCCGCCGAATGGTAGGTGCCGTGTGCCTCGTGAACAACTGCGGGCCTGGCCGGCACGCCGCTGAGGGGCGGCTCCGGCCTGTTAGAGCTGCCGCAGGTGGTCGCGCAGGGTGCGGGCCACGTGGGCCATGAGCGCGTCGGCTCCCGGCTGGGTGCTCGCGGGGACGAGCGACTCGGTGAGGACGGCGACGGCGAAGACCTGCCCGTCGGCGTGCTCCACGATGCCGATCTCGTGGCGGAGGTTGAGGAGGGTGCCGGTCTTGGAGGACCAGCTTGTCGCGTCGGAGCTGAAGTCCGGGGTGAGCCGGTGCCGCAGCA
The DNA here is from genome assembly GCF_028657195.3 of Streptomyces iconiensis. Taxonomy (GTDB): domain Bacteria; phylum Actinomycetota; class Actinomycetes; order Streptomycetales; family Streptomycetaceae; genus Streptomyces; species Streptomyces iconiensis. The sequence goes on from NZ_JANCPR020000003.1 coordinate 269,775, forward strand.
GGTTGTGGGCCATGAGCCCGCGCACGCGGCCGGCCACCTCGGGGTGGATCGCCGACGGGGCCCACAGGGCGTGCAGCAGGTCGACGTAGGAACGCGCGCTGCCGGTGTTGGCCCGGGTGGTGTCGAGCTGCGGCACCCGGTGGCCCCGGCCGCTGGTGCCCGCTTCGATGGCGAGGGCATGGGCGAGATGGGCCTGACCGGCGTCGAAGCGCTCCACGGGGGTCTCGGCCAGTTCGAGCATGCCGTGCCTGACGGTGATGCCCTGGACACCGAGTTCGTGCAGGATGCCGGCGACCCGGCCAGGTGGAGTGAGCGCGAACAGCGCGTCCGCCGCCGTGCCGTCGCTCACGCAGGTGCTCAGGTAGAGCAGATCGTCGATCGCGATCCGTGCGGGGTGCCGGAACCGGCTCAACCCGGTGGGGCCCGGTGTGGTGATCCGCCCCGGCTGCACCTCGATCGCCGCCGCCCCGTCCAGCTCGCCGCGCCGGATGCGCTCGGCGGTCGCCAGCGCGAGCGGGACCTTCACCAGGGAGGCGGAGGGCAGGTGGGTGTCCGGGTCGATGCCCAGCTCTTCGCCCGTACGCAGATCTCGCACGAGGAAGCAGCCGCGCAGACCGCCGTCGTGCAGTTGTCCGCGCATGTCGCGGAGCAGTGCCTCGCTGCTCATGCCGCTGGCCCTCCCGCGGCGCCGGTCTGCGTGCCGGTCTGCCTGCTGGTCCGTGTGCTGGTCTGCCTGCTGGTCCGTGCGCCTGCCTGCGTGCCCGCTTGCGTGTCTGCCTGCGTGCCGGTCCGGATGTCCGCCTCCGTGCCCTCTCGTGCGTCGGTGCCCTAGTGTGCGTCGCTGCCCGTTTCGGCGCCGAGGCAGCGGGCGAGGGCTTCGCCCAGGCGGGCTTCGAGGTGCTGGGGGTTGCCGTCGGCTGCGGCGGCGAGCGCGAACCCGCGGCTGAGCGGGATACCGCCGAGGGGCCGCCAGCACAGCCCGAGTTCCCCGGCCTGTGCGGGGGAGCACAGCAACAGGTCGTACGAGCACAGGACTTCGGCCGCGGCGGTCGTCAGGTCGGCACCGGCGACGAGCTGTGCAGGCCGCAGGCCGACAGCGTCGCGCAGGCGCGTCAGCGGGTCGCGGATGTGCGGCACGTCGTCCTCCGGCTGGATCCAGACGCGCCGGGCCGGCCCTGCTGAGGCGCGTCCGACCCGGAGGGTCTCCAGATGGACGCGGTTCATACCGGGGTCCCGAGCGGCGGCCAGCCCCAGCGGAACGGACCACCGCGCCTCGTCGGGCGGCACAGCGAGCAGGGCGGCACGCACCTGCTGCGCGTGGACCAGCTCTCTGCGCCGTGCGGGCGCGGCGACGCGGAGATCGAGGGTGACGCCCTGTCCGCGCGCTTCGGCGACGAGGCGTGCGAGAGCGGCCGTCGAGCAGACGCCGGGTACCGCGAGCCGCCACGGCTTGCGCTTGGCGGCCTGCGCCTCGTCCAGCAGCTCATCGGCCGCCTGCGCGAGCTGTCTGGCGGCCGGCAGCATGTCGCGGCCGAACGGTGTGAGGACGGCTCGTCGTGAGGTGCGCTCGAACAGCTGCTCACCGAAGCGTTCCTCCAGCGCCGCGACGCGACGGCTGGCCACCGACTGGGACATCCGGGCCGCGTCGGCGCCAACGGTGAAACTGCCGTGCTCGCTGACGCTGACGAACGCGCGACACGCCCCCACGAGATCCACGGCGTGAACCTTATGCCAGATCGGCATGGAACAGCGCAGGGGGGCATTGGACCGCATGGGCCGCCAAAGGTGAGGCTGCTCCCGGCGCACACACCGGGAGACGAGCCCGGCCCCGCCGCCTACCGGAAGGCGGTAGGGGACCGGTTCCGTCGGGCCGGGATCTGGCCTGTCGGGCCGGGACCGGGGCCGTCGAGCCGCGACCGGGGCCGACGAGCCAGGACCGGAACTGTCACGTGCCGGTGCCGGGCCATCGGCCTGTCCGGTTCAGATGCCGGGAGGGCGGGCCTGAACCGGCACGCGCCGGAAGGGCCTGCCGGGCTGAGCACGCCACTCGTGACCGCCTGCCCGGAACGGGGTGCGCCGCCCCTGTTGTCCATGTGCCCCGCGTGCGGGGTGCCTCGGAGGTTCGGATCATGCAGCAGTCCCGTGCCCGGTGTGCCGTTCTCGGCGCGCTCGCCACGTTCACCCTCGTCCCGCTCGCCGCCTGCGGCACCGGCACGTCGTCGGATCCGTCACCGTCTCCGTCCGGCTCCACCGCGGGAACGGGCGGGGCGGGGAAGGACGGCGGAACGGCCGGGCCCGCGGCAGAGACCAAGCGGGCAGCGCGTGACCTCAAAGGGCTGGAGAAGAAGTTCGACGCACGGCTGGGTGTGTACGCCGTGGATACGGGCAGCGGACGCGAGGTGGCGTACAACGATGGCGAACGGTTCCCCTACGCCTCCACGTTCAAGGCGCTGGCCGCCGGCGCGGTGCTGCGTAAGCACGGCCTGAGCGGCATGGACCGGGTCATCAAGTTCTCCAAGGACGACCTGGTCGACCCCTCACCGGTGGCCGAGAAGCACGTGGGGACCGGGATGACCCTGGCCGAGCTGTCCGACGCCGCCGTCCGCCACAGCGACAACGCGGCGGGCAACCTGCTCCTCGACGAACTGGGCGGGCCCAAGGGCCTCGACGCCGTGCTGGAGAAGACGGGTGACGACGTGACCCACATGGTGCGCCGCGAGCCGGAGCTGAGCCGCTGGGCCCCGGGCGAGAAGCGGGACACGAGCACGCCGCGCGCGTTGGCCAAGGACCTGCGTGCCTTCGTGCTCGGGGACGTGCTCGACAGGCCCGAACGCGCGCAGCTCACCAAGTGGCTGCGGACCAACACCACAGGAGACGACGTCATCAGGGCCGGGATGCCCGAGAAATGGGTGATCGGGGACAAGACCGGTACCGGCAGCGGCTACGGCGCCCGCAACGACATCGCCGTGGTGTGGCCTCCCGACTCCGCGCCCCTCGTCCTGGCGATCATGTCGAACCGCGCCGACGAAGATGCCGAACACGACGACAAGCTGATCGCCGAGGCGGCCTCCGTGGTCGCCGACACGCTCTCGTAGCGGGCGCAGGCACCCGCTCGTAGCGGGCGCGGACCGGCTCCCGCGGCGGGCGTGGACCGGCTCCGGTAGCGGGCGTGGACAGGATCACCGGTTCGGCTCATCCGGCACTCTCGCCTCCCTCGCACCATGGGGAACGGGGTGCCTTCCGCCAGAATGCGCGGAGCGCCCGGTGGTGTTGAGATGGCTCTGGATCCCCCGGAACGGAGCGACGGATGAACGGCCTCCCCTTCGAGGACACGACCGACTTCGACGACGCCGACCGCGGCTTCCTGGGCGCGCTCGCCCCCGGCGTCGTCCAGGACGGTGACGGCCGTGTCGTCTGGGACACCGAGGTCTACGGGTTCCTCGACGGGCCCTGCCCCGGCACGGCCGACGCCAGCCTGTGGCGGCAGGCGCAGCTCTGCTCCCGGCAGGGCCTGTTCGAGGTCACCGAGGGGATCTACCAGGTGCGGGGCCTGGACCTGTCCAACATGACGATCGTCGAGGGCGAGCGGGGCGTCCTCGTCATCGACCCGCTGCTCTCCGCCGAGTGCGCTGCCGCTGCGCTCGCCCTGTACCGCAGGCACCGAGGCGACCGGCCCGTCACCGGGCTCCTCTACACCCATTCGCACGCGGACCACTTCGGCGGCGCGCGCGGCGTCCTGCCCCCGGGCACCGAGGAGGGCGTGCCGGTACTGGCTCCCCGTGGCTTCCTGGAGCACGCCGTCAGCGAGAACGTCCACGCGGGCAACGCGATGGCCCGCCGTGCCGTGTTCATGTACGGCGGGCGGCTGGAGAAGGGGCCCGAGGGGCAGATCGGCGCGGGTCTCGGCCTGACGACCTCCACCGGCACCATCACCCTGATCGCGCCCACCGTCGACATCACCCGCACGGGGCAGGAGGAGACGGTCGACGGCTTGCGCCTCGTCTTCCAGCTCACCCCGGGCACCGAGGCACCGGCCGAGATGAACTTCCTCTTCCCCGGCCGCCGCGCCCTGTGCCTGGCCGAGAACGCCACGCACAACATGCACAACATCCAGACCCTGCGCGGCGCCCCGGTGCGGGACGCGCGCATGTGGGCGCGCTATCTGGACGAGGCCATCGGCTTCTTCGACGAGGCGTACGACGTCGCCTTCGCCTCCCACCACTGGCCGACCTGGGGGCGGGACAAAGTGGTGGCGTTCCTCAGCGAACAGCGCGATCTGTACGCGTACATGCACGATCAGACGCTGCGGATGCTCAACGACGGCAAGACGGGCCCCGAGATCGCCGAGGAGCTGCGGCTGCCGCCCGCACTGGAGAACGCCTGGCACGCGCGCGGCTATTACGGTTCCCTCAACCACAACGTCAAGGCCATCTACCAGCGTTACCTCGGCTGGTTCGACGGCAACCCGGCCCACCTGTGGGAGCACCCGCCCGCCGAACAGGCGTGGCGGTACGTGGAGGTGGCGGGCGGCGCCGACGAACTGCTCACGAAGGCACGCGCGTACGTCACCAAAGGCGACCTGCGCTTCGCCGTGACCCTGCTCAACCACCTCGTCTTCGCCGACGAGAGCAACCAGGAAGCCAAGGACCTCCTGGCGGAGGTCTATGACGCGCTGGGCTGCCGGATGGAGAACGCCACCTGGCGCAACTTCTACCTGACAGCGGCCCGTGAGCTGCGGCAAGGCGTGCACCGTATCGCCATCGACGCCACGAACCCCCAGGTGGCCACCGCCCTCACGACGGAGATGCTGCTCGACTCCGTGGCAGCCCGTATCGACGGCCCCCGCGCCTGGGACGACGACATCGCCATCGACCTCATCCTCAGCGACGAGGAACGCCGCTACCGGCTGACCCTCCACAACGGTGCCCTCACCCATCGCGCCGTCCCGCTGAGCGAGCACCCACGGCGCATGGCGGGGCTCACCCTCACCCTGACCAGGCCCCAACTCCGCGGCGCCCTGGCGGGGGAGGGCCTCGACGGGATCGACCAGCAGGGCGACCCCGAACTGCTGGCCAGGCTCCTCTCGTACGTCACGGTCCCGGACCCGGGCTTCACCATCGTCACCCCGTGAAGCGCGCCGTCAGCCCCTGACGTCAGCGCCCGCCTCCGCGCCTGTCCCCGGCGCAGCGCCCGTCTCCGTGCCGGGGCTGTGTGCCCGGGTCTCGAAGTAGTGGCGTGCCCTGTCGTGTGCGTCGGGCGGGGCGCCGAGCGCGTCGAGGCCCAGCAGGGAGGCGCCCAGAACCGGCCGCGCGTGCACGACGCGGGGTACGGCTCGCGGGGCACGCAGGGCGAGGAGCTGGTTGATGCGGCCGTTGAGGAGAGGGTGTCCGGCGGCGAGGACACCGCCGCCGAGCAGGACCGGGACCTCCTCGTCCAGCAGACCGAGCCGGCGCAGGGCCACGACCACCATGGTGACGACCTCCTCGGCCATGCGCTCCACCAGGGAGCGGGCGACGGCGTCACCTTCAGCCGCTGCCCCGAACAGTACGGGGGTCAGCTCCAGGCGTTTCGCCTGTGGAATGCGCCCCAGGTGCAGGGCCTCTATCAGCGCGTACATCGAGTCCAGCCCGAAGTGCGCGGGCAGCGCCGTACGCAGCAGCGTCGGCTCGCCCCTGCCGTCCTCGGCGCGTGCGGCGTGCCACAGCGCCTCCTCGCTCAGGCCGCCTCCGCCGCCCCAGTCGCCGGAGAGGCGGCCGATGGCGGGGAAGCGGGTGGTGCGCCCGTCGGGCAGCATGCCCGCGCAGTTGATGCCGGCGCCGCACACGACGGCGACGCCGCGCGGCGCGGCGTCGCCCTCATGGGCGAGGAGTCCGGCACGCAGGACGGCGAAGGTGTCGTTGTGCACGGTCACCTTCCTGGCCCAGCCGCGCTCCATGAGAGCCGTGGCCAACTGCTCCTCCTCGACGGGCAGATCCGCGTTGGCGAGACAGGCCATCACTTGCTGTACGGGGGGTACGGGCGCTCCGGGAGCGGCCGGGGCGCGGCCCGCGTCCGCGTGGGCGCGGGCCACGGCCTCGGCCAGTACGTCGACGGCTGCCGTGACTCCGACGGCCGGCGGGCGGAAACCGCCGCCGCGTGCGGTGCCCAGCACGCTGCCGTCGGTGCCGAGCAGCGCCACGTCGGTCTTGCTGTTGCCCGCGTCGATGGCCAGGACGGCCGGGGTACGCGGGCCGCCCGCCGAAGGCGCCGGCCGGAAGCCGGCTTCCGCGGCGGACCGGGGTTGGTTCAAGCCCACGCCAGGTGCTCCTTGTTGTGCGCGAGCAGCTGGTCGGTGAGCTGCTCGGCGTACTCGATCTGGCCGATGAGGGGATGGGCGAGCAGCGCCTTGAAGACGCGGTCACGGCCGCCGTGCAGGGCGGCACGCAGAGCCAGGTCCTCGTACGCGGTCACGTGCGCGATCAGCCCGGTGAACTGCGGGTCGAGCGCGGGTACGGGCAGCGGGTGCGCGCCGTCCTTGTCGATACGGGCCTGGGTCTCGATCACGGCGTCGTCGGGGAGGAAGGGCAGCGTGCCCCGGTTGAGGGTGTTCACCGCCTGGTACGTGCTGCCGCGCTCGCGCAGCAGGGAGGCCGCGAGGTCGACGGCGGCCTCCGAGTAGTAGGCGCCGCCGCGGCGGGCGAGAAGTTCCGGCTTGGTGTCCAGGGCCGGATCGGCGTACATCTCCAGCAGCTCCCGCTCCAGCGCCGCCACCTCGGCCGCCCGGGTGGGGGCGCCGCGCTGGGCGCGTACCACCTCGTCGTGCGCGTAGTAGTAGCGCAGGTAGTAGGAGGGGACGACGCCGAGGCGGTCGACCAGGGAGCGTGGCATGTGCAGGTCGTCGGCGACGGCCTCACCGTGCTCGGCCAGCAGTTTGGGCAGGACGTCAGCGCCCTCGGGCCCGCCCAGGCGCACGCCCAGCTCCCAGGTGAGGTGGTTGAGCCCGACGTGGTCGAGGTGCACCTCGGAGGGGGAGGTGTTCAGCAGCTTGGCGAACTTCCGCTGGAAACCGATCGCCACATTGCACAGGCCGACCGCCTTGTGTCCGGCCGTGAGCAGGGCGCGGGTGACGATGCCGACGGGGTTGGTGAAGTCGATGATCCAGGCGTCGGGGTTGCTCCTGCGGACCCGTTCGGCGATGTCGAGGACGACGGGAACGGTGCGCAGCGCCTTGGCCAGGCCGCCGGCTCCCGTGGTCTCCTGGCCCACGCAGCCGCACTCCTGCGGCCAGGTCTCGTCGCGGTCGCGGGCCGCCTGGCCGCCCACGCGCAGCTGGAGCAGCACGGCGTCGGCGCCGTCCACGCCCGCGTCCAGGTCGGACGTGGTCGTGATGGTGCCGGGGTGGCCCTGCCTGGCGAAGATGCGCCGGGCCAGGCCGCCGACGAGTTCCAGCCGCTCGGCGGCCGGGTCGATCAGGGTCAGCTCGTCGATCGGGAGCACGTCACGCAACCGTGCGAAACCGTCGATGAGTTCGGGTGTGTAGGTCGAGCCTCCGCCGACCACTGCGAGCTTCATGTGTCTCAGCCCTTTACTCCGGTGAGGGTGACGCCTTCGACGAAGGCCTTCTGTGCGAAGAAGAAGACGATGATGACCGGGGCCATGACCAGCAAGGTCGCCGCCATGGTCAAGTTCCAGTCCACACTATGTGCTGACTTGAACGATTCGAGCCCGTAACTGAGCGTCCAGGCGCCCGGGTTCTGTGCCGCGTAGATCTGCGGGCCGAAGTAGTCGTTCCAGCAGTAGAAGAACTGGAAGAGCGCGATCGCCGCGATACCGGGCTTCGCCATCGGGACGACGACGCGCAGCAGCGTGCGCAGCTCGCCGCAGCCGTCGATCCGCGCCGACTCCACGTACTCCTTCGGGATCGTCAGCAGGAACTGCCGCAGCAGGAAGATCGAGTACGCGTCGCCGAAGGCCATCGGGATGATCAGCGGCCACAGCGTGCCCGACAGATGGAACTGCTGTGCCCACACCAGGTACATCGGCACGACGATCACCTGCGGCGGCAGCATCATCGTGGAGATGACCAGCAGCATCGCCGTCCGCCTGCCACGGAAGCGGAACTTGGCGAGCGCGTAGGCGACCGGGATGGAGGAGCACACCGTGAACACGGTGCCGACCAGCGCGTACATCAGGGAGTTGCGCCACCAGTCGAGGAAGCCCGGGGTCCGGAAGACCTTGGTGTAGTTCTCCCAGTGCCAGGAGGTGGGCCACAGCTCGCCGCTCATGGCCTGCCCGTCGCTCATCACCGAGGTGAGGAAGACGAAGACGAACGGCAGCACGAAGGCCAGCGCCAGCGCGATCGCCATGCTGTGCACGGCTATCCAGTGCAGCGCCCGCTTGCGGCGGGCACTGCGGCCGGCAGCCGAGGAGCCGGATGACGGCGCACCGGCCGCCGTGCGCTGCCTGGCCCCTGGTGACGGCAGCGCGGCGTTCGGGGCCGCTGGCGGCTGCGGGTTCATCGGTGGTGTCGGGGTCGTCGGGGTCGTCATGGGGTCAGTCCTCCGCCGACAGCAGGCCGCTCTTGCGGCGCATGAGCAGTACGGTGACAGCCATCGCGATCGCGAACAGTACGAGCGACAGCACGCTGGCGGCACCTGTGTTGAAGTTCTGGAAGCCCAGCTGGTACACGAGCTGCGGGACCGTGATCGTCGAGTGATCGGGGTAGCCGGGCTGGATGACCGTGCCGGGACCGATCGTGATCCCGGATGCCAGCTTTCCGGCCACGAGTGCCTGGGTGTAGTACTGCATCGTCTGCACCACACCGGTCACCACGGCGAACATCACGATCGGCGTGATGTTCGGCCAGGTCACGTAGCGGAACCGGGACCAGGCACCCGCGCCGTCCAACTCGGCCGCCTCGTACTGCTCCTTGGGCACGTCCAGCAGCGCGGCCATGAAGATGACCATCAGGTCCCCGATGCCCCACAGCGAGAGCATCACCAGCGAGGGCTTGGACCACAGCGGGTCGTTGAACCAGTTCGGTCCCTCGATCCCGATGGCGCCGAGCAGTTCGTTGACCGGTCCCGTAGCCGGGTTGAGCAGGAAGACGAACGCCACGGTCGCGGCCACGGGCGGTGCCAGATACGGCACATAGAACGCGGTACGGAAGAAGCCGACCCCGCTCTTGAGCTTCGTCACCAGCAGTCCCACACCGATGCCGAAGACGACCCGCAGCGCCACCATCACCACGACCAGCCACAGCGTGTTCCACAGCGCGGGGCCGAACAGGGGCATCTCCTGGAACACGTACGACCAGTTCCGCAGGCCCACGAAGGTGGGCTCCTTGATCTGGTTGTAGTGCATGAACGAGAAGTAGACGGTCGCGACCAGCGGATATCCGAAGAAGACCGTGAACCCCACGAGCCAGGGCGACAGGAAACCGATCGTACGCAGCCTGTCCCGCGTCTTCTTGCGGCGCAGCAGCGTCGCCGTGCTCGGGGCCGACCCGTCACGGGAGCCGGGGCCTGAGCCCGAGCCGGGGCCTGAGCCCGAGCCGCGATCAGGGCCGCGCCCGGAGCCGGAACCGGAACCGGAGGAGAGGGAGAGTGCCATGGCCGGGCTCCTAGTTCTCTGCCTGGACGGTGTCGGCGTCGATCTGCCGGTCGAGCGCGCGCAGCCCCGCGTCCAGATCGCCCTCCTTGCCCGACTCCACCGAGTAGGCGAAGTCCTGGAGGGCCGTCACGTACTGGCCGCCGGTGGTCGAGGGCGGAAGCGCTTGGCTGTGGGGGTTCTTCGCGATCCGCAGGAACGTACGGAAGGCCGGATCGGCGTCCAGGTCGGGGGAGTTGAGTGCCGCGTTCGTGGACGGCACGTTGTGGATCGCGTTGGCGAACGACACGACCTGGTCCGTGTCCGTGGTGAGGAAGCGCAGCAGCTCCCAGGCGGCGTTCTGATGTTTGCTGCTGTGGGCTATCCCGGCGACCGTCCCCGTCAGGAAGCCGCGCCCGTAGGTGTCGGCCTGCTTGTCGGGCACCGGCAGCGGGGCCACACCCCAGTCGAAGTCGGGCTTGGCCTCCTTGAGCATCAGCCCGCGCCACTCACCGTCCAGATGCATCGCGAGCTTGCCCGTCATGAAGCCGCTCTGCTTCGACATCTCGTCCCCGAAGCTCTGCCGCAGCCTCTCCAGCGCCCCGTACCCGCCCTGTGCGTCGGTCAGTTGGCGCATCGTGCGGAAGAACTGCCGGGTGCGGGGCTCCTTCGCGAGCTGCGCCTTGCCGTGCGCGTCGAAGTAGCGCGGACCCCACTGCGCGAACATCCGGTCAGGACTGTTCTGGTAGAGCCGGAAGTTGGGCATGTACCCGGCCCGCTTGACGTGCCGGCCCTCGCGCTGTGTGAGCTTGGCCGCGGCCTTGCGGAACTCCGACATGGTGCGCGGCGGACGCGTGATGCCCGCCTTGGCGAACGCGTCCTTGTTGTAGTAGAGCCCGAAGGCGTCGGCCAGCAGCGGCAGCGCGCACTGCGTGCCCTGGTACTGCGTGTACTCCAGCAGCGTGTTCGGGAAGAGCTTCTTCTTGTCCAGTCCGCTCTTCTTCAGGAACGGGTCGAGATCGGCCCACATCCCCGAATCGCAGTACTGGCCCACGTTGTTGGTGGTGAACGACGAGACCACATCCGGCGCCTTGTCGCCGCCCGCGCGCAGGGCCTGGTTGACCGTCGCGTCGTTGACGTTCCCGGTCGCTACGACGTCGATGTTCCGGTGCAGCTTCTCGAAGCGCTCGATGCTCTTGTCGATGGCCTTCACCTCACTCGGCTCCGACCATCCGTGCCAGAACTTCAGCGTGACGGGAGCCTTCGGATCGTCGTCGGCGCTCCCGACGCTCGGATTGGCACAGCCGGTCAGCAACAACCCGACGGCAAGCAGCACGGTCGGCCAGGCACGCGGACGCGGAGGCGGCATGGCGGTCTCCTTCATGGGAGGGCGCCGCCCCCGGCAGGGCGGCTCTTGGGTGGTTACGGGCGGAGTGGGTGCGGAGTGGGGGGCGGGTGCTGAGTGGGGGTGGAGCGGGGGAGTGGGCGGAAGGTGGGAGCGGGGAGCGGGGTGTGTGGCGGTCGACTGTCGACCGCCGACGAGCGGTGGTCGACGGGCGACGGGCGACGGGCAACGAGTAGCGGGTAACGAGCGGCAGTCGGGAGGCAACCGGCAACGGCCAGCGGTCGACGGTCGAGGAGGCAGCGGTCGACGAACGGTGGCCGACGGCCGACGGCCGACGGTCGACGGTCGACGGGCGACGGCCAGCGAGCGGTGGTCGGCGGCCGACGGTCGGCGGTCGGTTGTCGACCGTCGTCACCATCACCATCACCGTCACCAGAACCGGGCCGCCGCCGGAACCGGATCGGTGCCAGGACCGGTTCGGTGCCAGGGCCAGCTTCGCGGCGGCCCGGTCACGTGGTGTCGAACACGTGGTCACGCGCCTGCACCAGCGCCGACAGCAGTGCGCCGCTCAGGATCGGGTCGTCGTCCAGTTCGCTCACCCGCAGCAGGGGCCTGGGCAGTGCGAGTCCGGTCAACTCGCGTTCCACCAGGGCACGCAGCGGTTCGCCCCCCGCCTGCGGTACGGCGCCTGACAGCACCACCAGCTCCGGGTCGACGACCGCGACCACCGAGGCGACGCCCGACGCCAGCCGCCGCGCGACCTCCTCGCGCACAGCGGGCTCGGCGAGCGCGTCGGCGAGTGGCTCGCCCTGCGCGAGCCCGCGCACGGCCGGCACGGACACGAGGCTCTGGAAGCCGCCGCCCGCGTCCGCAGCCGCGTACGTACCGGGGCCACCGTGTGCGAGCGGGGCGCCGGGCAGCGGCATGTAGCCGATCTCGCCGGCCCCGCCCGTCGCGCCGCGCAGCAGCGTTCCGTTGACGACGACGGCGGCGCCCGTACCGTCGTCCACCCAGATGAGCGCGAAGTTGTCGTGGTCCTGGGCCGCGCCCTCGTGCTGTTCGGCCATGGCCGCGAGGTTCACGTCGTTGTCGATGGTCACCGGTGTCCCGAGCACCTCGGCCAACTCGGCGCGCAGCGTGCGGGAATGCCAGCCGGGCAGGTGCGGCGCGTACCGCAGCTCGCCCGTGCGCGGGTCGATCGCACCGGGCGTACCGATGACCGTGGTGTGCGGCTCTTCCGTGCCCAGACCGGCCTGGACCAGGGCGCCGTCGACGGCCTCCTTGACGAGTTGCGCGGTGCGGTGCCGCACATCCTCGGCCACGGAGTCCGCCTCCACGCGGGCGTGCCCGACGACCGTGCCCGCGATGTCGGCGACCACGGCCGAGACGCCGTGGGGATCGGCCGACAGCGCCGCCACATGGGCGGCCTTCGGCTCGATCTCGTACAGCATCGCGCTCGGCCCCGGCTTGCCCCGCTCCTTGCTGCGTGCGCGTACGAGCCCCATCTCGGTGAGCCGGCGCAGGAGTTGGGAGGCGGTGGGCTTGGACAGCCCTGTGAGTTCGCTGAGCCGGGTGCGGGTGAGGGTGCCGTGGGCCACGAGCAGATCGAGCGCTGCCCTGTCGTTCATCGCGCGCAGTACGCGCGGCGTGCCCGGGGTTCCGGCTGTGCCGCTGCCGCTCGGGTCTGCGTGTGTGGCCATGACGTGCCCCGTCCATGCGAGCCGCCCATGCGGAAGCACCCGGGCGGCACTCGTTAGGAAACTTTCCTACCGACGCCGGGAACCTAGAACTCCGCCGCCGCCTACGTCAATGGCCCGGCACGGAAACAACCGAGTTGTAATGCGCGGAGCCACCTCCGCTACGGCCCATGGGGCACGTCTGAATCGGTACGGCGAGCGGAACGACATGCCACCGTCCCGTGGGCGTGTTGGCGGCGTGATCGCAGTTCCGGCGATCAACCGTGCGGGGACCGTCGGTGCGGCCGGGTGCGGCACCGTCGTTCAACGCCCCTGCTGGCGCGGACAATTGGTGAGGTCCAGGGCTCGGCCCCGCCCACGCCCGGCGTCAGGTGGCCCAGGTGCCCGGCGGCCACAGCGTTGGGCGGCCACGGAGTTAGGCGTACCCGGCGGCGGGCGAAACCGGTGCCAGGCATACCCGGCGTCGGGCGAACCTGGTGCCAGGGGTGCCCGGTGCCATAGGTGAGCGGGGCCAGGGGTGCCCCGTGCCGTGAGTGTGGTGTGGCGCTGCGTCGGGGTTCACGCACCGTGCCCGGCGCCGTGTGGCGTCCTGGCGGCGGTGCCGGGCGGGGGTGCCGTCGAGCCACGGGGCAGAACGTGGGTGGGGAGGCGCGTGGTGACGGTACGGCGGGTGCCCGCGTGCACCTCCAGGAGGCGGGCGACGGCGAGCGCTCCGGCCTCCTCGACGGGTACGTCCAGCGCGGTGACGGGTGGGTCGGTCGCCCCGAGTGCGTTCAGGTCGTCGGCTGCCGCCAGGCTCAGATCGCGGGGCACATGGATACCCGCGGCCGTCAGGCCGTGCAGAAGCCCGAGCGCCAGGTAACTGTTGTACGCCACAACTCCCGTGACGGACGGGGGCAGTTGGCGCGCGGCTGCCACACCGGCATCGAATGTCGGGTCCAGGGGTCCGAGGATGTGCAGCCGTCCACCGTCGGCCTCGGCCTGCTCGGTGGCCGCCGTGCGGCGCTCGGCGTCCGCCCAGGAGCCTGCCGGCCCCGAGACGTAGGCGATCTCGCGGTGGCCGAAGGCGCACAGGTGCTGTACGAGAGCAGCGGTGCCGGCCGAGGTGTCCAGCACGACGGCGGGCAGCCGGCCGACGCGGCGGTCGACCAGAACGAGGGGACGGTGCGACGCCTGCGCGCGCAGCGAGGCGTCGCTGCCGACGGGGGCGACCATGACCAGCCCGTCGGCCTGTTCGCACAGCCGTCCCGCGAGTGCGCTCTCCCGCGCGGCGTCGTACTCGGACACCCCGATGAGCAGGTGGTTGTCGGTCTCCTCCGCCGCGCGCTGGGCGCCCAGGACCAGGGGGGAGAAGAACGGGTTGGCCAGCGTCGGAACGATCAGACCGAGCATGCCCGTGCGTCCCGTGGTGAGCGCGCGGGCCGCGCGGTTGGGCTGGAAGCCGAGGCGTTCGGCCGCGGCGCGTACGCGTTCGAGGGTGGAGGCCGCCACCATGTCGGGGCGCATCATCGCCCGTGAGGCGGTGGCCTTGGACACCCCCGCTTCCCTGGCCACATCCGCCAGTGTCGACACCCTCGCGCTCCTCCCGCCCGCCGTTCCGCATCCGCCGTCGCATGCGCCTTCGCCCCACCCGGGGACACCGGCCAACCTGGACCGGCGCCCGAGGCTCACGCCCCGCCCGGTTCGGGTCCGCCCGGCTCGGGGCTCGCCCGGTTCGGGTCCACCCGATCACGGTCCACTCGATCCCGGTCCACCCGATTCGGGCCAGTCCGGACTCGGTCGCACCGCACCTGTACCGGTCGGACCAGCTCGAACACCGGCCGACCGAAGGCCCGGGCAACCTCCGTCGCCCGCCGCGATCGCCTGTATACAGTCCGCGGTCCGCGGTCCGCGGTCCGCAGTCCGCAGTGGCCCGTAGTACGTCCTCCGTCCGACCGGAGAGGTCTGGGGAACAGTATGCGGAACGTGCCTGGTCGCGCGACGAGTTCCCGAGCCGCACGCGCACCGGAACGGAATGGGGTTCCCGCGCGGGCCGGTCCATGTCATCCTAGCTGCAACCGGTCTCTGCAACCGATTGCATCGGCATGCGCCACCACCGCACACCGCGCATCGGCGCCGCACATGTGGCGTCTTGCGGTTCGGCGGTTCGCCGTTCGGCAGCGCGCCGTTCGGCCATCCCGCCGTTCGGTGTCTCGCCGTACAGCGGGTCGCCGTACAGCGGGTCGCCGTGCCCCAGGTCGCGGACGGCCGGGTCCCCGTACGCCGCACACCGCGGCCTGCCCGTACCAGCCGCCGAGGTAGCGATGCCCCAAGACCGACGTGCCGACAAGCCACAGCCCTCGGAGCCCGGGGCGCAGGCGGAGTCCGCCGCGACCGCCACAACGGCCGCCACCGCGACCGCCACCACGGCCGACCCGGCACCCCAGGAGGGCGGTGGCTCGCGACTGGAGCGCTGGTTCCAGATGCGCGCGCGGGGCAGCAACCCGCGTACCGAGATCGTCGCCGGTCTGTCCATGTTCGTGGCGACGGCCTATGCCGCCGTCGTCGTGCCGGGGCAGCTCGCCAAGGCCGGGATGCCGCACGGTCCCGTGACCACCGCGGTGATCCTCTCCATCGCCCTGGCCACCCTCGGCATGGGGCTCTTCGCCAACCTGCCCTTCGTGCTGGCACCCGGCCTCGGCGGTGTCGCACTGGTGGCCGTGACCCTGGTGGGGCAGGACCACGTGCCCTGGGACGCGGCGCTCGGCATGGTGCTGTGGTCCGGTGTGGCGTTCCTGCTGCTGACGGTCTTCGGCATCCGGGATCTGATCACGCGGCTGATGCCGATCAACCTCAAGTACGCCATCAGCGCGGGCCTCGGCCTCTACATCGCGCTTCTCGGCTTCCGCGACAGCGGCCTCGTCGTGGCAAAGCCCGACAGCGACAGCCTCACCCTCGGTGCCCTCTCCTCGGCGCCAGCACTGCTCGCGCTCGGCGGGCTGGTGCTGCTCACCGCGCTCTCCTCGCGCAAGGTTCCGGGCGCGTTCCTGATCACCATCGCCGCCGTGACGCTGGCCGGAATCCCGGCCGGGGTCACCGAGGTGCCCGACCATCTCTTCGGAGCCCCGGACAGCCCGGGCGCCGTGGCCTTCCACGTCGACATCCTGGGCGCGCTCAAGCCGGAGTACTTCCCGTACATCTTCGCCTTCTTCGTCTCGGAGTTCTTCTCGATGACGGGCACCCTGCTGGCCGTCTCGGGTCGTGCCGGGCTGCTCGACGCGCAAGGCAACCTGCCGCGCATGCGGCGCCCCTTCTACGTCGACTCGGCAGCCGTGATCGGCGGCGCCGGACTGGGGGCGCCGAGCATGACCGCGTACCTGGAGTCCTCGGCAGGCGCTGACAGCGGGGGACGTACGGGGCTGTCGTCCGCCGTCGCGGCCTGTGGGTTCGCCGCGCTGCTGCTGATCACGCCGTTCGCGACGCTGATCCCCTCGGCCGCGACGGCGCCCGTGCTGATGTACATCGGCCTCAACATGCTGGGCGCCCTGCGCAAGGTGGACTTCACCGAGCCCACCAACGCGCTGCCCGCCGCGATGCTGGTGGCCACCACGGTCTTCTTCGGCAACTTCGGCACGGGCATCGCCGTCGGCCTCACCGCGCACGTCCTCGTCAAGGCCGCTGCGGGCCGTTTCAGGGAACTGCCGTGGGGCCTGTGGATCGTCATGATCCCGCTCGGCTACTACTTCTACACACTCGTCTAGCAGGGCCCAGGACACCGCCTGCCAGGCACCCGACACCGCCCGGCAGGGCCCGACACCGCCCGGCAGGGCCAAGGCCCCGAACACCGGCGGCGCAAGGGCCCGCGAGGTCCGCGAGGGCCCGCGAGATTCCCGTACGTATCCGAAGGAAGCGCATCACATGACTGAGCACCAGCACGACATCCGCATCAGCGGGGGGAGGGTCGTCTCGGCCTTCACGGGCGAGGAGTTCGCCGCCGACGTACTGCTGCGGGGCGAGACCATCAGCGGGGTCGTCCCGCCCGGTACGCCGGGCGAGGCGCGCGAACACATCGACGCGAGCGGCATGCTCGTCGCACCCGGCTTCGTGGACGCGCACATGCACATCGAGAGCGCCTTCCTCACACCGCGCACCTTCGCCTCGGTCACGCTCGCGCGGGGGACGACGACCGTCCTGGCCGACCCGCACGAGATCGTGAACGTGGCCGGTGCCGACGCGATGCGCTGGATGATCGATGAGGGCCGTGAGACGGCGCAGACCCAACTGTGGGGCGTGCCTTCCTGCGTCCCCGCCGTCGAAGGGCTCGAACACTCGGGGGCCAACCTGAGCGCCGAGGACATCGCGGCCATGCTGCGCTGGCCCGGCGTGGTGGCGCTGGGCGAGGTCATGGACTACCGCGCCGTTGTCGGTGACGAGCCCCGGATGCGCGGCATCGTCGGCGCCGCACGCGAGCAGGGCGTACTGCTCGACGGGCACTGCCCGAACCTGAGCGGTGCCGATCTGAGCGCCTACATGGCAACCGGTATCGACTCGGACCACACCAAGAACCGGACCGAAGTCGTCCTGGAGAAGGCGCGTATGGGCATGCTGATGATGCTCCAGGAGAAGTGCCTGCTGCCGGAAGTCGTCGAGGCGCTGCTCGCGCTCCCGCAGCTCCCCCCGTTCTGCCTGGTCACCGACGACCTGGCCGCCGACCACATCGTCACGGCAGGCCACCTGGACCACATCGCGCGGACCGCGGTACGCGCTGGGCTGCCGCCCACCGTGGTGCTGCGCGCGCTGACGTGGACGCCGGCGCAGCGGCTGCGCCTGTACGACCGCGGTGTCGTCGCACCCGGCAAGCGCGCCGACCTGGTGCTGCTGCGCGGGGAACTCGCGGAGTTCGATCCGGCCGTCGTACTGGCGGGCGGACGCGTCGTGGCCCGCGAAGGCCGGCCGGCCGAGGAAGCGGCGGCGACCTCGGGCGGCGGCCTGGAGGGCACGGTGCACGTGGAGGCGCAGGACGAGGACGCGTTCCGCTGGCGGGTCGCGCTGCCGGACGGAACACACACCTTCCGCGCCATGCGCATCAATCTGCGTGACACGTACACCGAGGCCGTGGAACTCGAACTGCCCGTCGCCGACGGCGAAGTGCTCTGGGAGGGCCGCACGGCGCTGGCACGGGTACGCAACCGCTACGGGCGCGAGGGCACCGTCTTCGCGCCACTGCTCGGCCCTGAACTGGCGGCGGGCGCGGTCGCCACGACATACGCGCACGACAGCCACAACCTGCTCACCGTAGGCACGTCCCGCACCGCGATGGCCGCTGCCTCGTCCCAGGTGGTGGCCGACGGCGGAGGCGTCGCGGTCGTACGGGAAGCGGCCGTACGGGATTCCGTCGTGGACACGGCGGTACGGGAACCCGGCGTCCGGGAAGCGGGGGACGGAGACGCGCGGCATGCGCCGGGCCGGGACGGTGACGGCGGCGTGGCTGTCGACACCGTCGCGCGGCTGGCGCTGCCCGTGGGCGGTGTGATGTCACCGGCGCCCGCGCACGAAGTGGCCGCACGTGCCCGGGAGGTGCGTACGGCGCTGGAGGAGTGGGGCTGGCGGCACCTGAACCCCTTCATGAGCGTCTCGACGCTCACCCTCGCCGTGTCACCCAGCCTCAAGATCACCGACATGTCGCTGGTCGACGTCGCCCGCCGCGACCCGGTCACCGGCGTGGTGGACGCGGCCTGAGCGCTGCCTCCGAACGACCCGGTACGCACCTTCAGGCCAGGCCAGGCCAGGCGGGGCCAGGCGGGGCCAGGCGAGGCGAGGCGAGGCGAGGCGAGGGAAGGCGAGGGAAGGAGCGCGGCGCTGCCCCGCGCCCTCGGGCCCCCGGCAGGCCCCAGACACCGGGACCTGCAAGGGGAGCGGATCCGAGCGGCGTTCCCGGGAGAGGCCCGCTGAGCGATGCCCTTCGCGGGAGACGCGAAGCGTGCGGCCTGTCGCGCCAGGGAGCGCGAGGAGGCGGCCTGTTGCGCCGTTCGGGTCGGCCGGCGGCCCGCTTGCGCGGGGTTCAGCGGGTCTCCGTGGTCGGCTGCTTACCACCATGGTGCGGCGCGTGTAGACGCGCCGCGTCCGGTCAGTAAGCCCGGCCGAGGACCCGGGGGCCCGGAGGCTCCGAGGGGCCCGGAACCCCGCCAGGAGAGGACGCACGATGTGCCGCACCTTCGGCCCCTTCGGCACCGTCGCACCTTCGCCCCGTTGTGCCGCAGCCGCTCCATCCGGTGCGGTGCGTGCGGCCCGTGCGGCGCACCCGGGCGCACCCGGCCCGCCCGGCCCGCGATACGTCGACGTGAACGACGGGCGGGAATCAGACGACCGGTTGCCCGGACCCGGAACCGGAGCAGGACCCGGAACCGGGCCCGGATCAGGCCCCGGACTCGGATCAGGAGGACCCGGACCCGGACCCGGACCCGGACCCGGACCCGGACCCGGACCCGGAGCGGGAGCGGGTGGGGCGCGTGGCCGGTTCGGTGGGGGCCAGCAGGGCCCACGCCGACAGTGCGCCCCAGCCCACCGAGACGGCGACCGCACCCGCCCGGCGCCCCCGTCCGGGCAGCGTGGCGCCCAGCAGCGCCGCGTCACCGAAGTCGGCGGCCATCCGTACCCATGCGGCGGTTCGCAGCGCGTCGCCCTGGGGCGCTGTCATCAGGGCCAGGCCGCTGGCCATGTCCCGCCAGGCCAGCGGACGCAGCGACGTGCGGGTCGCGAGGGCCGTGCTGCCGTCCGCCTCCACCAGGCCGGAAGGCCGGGCGAGCAGCCCGGGGCGTGCCGTCACCGCCAGGCCGTAGAGGGCGGTCGCCGCTCCCACCGCCCGCAAGAGTCCTACGCGCACGAGCTCACTCCTTCAGTCATCCGTCCGGCTGCGCGCATTTTGTCAGCCACCGGCCTCCGTACGAGTACGGCCTGCGACGACCCGGGCGAAAGGAACTCATGACCACCGCCGTTGTCCTGTTCACCTCCGACCTGCGCCTGCACGACCATCCGCCGCTGTGCGCCGCGCTCGCCAGGCACGACAGGATCGTGCCCCTCTTCGTCCGGGACCGGGGCATCGCCGACGCCGGGTTCGACGTTCCGAACCGGCGTGCGTTCCTCGCCGACTGCCTGGCCGACCTGGACGACGGGTTGCACGCCAGAGGCGGCCACCTCGTCGTGCGCTCCGGTGATGTCGTCGAGGAGGTGTGCGAGGTCGCCCGGGAGGCCGATGCCGCCGAGGTGCACATGGCAGCCGGGGTCAGCGGCTACGCACGGACCCGCGAGGAGCGGCTCGGAGTGGCGCTAGGGGAACGGGGATTGGGGCTGGCTGTGCATGACGCCGTGGTCACGGCCGTACCGCCCGGTGCCGTCGTACCCACCGGCAGCGCGGGCGCCGACCACTTCGCGGTGTTCACCCCTTACGCGCGCCGCTGGGCCCAGGAGAGTCTTCGTTCGCCGCTGCACGCGCCGCGTTCGGTGACCGTGCCCGACGGCGTCCGTACCGAGGAGGTCCCGGCGCGTGACGAGGTCGCGGGCGTCTCGCCCGCGCTGGCGCGGGGCGGTGAGAAGACCGGCCGCCGTCGGATGAACGCCTGGCTGCGCGGGCCGGTCGGCGCCTACGAGGACCAGCACGACGACCTCGCGGGTGACAGCACCTCGCGCCTGTCACCGCATCTGCACTTCGGCACGCTCTCGGCCGCCGAAGTCGTCCACCGCGCGCGGCGCGTCGGCGGGGCCGGGGCCGACGCCTTCGTACGGCAGGTGTGCTGGCGCGACTTCCACCATCAGGTACTGGCCGCCCGCCCCGCCGCCGCCGACCACAACTACCGTGACAAGGGCGACAGTTGGCGCACCGAGGAGGAAGCCGGGTGCGAGGTGGAGGCGTGGCGGTCAGGGCTGACGGGCTACCCGGTGGTGGACGCGGCGATGCGCCAGCTCCGCCACGAGGGCTGGATGCACAACCGGGGCAGGCTGCTGACCGCGAGCTTCCTGGCCAAGACGCTGTATGTGGACTGGCGCGTCGGCGCCCGCCACTTCCTCGATCTGCTCGTCGACGGTGACGTGGCCAACAACCAGCTCAACTGGCAGTGGGTCGCGGGCACGGGCAACGACACCCGGCCCAACCGGGTGCTCAACCCGGTGCGCCAGGCGCTGCGTTACGACCCCGGCGGCTCCTACGTACGCCGCTGGGTCCCCGAACTCGCCGGGCTCGAAGGCGCGGCCGTCCACGAGCCGTGGAAGCTCCCGGCCCGCGAGCGCGCCACCTACGACTACCCCGAGCCCATCGTCGCGCTGGACGACGGACTCGCCCGCTTCCGCCAGGCCCGCGGCCTCGCGGACTGACACCCGTCCTCCTCACGCGCCCCGCCCACCGGCCCGCCGGCCCGCTTCCCGGCCACCTGCGGCACCGGCCTGCACATGTTCCGCACCCCCGCACCCCCCCCGCACCCGTCCTGGGCGAGCACAACGCCGACGTACTCGGCGTACGGGAGGCGGACCGCGACCGACAGGCCATGTGAGCCGGTGGCGGTCGGTACGGCAGGCGAGCGAGGCCACCGGCAGGGGCAGCCGAGGGGATACGTGCGAAGGCGGCTATGTTGACCTTGGCGTTGGCCCACGGTCGGCCCGTCCCGAACTCCGTATCCCGTATCCGCACCGAGAAAGGGCGATCTGGTGAACGACGAAGACGAGCGCCGCGAACGGTACGCGAAGGCGCTGTACGCCACGCTCGGCTTCAGTGCGGAGCGGCACCCCTGGGCAGGGCTGGCTCCGGCCCGGCGCGAAGTCTGGTACGTCCGGGCCGACGCGGCCATCGCCGTGGCGGACGAGGAGATCGCCGAGCGCGGGCGCCAAGCACCCTGAACGCGGCTGGACCTGGAAGCCGGAGCTGCCTCGTCGGTGCCAGGCTTCGGCGTCCGCGCGGTTCATGCGCACGCGGGCTGCCTACCCCGGGCCGGTTGTGCCGAGCAGCAGTTCCGTGGCCACCTGCGCGCCGTCGGTGCGGATGGTGCCGGCGACGGTGGTCGCTCGGGTACGGGTCCCGGGGGCGAGGGCCGTGGTGAGTGCGGCGGTCAGGGATTCGGTGGTCGGGACCGGGCCTTCGTGTGCGGCGCCGATGCCCAGTTCGGCGACTCGGGCTGCCCAGTACGGCTGATCAGCGATCTGAGGGACGATCACTTGGGGTGCGGCGGCCCGTGCGGCGGTCGTTGTGGTGCCGGCGCCGCCGTGGTGTACGACGGCTGCGACCCGGGGGAACAGTGTCTGCTGGTTGACCTCGCCGACGAGGAAGCAGTCGGCGCCGTCGTCGACCGGGGCCAGGTTGGCCCAGCCGCGGGCGAGGAGCACGCGGCGGCCCCGCGCGCGTACCGCCCCGATGGCCACCGTGGCGGCGTCCGCCGAGGCGCGCATGGGCATGCTGCCGAAGCCCACGTGCACCGGCGGCGCACCGGCGTCGAGGAACGCCTCCAACTCGGCGGGGAGCGGGCGTTCGTCGGGCAGGATCCATGCCCCGGTCTGTACCACGTCGAGGTCCGTCATGCCCTGAGAAGGACACAGCGTCGCGTCGGCCGCCAGCCATGGCCGGTCGGTGAGGACGTGGGCGCGGACGTTGTCCACCGGCGGCAGGCCGATCGCCGCGCGATGGCTGTTGAGGGCCTCGCCGTACAACGCGTTCACCCTCTGGGCGTCCTGCTCCCACAGCACCCGGTTGTCGGTCTCGTCAGGCGAGGACGGCTTGCCCGGTCGCGACCCCGGAGGGAAGCGCCGCGACGGCAGTCCGAAGGTGTGGAAGCACGCGAACACGTAGCGGATGCCCAGTTTCTCGGCCACGTCCCGTGCTCCGGCGGGCATCAGACCGGTCGCCAGCAGCGCGTTACACCCCTCGGCCGCAGCGGCGAGTGTGCGGAACCGCGCGGCGACCAGTTCGGGGGCGAGCCGGAACGCGGCTTCCCTCGTCGGTGGCCTCGGGCCGGCGATCACCGAACGTACCGTCGGGCCGAGCGGCACCAAGGGCACGCCGACACGGGCCAGCAGCGTCGCGAACTCCTCGTCCGGCGGCGCGCACACCCGCACCTGCGCGCCGAGTTCCCGTAATCCCACCGCCAGCCCCGCCAGCGGTGCGACATCTCCTCGCGAGCCCCACGTCGACAGCACCACACGCATACCGCACCCCGTTTCCGCAGGTCATGGACTGGTCCGCCCATCCTGCTGCACAGCACGGGTCTTGCCGCAAGCCCCCTGTCGCGCTATAGCTTGAGAGTGGCAAGGAGTGGCAACTCCTTCGCGCAGAACGACGGCGTCGGCACCCGTAGATCGACGGCGTCGGCGTCCCGCTGCCCAGCGCGCACGCCCTCCTCAGCGTGGCCCCTCGCATGGCCACTCCCGTTGCTCCGCGCATGGCGAACGCGCGTTGCTCCGCGCATGGCGAATGCGTCGCTCTGCGGGGAAAACAGGGCGGAACGGGAGAACGGAACAGCGGATCTGCCGTGCGCTGGGGGGACGTTGAGCGGCTACGGTGTTGCCGTGGGGAACGAGATAGCCGGAACGGTCTTGCTGCTGGCCGCGGCGCCAGGAGGCAGGGGACGACTGGTCGATGCGACTGCCGTGCTGCCCGGGCTCGCGGCGGTGCCTGCCGGGGTGCTCACGGGTACGGAGACGGCGACGCTGATCGAGCTGGCGGACCCGGTGGACCCGCACGCCGTCCTCAGCCGTGTGCGGACAGCGGCTGCGGCGCCAGGGCCGCTCGTGCTCGTCCTGGCGGGACAGCTCCAGCTCGACCCGCGGCAGCACCGCCTTCATCTGGCCCTGGCCAGAACGACGCACGCCTCGACGCGCTACACCGCGCTGCCGTGGCACTGGCTGGTCAGCGAACTGGCCCTCCGTGCACCGGAGACGACCACTGCGCTGCTCGACCTGGCCGCCGACGCCGAGTCCTGGCCCACCCTCCGCCGCCAGGGGCTCACCCTGGGGCCGGGTGTCCGCGTGTACGGCCGCGTTTCGCCGCCGCCACCGCGACGGCGCATGGTCACGCTCGCCCGTACGGGGGTCGCCGCTCATGCCCCTTCCGTGCCCGAGTACTTGAGCCGCTGCGTCGCCCTGTGGCGCGGCGGCGCCCGGCCGGCCCTGCCTGAGCTGCACGAGTACGCTGCGCAGGCCCCCGGCGGGGAGGACGCACTGCTCCTGTCCGTCGACACACCCGCACCACCCGCCGCCCCGCCGCCTTCGGGCACGCCGCAGGTACCGGCTGATCCGGCCGCGGCACCGGTCGCTCCCGCCGCACCGGCCACTCCTGCGGCTCCCGCCGCTCCCGCGGTTCCGGAAGCCCCGACGGCGCCTGTCGTTCCGACGGATCCTGGGGACCGAGCCGCTGCACGCCGTGTGGTCCGGCCGGTCGGTGAGGTGCGGGATCCGCTCGCGGTCGTACTCGCTTCAGCCCGTGCAGGGCGGCATGCGGAGGCCGCCTCGCTCGCCGCCGTGAGCGAGGCCGAGGCGTTGCGTGCCCACGGGCCGGGGTCGGCGCAGGCGTTGCAGTGGCTGGAGGTACGCGCCGACCTGGCGCGGCTCGCCCAGGACCCGGCGGCGAGTTGCCAGTTGTGGATGACGGCGGCCGAGGCGCGGCTGACCGTAGGCCAGAGCGCGCAGGACGCCGAGGTGGAGGCGGCGGTCGACCGGGCGCACCACCAGTGGGAACAGGTACGGGACACCGACGAGGCGCTCGGTCTCGCCGCCCGCCTCGCGGGGCTGCGCGCCACGGTCCCCGGCCGCCAGCCCGGCGCGGCCCGACTCCTCGACCAGCGCCTGACCCGCCTGCGCGGCCTGCTCCCCTCGACGTGAACAGGCGTGTTGTGGGGCGAGGGCAACGCATTGGCGTGTTGTGGGGGAGGGCAGCGCATTACGGTGGCGGTTCTTCCGGAGTCCGCCTCCGGGGCACCGCTGCGGAATGCCCTTACGCCGCCGATGATGCCGGCGGCGTAAGGGAGGGCACCGGGATGCCTGCGGCCGAGCTGGGCAGAAGGGAATGCCCAGAGCCGGCTCGTTCAGAGTTCGCCGGGAGCGGCAAACCGGTAGAAGACGCCGCCGACCGGCTGGATGCCCATGAGCAGCCAGACCGCGTTTTCGAAGTCGTGGGCCCGTGAGAGGTCTCCGACGCGCACCGGGTCGTAGCCGGCGTCGCGGATCAGTTGCTCGGTGACGTCGCGGGCTCCCTCGTCGGCGACGTACCAGTTGCTCGGCCGCACTCGCTGCTTGCTCAGTTCGCCGTACAGGGCTCCGAAGTTCATGTTGAAGCTCTTGGCCACCGGGGCGCGGGTGAAGGACTTCACTTCCTCGGCGTAGGACGGAAAATTGCCCTGACGTGCGGGTATGACGTTGGTCGCGTCGATCGCGATCTTCCCCTCCAGCCCTGTCACCTTGCTCAGGGCCTCCGAGATCTTTGTGCCGGGTACGGCGACCAGGACGGCGTCCGCTTCCGAGGCATCCCCGCCGTCACGGCCCAACTCGTCGACCTCGTGGCCCGCTGTCCGCCACAGGCCGGCCAGTCCTGCGCCGATCATTCCTCTTCCGATCGTGACGATCTTCACTGTGTGTCTTCCTTCTGCTGAAAGTTGACGTATGCCGGTTGAATGCGCAGATGACGCTTCATGTGCGAGGGACGGCCACCGAGTTCCTGACGGCGTCCAGACCGGCGGCGTGCGAAACGAGGGGCCCGTACCCGAGTTCGGCCACGGCCTTGTCCGTCCGCAGGGTGCACTGCTGCCCGAGGAACCATCGAGCGGGAACGGGGACCTCGCGGGCGGCGGTCTCGGCGTCCAGTTCGGGGATCGGGGTGTCGACGCCATGGATCTCGAACTGCGTCTCCAGGAACTCGCGCAGGACGACGGGGTGCCGGTCGGTGACGAAGTAGACCTGACCGGGCCGGCCGCTTCGCCATCCGAGCATGAGCCCCTCGACGGCGTTCTCGACGTACGTGATGTCAGTCGTGTGCCGGCCTCCGCCGATCCACGCGAACTGGCCCGCCAGCGCCGCCGCCACCAAGCCTTCGACGAGGAGGCTGCCGGGTCCCCAGACGAACCTCGGGCGAATCGAGACCGTGGCGAGCTCCGGGGTGTTCGCGTCGAGCACGATCTTCTCGGCCGCGGCCTTCGCTGCGCTGTAGGCGGCTTCCGAGTCGGGCCGCAGCGGCGCGGTCTCGTCGACGTCCACGAGCGGGGCGCCGGCGAGGAGCGCGGCTTCGCTCCCGCAGTGGACGAACCGCGGGACCCGCGCGTGACGGGCCGCGTCGACGGCTGCCCGGGTGCCGCGGACCGACACCAGTTCATGACGTTCACGACCGGCGGTGATGTCGGTCTCGGCGGCGAGATGGAACAGCACGTCGCTGCCCGCCACCCCGTCCCGCCACGTGGTCGGATCGGTCAACTCGCCCCGCACGGGCTCGGCGCCCAGCGCCGAGATCTTCGCAGCCGATGTCTCGCTGCGCACCAGAGCACGCACCGAATGCCCCTCGTCGAGGAGCCGGCGTACCAGCACCTGGCCGATGAACCCCGAACCGCCCGTGACGAATACCTGTGCCATGACCCTCTCCTTCGCTCTGTGTGAGCCCCCCCCGCCTGCCTTGAGCGAGAAGGTGTCGTGGACCAGAGCAACCAGGGGCCCGGAGGTCTTCCCTCGGCCGCACTCATGCTTCGACGGGCTGCGATAAGTTTTTTGGATGGCTTCTCTTCGGGCACTGGAGTGTCTTGTCGCGGTCGCGGATTCCGGTTCGATCACCCAGGCCGCGCTGCTGCTGCATTCGTCGCAGCCCGCCGTCTCTCATCAACTCGCCTCGCTGGAACGCGAGACCCGGACGGTCCTGCTTCGCCGCGAGGCCCGGGGGGTCAAGCTCACTCCCGCGGGACGCGCCGCCGTCGCGGACGCCAGACGAGCGATCGAAGCAGCCGCCTCCGCGGTGAGGTCGGCACGTGCGGTGGGTCAAGTGGCCGCGGGCGTCCTGCGGTTGGCCTGCGCGCAGAGCCTCACGGTGCCGCTGCTCGCCGGGGTCGTCCGCCAGTGGCATCGCCGCTACCCCGAGGTCGCGATCACGCTGCGCGAGTCCACGGCGATGAACGAGGCGCTCGGCCTCGTCGAATCCGACGAAGTCGATGTGGCGGTGCTGACCGCTCCCTCGGCCGGTCGCTTCACGATCACCGCCGTCGCCGAGGAGGAGATCGTGCTGGCGGCACCCGTCGGCCACTCGCTGGCCGGGCAGGAGGCCGTACGCCTTGAGGATCTCGAAGGTGTGCCGCTCGTTCACTTCGCGCCGGACAACGGCCTCAGTACCTGGCTCGACCAGTCCTTCGCGCGCGCGGGAGTCCACCCGGAGACGGTGATGAGGACCTCGGTGACCGCGGCGGCACCACAGCTCGCGGCTGCCGGTCTGGGCGTCGCCGTGTGCCCCGTGAGCGCGGTCGGCCTGGGCTTTCCGGGAGCAGTGCGCCCGTTCTCTCCGCGCTGGGTCAGGCAGCTGGTGGCGGTGACGTCGGCTGAACCGGATCCGCTCGTCGCACGGTTCATCGGCGACCTGCGCGCTCACGGCATGCGGGTGCCTCGTGGTGTGCGGACCCAGCTCGCACAGGACGGCCCTCCGGCCGGGACAGCACGACCGTCCTCCTGAGGTTCGCCGCGCAGTCGCGGTCGCGGTCTCAGTCGCAGATGCGGTCGCGGTCGGTGCCGCTGCCGCTTCCGCCGCGCTGTCGCGGCAGCCGATGCCGCCGCCGCAGCCGACACCGCCGCCGTTGACGCGGTCGAAGGCCAGGTTTCCGGTCCGTGCGTGAGGCGGATGTGGCTGGTGTGACCCACGGAACAGACAGGTTCAGACAGGTGTGTCTACGGTACGGACATGTCCGAACAGGCGCGTAAGCATCAGCGGGTGGCCCGGATACTGGGCCGGGAGATCCGGGGTGGAGCCCTGCGCACGGGGAGCCGGCTTCCGGGGGAGCACGCTCTGACCGAGCGGTTCTCCGTCAGCCGTTCCACGGTCAGGGAGGCACTGCGCACCCTCGCCGACGAGGGGCTGGTGCGCACCCATCCGGGCATCGGCTCCTTCGTCAGCTTCGACGGCGCCCCGCTGGACAACAGGCACGGCTGGAAACAGTCCCTCACCGAACAGGGCATAGCGCCCGAGACGACGGTGCTGCGCCTGGAGACCGTGCGCGACGCCGCGCTGCGGGACGCGCTCGGCCTGGCGAGCGACCGGTTCCTCGCCGTGGACCGTATGCGCACCCTCCCCAACGGTGTCCGGCTCTCCCTGGAGTACAGCCGGGTGCCGCTGCACGCCGGCCTTGAGGACGTACCCGAGACCGGCCTCGTCGACGGATCGCTGACCGCGACCCTCGCCGGAGCCGGGCTCGTGGTGGCCTCGGGGGAGCAGCGCGCGACCGCCGTCCCGCTGGGCGAGGCGGAGGCCGGCCAGCTGCGGCGCGCGGCCGGTACGTCGTTCCTGCGCGTGACCCGCGTGGGGCGCTCCCCGGTCGGTGCCGTCATCGAACACGTGGTGAGCCTGCTGGACCCCGAAAGGTTCGAACT
The DNA here is from genome assembly GCF_028657195.3 of Streptomyces iconiensis. Taxonomy (GTDB): domain Bacteria; phylum Actinomycetota; class Actinomycetes; order Streptomycetales; family Streptomycetaceae; genus Streptomyces; species Streptomyces iconiensis. The sequence goes on from NZ_JANCPR020000003.1 coordinate 297,945, forward strand.
GCGCACCACCTTCGGCGAGCCGGGCCACCAGTGAAGGCGGGACCGGCGGCCGGTTCGGCCGAACCGGCGGGCCCGGTGAGCCCCGCCCCTCCGATCCGTAACACGCGACAGGAAAACGGAAGACCCCCTATGAACGACCCCCGCACCGACCGTGCCCTGGGCGCCCTCTACGGGCTCGCTCTCGGCGACGCGCTGGGCATGCCCACCCAGATCATGTCCCGCGCCGCCATCACCGCGCGCTTCGGCCGCGTCACCGGCTTCGAGGCCGGACCGCCGGACAACCCCGTGGCCGCTGGAATGCCGGCGGGAAGCGTCACCGACGACACCGACCAGGCGCTCATCGTCGGCCGGCTCCTGACGGGCCCGGAGGGACGGATCGACCCCGAGCAGTTCGCGAAGGCCCTCCTGGAGTGGGAGGCCGGGATGAAGGCCAAGGGCTCGCTCGACCTTCTCGGCCCCTCGACCAAGGCGGCACTGGACGCGGTGACCCGGGGCGTGCCGGTCAGCGAGACCGGCAGCACAGGGACGACGAACGGCGCCGCGATGCGCGTCACCCCGGTCGGAGTGGCCTTCCCCGTACGCCCGTTGGACGCGTTCATCGACCGGGTCGTGGAGTCCTGCCAGGTCACCCACGACACCACGATCGGCATCGCCGGTGCTGCCGCCGTCGCCGCCGCTGTGAGCAGCGCCGTCGACGGTGCCGGTCTCGACGCGGCCATGGACGCGGCCGAGGCGGCGGCCAGGGCGGGTGCGGCGCGCGGCCACTGGGCGGCGGGGCCCGACATCGCCACCCGTATCCACTGGGCACGCGGCGCGGTGACGGGGCTGGACGAGGCGCAGGCCGCCGACCTCATCAGCGAACTGATCGGCACCAGCGTCGCCAGCCAGGAGTCGATACCGGCCGCTTTCGCCGTGCTCGCGCTGGTCGGTGAGGACCCGTGGCGTGCCTGCCTGCTCGCGGCCAACCTCGGCGGCGACTGCGACACGATCGGCGCCATCGCCGGTGCCGTGGCCGGCGCGGTCTCCGGGCTGAGCGGCCTGCCGGCCGACGCCGTGGCGACGCTGCGCTCCGTCAACGATCTCGACGTGGAGCCACTGGCCGCGCGTCTTCTCGCCCTGCGTCCGGCCGGCTGAGCCGGAACCGCGCTCTCGCAGCCAACGCAGACAACGCAGACAACGCAGCCCGCACATACGCGAGGAGCCCACTCCTCGCCTCTCGCCTCGTAAGGAGGTTGGGCCATGGCTGACTCGAAGACGAGTGAGCTGGTCGGCACCGTGGAGACCCGCGGTATCGAGCCCGTACCCGACCAGGAGCGGCATGGCCACGCCGGACAGATGTTCTGGACGTGGTTCGCCGCCAACATCTCGCTGCTGGGCCTTCCGCTCGGCGCCACCCTGGTGGCGTTCCGCGGGTTGAACATCTGGCAGGCCGTCATCGTCGCGATCATCGGCGCCTTCGGCTCGTTCGCGCTGGTGGGCGCGTTGAGCATCGCGGGCAAGCGGGGCGGCGCTCCGGCGCTCACGCTGTCCAGAGCCGTCTTCGGGCGGCGCGGCAACACGGGACCCACACTGGTGACCTGGATCAGCAGGGTGGGCTGGGAGACCGTCAACACCACCACGGCCGCCTACGCGCTGCTCTCCCTGCTGGCCATCGTCTTCGGCACGCACCAGAACACCGTGCTGACCATCATCTGTCTGCTGGTCTTCATCGCCTGCACCCTGCTCATCAGCGGGCTCGGGCACGCCACCATCATGTGGATCAACAGGTGGGCCACCTATGTCTTCGGCCTGCTGAACCTGGTCGTCATGGGCTTCCTCGCCGCCACCGTCGACTGGACGAAGGTGGTGCAGGCGCCTGCGGCGCCGCTCAGCGCGGTCATCGCAGGCGTCGGTGTCATCGCGGCGGGTACCGGCATCGGCTGGGCCAACGCCGGTGCCGACTACGCCCGTTACCTCCCCCGCTCCATACCCGGCGGGCGGCTCGTGCTGGCCTCGGCGTGGGGCGCAGGTATACCCCTGGTGCTGCTGATCTCGCTCGGCTCGCTGCTCTCGGCCGGCGACACGTCGCTCGCCGCCGCGTCCGACCCGGTGGCCGCCATCGACGCGATGCTGCCGTCGTGGATGTCGGTGCCGTACCTCATCGCCGCCTTCGGCGGACTGCTGCTCTCCAACCACCTGTCCGTGTACTCGGCGGGGCTCACCCTGGTGACACTCGGCGTACGGGCCAAGCGCACGGTCGCCGTGGGGCTCGACATCATCCTGACGTTCGCAGGCGGCATCTACTTCATGCTGGTCGCCAAGGACTTCTACGGTCCGTTCACCACGTTCCTGACCATCCTGGCCGTGCCCATCACCGCCTGGGTCGGCGTCTTCGCCGTCGACATGATGCGCCGCCGCGTCTACGACCCCCGCGCGCTCATGGAGACCCGGCGCTCGGGCCGCTACTGGTACAACGGCGGGTTCGCCTGGTCGGCGTGCCTGTCCTGGGCCGTGGCGATCGTGGTGGGGCTGATGCTGACCGAGGCCAAGACCAGTGACACCGACGTGTGGTTCTCCGGCCCGTTCTCGCACAGCTGGCTCGGCAGCAACGGGCTCGGCTGGGTGGTGACCTTCGTGGTGGCCGCCGTCGCCTACAGCCTGCTGCTCCCGCTGGACCGCGCCGTCTCGGCCGAGGCGACCCGCCGCACCACAGAGCCCGCCGAAGGCCCCGGCTACGGAACCGGAACCGGGTCTGGAAGCGGACCCGAGTCCGGAAGCGGACCCGGCTCTGGGACTGAGACTGGAACCGGGAGCGGAACCGGCGGTTCCACAGAGGAAGGAGTCACCGTATGAGCGCACGGCTCGTGCTCGCGGGAAGCGTGATCGTCGACATGGTCATGCGCGTGCCCCGGCTTCCCGAGCGGGGCGGCGACATCCTCGCCTCGGACGCCGAGCACGTCGTCGGAGGCGGCTACAACGTCCTCACGGCTGCCCGCCGCCTCGGTATGCCCGTCGTGTACGGGGGCGGCCACGGCACAGGTCCCATGGGCGACCTCGTCCGTGCGGCGCTGGAGCGCGAGGGGATCACCCCGCTGCTGCCTCCGCGCCCCGACCGGGACACCGGATACTGCGTCGCGCTGGTCGACTCGGGCGGCGAGCGCACCTTCGTGACGGCGTCCGGCGCCGAGGGGGCGCTGACCGGCGAGGACGCCCGCGTGCTGGCGGCAGAACCCCGTGCCGGCGACCTCGTCCAGCTCTCCGGCTACGGGCTGGCCTACCCCGAATCGGCCGACAGGCTCACCGAGTTCGCCGCGGCACTGCCCGAGGGCGTCGTGCTGTGCATGGACCCGGGCCCGCTGGTCGCCGACATCGACCCGGGCAGGCTCGCACGTGTCCTCGCCCGGGTGGACTGGCTCAGCTGCAACCGCCGTGAGGCCCGGCTGATGACCGGCATCGACGACGCGGCGGCTGCGGCCGGCGAACTGGCCCGGCGGCTGTCACCTGGCGCCGGCGTCCTCGTACGCGGTGACGCGGAAGGATGCTGGCTGGTGACCGGCGGCCAGGACGCCGTACGGGTACCGGGCCGGCCCGTCACGCTGGTCGACAGCAACGGTGCGGGAGACGCGCACGTAGGCGCCTTCCTCGCCTTCCTCGGCCGGGGCGCCGACCCCCTGGACGCGGCACGCGGCGCCAACGTCGCGGCCTCGGTCGCCGTCACCCGCCGCGGCCCCGCCACCAGCCCCACAGCGGCCGAACTCGCCCCGCTGCTGGCCGGGAACGACCCCCTCGCGCCCCTCCTCGAAGCGGAGCCCGCGCCGGGGGACTGAGCGGAGCGGCGCCGACGGCACAGGGCACGCGACCGGGCGTGCGGGGGCGCCGACCGGGCGCGGCCCGTACGGCCGGCGTTCCCGCCGGGCCGGCACGGCAGGGGAGGGCGGGCTAGAGGATCTCCAGGGGCCGCTTGCGTTTCGGTGGCGGGAACGCGTCGTCCAGGAGGGCCAAGTCCTCGACGGTGAGCGCGAGTTCGGCGGCGGCCCTGTTCTCCTCCACGTGCGCGACGGAGGACGCCTTGGGGATCGCGACGACGTCCGGGTGCCGCAGTACCCAGGCCAGTGCCACCTGCGCCGGGGTCACCCTGTGCGCCGAGGCGACGGCGCCCAGCGCCGGGTGGTCCAGCAGGCGTCCCTGTTCGACGGGCGAGTAGGCCATCAGCGGCACCGACGCCTCGCGGCAGCGGGGCAGCAGGTCGAACTCGGGCCCGCGCCGCGAGAGGTTGTAGAGCACCTGGTCGGTCTCGGGGACCGCGCCCGTGGGCAGGTCGTCCAGGTCGTCGGCGTCCAGGTTGCTCACTCCCCAGGCGCCGACGCTGCCCTCCCGCACCAGGGACTCCAGCGCCTCGACGGTCTCCGTCAGCGGGACGGAACCGCGCCAGTGCAGCAGATACAGATCGATCCTGTCGGTGTCCAGACGGCGCAGGCTGGCCCTGCACGCCTGTACGGTGCCGCGTCGGTCGGCGTTCGACGGGAGCACCTTGCTGACGAGGAACACCTCGTCCCTGCGGCCCTTGACCGCCTCGCCGACCAGCTGTTCGGCCGCGCCGTTCCCGTACATCTCCGCCGTGTCGATCAGGGTCATGCCCAGGTCGACACCGGCGCGCAGCGCGTCCAGCTCCTGGTCGCGGCGTGCGGGGTCGTCGCCCATGTGCCAGGTGCCCTGGCCGAGCGCGGGGACCGCGGTACCGGAGTGAAGGTTCACCGTGCGCATCGACAAGGTTCCGTTCCCTTCCCTGTGCTTTCGCGGCGGGCTGCCCGCCGCCTTCCCATGATCACCGCTACGGGCGCGCAGCGCGCGGACGGGCATCCCGTGCGGAAGCACGTCCGCTCCCGGCGCCCCCCGGCGGCGCGGAACCGGGAGCCGAGCCGCCCCGCACCGGGTGCGACGCGGACACGCGCCGCCGCCGATGCCACACCAGGCCCCCGACGGGAAAGCGAAGAGGGCGTGCCGGCGAGGGAGTTGGCGTGACCGGGCGGCGACGAGCCGCCCGGGAACCACAGGGGAGCCCGTGCGACCCGTACGCGTGGCGCGGGCTCAGGGCTTCGATGTCAGCCAGGGCCTGATCTGGCGCCTGGCGTGGTACAGCCGGGACTTGACCGTACCCAGCGGTATGCCGAGCCGTTCGACGATCTCGGCGTACTCCATCTGGCACAGGTCCCGGTACACCAGCGGCGCCACCAGATGCGGACTCTCGCGGTCCAGCCTGTCCAGCGCCTCCAGGAAGTCCACCCGGGAACCTGCGATCACGCTCGTCGTACGCGGGTCGGGGGCGCCGGTCTCGTACGGGGAGTGCGAGGGCAGCGGCTGCTCGGCGGAACGGCGCTTCAGCTCGCGGTACTTCTGCCGCGCGCAGTTCGCGACGACGGTGTGCAGCCACGTGCTGAACCGGCTGCGCCCCTCGAAGCGGTGCACGTTCCGCGCGACCTGGAGCAGGACGTCCTGCGCCGCCTCCTCCGCGTCCTCGCGGAACAGCAGGAACCGCGCGCAGCGCCGTACGACCTCGGGCCTGATCGTGCGGAGCAGGGCGTCGAGAGCGGCGTCGTCACCGGCCGCCGCACGTGTGGCGAGCGCTTCCGTATGGTCGGCGGGACTGACAGCGCCGGGGCCTGTGGGGCTCTGAGTCATAGGGCTTTCAGTAGCTTCGGGGGAGGAGTCGGAGGTGTCGGAGGTGTCGGCCTTGCCGGTCTTGTCGGGCTCGTTCTCGGCGTCTTCGGAGGTGGGGGCCACAGGCAGGCATCATAAGGGGCATGCCCGCACCTGATCAGATCGGCCGTTACCGAGTGGAGCGACGTCTCGGCTCGGGGGCCTTCGCCGTCGTATGGCTCGCGCACGACGACCGGTTGCACGCCCCGGTAGCCGTCAAGGTGATGGCGGAGAACTGGGCGTATCGCCTGGACATCCGCGAGCGCTTCCTCACGGAGGCGCGGTTGCTGCGCAAGGCGACGGGCGGTGGAGTGGTCCAAGTCTTCGACATCGGGGAGCTGGACGACGAACGGCCGTACTTCGTCATGGAGTACGCCGACCGCGGCACGGTCGCCGACCGGATGACGGCGGGTCCCGTGCCCCTGCCCGAAGCACTGGCACTCGTGTCCGAGGTGACACGCGGCGTAAGCGCCCTGCACGAGGCGGGTGTCGTACACCGTGACATCAAGCCGTCGAACGTGCTCCTGGCCGGTGGCGGTGCTGCGGGCCGTGAACGGGTCCTCGTCGCCGACCTCGGCCTCGCCAAGAACCTCGCCCAGGCATCCGGGCTGACCGTGGTCGCGGGGTCGGCCGGCTACATGGCGCCCGAGCAGGCCGAACCGTACGACGGTATCGACGCGCGCGCCGACGTCTACAGCCTGGGAGCCGTGCTCTACCACCTGGTGACCGGCGCGGTACCGGGTCCGCCAGGACAGGTCATGCCGCCGGGACGGCTCCGTGAGGGGCTGCCGCCCGAGGTGGACCACGCCGTCGCCTGCGCCATGCACCCCGACCGCGAACAGCGCTGGCCGACGGCGGCGGCCTTCGCCGCCGAGCTGGACCGCCTCGCTGAGCTGTTCCCCGACGCCGCGGGCGGTCCTGGCCGGCCCGCGGGGGCAGCACCGGAGCCCGGCTCCGGGTCCGGAGCTGCCGGGTCCGGAGCCGACCGGGAGTCGGGGGCGCGGTCGGGGTCAGGCGCGCGCCCGTGGTCGGGCCTCCAGCCGGCGTCCTCCGGAATGCAGCCCTGGTCCGGCGTACGGATGGAGCCGGGACCGGGGTCCTCCGCCGCGCCGCCGGGAGCGTCGTGGGCCGGGGGAGCGGGACCGTCACAGGGAGCCGCGACCTCCGGGGCTTCCGCCGTGTCCGGCGCCGCTGCCGTGCCCGGGCCTTCCGCCGGGTCCGGGCCTTCCGCCGGGTCCGGGGCCGAAGCGCCTCCGGACTCCGCGGCATCCCCGGCGCCTTACGAGCCCCGGACGGCCCATGCGCCCCACGCGGAACATGCGCCCCAGACACCGCAGGCGTCCGCTGTCGCTCCCGTTTCCGGTACCTCCGGGGAGCCCGGTCAGCCGGTCCAGTCCGGGCCGGCAGGCCCCCCAGGACCGCTAGGCCAGCCCGGGGGCTCGGCCTCGTCGGAGTCCTGGTCACCGGCCTCCGAGCTGTCGTCCGGGCCGTCGTCCGGGTCGTCGGCTTCCGCCGCCCCGGGGGCCTCCGCGCCGTCCCAGGCGCGTGTGCCGACGGAGGTGTCCGAGCCCCGTCCGGGACCGGGACAGGGGGAGGACGCTTCGGGCGGGCGTCCCCGGCGCCATCTCAAGTCCGCCGCGCTGGGCGCGGCGTTCGCTGTGCTGCTCGCGGGCGTCGGCTGGTACGCGACGTCCAGGGACCAGTCCTCTTCGCCCACCACGGTGCGGGTGAAGGACGCCACCAAGCGGGTCAGCGTGGAGATACCCGCAGACTGGGCCGATCAGGTCGTCGAGACGGGCTGGAGCCCCGCTTCGCTCGGGCTGCGCGACCAGCGGGCCCCCGGACTGACCGTCGCCCAGGACGCGGACCGCTGGCAGGACCTCACGGCCGGGGTCAGCGGCGTCTTCGTCGGCGTCGGCGGCAAGGCGGGCACCCGCGCACTGACGGAGAAGGTCGCGGCCATCGAGCACCAGGGCTGCTCCTACGCGGGCAGCCGGGCCTTCAGCAGCGCGTCATGGAAGGGCAGCGTCCGCAGCTGGTCCTCCTGCGATTCGCCGGGGCACTCGCTGGAGGAGATCGGGCTGACGTCCCAGCGCGCGGGCGTACCCCAGGTGTACGTGCAGATCCGGTGCGACGGTGAGTGCACCGAGAGGACGGACAAGGTGCTGCGGAGCCTGCGGGTACGGGGTTCGTGAGGTTACGGGTACGGGTGCGGGGGAGGGGCGGGGACCGGAGGAGACGGGGCCGGGGGCGGGACCGGAAAAGTACGCCCCGCGCCTTCTGTGCGCCTTCCGTCCCGACCGACCGTGAGCTTTCAGCCCCGGCCCGACCGTGAGCTTTTTTCGGCCCCGGTTATGAGCTTTCCGCTCTGACTGTGAGCTTTCCGTCCCGGCCGCTTCGAATGCGGCGCGGGGCACGGGGCAGGCGGGGAACGGCGCGGGCCGCGCACCCGAGCGGCTGGACCGGTCGCGCGGGGAACGAGCAGGGAGTGACGGGCAGCCATGACACAGCACCAGGACACGGCGACCGTGCGGACGCGGGGGCAGCCGGGCGGGCCGGCGACGGAGGCGGACTCCGGCAGTACGGAGGCGGGTTCCGGGAGCGTGCGGGGGCGCGGGGGCGTGCGTGTTCGCCTCGTCGCCGCCACGGCCGTGCTGGCGGCGTCGGTGCTGCTCGCCGGCTGTGGCGAGCAGGGAGCCGGCGCTTCGGGGCCCGTGCGGGTGGACGGCAGCGCCGCACCCGCCGGAGGTGACGGTCCTGGCGGCAAGAGCGCGTCGCCCGGCGGCAGGAAGGCCGGGAGCGCGTCGCCCTCCCTGGCGTCGGACTCCCCGGCGGGCAACGGAGACGGGGGCAAGGCACGGGGCGGGAACGGAGACAGCGGAGACAGCGCGCGCAGCGGGGAGGCGGACGGCGCCGGGACGCGTCCCCCGGGCCCGAAGGGCGGTGCAGGAGACGGGGATCAGGCGGGGCAGGACGGTGCCTGCCGCACCGGGGAACTGTCGGCCTCGGTCGGCACCCGGCGCTCGGGCGCCGGCCAGCAGAACGTACCGCTGGTCCTCACCAACGACTCATCCCGCACCTGTACGGTCGGCGGCTACCCGGGCATGGCCTTCGTCGACGGCGCGGGCAACCAGGTCGCTCCGGACCCGGAGCGCGCGCCCGGCGAGACGAAGTCCGTCACGCTGAGCCCGGGAAGCAGTGCCTGGGCGCCGCTGAGCTACACCAACCCGGCGATGACCGGAGCGCCCACGGTCACCCCGGTCGCCCTCAGCGTCACGCCGCCCGACCAGAGTGACTCCCTCAGGGCCGACTGGCCCGGAGCGCAGGTCGCCGAGTCAGGCGAGGCGTCCACGCCCCGCATCGGCCCACTCAGTCCCGGCACCGGCCCCTGACGGGGCGTCAGGGGCGCGTTCACTCCGCGCACACACGCCGGAAGCTCGTCGGTGCCGCACCCGCGCGATTCCGTGCCGCACGGCAGGGGACGTGTACGGCCGTACGGTGGGAACATGGCGGTCCATGCGGGGGCTGGGGGCGTCAGTGGCCGAACAAGAGCGTACGCGGCGGGAATTGGGGCGGATCTCACGTGGAGTGAGCGAACCCCGTCTGCGGCTCGTGCAGCGGCTGCGCGAGCTGTACGTCGACGGAGGCTGGACGTCCCTGAGGGCGTGCGCGCAGGAGACCGGGCACGCGCGGCGTGCGGTCGGGCGCTATCTGTCCGGCGCGGCGCTGCCGCCGATGGCCTTCGTGGACGCGCTCCTGACCGCTTCGGCCGCCCGCGCCGGGTACGGCGTGGACTCAAAGACGCGGCTGGCCGCGCGGGAGCTGTACTGCGCGAGCGTCCAGGACGCCGCACGCAGGCCGCAGGGCCCCTGGGACATCAGCGAGGTCGACAACCCCTGGCACGAACGCATCGACCTGGGCGCCCTGTTCGTCGCCTCGTACGGCGACGGCATGGAACTGTCGCTCCAGCGCGAGGAGGACGGTGAGCGGCGCTGGGTGGGTGCGACCGTGGTGCTCGACCGGGGCGCGGCCGTCCTCCAGATCACGGCGTTCGCCGTCGTCGCGGGAGAGCCGCTGTGGGAGGACGTCCGCGCCGACATGTCGGAGGGCCTCACGGCTGACGGCTCGTTCGTCACGGAGGAGGACGGACCGTTCGGCACCGAACTGAGCGTCGCCGTACCCGACGAGCAGATGTCCGGCGGCTACTCGCTCGTGCGCTTCGCCGGCTGCGACGGGCCGGGCTGGCTGCTGCGCGGCACCTTCGAGGAGGGTGCGGCGCTCAGCGGGACGCGCTACGCCCGCCCGATGGACGCCGTCTTCAGCTCCACCGTCGTCGCGCCTGGTCACGAGGTGCACAGCTCCGGTGATCCGCTCTGCCTCACCCCGCCCCCGTAACCGGCCTGGACCGCGGCGCGTGCCCGCGTCCCGGGGCTCAGTCGCCGTTGGACGGCGGGGGCAGATGGGGGTTCTTGTCCTGCTGCCAGGAGCTCTCCAGGGACTCGGAGCTGCGCAGGGGCAGGAGGGGCCGGGTGCCGTCGGCCGGGGGCCAGGCGGGGCGGTGTTCGGCGGGCAGCGTGGCGAGGGCCTGGCTGACGCTGAGGTGGACGGGCAGTGCCTCGGTGCTGCCCGTCACGGCGAGGAGGGCGGCCAGGTGGCGGCCTGCGCAGGCGAGCAGCAGCATTCCGTCGCGGCGGTGCAGCAGCCAGCGCAGCGCGAGCAGGCAGTTGAGGCCGCGGGAGTCGCAGAAGACGAGCGCGGTCACATCGAGGACGAGGTAGCGGTACCCGGCGCTGACGGCCGCGCCGATGCGGTCGAGGTACAACATCTCCGAACCGTGGTCGAGTTCACCGCTCAGCCGCAGCACGGCGCTCTCGTGACCTGCCGCCAGCGAGGTGATGACCAGTCGGTCGCTGTCCCACGAACCCACGCCCTTCTCCCTTCCCCGGGAACGTCCCTGACGGGGCGCTGTGCCGCCGCGACCGCGGGGGTCACCTCCGAGTGCCCCCGGAGGGCCGTACCAACCCCCAGGGGCCCTTCAGGCCCCGGCGCGAGCGCCCTACGCGGTCATACCCCGATGCCACCGGCGCGTGCGGCCGGTGCGGCCGGTGCGGTGTCGGTGCGCCAACGCGGTCAGCGTGGGTCAGGTGGGCGCGGCCGGTGTCGCAGCCGCCGCGCGGAGGAAGCGGACGGCGTGCTCGCGGAGCGCGTCCGTCGCGGGGTGCGTGGGGACACGGGGCCAGACCAGGCGGACGGTCACGGGCGCCGCGTCGGCGAGGGGGAGATAGCGCACGCCGGGGTGCGGATAGCTGTGGGTCGTGCCCTCGGCCGTGACGCCGACGGCTTCCCCCGTGGCGATGGCCGTCAGCCAGTCGTCGACGTTGGTCACCTCGACGGTGGCGGGGCGCAGCGCACTCGGCCACAGCGCCGCGCTGGTGGTGGCGGCCGTCGCGCAGACCGCGACGGTGTGCGGCGCCAGTTCGGCGAGGCGCACCTCCGTGCGGGCCGTGAGCGGGTCGCCCTCGGGCACGGCCGCCATGCGCGGTTCGCTGTACAGCGCCACGGACTCCAGGCCCGTACCCGGTGCGGGGCGTGTACGCAGGAACGCCGCGTCCAGGCTCCCGCGCCGCAGCCCGGCCTCGGGGTCGTCGTCGCGGTGAGCGTGCACGGGTGTATCGGGTTGCTCAGTGCGCCAGGCCCGCAGCAGCGGTACCGTATGGCGTCCCAACGCGGCCCATACGAAGCCGAGTTGGAGGGCGCGTGGCCCGGAGGCCGCCTCGGTCAGCGCGTCGTCGAGCTGCCGCAGGATCCGGTGTGCGTGCTCCCACAGTCCGCGGCCCGCTGCGGTCAGTTCCAGGCGGCGGGTGGTCCGTTCGACCAGGCGCGTGCCGAGACGGCTCTCCAACTGGTCCAGCGTGCGGGAGAGCGCGGGCTGGCTGACGTGCAGCGTACGGGCGGCGTCGGTGATGGTTCCCTCGTCGCCGATCGCGGCCAGTGCCCGCAGGTGACGCAGCTCCACATTCATAACCGCCAAGCATAAGTCCGGTACGAACGGTATTTCCCTCCCATGAGCCGCCCGCTCTAGCGTCCAGGGCATGAGGATTCTCCTGATAGGCGCGGCCGGAACGCTCGGCACCGCCGTCCACAAGACACTGACAGCGCGCGGCCACGAGATCGTCACCGTGGGCCGGCACAGCGGCGACCTGCGCCACGACATCGAGGATCCGGAACAGATCACGCGGATGTACCGGGCGGCCGAGGGCGCGGGCGCTGCCGGGCGCCTGGACGCCGTGGCCTCGGCAGCGGGCGACGTGCCCTACAAGCCGGTGCTGGAGATGACGCCCGAGGACCACACGGCCGCCTTCCGTGGCAAGGTGCTCAGCCAGCTCGAAGTGGTTAGGCAGGGCGTCTCCCGTATCGCGGAGCGCGGCTCCTTCACGCTGATCAGCGGTGTGCTGGGGCGCGAGCCCATCCCCACGGGCAGCGCGGCGGCCATGACGAACGGCGCCGTCGAGGCGTTCGTGCGCGCCGCGGCCATCGAGATCGCACCCCAGCGCGTCAACGCGGTCAGCCCCACGCTCTTCACCGAATGCGTCCCCCAGTACGGGGAGTTCTTCCCCGGCATGCCCCCGGTGGACGTGGACACGGTGGCGCAGGCGTATGTGCGCTCCATCGAGGGCGCGCAGACCGGACAGGTCTACGAGCTGTCCTGAGCCGGCGAGGCCGGCTCGCGCCGCGCCGGCGCGCAGCGTCGCGGCGGCGGGCGCCGTGCGCGGGGTGTGGCCGGGTACGGGTCCCGGCCGGACCGGGACGGCGTGTTCGGTGGTGGCGTTCACCGGGTGTCCTTCACAACTCCCCGGCGGACATGGCCAGCAGGCGGTCGAGCACGGCCGGGTCGGCGCGTACACCGTCGTGCGCGTAGGCGTTGGTCACCCAGGGGCGCAGGCCGCGCACCTGGGCCGCCGTCGTCAGGGCCTGGTCGCGGTCGACGAACATGTCGTCGTGGTAGACGGCGGCCGTGACCGGTACCTCGTTGGAGGCCAGCCGGTCCAGGTCGTACAGGCGCGGCCAGTCGGTGCGCTGCGCGAGCAGATGTGCCGCTTCACGCAGCGGTACGAGCGCCGGGTCCTCCTCGAACTGCCAGGGGTAGATCATCTCGCCGGTGAAGCGCACGGGCCCACCGCCCTCCGCGCTGCTGCCCGAGGCGTCGAAGGCGGGGAACTCCTCGCGTACGCGCTGCGCCGACCAGTCGGTCGGCGCACCACCCTGCGCGTAGATCGGCTCGTGCAGTACGGCGTAGAGCGGGCGTTCGGCGAAGGAGAGCAGCGCGTCGGCCCCGCGCAGGAACGCGTCGGACAGCTCGGGCCCGCGCGGCCCCTCGGTGAACGCGGTCTCCAGCAGATAGTGCAGCGCGTCGAACTTCGCTGCCGTACCGAAGGTGATGCCGAGCGTCTGGAAGCGCCGCACGCTGAGCCGTTCCCCTGTCGGCATGCGTACGTCCTCGCTTTCCAGGTGCGCTGCGACGGCGTCGGCGAGTTCCTGGTCGCCCGGATAGCGGGCGAAGTAGCGCTCGTTGTGCGCGAGGGCACGGGCGTACGCGGCCCGGTAGACGTCGTCGGCGTGCCCCGTGAGGGTGGGCAGGCCGCCGGTGATCAGGGCCCGCTCCAACCCCTCGGGCGCCAGGCTGAGATACGTCAGCGCACAGAACCCGCCGAAGCTCTGCCCCAGCACGCTCCAGGGCCGGTCCGCCTCGCGTACGCCGCCGAGGTGGGCGCGCAGCAGCTCCGCGTCGCGGACGATCGAGTCGGCGCGGAAGTGCGCGAGGTGGTCGGCCATGGCGTGCGCGTCCGCGAAACCGGCCAGCGTGCGGCGGTCAGCGGGGGCTGAACGGCCCGTTCCGCGCTGGTCCATGAGGACCACACGGTAGTCGCGCAGCGCGCGGCGCAGCCAGGCGCCCGCCGCGTTCGGCCGCTCGGCCCGCCCGCCCGGCCCGCCCTGGAGCCACAGCAACCGGGGCAGCTCCTCGTGCTCGCGCCCCGCCGCCGTGACCTCGCGCGCGAACAGCGAGAGCGCGGGCCCCCCGGGCCTGGCGTGGTCGAGCGGTACGTCGAGGACGTGGTCGGCGCAGACCATGCCGCCGTGGCGGTGTACGGCAACGGGCGCTGGGGTGCTCATGTGCGGGGCTCCTTCGGGGTGAGGGGAGGGGAGGGGGCGGTTCGGGGCGAGGGGAGACGGGCGAGAGGCAGGGCGTCAGAGAGGCCGGGGGAGTGGTGGGGCGGGGCCGGGCCGGGTGGCTGTGCGCCGGCCGGGCGGCCCCTCCCCACGGGCGGTTTCCGGAAGGCCCTCAGTACCCGGCTACGCCCAACTCCTGGCAGACGCGCACCAGTTCAGGGTGCACATAGCGTCCGTCCACCTCGATGGCCTCGCCGTCGAGGTAGATGGAGGGGCCGAGCACACTGCCGTCGGTGTGTGCCGCCGACACCCACGGCTCGCCGCCGATCCAGGCGCCCTTGGTGCCGATGCCCAGCTCCACGCAGCCGAACACCCGCTCGTCCTCCACGATCCGGCCCGTCGGCGCGGGCACGCCGGGGTTGAAGCCGAGCGACCAGTGGGCGACGCGGAACATGTTCGCGTCGTCCCAGGACTCCATCCAGCGCCGGAACGTCTCGGCGTCCTGGCCGCCCTCGATGGCGGTCACAACGCCGTTCTCCACGGTGCAGCGAACCGGCGAGCGCAGCAGGCCCAGCTCGTCCGGCGGCCACAGGGCGCCGTCGAAGACGAGGGTGCCGTTCTGTGTCTCCTCCAGCGGGTTCCAGGAGATCTGCCCGGACAGCATGACCGTCTCGCCCGGCTTCTCGGCCGGCTTGCCGCGCAGGTTGATGGGGCGGTCGCCGTTGCGCCCGGTGATGTCGGTGCCGTTGGCCGAGGTGATACGTACCTCGTCGGCGGCCTCCAGCAGCTTGACCAGGGCCTTGCCGAGCCGTATGACGCCCTGGAAGTCGGGGCGCCCGACGGTCGCGACGAGCATCTGGACGTCCATCGCGGTCAGGTTGGTGTAACGGCAGCCGTTCTTCATTGCGGCGCGGAAGGCGTTCGAGTGCATCAGGTAGGAGACCGCGAACTCGATCCACACGTCCGCGTCCGCGATGGCGCCGGCGACGGGCCGCGGCGGCTCCATCGAGGAGCCGGGCAGCGTCTCGTACCAGATGATCACCGGGTGCGCGCCCGCCGCGGCCACCGCGTGCGCCGTCGCGTCGAGCACGCGCCGGTCGCTGCTGGTGTCGCCTGTGAGGGCGACATGTTCTCCGGGCTTTACGAGCATGACCTCCTCTACGAGTTTGCGTGCCGCCAGGGCTAGTTCGAAGCCGAGGTATTCGTTGCGGGGTTCCAGGCGGCTGTGCATTTCCATGCTGGGCTCCTTGTGCTTGTGCTTGTGCGTGTGCTTGCGCTTGTGCCTGTGGTTGTGGTTGTGGTTGCCGGGGAGGGGGGTGCGGCTTTCTGTGTTCCCCCAAGCTCTTCGAGCAGGGAGGTGCCCCCAGGACTGCGGGTGATTTGTGGCTGGGCGCGCAGTTCCCCGCGCCCCTTCGGGGCGCAGACGGCCGCCCTCTTCGGTGTGCGGTTCACCGCGTTTTTCGGGGGCTGCTTCTGCTTTTCGGGGGCGCTGCTACTGCGCCTTGATGATCTGGGCGGAGTCCCCCAGGGAACTGCCCGCGATCAGGCCGGCGCCGACGAGGTTCAGCTCCGTGTCGGCGCGCGGGCCCCGCATCCGCCGGTAGACGACGCGGATGGCCAGCGCCGCCAGAACGAGCCAGCAGGCGTGCGGGGTGAGGATCAGCAGCCCGGTCGCCAGCATCACGCCCATCTGGCGGCGGGTGCCGCCCAGAAGCTGGATGAGCGCGCCGGGGATCGCCCACAGCAGCATCGTGCGCAGGGCACCCGGATCGCTGAGCCCGTGCCGCACGGTGTCGGCGTACACCTTGGCGACCGGTGGGATCAGGTCCTGCTGGAAGTAGGACTGCCACAGCACCGCGACGACACCGAGCGCCACGGCGAACCCGATGAGCGCCGCGCGGAACTGCTCGCGCCTGCCGGCCCGTTCGTACGGGTCCCACGGCCGGTGGTCGCTGCGCAGCAGCCAGCCCGCCTTGAGGTCGTACCCCATGTCGGCGAACGCGGGGCCTGTGGCGGACACATAGCCGACCAGCAGCGCGAGCGGTACCGAGGGGATGCCGATGACCAGGCCGAGGATGAGGAAGATCAACGTAACGGCGAAGGACGGGAACCAGCCGGACTGCATGGCGGCCAGCCCGACGATCAGCTCGTGCACCAGCGCGGCGAGCGCGGCGAACAGCACCCAGCCCACCAGCCCTGGCAGGCTCATGTCGCCCCACAGCCCGCCCACCAGCGCGAGGAGCGCGGCGCCCCCGGTGAACAGCGCGAAGCCACGCACCAGAGTGCGGCGCAGCGTCGCCTCGTCGACGCTGTACGTCTCGTCCGCGTGCGGCTCGGCCGCAGGCGCCTCGTCCGTGTGCGGGTCCGTTGCGGGCGGCTCGGCCGCGGGCGCCTCGTCCGTGTGCTGCTCCGCTGCGGGCGCACCGTCCGTGTGCGCCTTGCCCGTGGACGGGGCGCTCCCCGTGGCGGCGCCGCCCTTGCCGTGCCTGCGCACCAGCACCGTCACGGCCTGGCCGAGTGCCACGAGGCCCGCGCCGACCATCACGCCGTGCGGGACGTAGCCGGTGCCCAGGTCGGTGCCGAACAGGTCGGGCCCGAACTCCCGCAGGCCGAGTCCGACGCCGAACATCAGCAGGGCCCACACGTTGCCGAGGAACGCGACGCCCGCAGCCGACAGCGGCAGGCTGAAGAACGTTCCCACCAGCCCGACAACGGTGCCGCCCGCCAGCACGGCGGCCCGCTTGCCGCCCTTGTCACCTGCCTTGATCGTCTCGGCCGCCGCCGTTCCCGGGGGCCAGGCCGCCTGCGCGGGCAGCAGCCGGGAGCCGAAGGAGCGGTAGAGCACCCAGGCGTCGATGAGCAGCCCGAGAAACGAACCGGCCAGCATCGGCCACACCAGGTCCTCGCGCCCGAAGACGTACGGCACGGCGGCCGAGGTCAACAGCGCGTTGGCGGCGGCGAACGTGGCGGCGGAGATCGCGCTCTGCGCGAGGTTCTGGCGGTGCACCGAGCGCATCCGGTGCAGTATCCGCAGCGGTATCCGCCCGATGAGCATGGCGATCAGGGCGCCCACGACCGAGGTGTTGGCGGAGATGCCGAGCTTGGCCACGAGGTCGATGCCGATGACAGCGCCCACGACCGACAGCACCACGAGGAGTACGAACAGGAACGGTTCGCTCACCCGGGGATGCGTCGCGGAGGACGGGTCAGGCGCCGGCGCCGGATCGGGCGCGGTTCTGCCGGGGGAGGGTGGAGAAGACATGTGACACCTCTTCACGAGGGCAGGACGGGGGAGGAACGCTCGGGCGGAGCAGATCGGCGGAGCAGATCGGCGGAACAGGTCGGAAGGAATGCGGAGGAAGTGGGTGCGACGAGCCCCAGCGCGGCGGACCGTGCCGCGCCCTCACGTGCGTACCGGCCCATGTGCGTACCGGCCCACGTGTGGGCCCGTGCGGTGGAGAGTGGCGGTGCGACGCCGGGCGTGACGGGCCCGGTGGGCCTGATGGGCGTGACGGGCCTGGCCCGGCCGCCGTGGCGGGTGAGGCGTGGGTGTTCAGGCGGGCGCGGCGCCGCGTACGGCGTCGCCGGCGTCACATGCCGAAGGCCGCCGTCGCCTCACGTGCCCCGTCGAGCACCGAAGCGGTGATGCTCTCGACCGCGGCGGAGACCCGGTGCCCCGGCCCGATGACCGTGAGCGAGGCGGCGACGGTGCCGCCCTGGAAGACGGGCGCCGAGACGGCGGTGACCGCCTCGTCGTACTCGCCGTGGCTGACGCCGTACCCCTGTCCGCGGATCAGCTCATACTGCTCGAACAGGGCGTCCAGGCTGGTCAGGGTGTGTTCGGTGAAGCGCTGAAGGGCTGTTGCCCCGAAGATCTGCCGGATCTCCGCCTCGGGGTAGTAGGCGAAGATCGCATGGCCCGAAGCACCCGCGTGACCCGGCATGTGGGCCCCGACCAGTGCGGTGTAGCGGATGGGGCCCGTGCCGTCCACGGCGGCGGCACAGCGGTACCCGCCGCCGTTGGGCACGTTGAGCACCACGCTCTCGCCGGTCTCGCGCAGCAGTCTCGCCAGTACCGGCCGTACCAGCGAGGGCAGTACGCCGCTGTGCTCGCCGACGCGTGCGAGCCGGGAGACGGCGGGGCCGAGACGGTAGCGGCGCGTGGTGCCGTCGCACAGCAGGAACCCGCGCGCCGTGAGCGTCGTCAGCAGCCGCTGCGCGACCGCCTTGTCCCAGCCGTGGTGCCGTGCCAGCTCGCTGACCCCCCACTCAGGGCGCCGCTCGCTGAAGGTGAGCAGCACGACCAGCGCGCGGTCCGCCGTCTGCAACACCCCCGCTGCCGGGGCCTGCCGGGCTGCCGGCGACTGCTCTTCCTCGTCGGCCATACGCCCACCTCCTGCCGTAACTCCTGGTGCGCTCAGCGCAACGCCGTTGCGCTGTGAGGTGAGAACTATGAGCGTGGGCCCCGGGGGTGTCAAGGGTTCGGAGGGACTCCGATGGTGATGCCTGCGCGCGCGCCTTGCCCTGTGTCGCCCGGTTCGTACGCTTCCCGGGCCGTGCCACCGCCGTCCTCCGGTGCCCCGGCCCGCGACCTGGCGGGGGCCGGGCGGGGACCGGGCTCAGGCCGGGCCGCGACCGGGCCGGGATCTGCGCCGCGCCGGGCGGGAAGAGAGCAACGCTCGGCTAGCCTGGGGGAGTTGAGCGCGCGGGCGGCGGAGGAGGGTGCTGTGCGGACACCGGCATCCCGTTCGGTGCCCGGCGACGAGAGCCGAGTGGCGGAACGGGCCCGGGGCCCTCGGGGGCCCGTGGCGGATGAGGGTTACTGGGTGGACCTCTTCCAGGCCGGACAGCGACTGGGCGCCGGCTTCCTCCTCAACCGCTGCTTCGTGCTCACCGCGCTGCACTGTCTGCGGCACCTGGACGCCTCGACCGGCGAGGTCGTGATCGCACTGGCGGACGCACGGCGCGTGCGCGGAAGGGTGTGCCGTACGGCCGACGAGGCCGACCTGGCACTGATCGAGATCGACGCATCCCACGAGATCGCCCTGCCGGTCCCCTCGGCCCACATCGCGGCCCGGGGGGACAAATGGCGCGGCCCCTACCGCCCTTCACCGGGCGACGTGCAGCTCAGCGGGTCCATCGACCACGGCGCCATGCTCTACACCTGCGTCGCCGGAGCCTCGATCGAGGCACTCCAGCTCACGGCGGACCAGCGGCTCGGCGACTACTCCGGCTACTCGGGCGGCCCCGTCGAAGGCGGCGAGGCCGATGCCGATCCGGTGGTGCTGGGCATCCTCCTCGAACAGGCCATGGACCGGCACTCCACCGAACTGCGCGCGGCCAACGTCCTGTTCGCCGCCACGATCGCGGAAGCGCTGCGCCGCTTCGACCACTTCGACGTCGGGCACCTCATCGACGTACTCCGCCCGCCGGCGCACCCGGCGCACCCGGTGCGCCATGGGCCGCTTCCGACCGGGCAGGACGGCCGGCTGCCGTCGCGGGGTGAACCGCTTCCGTCGGCGAACGGTCCGCTTCCGGCGACAACGAACGATCCGCTTCTGGCGGCAACGAACGGTCCGCTTCCGGCGACAACGAACGATCCGCTTCTGGCGGCAACGAACGGTCCGCTTCCCCCGGCGCGGAACGGTCCCCATCCCGCGGCCCACAACGGCCGGCCCCCGGCCCCGGCACACCCCGCGGCGGGGCAGGAGCAGGACGCCGCTCAACTCCCCGCCACAGCCCCTGTTCTCGCTCCCGGGGGCGAGCCCGGTACCCACCCCGACGCCGCCCCTGGCCCCGGGCCTGCCGCTGACACCCCGCCTGTGGTCCCGCCGCCGCCCTCCGGGCCGGTCACGCGCACGGGGCTCGAACCGGTCGCCGAGGCCGAGACGTTGCTCGTCGCGCTGCGGCAGTGGGCGGAGAACGGGCTCATCGACCCCACCGAGGCCGCCGCACACCGGGTCGAGGTCCTGCGGCGGCTGATCGAAGGAAAGCTGGGCGAGGGCGCCCGCGATGCCCATGATTGAGAGCTGGACCCACGCCATCTCCACCGCCGAGCGTGGACTGCGCGGTGACGCGGGGGCGCGCGCCGCCGTCGCCAGGGACACCGCCGTCTTCGTACGGGGCAACGCGGCGATGTCCGACCCGGAGACGGTCGGCCAACTGGCCCACCTCGTCGCCCTCTTGGACGCACTCGGCATGCCCCAGCTGTCCCGTACGGCCGTCGACTGCGCCGTTGACCGGGCCCTGTCGGACGAGGCCCTGCACAGCGCCGTTCTGCTGCCCGTGCGCTACCAGCTCGTGCGGATGCTGGCCGAACGCGGTGAGCGCAGCGACCTGGAGACCGCCCAGCGGCTGCTGTCGCTTCCCCTCACGGACACCGCCGCGCCGTCAGGGCTGGCCGGATCAGCCATGCTGGCCAGCTTCTCCGCACTCCGGCTGCGCCTGGGCCCCGCGCCGCACGCCACCGAACTGACCGCCGCCGAGCTGGCCCGTACCGCCCGGGACCGGCTCGCCTCCGCAGAGGGAGAAGGAGAGGCCGAGGCCGAGGCCGAGGCAGAGGCAGGGAGGGACGGCGACGGGGACGGGGAGCTGGAGGAAGAGGGGGCGCGAGAGTGGGGGCAGAGGGCCGGGGGACGGCCGGATGCCCGTGGGGTGCTGGAGGCCCGGCTGCTCCTCCTCTCCGTACTCGTGGAGGAGGCCCGCCACAGCGACCGCCCCACCGGGCCGGCCGCCGCCGAACAGCTCGCCGCCGAGGTGGAGTCCGTGTGCCGGCGACTGGTCGCGCTGCTGGGCGGCGAACACCCCCGGTGCCTGGCGGCCCTGGTGACCCTCTCGGCCGCCGAGTTCGAGGCCGCACGCGCGGCCGGGGAACGGGACCGCGCGGAACGTGCCGTCGATGTCCTCACCCTTGTCGCCCAGCGTTCCGCCGCGACCCTCGGCCGCGACCACCCCCAGGCGCGGGGCGCCTTCGCCATGCTCGCCTGCATGGAGTTCGAGGCGGCCCAGGACGCGGCCGACGAGCCACGCGCACGCCGCGCGGCCGAACTCGTGCGTACGGCGGCGGACAGAATGCGCCCCCGCCACCGGCACGCGGCCTCACCCGCAGATGCCCAACCGGCCCAGCCGGTAAGCGAATTCGACACGCCCGGCCCGGGACCGGGCCCTGACCTGGACCCGGACTCGGACCCGGACCCGGATTCGGACCCGGAACGTGAACGGGAAGCTGATCCGGAACGTGAACCGGAGCCCGTGCCGAACCTCCCACCCGCGGGGAAACTCGCGGAGCCGCGAAGCACCGCCCCGGCAGAGCAGCCCCCCGCACGGGCACGGACCCCCGAACCGGAACAGCCGTCCGAACCGCCACAGCGAGTCCCCCCTCCGGAAGGCACCCCCGCTCCGGGAAGGCCCCCCACACCGGAAAGCCCCACCCCCGCACCGCAAGGCGACCCCCCGCCGGAAGGCGACCCCGCACCCGAGGCCACCCCTCCCTCGGTCCGGCTCCGTTTCGCCGTGCTCGGTCCCGTGCGGGCATGGCGCGGCGACGAGCCGCTGCCCACAGGCTCGCCTCAGCAGAGAGCGCTGCTCGCGGCGCTGCTGCTGCGCGGCGGGCGCACCGCGACGGCCGAGGAACTGATCGGCGCGATGTGGGGCGAGGAGCCACCGGGCCAGGCGAAGGCGGCGCTGCGTACGTACGCTTCACGCCTTCGCAAGGCCCTCGGTTCCGAGGCCGGGCTGCTGGTGAGCGAGTGGGGTGGCTACGCGCTGCGGACCGGCGCCGAGGACGCTCTTGACCTGGACATCGCGCTGACGCACGCCGCGCAGGCCGAACGGGCCGTCGCGGCGGGTGACTTCGTCGCGGCCCGCGAGCAGTACGGCGCGGCGCTGGCCCAGTGGGAGGGCGAGCCGCTGGTCCATGTGCCGGGTCCGTACGCGGAGACGCAGCGCACGCGCCTGGAGGAGTGGCGGCTCGGTCTCCTCGAACGCCGTTTGGATCTGGACCTGCGGTTGGGCGGCCATGCGGAGGCGGTCAGTGAACTGACGGCGCTCACCGCAGAGCATCCCCTGCGGGAGCGGTTGCGCGAGCTGCTGATGCTCGCGCTGTACCGCAGCGGGCGGCAGGCCGAGGCGCTGGCCGTCTACGCCGACACCCGGCGCCTGCTCGCCGACGAGCTGGGTCTCGATCCGCGCCAGGAGCTGTCCGAACTCCAGCGGCGCATTCTGGAGGCCGACGAGGAGCTGACCCTGGCACACCAGCCGGAGGATGTCTCATCCGGTTCCCGTGCGCTCGCGCGTCCGGCCCAACTCCCGGCCAAAGTGGCCGACTTCACCGGCCGGGCCTCCTTCGTCGCGGAACTGGGCGACCAGCTCGCGCAGGCCGACGGCACCGTCATGGCCGTCTCCGCCGTCGCGGGCATCGGCGGAGTGGGCAAGACGACACTGGCCGTCCAGGTGGCACACGCGGCGGCCGACCGCTTCCCCGACGGACAGCTCTACGTCGACCTGCAGGGCGCCGGATCCTCACCGGCCGACCCGGAATCCGTACTCGGGTCCTTCCTGCGCGCCCTGGGAACACCTGATTCAGCCATTCCGGACGGCGTCGAGGAACGCTCAGCGCTCTTCCGCTCCCTCCTGGCCGGCCGCCGCGTACTGGCCCTGCTCGACAACGCACGCGACGCCGCCCAGGTACGCCCGCTGCTGCCCGGCACCGCCGGCTGCGCAGCCCTGGTCACCAGCCACACCCGCATGATCGACCTGGCCGGCGCCCACCTGGTCGACCTGGACGTGATGAGCCCCGAAGAGGCCATGACCCTCTTCACCCGCATCGTCGGCGAAGAGCGCGTCGCCGCCGAACGCGAAGCCGCCATGGACGTCGTCGCCGCCTGCGGCTTCCAGCCCCGAGCCCTGCGGATCGCGGCGACGCGGCTGGCGGCCCGGCGCACCTGGACGGTCTCCGTACTGGCCCGCAAGCTGGGCGACGAGCGCCGCAGGCTGGACGAACTGCAGGCCGGCGACCTGGCCGTCGCCGCCACCTTCGAACTCGGCTACGGCCAGCTCGACGCCCGACAGGCCCGCGCCTTCCGCCTGCTGGGCCTGGTCGAGGGCCCCGACATCTCCCTGCGCGCTGCGGCAGCGATGCTCGACCTGAGCGCCGAGGACGCCGAGGACCTGCTCGAATCCCTGGTCAACACCTCCCTGCTGGAATCGGCCGCACCCGGCCGCTACCGCCTCCACGACCTCGTACGCCTCTTCGCACGCGCCTGCGCCGAACGCGACGAACACCCCCCCAGCGAACGCGACGCGGCACTCTCCCGCCTCCTCGACTTCTACCTGGCAACGGCCCGGCATGTGTACGCGCTGGCGCGGCCGGGCGCGCAGCTCATGGACTCCACGGAGACCGGCGCACGCGGAGGCATCCGTTTCGCGGGTCGCGGCGACGCCGTCGGCTGGCTCGTCGCGGAGTCCGACTGCGCGCTGTCCTGCGCCCGCCAGTTGGCCTCAGGGCCCACGCTCCGCCACGCCGTCGACCTGCTGACGGTCACCGGCGTGCTTGTGGAGAGCGGTGTCCACGTCTGGCAGTACGAGCAGACGGCCGAGACGCTGAAGTCGGCCTCCGACGCGGCCGGTGACCCCCGGGCCGGGGCGAGGGTACGTTCCGCGCTGACAGCGCTCCATCTCGCCGCCGGCCGGTTCGAGGCGGCGGGCGAGTCGGCACGCGAGACGGCCGTGCTGGCCGACAGGGCCGACGACCCGCTCTCCGCCTCACACGCGCTGTACGACCTGGGGGTCGTGGCGACGTACCAGGGCCGGCACGAGGAGGCCAAGCGCCATGTCGACGGGGCACTGGACGCCTTCCGTCTCCGTGGTGACCATCACGCCGAAGTCGCCGCGCTGTGCCTCCTCTCCCGGGTGCACACCGGACTGGGCGAGACCGGGAACGCGCTGGCGCTGGCTCAGCAGGCCCTCACGCTCCAGGACCGGCACGGCGGTCCCCCCGAGAGAAGGGCCCCGGTGCTGAACGCGCTGGGTACGGCGCTGACCGCGGCCGACCGGCTGGACGAGGCCGAACAGTGCTTCGACGAAGCGCGGTCCCTCTTCCAGCAGACCAGGCAGAGCCTGGGCGAGGGGCTCACGCACTATCGCCTCGGACAGCTCCACCTCGCACGCGGGCGCCCCGCTCTGGCGGCTTCGCAGGCTGAGCAGGCTCTCGCCATCCTCCGTGGCGTCGGCGGCGCGTGGCACTGCGCCGGTGCGCTGACGCTGCTGGGCAGCGCCCTGGACTCCGTACGCCAGCACGACCGCGCGCGTGCCTGCTGGCGCGAGGCGCTCACGCTGTTCCGGCAGCTCGGGAGCGGCGAGGCCGAGGAGGTCGCCGCGCTGCTCGAACCCACGAGGGCGGCCCAGTAGCGCCACGCCCTTGCCGTAGCGCCCCGCGCCTTGACGCAGTCCTCGGCATCCTGCCCTCCCAACTCACCCCGCTGCGGCGCCACTTCACCCCTCTCACCCCTCTCACTCCTCCCCGCCCCTCTCCCAGGCCCGGAAGCGGGGTATCGCCAGCACGCTGACGGCCGTCGCCGCTGCGAAGAGCGCGCCTGCCACGAGGAAGGGCGCCCGCAGCCCGAACGTGGTGGCCAGCCGGCCGCCCAGGAGTGCTCCCAGCGCGAGTCCGCAGAACGACATGAGCCGGGTCGCCGAGATGACGCGCCCCATGAGCGCGGCGGGCGTTGCCTTCTGCCGTACGGAGGCGGCGAGCACGTTCCACAGCGCGGAGTGCCCGATGTAAGCGGCCAGCGCGACGGCGACGGCGACGAGGTTCTCCGTCACGGAGATGACGAGGAACGAGGCGGAGCCGGTGGCCAGCGCCACCGCGATCGACCAGCCGTATCCGATACGGGCACGGAGCCTGCCGGCCGACCACGCGCCGGCCAGACCGCCCAGGGCCGACGCCGACAGAAGCAGGCCGTACTCGGCTGAGCTGAGCCCGAGCACCTCGCGCGCGTACAGCACCAGATAGGAGAACGGGATCATGTAGCCGACGCCGGCGATGGTGCCGATGACGACCGTGGTACGCACGATCCGGTGGTGCCACGTCCAGGAGATCCCCTCGCGGATGCCGGCGTAGACGCCCGCCGGAGGCGCCGTCCCGCCCGCCGGGACGCGGTAGTTCCCCCGGAGAAGGAAGTAGCTGACGCCGGCTGCCAGGAAGGCGAGCGTATTGAGCCCCGACGGGGCGAAGGCCGCGGCGGCGAAGAGGAAGCCGCCGAGCGGCGGCCCGGCGAACTCGTCGACGATCAACTGGGTGCCCGCGATCCGGGAGTTGGCCCGGTCGAGACCCGCAGCGGTGACGGCCTGCGGCAGTACGGCGAAGGCCGTGTTGTCCGACAGCGTCTCCACGACGCCCATGACCACGAAGACGGCGTAGAGGACGGGCAGCGAGGCCGTGTGCGTGGCGACCAGCATGGTGAGGACGGCGAAGACGGCGGCCCGGGCGAAGTTGGCCCGGTAGAGGAGCACACGGCGGTCCCCGCGGTCGATGAGCACCCCGAGGCCGAGCACGGCCAGGATGCGGGGCACCGCGTGGGCGAGGGGCAGCCCGGCGATCGCCGCGGGAGAGCTGGTGAGGTCGGCGGCCAGCAGCGGCAGCGCGATGAAGGTGATGCCGTCGGCGAGGTTCGACGAGGCGTTCCCGGCCCAGATCCGCCGGTACTCGGCACCGAGCTTCACGGGGCCACCGCATGCCCGCCACCCCTGGCCCCGTCCCGTGTGCCACCGCGCCGTCCCATGGAGCGCACCGTAGGGGAGCGGGGCGGCCCGGCACGAACGGGATTACGCGCTGCACGACCTGGACCAGGAACTCCACCGGGTCCACGAGGCACACCAGCGGCGCGAGGGTGTCCGGGGGAGCCGGGGCTCAGGGGCTGTAGGGGCCGCGACTGTGCGGACCAGGCTGGGGCGTACCGCTCCATGGCGGTGGCGTGGCCGGGTTCTGCGGCGCCGGCTGGTAGCGGGGGCGGCCCATGGGGTCGGGGAAGCGGCGGTAGCCGAAGCCCGTGAGCCGGTCGGCCTGGGCCTGGTCGCGTTTGCGCAGGAGGAGGTAGGCGACGATGACGAGGGCCCCGATGAAGGAGGTACCCATCATGGAGGAGATCACAGAGTTCCCGGCCGTCGGGCCGAAGACGACGCAGAGGAAGGCCCCGACGAGCAGCGTGATGTTGCGCCTGTAGGCGCCCATGCCGTCGACGGTGATCCGCGACTTGAGCAGATCGAAGGGGGTCGCCGGTTGGCTGCCCGGAGGACCCGGGTGGCGGCGGAGGGTGAGGGCGGGGCGCGTTGTGAGGCCCGCCTCGAAGGTGTCGTAGGTGTAGCCCAACCCCTGTGCCTGGTAGGCCAGTTGCGCGAACCGCGTGATGGAGGCCGTCCGGCTGGAGAGGCGGATGACCTCCTGGCCCGTTGCGGCCTGCTGGTGCAGTGAGTCGGCCTGCGCGCGGTTGGGTGCCGGTGCCGGTGGTGGTGTCGCCGTGGCGCCGGACGGAGGGGAGGGTATCGGCGTGGATGCGGGCCCGTCGGGCGGGGGCCCGGTGGATGCGGGCCCTCCGGGGCCGGGAGCCGTCAGTCCCGTACTCGCCGGGTCGGGGCCCCATGGCTCGGGGCCCAGCGTTCCGGGTCCCGCCGGGCCGGGGCCTGCCGGTCCGGCCGCTCCGGTACTTGGCGGCGGCCCGGGGTGCGCGTTGCCGGGGCCCGCGTGCGCCGTACCGGTGGACGGGGGAGCGGGGTCAGCGCCGGGTGCCGGGTTCTCCCACTGGAGGAGCGCCGCCGCGTGCCGTCCCAGGCCGGCGATCAGCGTGGCAGGCAGCCACGGCGTTGCCCCGTCCGCCTCGGACGGGCGGGTCGCGTCGAGCAACTGGTCAACGGTGGGCCGCCGTTCGGGGGCCTTCTCCAGACACGCGCCGATGAACGCGTGCCACTCAGGGGGCACGGCCCCGAGGTCCGGCGCGTGTTCGGCGACGCGGAACAGCAGGGCGTGCTGGCCGCCTTCGGCCGTACCGAAGGGAGACCTGCCGCCGGCGGCGAAGGCCAGCACGCAGCCGAGCGCGAAGACATCGCTGGCCGGGGACACGCGCTCGCCCCGTACCTGCTCGGGCGAGAGGAAGCCGGGCGAGCCGACGACGGCTCCCGTCCGCGTCAGATCGCTGCCCGTCGCCGTCTCCACGGCCCGGGCGATACCGAAGTCGATCAGCCGGGGGCCGTCGATGGTCACCAGGACGTTCGCGGGCTTGAGGTCGCGGTGGACCAGGCCGACACCGTGCACCTCGCGGAGCGCGCGCGTCAGGCCGTGCGCGAGGACGCGGAGCGCTTCGGTGGGGAGAGGGCCGTATTCCTCGGCGACGACCGCGTACAGCGAGGGGCCGGGCACGTAATGCGTGGCCACCCACGGCTGTTCGGCCTCGGTGTCCGCGTCGAGCACCGGCGCCGTCCACTCTCCCGTGACGCGCTGCGAAACCGCGACCTCCTGGCGGAAGCGCTGCCGGAACTCGGGCAGCCGTGCCAGATCCGGCTGCACGAGCTTGACCGCCACGGTGCGGCCCCGCTCCGAACGTGCCAGATAGACCCGCCCCATTCCCCCTTCGCCCAGGCGGCTCAGCAGTCTGTACCTGCCGACCTGGACGGGGTCGGCGGGCTCAAGGTTCCTCATTCCGCTTCCTTCCGATCAGCTGGCCGCTCGATCCTAACCATTCGTCACCAGTGATCCGTTGGGGCGGTTGGGGTCGACCGGCATCGGGAGCGGTGCGGAGTTGTACGGGAATCGGGGGCTAAGGGCGTACACGGACAGGCGTCCGGAACGGCGCTGCACCGACGGATTCGGCGCGCGGCCCCCCGGCTCGGTGCGCCGGGTCAACGGATTCGGTGCGCGATCCCTCCCCGGCTTGGCGGTCGGCCACCGGCCTGGCGTATGACCACCTGGGCCGCGCGCGCGAGAACCCGGCCCGGGCGCACGAGCCACCCGGCCCGGGCGCGTGACCCCCTGGCCCGGCGGCCCAGCGGCCCGGCGGCCGGCCGTCGAGGAGGACCAGGGCTCCACCGTCCGGCAGTCGGCGGCAGGGGCCGGTCACTCGATTGCGGAGCGGCGGCTTGGCGGGGCGGGCTCCCGCCTGCAGGTATCGACGGTGCTTGTGGGGACACCAAGAGCTTGTGTTACCCGCTGTCCGTAATGTCCGCCTAGTGTCATTGGTGGAACGTGATCAAGCCGATCACCAGCAATGACGCGAGCACCAGCAAGGACGAGAGGGAGTGCGGAGCATGGCCGGGAAGAATCTGCAGGGGAAGGTCGCGGTCGTCGGTGGCGGCGAGAAGAACCTGGGCGGGCTGATCAGCAGGACGTTCGCCGGGGCAGGAGCGAAGGTCGTCGTGCACTATCACGGCTCCGAGAGCGAGGCGGAGCAGACGGTCGCGGACGTCCAGCAGGCCGGTGGACAGGCCGTCGCCGTGCAGGGCGACCTGACGAACGTTGCGGATGTGCGGCGTCTGTTCGATACGGCGGTGGACACCTACGGAGGTGTGGACATCGCGGTGAACACGACGGGGATGGTGCTGCGGAAGCCGATTCTGGAGACGACGGAGGACGAGTACGACCGGATGTTCGGCATCAACGCCAAGGCGGGCTTCTTCTTCATCCAGGAAGCCGGGCGGCGGCTGAACGACGGCGGCAAGATCATCAGCCTCGGTACGTCCCTGCTGGCGGCGTTCACCGACGGCTACGCGACCTACGCGGGCGGCAAGGCGCCGCTGGAGCACTTCACCAGGGCGGCGGCCAAGGAGTTCGCTGACCGCGGGATCTCGGTGAACACCGTGGCCCCGGGCCCGATGGACACTCCGTTCTTCTACCCGCAGGAGACCCCGGAGAGGGCGGAGTTCCACGCGTCCCAGGCGCTGGGCAACCAGCTCACCCACATCGAGGACATCGTCCCGGTGATCTTGTTCCTGTCCACCGAGGGCTGGTGGTTCACGGGGCAGACGCTGTTCCCCAACGGCGGCTACACCACCCGCTGACCCCCCGCCGGCGACGACGCAGCCGCGAGGCCCCCGCCGGGCCACCGCCCCACCCCCCCCGCCCCCGTACAGCCCGAGCACCCGGAGGTACCGATGACCACACAACCGCTCGACCCCGCGGTGGCCGCCTTCGTCGCCGCCCTCAACTCCGGCGACAAGGACGCCTTCGCCGCCGCGCTGACCGACGATGTCACCATGTCCGACGACGGCACCGAGCGCGACGTCACCGCGTGGACGGACAGCGAGATCTTCTCCTCGAACGGGCATCTGGACGTCGAGGACGTCGCGTCCGACGGGCGGACACTGACGGGCACCTACACCAACTCCACCTACGGCAGCATGCGCACCCGATGGGCGTTCACCGTCACCGACGGCCGGATCAGCCGCTTCGAGACCGGCCAAGCGTAGGGCCGGCCCTGTTCGGCGGGGGAGGCGCCCCCTCGGCGTCGTTCCCTGAACGAGCCTGATCCCATGGAGGACCTGGGACCCTCAGCGCGGGCCCGGACTGCTGGAGCGTCCGGGCCCGCTTGCATGCTCGGAACACGCGTCCCTGCCGGGCGTGGGCCGGACGAGCGGCAAGGATGGGACCGGCGACGAACGAGAGTGAAGAAGACGACGGCCAGGAGGCGTTGCGATGAGTGGCCAGGTTGCCGGCACGGGCCGGACAGGAGCGGTACGGCGGGTGATGGGCGGACGCGACCCGGACGAGGCGCACCGCGCCGCGACGCCGCTGGAGCTTCTGTTCGACCTGACATTCGTGGTCGCGGTCTCCCAGGCCGCGGTCCAGCTGCACCACGCGCTCGCCGAGGGCCATATCGCCTCGGGGCTCGCCGCGTACGCCGCGGTGTTCTTCGCGATCTGGTGGGCGTGGATGAACTTCACCTGGTTCGCCTCCGCCTACGACACCGATGACGTGCCCTACCGGCTGCTGACGCTGGTCCAGATGGCCGGTGTGCTGGTGCTGGCGGCGGGCGCGCGCCCCGTTTTCGAGGACCACGACTTCACCGTGGTGGTGATCGGCTACGTCATCATGCGGGTGGCGCTGCTGACCCAGTGGCTACGGGCAGCGGCCGAACACCCCGAGGGCCGGAGCACCACGCTGCGCTACGCCGCCGGTATCGCCGTGGTGCAGGTCGGATGGATCGCCCGCCTGTGGTCGTCCGGAGTGTGGGTCTGGGTCACCTTCCTCGTCCTGGTGGTGGCCGAGGTTGCCGTACCCGCGTGGGCCGAGTCCCGCGGTCGCCGACCCACCAGCTGGCACCCCGGGCACATCGCCGAACGCTATGGGCTGTTCACCATCATCGTTCTCGGCGAGGTGATCCTCGCCTCGCTCGCAGCCGTCCAGTCCGCCATGACCGACCACGGCCTGTCCACCACCGTTCTGCTGATCGCCGTGGGCGGACTGCTGCTGGTCTTCGCCCTGTGGTGGATCTACTTCAGCGGCAGCGAGGCCGCACTGACCACCCTGCGTACCGCCTTGGCTTGGGGATACGGCCACTATGCCGTCTTCGCCGCGCTGGCCGCGATCGGCGCGGGTCTGGAGGCGGCCCTCGACGCGGCGGCACACCACGGGCACCTCTCCACCCGGGGAGCGGGGCTCGCGATCGCGGTGCCCGTCGCGATCGTGCTCCTCGTAC
The DNA here is from genome assembly GCF_028657195.3 of Streptomyces iconiensis. GTDB lineage: Bacteria > Actinomycetota > Actinomycetes > Streptomycetales > Streptomycetaceae > Streptomyces > Streptomyces iconiensis. The sequence goes on from NZ_JANCPR020000003.1 coordinate 328,475, forward strand.
TGGCCGTTCTGCACCGGGCCACCGGCACCGGGGCCGTCGGACACTCGCTGCTGGTGCTCGCCGGCGCGCTCGTCGTGCTGGTCCTGGGGTTCTGCGCACCGGCCCTCGGCATCGGAGGCACGGTGCTCGGCACCGGCCTGGCAGTGAGTGCCACTCTGGCCGCCAACCTCATCACCGTGAACCGCCGCCGCGCCAAGGGACTTTGACGTGGTACTGGACCTGAACAAGCTGGGGCACCTGGTCGCCGTCGCGGAAGAGGGCAGCCTCACCCGGGCCGCCGCGCGTATGCACCTGTCCCAGCAGGCGCTGTCGACATCCATCCGCGTCCTCGAACGCGAAGTCGGCGTGCCGCTGCTGGAGCGCGGCAGCACCGGCGTCACCGTTCTCCCCGCGGGCCGCGCCCTGGTCGAGGACGCCCGCGTCCTGAACGGCGTGGCACGTTCGGCGGTACACCGCGCCCGGCACATCGGCCGCGGCGAGGCCGAGCCCCTCCGCATCGGCTACACCCCGGCCGTCACGGGTGAGGAAGTCGTCAGCCTGCTCACCCCCGTGACCGACGCGCGCCCCGGCACCGTCCCCGATGTGCACCAGCGCTACCCCGACGAACTGACCGAAGCGCTGCTCGCCGGCGACCTCGACCTCGGCCTGTGCCGCGGCATCACCCCCGCACCCGGGCTGACCCGCACCACCCTCGGCCACCAGCGCCTGCACATCGCCGTCGCGTCCAGCCACCCCCTCGCCACCCGTACCGGTGGTGTGACGCTGCCCGAACTGGCCGACGAACGCTTCATGGTCTGGGGGACACCCGGCCGGTCCGGCTACACCGATCTGCTCATCGACCACTGCCGTCACGCCGGCTTCGAACCCCGCATCGCACGCACCGGCCGCCAGGGCACGCCCCCGGTCACCGCCGTCATCGGCACTGACCACCTCGCGTTCGTCACCACACCACCGGGCACCGCCGCCGGTGGCAAAGCGCGCATCCTCACACTCGAACCCCCGCTCCACGCACCCCTCCACGCCCTCTACCTGCCCCACACCACCTGCCCGGGGCGCGACATACTCCTCGGCACCGCGGCCCCGTAAGCCCGTACGGGCAGGTGGTCGCCGCACCGCGCGGTGACCTCAGCAGGCACCAGGACAGCAACCGTGGGCAGTAACTCCGGGCAACCCCGAACGGGCAACCCCGAACGTGCGACCCCGGACGTGCAACCCGGGACTGCAACCGTGCGGGCCCCTCCCCGCGTGGCAGCACATGTGCCGAGACCTCAGCTGTTCGAACGGGCGCGCGCGTTGCTCCGCCGCCCGCGTCTGCCCCGCACCCGACGGGGCAGACGCCGCGCCGTACAGGGGCTCGTGCTGCTGTGTGTGCTCGCGCTGCTGCCCGCGACGTGGCTGCGCATGACGACGCGCTCCGCGGTCACCGAAGCCGGCGCCGTCGCCGAGGCCGTCGCCGGCGCACCCTCCGCGCCCGTCGCGATGGTGTTCGGCGCGGGACTGTGGGACGGCGAACCCTCCCCGTACCTCGCACACCGGCTCGACACCGCTGCCGAGCTGTACGCACACGGCAAGGTCCGCGCTGTCCTCGTCACGGGCGACAACAGCCGCGACAGCTACGACGAACCGGACGCCATGCGCCGCTACCTCACCGGCCGCGGCGTGCCCTCGCGCCATGTCGTCGCCGACTACGCGGGCTTCGACACCTGGGACTCGTGCGCCCGCGCCAAGCGGGTCTTCGGCGTCGGCAAGGCGCTGCTCGTCAGCCAGGACTTCCACATCCGCCGCGCCACCGCGCTGTGCGGGGCGGTCGGGATCGAGGCACACGGCGTGCCCGTGTCCGAACCGCGCGACCTCACCTGGTACGCCAGCAGCGTCCGCGAACTCCCCGGCGCGGCCAAGGCACTCTACGAGGCGACCCTCACCCCCGACCCACACTTCCTGGGCCCCGACGAACACGGCGTGCGACGCGCACTGGCGAAGTGAGGGCACCGGCGGGCGAAGTGAGCGCGCTGAGGAAGTGAGGGCACGAACGAGGTGAGGAAACGGACGCTCCCGAGAACCGGGCCTTCAAAGGCGCGAGCAGCAACGGGCTGAGAAGTACGAGACACGAGAGCAGCAAGCGGGCTCAGAGGTAGGCGAGCAGCCGCTCCAGCGGTGTCGGCGCCTCCGCGGGGCCCAGGGCCTCCACCAGTGAGCGCGCGTAGTGGGCCTTGCGGCCACGAGTGGTGCCGAGGAAGCGCCGGAGCTGCTGCTCGACCGTCCGCTCCCGCTGCGCCAGCTGCTTCTGGAAGGTACGGAACGCGCGCAGATCGCCCTCCTCACCGAGCACGTCGCACACGGTGCCGGGGCCGAGACAGCGGATCAGCTCGTCCTCCAGATCCGCGACGCACACGAAGAACCCCAGCCGCTCCAGGTCGGCACGGGTGGCGAGCGGCCCGGAACCGTTGCGCTCCAGCGCACGCCGGAAGAACCTCTCCTCCTCCGCGTCACAGAGTCCCGCCGTCCCGACGTTCAGCCCGCCGGGCCCGAGCAGGGCCAGATAGCGCCCGATGCTCGTCGCACCGCCGAGCGGTACGACGGAGACGCCCTCCTCACCGAGAGCCCGCCCCCGCCGCGCGGCGAGCGTCTCGAACGCGACCTGGTCGCTGACCCCCTCGACGAGCACGACCGTACGCACACCCACGTCTCCGGCCAGCCCCTGCGCCACCACACCGGCGTCCCCGGCCCCCACACCCCCGGCCGCCCACGCGACGGCCGCCGAACGAAACCGCTCCATCGCGTCCACCCCCCGAGTCTCGCACCACCACCCCACCCCCGACCCCCGCTTTTCCCCACCACCGGCCCGCCTTCACGGTCAGGGATCGACCTCGGCGAACGACTCACAGACCGCTCCGCGCACTGCCTTCGAGAAGATCTGGTACGAGCTTGTACGAGCCCACCAGACCCTGCTTCCGGGGCCCCGGAAGCGCTACCGCATTCACGTCCAGCCGAAGCGTGGTGGCCGGCTTCGCGGCGCTGTGCAGCTGACGACGGGCGATGTCCGCAAGGCGGGCGAGTTCGTCCGAGCGCACGATTGGGACGAGACGGGGCTGAAGTTGCATTTCCGAGCTGAGGCGCCGGACGGAGGCAACTCCTGGTCGCCCGGCCGTTCTTCCTCTAGTAGCGGCGGGGACTGGAAACGGAGCATCAGCCACCGCGCCAGTCCCCGACCCTACTAGGAGCATTCACCTCTGTCGGAACGCGCCGAGAAGACAGACGCCCTTTGTTGGATGGTCGCTCCATACGGCGCTCTGCACCGGTCGTGGGCGAGGTTGCGCAACATGACCTGGGCGCGAACGAATCAAGGCAAGTGACGTACATCACATTGGTAGCGCGGTGACTGAACGTGCTGATGAATCATCGGGAATGTCCTCGCGGCCCCGGAATGAATAACTCAAGGTGAACTTATGTGGATCCTTTAGCTCCCCTTGGGTCGGGGTGGTTTGACACGGTGTCAGCTCCGTGTGAAGTATCTTCCTTCCCAAGTTCTACAAGGTCTCTACTCGAGTGCCACCTGAAATCCATCTAAAGGAGCGGTCGTGCGCAACAACAAGAAGGTTGCCAGATATGCAGCCGCAGGAATATCTGTCTTAGCACTGTTGGGATCCGCGTCTCCGGCACTTGCCGAGAATCTTGATTCGCGCTCCCCTGGTGCCCATGCGTGGAGCACAGACGGCGCGTACAACAATCGCAGCGTCGCCGTCCAAGACACTGCCTCGGACAGCCACTCCGTGTACGTCAAGTACGACCGCAAGAACAGTCGTGGCCTGCGGATGGACAACAGCGGGGGCTATCGGTCCAAGAAGTACAGCGGCTCGGACAGTTCTCACCGCGTGACCGCCGTGCAGGCATGCACGAACATCCAGTTTTCCCCCGACGAGTGCGGTGCCTATGACCGCCCCGGCGACGGACATTGAGCCTGCTCCTCTTGAGGGGCGGCGTCTTGGGCGCCGCCCCTCGTTACGTGCGCTTCCCGCCGAACTCCGCCCAGGACAAGGAAAGTTGTGCTCGCATCGGACGCCCCCACCCTCGCAACCGCCCCCTCCGGCGAAGCCCCGGCGCTTCGTGTGCGCGGGCTTTCCTATTCTCTGGCCGACCGTGTGCTGTTCGACGGGTTGGACCTTCAGGTCGCTCGCGGGGAGTCGGTGGCTGTCACCGGAGCAAGCGGTTCTGGTAAGAGCACGCTGCTGTCGTGCGTGCTGGGCCTGATCAAGCCGGGGGAGGGGACGGTCGCGGTGACCGGAACGCCGACGACCGGCCTGTCCGGGAAGCGCATGGCGCGGGTGCGCAGCGAGAGCATCGGCATGGTCTTCCAGTTCGGTGAACTGCTCCCTGAGCTGACTCCCGTCGAGAACGTCGCGTTGGCCCCGCTGCTGTCCCGTACGGCGACGACGCCGTCGGGCGATCCGAAGAGCGAAGATCCCTTCGTCCGCGCCGAGGGCCTTCTGACGGACCTGGGGGTACCGGTACGCACTGCCACCAGCCGACTGTCCGGCGGCGAGCGCCAGCGGACGGCCGTCGCACGGGCGCTGATGAACGCCCCCGGACTGCTGCTCGCCGACGAGCCGACCGGTGCGCTCGACGCCGACACCCGCGAACTCGTCGCCGACCTCCTCTTCTCGCTTCCCCGGCGACACTCCTGCGGACTGCTGGTGGTCACCCATGACGTGACCGTGGCCCAACGCGCTGACCGCGTCCTGCACCTGCGTCATGGCCGCCTGACGCCGGCAGACCGGGCGAGCGCGCCCGACGAGGTGCGGCCGTGAAACGGACCGGACTGTCCCGGCGCCTCCTGCGCATCGGTCACGCTGCCGGACAGCACGCCGAGGCCGGACACATCCGGTTCGTCGCCCTGCTGTGCGCCGCGCTCGTCCTCACGCTGGGGGGCGCTTCGGCGGTCGCCGTGCACGCGGTGTACGAGGGGAAGGCCCAGCGCGTCGCCGCACGTGAACCCGCGGTCGCCACCGGGACGGCGCAGCGGGCGCAGGCGGCCTATCAGGTCTCCTCGGACTGGCTCGCAGACCGGCGCCAGTACGACATCGTCTTCCTCGCTCCGCTCACCTCCGATGTGCCGCTGCCGCCGGGCGTGCGCGGTTGGCCCAGTGCGGGCGAGGTGCTGCTCTCACCGGCGCTGCGCGAAGCGGGGGCTGGTGAGGGGATCGAGGAGCGTTATGGCCGAACCGTCGGCACCATCGCGGATGACGGGCTCGCCGACGGATCAGAACGTTTCGCCTACATCGTCGTCAAGCCCCAAGAACTGCACTCCCGTTACGCCTCCCGGATCAGCGGATTCGGACCGGGGGACGGAGCGGGACAGGGCCGCGTCGGACCCTATCCACGCGACGATCAACCGGAATGGATGTTCCAGGCGCTCATCGTCGGCATGCTGTTCCTCCCCGGTCTCGCGCTCGCCTGGGTGGCTTCCCGTACCGGGGCACGCGCCCGCGACCGCCGGATGGCGCTGATCGCCTCCCTGGGCGGGCGCGCGAGCGACAGGGCACTGATCGCCTGCGGCGAGGCATGGCGCCCTGTGCTCTGCGGCATCGCCCTGGGCGCCGCGGCCACAGGGGCAGCCGCCTGGCGGGGTGTTCGCCTCCCGGTGACCGGATACGTCATCGAGGCCGCGGACCTGCAGCGCTGGTGGTGGCCTGCCACTCTTCTGGTCCCGTTGGCCGCCGCCTTGTGCCTGTTCGCCGTTGTTCTCCTCTTCGACCGCCCCGCCTCAGGGCGCCGCCAACGGATGGTTCGTCCCGGGCAGGGACACCGCCGCTCGCCGATGGTGTGGGCGATGCTGTGTCCCGTCATGCTCTTCCTGGGCGTTCAGGGCGCCCGCTTCTTCCCTCCTGAGAATCCGGCACGGCTCTTCGCCACCTGGGCAGGCACAGCGGGCACCCTCGCGACCCTCCCGGCCGCCGTCGCGGTCACCGCAGCCGCACTCGGACGTGGACTGGCACGCATCGGCCGACGCCGACGCCTGCCGGGGCTGCTCGTCGCCGGTCGCCGCACAGCTGCACATCCGCGCACCGTGGCCCGCATGGTGGCGGGCGTCGCGATCGCCCTGTGTCTGCTCTTCCAAGCGGTCGCCTGGCAGATGATCTTCGGGCAGCAAGCCACGGCGGCCCAGCTGACCCTCGACCGCATCGGCCTGAGCACCCTCGAAGTCGGCCCGAAGGGAGGCGGAAAGCGAGCCCAGGCCCGGTTCGTCACCCGGCTTCCCCAGGGCACCGAAACCGCGCTCTTCTCCACACCCGGAGCCCGAGGCGTCCGCATCGCCGGCGACTGCACGGCACTGCGCACGCTCGCGCTGCCCTGTCCCGGCGACGAGGGGGCCTCAACCGCACTGAACGAGCGGCCCTCGGACCCGCGCGTACGCGAACTCCTTGCCTGGAAAGCCTTCCCCGACGCTGCGGTCACCGTCACCCGTGACCGGAACGCCACCAGGAAGCCTGTCGACGCCGAGAACGGCAGCACGCTCATCCTCACCAGCCGAGACGGGGAGGACCTGGACGTCGCGGCGCTGAAGGAACTCGCCTACGACAGCTTCCCGCGCGGAGCCCGCATCGACGCGCCCGGCGCCGACTACCTCGTGGGAGGAGCCCCGAACAGGGACCAGGGCCGCTGGAGCGTTCTGCTCGGTATCGCCGCCCTCACCATCCTCGCCCTCGCCGCCGGACTCTCCGGCATGGCCGAACACTTGCGCTCAGGCCGGGCCCTCGCACCACTGACCGCTCTCGCAGGCGGCACCGGCATCTTCCGCACCACTGCGGCCTGGGGCGTCGGCATGCCTCTCCTCCTGGCCGGACTCACCGGCACCCTGGCGGGCGGCTGGCTCGCACAACCCCTCGTCGGCCCCCGCGGCCTCGAAGTCCCCGCAGCGCTGACCACGGTCAGCCTCCTGGTCGTGGCGCTGCTGGGCCTGCTCATGTGGTGGTGGGCGGCAACCGCCGCCGCCCGCCAGGCGGACGCCTGGCAACCCGGCGAACAGGACTGAGACAAGCAGTCGTTGGCGCGGTGGGGGAGTGCGCGGACCCGGTGGGTGGGGGGTACTCAGCCGGGTTGAGTATGTGCGCTCAGGGGTGGGGGCGCGGGGCTTTCTAGCGTGGAGTGCATGGAAGCGGAAGCGCGGTCCGAGTCGGAACCGGAGAGCGTCGAGAAGACGGATCGGCGGTGGCAGGTGGGCTGTGTGGCGGCGATTCTCGTGCTCGGTGCCCTGCTGCTGCTCGGGATGTGGGGGCTCTCCGAACTGGAGAAGGGGCTCGACGGCTACGGGCAGTTGGAGGGTTCGGCGGCCGACAGTCCGGACGGGAGCGCCGCCGATCCGCTCATGCCGGGTATGGCGGCCCGTTTCGAGGACGGGCTCACGGTGTCCGTGGGCGACCTGCGACGCGAACGGGGCGGGCACGCCTACCGCTTCACCGTCACGTACGAGAACGAGACGGACAGGAAGCTGAGGCCCGGCGGTCCCACGGCTGAGGACAGCGTCTCCGAGTACGAGGACGCCCCTCTCGTCGTCCGCGCGGGCGATCCTCTGGACGACACGGGGTCCGACGACGGCAGCGTCAGCGACTGGCTCAACAAGGACGCGGCGGCGGCCAGGCTCCTGGCCCCGCTCGGTGAGGGCGAGAGTGTCGCCGTGCCTGTGCGCGTCTCGGGTGACACGAAGGGCATGCCGGTCACGGTCGAGGTCAAGCCGCCGGACGACGAGTACAGGGACACCGCGTACTGGCAGCTCACGCTCGCCTGACCGCCTGACCGCCTGACCGCCTGACCGCCTGACCGCCTGACCGCGACTGTCCGGCCGAGCGGCCCGTGCGTTCGCGCGCTAGGGTCCTCGGCATGCCTGAGACCCGTTCGTCCGCGTCCCCGGCCTCGCCCGTCACGGCGGACGACCTCGACGAAGCCGTGCAACTCGCCGTCGCCACGCTGCGCGGGGCGCCGCAGGACGGCTGGGACCGTAACGCGGGTTCGCTGGACTGGGACTGCTGGGAGACCGTCGAGCACCTCAGTGACGACCTGTTCGCCTACGCCGTCCAACTCGGCCCGAGGACACCGCCGTTGACCGGCGATGTGCCCTACGTGTGGGAGAGCCGCCGGCCAGGCGGTCCGCTGAACGCTGTGCACGCGGACCGTTCGGCGGGGACAGCCGGGCTGTTGCAGGTGCTGGAGGCGAGCGGTGCGCTGCTCGTCGCGATGGTGCGTACGACACCACCGCACGTACGCGGCTACCACGGCTTCGGTGTCTCTGACCCTGAGGGCTTCGCCGCGATGGGCATCGTGGAGACGCTTGTGCACACCTACGACCTGGCCGAGACGTTCGGGCTGCCCTGGGCGCCGCCCGCCGGTCTGTGTGCGCGTACGCTCGCGCGCCTGTTCCCGCACGCCCCCGAGGGCACCGACCCGTGGCCCACTCTGCTGTGGGCCACGGGACGCACCGAGCTCCCCGGGCACCCGCGCCTGACCAGCTGGCGCTGGTACGGGGCGCCCAAGTAGCGCGCCGGGCAAGCGAGTTGGCTCATGCGGCACGCAAGTAGGGCTCACAGCGTTCACAGTGCCCACATTGCGTTCACGGGGCCGCCGTGGGGCGTCCGCCGGGGGTGGGGGTGGTTCAGGCTTTGCGGGTGTTGATGTCGTCGGTGAGTTGGGGGACGACGTCGAAGAGGTCGCCGACGATGCCGTAGTCGACGAGGTCGAAGATGGGGGCCTCGGCGTCCTTGTTGATCGCCACGATCG
>NZ_JANCPR020000030.1 GCF_028657195.3 Streptomyces iconiensis
GGGTGAGGGGCGGGTGCCGCTGACGCTGCCGACCATCACGATCGCGACGAAAACCGGCTGTTCGCGCATGTGCGGGTGGGCGGCGCGGGACAGGTGGAGGGGTGCGAGGAGGTTGAGTTCGATGATGCGGGTGTGGTGGCGGGCCTCGCCCTCGGCCAGGGGGCGGAAGGGGGTGCCGCCCGCGTTGTTCACCAGGACGTCGAGTGCGCCGTGTTCGCGCCGGACGCGGGCGCAGAACTCCTGCGCGGCTTCGGGGTCCCGTACATCGAGGGCGAGGTACCGGGCCGTGCGGCCCTCCGCCTCGACCGGCTGGTCGGGCTCGTTGCGCCCGCACACCACGACATCGGCGCCTTCGCGCAGGAACGCACGCGCGATACCGGCCCCGACGCCCCGCGTTCCTCCCGTAACGACCGCCACACTCATGCGCGTTCCTTCCGTCGGATGCCAGGCGCGGGCCGTTGGCTGTCAGGCACAGACCGCCTCTTCTCATGGAGCGCTCACGCTGCTAGCTTCTCACCAAACAAACGTTAGGTGGAAAGGTAGCTGATCCCGCCATGACTGTCTCCACCTCCAGCCCACGCGACGGCGTCGCGGTGGTCACCGTCGACCATCCACCGGTCAACGCGCTTCCGGTGAAGGGCTGGTACGAACTGGCCGACGCCGTACGCGCCGCCGGTCGCGACAGGGCGCACAACGCCGTCGTCCTCACCAGCGCGGGCAGAGGCTTCAACGCCGGCGTGGACATCAAGGAGATGCAGCGCACCGAAGGACACGAGGCGCTGATCGGCGCCAACAGGGGCTGCGCCGAGGCGTTCGCCGCCGTGTACGAGTGCGAGGTCCCGGTGATCGCCGCTGTGCACGGGCACTGCCTCGGCGGCGGTATCGGGCTCGTCGGGAACGCGGACGCGATCGTGGCCACCGAGGACGCGACCTTCGGGCTGCCCGAACTGGACAGGGGCGCGCTCGGAGCCGCCACCCATCTCGCGCGCCTCGTGCCCCACCACCTCATGCGGGCCCTGTACTACACGGGACAGACCGTCACGGCACGGGAGTTGGAGCGCCACGGCTCGGTGTGGGCGCTCGCGCCCGACCGGGAGGCGCTGACGGAGGCCGCACTGGAGCTGGCCTCGCGGATCGCGGCGAAGGACGGCTCGCTGATCCGGCTGGCCAAGGAGGCCATCAACGGCATCGACCCCGTCGACGTACGCCGCAGCTACCGCTTCGAACAGGGCTTCACCTTCGAGGCGAACCTCTCCGGCATCGCGGACCGGCACCGCGACGCCTTCGTACGCACCGAGGGGAAGTGATCCGGATGGCTCACGACAAGACGCTCACACCCGACCAGTTCGCCGCCCGTATCGAGTCCGGCATGACCCTCGGCATCGGCGGCTGGGGCGCGCGGCGCAAACCGATGGCGCTGGTGAGGGCGCTGCTGCGCACGGACGTCAAGGATCTGACCGTCGTCAGCCCGGGCGGGCCCGATGTGGGGCTGCTGGCGGCGGCGGGGCGCGTGCGCAAGCTGATCGCGCCGTTCGTGACGCTGGACTCCGTACCGCTGGAGCCCCACTTCCGCACCGCGCGCCAAGGCGGCGCGATCGAGTTCGAGGAGTGGGACGAGGCGATGTTCCTGTGGGGGCTGACGGCGGCGGCCAACAGGCTGCCGTTCATGCCGATACGGGCCGGGCTCGGCTCGGACGTGATGACCACCAACCCCCGCCTGCGCACGGTCACTTCGCCCTACGAGGACGGCGAGGAGCTGCTCGCGGCGCCCGCGCTGCGCTTCGATGCCGCACTCGTCCACATGAACAGGGCCGACCGCCGCGGCAACGCGCAGTGCCTCGGCCCCGACCCGTACTTCGACGGGCTGTTGAGCGAGGCGGCCGACCGTACGTACGTCTCGTGCGAGCAGCTCGTCGACCGCTTCGAAGGCCCGCCGCAGAGCCTCGTGGTGCAGCGCCAGAACGTCGCGGGTGTCGTACAGGCCCCGAACGGCGCGCACTTCACCAGCTGTGTGCCCGACTACGAGCGCGACGAGGCTTTCCAGCGCGCCTACGTGAAGGCGGCGGCAGAACCCGAGGAGTGGCAGGCGTTCGAGCGGCGCTTCCTGTCGGGGGACGAGGACGCCTACCAACGGGCCGTTGACACCTTCCGGGAGGAGAACCAGTGACGACAGCGGCATCGACGGCCACCCGTGCCGAGGTCTGCGCCGTCGCCTGCGCCGAGGCGTGGCGCGGCGACGGGGAGATCCTGGCGGCCCCCATGGGCGTGGTACCCGGCATCGGAGCGCGCCTGGCGCGGCTCACCTTCAGCCCCGACCTGCTGCTCACCAACGGTGAGGCGCTGCTGCTGTCCGACCCGCTGGACCCGCAGAGCGTGGAGGGCTGGCTGCCGTACGCCAAGCACCTCCAGATGGTCGCGGGCGGCAAGCGGCACGTGATGATGGGCGCCAGCCAGATCGACCGGTACGGCAACCAGAACATCTCGTGCATCGGTGACTGGGCCCGCCCCAAGCGGCAGTTGCTCGGCTCGCGCGGAGCGCCGGCGAACACGCTCAACAACCCCACCTCGTACTGGGTGCCCAAGCACTCGGCGCGGGTGTTCGTGGAGCGCGTCGACATGGTCAGCGGCGTCGGCTACGACCGCGCTGCGGAGGCCGGCCCGTCCGCGACCCGCTTCCACGGGCTGCGGCGCGTCGTCACCGACCTGGCCGTACTCGACTTCGCGACGCCAGACCACCGTATGCGCCTGGTCAGCGTGCATCCCGGGGTGAGCGTGGCGGAGGTACGGGAGCGTACGGGCTTCGCGCCGGACCTCCCCGAGGGCCCTGACGCGGTGCCGTACACCCGCGAGCCGACGCCGGAGGAACTGCGGCTGATCCGCGACGTGCTGGACCCGCGGCGCGTCCGCGAACGCGAGGTCCCGGCATGACGGCCCCTCCACCGCGGCCCTCGCCGCACGAGCCGGCGCCGCACGAACCGGCGCCGCACGAACCGGCGTCGCACGAGGCTCCGTCGCACGAGGCTCCGACGCTCTCCACGCCGCTGACCGCACTGACCGGGGTGCGCCATCCGCTCGTGCAGACCGGTATGGGCTGGGTGGCCGGTCCGCGGCTGGTCTCCGCGACGGCACGCGCCGGAGCCCTGGGCATCCTGGCCTCGGCGACGATGACGCTGCCCCAACTGCGCGACGCCGTACGGGAGGTGAAGTCCCGTACGGACGCGCCGTTCGGCGTCAACCTGCGCGCCGACGCGGGAGACGCGGGCGAACGGGTGCGGCTGCTCATCGACGAGGGCGTACGCGTCGCGTCGTTCGCGCTGGCCCCCTCGCGGGAGCTGATCGGACGGCTCAAGGACGCCGGTGTCGTCGTGATCCCCTCCATCGGCGCCGTCAGGCACGCGCAGAAGGTCGCCGAGTGGGGCGCCGACGCCGTACTCGTCCAGGGCGGCGAGGGCGGCGGCCACACAGGGCAGGTCGCCACCTCCGTGCTGCTGCCGCAGGTCGTGGACGCCGTGGACATCCCCGTCATCGGCGCGGGCGGCTTCTACGACGGACGCGGGCTGGCCGCCGCGCTCTGCTACGGGGCAGCGGGCGCCGCCATGGGCACCCGCTTCCTCCTCACCCAGGAGTCGACGGTGCCCGACGCCGTCAAGCAGCGCTACCTCGCCGCGAAGGTCACCGATGTCACGGTCACCACCAAGGTGGACGGCCTGCCCCACCGGATGCTGCGCAGCGAGATGGTCGCCGCGCTGGAGTCCTCGGGCCGCACCGTCTCCCTCGCACGGGCGCTGCGCCACGCCGCGGCCTTCCGCAAGCTGTCCGGGCTCTCCTGGCCCGCCATGCTGCGCGACGGCCGCGCGCTGCGCCACGGCAAAGACCTCACGCTCAGTCAGATGCTGCTCGCCGCCAACACGCCCATGCTGCTCAAGGCCGCCATGGTCGAGGGCCGCACCGACGCCGGAGTGATGGCATCGGGCCAGGTGGCCGGCCTCATCGGGGATCTGCCCACGGTCGCCGACGTGGTGGAGTCCACGGTCACGCAGGCGGCCCGCGTCCTGCGTGCCCTCGCGTTGGCGGGGGACGGCTCCGTGTCCCCCTCCGCGCCTGCTGCCCGTCCCTGACACCGCACATCCGGTCCACAGGTCGCTGTGAGCCTGCGGGTCCCGGGTCCACAGGCCGTGGGCCTGCGGGTCGCGGGTTCGCGGGGTCGCGGGTCTCCAGGTCCGCCGTCGGCCGGTTCGTGGGCTGCGGCTAGGCTGCGCCGCATGAGCGCCCCCGTCGATCCCGCCCAGCAGCGCAGAGTGATCCTGCGGGGTACGGCCGCCGCGCTGCGCGAGCGGGGAACCGGTGCGGGGATGGCGGACATCGCGCGGGCCGCCGGAGTGGGGCGGGCGACGCTCTACAGGCACTTCGCCACCCGCGAGGCGCTGCTGGAGGAGCTGTCGCAGTTCTCCGCCGACGAGTGCGTACGCGCCGTGCGGGACGCGGTGCGTGCGGGCGGGGAGTTGCGCGCGACGGTACTGCGGGCCACGCGGGCACTGCTCGCGGTGGGACGTGAGTACTGGACGCTGGTCTCCACGGGCCCCGCCGAGGGGCCGAGCACGCGGGAGCTGGCGGTGGCGGGGCCGCTGGTCGAGCTGGCCGCACGGGGACAGCGCGAGGGCGCCTTCCGCACGGACCTGACGGCCGAGCGGCTGGGCGCGATGCACGGGGTGCTCATCCAGGGCGCGCTGCTGTACCCGCAGCTGATCGGCGCCTCGCTGGAGGAGGCGGCGGAGTCTGTGACGCGGCTGTATCTCGACGGGGCCGCCACGGTGTCCGCCGAACAGCGCTGAGGGCTCCACCGAACGCGTTCATCCGACGAGTCCGCATTTCCCCCCTATGTGACGGGGGTTAAAACTGGCACGGTCTGGAACTCTCCCATCCCGCGTCGCCGCACCAGGCTGTCCACGGCGCGTGCAGTACGTCGCGGGTACCGCCCGGCGACGGATCCGGAGGACGCATGGCCACCAGGAAGAACCTTGTCGTCGACCGTACGAGTCTCGCTCACAAGGTCCGCTACGCCCTCGTGCACCCGCAGCGGATTCCCCGATACGCCAGGCGGGCGGCGCGCGACCGCTGGCTCGCCTTCAAGCACCGCGACCACGTGAGCTACTACCGCGCGGTCATGGCCTCGGACACCCGGCGCAACCCCGAGGCAGCCGTCGGCAGCGACACGCATGAGCGCTGGCTGGCGCTGGGCGAGCTGCAGTTCACCTATCTCAAGCAGCACGGGCTCAGTCAGCGGGCCCGGATGCTCGACATCGGCTGCGGCAATCTGCGGGCGGGGTGGCGCTTCATCGAGTACCTCGATCCTGGCCACTACTACGGCATCGACATCTCGCCCGACATCCTCATCTCGGCGAAGCGGACCGTCGCCGCTCGGGGCCTCCAGAGCAAGCTGCCCCATCTGACGCTCACCAAGGACCTCACGCTCGACTTTCTGCCCGACGCGCACTTCGATGTTGTGCACGCGCACAGTGTCTTCTCGCACTCGCCCATCGAGGTCATCGACGAGTGCTTCGCGCATGTGGGGCGTGTGCTGGCGCCCCACGGCTTTTTCGACTTCACGTTCGATCGCACTACTGGGGTTGAGCATCAGGTTCTGCGTGAGGATTTTTACTATCGCACCGAGACGTTGGTGGCTCTGGCGGCTCGGCATGGTTTGCTTGCCCGCTTCATGGAGGACTGGGAGACGCGGGGGCATGGGCAGTCGAAGATCCGGGTTACGGCGGCGGAGTCGGCTCGCCGTTTCCTGACCGGCCCGTCCCCGGCCTCCCGTTCCTAATGGGGGCTTCGCCCCCTTGCCCCCGTTGGCCTCGCCGGCCGGGCGTCGGGGGGCGCTGCCCCCCAACAGCCCCCCCGCCAAAAGGGGCTTCGCCCCCTCTGGACTCCCCCACCCCGCGTGGGGGCCTGCCCTGGAGTTCTGTCCGCGTTCCTGTCTGGTCAGAGGCACTTCTAGGTGGGGCCTGATCGGGGGACTCATTCAGTCGTATGACACGCTGACGCGTCCCGAGGTGGGCGTGGCCTGGCAGGCCAGGACGTAGCCGTCCTTCGTGTCCTCGTCGGTCAGCACGCCGGTGGTCCGCTGCACGACCTCTCCGTCGAGCACACGGCAGGCGCAGGCGCCGCAGGAGCCCTCGCGGCAGGAGTAGGGCGGGTCGAGTCCCTCGCCGATCAGGGTGTCCAGCAATGTGGTGGACCGCGGCCAGTCCAACTCTCTTTTTACGCCGTCCAGTTCGAGCAGCAGGTCGGCGTTGCCCGTGGTGGGCGGGGTGGGGTCCGGGGGCTCTGCGAAGGCGTCACCCGACAGTGAGGTGAAGACCTCCCGGTGCAGCCGGGCCCTGGGGACACCTAGGCCGCGCAGGGCGGTGGCCGCGGCATCCGTCAAGGGTGGGGGGCCGCACAGGTAGGTGTCGTAGGTGGCGTATGGCGCACTCAGCTTGGCCAGCGCGGGGACGGTGGGCAGGCCCTGTACGGACTCCAGCCAATGGTGGACCAGCAGCCTGGCGGGGAAGCGGGCGGCCAGCTCCCGCAGTTCGCGGGCGAAGATGACGGAGGACTCGTCACGGTTCGCGTATACGAGGACGACCGGCGCACTCTCCTCTTCCAGTGCCGCCCGTGCCAGCGCCAGGACGGGTGTGATGCCGCTCCCTCCCGCGACCAGCAGCACGCCCTCCCCCGGCGGTCGCAGGGTGAAGGCCCCCGAGGGCGGCAGCACGCTCAGTTCCAGGCCGGCACACGCCTCGTCGCACAGCCACGTGGACGCCGCCCCGCCGGGCACGCGCTTGACGGTGATACGGGGCTCGGGCGCGACCCGCGAGAAGGAGTAGCAGCGCGCGCCGCCCCCGGGCAGCCGTACGGTGAGGAACTGGCCCGGGAGCGGCCGGAGTTCGGGCCCGGGTGCCTCGGTGCGCAGCTCCAGGCTGACGGCGTCGGCCGTCTCCCGCACCACCCGCGTGACCCGCACGGTCAGCGGCCTACTCCCCATCGGCGGGCTCCGCATCCGTCCCCACCTCCAACGTCCCCTCCCGCACGGCGCGCTCGATGGAGGAGCGCAGCCCGGTGCAGACGGCTGTCAGGGCGCTGTCGCGTCCCGCCAGTTCCGGGCAGCGGTCGGTGGGCCGGGTCCACTGGACGGTGGTGTGCGGCAGACTGCGCTTCTCCACCAGCACCTCGTTCCCGCAGGCGCCGCACTCGACGGGCCGCATGCTCATGCCGTCACCGCTGCGCGCTCTGTGCGCGACGGGCGAGGTTCGCGTCCACCTCGTCCCGCCACACGCGTACGGCCCGTTCCGTGTCGATCTCGAACTCGAAGCGGTCCGTCATCTCGGGGCGCACGTCCTCCACGTCCACGTAGAACTGCTCGTACCAGCGCCGCAGTTGGTAGACAGGGCCGTCCTGGTCACACAGCAGGGGGTTGTCGATACGGGTCTTGCTGAGCCAGATCTCGACGTCCTCCTCGAAGCCCGTCGCGAGCCCCTCGGCCGCCTGGGCCGCGGCCTGCGCAGCCGCCTCGTCCGTCATGCCGGGCAGCTTCTTGACCAGGGCGCCGTACTGGAGAACGAACGCGTCGGGCGAGACCGGGTAGTGGCAGTTGATGAGCACGGTCTCGGCCGTGGCCCCGCCGACCTCTGTCCACAGGTGGTCGATCATGTACGAGGGGCCGTGGTACGAGGCTTCCGAGCGCAGCCTGCCCTGTGCCGAGAGCGTGTCGGCCGCCGTCATGTCCTCACGCGGGTCGCTCTCCATGTACTGGCTGGCGACATGCCCCTCGAAGACGTTCTTGAAGTACGTGGGGAAGGAGTTGTGGACGTAGAAGAAGTGCGCCATGTCCACGACGTTGTCCACGATTTCGCGGCAGTGCGAGCCGTCGATCCTGATGCTGTTCCAGGTCCAGTCGCTCCACTCGTCGCTGAAGGCGCCCTCGATACGGGGAATCGTCACCCCCTCGGGAGGCGGCGTGCCCTGCGGGTCGTACCAGACGAAAAGCTGCCCGTTCTCCTCCAGCGTCGTCCAGGCGCGGGTGCGGGCGCGCGGCGGTACGCGGTGCGCGTACGGGATACCGGCGCACTTCCCGTTGCCCGCCCAGCGCCAGTCGTGGAACGGGCAGGCGAGCGCGTCGCCCTTGACGGTGCCGTGCGCCAGGTTGCCGCCCATGTGGGGGCAGTACGCGTTGAGCACGTGCAGCTCGCCCGTGCCGGCGGCCTGGAAGGCCACCAGCTCGGTGCCGAACGCCTCGATCCCGTGCGGCTTTCCGTCCTTGAAGCCGCTCGCGAGGCCGAGACAGTGCCAGCCACGTGCATATCGCTCGGGTGGTGCGCCGGCCTCGATCCTCCGGGGCCCGTGATCCTCAGTGGTGCTGCGCGCGCTCATCTCGTTGTCGCCTCCACGTCCTCCTGTGCCAGTGGGGCGAGTCTCGGGCGGCGCCGACACGGGGCGCCAAGCCCGGTCCCGCTGACCGGGACGCGAGAAGGTATTTCGATTAGGCATTGCGCGCCTCTTCCCGCGCGCCCTCGCGGATGCGTAACCTCCCCGGCAACGAGACACAGTTGTCTCGCGAGCGCGAGGAGGCCCCATGAGCATCGCCGTACGGGAGCACGCAGCCGCAGCGCCCACACCGGTCTCGATGATCGACAGAGTCGTGCGGATTCTCGACGCCTTCGAGGGTGCCGACGGGCTCACCCTCGCCCAGGTCGTCCGCCGCACGGGACTGCCCAGGTCCTCGGCGCACCGCATCCTCGAACACCTCGCTGAGGTGCGCTACTTGCGCCGTGACGAGCACACCTACCGGCTCGGCATGCGGATCATGGAGCTGGGCGCGCTCGTCATCCACCAGGACAGGGTGCGCGAGGCCGCCGCGCCCCACCTGCACCAACTGCACCAGGTCACAGGGCTGGTGGCACATCTGGCCGTGCTCGACGACACCCAGGTCGTCTACCTCGACAAGGTCGGCAACCGCTTCGGCACCCTGCTGCCCTCCCGCGTCGGCGGCCGGCTGCCCGCCGCACGTACGGGCGTCGGCAAGGCGCTGCTCGCACACACCCCGCACCCCGGCCCGCTCCCCGAGGCACTGCTGGCCGAGCTGGCGCACATACGCGAACGGGGCATCGCACACGACCGCGAAGAGGCCGTACGGGGCGTCGCCTGTGTCGCGGCGCCCATCGTCGGCGCGGGCGACAGCGGGCCCGCGCTCGCCGCGATCTCCGTGTGCGGGCCCGTGGGACAGGTGCGGCGCGCCCCAGGACTGGCCTCGATGATCCGGCAGGCGGCGGCCCGGATCTGGCGCACCGCCGCACCCTCCGTACCCGCCTGAATCCGCCCCGCGGGCAGGTTGGTTGGTGCCTCAGCTCCGGGGCGGTTCGCCTGCGGTCCGCCTCGCCTGCGGCCCGTCCGCCGCCTCCGTAGCGTTCGCCGCTTCCGCGCGGCCCGTTCCGTCCGCGCGGCGCGCTTCCTCGCCCTCGTCCTGCTCGCGCTCCGCACGTCGGCGCCGCCAGGCCAGCACCGCGGCGGTCGCGGCGATCACGGTGGGTACGGCCAGCACCGGTGTGAGGGTCTCGGTCCAGGGCGGGTTCAGCTTTTCGGTGCCTCCGCTGCGGAACTGGCAGGTCGCCTGCGCCGGGAACAGGCTCGCATCCAGCGTCTGCGGCGCGTTGACGCCCCAGCCTCCGCCGACCGCGCAGGCCGACGACGGTGCGGTGAGCAGCGGCCGGACCGTCGGTCCGTAGGCCAGGAGGAAGACGGAACCGGTGACCAGCAACGCCGTTCCCGTACGCCGTAGCTTCTGCGCGCGCGTGAAGCGGAGAGCGGGCGAGGCACTGTCGGGCAGCTCGGCGCACTCGGCGAGCAGCGCCAACAGCACGCACAGGGCCAGGCCGACGGCGCAGAGCCAGATCACTCCGCCGAGCAGCCCCGTACCGCCAGAGGAGACCTCTCCCCCGGCGTACTCGCAGATCACTGCCGGGGGAAACGCCTGCCGCCTGATGTCTCCCAGCGCCCCGGGCCCCTCGACGCCCCCTTGTGCGCACTGCTCGTCGAACTCCAGCGACACCAGCAGCGCCCAGGCCGAGGCCACGAACAGCACGCCGAACAGCCCCGCCGCCGCGCCCCAGAGCCGACCGGTACGAAAGGCTCCATACGTACGTGTGCTCGACATCCGTGGAGAGTATCCCTGGCCGGGGCGGTCGCGGCGCACTGGTACGCCAGTACGCGAGTGCGCCAGTAGCCAGTACCCGGGTGCGCGGCAGGCGCGGGGCAAGAGCGGGGCGGAGGCACGCGGGTGCGGGTCGGGGCACTTGCGGATCGGGCGGGTCAGTCTGCCAGTTCGCGGGCTATGTCGATCAGTTGGTCCTCCTGCCCGCCCACCAGCTGCCGCTCTCCCGCGCGCAGCAGGATCTCGGCACCCGACACCCCGTACCGCTCCGCCCAGCGGTCGGCGTGC
Source organism: Streptomyces iconiensis (assembly GCF_028657195.3). Taxonomy (GTDB): domain Bacteria; phylum Actinomycetota; class Actinomycetes; order Streptomycetales; family Streptomycetaceae; genus Streptomyces; species Streptomyces iconiensis. The sequence continues at coordinate 10,478 of NZ_JANCPR020000030.1, forward strand.
TTGAGGAAGCTGGAGTAGACCCCCGCGTACCCCATCATCAGTTCCAGGCGGCCCAGCCTGCACTCGTCGTCCATCACGGGCAGCACCGCGTCCTCCGCCGCGTCCGCGATCGCGAGCACATCGATGCCCGTGCGTATCCCGAGCCGCTCGGCGACGGCGGCGAACGCCTCGACCGGTGTGTTCCCCGCGCCGGCGCCGAAGCGCCGCGTGGAGCCGTCGATCTGCCGCGCTCCTGCGCCTACGGCCAGCACCGAGTTGGCCACGCCCAGGCCGAGGTTCTCGTGCCCGTGGAAACCGACCTGCGCGTCGTCGCCCAGCTCGTCGACCAGCGCGGCGACGCGGTCGCCCACCTCGTCGAGCACCAGCGCGCCCGCCGAGTCCACCACGTACACGCACTGGCACCCCGCGTCCGCCATCCTGCGCCCCTGCGCCGCCAGTACCTCGGGCGGCCGGCTGTGCGCCATCATCAGGAACCCGACGGTCTCCAGGCCGATCTCGCGGGCGAGCCCGAAGTGCTGGTCGGCGATGTCGGCCTCGGTGCAGTGCGTGGCGATACGGCAGATGGCCGCGCCGTTGTCCGCCGCCTCCCTGATGTCGTCCTTGACGCCGAGCCCCGGCAGCATCAGGAACGCGATACGTGCCCGCTTCGCCGTGCGCACCGCTGTCGCGATCAGCTCCTGCTCCGGTGTGTGGCTGAAGCCGTAGTTGAAGGACGAGCCGCCGAGCCCGTCGCCGTGTGTGACCTCGATGACGGGCACCCCCGCGCCGTCCAGCGCGGCGACGATCGCCCGTACGTGCTCCACCGTGAACCGGTGCCGCTTGGCGTGCGATCCGTCGCGCAGCGACGAGTCGGTGACGCGGATGTCGCGGCTCTGCGGCTCTGGCATGGCTGAACTCCCGTTCACAGTACGGTCGATGAGGTGGCGCCCGCCGGGAGCCCGGCCGCGAGGCCCTCGCCCACGCGGGTCGCCGCCGCGGTCATGATGTCGAGGTTCCCCGCGTAAGGCGGCAGGAAGTCACCCGCTCCCTCGACCTCCAGCAGGATGGCCACCCGCGCGGGCGAGAACGCGTCGGCCGGGTCGAACTGCGGCTCCCCGCGCAACCGGTACCCCGGTACGTACTCCGCGACGGCCGCCGCCATCTCCGCGACGGAGGCGGCGATCGCGCCCTGGTCGGCGTCGTCGGGCAGCTGGCAGTACACCGTGTCCCGCATCAGCATCGGCGGCTCCGCGGGGTTCAGGATGATGATCGCCTTGCCCCGTGCGGCGCCGCCGACGTGCTCGATGCCCCAGCGCGTCGTCCGCGTGAACTCGTCGATGTTCGCGCGCGTTCCCGGGCCGGCCGACGGCGAGGCGACCGAGGCGACGATCTCCGCGTACGGCACGTGCACGACCCGCGAGACCGCGGCCACCATCGGGATGGTGGCCTGGCCGCCGCACGTGAGGAGGTTGACGTTGGCCGCTCCGGCACCCGCCTCCAGGTTCACCGCCGGTACGATCCCGGGCCCGAGCTTCGCGGGCGTCAGATCGACGCACGGGATGCCGTGTGCCTCGTACCGGGGCGCGTTGGCCCTGTGCACCGCCGCGCTCGTCGCCTCGAACACGAGGTCCGGCTGCTCGTCCTGGCCGAGCAGCCAGTCGACACCGCCGGCTTCGGCCTCGATCCCCGCCTCCCTCGCCCGCGCGAGTCCCTCGCTGGCCGGGTCGACGCCCACCATCCAGCGCGGCTCCACGCTCGGCGAGCGCAGGAGCTTGTACATCAGGTCCGTCCCGATGTTGCCCGGCCCCACGATCGCCGCCCGCGCCCTGCGCGCCGTGCGCGGTCCGCCGCCGTCACTTCTCATGTGTGCGCAACTCCCTGATCGCGTCGGTTCCCTGACTCCGCCCGGGCCTCGGCCCCGGTACGGGCCTCCGCCTCCCTAGGGGCTCGGCTCCCGCCCCCCGCCGCTGAGAGGAGGTGCCGGTGGCCTCGAAGGCGAGCGACACGCTCCCCAACCCGTCCCCGAACTCCGCGACATACCGCTCTCCCGCGACCACATCGACCGCACGCGTGCACGACCCGGGCAGCACCACGTGCCCGGCACGCAGCCGCACCCCGTACCGGGACACGGTCCGCGCCAGCCAGGCGACGGCGTTCGCGGGGTCGCCCAGCACCGCGTCGGACCGCCCCCGCGCGAGCACCCGTCGCCCGTCCCCCGCGTACAGCGCCGCGTCGATCGCCCGCCTGTCCACCTCGCCGGGCGGCACACGCGCGGCGCCGAGGACGAAGCCGGCCGAGGACGCGTTGTCCGCGATGGTGTCGGCGATCCCGATGTCCCAGTCACGTACGCGGCTGTCGATCAGCTCGATGGCGGGCACCAGCGCCGACGTGGCGCCGAGCACATCGGCCGCCGTGCACCCGCTGCCCGGAAGGTCGGCGCCGAGGAGGAACCCCACCTCGACCTCGACGCGGGGCGCGCAGTACGCGTCGGCGGGTACGCGGGAGCCGTCCGCGAGTGCCATGTCGTCGAGAAGGTGACCGTAGTCGGGCTCGTCGACGCCCATCATGCGCTGCATCACCTCCGAGGAGAGCCCGACCTTGTGCCCGACGACCCGCGCGCCCCGCTCGCGGCGCCGGGCGACATTGAGCAGCTGGATCGCGTAGGCGTCGTCAGCGCCGGTCCCCGGCCAGGTCTCCCGCAGCGGCGCGACAGGAATACGGGCCGCCTCGGCCGCGCCCAACACCTCGGCCGCAGCACGGCGTTCGGCCTCGTCCAGCATGTGACCTCCCCTTTCGATCCGGCACAGCGGTGACCGTAGGCATGAGGCGCCGGGCACGTGAGCGTGCGCTCCCGTTCAGCGGGACGGGGCGGGGGTCCGCGGCCCGGCGCGCGGTTAGCGTCCGGCGCATGGGATCCACGACGGAGCTGACGTACGAGTCCACGAGCCGCACGCTGACCGGCGAGTACGAGCTGCACTACCACCAGGCGGGCCCGTCGGCGGGCGCCGCCGCCTCCGGCGCTCCCGGAGACGACGCACCCGTACTCGTACTGCTGCACGGCTCGGGCCCCGGCGTGAGCGGCTGGTCCAACTTCGCAGGCAACCTGCCGGTGTTCGCGGCGCACTTCCGTACGTACGTCCTGGACATGCCCGCCTTCGGGCGCAGCCCCCAGCCGTCAGCGTGGACGGACCTCTACCCCAGGGTCGCGGCCGACGCGCTCCGCTTCTTCCTGGACGAACTCGGCATCGTCCAGGCCCACCTGCTCGGGAACTCCATGGGCGGGAACGCCGCCGCCGAATTCGCCCTCGCCCACCCGGAGCGCGCCGGCCGACTGGTGCTGATGGGGCCTGGCGGGCTCGCCGTGAACACGTTCGGGCCGCAGGTCAGCGAAGGCACCAGGCGGCTGTTCGCCTTCCTGGCCGAGCCGTCGCGGGACGCCATGCGGGCGTGGGTGGAGACGATGGTCGCGGACCCCGCGCTGATCACGGACGCGCTGCTGGACGCGCGGACGGAGGCGGCGACGGCGCCCGGCGCCTGCGAGCGCGCTGCCTCGGTGTTCGCGACGTTCTCCGACCCCAGGTTCGCCGACGAGGCGCCGCTGTGGGCACGAGCCGACCGCCTGACCCACCGCACGCTGCTCACCTGGGGCCGCGAGGACAGGATGCTGCCGTACGAGGGCGCACTGTTCCCGTTCAGCCGGCTTCCCGATGCCGAACTGCACGTGTTCGCGCGCTGCGGGCACTGGGCCCAGGTGGAGCGGAAGGAGGAGTTCGAACGGGTGGTGCTGGAGTTCCTGCGGCGCCCGTGACATCCGTCCCGGCGCTGTATCCGTCCTGGCGTCCCATCCGCCCCGGCGCCCGTCCCAAGACCCATCATGGGCGGGCCGGGAGCCCCTTGTCACCGTCCTTCAGGACCAGATCAGCCGTGCGAACGGCTCCTAGGCTGAACGGCATGCCGACACCTGACACCGACGCACACCCGGAACCCCCGCACCGGCACCCCGGCTTCAGCACCGGCCCGGCCTCCGGCACGGAGGAGCCCCGCGCTCCCTCGCCCCTGGTCAGGGAACTGCTCACCATGAGGGCCGAGGACGAGGCGAACGCACCCCGGGCCAACAGCGCCGACCTGACCGATCAGCTCGCCTGGCGGCGGCTGACGGCCCGCCACGGCGACCGGCTGCGCGCGCTGCTGGAGGAGCACGGCGGCTGGCCCGTACCGGACGAGGTCGGCGAGGAGGCCGCCACCGGAGCGTGGCTGGTCGCCCAGCACGCCGACCGTCAGCTCGATGTGCAGCGGCTGGCGGTCCGACTGCTCGAACAGGCCGTCGCCGAGGGAACGGCGGGCCCCGAGGGGCGCCGCCGCCTCGCCTTCCTCCGCGACCGCCTCCACGTCAACGCGGGACTCCCCCAGAAGTACGGCACCCAGATCCAGGGCCTCACCTCCGACGGCGCCCCGATCCCCTGGCCGATCGAGAACCCGGACATGCTGGACGTCCACCGCGCCAGAGCGGGCATCCCGCCCTTCGCCACATACACCGCCGCACACGCCCCGAAGGAGCACCACCGGTCCTAGCGCGCTCCCCACCCACAGGGTCCGGAACCGCTGCGTCCCAGATCACAAGGTCCGGAACCGCTGCCGTCCCGGACCACGAGGCCGGAAGGGTGCCGCAGGAAGGCTACGAGCCCGGCTACAGGCGCCCGGAGGCGTGCGCGGGGCGCCACATCGGCCACATCGTCGGGCCGGCCTCCGGCAGTTCGACCGGTTTGCCCAGGTCCTCGAACCCGTACCGCGCGTACAACGCACGGCTGCGCTCGCTCGACGCCTCCAGGTACGCGGGAAGCCCCTCCTCGTCACAGCGGGACAGCCCGTGCCGCAGCAGCGCACTCCCGATGCCACGGTCCTGCTCCTCCGGTGCGACGGCGAGGCCCTGGAGGTACGCGTGGTCCTCGTGCGGGTGGCACTCCGCCGTGGCTCTGCCCATGACGCCCAGGCGTTCGTTGCCGGGGTCGACCTCCTTGAGCCCTTCGGTCAGCTCTTCCGCGCCCACCTGCTCACCGTCCCGTACGGCGAACCACAGCGCGACGCCGAGCCCGTCCTGCGTCATCTCCGCCGTGCCATGGAGGAAGGCACCGGAGAGAAAGGCACCGAAGAGGTACGGATGCCGTGCCTCCCTGCGCTCCTCCTCGGGGAAGATCCAACAGCTGACGGGGTCCGCGCGGAACGCCGTATGCAACAGCGTCCGCACGGCACCCAGGTCGCCGGTACGTACCGCACGGATGCCGGTAACTGGTCCCACTCTCGACACACCCACCTCTCAACTCGCCCCGTACGACTGCCAGTTCGAGTATGACGGAGGGGGCCGGGAGGCACACGGTGCCAAGGGGATCAGGTACCAGCACTCCGGTATCAGGGATCGGGAGAAGGAGCAAGGGTCAGGCCCCAGGGCTCAGTTCCCGGGGCTCAGGACTCAAGGCTCAGACGGTGAGGACGACCTTGCCGAACAGGTCACCGCTCGCCATCTTCCCGAAGCCCTCGCGCGCCCGGTCGAGCGGCAGCGTGGAGTCGATGACGGGCCGCACGCCCTTGGCGGCGCAGAAGCTCAGCAGCGAGGCCAGCTCCTCCTTGGTGCCCATCGTGGAGCCGACGACCTTCAGCTCCAGGAAGAAGATCCGGTTCAGCTCGGCTGCGGCCGGGTTGGGCCCGCTGGTGGCGCCCGAGATGACCACGGTGCCGCCCGGCTTGAGCGACTTGACCGAGTGCGACCAGGTCGCGGCGCCGACGGTCTCCAGCACGGCGTCCACCCGCTGCGGCAGCCGTTCCCCCGTCTCCACGGCGACTTCGGCCCCCAGTTCGAGGGCACGCTTGCGCTTGGCCTCGTCACGGCTGGTCGCGAACATCCGCAGCCCCGCTGCCGCGCCGAGCACGATCGCCGCCGTCGCGACACCGCCGCCCGCGCCCTGCACGAGCACCGTGTCACCTGGCCGCACACCGGCATTGGTGAACAGCATGCGGTACGCCGTCAGCCAGGCCGTCGGCAGGCAGGCCGCCTCCTCGAAGGACAGCTCCTTCGGCTTCGGCAGTACGTTCCACTGCGGTACGGCCACCCGCTCGGCGAACGTTCCCTGATAGCGCTCCGTCAGGATCGACCGCGGCTCGCGCGGCCCCACCCCGTGCCCCGTCTGCCCGATGACCGGGTAGACCACGACCTCGTTCCCGTCGTCGTCCACACCCGCCCCGTCGCAGCCGAGGATCATCGGCAGCGACTCCTCGGAGAGCCCCACGCCGCGCAGCGACCACAGGTCGTGGTGGTTGAGCGAGGCCGCCTTCACCGCCACCGTCGTCCACCCGGGCGGAACCTTCGGCTCCGGCCTGTCCCCCAGCTCCAGCCCGCTGAGCGGCTCTTCCTTGTTCATACGCGCGGCATACACACCAAACATGATCCAGACGCTACGCCGCCCCCCACCCCACCAACAGCCCTCACCGCCCCAAGAACAACCCAACTCATGCGCTCAGCGCACATGCTCCTTGAACACGTCCGTCCCGATCACGAACCCCACCGGCGCCGGCAACTCGACCTCCTCACCGAACCGCACGGTGTGCGTGTCCCGGTACAACTCCCGCCCCGGGTCCGGCGCACTGTGCACGGTCACGGTGCCCGCCTCCCGGTCGACCAGCAGGTAGACCGGGATCCCCGCGGCTGCGTAGGCGGCCGGCTTCTCCCATCGGTCACGCCGGTCGGTGTCCGGGTCGTACGACGTGACCTCCACCGTCATCAGCACACCGTCAGACTCCGCCCACTCGCCATGACCGGAGAAGTGGCCATCAGGTGCCAGCGCACCGTCGGGCCGCGCCCGGCCCTTGCGGTACGCCTCGACGATCAGCCCGCGCTCCGGGTACAACCAGAGATCGGGGCGATGCTGCATACATCGCTTCATGAGCCACTTGATGATCTCGTCGTGATCTCCGTCAGGCCCCTTCTTGACCCCGATCCGCCCGCCGAGGAACTCCAGCGTGACGGTCTCGGGGGACCCGGCGGCGACCGCCTCGAACTCCTCGACCCGCATCTGCGCGTCCCGCTCGGCCACAGCCGTCATGGCGACCTCCCTCCCTGTCCGGGACAGTGTCGGTCGCGCATACGGCTTGTCGTACGGATTCGCGCCTCTGAACGCTCTTACGGGTGACGGACGGGGCGCTCAGCCGCGCAGCGGAAGTGCTTCGGCGAGGGTGCGCCATTCCGGGAGGGGGAGGTCCGTGCCGGTGTGCCGGGTGACGACCTGGACGGCGACGTGGTCGGCGCCCGCGGAGAAGAAGTCGTCGATGCGCGCGCGGATCCGGTCGGGGGTGCCGATGGCGTAGAGCGCGTCGATGAGGCGGTCGCTGCCGCCGTTCTCCAGGTCGGCCTCGGTGAAGCCGAGGCGCAGCCAGCTGTTGCGGTAGTTGGTGAAGCCGAGGTACATGGCGAGGTAGTCGCGGGCGACCGCACGGGCCGCTTCACGGTCGCCGCCCTCGGGCAGGACGACCACCTTGAGTTCCGGGGCCAGCAGCGGGTCGGCGCCGAGGATGTCGCGAGCCTCGGCGGTGTGTTCGGGCGTGACGAGGTAGGGCAGCGCGCCCAGCGTCCGCGTACGGGCCAGCTCCAGCATGCGGGGCCCGAGCGCGGCCAGCGCACGCCGGTCGGCGGGTACGGGGCGGGGGGCGCCGTCGAGGGTGTCGAGGTAGGAGCGCATCGCGGAGTACGGGCGGTCGGCGAGCGGATGGTCGCGCCTGTAGTCGTTGCCCGTGGGCTTCTCCTCGTGGCTGACCCCGAGCCCGAGGACGAACCTCCCACCGTGCTCGTCGGTCAACTGGGCGTGGCGCGCGGCGACTTCGGGTGCCGCGTGGTCCCAGATGCTGAGGATGCTGGTGCCCACGGCGGCCCGTTCGGTGGCCTCCAGCAGCCGCTGCGCCATGTCCGGCGAGGGGCTGCCGCCGATCCAGAGCGTGCCGTATCCCAGCTCGTCGAGTTCGGCGGCGGCCTCGGCGACCTGTGTACGCCGTGCGGGGTCGTCGCCACGCAGCACGCCGGCCCAGATACCGATCCTGCCGAGGAGTTCGTTGTATGCCATGGCGTGCACAGCATCAGTCGTTCCGCCCATATTCCAGCAACGCCCGCCCCGCGTGTCGCGGCCACCGCGCAGGAGATCCCCTGCGGGGCCCGGGCAGAACGGGCCCCGCGGGGGCGGGGGATCACGCGGCGCGTACGCCGCGCTAGAGGACCTTGGACAGGAAAGACTTCGTCCTGTCGTGCTGCGGGTTACCGAGCACGTCGCGCGGGGTGCCCGACTCCACGACGATGCCCTCGTCCATGAAGACGAGCGAGTCGCCGACCTCCCGCGCGAAGCCCATCTCGTGCGTGACGACGATCATCGTCATACCGTCCCGCGCGAGGTCGCGCATCACGTCGAGTACCTCGCCGACCAGCTCGGGGTCGAGCGCCGAGGTCGGCTCGTCGAAGAGCATCAGCTTGGGTTCCATCGCCAGCGCACGCGCGATGGCGACCCGCTGCTGCTGCCCGCCGGACAGCTGTGCGGGGTAGTTGTCGGTCTTGTCGGCGAGCCCGACACGCTCCAGCAGCGCGACGGCCCGCTTGCGCGCCGCGGCCTTGGACTCCCGCTTGACCTGGAGCGGGGCCTCCATCACGTTCTCCGCTGCCGTCATGTGCGGGAAGAGGTTGAAGCGCTGGAAGACCATGCCGATGTCACGCCGCTGCGCGGCGACCTCGCGGTCGCGCAGCTCGTAGAGCTTGCCGTTCTTCTCGCGGTAGCCGACGAGCGTGCCGTCGACGTACAGCCGCCCCGCGTTGACCTTCTCCAGGTGGTTGATGCACCGCAGGAACGTGGACTTGCCCGACCCTGAGGGGCCGACGATGCAGAAGACGTCGCCGGCCTGAACCTCCAGATCGATGCCCCGCAGGACTTCGACGGGGCCGAAGGACTTGTGGACCGCCTCGGACTTGACCATGGCTGTCATGCGCCGGCACCTCCCGCGCTCGGACCCCGGCCGTGCCAGGTGAAGACGTTCTGCCGGACCTTCTGCCACGGCGTGAGGGGCAGCGCGCGCAGGGAACCGCGTGCGTAGCGCCGCTCCAGGTAGTACTGGCCGATGCTGAAGACCGTGGTGATCGCCAGGTACCAGATGGTGGCGACGATCAGCAGCTCGATCACGGCGCCCGAGGTGTTGCCGATGTTCTGAGCCTTACGCAGCAGTTCCTCGAACATCACGACGGAACAGAGCGAGGAGGTCTTCAGCAGGTTGATGAACTCGTTGCCCGTCGGCGGCACGATCACCCGCATCGCCTGGGGCAGCACGATGCGGCGCATGTTCTGCTGCTGGGTCATGCCGAGCGCCTGCGACGCCTCGGTCTGGCCCTCGTCGACCGACTGGATGCCGGCGCGGCAGATCTCCGCCATGTACGCGGCCTCGTTCAGGCCGAGCCCCAGCAGGGCCGCCATGAACGGGGTCATGACGTCGGTCATCTCGTCCTTGTAGAGGGGACCGAGGTTGAGGATCGGGAAGACCAGCGCGAGGTTGAACCAGAGCAGGAGCTGTACGTAGACCGGTGTGCCCCGGAAGAACCAGATGTAGCCCCAGGCGACCGTCGAGGTCACGGGGTTCTTCGACATCCGCATCACCGCGAGGACGATGCCGAGCACCAGGCCCATGATCATGGACAGCACGCTGACCACGATCGTGTTCTTCGCGCCCTCCAGGATCTGGTCGTCGAAGAAGTAGTCGCCGACGGCCTCCCAGCGCAGGTCGGCGCCGGCCACCGCGTTGGCGAGGAGCCCGAGCAGCGCGAGCACGACGACGGCGGCGACGTAGCGGCCGTAGTGCCGCACGGGTATGGCCCTGATGGCCTCGGGTGCGCTCTTCGACGGCTGTGGAGCGCCGTCGGAGGGCACCTTGTCGGTGGGTGTTGTCACGGGGCTTGCCTCTCAGCGTCCGTTGGTGTCCTTGGCGAAGTCCGGCTCAGGTGCCGGAGTTGACCTTCGCCTCGTCGACGCCGCCGTCCTCGACGCCCCACTTTTCGAGTGCCTTCTTGTACGACCCGTCCTTGATGATCGCGGCCAGCGCCTCCTTCAGGGCGTCCCGCAGCTTCTCGTTCTCCTTGCTGACGGCGATGCCGTACGGGGCCGACTCCATCTGGTCGCCCACGACCTCGAAGTCGGAGCCGGACTTGGCCGCGTTCGCCGCGACGGGGAAGTCGGAGACATCCGCGAGGACGCCGCCGGACTTCAGGCGCACGCGGGCCTCGTCATCGGTGTCGTACGCCTCGACGGTGACCTTCTTCTTGCCGTCCTTCTCGCACTTCTCCGTCTGGTTCTTGAGGATCTCGTGCGAGGTCGTGCCGCGCTGCGTGGCGATCTTCTTGCCGCACATCTGGTCCACCGAGTCGATCTTCTCGGGGTTGCCCTTCTTGACCAGGATCGAGGAGCCGGCCGTGAGGTAGTCGACGAAGTCGACGCCCTTGCCTGCCTTCTTGCCCTTGTCGTCCAGGCCCTCCTGGCGCTCCTTCGTGTCCGTCATCGAGGACATGATCATGTCGAACTTGCCGGTCTGCATAGAGGTGATCAGACCGTCGAAGGTGCCGTTGGCGAACTCGAAGCTGACGCCCAGCTTCTTGCCCATCGCGTCCGCGATGTCCGGGTCGAGGCCGACGATGTCGTCGCCCTCCTTGAACTCCATGGGCTTGTACGCCGCGTCGGTGCCGACCTTGATGACACCCGCGTCCCGGATCTTCTTGGGGAGCTTGGCGTTCAGCGCGGACTTGCTGCCGCCGCCCCCGCCTCCCTGTGCGCCGTCGGTCTGGTCGCCACAGCCGGTCAGCAGCAGGGCGCCGGTGACCGCGAGGGCCACGGGCGCCGCGATCCGGAGGCGCAGCGCGCCGGTGCGTCGTCTGGTGCTTGCGGTCATGGGGTGGATCCTCCCGCGGAGATGGGCTTGCGCTGCTTCGGCCGGGCACACACCTTCGAATGTCGCGACCATTTCAGATGGCTGGATGGTGGGCATCTTGCCATCCGGACAGCCGGGTACAGGGGGCCGGAGAGGTCAAAATCGGATAACGGAGACCGGGTTCCGGACACAGGGCGCCCCAGGGCGCGTAGGGGCACTGCTCCCGAGGTCAGAGACCCGGTACGCCCCGTACCTTCCGCTGCTCCGCCCCTCTTGTCTCACTGTGCGGACTTCCAGCCGGGGTCGAGGGACTTTGCGGAACCTTCTCCTGCGTTGAACGGTGCGGGGGCCGGAAGTAGGTCGTCCCGGGCGGCCGTTGTCGGGTAGAAAGGTCGATTACACCCCTCACCCGGGGACCAGGGCGCGTGTGCGGCGTGCCCGGCGTCCGCACCTCCCCCCGGACAGCGGCCATCCGCCGGCCGGGAAGCGGACGTGGTGCCCGCCCGTTCCTCACAGCAGGGAGCGGTCACCCTCACCAAGATTCGACAAAGGGGTTCAACACAGTGGCAGCGGAGATCGTCAATTCGAAGGACGGGCTGGAAGCGGACGTTATCGATCCGGCCTTCGCCCTGCACCGTGGCGGCAAGATGGCCGTCCAGGCAACCGTGCCCGTGCGCGACGCGGCCGACCTGTCCCTCGCCTACACGCCGGGTGTCGCGAAGGTGTGCAGCGCCATCGCCGATCAGCCGGACCTGGTCGACGACTACACCTGGAAGTCGCAGGTCGTCGCCGTGGTGACCGACGGCAGCGCGGTGCTCGGGCTGGGTGACATCGGTCCCGGGGCCTCCCTCCCCGTCATGGAGGGAAAGGCCATCCTGTTCAAGCAGTTCGGCGGGGTGGACGCCGTGCCGATCGCGCTGGACGCGCAGAGCGCCGACGACATCGTGGAGACCGTCGCCCGGCTCGCCCCCTCCTTCGGGGGCATCAACCTGGAGGACATCTCGGCGCCCCGGTGCTTCGAGATCGAGGCCCGGCTCAAGGAGAGGCTGGACATCCCCGTCTTCCATGACGACCAGCACGGCACGGCCATCGTCACGCTCGCGGCGCTGCGCAACGCCGCGAAGCTGAGCGGGCGCGCGCTCGGTGAGCTGCGGGCCGTCATCTCGGGTGCGGGCGCCGCCGGTGTCGCCATCGCACGCATCCTCGTCGAGGCCGGCATCGGCGATGTCGCGGTCTGCGACCGCAAGGGCGTCGTCTCGGACGACCGCGACGACCTCACCGACGTGAAGCGCGAGTTGGCGGGCTTCACCAACAAGGCGGGCCACACCGGCTCCCTGGAGTCCGCGCTCTCGGGTGCCGATGTGTTCATCGGCGTCAGCGGCGGAACGGTCCCCGAGGACGCGGTCGCGCGGATGGCCAAGGACGCGTTCATCTTCGCCATGGCCAACCCGAATCCGGAGATCCACCCGGATGTCGCCGTCAAGTACGCGTCCGTGGTGGCCACGGGCCGCAGCGACTACCCGAACCAGATCAACAACGTGCTCGCGTTCCCCGGTGTCTTCGCCGGTGCGCTCCAGGTCCGCGCCACGGACATCACGGAGGGCATGAAGCTGGCGGCTGCCGAGGCGCTGGCCGCCGTCGTCGCGGACGAGCTGAGCGCCGACCGCGTCATCCCCTCGCCCTTCGACGAGCGTGTCGCGCCCGCTGTGACCTCCGCCGTCGCGGCGGCTGCCCGCGCCGAGGGCGTCGCCCGCCGGTAGAGCCTGTACGCAGCCGGGAGGGGTGCCCCTGACGGCACTTCGCGTGGAACCCGTGCGTCCGTGGCTGGTCGCGCGGTTCCCCGCACCCCTGCCGGGCGCACCCCCCGACACCGGGCAGGCGTGATCCGCGGGCCCGGCCGCAACACCCCGACGGGGCCGCTCCTTTGTGGAGCGGCCCCGTTTCGTGTGCGTGCGCTTCCGAAACTGCCGGAAAACAATGTGCTCCCGGTAGTGCGGTGTTCACCCGATGCTGCTGTGATGTTCCGTCCGTGGCGCATGCGCCACTTGTACAGACAACTGGAGGCAGTTTCTCTGTGGACGGTTCGAAGAACATCGTGGTCAACGGCGGTGCCGAGGACGGACCTGGCGGTTCGACTGTGCCCGTGAACTCCGTCAAGGGCTGGCAGATCGCCGAGGGAGCGCCCGCCCTCCTCACCTACGGAGCCGACAGCGGCTACCCCACGCACGAGGACCCCGGCCCGCCCCGGCGCGGCAGCCGCTTCTTCGGTGGCGGCAACTCACCCCGTACCACCCTCTTCCAGGACATCACGCTGCCCCGCACAGGGCGCACAGGGCGTGGACCCGTGGACGCGGGCAAGGTGCGCTACGAGGTGGCGGCCCATCTGGGCGGCTACGCGGGCCAGGAGGACGGCGCGCGGCTGTCGGTCGAGTTCCGCGACGGCGCGGGCACCCCGCTCGCGCTGAGCGTGCTCGGCCCGGTCACGGCGGCCGAACGGAACGCGCGTACGGGTCTCGTCCCGCGCACGGCGGAGGCGGCGGTTCCGCCGGGGTCACGCAGCGCACGGGTGCTGCTGGTGCTGACCCGCTCCGGCGGCGGCACCAGCAACGACGGTTACGCGGACGCCGTTTCGCTCACCTTGCACCACACGAAGGGCCGCCCCTCGTGGGCCGGTTCACCGGGGAAGACCGGCGACAAGCCGACTGGAGGCCAGGCATGAAGCTCAACCGGCGTGATCTGCTGAGGGCCGCCGGCGCCGTCGGCGCGCTCAACCTCGTCTGGCCGCTGTCGGCCGGCCTCTCGCCCGCGCAGGCGAAGGAGGCGGCACAGGAGCTGGGCGCGACCTACGACCCGGCGCCCTTCACGCTCGGCATCGCCTCGGGCGACCCGCTGCCCACCAGCGTGGTGCTGTGGACCCGGCTGGCACCCGAACCGTTCGCAGGCGAACAGGACCTGCCCGAGACCGTCGAGGTCGACTGGGTCGTGGCCGAGGACCGCGCGCTGCGCCGGGTGGTCGCGCGCGGCTCTGTTGCCGCCTCGGCGACGCTCGCGCACAGCGTGCACGTACCGGTGGGCGGCCTGAGACCCGGGCGGCACTACTGGTACGCGTTCACCGCGCTGGGCCGCAGAAGCCGCACGGGCCGCACGAAGACGGCGCCGCTGCGCACCGACCGGGTGCGCTTCGCGAACGCCAACTGCCAGGCGTTCCACGACGGTTACTACGCGCCGCTGCGCGGCATAGCCCGCGAGGAGCTCGACTTCGTCGTCCACCTGGGCGACTACATCTATGAACACGGCCCCGTCGGCGGGGAAGCCGTACGCGACCACAACAGCCCCGAGATCTTCACGCTGGCCGACTACCGCAAGCGCTACGCCCTCTACAAGGGCGACCCCTCGCTGCGCGACGCACACGCCGCACACCCCTGGTATCTGACCTGGGACGACCACGAGGTCGTCAACGACTACAGCGGCACGGGCGGCGGCGCCCCGTTCATGCAGCGCAGGGCAGCCGCCTACCAGGCGTTCTACGAGAACCAGCCGCACCGCGACGACGGCTCCTCCGCGCTGCCCGACCCCGTCATCCACCGCCGCCGCGACTGGGGCGGCCTGCTGGATCTGACGATCCTGGACCTGCGCTCGTACCGTTCGGCGCAGAACCTCCCGGACGGCACCATCCTGGGCGCCCCGCAGAAGCGGTGGCTCAAGGACGCCGTCGACCGGGCACCGGACGCCTGGCACTGCTGGGTCAACTCGATCATGCTCAGCCAGCTGCGCGGCAGGCCGGGCGGCGGCTACATGTTCACCGACCAGTGGGACGGCTTCGTCAACGAGCGCAAGGAGGTGCTCGGACACGTCCACAAGGCGGGCCTGGAGGACCTGGTCGTGATCACGGGCGACTGGCACTCGTGCTTCGTGGACGACGTGGTGCCGGAGTTCGGCGAGGCCGGCTCCCCCGTCATCGGTACGGAGTTCACCGCGCACTCCATCAGCTCAGCGCCGTACGACGAGGCGTGGAACGCGGCGAACGGGCCCCTGATGGGCAAGGCCAACCCGCAGTTGCAGTACTTCGAGGGCGGCCACCGCGGATACGCCGTCTACGACGTGACCCCGGAGCGCTGGTCCACCCACATGCGGGTGATCGCATCGCCGACCGACCCGGAGTCCCCTGTACGCACCCTGACCACCTTCCATGTGGACCGGGGCACGGCGGGCGCCTACGAGGACAAGGACACGGCCGGCTCCCGCGCCCACTACCGCAGGGACTGACCCCCTGACCGCGCGGTGGGGACGTACGGACGGCCCCCACCGCGCGGTGCGCCTCAGCGCAGGCCCAGGACCAGCGCGTCGGTGGGCGAGGCCCACACGGAGCGCGCCTCGGCGAACCCGGCCTCGCGGAGCGTGGCGGCGTGCCATGCCGGAGACTGGAACTCCTCGTCGTTGTGGTCGTGGCCGTGCTGCAGCTCGGCCGGGTTCCCGAACAGCGCGAACCGCTCCTCGGCGACCTCGCGCAGCGCGGGGTCGGCGGCGAGCGCCTTCCACCAGCCGCCCCAGTCGAGGGAGCCTCCGGTACGCGCACGCTCCTGCCGCGCGTCCTCGAAGAGGTGCACGGCCGCGTTGACGCGCGGCGTGGACTCCTCCGGCATGTGGTCGGCGTTCATGAAGACGCCGCCCTCCCTGACCACGCCCGCGACCTGCCCGTACAGCGCACGCAGCGGTTCTGTGGTCATCCAGTGCAGCGCCGTCGCGGTGAGCACGGCGTCGAAGGGCTTCCCGCCGGGAAGCGCACCGACCCAGTCGGCCCCGCTCAGGTCGGCGGAGACGAACTGGACACGCGCATCGCCCTCGAAGTGCCCGCGCGCGATGGCGAGCAGCGCGGGGTCACGGTCCACGCCGACCGCCGTGGCGCCCGGGAGCCGCTTGAGAAGGCGGTCCGAGATACTGCCCGTACCGCAGGCGAGGTCCAGCACCCTCGGCGCGGGGCCCACGAGCGCCTCGGTCATGTCGAGCATCACCCTGAACCGCTCCTCGCGGTCGGGGAGGTACCACTCCTGCTGCCGGTCCCAGCTGTCCTGCCACTCCTGCCAGTTGGTGCCGTTCAGCGCATGGCTCGCCATGTCCCCTCCTTAACGTAATACCCTCGTTGGGATTCAGCTATTACCGACCATAGAGCGCCCCCCGTAAGGATCACAAGTGGAACTCAACTATTACTCGGATATGGCCGTGCGGCTCGTGAACACCGAGGAGCCCGAACGGGGAGAGGACTCGCTCACCTCGGTCGACGCGGTGCGGGAGCTGTGCGGGGCCAATGTGACCATGGCGCGCAAGGCGACGGAGGCGGACGTGACCCGGCTCAGGGGCGTGCGCACACGGCTGCGTGCGGTCTTCTCCGCCGCAGCCGAGGGCGACGCCGTACGCGCCGTCGACCTGCTCAACTCGCTGCTGATGGAGTTCCCCACCAGCCCGCAGATCTCGGGACACGAGGTCCTGGACGACGCGGGGCGCCCCCGCTGGCACATGCACCTGGCCGAGCACCCGGCCAACGCGACGGCGGGCTACGCGGCGACCGCCTGCATGGGCCTCGCCTTCCACCTCACGGACCTGGGCGTCGACCGGCTCGGGGTCTGCCAGGCGACGCCCTGCCGCAACGCCTATCTGGACACCTCGACGAATCGTTCCCGCCGCTACTGCTCCGACCGCTGCGCCACCCGCGCCAACGTGGCCGCCTACCGGGCACGCAAGCGCTTGGAGACCCTGGACAAGGAGGCGGAGGAACCGGGCGGCAGCCCGGCCGCTTCACCGCGCGGCCGTACGGGCCCGATCAAGGGCCGCACAGCGGCCACCGACCAGCGCGCCACGGAGGACAGCGAACGCTGAATCCCGCGCGGCGGACGCAGCCGCAGCCACGCGCGCGCGACCACCAACTCGTCCGGCACGGTGCCGAACTCCCGGCTGTCGTTGCGCACGTGCGGGTTGTCGCCCCGCACCCACCAGCCGCCGGTGCGGCGCTCGACGGCCCGCTTGACGATGAGCAGGTCGTGCTGGAAGGGATGCCGCAGCACGACGATGTCCCCCGGGTGCACGGTGGCCCCGTACTTCACCACGAGCTGGTCGCCGGGGAGCAGCGTCGGCTCCATCGACGGGTTGTAGACCTCCGCCAGCCCGATCCGTTTCAGCGGCCCGCCGCGCTCACCGTGCGTGCCATGCTCAGCGCTCTCACTACGGGGTCGGCCCTCCGCGCCGCCGTGCTCACGCGTCCGCTCCGGCATCTTCTCCGCCTCCGGTCCAGCGGACCGGAGTGTCCGGTCCGTTTGCTCCAGCAGATCCACCCTGTCACTGGACTTTTGTCCTAAGCCCGTGGGGGCACACGCGAAAAGGCTTCCCACACGGAGTAATCTCGCACGTGAGAAGACGATCACGAGGAAGGACGGCTTTTATGCTCTCCCGCCTGTTCGCCCCCAAGGTGCAGGTCAGCGCCCACTGCGACCTGCCCTGCGGTGTCTACGACCCGGCCCAGGCCCGTATCGAGGCCGAGTCCGTCAAGGCCATCCAGGACAAGTACCAGGCCAACGAGGACCCCCACTTCCGCATGCGCGCCACCACCATCAAGGAGGAGCGCGCTGAGCTGGCCAAGCACCATGTCTCGGTGCTGTGGAGCGACTACTTCAAGCCCCCGCACTTCGAGAAGTACCCGGAGCTGCACCAGCTGGTCAACGACACCCTCAAGGCCATCAGCACGGCCAAGGGGTCGACCGACCCGGCCACCGGCCAGAAGGCGCTGGACTACATCACCCAGATCGACAAGATCTTCTGGGAGACCAAGAAGGGCTGAACCCCTGTGGTTCGCCTTCCGGAGTCCTCCGGATGTCGTACGGACGCACCCGCACCGCCCGATCGGCGGACCGGGTGCGTCCGTCTTTTCTCAGCCGCTCGCAGACACCCTCTCGTCCGTTCTCCGGTAGCCCCGTACGCCCGGTGCTGACCACCGCGCAGGGGGAATCGAGGTTCGGACCATGGTCGTAGGACCTCACGGCGCCACGCCCCGGTGTCCTGAGGAGCGGTCAGTCCGTGGGCGGGGTGACGTCGACGGGCGAGGGGTTCAGCCGCGCGAAGCGTTCCTGCCGCTGGGCGAGCCAGTGCGGGTAGACGGCGTGCCGCGCGCTCGCCGCTTCCAGGCGCGCGACCTGTTCCGGTGTGAGGCTCCAGCCCACCGCGCCCAGGTTCTGGCGCAGTTGCTCCTCGTTCCGGGCTCCTATGACCACGGAGGCGACGGAGGGGCGGCGCAGCAGCCAATTGATCGCCACTTGCGCGAGGGCGTGCCCGGTCTCCTCCGCGACCTCGTCCAGGGCGACGACCACACGGTGGAGTTGCTCGTCCTCGACAGGCGGCCCGTAGGCCGCCGCCTCGCGCAGACGGCTGCGCTCCGGCAGCGGCTCCCCCTTGCGCACCTTGCCCGTCAGCCGCCCCCAGGCCAGCGGGCTCCACACGACAGCGCCGACACCCTGGTCCAGGCCGAGCGGCATCAGCTCCCACTCGTACTCGCGGCCGACCAGCGAGTAGTACACCTGGTGGGCCACATAGCGCGCGTAGCCGTAACGGTCGGAGAGCGCGAGGGACTTCATCAGGTGCCAGCCGGGGAAGTTGGAGGCGCCGATGTAGCGCACCTTCCCCGAGCGCACCAGCTCGTCCAGCGTGGCCAGCACCTCCTCGGCGGGTGTGCCCGCGTCGAACAGATGGAGCTGGAGCAGGTCGATGTGCCCGGTACCCAGCCGGCGCAGCGCGTCCTCGACGCCCCGCACCAGACGGGGCCGCGACGTGCCGCCCTCGCCGGGGCCCTCGCCCAGGGGAACGCCGATCTTCGTGGAGATCAGCGCACGGTCCCTGCGGCCCTTGAGCGCCGCTCCCAGCACCTCCTCGGACGAGCCCGCCGCGTACACGTCCGCCGTGTCGAACATCGTCACGCCGGCTTCCAGGCACATGTCCACCATGCGGCGTGCCTCCGCCGTCCCCGTACCGCCCGGCGGAAGCGCTGAGCCTTCTGGTACGCCGAAGGAACCGGCACCCAGGGCCAGTTCGGGAACGTGCAGTCCGGAAGCGCCCAGACGTCGGTACTCCACAGCCGTCTCCCTTGCCTCACCCGCCGACCCCCGTGTGCGTCAACGATCGGACGGGGCAGGGGAGTTGGACAAGAGGGCCCCGCACCGGCCCTTGCCCTGGGGGCTGTAATCGCGTAATTCTGCTTACATGAGGACGACGAAGCAGGAAGAGGAGGAGCTGCGCGGCTGGCTGGCCGGGCGGCTGCCCGGAGAGCTGTTCACGCGGCTGGTCGAGGTGACGGCCGACCGCGAGGAGGTCACGGTCATCGGCGCCATACCCGAACCGGCGCTGGACGCCGACGTGTCGGCGGGCGAGCGGGCCGCGGCGCTGGAGGGCCGTGTCGCGGAGTTCAGGGAGCGCACGCGCGACACCCGTATCGACGTCGCGCGCCAGACCGAACGGCGCTACGGCAAGAAGGTCTCCTGGGGCGCCCAATGCGGCGAGGTCCGCGTGCTGTTCACACACGTGGCGGCGCCCGTGATGACGCGGCTGCGGCAGCCGCAGCGGCAGGTGCTGGACACGCTCATCGCCGCGGGAGTGGCACGCAGCCGCAGTGAGGCGCTCTCGTGGTGCGTACGCCTCGTCGAGCAGCACAGCGACGAGTGGCTGAGCGAACTGCGGGACTCCCTGGCACACGTCGAGGACGTACGGGCCCAGGGCCCCGACCGGCAGTCGGAGGCGTGAGGGGAGGGCGAAGGGGCGGTCGGTCAGCTCTTTGAGGCCAGCCGCCACAGGCTCGTCGTTTCGGCGGCGCGTGCCGCGTGCAGGGGCGCCGCCGGGTCGGTCGCGCGGCCGTGCCGGGGGCGCGCGTCATGGCGGCCGGCGACCTCCAGGCCCGCGTCCCCGATCCAGCCCAGCAGCTCGTCGCGCGCGCGCAGGCCCAGGTGTTCGGCCAGGTCGGAGAGGATCAGCCAGCCCTCGCCGCCCGGCGCGAGCCGTGCGGCGAGCCCGTCGAGGAAGCCCCGCAGCATCCGGCTGCCCGGGTCGTAGACCGCCTGTTCCAGGACGGAGGTCGGCTTCGCGGGCAGCCAGGGCGGGTTGCACACCACGAGGTCGGCCCGCCCGGCCTCGGGCGCGGGGAACAGGTCGGCCCGCACGACGTCCACCGTTGCCTCTGCCCCGAGCCGCCGCACGTTCTCGCGCGCGCAGGCGAGCGCCCGCTCCCCCAGGTCCGTCGCGACGACGCGGCCCACCCTGCCGCCCTCGCGCCGCGCGAGCACGACGGCCAGCACACCCGTGCCCGTACCGATGTCGAAAGCGACCAGCGGCCCTCCCCTGCCCTGCGGCAGGGGTGTGTGCGCGACGAGGTCGATGTACTCGCCGCGTACGGGCGAGAAGACGCCGTGGTACGGGTGCACATGTTCCCCGCCGAGCGCCTCGACCGGCACACCCTTGCGGCGCCACTCGTGCGCGCCGAGAACCCCCTGCAGCTCGCGCAGGGAGACCAGCGTCACGGAAGTTCCCTGCTCCGCGTACCTTCCGGGCTCCCCGTGCTCCGCGTACGCCCCGGGCTCTCCGTACGCCCCGGCACACGCCTCGGCCACCTCGGGGGCACGCCGCAGCGGCACCGTACGGCTGCCGTCCGGCGAGGTCTCCAGCGGTACCAGCAGCATTCCCAGCACCCTGGCACGCCGCGACAGTGCCTGGCGGTGCAGGTGGAAGCTCTCGGAGGGTGTCGCGCCCATCTTCGGCGGCTTGCGGTCCACGCGCCGTCCCAGCGCGGCGAGCAGCTGCCGCGCCCCGTGGTAGTCGCCGCGCCACAGCAGCGCCGTGCCCTCGCAGGCCAGCTTGTAGGCGGCGTCAGCGGTCATACGGTCGTCGGCGGCCACCACCCGCTTCGGTGGCCGCGCCCCGCTCTCGGAACGCCACAGCGCCGACCGTTCCTCGCCGTCCTCGCTCCAGCGGACCACGTCCACCCTGCCGGCCTGCTGTTCTGCGTCCACCCGGCCAACCCTAAGCCGCGCGGAAGACGGGTCACGACGACGAGGTGCGCACGGCCCCCATGCTCGCCGCGACGACGAGCGCGATGGCCAGCAGTTCCATGAGCCCCAGGCTCTGGCCCAGCACGAGGAAGCCCGCAGCCGTGGCGGCGACCGGCATGAGGCTCATGAGCACGGCGAACGTCCCGGCCGGCAGCCTCCGCAGCGCGAACAGCTCCAGGGTGTACGGCAGCCCGGAGGAGAGCACCGCGACCGCGGCACCCAGCCCGAGCGTGACGGGATCCAGGAGGGCGCCGCCCGCGCTCACCACACCGAGGGGCGCGCTCACGACCGCCGCGACCCCCATGGCGAGCGCCAGCCCGTCGACCTTGGGGAAACGCGCGCCCGTACGGGCGTTGAAGACGATGTAGGCCGTCCACATCGCACCGGCCCCCAGCGCGAAGGCGGCCCCGGCGAGGTTGAGCTGCCCGAAGCCGCCGGCCCCGAGAAGGTAGACCCCGACCAGCGCCAGCCCGGCCCACACCAGGCTGAGCGCGCGGCGGGAGGCGACGACGGACAGGACGAGCGGGCCCAGCAGTTCGAGGGTGACGGCCGCACCGAGCGGAATCCTGTCGATCGCCTGGTAGAAGAGGCTGTTCATGGTGCCGAGCGCGACCCCGAGCCCGATGACGGCCGTCCAGTCCTTGCGCGAGTGCCCGCGCAGCTTCGGCCTGCACACGGCGAGCAGCAGCAGCGCCGAGAAGATCAGCCGCAGCGCGACGACGCCGAGCGCCCCGGCACGCGGGAAGAGCAGCGCGGCGACGGCCGAGCCGAACTGGAGCGACATCGCGCTGCCGATCACCATCCCGAACGCGCCCATCCGCCCCCGGCCACGGCCGGACGCCGAGCCCGCGGAGCCCGTACCGGCAGGGCCCGTACCGGAGTCCGCACCCGCGTGGCCCACGTCCGCGGCGCAGCCGGCGCCCGGCGCTGTTCCGGGGACTCCTGAGGGGCGGTCGGCAGCGGTCATACCGCCACGCTAGGCCCCCACTCCTCGCCTCGTGAAATGCGGTTTCCGCTGTGACTGTGCTCCGGACGCATGGCCGTCGAGCTGCGACATCCGCGCGCCTTCCTCGCCATCGCGCAGGAGGGCGGCATCACCTCCGCCGCCGCGCGCCTGCGTGTCAGCCGGTCCGCGCTCCCACGCACCCTGCGCCGGCTGGAGACGCACCTGGGCGTCCGGCCGACCGCCCGACCCACCATCCGGAACTCACCCCGGAGGGGCGCACGTTCCGGGACAAGGCAGCCGTCGCCCTCGCCGCCGTCGACGACGCGCTGGACCCCGCGCGGCTGCCGGGTGTCGCCCGCCGCCCGCTGACCGGGGCGGCCGATGTGCCCGTCGTCCTGCTGTGGCGCGCGGCCCCCGGGCACCGGCCATCCCCGATCTGGTGACAACGGCGCGCGGGGTGCTGTCGGACCGGGGAACCGGCTGATCACGGCATACGTTGACGACGCAGGACGCATTCACAGAACCGGGCACGGGCACACGGCCCTTCCCGTACCCCACTCATCGGGAGGCAGGACCATGGCAGGGTTTCTCGACCGCGCCAAGGAGCAGGCACAGCGTGGGCTGTCCCAGGGCAAGGAGAAGGTGGAGGAGGTCCAGGCCCAGCGCGCGGGCAACGACCTGCTGCGCAGGCTGGGTGCCG
Organism: Streptomyces iconiensis; assembly: GCF_028657195.3. Lineage (GTDB taxonomy): Bacteria > Actinomycetota > Actinomycetes > Streptomycetales > Streptomycetaceae > Streptomyces > Streptomyces iconiensis. Next base: position 33,111 of record NZ_JANCPR020000030.1, read on the forward strand.
CCTACTACGCCGAGCAGCGCGGCAGCGGAACGGCCCAGGACGTCCAGCAGGCCCTCACCGCGCTCGAACAGCACATCGCGCAGCACGGCGACGGCTTCCTCAAGAGCGGGTCGCAGTGACCCGCGTGTCCCACTGACCCCTCGGTCCCACTGACCCCTCGCCCCGGGCGTGCTCTCATCCGAAGCGCACGCGGTAGAGCATGAGCAGCGCAGCCGCCGTGTTGGCGGCGGGCACCTGTCCGGCGGCGATGAGGTCGGGCACCTCCTTGAGGGGGACCCACTCCCGCTTGTCGGACTCGAAGTCGTCCTCGGGAGGACCGAGGTACTCGGCGCTGTGCGCCCAGTAGATGTGGTGCCGCGCGTCGGTCAGCCCGTTCGCCGGCTCGACTGTCATGAGGTGGTGGAGGACCCCGGGCCGCCAGCCCGTCTCCTCCACCATCTCGCGTGCCGCGGCCTCTCTGAGCCCCTCCCCCTCGTCGACCACTCCCGCGGCCAGTTCCCACCCCCAGCTGTCCGTGATGAAGCGGTGCCGCCACAGCAGCAGCACCTCGTTGCGCTCGTTGACTGCGGTCGCCATCGCGACGGGGCGCAGCCGGATCAGGTAGTGATCCAGATGTCGCCCGTCGGGCAGCTCCACATCCGCCAGATTCACCCGAAGCCACTGGTTCTCGTACACAGTGTGTTCACCCAGGTTCTTCCATTGCACGTATGTGCCCCCTTCCTGACGGAGGTTGGGCACATCCCAGCATGTTGTGCTCTCCCTCTGACAGAGGCACTCCGAGTGCCCCGGTTCAGAAGGGCACGCTCAGCGAGTCCTCGATCAGCTTCGCCGCCTCGGCAGCTGAAGCTCCCGGGTGCCGGACGAGGGCCCGTCTGACCCTGCGCATGCGCCCGCGCAACCGCTGCGACTCGATACCCCGCGCCGTCCCCACCATCTCGGCCGCCGTGACAGCGGCTTGCTCGGGTTCGCCGGCGAGCAGTGCCACGTCGGTGAGGGTGGCGAGCCTGTTGACGCGGCCCCGGACGTGCGCGGGCGCGCGGGCCGCCTCCCGCGCATATCGGGTCGCCGCTTCCAGCTCGCCCAGGAGGAGCAGCGCCTCGGCCAACCGCACCTCCACCAGGCCCGGTTGGACGTAGCCGGTCTCCTCGGGCTCCTCCTCGGGACGAATGCGCTCGGAGTACGCCTCCGCCCCGCGCATGCAGGTGTGCGCACCGCGCCGGTCACCGAGACGTGCGTACGCGGTCGCCTGCATCGCGTACAGATCCGTGGTGAGCGCGGGGCTCGCCTGGGGCCCCGCCGTGCGCAGCACGGCCTCGGCGCAGGCGATGGCGTGCCGCGCGTCGCCCAGGAACAGCGCCTGGTTGACGAGCAGCGCCACGACGTAGCCGCCGAACCTGAGGTCGCCCGACGCCTTTCCGAGGCGCAGCGCCTGATGGAAGTAGCGCTGTGCCAGGCCCTGCGCGTCGGCGTCGTAGGCGCAGATGCCGCTGATGGCGGCCAACGAGCCCGCCGCGCGGAAGAGTTCGCGCCCGGTGCCGTCGTCGTAGCTCCCGCGCAGAAGGGGCGCGACCTCCGCGTTGAGGAACCCGACGACGCGTGCGCGCGTGGCGACGCCGCCGGCGTTGCGGTACAGGTGCTCGTAGTGTCCGCGCGCGGTGTACAGGACCGTCACATCGGCCTCGGTGACGGTCACCCCGCCGTCGTGCGAGACATCGCGGTCCTGCGGCGGGTTCTCCCACTCCCATACGGGTGCGACGGCTGCGGCCCCCGTGAGCAGTGAGGGGCCTGGCCAGTCGTCGTGCACCTGGTCGGAGCGCCACAGCGAGGCGGCCCGCTCGACGAAGCGGCCGAGCAGTGCCTCTCCGCCATCTCCCGCCTCCGAGGGGCCCGTTGGCAGCCCGTACGTGCGTGCCGTCGTCGGTACGCCCATGCCGATGTCACCCAGAGTGAGGGTGCGTCCGAGCTTGCCGCCGAGGACCTCGCAGATCAACTCGGGGACCCTGCCGCGTGGCCGCTGCCCTTTGAGCCAGCGCGCCACGGCGGTGTGGTCGTAACGCAGGGTGGTTCCGGCTCTGTCGCCTAATCGGTTGATTCTCGAAGCAAGACCAGCCCGGGACATTCCTGACTGGTCAAGCAGTGCGTCCAGTTGACTGTTGGGCTCCATGCCGCCCTCCGGTCGTCATCGTGTTGTTTCGCAGAGTAACGGACGTGCGTTCACACGGGGTGTGAAACCACCACGCACGCGTGCGCCCGGCACATGCTTACGCGCACCCGAAGAATGCGCTTGCCTGGAAGACATCCGCATCCGTGGCAGCACGTACAGCACACGGAGAGCTACGGAATGAAACCGGAAGAGAGGCTCGCAGATGAACGACCCCATCCAACTCCACCTCAGGGAACGCCATGTGTCCCACTGACCCCGCAAGTACGGCACAGCACCCCCGTGCCCGCACCCGTACCCGAGCCCCGAACCGCGCGCTGCGCGCCCTCCTGGAGGAGACCGAGTGGACGCAGGCGGCCTTCGCGCACGCCATTACTCGTCTCGGCGCCGAGGTGGGGCTACATCTTCGGTACGACAGGACTTCAGTCGCCCACTGGCTCCGCGGCAGCCGCCCCGAACCCCGCGTGCAGCACCTGATAGCCGAGGCGCTCTCCCGTCGCCTCGGCCGTCCGGTGGCGGTCGCCGACCTGGGCATGCGCGGTGCCCAGGGGGCACGCGGCGGGCGCCTGGGCGCCGGAACGCGCGCCCGCAGGGGCGAATCCGCCGACGAGGGCGGCGAGGAGGGTGCCGATGGCTCCGGGGAAGCCGACGGCTCAGGGGGAGCCGATGCCTCAGGACAAGGAGCGGCCGGCCCCGGACACCCAGCGGACCGCCTCACCGCGCTCACGGCCCCTGTGGTCCCTCCGCCCCGTGCCGACTCCCCTCCCCCGGCGCCCTACCGGCTGAGGCTCCTGGCGGAGCCCCCTGGGCCCGACGCCCCGCCCCGCGACGGCGGTTCAGGAGTGGCGACGGCCACGTTCGGCGCGGGCTGCGCACGAGGCGGCACGCGGCGCTCCGACCCCGGTGAGGTCGCCTCCGTGCACGAGCACGCGCGCTTCTTCGCCCAGCAGGCCGACCGGCACGGCGGCGGCCACATCCGCACCTCTCTCGCCGCGTACCTCTCCGGGCTCGTACGCACCTTGCGTACGGGCGAGGACGGCGCGCACCAGCGGGGCATGCTCGCCGGCGCGGCCCGGCTGAGCTTCCTGCTCGCGCGGGTCTACGCGGACGAGCGGCGGCACGGCCTGGCGCAGCGCGCCTTCCTCGTCGCGGGCGAACTCGCCGCCGAGGGCGAGGACCCCGAGGGCGTGGCCCTGGCACGCCGCGCGCTCAGTTCCCAGGCGCACCAGCTCGGACACGCACGCGAGAGCGTCGCGCTGGCGGAGGCCGCCTGCGAGGCGGCGCCCGCCGACGCCGACCCCTCGACCCGCTCGTTCCTGTACGCGGGCCTGGCCGTCGCCAAGGCCGGCCAGGGCGAGCGCGAGCAGGCGATGGACGCGCTGCGCCGTGCCGAGCACCAACTCGCGCGCGCACCGGCCGACTTGACGACGGGGCCCGGCATACCGGGCGGCGAGTCGGTGGGCTCGTACCAGGACGCCGCGCTGCTCTACCAGTCCAGCCATGTACGCACCGCGCTGGGTGACCGGAGCGGCGCCATCCGCGATCTGCGCTCCTCCCTGCGCTCGCGCCCTGCGGGAGAGCGCCGCTCACGCGCCCTGTGCCAGGCCGAGCTGGCCGAACTCCTGCTCTCCTGCGGCCGGTTGGAGGAGGCGTGCGCGTCCTGGAAGGTGTTCCTGGAGGACTGCGCACAGGTGCGTTCAGGCCGCGCGCTCGAAGCCCGCTCCCGGATGCCGGGCCTGCTGCGCCCCTACGCGCGGGAGCGCTGCGTCCAGACGCTCCTCGCACAGACGAACCCCCTGGCGGGTGACAGGCGATTCGGCTAGAAGCGTCCCGATCCGGGGTATGACCCTCCACCGGAGGGAACTCCGGCACCAGCACACACAGAGATACGGGGGCGAGGATGGCCACACCCATCACCGCGACCGCTTTCGTCCAAGCTCTCAAGAAGGAGGGCGTCAAGGTCGAAGAGGTCCGCGACTGGCGCAACCACAACCGCAATCACAAGGGTCCCTGGGGACCGGTGCACGGCGTGGTGATCCACCACACCGTCACCAGCGGCTCCCGCGAGACCGTCGATCTCATCTACGACGGCCACGCCGATCTGCCCGGACCGCTCTCGCACGGCTGCATCACCAAGGACGGCACCGTGCACCTGACGGGCCACGGCCGCGCCAACCACGCCGGGCTCGGCGACGACGACGTACTGCGCGCCGTCGTCGCCGAGCGTGGCCTGCCGTCGCCCAACGAGCGGAACACCGACGGCAACAGGTACTTCTACGGCTTCGAGTGCGAGAACCTCGGCGACGGCAAGGACCCCTGGCCGACGGAACAGCTCGAAGCCATCGAACGCGCGGCGGCGGCGCTGTGCAGGCACCACGGCTGGAACGCGCGCTCTGTCATCGGCCACCTGGAGTGGACGGACCAGAAGTCCGACCCGCGCGGCTTCAGCATGGACGACCTGCGCGAGCGGATCGCCGACCGCCTCAAGTGAAGCGGGCGCCAGACATGCCGCGCATACAGCGCACCCGGGACGACCCGACGGGTCCCGGGTGACAGATGCGGGCGAGGCCGGCCGGAGCTGTCTCCGGCCGGCCTCGTCGCCGTACGGGGCATTGCCCGCCGGCGCCGCGTTCTTCACGCGGCTTGCGCGGCGGGTGCGTCAGCGAGGGGTGACCTCGGCCATGGCGCCCCAGCCGTGCTGGTCCGGGATCTCGGTCGAGACGATCTCCGGGGTCGCGGCCACGGCCGTCGACATCGTCTCGGTGCCCTGCGCGAAGTGCGCCGACTCCACGTGCGCCGCGCCGGCCTCGGGGTCGGCGAAGGCTTCCACCAGGTAGAAGACGTGGGGGTCGTCCACCGAGCGTGACCACTCGAAGAACAGGTTGCCCGGCTCCTCCCTGGTGGCCCGGGTGAACGGCCCGACCAACTCCAGCCAGTCGTCGGCGCGTTCGGGACGTACGGTGAACTTGACGGTGATGAAGATCATCGAAGTGCTCCTTGCTCAGCGGTGGCGCCGTCCGCCACCGACGGGATGAACGGCACCGCCGTGTGCGGATACCGCTTGCGGCTGCGGGCACCGCACGGAATGCGGCGGCCCTCCACCGCGGACAAGCTGTACCGGACCGTTCTGTTCCGGTACCGGACTGTTCTGTTCCGGCCGTGGGCAGGCCCCGAGGGAGCCCGCCGCTCCTGCTCGCACGCTCCTGGAAGCGGCCCCTAGCACCCCCCGGCCCACGCGTTTCGCGCCGTACCTGCCTGCTCGCCGGGCAGCCGCGGATCGGCGGCGGCCGGGGTGCCCGGCTCGGGCAGGTGGGCGACGACGGAACGGTCCCGGTCGTCCGGCAGCCGCAGCGTCTCGAAGGTCACCTGGAGGGTGCCGACGAGCGGGTGGAAGAGCGGCTGGGCCCCGTGGGTCACCTCACGCACAGCGTGGTCGGCCCACACGCGCCGGAAGTCCTCGCTCCGCCGACGCAACTCCCCGACGAGGCGGACGAGTTCGGCGTCATCAGGGCGCCGCCCCACGTCCAGCCGCAGCGCCCGCGCGAGCGCGTCCAGCACCTCGGGCCGTACATGGCCCGCGCGGCCCTGTTCCAGCCGCACGTAGTGCTCCACGCTCATACCGGCCGGCCGGGCCGGTTCCTCCCGGCGCAGCCCGGGCACCCGGCTGCGGCCTTCGGGCGCTGGGCCGCCGTCCGGCCCGGTGCCCTGCGGGCTGATCCGCGCCCGGCACGACCGGAGGAACTCCCTCAGCTCGGCCCTCGTGTCCACTCCGCGTCTCTCCGCATCACGGCGCCGCCGCGCCTTCCCACCGCCGTACTCTCTCCGACCTGCCCAAAGGCGCCTCGGCGCCTCCGCCGGAAACCCTACAAGCCGGAGAGTTCGGGCATCGTGGCGCACCGGGCGGCCACCGCTCCCGTGTCCGGCACGTCCGGCACGGGCACCCGCCGCCGGCACCCGGAACGCGGGCAGGCGGCGCCCCGCCACAATGGACGGGTGTCCCTCCGGTTCGAAGCACTCGCCCCACGCCTGCCCTCTCCGCTCCAGGAGGCAGCCGACGAGCACTTCGCCCGCAGAGGAGTCCGCCTCCTCCTGAAGCGCGACGACCTCATCCACACCTCGCTCCCCGGCAACAAGTGGCGCAAACTCGCCCCCAATCTCCGTGCGGCAGCCGAGGCGGGGCACCGCTCCCTCCTCACATTCGGAGGCGCCTACTCCAACCACCTGCGTGCGACCGCGGCGGCGGGACGGCTGCTCGGGCTGCGCACCATCGGGGTCGTACGGGGAGAGGAACTGGCGGACCGCCCGCTCAACCCCTCCCTGGCGCGCTGCGCGGCGGACGGCATGCTGCTGCACTTCGTTCCCCGCTCCGTCTACCGCAGGCGCGCGGACCCGGAGTGGCACACGCAACTACGCGCCATGTTCGGTGAGTGCGCCGTCATCCCCGAGGGCGGCAGCAACGCGGCGGCCGTACGCGGCTGCGCCGAGTTGGGCCGCGAGCTGCGCGGACACACCGACGTCGCGGCCGTCGCCTGCGGCACGGGCGGCACACTCGCGGGCATGGCCGAGGGTCTTTCCGCAGCTCAGCGCTGTATTGGGGTGCCCGTACTCAAGGGCGGCTTCCTGCCGGACGAGGTGCGGCGCCTCCAGCGGGACGCCTTCGGCGGGCCGCGCGGCGACTGGTCACTGGACGAGCGCTTCCACTGCGGCGGTTACGCGCGTACGAGCGGGGAGCTGGCGGACTTCGCCGCCGCCTTCGCCACCCGCAACGGGCTGCCGCCGCTGGATCACGTCTATGTCGCCAAGCTGCTGTTCGGCCTCACGGCGCTCGCCGCCGAGGGCGCTTTCGCGCGCGGCAGTACGGTCACGGCCGTCGTGACGGGCTTCCCCGGCCCGACCACAGGCCCAGAGTGTTAGCGCAGAGTCACCAAATTGACTACGCTCTGTTGTCATCAACTCCGGTTCCTCGGCCCACCCTTCACGCTCCGTAAGCGTCGCTCCGGCCCATCCACTCCCTCGCGCCCATCGCCACCCCGCGCCCAGGGGCGGGTTTCGGCCCTTGTCGGGGCACGTGTCCCACGGGGTTATGAACGCATCAGGTGGCGGGTATTGAAATGACAAGCCCTTCCATCCGCCGCCGTGCCCCGCACGAGGAGAACGGCGACGACGAACCGAAGAGCGCCCTGCCCCACAGGGGAAGCTGCCGTTGGCACTCCCAAGATGCCAACTCAGCGTAATCACGCAGGATTTGAGGCCCCCACCCCCTAGCCACGGACAGTACCCATGTGTTTACTATGGGTGACGCTCACGGGATGGGGCGGCTTGGGTCCATGCGTGCGGCATCGTGACACGGATCGCGATAGCGTCGCTGACGAAACGAACCAACAGCCGCGCAGGCCCGCGAGGCCCAACCGGCTCGTGTCACCTTGGAGGTGAGGGTGTCCCAGATCGCAGGCGAGCCCGCGTCGCAGGACTTCGTCGAGGTCCGGCTGCCGGCCGCGGGTGCCTATCTGTCGGTGCTGCGGACCGCCACCGCCGGGCTCGCGGCCCGCTTGGACTTCACCCTCGACGAGATCGAGGACCTCCGGATCGCCGTGGACGAGGCGTGCGCGATCCTGCTCCAGCAGGCCGTTCCGGGCTCCGTACTCAGCTGTGTGTTCAAGCTCGTCGGCGACTCGCTACGCGTCACCGTCTCGGCGCCGACGACCGATGGCCGTGCCCCTGAACGCGACACGTTCGCGTGGACGGTGCTCTCGGCCCTGGCTGGTGAGGTGGATTCAACAGTGTCGGACGACCGTACGGTCAGCATCAGCCTGCACAAGAAGCGCGGTGCGGGCCCTGGGGCGTCGTGACCGAGCACGAGGCGCGGGAGATGTGGGCAGGCCGCCGGAGCGCGGTCCCCACGGGCATTCCTGAGCAGCAGGCCCGGCCACACCCGGCCGACCCCACCAGTCAGCGACCGGAGCAGGCAGAGCGGGCGGACGCGATGGACCAGCAGCAGCACGAGAAGCGGGAGCAGGGCGGCCGTGAGCCCCGCACGCTCGACCCGCACGACCGCAGCGGGGCGCGCGCACTCTTCATCGAGCTGCGCAAGCTGCCTGACGGTGCTCCCGAACGCGCCGAGCTGCGCAACCATCTGGTGCGGATGCACCTGCCGCTCGTCGAGCACCTGGCCCGCCGCTTCCGTAACCGCGGCGAGCCGCTCGACGACCTCACGCAGGTCGCGACCATCGGTCTGATCAAGTCGGTCGACCGCTTCGACCCGGAGCGCGGCGTGGAGTTCTCCACGTACGCGACCCCGACGGTCGTCGGCGAGATCAAACGGCACTTCCGCGACAAGGGCTGGGCGGTACGCGTGCCCCGCCGGCTCCAGGAGCTGCGTCTCTCCCTCACCTCGGCGACGGCCGAACTGTCCCAGCAGCACGGGCGTGCCCCGACCGTGCACGAGTTGGCGGAGCGTCTGTCGATCTCCGAGGAGGAGGTCCTGGAGGGACTGGAGTCGGCCAACGCCTACAGCACGCTCTCCCTGGACGTACCTGACACCGACGACGAGTCGCCCGCCGTCGCCGACACCCTCGGCGCCGAGGACGACGCGCTGGAAGGCGTCGAATACCGCGAGTCGCTCAAACCCTTGCTGGAGGAACTCCCGCCGCGCGAGAAGAAGATCCTTCTCCTGCGCTTCTTCGGCAACATGACCCAGTCCCAGATCGCCCAGGAGGTCGGCATCTCCCAGATGCACGTCTCCAGGCTTCTTGCCAGAACGCTGGCCCAGCTCCGGGACAGGCTGCTCGTCGAGGAGTGACACCCGGGGAAGGCGGCACAAGAAAGCCGCACCCCGGAAAACACCCCCGGGAAGCGGCATTTCGGGCGGACCGACCCTTCGGTCCGCCCGAGTTCTCTGTGGTCCGGGTTCCCTGGCGGGCGCCGCCTACTCCCGGGGCCCGATCCCCAGCGCCTCGGTGGCCTTCGGGTTCACCAGGCACGCGAGCACGGCCACGGCCGCGGCGGCGAGCAGCACGGCGAGCACCACCAGGCCGCCCCCGTTCTGCCCCATCTGCCAGGCGACGGGCAGCGCCAGCAGCTGCACGATCATCGAGGGCCCCCGGCTCCAGCGCCGCAGCCCCCACAGGCCGCGCGCGGCGGCGAGCGGAAGCACGGAGAGCGCGAGCACGGTCACGGCCATGGTCGCGGCCTGCGTCATGTCGTCCGGCGTCCCCGTGAAGAGCATCACCACCGACACGACCCCGAACACGGCGACGACCAGTCCCTCCAGCCCGGTCAGCGCGGCAGCCGCGGTGATCCGGCGCGGCCGGGTGGTCTCCATGACGGCTGCGGTACCCGTTTCGGTCTGCGTCTCGCTCACAGAAGCAGCCTAGCTCTCCCCTGCCTGACGGGAACCGGGCCGCTCTCCCCTGGGCGGGCCGCCGCCTCCCTGGGGACTGGGCCCCCGTACCCCGCGGTAGGTACTCTCACCCCATGCGCGCACTCCTCGTGGTCAACCCGGCAGCCACCACCACCAGCGCGCGGACCCGTGATGTGCTCGCGCACGCGCTCGCGAGCGACCTCAAGCTGGAGGTCGCCACCACGGAGTACCGCGGTCACGCCCGCGACCTCGCCCGGCGCGCGGCGCAGGGCGGCGAGACGGAACTGGTCATCGCGCTCGGCGGCGACGGCACCGTGAACGAGGTCGTGAACGGACTGCTGCACGAGGGCCCCGACCCCGAGCGCCTGCCCGGTCTCGCGGTCGTCCCCGGCGGCTCGACCAATGTCTTCGCCCGCGCTCTCGGCATGCCCAACGACGTGGTGGAGGCGACCGGCGCGCTGCTGGACGCGCTGGAGGCGGGTACGGAGCGCACGGTCGGGCTCGGTCTGGCGGCCGGCGTCCCGGGCACGGACGACTCGGAGATCCCGGGCAGATGGTTCACGTTCACGGCGGGGCTGGGGTTCGACGCCGGCGTGATCGGCCGGGTCGAGCAGCAGCGCGAACGCGGCAAGCGTTCGACGCACGCGCTCTATGTCCGCCAGGTGGCACGGCAGTTCATGCACGAGACGCACCGCACCAAGGGCACCATCACGCTGCGGCGCCCCGGCGAGGAGCCGGTCGAGAACCTCGCGCTGTCGATAGTCTGCAACACCGCTCCGTGGTCCTACCTGGGCAACAAGCCCCTGTACGCGGCCCCCGAAGCGTCCTTCGACGCCGCTCTCGACGTGCTGGGGCTCTCCCGTCTGACTCCGGCGGCCGTGAGCCGTTATGCCACCCAGCTCCTCACGTCGTCGCCCGAGCGGGGCCCCCGCGGCAAGCACGCGGTCACGCTGCACGACCTGACGGACTTCACCTTGCATTCGCAGGTGCCGCTGCCATTTCAGATGGACGGTGACCACCTAGGACTGCGTACGAGCGTGAGCTTCACAGGCGTACGCCGTGCACTGCGTGTGATTGTGTAAGTGGAAGGGCCCAAAGTCCTTCCACTCGAACGTTTAGACCAGGGTCCACCCACTGGAATGACGGCTGTGAGCTAGGCGACACCTCGGAATCCAAAAAAACTTTTCGGAAGGGGTTGTATCCGTCGCCGAGGTTTGCGAGTCTCTTCATGGCGATCGGGACGGCCCACTTACTGGGCCCCCTTGAGAGTCCGAATCCCCTCCTCTTCATTCCAGTGGGACCCGCATCACAGCTGTGAGGCCCCTCTTCCCCTGTGGGGGGATTCGTGAAAGCGTTCACATTCACAAGCAAAGCCACACACGAGGAGAGGTAGCAGCCATGGACTGGCGTCACCACGCCGTTTGCCGCGAGGAAGACCCCGAGCTGTTCTTCCCCATCGGCAACACTGGTCCTGCGCTGCTGCAGATCGAGGAAGCCAAGGCCGTCTGCCGCCGCTGCCCCGTCATGGAGCAGTGCTTGCAGTGGGCCCTGGAGTCCGGTCAGGACTCCGGTGTCTGGGGTGGCCTCAGCGAGGACGAGCGCCGTGCGATGAAGCGCCGCGCCGCCCGCAACCGGGCGCGGAACAACGCCGCGACCGCCTGACGCCCAGCCCTGCACCTAGCTGCACCCCCGAGCCGCAGCGCGCAGTGTTCTCGGAGCGCCTAGCAGCACGCAGAGCGCCCGCACAAGCAAAACCGCTGAACCGCTGAACCGTTGAAACACAGAAGAACGTTGAACCCCCGGCCCATTCGTCAACGGGCCGGGGGTTCAGTGCTGTTGGCTGCTGCCGGGGGCGCGGTGCGGTTGCCGGGAGTTCAGCGCTTGTTGATGTCCTCGCGCTTCTCGCCCCGCGTCTCCGCCTCGACCGGCAGATCGAACAGCACGCGCGTGCCCGCTCCCGGCGCCGGGACCATGTCGAAGCTGCCGCCCAACTCGCCCTCCACAAGCGTGCGTACGATCTGGAGCCCGAGGTTGCCCGTGCTCTTCGCGTCGAAGCCCTCGGGCAGACCACGGCCGTTGTCCTGCACCGTGACGATGAGCCGCGCGCCCTTGTTGCCAGAGCCGCCGCCGCGTACGGCGTTGATCTCCACGGTGCCCTGCGCCTCGGGGCCGAAGCCGTGCTCGAAGGCGTTCTGGAGCACCTCCGTCAGCACCATGGACAGCGGGGTGGCGATCTCCGCGCCCAGGACGCCGAAGCGGCCGATGCGGCGTCCCGTGATCCGGCCCGGGGAGATCTCGGCGACCATGGAGAGCACACGGTCGGCGATCTCGTCGAATTCCACGCGCTCGTCCAGGTTCTGGGACAGCGTCTCGTGCACGATCGCGATCGAACCGACCCTGCGCACCGCCTCGTTGAGAGCGTCCTTGCCCAGGACCGAGTCCATCCTGCGGGCCTGGAGGCGCAACAGCGCCGCCACGGTCTGCAGGTTGTTCTTCACCCGGTGGTGGATCTCCCGGATGGTGGCGTCCTTGGTGATCAGCTCGCGCTCGCGGCGGCGTACCTCGGTGATGTCGCGCAGCAGGATGAGCGAACCGATGCGGGTGCCCTTGGGTTTGAGCGGGATGGCGCGCAGTTGGACGACGCAGTCGACGCCCTCGACCTCGGCGCCGCGCGGTGCCCAGCCGCTGGCGAGCTTGACGAGGGCCTCGTCCACCGGGCCGCGTGAGGGTGCGAGGTCGGTGGTTGCCTGGCCCAGGTGCAGGCCGACCAGGTCGGTGGCGAGGCCGAGGCGGTGATAGGCGGAGAGCGCGTTGGGGCTGGCGTACTGCACGATCCCCTCGGCGTCGAGCCGGATGAGTCCGTCGCCGACGCGCGGCACGTGGTCCATGTCGACCTCGTGTCCGGGGAAGGGGAAGGAGCCGCCCGCGATCATCTGTGCCAGGTCGGAGGCGCTCTGGAGGTAGGTCAGCTCCAGGCGGCTCGGGGTGCGCACGGTGAGCAGGTTGGTGTTGCGCGCGATGACGCCCAGCACGCGGCCCTCGCGCCGTACGGGGATGGACTCGACGCGTACGGGCACCTCCTCGCGCCACTCCGGGTCGCCCTCGCGCACGATCCTGCCCTCATCGAGGGCGGCGTCCAGGAGCGGGCGGCGACCCCGGGGCACGAGGTGGCCGACCATGTCGTCCTGGTGCGAGGTGGGCCCGGTGTTGGGCCGCATCTGCGCGACGGACACATAGCGGGTGCCGTCGAGGGTCGGTACCCACAGGACGAGGTCGGCGAAGGAGAGGTCGGCCAGGAGCTGCCACTCGGACACCAGCATGTGGAGCCAGTCGAGTTCGGCGTCCGACAGTGCGGTGTGCTGGCGTACGAGGTCGTTCATGGAGGGCACGGAGCCGAGGGTACGGCAGGTCGCCGCGAGGGCGCCGGGACCACCGGTACGAGCGGGCTCCGGCGGCGGTCGGACGGCGGTCGAGCGGCTGCGGCGGGATCGCGGCCGGCTTGTGCGAGCCGTAGACAGCGGGCGGTGGTCTAGTCCAGAATCCTCGGGAAGTCACTTCTGCTCTCCCCGCACAGGAGAGCAGATCGAGGCCCGCGTCGCTCTCTGCCCTGACAGCACCGGGTCTTGTAGCTCCGGGCTGCGGTGCCGGGCGGGTTGAGGGTCCCGTGCCGGCGCCGCGGCCCGAAGTGCTTCCGGGGCTGTGCGGCTCAGGCGTGCTGGATCGCCCCGTCGGCCGGCATGGGGAACGTGGCCGTCGTGTCGCCGAGAGTGAGCGCGCGGTAGGTCGCCGTCGCCGCCTCCTCCAGGTTCATGGCGCGGCGGAAGGCCATGCCGATGTCCTCTCCGAGCGCGGAGCAGCCGTGATTGCTCAGGATCACGCAGTTGTGGTGCCGGGCCTGCTCGGCGGCGGCGTCGGCCAGCTCGTCGGAACCGTTGGGGTGGAAGTCGGTGCGGCCGACGGAGCGGACGTAGACCGCGTGGTCGAGGGTGAGCAGGCGGATCCGGTGGCCGAGCGCGTCCACGAGCACGGCGTGCTGCGGGTGTATGTGGACGATCGCGTTGGCGTCCTCGCGTACGAGGTAGGTGCGCTGGTGCAGCTTCCATTCGCTGGAGGGCCGCGGGTTGTCGGCCGACGGGCCGCCGACGACCTCGCCCTTGAGGTTCATGGTGGCGAAGTCACCCGGCACGAGCCGGTCGAGCCAGGTGCCGGACGCCGTGACGACGAACTCGTCGGAGCCGGGGAGCCGGGCCGACAGATTGCCGCCGCTGGCGAGGACGAAGCCCTGCCGTACGGCGGTGCTGCCGACGTCGATGAGCTGCTCGATCAACCCTTCGACGGTGGTCGCCTTCTTCATGATGCTGTCCCCTTCCGTTTCATGTCGCTGTCCCCCTCTGCCCGTTCTGCTCGCTTCTCGTCCTGCTCGCGCTTCCCGTTCTGCCCGTGCTGCTTGTGCTGTTCCTTCTGCTTGCCGCTCGGCTTCTTGAGCAGCGCCTGGGCCGTGTTGACGTCGGTGACGGCCATGTTCATCAGTCCCGCACCGAGCGCGGTGCGCAGCGCCTCGACCTTGTGGGGGCCGAAGGAGACGGCCACGCGGCGGGGGATGGCGGACAGCTCATGGAGTGTGAGCCCGACGACGCGCTCGTCGACGTCGCCTGTGACGGGTGTGCCGTCGCGGGTGAAGAAGCGGCCCGAGATGTCGCCCACGGCCCCGGCCTCGTCCAGCGCGGCCTGCTCGCGCTCGCTGAGCCGGTCGATCAGCAGGCCCGACCTGCGGTCCATGCCGCCGACACCCGCGACGAGCAGATCGGCGTCGGCGGCCAGCCGCAGCGTCTCGCGCACGCCGGGGTCGGCGCGCAGCGCGCGTCCCATCCCGGGCGACGAGGCGAGGACGGGTGCGGGCAGGTGGTAGGTCTCGCCCTGGAAGAACGTGCCCAGCCTGAGCACGAGTTCATGGGGGCTGATGCCCCGCGAGAGCCCGCCCCAGCTGCCGGCGAGCGGGACGAGGCCCAGTCCTGGGACGGGCTCGGGGCGTACGTGGGGGATGATCGCCGCGATGGCCGAGGAGAGGCCGACGGCGACCGTACGGGCCGAGGGTACGAGCGCGGAGAGGCACTCGGAGCCCGCCATGCCCACGGCGTCGTACGTACGGTCGGCGTCGGAGAAGCTGGGGGCGACCCACGCCTGACCGAGGCCGAACTCCGCGGTGAGCGCGGCCTCCAGGTCGCCGAAGGGCGCCTGGGGGCTGTGGATACGGATCTCCACGATCCCCGAGCGGCGGGCCTCGGCCAGCAGGCGGGTCACCTTCACGCGGGAGAGGCCGAGCAGCTCGCCGACCTCGTGGTGGGTCATGTTGTGCTGGTAGTGCAGCCGGGCCACACGTCCCTGTAGTTCCTTGGCCTCCATGGCTGAACTTCCGTTCAAGCGAGTGAGCATCGGTTCACCATCATGCCTCGCGCCGCCGCCGGCCGACAACAGCCCGGGCCGCACCGGCCGCCCGCGGTATCAGGTCAGGGCCGGGGTCCGGGCCCGTGCCGGGCCGGTCCCGGGCGCGCTCACACCGGCGGGGTGTCCGGCGACGTGAGCGCGGTCCACGCACGCACGGCGGCCGGCGCGCCGCGCGCCTGGAAGGCGGGCGAGCGGCCGGCCGCCGTCGCGGATCCGGGTGGGTACGGGAGGTGTTGAGCCCCTGCTGGTTCCGGGGGCCCGGCCCTCCTGGGGTGCTAGCGGGTCTCGGTGACCTTGGCGAGGGAGCGGGGCGCGTCCGGGTCCTGGCCGCGCGCGATGGTGACCTCGTACGCGAGCATCTGGAGCGGCATGATCTCCACGATGGGCTGAAGCTCCTCGGCCAGGCCGTCGGTGGGCAGCGCGAACCCGGCGGACGCGCGGTCCACCTCGGCCTGTGCACCGATCACGACGAGGTCGGCGCCCCGGTCCCGCAGTCGGTCCAGGACCGGCTGGAGTGCCTCGCCGCCCTTGCCGTCGGGGACGACGGCGATGACGGGCGAAACGTTGTCGACCATGGCCAGGGGACCGTGCAGCAGGTCGGCGCCCGAGTAGGAGAGAGCGGGGATGTAGCTCGTCTCCATCAGCTTGAGCGCTGCTTCCTTGGCCGACGGGTAGCCGTAGCCGCGCGAGGTGAGCACCATGCGCTCGGCGAAGCGGTAGCGGCTGGCCAGCGCCTTGACCTCGTCCTTACGGGCGAGCACGGCCTCGGCGGCGTCCGGCAGCGTCTTCGCCGTGTCGGCCGCGCCTTCACCGGCGCCGCGCAGCCCCTCGACGAAGAGGTAGAGCGCGAGCAGTTCGGCGGTGTACGTCTTCGTCGCCGGCAGGGCCTTCTCCGGGCCCGCGAGCACGTCGATGTGGAACTCGCTGACCTTCGCCAGCGAGGAGTCCGCGTTGTTGGTGACGGCCAGCGTGATCGCGCCGGCATCGCGGGCGGCCTGGGTGGAGGCGACCAGGTCGGGGCTGCCGCCCGACTGGCTGATGGTGATCACCAGGCAGTCGGTCAGGTCGGGCTGCGCGCCGTACGCGGTGGTCGTCGACATGGAGGTGAGCCCGCACGGCTTGCCGAGCTTGATCTCCAGCAGGTACTTCGCGTAGAGCGCCGCGTTGTCGGACGTACCGCGCGCTGTGAGCAGCACGAAGCGCGGGTTACGGGCGGCGATGCGCTCGGCGACCTCGCGGATGCCCGGGGCGCCCTCGTCCAGGATGCGGCGCAGCATCGCGGGCTGCTCGGCCATCTCGCCGGACATGATGGTGCCCGGCTTGGACGGTGCGTTCTCGGACATTCGGGGTCCTCCCAGGAGGGTGTGCGTCGTGGTGTGCTTGCCGTTCGATCCTACGGCGTGGCTGGTGACAGGGCATTTCCCCCGCCCCTGGCCCCTGTCTCCCGGCCCTTGTCTCCAGCCCCTTGCCCCTCCCCCGGCGCGGGAGGGGCTCAGTGTGTTCCCCTCCCGCGCCGGCGCCGGGGCGCGGCACCGGCACCGGGATCCCTCAACCGCGGGCGATGACCTCAGCCGCCGCTCTTCCGCAGACGCGGGCCGCGCCGTGGGTGGCGAGGTGCAGGGCGCCGCTGGGTGCCGACTGGGGAACGCCCATCTCGACGACGACCGTGTCGGGGCGTGCCGAGACGAGCGCGGCGACCGCGTCGGCCATCCAGGGATGGCGGTGCGCGTCCCGTACGACGGCGACCACGGGCCGCGAACCCGCCGCCGCGAGCACAGCGGCGGCGACATCGCCGTCCGCCATGCCGAAGGTCCCCGTACGGGTGCCCGGAACCATACGTTCCAGTTCGGCCGCTGGGCCCCACGGCGTCTCGTCGCCCACGGCGATGTTCGCGAGCGGGGTGAGCGCGGCGACATACAGCGGGCCCGAGGGACGCACATACGCGTCCAGGCCCGTCACCACCAGCGCGCGCCGTGCCGCCTCCAGGCCGATGCCCGGATCGGCGCGGAGCGCGGGGTCGGTCAGACCCCCCGTGTCCGACCGCCTCGCGCTCCGCGTCCACGCGGCGAGGGCCCGCACCCGTGCCGCGGCGTCGGCGAGCCGTTCCTCCGTCAGCTCGCCCTCGCGTACGGCCTTCACCAGCGCGTCGCGCAGCCGCAGCACGGTGTCCTCGCCGGCCAGTCCGCCGCCGACGCAGATCGCGTCGGCCCCGGCGGCGAGCGCGAGCACGCTGCCGCGTTCGAGGCCGTAGGTGGCGGAGATCGCCTGCATCTCCATGCCGTCGGTGACGATCAGGCCCTCGTGCCCGAGCCCGCCCTCGCTCTCGGGAGCGCGCAGGAGCCCGGTGAGCGCGGCGGGGCTCAGGGTGCCAGGGCGCGCTTCGTCGAGTGCGGGCAGCAGGATGTGCGCGCTCATCACGCACTTGCTGCCGGCCGCGACGGCGGCGCGGAACGGCACGAGCTCGCGGGTCCTGAGCGTGTCCAGGTCGGCGTCGATACGCGGCATGGAGTGGTGCGAGTCGACGGCGGTGTCCCCGTGGCCAGGGAAGTGCTTGACGCAGGCCGCCACGCCCGCCGCCTGGAGCCCCTCGACGTAGGCGACGGTGTGCCGGGCGACGAGTTTCGGGTCGCCGCCGAACGAACGTACGCCGATGACGGGGTTGTCCGGGTTGGAGTTGACGTCCGCTGACGGCGCCCAGTTGAGGTTGACGCCCGCGGCGGCGAGGCGCCGGCCCAGCTCGTGTGCGACGGCGCGGGTCAGGTCGGGGTCGTCGATGTGGCCGAGTGCGAGGTTGCCGGGGAAGGACGAGCCCGTGCGCGCCTCCAGCCGGGT
Source organism: Streptomyces iconiensis (assembly GCF_028657195.3). Taxonomy (GTDB): domain Bacteria; phylum Actinomycetota; class Actinomycetes; order Streptomycetales; family Streptomycetaceae; genus Streptomyces; species Streptomyces iconiensis. The sequence goes on from NZ_JANCPR020000030.1 coordinate 50,909, forward strand.
GACGTCGCCGCCCTCCTCGTCGATGGCGACCAGGACGTCGGACCGTACCTCGCGCAACTGCTCGGTGAGGACGGCCAGTTGTTCGGGCGAGTCGATGTTGCGCCCGAACAGGCCGACGGAGGTGAGCCCTTCACCGAGCTGCCGCAGCAGCCAGGAGGGCGCGGTCGTCCCTGTGAAGCCGGGCTGGAGAACGGCCAGGGCGTCGCGGGTGAGGGTGTCGGATTCTCGTACTGAGGTGGTCATCTGGCGCGTTGTCCCTTCACTTCACTGGTGTCCATCGAGGCGGCGGGCGGCCTCCTACCCCTTCACCGCACCTGAGGCGAGGCCGCTCACTGCCTTCCGCTGGAGGTAGAGGAAGAGCAGCAGAATGGGGATGGCGAAGAGCGAGGCCGCGGCCATCGTGGCGCCCCAGTCGTCGCCGAACGCGGTCTGGAACTTCGACAGCCACAGGGGCAGCGTCTGGGCTTCCGCGTCCTTGTTCAGAATGAGCACCATCGGGAACTCGTTCCAGGCGGTGATGAAGCCGAAGAGCGAGGTGGCCATCAGGCCGGGGGCCAGCAGCGGGAAGATGACCTTGATGAACGCCTGGGTGCGCGTGCACCCGTCGACCATCGCCGACTCCTCCAGGTCCTTGGGCACGGCCGCCACATAGTTGCGCAGCGTCAGCACCGTCAGCGGCAGCACCATCACGGTGTAGAAGAGCGTGAGCGGGAGCAGGCTGTTGAGCATGTCCGCGTCGCGCACGACCATGTAGATCGCAATCACCATGACCTCCCATGGGGCCATCTGGGCGACCATGAAGACCAGGATCATGCTCTTGCGCCCCTTGAACCGCATGCGCGCGAGGGCGAACGAGGCGAAGAGCGCGATCAGCAGCGAGGAGACGACGGCGACGACCGTGACGGTGACGGAGTTGCGGACGAGCGTCCAGAAGTTCTCGGCGTTCACCGCCGTCTTGAAGTGCTCGAACGTCGGCGACGTGGGGAACCAGACGGGTGTCTCGCTGAGGATGTCGCCGTTCGGCTTGAGCGCCGTGTTGAACATCCAGTACACCGGAAAGACGAAGACCAGGAACAGCACGAGGGCCGTCGCGTTGGGCCACAGGCGGCCGAGGAGTGACTTTCTCATCAGGACTTCTTCTCCCCCGGTCCCGCGGACGCGCCGTCGGCGTCCTCAGCGTCTTCCTGCCGCAGGACGATGCGCAGGTAGTACGACATCAGCGCCAGCAGGATCAGGATGGTGAGCACCGAGATCGCCGCGCCGGCCCCGTAGTGCTGGTTGCCGACGCCCTCGACGAACGCGTAGACGGGCAGGGTCTCGGTGAGGCGGTCAGGACCGCCCTCGTTGATGGCGAAGACGTGCGGGAACGCCTTGAAGATCCAGATGACTTCGAGGAACGTCGCCACCATCATGAACGGCTTGAGGAACGGGAACGTGACGTTCTTGAAGCTCTTCCAGGCCCCGGCGCCGTCCAGCGCCGCTGCCTCGTACAGCTCGCGGGAGATCGTGGTCGTGGCGGCGTAGAGGTTGATCGCGACGAACGGGATCGACGTCCAGACGATCAGCAGCGAGATGACGAAGAACGTCGAGAGCTGGCCACCGGTCCAGTTGTAGTCCGCCATCGAGGAGAACCCGAGCTTGGCGAGCACCCAGTTGACGACGCCGAAGCGCTGTGCGAACAGCCACTGGTAGACGGTGGTGGCCGCGATGATCGGCATGGCCCAGGCGAGCACGAGCCCGGCGGACAGCAGCAGCCGCATCTTCGGGCCGAGCTTGGCCAGCAGCAGCCCGATCAGCGTGCCACCGATCATGATGATCACGACGTTGATCAGCGTGAAGATGACCGACCGCAGGGTGACGCGCCAGAAGGTGTCACTGGTGAGCGCGTCGCTGTAGTTGCTGAACCCCGTCCACTCGGTGACGTGCTGGATCAGCTGCGTCATGTTGAGGTTCTGGAACGACAGCATGCCGTTCGTGACCAGCGGATACCCGAGGAAGATCGCGGTGAACGCGAGCGCCGGGAGGAGCAGCAGGTAGGGGAGGGTGCCCTTGACCTTGGTTCTGCCGCCCTCGGGAGGGCCGAGGTTGGCGGCCGTGAGGGGCGCCTTGCCTTCCGGCGGCGCCTGGCCGGTCTGCACTGACTGCGTTGCCATCGGGGGTCCAGTTCCAAATCGGACGTGTGGTGAGGCCCTGGGGAGGGGGCACTCTCGTGCCCCCTCCCGCGGGTCGGCCGGGCTCAGCGCGGCATCACTGCTTCTGCGAGAGCCTCTTGTTCAGCTCGTCCTCAACGCCCTTGGCGGCAGCCGCGTGCGACTTCCCCTTGAGCACCGACGTCATGTACGTCTTGATCGGGTTGGGCGGGTTCTCCACGGCTGCCCACTCCGGGATGAGCGGGGTCAGACCACCGTCGGCGACGGCCGGCGAGGCGGCCTCGGCTGCCGGGTTGCCCTTGAGCTGGTCCTGGAGCGCCTCCTTGTTCGGGATGACGCCGCCCTCCTTGGCGAGGGCGCCCTCGTTCTTGTCGGAGAGGGCGATCTTCAGGAACTCCTTGGCGAGTTCCTGCTTTTCGCTGCCCGCTGCGACGGCGAGGTTGGAGCCGCCGAGGAAGACACCCTCGGGCTTGTCGGCGGTCTCACCCGGAATGGTGAAGTAGCCGATGTCCTTCTCGATCTTCTTGTTGGCCTCGATGGCGGTGGCCGCCTCCCAGCTGAGACCGACGAACGCGCCGGTCTTGCCCTTGGCGAAGACCTCGGCCTGCTGCGGGGTCGCCTCGTCCTTGTCCTTGGGAGCCTGGGAGTAGGAGGCGTACTTCTTGTAGACCTCCATGGCCTCACCGACCTTGGCGTCGTCGAGGTTGGAGACCCACTTGCCGCCCTTCTTCTTGACGAGGTCGGCGTTGTTGCCGATGAGCAGCCCGTCGAAGAAGTACCAGTTCTGGCCGGGCATGTAGAGCGGTTCCGCTTCGGTCTTCTTCTCGATCTTGTCGAACGCGTCGAAGAGTTCGTCACGGGTCTTGGGCGTGCCCTTGATGCCCGCCTCGGCCCAGATCTTCTTGTTGTAGATGACCGTACGGTTGACCGCGAACCACGGGGCGGCGTACTGCTTTCCGCCCTGTACGGCGGAGGCGTTGATGGACTCGGTCCAGTCCTTGCCGAGACCCTTCTTCAGGTCGCTGAGGTCAGCGAGCCCACCGGTCTTGGCATACGCCGGGGTCTGGGTGTTGCCGACCTCGATGACGTCCGGCGGGTCGGACTCGGAGAGCGCCGTGGTGATCTTCTGCTGGATGCCGTTCCACTGCTGGACCTCAAGCTTGAGCTTGGCCCCGGTCTTCTTCTCGAACTCGGCCCTGACATCCTTCTCCCACTGCTTGGGAGTTGAGCCGTCCATCGCCCAGAGTGTGAGCGTCTGTCCCTTGAAGCTGTCGGTCCCTGACTTCTTGTCACCGCCGTCGGACCCACAGCCCGCGACACTCACCACCAGAGCCGCGACACCGGTCGCAGCTATGAGTCCACGTTTCACAGCATCCTCCCCTGCACACTGGATGTGGTCTTTAATGGTTTAGACCAGTGTGCAGAGCTTGGCCTAGACCTTTAGGGGTGTCAACGGTGTATAAAGCTCCCTGTCGGTTCCGTTACCGGAACGACATCTGAGCTGGGACGCCTGAGTGGGCTGAGCCCGTGCCACGATGTGAGCCGCTACGTACACGGAGGAAGCCGGTGACGGCAGCACGACATGAGTCGGGAAGGCGTGCCATGAGTGCGGACGGGGGCGGCGCGGGGGCGCCGACGGCTTCGGCCGGGGCGGGGACGGATACCGCCGGCGGCAACGGAACCGGCGTGCGCACCGCGCGCGTTCCCAAGTACTACCGCCTCAAGCGGCACTTGCTGGAGATGACCGAAACGCTGCCACCGGGCACCCCGGTCCCACCGGAGCGCACGCTGGCCAGCGAGTTCGACACCTCGCGTACGACGGTCCGGCAGGCGCTCCAGGAACTGGTCGTCGAGGGGCGGCTGGAGCGCATCCAGGGCAAGGGCACGTTCGTCGCCAAGCCCAAGGTCTCCCAGGCGCTGCAACTCACCTCGTACACCGAGGACATGCGCGCCCAGGGGCTCGAACCCACCTCGCAGCTCCTGGACATCGGCTACGTCACAGCGGACGACCGGCTCTCCGGGCTGCTCGACATCCCCGCGGGCGGACGCGTGCTGCGCATCGAGCGGCTGCGGCTGGCCAGCGGGGAGCCCATGGCCATAGAGACCACCCACCTCTCCCAGAAGCGTTTCCCCGCACTGCGCCGCAGCCTGGTCAAGTACAGCTCCCTCTACACGGCGCTCGCCGAGGTCTACGGCGTCCATCTCGCCGAGGCCGAGGAGACGATCGAGACCTCGCTGGCCACACCGCGCGAGGCCGGACTGCTCGGCACCGACGTGGGGTTGCCGATGCTGATGCTCTCGCGGCACTCGCGGGACACGGGCGGGGAGCCCGTCGAGTGGGTGCGCTCGGTGTACCGGGGCGACCGGTACAAGTTCGTCGCCAACCTCCAGCGGCCGGGCGGCCGGCACCCCGCGCGGTAAGCCTCGTCCGGGGCACGCGGGGCCGCCTGGACGCCCGTTGGGGACGCGCCCCGGAAACTGGCCCGCGCCGCGGTGTAGCGCGGACCACCTCACTGTTCTACGGTCCTAGCCGTCGTGGTGTGCTCGCTACCAGCGGTGGTGGTGGGCCCCAGGGGGTCGAGGAGGACAGCGAGTGAGCAACGCAAGACAGGCCGGACGGCTCAGTCCACGTTCCATCGTCATCTGGACGGCCGTCGCCCTGATCGGGGCGGTCGGCTGGAGCATGCTCGCACTCGCCCGGGGCGAGGAGGTGTCGGCGGCCTGGATGGTCGCAGCGGCCCTCGGCTCGTACGCGATCGGGTACCGCTTCTACTCGCGCTTCATCGCCACCCGGGTGCTGCGCGTGGACAAGTCCCGTGCCACACCGGCGGAACGGCTCAACAACGGCATCGACTATCACCCGACGGACCGCAGGGTGCTGCTCGGCCACCACTTCGCCGCCATCGCGGGCGCAGGACCGCTCGTGGGTCCCGTGCTCGCGGCGCAGATGGGGTATCTGCCGGGCACCATCTGGATCGTCGTCGGGGTGATCTTCGCGGGCGCCGTGCAGGACATGGTGACCCTGTTCTTCTCGATGCGGCGTGACGGCAAGTCACTCGGCCAGATGGCCCGCGAGGAGATCGGCCCGGTGGGCGGCGCCGCGGCGCTGCTGGCCGTGTTCGCGATCATGATCATTCTGCTGGCCGTGCTGGCGCTCGTCGTCGTCAACGCGCTGGCCGAGTCGCCCTGGGGCACCTTCTCGATCGGCATGACCATCCCGATCGCGCTGTTCATGGGCTTCTACCTGCGCGTGCTGCGCCCCGGCAAGGTCAGCGAGGTCTCGCTGATCGGCATCGTGCTGCTGCTGTTCGCGCTGGTGGCCGGGCGCTGGGTCGCCGAGTCCTCCTGGGCCGAGACCTTCACGCTGGAGCCGGGCACGCTGGTCATCTGGATCCTGGCCTACAGCTTCATCGCCTCCATCCTCCCCGTCTGGATGCTGCTGGCGCCGCGTGACTACCTCTCCACGTTCATGAAGATCGGCACCATCGGGCTGCTGGCCGTCGGCGTGGTCGTCACGCTGCCGACGCTGAAGATGGAGGGCATCACCGACTTCGCCGGCGGCGGCGACGGGCCGGTGTTCGCCGGCTCGCTCTTCCCGTTCGTCTTCATCACCATCGCCTGCGGCGCCCTGTCCGGGTTCCACGCGCTGATCTCCTCGGGCACGACCCCGAAGATGATCCAGAAGGAGACCCAGGTCCGGATGATCGGGTACGGCTCCATGCTGATGGAGTCGTTCGTGGCGATCATGGCGATGGTCGCCGCCAGCATCATCGACCCGGGGCTCTACTTCGCGATGAACGCACCGGCGGGTGTGATCGGCGACAACGTCCAGGCCGCGTCCGAAGCGGTCAAGAACCTCGGATACTCCATCACGCCCGAGCAGTTGGCCGCAGCGGCGAAGGCCGTGGAGGAGGGTTCGCTGCTCTCCCGTACGGGTGGCGCTCCGACGCTGGCGATAGGCGTCTCGGAGATCTTCTCGAAGGTCGTCGGTGGCGCGGGCATGAAGGCGTTCTGGTATCACTTCGCCATCATGTTCGAGGCGCTGTTCATTCTGACGGCGCTGGACGCGGGCACGCGCGTGGGCCGCTTCATGCTCCAGGACATGCTGGGCAACCTCTACAAGCCCTTCCGCCGCGTGAGCTGGTGGCCGGGCCTGCTGGTCTCCAGCGCGGTCGTCGTCGCCCTGTGGGGCTACTTCCTGTGGGTCGGCGTGCACGAGCCGCTCGGCGGGATCAACCAGCTCTTCCCGCTCTTCGGCATCGCCAACCAGCTGCTCGCCGCCGTCGCACTGGCCGTGTGCACCACGCTGCTGGTGAAGTCGGGGCGGCTCAAGTGGGCCTGGGTGACCGCCGTTCCGCTGGTCTGGGACGCGGTCGTCACGCTCACGGCGAGCTGGCAGAAGGTCTTCTCCACCGACCCCAAGGTCGGCTTCTTCCAGCAGCGCTCCGTCTACCAGGACGCGATCAACGACGGCAAGGTCATCCCGCCGGCCAAGACCATGGACGACATGAACACCGTCGTCACCAACTCCACGGTCGACGGAGTCCTTGCCGCGCTCTTCGCCGTCCTGGTCGTCGTGGTCCTGCTCGACGCGGCCCGTACCTGCGTGCGCGCCATCAGGAACCCGCAGAGCGCGAAGCTGAACGAGGTCCCGCACGAGGAGTCGCAGATCGTCGCGCCCGCCGGACTGATCCCGACGAAGGAGGAGAAGGCGGAGCTGGCCGCCGCCGGCCCCTCGGAGGACTCGCGGTGAGCCCCGCACGCGGAAGCGGGCTGCTGCGCGCCGGCCGCTGGGCGCGCTGGTATGTGCGCGAACTGACGGACGAGAGCGCCTACGACCGCTACGTCGCGCACGTGCGCCGGCACGAGGGGCCCGAGGCGCCCGTGCCCAGCAGGCGGGAGTTCGAGCGGCGGCGTACGGACGCGCGGGAGGCCGACCCCCGCGAGGGCTTCCGCTGCTGCTGAGCTTCGGCTCTGTCGGTCCGCGCCTGCCCGTCCGCACCCGCCCGTCCGCGTCTGCTCATCCGCGCCTGTCCGGTATACGGACGGCCGGTGACGGGGAGCGAATCCCTCACTTAGGTTTCGTGCACATTACACAAACCTGAGTGAGGGACGGAGCCCGCACCATGTCAGCACCACCCCCAACACCGGTCGGCAAAAGACCGGTTGTCACCCCTGGGCGCATCGTCGCGGGTCTCTGCCTCTTCGCACCGTTCGTCGGAATCCTCTGGGTGGACTCGTACGCCCGCGTTGAACCGAAGCTCATAGGAATTCCCTTCTTCTACTGGTACCAGATGCTCTGGGTGCTCATTTCCGCGCTGCTCACCGTCATCGCGTACCGCATCGTCCGCAGGGAAGAGGCAGCGCGCAGCGCCGAGAAGAGCGGTGAGGCGCTGTGAAGGACGGCGTGAACGGCGTCGCGCTCGCCGTCTTCATCTTCTTCTTCGTCGCCGTGACGGTCATGGGATTCCGGGCCGCGCGCTGGCGCAAGGCCGAGAACGGGAACACACTCGACGAATGGGGCCTGGGCGGCCGGAGTTTCGGCACCTGGGTCACCTGGTTCCTGCTCGGCGGCGACCTCTACACCGCGTACACATTCGTCGCCGTACCGGCCGCCATCTACGCCGCGGGTGCCTCGGGATTCTTCGCCGTTCCCTACACCATCCTCGTCTACCCGCTCATCTTCACCTTCCTGCCCCGCCTGTGGTCCGTCTCGCACACCCACGGCTACGTCACCACCTCGGACTTCGTACGCGGACGCTTCGGCTCCAAGGGGCTCTCGCTGGCCGTCGCGCTGACCGGGATCCTGGCGACGATGCCCTATATCGCGCTCCAACTGGTCGGAATCCAGGCCGTGCTGGACGTGATGGGCGTCGGCGGCTCGGATTCCACGCACTGGTTCATCAAGGATCTGCCGCTGCTCATCGCGTTCGGTGTCCTTGCTGCTTACACCTACTCCTCGGGGCTCCGTGCGCCCGCGCTCATCGCGTTCGTCAAGGACGCGCTGATCTATCTCGTCATCGCCGTCGCGATCATCTACATCCCCATCAAGCTCGGCGGATTCGACGTCATCTTCGACAAGGCGGGCGAGGCACTCGGCCAGAACAACCCGGCGACCGGTGCGCCACGCGGCGAACTGGCCCCCGGCGAGAACAACCACTGGGCCTACGCCACCCTCGCCTTCGGCTCGGCGCTGGCCCTCTTCATGTATCCGCACTCGATCACGGCGACGCTCTCCGGCAAGAACCGCAACGTCATCAGGCGCAACACCACGATTCTGCCGCTGTATTCGCTGATGCTCGGTTTCCTGGCGATCCTGGGATTCATGGCCATCGCGGCCGGAATCAAGGTCGACAACGGCCAGCTCGCCATTCCGCAGCTCTTCGAGACGATGTTCCCCGACTGGTTCACGGGGGTCGCTTTCGCCGCCATCGGGATCGGCGCGCTCGTACCCGCCGCCATCATGTCCATCGCGGCGGCGAACCTGTTCACCCGCAACATCTACAAGGACTTCCTCAAGCCCGGCGCGACGCCCGAGCAGGAGACGAAGGTCTCCAAGCTGGTGTCCCTGCTGGTGAAGGTCGGTGCGCTGGTCTTCGTCCTCGGCATGGACAAGACCGTCGCCATCAACTTCCAGCTCCTGGGCGGCATCTGGATACTGCAGACCTTCCCCGCGCTGGTCGGCGGCCTCTTCACCCGCTGGTTCCACCGGTGGGCGCTCATCGCCGGATGGGCCGTCGGCATGGTCTACGGAACCGTCGCCGCCTACGGCGTCGCCAGCCCGACCCAGAAGCACTTCGGCGGCAGCAACGCGATGATGCCCGGCATCGGCGAGATCGGGTACATCGGCGTGACCGCCTTCGTGCTCAACGTGCTCGTCACCGTCGTCCTGACGTTCGTCCTGCGTGCCGTCGGCGCGCCGGACGGCATCGACGAGACGCGCCCCGAGGACTACACCGCCGACGCACCGTCCACACGCGCACGCCCGACGGCGAGCGCGGACGAGGCGGGCGCCGAACCGGCGGGCGTGACGGGCCAGACGGGCACGCCGGACGCGGCCGGCGCGTACGAGGCGGACGCGGCGGACGAGGCCGGCCCCGCCGGCGCGGCGGGGGTGACGGTGAAGTGAGCGGAATCCACAGGCGTCACGCTGCGTCCCCGAGCATGATGGCCGCCATGAACATCAAGGTCAGAACCGCACGGCCCGACGAGTACGCCGAGGTCGGGGAGTTGGTCGCCCGCGCGTACATCGACGGCGGTCTCCTCGACCTGGGCGAGGACGACCCCTACCTGGAGCGCCTCCGCGACGCGGCGGACCGCGCCGAACACGCCGAACTGCTCGTCGCCGAGGGCGCCGGGGGCACGCTGCTCGGCTCCGTCACCTTCGTCGGCGACGGTGGCCCGTACGCCGAGCGCGCCGAGGAGGGCGAGGCGGAGTTCCGCATGCTCGGGGTGCGCGCCGGCGCGCGGGGCATGGGCGTGGGCGAGGCACTGGTCGCCGCCTGCCTCGAACGGGCACGGGACAAGGGGTTCGCGGGGCTGGTGCTCTCGACGCAGCAGCGCATGCACGCGGCCCGGCGGCTCTACGAGCGCATCGGCTTCCAGCGTGCGCCCGAGCGCGACTGGATGCCGGTCCCTGACCTCGACCTCACGCTCTGGGCCTACACACTGCGGCTGTGACCCGTGCACGCGGTTCCGTACGGCTGGCACAGCTGAGCGAAGAGGCCGTCGCAGGCCCCGTAAGACGGGCCTGCGGCGGCCTCTTCGCTGCGCGGACCACAGCCCACGACACACAACATATGGGGTGGCTTCCGCTCGGAGCCACTAGATGTATGCTCTGTCGAGCCGCCACCGCAGGGGAATCCGGTGCGAATCCGGAGCTGTCCCGCAACGGTGAGCGGGCGCGCACAGCCATGCCCGTCCGCGAGTCCGAGTGCCTGCCGGCGGCTTCGACGAATGTCCGGGTCTCGTGGGTTGGACCGGCGGACCGAGCGCGCATGCCCTGACGCGCCGTTCTCCGTGCCCCGCCCTCCAGACCGCCGCAGCAGCGAGGGAGAGCACCGAGTGACCATCGCACCCACCGTCACGGAGCAGAGCCAGGCGGGCCCGGCAGAGGCCCCCGCCCCCGGACGCACAGAGGCCCCAGAACCCGGACAGGCGGGGGCTCCAGGACCCGGACACGCGGAGGCCCCGGACCCCGGTGGGCCCACCGGCCACACGGATCACACAGAGCACCCGGGGCACGCCGACCACGCCGACCACGCCGCTGACGCCCTCCACCGCACGCTGGGGTCCCTCACGGCTGACCTCGCCGGCACCGACCCCGCGCGCGTCCGGAAGGCCGTGCTGCGGGGCCGTCAACCGGGCGCCACAGCCGCCGAGTTGCGGGAGCTGGCGACGGAGGCAGCGGCAGGTCTGATCGGCGAGGACCCGGCGTACTCACGGCTCGCCGCGCGGCTGCTGACGCTCACGATCCGGGACGAGACGGCGTCGCAGGGCGTCACCTCGTTCTCGGACTCGGTCGCGCTGGGGCATGCCGAGGGGCTGATCGGAGAGGCGACGGCCGCCTTCGTCCGTACGTACGCCGACCGGCTGGACGCGCTCGTCTCCTCGGCGGTCGGCGAAGGCGCCGACGACCGGTTCGGCTACTTCGGGCTGCGCACGGTGCAGTCGCGGTATCTGCTGCGCCATCCCCGCACGCGCCGGGCGATCGAGACACCGCAGCACTTCCTGCTGCGCGTCGCGTGCGGGCTCGCGGCCGACGGCTCACGGGCCGCGCTCGACGAGGTGGCCGAGCTGTACGCGCTCACCAGTTCGCTGGCGTATCTGCCCTCCTCCCCCACGCTGTTCAACTCCGGTACGCGCCACCCGCAGATGTCCTCGTGCTATCTGCTGGACTCGCCGAAGGACGAACTGGACTCGATCTACGAGCGCTACCACCAGATCGCCCGCCTCTCCAAGCACGCGGGCGGCATCGGCCTCTCCTACTCACGTGTACGGGCACGCGGAGCCCTCATCCGCGGCACGAACGGGCACTCGAACGGGATCGTCCCGTTCCTGCGCACGCTGGACTCGTCCGTCGCCGCCGTGAACCAGGGCGGCAGGCGCAAGGGCGCCGCGTGCGTGTACCTGGAGACGTGGCACGCGGACATCGAGGAGTTCCTCGAACTGCGCGACAACACCGGCGAGGAGGCCCGCCGCACCCACAACCTCAACCTCGCGCACTGGGTGCCGGACGAGTTCATGCGGCGCGTCGAGGCCGACGAGGAGTGGTCGCTGTTCTCGCCCTCGGACGCACCCGAGCTGGTGGACCTGTGGGGCGACGCTTTCGACGCCGCCTACCGCAGGGCCGAGGCGGAGGGGCGCTGCCGGAAGCGGGTACCGGCACGGCAGTTGTACGGGGCGATGATGCGCACCCTCGCGCAGACCGGAAACGGCTGGATGACGTTCAAGGACACGTCCAACCGCACGGCCAACCAGACGGCGCAGCCCGGCCGCACCGTGCACTCCTCGAACCTGTGCACGGAGATCCTGGAGGTCACGGACGACGGCGAGACCGCCGTGTGCAACCTCGGCTCCGTGAACCTCGCCGCCCACCTGGGCGACGACGGCCGGATGGACTGGGAGCGCCTGGACGCCACCGTCCGTACCGCGGTGACGTTCCTGGACCGGGTGGTGGACATCAACTACTACCCGACCGAGCAGGCGTCCGGCTCCAACTCCCGCTGGCGGCCCGTCGGACTGGGCGTGATGGGCCTCCAGGACGTCTTCTTCCGGCTGGGCCTCCCCTTCGACTCCCCCGGGGCCACCGAGCTGTCCACCCGCATCGCCGAACGCGTGATGCTCGCCGCCTACGAGACCTCGGCGGACCTGGCGGAGCGCCACGGCCCGCACGGCGCATGGGAGTTGACACGTACGGCACAGGGCGTGCTGCACCCGGACCACTACCCGCGGGCACGCGCGGGGCAGGCGTGGCCCGAGCGGTGGACGGCCCTGCGGGCACGCATCGCGCGCACCGGCATGCGCAACTCCCTGCTGCTCGCCATCGCTCCGACCGCGACCATCGCCTCGATCGCGGGCGTCTACGAGTGCATCGAGCCGCAGGTGTCCAACCTGTTCAAGCGCGAGACGCTCAGCGGCGAGTTCCTCCAGGTGAACGCGTACCTCGTCGACGAGCTGAAGCGGCTCGGCCTGTGGGACGCGCGTGCCCGCGAGGCCCTGCGGGAGGCCAACGGCTCGGTCGCCGGCCTGGACTGGCTGCCCGCGCACGTCAGGGAGCTGTACCGCACGGCCTGGGAGATCCCGCAGCGCGCCCTGATCGACATGGCCGCCGCGCGCACCCCGTATCTGGACCAGAGCCAGTCCCTGAACCTCTTCCTGTCCTCCCCCACCATCGGGAAGCTCAGCTCGATGTACGCGTACGCCTGGAAGCGCGGCATCAAGACCACGTACTACTTGCGGTCGCGCCCCGCGACCCGTATCGGGCAGGCGGCGGGCGCCGGCTCAGCCGTGGCCGCCGCTGACCCCAGCACAACCGCGTCCGCCCCCGCACGCACCGCTGTCCCCGCGACGGCGGAAGCCGTCGCCTGCTCCCTGGAAAACCCCGAGTCCTGCGAGGTCTGCCAGTAATGCCGTCCACCGACACCACCGCGGCACCCGCGGCCACCACGGCGCACGCTCCCGCCAGGAACCTGCTCGACCCCGGCTTCGAACTGACCCTGCGTCCCATGCGCTATCCGCACTTCTACGAGCGCTACAGGGACGCCATCAAGAACACCTGGACCGTCGAGGAGGTCGACCTGCACTCCGACGTCAGCGACCTCGCGAAGCTCTCCGCCGGTGAACAGCACATGATCAGCCGGCTGGTCGCGTTCTTCGCCACCGGGGACTCCATCGTCGCCAACAACCTCGTGCTGACGCTCTACAAGCACATCAACTCCCCCGAAGCGCGCCTGTACCTGTCACGGCAGCTGTTCGAGGAGGCCGTGCACGTCCAGTTCTATCTGACGCTGCTGGACACCTATCTGCCCGATCACGACGAGCGGGTCGAGGCGTTCGCCGCCGTCGAGAACATCCCCTCCATCAGGGAGAAGGCGCAGTTCTGCTTCCGGTGGATGGCCGCGCTTGAGGGCGCGGACGGTGCGGAGGGCGCGGAGCGGATCGACCAGTTGGAGAGCGCTTCCGACCGGCGCCGCTTCCTGCTCAACCTGATCTGCTTCGCCGCCTGCATCGAGGGGCTGTTCTTCTACGGCGCGTTCGCGTACGTCTACTGGTTCCGCTCCCGCGGGCTGCTGCACGGGCTGGCGACGGGCACCAACTGGGTCTTCCGGGACGAGTCGATGCACATGGCGTTCGCCTTCGACGTCGTGGACACCGTCCGCGCCGAGGAGCCCGAGCTGTTCGACGACGCGCTGGAGCAGGAGGTCACCTCCATGCTGGAGGAGGCGGTCGAGGCGGAGCTGCAGTTCGCACGCGACCTGTGCGGCGAGGGCCTGCCGGGCATGAACACCGAGTCCATGCGTGCTTATCTCGAAGCCGTGGCCGATCAGCGGCTGCTGCGCCTCGGCTTCCCCGCGCGGTACGGCTCCAGCAACCCGTTCTCCTTCATGGAGCTGCAGAACGTCCAGGAGCTGACCAACTTCTTCGAGCGGCGCCCCTCGGCCTACCAGGTCGCCGTCGAAGGCTCGGTCTCCTTCGACGACGACTTCTAGCCGGCGCAGCCGCCCGCGCCACCGCACCTGGGGCGCGGGCGGCTCATTCCTCGTTCGGCACGACGTCGTAGCGGGGCGTGCTCTCGGCCATCTGCCGGAGTACGTCCTTGCGCTCCCTCTTGGAGAGCCGGTCGATGTAGAGGTACCCGTGCAGGTGGTCGGTCTCGTGCTGGAGGCAGCGCGCGAAGTAGCCCGTGCCCTCGACGGCGATCGGCTTGCCTTCGGCGTCCTGGCCGCGCACGACCGCGTAGTCGGGGCGCGCGAGCGGGTGGTAGGCGCCGGGGACGGACAGGCAGCCCTCGTTGCCGTCGTCCAGGACCCGGTCCTCCGCGGGGAGTTGGTCGAGCACCGGGTTGCACACGGCACCGACGTGCCGCACACCGTCGTCGTCCCAGCAGTCGTAGACGAAGACCTTCAGGTCGACGCCGATCTGGTTGGCCGCGAGCCCCACGCCCTCCGCGGCACGCTGGCTGGCGAACATGTCGTCGATCAGCGCGGCCAGTTCGTCGCCGAACTCCGTCACCTCCCGGCACTCGCGGTGCAGGACCGGATTGCCGACGACCGTGACAGGCCGGGCCGTGCCGCGCGCGCGATGTGCCTCCTCGCGCGCACCGGCGTCCGTCGTGTCGTCCGTGCCGCCGACGAGCCCCTCACCGCTGACACCGGCCGACTCGGCCCTGGTTTCCTGTTGCTGCGCCATGCCGTCGTACGCCTTCCTGCGACCCTTGCACGCTGTCTCGTCGCCCTACAGAGTACGGGGCCGTACGGGGGTACTCAGCAGACCTCCTCCAGATCCCGCCACTCCCGGGTGTCCGGACTGTCGGCGACCCAACCGTCCAGCAGGCCCCGCACCAGGGCCGAGGGCGCCGCGAGGCCGCACTCCCGCTCGGGCACCCACAGCTCGCCCGGCCCGCCGGCCGTCATGTGCCCGAGAGGACCGGGGTGACCTGGGGAACTGTGGTCGTGCGGATCCAGGTGCACGCTGCCGTCGCCCTCGTCGGCCGGCATGGCGCTCTCCGAGCAGGCCCTGCACAGCAGGCGCACGGACGAGGACCAGTCCTCGGCCGCGAAGCCCGCGTCGGCCGCCAGGCGCTCCAGCGCGTCCCTGTCGGCCTCCGAGGCGGCCTCCAGCAGTACGACCCACGTGGGGACGGGAGAGGGCGCCCACAGCTCGATCTCGTCGAACACGGGGTACGAGGGGCCGGCCGCCGTGGTCCGCTCACCGTGCGGTACGCCGTCGTGCAGCACGACCTCGCCCCAGCGCCGCCCCGAAGAGGGCAGCGGGATGCTCTGGATCTCCATCCGCGCCGGGTCGATGCGCCGCCCCCACACGACCTCGGCCTCGCCCTCGGGCGAGAGCCGCACGGCCGCGCTGCCCAGGTGCATTCCCGAGGGCTCTCCGGCCGCCGCCGCTGTCTGTGCGTGCCCTGGCACATGCAGCCCGTACGCCTGCCAGGCGCGGCGTGCCAGTGGCCAGTCCTGCAGCGCCGTCGCCGCGATGCCGACGTTCCACCAGTCGGGCGCCCCCGTCTCGCGGTCCAGCAGTGCGACCGCGCGGAGCCCGGCCGCCCGCGCCTGCTCCCAGTCGTGCCGGAACTTGTGCAGCAGCGCGAGGTTGAACCAGGACTCCGAGAGCCACGGCTCCAGATCGGCGGCGCGGGTGAGCAGAGCGCCCGCGTCCTCGTAACGCCCGTCGCCGATAAGCGTGAACGCGCGGTCCGTCGCCTGCCGCCAGGAGGCGGAGGGACGGTGCCGCACCTTGCCGAAGATCCTCACTGTGTCCCTGCCGAATCCGCCGTTTCCGTCTGACTTCCCGCCTGTCGCTGAGGTCCTGCGCGCTGTGCGCACCGCGCCGTACGCGCCTTTCGCGGTTCCCCCTTCGCATCCAACCATGCCCGCTCGGGTGCTCGCTCATTACCCGTGCGTCATGCTTCGAAGCCCCGGGACACAACGCGTGACAGGGCTTCCACCACCCGTGGTTCGTAGTCACGCGCGGTGGCCAGACGGAGCTGCTCCAGCGCCTGGCACGGCCCGGCGGGTGCTTCGCCGCCGCGCCCTGTGCGCAGGTCGTCATACGCGTTGACCGTACGGATGACACGGGCGGTCACCGGTTGCTCCCGGTAGGGGTCTGCCTGGCGTTCCACCACTGAGGCGATGTGCCCGTGCACGCCTGTCTGGCGCACGACCGCACCGCCGAGCAGCGCGATCCGGCGCCGCTCCGCCGGCTCCAGCGGCTCCGTCGCCCCTCCGGGCACGGGGTCGACGAGCGAGAGCTGGCCGATGTCGTGCATGAGCGCCGCGTACTCCAGCACAGTGAGTTCGGCCTCCGCGAGGCCCAGCTCACGCCCCACCGCGCGGCTGAGGTCGGCCACTCGGCGCGCGTGCCCGCGCGGGGTGTATCCGGCGACCTCCGTCGCACGGGCGAGGGAGGAGATCGTCTGCCGGTATGTCGCCCGTACGGAGGTGTAACGGCGGAAGGAGAACTGCGTGAGCAGCAGCGGTACGCAGAAGACCGGAAGCGCCCACAGGCCCGCCACGGCGACCGCGAGCGCGAGCACGGCGCCGGTGGCCGCCATGGCGGGAACGATGCTCAGACGGGTGCGCAACTCCTCGCGCAGCAGCGGCGGGAACGGCCACGCGGTACGCGCCGCGACGACCGCGGCGGCGAGCAGCACGTCGAACAGCCCGGTGAGCAGCGTGATACCGAACAGACACAGTGCGTATCCGGGCCCCGGAGCCGTGATCTGCCCCAGAAGGCCGCTGTTGTAGAGCGGTTGGAAGCAGCCCGCTGCGAAGCCCACGCCCAGTACGGTGCGCGACACCACGTCAAGTCCCGGCGCCCTGCCGAGCGCGACGTGCGGCGCGAGCCCCACGAGAGAGGCCACGACGGCGACGGCGACGACCTGGAGCACCCCGTGTGAGGTGGGCTCGTGGTGCACCTCGCCGAGCATGGCGTAGCCGAGCGCCCCCGCGCCGCCGAGCGGTCCCACGGCCCGTACGTCGCCGTCGGCGCCCTCCAGGCGGACGCGCGTCAACTCACCGACGGCGATGACGAGTCCGAAGACCAGCGCGATCCCGGGCTGGGCCACACCGTGCCACAGCACATGGCAGAGCGCGGCGGCGCACAGCGCGGCTGCCGCGGCGTACAGCACGGCCACGAAACGGGGCACGGAAGGCGCGGTGCTCATACGGCCGGGACGTTTCCGCTCGCGCGGCGCCCCGCCGGATCCCCGCTCTCCGCGCCGGTGTCCGGCCCCTCAGGGGGCGCACCGGGCGTCTCCTGCGGCGCGTTGGCCGGTACGGGCTCGCCGGGCAGGTCGGCCGTCACGGCCACCGACCAGTCCTGCCGCTCCAGAGCGCCGATGAGCGCGGCGACCATACGGGGGTCGAACTGCGTTCCGGCGCACCGGCGAAGCTCCTCCAGCGCCACGGGAACGGGCCGCGCGCGGCGGTAACTCCGGGTGGAGGTCATCGCGTCGAAGGCGTCGGCGACGGCGACGACCCGCGCGAACTCCGGGATGTCGGTGCCGGAGAGACCGTACGGATAGCCGCTGCCGTCCATGCGTTCGTGGTGGTGCAGGATCGCCGAGCGTGCCTCGCCGAGGAAGCCGATGCCGCGCACCATCTCGTGCCCGTACTCCGGGTGCAGTTCGATCACACGGCGTTCCTGCGGTGTGAGGGGGCCGTCCTTGCGCAACAGGCGGGTGGGGACGCCGAGTTTGCCGACGTCGTGCAGGATGCCGGCGAAGCGCAGCGTCTCCGTGCGTTCCTCGCCCATGCCCAGCTCCCGCGCGATCAGCACGGAGGCGCGGCCCACGCGTTCGCTGTGGCCGCGCGTGTAGCGGTCCTTGATGTCGACGGCCTGCACCAGCGCCCGGATGGTGGCCTGGTGCGCCCCGCGTTCGCGCTGGTACTGCGCGAAGACCCAGGAGCAGATGCACATCGGCAGCAGCACGAACATCGCGGCCACGGGCCCGTAGGCACTGCGCCACAGCACCGCCATCATCAGCCCGGCCAGCCCGTGCACGACATGCGGCCCCGCCGAGCGCGCCAGCTGACCGCGCCACGCGGTACGCGGCGAACAGCGCTCGGCCGTGACGAGGATCCAGCCGTCCAGCGCCGTGAGCACGGCGCAGAGCGTGAGCGCGGCCGTCATGGCGGGCAGCAGCGCGTACGGGAACCGCGCCTGGCCCGCGTCTACGCCCAGCAGTTCGCTCACATGGGAGGCGGCACACAGCGCGAGGGTGAGCCGGGCCGCGTGCCAGACACGGCGGGCCGGCGCGTGGCGGGGGTCGACGCGGCCGACAAGCGCTCCGGGGACGGCCGTGAGCGCGGCGGCGGAGGGCGGCAGCAGACAGACGGCCGCGAGGAGGACCGGGAAGAACACCGGGCGCAGCGCGCCGGGCCCGTTGGGCATCCGGCGTCTCATCAAAGGACAGCGGGGCGCGTACTCGCACAGCGCGTAGAGCGCGGCGAGCGGCAGCACCGCCGTCCATTCCGTCTCCCGGTGCCGCTCCAGCGCCGGCGCCGTGCACAGTGCGGCGGCGAGCGCCGCGCAGGCGACTGTGGCGCGCGCCGCCACCGGTAGCTCGGCTCCCCGAGCACGCATCGTGTGCCTCCTCCCCACCTCTGACAATCCGGGGAGGATATGGCGGTATGCGCGCCGGGGGGTGGCTCGTGGCCGCGTTCCCCCGTACGGGAGAAGAAGTGCTCACACGAAAGAGTGAGAGCGGAGAGAAACGGTCACACAGCCCGGTCGGCTCTGAACAGGGCGAACTCCCGTGTCAGGCGGGGTTCTTGTCCGCCGCGGAGGCTGCCTCGTCGTCCTGCGGAACGCTCCCTGCCCCGGCTCCGGCCCCTGCCTTCTGTCCGACGGCCCCCGCGTGTGCGGTGGCGCCGGCAGTCCCGGCGGAACCGGCCGTCCCAGTGGGGCCGGAGAGCCCTCCGGTACCGGACGTTCCGGCGGAACCGGTGGTTCCCGCCGGCCCGGCGGCGCCCACCGCACCGCCCGTCGACGCCTCGGGCCCTTCGCCCTGCCGGATCACCTCGATCCGGCTCATCACCTTGGCCCGCAGATCGGTGGGAACGTCGTCCTGCCCGCAGCAGCGCTTGACGAGCTTCTTGACCTCCTGCTCCAGTCCGTACTTCTCGAAGCACGGGGAGCATTCGTCGAAGTGCTCCTTGAACTTCTCGCAGTCGCTGTCGGGCATCTCCCGGTCCAGGTACTCATAGAGGTGGTCCAGGACCTCAGAGCAGTCCGTCTCGTGCGGATCTCCGCAACTCATGAGCCCGAGCCTTTCCGGTCTTGCGACCCGTCCGCCGCCGCGCCGGCCGGAACCAGGCCACGCTCCTGGGCGTAACCCTCCAGCATCTCGCGAAGCTGGCGCCGTCCCCGGTGCAGACGGGACATCACCGTGCCGATAGGTGTCCCCATGATGTCCGCGATCTCCTTGTAGGCAAAGCCCTCGACATCGGCCAGATAGACCGCGATGCGGAACTCCTCGGGGATCGCCTGGAGCGCTTCTTTCACATCCGAGTCGGGCAGGTGGTCGAGGGCCTGGGCCTCGGCCGAACGCAGCCCGGTCGACATGTGCGACTCGGCCCGCGCGAGCTGCCAGTCCTCGATCTCCTCCGCCGCACTGCGCTGGGGTTCACGCTGCTTCTTGCGGTACGAGTTGATGAACGTGTTCGTGAGAATGCGGTACAGCCACGCCTTGAGATTGGTGCCCTCACGGAACTGGTGGAAGGACGCGTACGCCTTGGCATACGTCTCCTGCACCAGATCCTCGGCATCGGCCGGATTGCGCGTCATGCGCAGCGCGGCCGAATACATCTGGTCGAGGAAGGTGAGAGCGTCCCGCTCGAAGCGCGCGCTGCGCTGCTCCTCGGTCTCGGACGCCTGATTCTGCTGAGCACTTCCGCCGCCATCGGTCCCGGTGACAGGACCCACCTCCTCCAACGTCGTGACGAGTCCGAACGAGGACTCGCTCGAATCGGAGAATAGACGACGATCCGTACCGTCCGCCGCTCGAATCTTCGAGCCTCCGGACAGCGCCACCGTGGCCCAGTCCAGGTCAACGGCCTGCGGGCGCTCCGGGCAAGCGACAGAACCCATACGGGCGGCTCCCTCTCCTCGTGGTGCTGTGCGTACGTGTACCGACTCTCCGTACAACTGCCGTCCCCCGCGTCTCATTCCCGGCCGAGCCAGTCGGTCACCGAGGCGGCGATCACATCCATCGCCTGCTCCTCCGAGAGGTCCGCCTTCTTGGGCACGGCGAAACCGTGGTCCCCGTAGGGCACCTCCACCACCCGCGTGCCCTCGGGGAACTCCCCGGGACGCCCGAACGGGTCGCGTCCGCCCTGCACCACCAGCACGGGAAGCCCCGTCCCCGTCAGCTCGCCCGCGCGGGACTTCTCCGGCTTGCCCGGCGGGTGCAGCGGAAAGGACAGCGCGAGGACCGCACGCGCGCCCAGTTCCCTGCCCGTACGGCAGGCCACCCTGGCCCCGGCGCTGCGCCCGCCCGCGACGACGGGCAGTCCGGGGCGCTCCAGGGCCGGCCAGAGCGCCGTCCAGGCCGCGTCGAGGGTCGCGGGTGCCGGGGCGACCTTCTTGCCCGCCACCCGCCACGGCTGCTCCACCAGCGCGACGCTCACCCCGGAAGCCGGCAGCGCCGCGGCGAGGGCCCGCAGGTCCCGCGCCTCGATCCCGCCGCCGGCGCCGTGGCCGAGTGCCAGCACCGTGTGCGCGTTCTTCGCGCGGTGCCAGGTGATGCGGGCCGTGCCCGCAGGAGTCGAGACGGTCTCGGCCGTCCCTGCTGTCTCACTCATGACCGCATCCTGCCAATCCCGGGGCGCGGGGGCGGCGTCACATGCGGCTGCGCCGCGTGGGCGGCCCGGAGAGGCGGGGAAACCGCGCGCCGGGCCACACCGCACAGGCAGCCTGCGAAGCGCCCGCAGGGACACCGCGCCCTCTCCCGGCGGGAGCCGACGACACGGCTCAGAAGAGCGTCTCCTCCTCGGGCGCCGCCAGTTCCTTGAGCAACCCGGCCCCGTTGTTGCGCACGTTGCTGACGTCGGTGGAGACCGGGTAGGCGCGCATCAGGCCCTCGGGCGGCGGCTCCAGCAGCGCGCGCAGTTCCCCCTGGTCCGCGCGGGTCGGGTCCAGCCAGGCGTCCCAGCGCTCGGGGGGCAGCATCAGCGGCATGCGGGGGTGGATGTCGGCGAGCGAGCGCGGGCCGTTCTCGCCCGTCTCGCCCTCGTTCGCCAGCGGCGCCGTCTCGGCCTCCGTGGTGATGACGGTGCAGGTCGTCCACCAGGCGAGCGGGTGGTCGTCGGGAAGGGTCTTGTCCCGCCAGAACTCGTAGAGCCCGGCCATCGCCATCACGCTGCCGTCGTCGGGAGTCACGAAGTAGGGCTGCTTGCGTGCCCGCTTCTTCCTGCCCTCCTGTTCGAGCTTCAGCTCGCCCTGTGCGGTGACCCACTCGTAGTAGCCGTCGGCCGGGAGCAGGCAGCGCCGGGCGGCGAAGGGGCGCCGGTAGGCGGGCTTCTCATGGACGGTCTCCGCACGGGCGTTGATCATCTTCACGCCCACGTCCGGGCTCTTGGCCCAGCCGGGCACCAGGCCCCACTTGAGCACCCGTAGCTGCCGGACCGGAGTCTGGTCGTCCGCGCCCTTGACGGGGCGGTCGAGCACCGCGTGCACCTGCTTGGTCGGCGCGACGTTCCAGTCCGGCGCCAGCGCCTCTTCCGGATCCCACTTCTCGACCTCGAAGAGCCCGGCGAGGTCCTCGGCCCCCCTGCTCGCTGCATACCGTCCGCACATGCTGCAAGACTGCCACGGCACGGCGCGAAGCCGCCGCCCGTTGGACAGGAAGGTCCCTCGGAGACAGAACAGGGGAGGGCAAGCGGAAAGATGGACAACGCGAGCATCACGGACGTCTGGGACCGGGTCTTCGGAAGCCAGCCGGATCCCGACCAGTGGCTGGTGATCGTCACAGGGCTCGTCGCGCTGCTCGCGGTGCTGCCGCACGGGGTGTGGCGGCTGTCGCGCAACGCGGTCACGATCGCGCACGAGGGCGGCCACGGGCTCATAGCCCTGGTCTCCGGCAGGCGTCTGGACGGCATCCGGCTGCACTCGGACACCTCAGGACTGACCGTCTCCCGGGGGAAACCGACCGGAATAGGCATGGTCCTGACCGCCGCCGCCGGATACACCGCTCCCCCACTGCTCGGACTCGGCGGCGCGTGGCTGCTCTCGGCCAACCACATCACCGCGCTCCTGTGGGGCGCGACAGCGCTCCTGATCGCCATGCTCGTCATGATCCGCAACGCCTACGGGGTGCTCACCGTCCTCGTCGCCGGCGGCGCCTTCCTGCTCGTCTCCTGGCTGACGGACGCCTCCGTGCAGGCCGCTTTCGCCTATGCCGCCGTGTGGTTCCTGCTGCTGGGAGGCGTACGCCCCGTCTTCGAGCTGCAGTCGAAGCGGCGGCGCGGCGGCGCTCCGGACTCGGACGCCGACCAGCTCTCCCGCCTCACGCACGTACCCGCCGCCGCGTGGCTGCTGCTCTTCCACGCCGTCGCGCTCCTGTCGCTCCTGGGCGGAGGGCGCTGGCTGCTCGGCCTCTGAGGGCGGACCGGCGCCCCCTTAGCAGCGTCATGTTTCGCCAGCATTTCTCCACATCTGATCAAGAATCGACCCCCGGCTCAACCACTAAAGTGGCCTCCATGACCGACCAGCGCACCACTGCCGCAGAAACCCCCCTCTGGCCAGCCCCCACAGCCGCGGGCGGCCCGGTCGACGCGACCGTCACCGTCCCCGGATCCAAGTCGGTCACCAACCGGGGTCTCGTCCTGGCTGCGCTCTCCTCCGAGCCCGGCTGGCTGCGGCGCCCGCTGCGCTCCCGCGACACCCTGCTGATGGCGGAGGCCCTGCGCACGATGGGCGTGCAGATCGAGGAGACGGTCTCCTCCGCCTCCCGCACCGCTGCGGTGGAGGGCGCTCCGGTCTCCGGTGAGGCGTGGCGTGTGATCCCCACCACGCTGCACGGGCCCGCCACCGTCGACGTGGGCAACGCCGGTACGGTCATGCGCTTCCTGCCCCCGGTCGCGGCCCTCGCCGACGGCGCCATCCGCTTCGACGGCGACCCGCGCGCCTACGAGCGCCCGCTGCACGGAGTCATCGACGCGCTGCGCACCCTGGGCGCCCGGGTCGAGGACGCGGGGCGCGGGGCGCTGCCCCTGACGGTGCACGGGGGCGGCTCGCTGACGGGCGGCACCGTCGAGATCGACGCCTCCTCCTCCAGCCAGTTCGTCAGCGCGCTCCTCCTGTCCGGCGCCCGCTTCAACCAGGGCGTCGAGGTCCGCCACACGGGCCGCACGCTGCCCTCGACGCCGCACATCCGGATGACCGTCGACATGCTGCGTGCCGCCGGTGCCCAGGTGGACGCGCCGGAGGACGGCGGCGAGCCCAACGTGTGGCGCGTCACTCCCGGAGCGCTGCTCGGCCGCGACGTGACCGTCGAGCCGGACCTGTCCAACGCGCAGCCTTTCCTCGCCGCCGCGCTCGTCACCGGCGGCCGTGTCACCGTCCCCGACTGGCCGGCGCGCACCACGCAGCCGGGCGACGCGCTCCGGGACATCTTCTCGGCCATGGGCGGCTCGTACGAACTCGACGAGCGCGGCCTCACGTTCACCGGCAGCGGCCGGATCAGCGGCATCGACGTCGATCTCAGCGACGTCGGCGAACTGACCCCCGGCATCGCGGCCGTCGCGGCGCTCGCTGACAGCGAGTCGGTGCTGCGCGGAGTCGCACACCTGCGCCTGCACGAGACCGACCGGCTGGCAGCGCTCGTCAAGGAGGTCAACGGCCTGGGCGGCGATGTGACCGAGACCGACGACGGGCTGCGCATCCGGCCGCGCCCCCTGCACGGCGGCGTCTTCCACACGTACGACGACCACCGCCTCGCCACCGCCGGCGCACTGCTCGGCCTCGCCGTCGAGGGCGTACAGGTCGAGAACATCGCGACCACGGGCAAGACGCTGCCCGACTTCCCCGCCCTGTGGGAGGGCATGCTCGGAACACCCGTCGGAGAGAGAGCCTGAGGGGCTCCCGCGATGCGCCGCTACGGCAAGCACACCGACGAGGACGACATCCGCTTCCGCCCCTCACGCAAGGGCACCCGCCCCCGCACCCACACCCGCCCCAAGCACGAGGACGCCTCCGAGGGCCTGGTCCTCACCGTCGACAGGGGCCGCCTCACCGTCCTGGTCGAGGACCGGACGATCACCGCGATGAAGGCACGCGAACTGGGCCGCAAGGGCGTGGTGGTCGGTGACAGGGTCGCCGTCGTCGGCGACCTGACGGGCGAGAAGGACACCCTGGCGCGCATCGTGCGCGTCGGGGAGCGCACCTCGACACTGCGCAGAACCGCTGACGACAACGACCCCTACGAGCGGATCATCGTCGCCAACGCCGACCAGCTCGCCATCGTCACGGCCCTCGCCGATCCGGAGCCCCGCTCCCGGCTCATCGACCGCTGTCTGGTCGCCGCCTTCGACGCGGGGCTCGAACCGCTGCTCGTACTGACGAAGTCCGATCTGGCCTCCGCGGGGCCGCTGTTGCACACCTACGCGCCCCTGGGCCTGCGCTACGCCGTCACCAGCAGGGACGAGCTGGCGGAAGGCTCGGAGGGCTCGGCGGCCGAAGCCCTGCGGGAGCAGCTGCGGGGCCAGATCACGGTGTTCGTCGGGCACAGCGGCGTCGGCAAGACCACCCTGGTGAACGCGCTCGTGCCGGAACGGCAGCGCGCCACGGGCATCGTCAACGCCGTCACGGGACGCGGCCGGCACACCACGACCTCGGCGCTCGCGCTGCCGCTGCCCCCGTCCACGATCGGCGAGGACGGCTGGGTCATCGACACCCCGGGCGTACGGTCGTTCGGCCTGAACCACATCCAACCCTCGCGCGTCATCCAGGCGTTCCCCGACCTCGAAGCCGGCGCCGCCGGGTGCCCACGGGGATGCACCCACAACGAACCCGACTGCGCGCTCGACCAGTGGGTCGCCGACGGGCACGCGGAACCAGCCCGGCTCCATTCGCTGCGCCGCCTCCTGGCGACGCGCGAAAGACGAGAAGGGGATTGATCGCTTCCATCCGCCTCCCCCTGCATACTGTTTGCTTGCGCTTGACCCCAAAGGGAGTAACGGGAGGAAGAGCACATGGCATGGCTGCTGGTCGTCGTCGCGGGGCTGCTGGAGACGGGTTTCGCAGTCTGCCTCAAGCTCTCTCACGGCTTTACCCGGCTGTGGCCGACGGTCGCCTTCTGTGCCTTCGCGCTGGGCAGCTTCGGCCTGCTGACCCTCGCCCTCAAGCGGCTCGACGTCGGTCCCGCCTACGCCGTGTGGACCGGCATCGGTGCCGCCGGTACGGCCATCTACGGCATGGCCTTCCTCGGCGACATGGTCTCCACCCTCAAGTTGGTCTCGATCTCGTTCGTCATCATCGGCGTCATCGGTCTCCAGCTCTCCGGCAGCACCCACTGACAGCCCCACCGGCCGCCCGCACCCACGCTCCGGGACGCCCACGCGGACCCCGCCGGACGCCTGCGCGCACGCCGCGCCAACCGCTCTCCCGCAGCGGTCATTTGCGCTCCAGCAGTGCCCTCACCACCTCGTCCACCCTGCCGCACGGCCCGTCGTCCGGGCCTCTTCCCGGTGCGACGACGTACGACAGGGCGACCCGTAACCCGGTCTCGTAGGCCAGTTCCAGCTTTCCCTGCCCACCGTTGTGCGCCGCGGGCACCGGCTGCGGGCCCCCGAGCGGAAGCGTCCCGGCCTGGTCCAGGCCGGACACCGCGCGGTCGCGCAGCACGAGGGCGAGTTCGGCCGGTTCCCCCGGCAGCCCGGCGGTGGGCGCGTGGCGGGCCGGGGGCAGCGGCATGCGGGTCCCCCAGCAGCCGGTGAGCGCAGCGCGCACGATGGGCTCCTCCCGCGCGCTGCGCAGCACCCAGCCCGCCGCCGCCGCGCAGCAGGCCGCGGGGTCGGCGCCGGTGCGGCCCGCCTCGGTCACCGCGCGCGCCGCCCCGTCGAGGAAGTCCTCGACCAGCCGGTTCACGAGCGCGGCCCCGAGTCCCTCCTTGCTGCCGAACTCGTTGTAGAGGGTCTGCCGGGACACCCCGGCCGCCGCCGCGACGTCGACCATCCGCACCCCCGTCCAGGGCTGTGCCCTGACCGCGGCGTGCGCGGCCTCCAGCAAGGTCTCGCGTGCAGTAGGCATCGTTGCCTCCCCAGCCCGAGGCCCGGCGGCCCGGCGTGCGGCACAGAATTGACGCGCCGCCAAGAGGTGTCAATACAGCCCGCACCGCATGGCCCTGTGGCCGGGGGTTTCGCCGCTCGATACTGTTCGCACATGCCGGACTACCACGATGATCTGCGTCTCGCCCATGTGCTGGCCGACGCCGCCGACGCCGCGACCATGGAACGGTTCAAGGCTCTCGACCTGAAGGTCGAGACCAAGCCGGACATGACGCCGGTGAGCGACGCCGACAAGGCGACCGAGGAGTTGATCCGGACTTCGCTGCAACGAACGCGTCCACGGGACGCGGTGCAGGGCGAGGAGTTCGGGACGGAGGGCCACGGCCCCCGGCGCTGGATCATCGACCCGATCGACGGCACCAAGAACTACGTGCGCGGCGTCCCCGTGTGGGCCACGCTGATCGCCCTGACGGACCTGGGCGAGAACGGCGAGCAGCCGGTCGTCGGTGTCGTGTCGGCGCCCGCGCTCAGCCGCCGCTGGTGGGCCGCCAAGGGCGTCGGCGCCTACACGGGCCGCAGCCTGACCAAGGCGTCCCGGATCGGCGTCTCCCAGGTGTCCGAGGTGCGGGACGCCTCGTTCGCGTACTCCTCGCTGCACGGCTGGGAGGAGCGCGGCATGCTGGACGGCTTCCTCGACCTCACCCGCGACTGCTGGCGCTCGCGCGGATACGGCGACTTCTGGCCGTACATGCTGGTCGCCGAGGGCGCGGTGGACATGTGCGCCGAGCCGGAGCTGTCGCTGTGGGACATGGCGGCCAACGCGATCATCGTCGAGGAAGCGGGCGGCGTCTTCACCGGCCTGGACGGCAACCCAGGTCCGCACAGCGGCAACGCGGTGGCCTCCAACGGGCTGCTGCACGAATCGACGCTGAACTATCTGAACGCGTAGCGCCCCTTGTTGGGACTCCTGCCGCATGTGAGCATGAGAATCCGAGCGCTTGTGACCTTGTGAACTCCTTCTCGGAGAGCGGGGGTTCCTCCAAGGAGGTGGCACTTCTCATGCCCGGACACGTCCACGACGCGATGACCACCGTGGTCCTCACCATCGGCCCCGACCACACTCTCCGCCAAGCCGCCCGCCTCATGTCGGAACGCCGGGTCGGCGCCGCCGTCGTGCTCGACCCGGACACCAGCGGAATCGGCATACTGACCGAGCGCGACGTCCTCAACTCCCTCGGCGCGAGCCAGGACCCGGACCAGGAGCGGGCCCAGGACCACACCACGACCGATGTGGTCTTCGCGACGCCCGCGTGGACCCTGGACGCGGCGGCCGAGGCCATGTCGCGGGGCGGCTTCCGGCATCTGATCGTGCTCGACGAACGCGAGCCGGTGGGCATCCTCTCCGTCCGCGACATCGTCAGGAACTGGTCGGAGGCCCAGGTCCCCGTGGCCCCGACACCCTCCGACGCCCGCACCGCCCCCTCCCCCGAGGCGAACGCGCTCACCGGGTGAGCTCTCCCGCCCGGGGAACGGGGCCCTCTCCGGGGCACGCCCCCCGGGTCAGGAGCGGGGGCCAGGCCGGGGACCAGGACCGGTGGCGGGGCCCTGCGCCGCGCCGCGAGTCGGAGCAATGTACTGACGCGCCGTCAGCACTCGCCTATATCCACAAGAGTGCTGAATCCTCTGCGCCACCTCCCGGGCGCCCAGCCGCTGGCGAGGCGGTCACTGCTGGGCACGGCGGTCTTCGGGGCCGCCGCCTGCCGCACACGTGCGCCTGCGCCGGCGGGCGGCGCAGGCGGAGACCTCCCCGCGTTCAGCGTCGCCACAGGCAGGGCCGACATCACTCCCCGCCTGGGCAAGGACACGTGGCTGGCCGGTTACGCCACCACCAGTGGCCCGCGGGTCGCCACCGGTGTCCGGCGGCGTCTGTACGCCCGCTGCACCGTTCTGCGCCACTCCGGTGTGCCGCACCTGATCGTCACCGCCGACGTACTGGGGATTCCCCCCTCCGTGCACCAGGCGGTCCGCACCGCCGTCCGCCGGCGGTACCGCGTCAGCGACGCGCGCCTCATCCTCACCGCCACCCATACGCACGGCGGTCCCGTTCTGCCCGAACACCTCGACCCGTACATCTCCTACGGCATTCCGTACGAGTCCGCCGGGGCCCTCCGCTCCTACACCCGCCGCCTCGTCCGCGACCTCACGGACCTCGTCGGGCGCACCCTCTCCTCCCGCGCCACCCCGTGTTCCCTTGAGTTCCACATGGGCCACGAGGACTTCGCCGTCAACCGCGCGGGGCTCCCGCACGCGGAGGTCGCGGTCCCGGTCCTGGTGGCGCGGAACACGCACGGCGGCGTGCGCGCCGTGCTGTTCGGCTACGGCTGCCATCCGGTCGCGGCCGGCGGGGTTGAAGCCCTGGTCGACTCGGACTATCCGGGGGTGGCCGTCGCCCGCGTCGAGGAGGCACTGCCCGGCGCCTTCGCCCACTTCCTCCTGGGAGCTGCGGGTGACCAGAACCCGGGCACGCGCGACCAGTTCGGCCCCGACCACTGTGAGCGGGTCGGCGCCCGGCTGGCCGGCGCGGTCACCCGTGCCCTGGCCGGGCCGGGCCGCACCCTCCACGGCCCCCTGGCCGCCGAGTCCCGCCGCGTGGCCCTCCCCCTGGACGTCCCCCGCACCCCGCGGGAGCACTCCGTCTTCGCCGCGGCCTTCGCCTCCCGGTTGCGCGGTACCGCCACCGCACCCGTCAGGCGCCGCCACGCACATGTGATGCTGCGGCAACTGGCCACCCGCTCCTACGCCGGCACGGTGCATCTGCCGGTGCACGTATGGAAGCTCGGCGGAACCCCCGGCCTGGCGCTGGCCCTGACGGGCGGAGAGCTGGTCTCCGGTTACGCCGGCATCCTGCGGTCCCGGCACGGCGGCCCCGAGAGCCTGTGGATCGGCGGATACGCCAACGAGACCTGCGCGTACATCCCGACCGACGAACTCCTGCTCCGCACCTCAGGAGGCTCCTACGAGGGCGGCTGGGACAGGGACCATCCGCGCGTGGCAGGCGGCTCCATGGCCCCCTACGGCTGGCTGAGCCATTTCCGCGGCAAGGCCGACGCGGACGCTGCCGACGGCGTCGAGCAGATCCTCGTCCACGCCCTGGACGAGATGCTCACCACGACGCCCCGCACGGCCGGCGAACCCGGGACGATGGCCCGCCTCTCCCCCCTGTGAGCCCGCTCCGGTGGAAGGGATGGAGCCGTTCGGGTCGCTCTGCCGTCGCGTCGCCTCGCGATGAAACAACGACGTAGCGGTACGAGGTATCTGTAAAAGGACTCATCACACCAGGAGGTCGCCATGCGCATGAGCGCAGTCACCAAGTCCGTCGCAGTCGCCTTCGCCATCACCGGCCTGATCGGCGCCGGCGCCGCCACGGCCCAGGCCAGCGGCAAGCCGCACCACAACCACTACAAGCACGTCAACACCGAGATCGAGAAGGAGTACACGAAGATCTTCAAGTCGGACGACGACAAGTTCCTCAACGACAACACCGTCTTCGTCTTCGGTGCTCAGAAGCGCCACGCGTTCTGAGCGACCCGCTTGGCAACGCTGGAGGGCCCCCGTCGACCACGCCGGTCGAGCGGGGGCCTTCCCGCGCGTGTGCCCGCACCCGGGCCGCACGGACAGCGCTCCGCGGTCACGGGTCGGGGCGTCCCCCGAAGATGACGCCGGGGAGCCGGCCCCATCCGCCGGCCTCCCGCGTCTGCCCCTTACGCACCGGAGGGACCGGAGCCCAAAACTGTTACCGTCCTGACCTGCAAGGACACGGCAGAACTCGGACATAGACCCCCGTTCCCCCCTCCCTCGACCCCACTCGATCCCTCTCGATCCGGGTGGCGTGTTGACGCGTCAACACGCCACCCGAACCAGTCACACCCCGTCTTCCACGCCTGATGCCAGTCCTGCCGCCAGTGGAACTTCACGGGCCCTGGAACACCTCACCAAGCAAACCCTCGGCTTCGCGAACGAATTCGCATCCCTCACCGTTGGCGCTGATGGCGGCGAGGCGCCGATGGGGCCGTGGGGCAAGAAGGTGTTGCCGGCCTTGACGCGTTCGCTGTTGTCGGTCAAAGCACTCCTGGGCCTCATCCACTCCGCGCCACCCTGCTACCTCAACTCCGGCACGGCACATGGGCCCTGACTGGTGGCCTCCTGCCCCACTGCGCCGCCCTACGAGCAGCGTACGAGCACTAATCAGCCCACAGGGACCCGCTATGCACCTCGCACTGGGACTCCGGCAGGGCCGGCGAACTCCTGGCCGGGGATGCGTCTCCGCACGCCACCTCCTCGACAGCGGCGCCTCCTTGCACTGGCAAGAAGTCGGCGCGGGCGAGATACAGGAGAGACGCAGGGCCAAGAACATCGAGGACGGGCAGCACCTCACGCAGCCGATCTTCGTCGAGGAGCCCTTCACCGGACAGCTTGCTTGAAGCGCCGACCATCAGCCGGGCGACCTGCGCACTCGGCACGGTGACGATGCCGGCGCCATCGATCACCACGATCCCCGTCCACGACTGCGGACACAACCGCGAGCCAGGAGAGACCACGACGTCCGCACTCTCCGAGGAGGCGAACTCCACTGGCTCCATCGCCAGCTCCACCCATAGCTCCCGGGCCCGGTCACACAAGAGATCGCTCGTCATGCCCGTATCGTGCCGGGCCTCACGCCTCGGAGCGATTGATTTACAACGAGGCCAGTACCCTCGGCCTGCGACGCCTCGCGCACCACCCTTCCGCTCACACAGGTGGACCGCACGAACGAGCGGAAACAATGCCCCAACCCACGTCGCGAACAAGTAGTCTATGAATCGTCGCAGTTCAGAGCCGGTATCCGAGCTCCTGCGGTCGGTAAAGTCGACGAGATCCACCGGCTCAACCCCCGCACCACCACCGGCGCCCAGAGCGCCGACCTGATCAAAGACCTCACCGAACTCATCGGCGCGACGTTCGTGTACGCGGGCATCGACGTCACCTCCACCCCACTGTTCTCCGGAGTGCGTGGGGGTCTGTCCGTCGTCGAGGGAGAACGCCTGCTCCCCAGTTCAAGAGCCGGTTCGGCGACCGCCTCCCCCTCCAACCAACCTCACCCAACGTAACCACCGCAGGAACCCCAACCAACCGGAGCACATCACGCATCACACACAGAGCAGTTGACATCCTCGGCGGACCACGGCCATCACTCCTCGGCAGCGGCCTCCCGGATCAGCGGCTCGAACTCCCGGCGCACATAGGCGTCGAACGGTTCCGTCAGCGCGCCGTCGATCACCCGCCGCACCCGGTGCTCCGCCGCGAACTCCTTGATCGCTGCACGGGAGTCCGGCCCCACACCCCCGCCAACGATCAGCACCGCGAACTCCTCGGTCTCCAGCAGCTTCCGGGCCTCGTCGTCGGTGCTCACTCCCTCCGCGTCAAAGCCGTCCGCACGCAGCGTGGCCAGCACCTCCGTCACCCTGGCGGGCGTCCTTCCCAACACCAGCGTCCTCATGGCCGTTCCTCTCCGGTACGTCGACATCGGCGCATCCGAACCTAGAAGCTCAACAGGGCTTGAGGTCAACCCCCAACTCCCACCCGCCTCTCGCGCGCCCCGGTCCCTTGAGCGGCCTTGCCCCAGTCGGCGGCTGCGCGTCATCGCGGCCGCGCTCTGCGGCCATGGCGGCGCATGCGGCCACGCTGGACAGTACGCCGCCGGCCACGAGCCCCGCACGGGCGCTGGTGTGCTCGGCGAACCAGCCGATCGTCGGTGGTCGACAGCACGAGCCAGTCCTGAGCCACCACCATCATCCAGGTGCCCGATACGGAGATCAGCTGACCGGCCGTGAAGTAGCGGGCCAGCGACTGCTGACGCCCGGACAGGAGGTTCACGGTGAAGCCGCCGCTCTCGTCGAGCAGGCCGCGCAGCCGGGACTTCTTGTGCAGGCAGAACAGCACGAGCGGGGGGTCGAGGGAGACCGAGGTGAAGGAGTTGACGGTGGTGCCCTCGGCTCGGCCGCTCAGCCCGGTGGACACCACCGTGACACCGCTCGTGAACAAGCCGCACACGCGGCGCAGACTCAACGGCTCGACGGGCTGTCGCTCAGGGGTGCGGGTCAGCGATCGCGCTGCTGCGGACATACTCATCCCTTTCATGAGGGTGTCGTGGGTGTGCCGCGCGGGTCACAGGAGCTTGCGGACCTTGGAGCCGGCCTTGACGATGCCGAGCAGGAACTCCCGGCCGACGCTGCTCATCTCCGCCGGGGCCCGCGTCGACGCCCAGTACAGGAAGCGGGCCATCGTCGGCACGGACGGGTAGATGAAGCGCTGCTTCTCGTCCTTCCAGCCGAAGACGGGGTTCACGACGGGCGAGTCGCGCAGCGTCTGGAAGATGATGTCGGCGGCCTCGTCCCCACCGAGCGCGCCCGCCTCGTACTTCTCGTAGGCCTCCGCAGTGGTGTCCAGGATCTTCTTGAAGGAGTCGGTCCGGGGCCACCACAGACCCGGGTACGGGACCCGCTCCAGCTCTTCGAAATGCTCCTTGCGGCCGTCGCGGGCGTGGGTGCTTGAAGCGGGCCGGCTGCTCGCGCAGGCCGAACTTATCCGCGAGCGGCGAGCGCGCCCCGGAGGCGTCCACCAGGTACTTTGCCCGATACTGCTCGGCCTTGGCACCAGGTGCGGCGCTCTTGCCCGTGACGGTCACGCCGTCGGCGTCGAAGTCGACCTCGCTCGCGCGCCAGTTC
This sequence comes from Streptomyces iconiensis, assembly GCF_028657195.3. Classification (GTDB taxonomy): domain Bacteria; phylum Actinomycetota; class Actinomycetes; order Streptomycetales; family Streptomycetaceae; genus Streptomyces; species Streptomyces iconiensis. The sequence continues at coordinate 83,786 of NZ_JANCPR020000030.1, forward strand.
TGCCGGGGCACACAGCCGTACTTGATCGCCACGTGGAACATGAACGAGTCGCTGTCCTGGCGGTGCAGGTGGCTGTTCTGGTGGAAGATCATGGGCAGCGCCAGCTGGGTGGCGGCCCGCGGGTCGGGCTCCTGGCCCACCTCGTGCTTGATGAAGCCGAAGTGCGCCTTGGTGCCGAAGGTCGGGCCGATGTCGCGGGTGGACGCCTGGACGCTGGCGAGGCTCTTCAGCTCGGGGATGTCGTGTCGCTCGGAGGGGATGTGGATCCACTCCACGAGCTGCGGGGTCATGGACTCGCCGACGGCGAAGCGCGGATGGGCGGCCGCGTCGACGAGCAGGACCCGCGCCCCGTGCTTGGCCAGGATCGTGCCGGTCACGGAGCCGGCCAAGCCCGACCCCAGGATGATGACGTCGAAGGTCATCTCCTCGGGTATGTGTGCCGATTCCGTCGCGCCTTTGGTCATCTTCGTGACCATGAGCTGACTCTTTCTTCGGGGCGGAATACCACATAGAAAAAGCTCTTCATTCAACGAATGAAGAGCTGTGGAAAAGACATGAAGAAGCCGCTGAATTAAGCGTGACATGTTGCGGCCAGAGGGTCAACTCCTGGCCGGAACAGTCGACTTGGCGTTCTGGGAGAATTCGCTTCCGGAATTCGCTTCAGCGTGTGCGGATGCCAGAAGTTTCAGCAGCAGCGCCCGCAGTTCGTCCGCACCACCCGGGCCGAGCATGGCCGCCACGTCGGCGGCGAGTTCCTGTACGGCCGCGGTGACGACGGCGAGTTTCTCCCGGCCCGAGTCGGTCACCTCAAGGGCGTACCGGCGCCGGTCGCGCGGGTCGCGGCCACGACGTACGAGCCCCTGCTTGACCAGTTCGTCGACGAGCTGCGAGGCGGCAGGACCGGTGATGGCGAGGAACTCCGCGAGCTGCTGCTGCGCACAGGGGCCGGAGGCGACGAGCGCCGACAGGGGACCGTAGTGCCGCACGCGCAGTCCGGTGCCGGTGAGCTTGTCGTCGCCGTGCTTGCGCAGCCGGAAGTGGGCCTGCGCCATCAGGTACTCGGTGCCCTGCACGAGCGGCTGCGCCGGCTCGGGCAGCAGCCGGGCCAGGAGTGCGTCGAGCCGCGCGGTCTCCTCGCGGGTGAGCACGGCGGTCAGCTGCGCGTCACGCTCGGCGACGGCCCGGCGCCGGGCCTCGAGAGCGGTGCGGCCCCGGCCGGTCAGGGAGAGCACGTACTGGCGCCTGTTGTCGGGGTTGCGGGTGCGCTGGGCCTCGCCGCGGGCCTCCAGGCGGTCGATGACCTGGACCATGATGGTGCGGTTGATGCCGAGGCGCTCGGCGAGGTCGAGCTGGGAGGCCCAGTCCTGGCCGCTCAGAGCGTCGAGGACGAGGAAGTCCCGGGAGTCGGTGTCGGTGCCGTCGGGGGTGGCGGAGAACTGTGCATGGACCCGGCGCAGGAGGTAGCTCACATAGTCCGCGAGCGGCTCCGGGAGCTTCCCCGGGACCTCGGCGGACTCCTCGGCCCTCGTCACGGGAGTCGCCGGATTCATCTGACTCCCCGCTTCCTGGATCTCATCGCGTGCACGCTGCAAAACAGCACCTCCTGCCCGAGTATAAGTGCGGTGCACTCGCCGTTCCCCCGAGTGCACCGCGGCCCGGAGAACCAGTGGGACGGGCAGGCCGGCGGCCCCGCCGCGAGGGAGGGGCGGGGCCGCCGGGTGGGTCACAGCCGGACGGGTCTATGCCCCGTCCCGCTGCGGCTGGGGGGCCGACTTCGGCGCGGTGAGCAGCGCCGTCAGGAGGGCCAGCAGGTAGAGGCCGCCACCGAGCAGGAAGCCGTACGTGTAGCCGGTGTTCAGCGCGTCGGGCGTGGCCGGCCGGGACTGGTTCTGGGTGATGACGGTGGCCGCCGCGGCCAGCACGGCCAGGCCGAGCGCGCCACCGAGCTGCTGCGCGGTGTTGATCAGGCCCGCCGCGGCACCGGTCTCCTGCGGCTCGAGCCCGCGGACGCTGATGCCGGTGATGGCCACGAAGACCATGCCGAGGCCGAGAGCGGACACCAGCTGCGCGGGCAGCAGCGCGGCCCAGGGGTTCTGGCCCGGGGTCAGCAGGCTGAGCCAGACCATGCCGAGGGTGCCGACCGTCAGGCCGATGGAGATCACCGAGCGCTCGGGCATCCGGGCCAGCAGCCGCGGACCGATGCCGCCGGCCGCGATCAGCATGCCCACCGCGTAGGGCAGGTAGGCGACGCCGGTGACCATCGGGCCGTAGCCCTTGACCACCTGCATGTAGAGGGTCAGGAAGTAGAAGGTGGCGAGCATGCCCGCGGCGACCAGGAACATCACCAGGTTGGCGCCGACCCGGCTCTTGTCGGCCAGGACGTGGCCGGGGATCATCGGCGCCCGTACGGTGCGCTGGATGAAGACGAAGACGGCCAGCAGGACCAGCGCGGCTCCGAGGGCGATCAGCGCGGCGGTGTCGAGGCCTCCCCCACCGGCGCGGGTAATGCCGTAGAGCAGGGCGCCGATACCGAAGGTGGCGGTCAAGGCACCCGCCACGTCGGCCTTGCCGCGCTCACGGCCGCCCTCGACGAGGACGCCGGTGCCGAGCAGCACGGCCAGGGCGATCGGGACGTTGATGAACATGACCCAGTTCCAGCTCAGGTACTCGGTCAGCGCGCCGCCGAGCAGCAGGCCGACGACCGACCCGAGTCCGCCCATCGCGCCGTACACGCCGAGCGCCTTGTTGCGGCTCGGGCCCGCCGGGAAGGTGGTGGCCAGCAGGGACAGGGCAGCGGGCGCGGCCATGGCGGCGCCGAGGCCCTGCACGAGCCGGGCGGTGATCAGCAGCCCGCCGGTGGTGGCCATACCGCCGAGCAGGGAGGCGACGGCGAAGATGACCAGGCCGATCCGGAAGACCCGCCGGCGGCCGAAGAGATCGCCGGCGCGACCACCGACCAGCAGCAGTCCGCCGAAGGCCAGGGCGTAGCCGGTGACGACCCAGCCGAGGCCGGACTCACTCAGGCCGAGGGCACTCTGCATGCTGGGCAGGGCCACCGACACGATGGTGCCGTCCAGGACGAGCATCAGCTGTGCTGCGGCGATCACAAGGAGTGCGAGGCCGAGCTTGCCGTCCTTCTGCGGCGGTGCCGCGGCCCTGGGGCCGGCCTGGGCGCTGTCTTGCAGCGACATGAGCTCTCTCCGATGTCTCTGGGCTGGGGGATGGGTACGACGGGGCCCGCGGTGGGGAGTCAGGGGGTGGTGGTTTTGGTGCCCCAGGGGTCCAGCGCTTCGTAGGCGGCACGCCATTCGGTGTCGTAGGCGTTGCGGAGCTGTTCGGGCATCTTGGCGAAGAACGGGGTGAGTTTGGCGGCGGTCATGTCGTCGACGAGCCAGGGCAGGTAGCGGCGGGAGTCGTCGCCGACGCGGGTGCGTTGTTCGGTGGCGAAGGCTGCCCACTGCTCCTGGCTCATGGTGATGTCCATGAGGGCCAGGGCCTCGTTTTCCTCGTGGTCGAGGTGGCCGTTGAGCTTGGTGTAGAGGGTGTCGGTGAGGCCGCCGAGGCGTTCGGGGCCGGAGTCGCGGTCGGTGAGGGCCGCGTCGATGTCGGCGAGGAGCGGGTCGATGACGGCGTGTTCGGCCTCCATGGCGTCCAGGAGGGCCAGCTCGTCGGGCCTGTCGGCCAGGACCTGCTGCATCACCGGCCACACGGTGAGGTCCTCAGAGGTGTGGTGGATGGTCAGGAACTTCTTGAACAGTTCCCATCCGACCGCGGTGCTCAGGATGTGGCGGGGGTCCTCGTCGACGCGGGCCGTGATCCGGGCGATCCGCTCCAGTTCGCGCCGGAGGGCGTCGTGGATGGCGTACATCATCGTCATGTCGTGGTTCTTGAACTGCTGGCTCATCACTGTCTCCCTCAGTGCTGCACTGCTGTGGCGCTGTCCCCGACAGTATCGTCAACTAGCTAATCTATCAACACATCAAACTAGCAATGCACCAATGATCAGGTACCCAAGGGATTAGCGGGGCAGGGCGGAGGCGCCTTCAACGGGTCCCGGCAGACTCAAGGACCGCCCCTTCTCGGCCGGTGCGGGGACGGCCGTCGTCCGGATCCGGATCCTTCGCACCGCGGCGGACCCGGCTGAGCACGGGCGAGGTCGCGGCCGTGGTGGCCAACGCCATCAACACGAGAATCGTGAACAAGTCGGGCCCGATGACCCCGAGTTCGAGACCAACGTTCAGCACGACCAGCTCGGTCAGGCCCCGGCAGTTCATCAGCGTGCCGATGGACATGGCGTCTCGCCAGCCCTGGCCCGTGAGCCGGGCCGCGACCGAGCCGCCGCCCCACTTCCCGAGCACCGCGACGGCGAGCACGGCGCCCGCCCACAGCCACTGCGTGGCGTCACTGCCAAGCAGCGACACATCGGTCTTCAGGCCGGTGCTGACAAAGAACAGCGGCAGCAGCACGGGCACGGTGAACGCCCGCACGCGAGCCGCGGTGGCCTCGATCTGCCGCCGGCCGCGCGGAGTGATCGCGCCCAGCAGGAACGCGCCGAACAGCGCGTGCACACCGATCCCCTCGGTGGCGTACGCGCTCAGGCACAGCCCGCTGAACAGCACGACCAGCACCACGCCGTCGGCGTACTCGCGCTCGGGCGGATGCGGCAGAGGCGGACTCCTCGACCCCGGTCGCCTCGACCCCGGTCGTCACGACGAACGACAGCCGGGCTGATGCCGCCTGAAGCCGACTTCGGGCCCGGTCTCTTCCCGCTCGCGGCGGTGAACGGGGCCGGGCCCGTTCACGTTGATGAACAACTGCCCCTCATCGGCGAGCCAACTCCCGTGCGTATACGGGCCGTTGAATGGCTGGCCCGGCTGGCCGACGAGTCCGTTCAGGCCCGGTACTGGGCAAAGGTCTACCGAACCTCGTCAACCGAGGACTGCCGGTTCTTCCTCGGCGGGACCTCCAGCACCGGCCACGCCTCATTCCGGGCCGCATCCCGGCCGGGGCGAACCAGGCGTGGGACCATCCCTGCCCACCTTTACGGCTACCAGCTCGCGCACGGAGTGATCCCACGACTCGGCTGGGGCGACGACCACCCCTCCGTCTGCCACACATGTGACAACCACTCCTGCCAGCAACCCCAGCACCTCCGCCTCGGCACCCCTGCGGAAAACCGGGCGGAATGGCTGGCCCGACGCCACAACCCTGACAGTCCCCTCGCGGATCTCCGCGGGCCTGCAGGCCGTTCGCGAGCCATCGGGGCCGCGATCCGCAGAGGGCTGTCACTCGGCGAATCCTCACCGGACACCGCCCTCCGAATCCGTAGAGCCGCAGCAGTCGGCAGACCACTGAGTCTCTGGTAATCGCTCCGGCGTTGCAGCACACAACAACTTCGCGCGGCGCCGAACTACGCTTCCTTGGAAGGCAATTCACCCAGACCCCACCAACCCGACTCCGCTTGTGCGGGAATCAATGCGGGCAGATCCGGGCCGCCTCCGTACGCTTCGGTTCACCCCCGCGCGCGCGGGGAGCACACGTCCATCGTGTGCTGTGGGGCAACGCCTACCGGTTCACCCCCGCCCGAGCGGGGCTGGTCCTGGGTGCGGACTCATCCACACCATCCGCACGGTGATTGCCATTTGAGCGTGTGGGCCAACTTGCCCCCGGTCCAGGTGAGTCACGCTTCCATTCGGTTTCGGTGCCTGCTGAGCCCAGCGAAGCACTGTGGGGTGGCTCGTAAGCCTGTTGTCGCTGCCGTGGCCATCAGCCCACATGTCGCGCACGCAGGCGCCCGCCGAGATGTGAGCCTCCCCGGGCTTCGTTCGGACGTCAGGCGTCGAGCGTCAGTGCCGCCGTGTCAACCGCCCCTCGGGCGGGATCAGAGTGCTCCTCGCAGACCTTGCGAATGCCTGCACCGATCTCTTCGGCAGCCCGCTTCACCGCAGCTCCGTTGATCCCGCGAATGTGAGCCTCCGTGGCGCAGCCCGGCCGAGGCCCCTCGCGGTACTCGGCGGCTTTCGTGGTGAAACTGTCGATCTCAAACTCCCATGTCCACCGGCTCGTCAAGGGATAGGACTCGCGCGAGAGGGCGCCGCCGTATGTGACTGTGACGTGATGGACGAACTGCCGGTCGGGCATGCGCGTCCACACAGGTCCGTCGCCGGTCCACTCCGGACGTTCTTCCGGGCCGTCAGCGCCTCGTGCGCTCCCCTTCCCGGGGCATCCGCCGGTGCGCATGGCCTCCAAGTCGCCATCGTGGTCGTCCATCCACTGGTCGAGGACGTCTTGAGCGACCTGGGCATCGCTGAAGGGGACCTCTTGGCCCGCAAGAGTGACGACGAACACGGCTCCGACTTGCTTCGGAGAAGGAAGATCGCCCGCATCGATCCAAACGTCTCCGGAATCTCCGGAGCGCGGCTGCGGCAAGGGCGGCATCCCGGCCGCTGCTTCACCGCGACCGGAGTACGCGAGAAAGTTCGGCAGAGGAGCGGTGGGGTCCATGGCCCACGCGACCGCAGACATGATCTCGTCGTCCAGCGCGTCCAGGAGATGCCCGTAGCGGTCCACGGTGGTGGTGATCGACTCGTGCCCCAGGCGCCCCTGGATCGCGGGCAGCGGGACCTTCGCAGCGATCAACCAAGAGGCGTGGGAATGGCGGAGGTCGTGGACGCGGGGCTGTTTGATCAAGCCGTACTTCTCGACCGCCAGTTCGATGGCCGGTACCCAACGCTGGCGGCGAAACGTCCCCGCATCCCACTGGCCTCCCCTGGGGGCAGTGAACAGGAGGTCATCCTTGGCCTTACCCTTCGCACGCAGTCTGAGCTTCTGCCAGAACTGCTCAGTGACCACGATGGTGCGACGGCTCTTCCGCGTCTTGGGCGCTCCGAGATACGCCTTGCCGTCCTCGTCCTTTTTCCACGCGCGCTGGATGCGAATGGCGGGCCTTCCACTGCGGCGGCGCAGATCGCGCGGCTGGAGCGCGGTGACCTCGCCCCAGCGTGCACCAGTCTCGCCGAAGGCTTCCAGCATCTCTTTGGCGTCTTCAGCTATGCATTCCTGAAGCCAGCCGAATTCCTCACGTTCGAGGAAAACCATCTCTTCATCGATCTCAGCACTGTCGAGGCGTGGAATGCTCGTGAACTCACACGGGTTCGCTGTGCGAAGCTGAGGTTCGGCCTCAACCGCAGCCTGCAGGATCTGGTGCAGGACGCCATGCTGATTCTTGATCGTCTTGGGCGCGTACTTCGTCCGCGGACGACGCCCCTTTGCGTCGAGGGGAGCCGCCGCACCAGCCTTCAGGTCGTCGACCCACCGCTGGACCATCTCGCGGCTGATTCCACCTTCGCCGTCCCGGACGGAGTAGGGCTTGAACCAAGGCGACATGTTCCGCTGTACATATCGCCGGTACCTGCCCCTCGTGTCACCTTGCATCCCGCTCAGGAGATCGATCACCTTCATCGCGAAGGGCTCGAACATCTCGTCCGGGGTCCGGACGTCCTCAGCAAAGCCTCGGCCTCGCATCCAACTCGGCGGCCACTGCTGACCGTGTCCGTTCACCAGGTCCCGGAAGCGCGTCGCGGCAGTCTCGTCGTCGAAGACCTCGGACTCCTGCTTGGCGGACTTGGCCCCGCCTGCTCGGAACAGCACGGTGTAGCTCATCGTGCCGTCGCTCTTCTTCCGTTTCCTGATCGAAGCCATGTTGCGCACGGGACGACGGATCGGTGTTGACATCACGAACACCGAGAGGTCGCCCCTTCGATATTTGCGCAGGTCAGGGGAGCATCAAGGTGAACGCACCGGAGGGACCGGAGCCCCATGGCGTCCGGTCCCTCCGGGCTCGTTCGGCGAGCGGTCGGTCAGCCGCGCAGGGCCTGAACCGCGGCTTCCAGCCGCTTGCCGAAGTCGTCGTCCGCCTTGCGGAAGTTCTCGATCGCGCGGCGCGCTATGTCGTCGCGCGAGACGCCCGAGATGTTGCCCGCGAGGTTGTCGATCAGACGCTGCTTCTCGTCCTCCGACATCAGACGGTAGAGATTGCCGGGCTGGACGAAGTCGTCGTCCTCGGCGTGCGTGGCAGCCGGGTGCGTTCCGGTCGTCCCGCTGACCGTGGCCGGCTCCCACGAGGCCCTGCCGGTCTCGGCGGGGCCGCCGAAGCTGTTCGGCTCGTAGTTCTTCGTGCCGCCGTGACGGCCGTCGTACATCGCGCCGTCCCTGCCGTAGGAGCGGGCTTCGGCCGCCTTCGGCTCGTTCACCGGCAGCAGGTCGGCGTTGATGCCGACGCGGTAGCGGTGCGCGTCGCCGTAGGCGAACAGCCTGCCCTGGAGCATCTTGTCCGGGGACGGGCCGATGCCCGGCACGAAGTGGTGCGGGGAGAAGATCGACTGCTCGGTCTCGGCGAAGATGTTCCGCGGGTTGCGGTTCAGCTCCAGCTTGCCGATCTCGATCGGGGGGTAGTCCTCGTGCGGCCAGACCTTGGTCAGGTCGAACGGGTTGAACCGGTAGTTCGCCGCGTCGGCGGCGGGCATGATCTGCACCTGCACGGTCCAGGTCGGGTAGTCGCCCTGCTCGATGGCCTCACGCAGGTCACGCTGGTGGCTGTCGGGGTCCTTGCCCGCCAGCACCTCGGCATCCTCTGCCGTGAGGGTCTTGATCCCCTGGTCGGTCTTGAAGTGGTACTTGACCCAGAAGACCTCGCCGGCCTCGTTGTTCCACTGGAACGTGTGCGAGCCGTACCCGTTCATGTGGCGGTACGAGGCGGGGATGCCGCGGTCGCCGAAGAGCCACGTCACCTGGTGCGTGGACTCGGGCGACAGCCCCCAGAAGTCCCAGACGTTGTCCGCCTCCTGCGAGCCGGTGTACGGGTCGCGCTTCTGGGTGTGGATGAAGTCGGGGAACTTGATGGCGTCCTTGATGAAGAACACCGGGGTGTTGTTGCCGACGAGGTCGTAGTTGCCCTCTTCGGTGTAGAACTTCAGCGCGAAGCCGCGGGGGTCACGCACCGCGTCGGGGGCGCCGAGGTTGCCCGCGACGGTGGAGAAGCGCAGGAAGGTCTCGGTCTCCTTGCCGATCTCCGAGAGGAACTTCGCGCGGGTGTACTGGGTGACGTCGGCCGTCACGGTGAACTTCCCGTACGCGCCCGCGCCCCGGGCGTGCACGATGCGCTCCGGGATGCGCTCGCGGTTGAAGTGCGCGAGCTTCTCCAGCAGCAGCTGGTCCTGAACGAGGACCGGGCCGCCGACACCGGCGGTCTGGCTGTTCTGGTTGTCCGCGACCGGAGCGCCGGCTTCCGTCGTCATCGGTCCGGTGGTCTCGTTCTGCACGGTCACGTGCGCCTCCTGTGCCTCAGTGCTGTCCTTGGGCCAACCACGAGCGATCCTACCTTGGACATTGTCTAAGTCAAGATGAATCCGAAACTCATACGGGTTCTGCTCATGGACATGGCGCTGCTAGTCTGGAGACATGAGTGACCTGCTGGAACGGCTCCGTGAACGCGGCTGGCGGCTCACCGCGCAGCGGCGAGTCGTCGCCGAGGTACTCGACGGCGATCATGTCCACTACACCGCCGACGAGGTCCACGCCCGTGCGACCGACCGACTCCCGGAGATCGCCCGCGCGACGGTCTACAACACCCTGAGCGAGCTCGTCGCCATCGGTGAGGTGCTTGAGGTGAGCACCGACGGCCGCGCGAAGCGGTACGACCCGAACGCGCGCCATACGCACCAGCACCTGGTCTGCTCCCGGTGCGGCACGATCCGCGACGTCCACCCGACGGGCGACCCGCTGAAGGCCCTCCCGGAGGCCGAGCGGTACGGCTTCACCATCGCGGACGCCACGGTCACCTACCGGGGCACCTGCCCGAACTGCGCCTCCTGACCCAGGCACCGACCGCACTTCTCAACGACCCGTCCCCTTCCGGGGGACGGGTCGTTCGCGTTGCCGCGCGCACGCCCCTTGCTGGAATCTGACGGGCCGTCATATCGTCGCGACCGGATGAACAACTTCCCCCATCCCACGACGGGGAGTCACCATGCCGAAAATCCGCGCCAGCGGCCTCACCCGGACCTTCGGGCGGGGCTCCCACCAGCTCACCGCGCTGGGGCCCGTCGAACTCGACGTCGCACGAGGCGAGTTCGTCTGCCTCGTCGGCCCCTCCGGCTGCGGCAAGTCCACTCTCCTGCGCATCGCGGCGGGCCTGCTCCGCCCCACGACCGGCGAACTGGAACTGCGTACCGACGCCACCCACCCCGCCGCCATGATCTTCCAGGACTACGGCATCTACGACTGGAAGACCGTTCTCGCCAACGTCCGCTTCGGCCTGGACATCCAGCGCGTCCCCCGTAAGGAGGCGGACGCGCGTGCCCACGAGTGGCTGCGCCGCATGGGCCTGTCCGACTTCGCCGGCGCCTACCCCGCCGCGCTCTCCGGGGGCATGCGCCAGCGCGTCGCCATCGCCCGCGCGCTCGCCGTCGAGCCCGAGATCCTGCTCATGGACGAGCCCTTCGCCGCGCTCGACGCGCAGCTGCGCACCATCCTCCAGGACGAGCTGCTCGCGCTCACCCAGTCCACCAGCACCACGACGCTCTTCATCACCCACAGCCTGGAGGAGGCGCTGGTGCTCGGAGACCGCGTCCTGGTGATGTCCGCCAGGCCGGGCCGGATCATCGCCGAACGCCGCCCGCCCTTCGACCGGCCCCGTACCGGCGAGGTCCGCTCCGACCCGCGCTTCACAGCGCTCAAGGACGAGCTGTGGGAACTGCTGCGGGACGAGGTCGGACAGGAGGCGGCCGTCTCATGAGCACCCTGGAGAAACCCCGGTCCGAGGAGGGGCGCGTGATACGCCGCCCCGGACCGCGCGAGACCCGCCCCGAATCGGCGCACCGGCGCCGGCGCACCCTGGAGGTGTCGCTCGCCGTCGCCGTACCCGTGGTCCTCGTACTGCTGTGGCAGCTCGCTGCGACCCAGCAGTGGATCGACGACCGCGTCTATCCGGCCCCGTCCTCCATCGCCTCCGACGGCTGGCAGCGTGCCCTCGACGGCGAGCTGTGGCCCGACGTGTGGGCCACGCTCAAGCGCGTCCTGGCCGGGTATGTGATCGGCACCGTTGCCGGCTACCTACTGGGCCTGCTCATGGGCGCGCTCCCCCTGGTGAGGGCCGCGCTGGAGCCGATGATGGACGCACTCTACGTCGTGCCGAAGCTGGCCCTGCTGCCGATCTTCCTCAACATGTTCGGTCTCGGCGAGGGCCCGCAGATCGCGCTCGTCGCCGCCACGGTCTTCTTCTTCGTGTGGATCTCCACCATGGCCGCCGTCCTCGCCGTGCCCGAGGGCCACAGGGACGCGGGACAGGTCTTCGGCGCGAGCCACCGGCAGATGTTCCGGCATGTGCTGCTGCCCGCCTCGCTCCCCGCCGTCCTCGTGGGTGCCCGTATCGCCGCGGGTGTGGCGGTGCTGGTGATCGTCGCCTCCGAGTCCATCGCCGCCTCCGACGGCCTGGGCCACCTCATCTTCGACTCCCGCGCGCTCTTCCAGAACGACGTGATGTTCGTCGGCATCGTCTGTGTGGCCATCCTCGGCGTCGTCTTCTCCGAACTCGTACGGATCGCCGGGCGGTTCCTCACGCCCTGGGCGCCCCGTGACCGGGGCCGCGGCCAGTCCTGACCACTCACCGGAGGTCCCTTTGCGCACCCCTGCATCCGCCCGGGGCGCCCGCCCCGCCACGGCTCACGCGCTGGTCCCGACCGTGACACTCGCCCTCGCTCTGGTGCTGTCCGCGTGCTCAGCGCAACAGGACAGCGCCCTCAGCACGGAACCCCGCACCATCAAGCCCGTAGCGGGCTGCGACGACAACGCCTGGACCGACCCGGGCAAGCTCAGCGGGACACGCTCGCCCGCCCGCTGCGACAAGGGCGCCCCCGCACCCAGACCGCTGAAGAAGCACCGCAAGATCACCATCGCCACCAGCACCCTCACGGCGGAGTACGTAGGGCCTCTCCAGATCGCCATAGAAAAGGGCGAGTTCAAGAAGGAGGGCCTGGACGTCGACCTGAAGGTGCTGCCCACACCGGAGGCGCTCCCCCTGCTCGCGAAGGGCGAACTGGACGCCCTGTGGGCGGCGCCCGAGGCCGCCGTGATCAACGGCATCAACAGCGGCTTCGACATCCGCTGGGTCGCGGGCAACTTCTCCCCGGCGCCCTCCTCCAAGAGCGGCCTGTGGACCAGGCTGCGCAAGGGCGAGACCCCGGACTCCGTGCACCTGGCCGACCGCAAGGTCGGCACGCTGATCGGCAAGGGGTCGGTGATCTCGTACGCGATGGACAAGGTACTCGCCCAGCACGGCGCCACGATGAAGTCCATGTCCTTCCAGCAGCTCGGCTCGTCCGACGTGCTCACCGCGCTGACCACGGGCGGCGTGGACGCGGCCTGGCTGCTCGACCCGGTCTGGCGCAAGGTCGACGGCGACAAGCGCTACGCCTTCCTGGGCGGCCAGCCCGCCGGTGAGCCTCTGGGCGGAGCGCTGTTCGGCCCGAACCTGCTGAGTGACGACGTGGACGCGGGAGTGGCCCTGCTGCGCGGCTACATCCGCACGATCAACACGTACTTCGCCGGCGACTACAAGAAGAACGCCGCCTTCGTGGCGGAGCTGGCCAAGGCACTCAAACAGGACGCCAAGGTGGTCAAGTCCGTGCCCTCGCTCCGGATGGACTGGGAGATACGCAAGGGCACGACCGACAGGCTCCAGAAGGCGTACCGCGACGCGGGCGTCACCGAGGGCAAGCCACTCCCCGAGGAGAAGCTGGTGGACCGCAAGCTGTACGCCGAAGCGGTCGGCCACAAGCCCTGAACAGGTGGCCACGGTGCGACCGCGCCCGGCCGGACCGGCTGCTGAACGCCATGGGCTCCGGACCTCACGGGCACGCAGCACGTCACTACAGGGACCACGTCCGACGTCCCTGCGGGGACCGGCTCACTACAGGCACACATGACGAAGGCCCGGATCCTGAGATCCGGGCCTTCGTCTTTCAGTAGCGGGGACAGGATTTGAACCTGCGACCTCTGGGTTATGAGCCCAGCGAGCTACCGAGCTGCTCCACCCCGCGCCGTTGTGTTCACAACCTTAGCCCGGACCGACGACCTGTGCAAATCGAGGTCCCGGGAGACGGACGGGGCCCGTGCGACCACGCGCACGGACCCCTACGCCGTCAGCTCGGCCCGCAGGGCCTCGCGGAGTTTGGCGGCGCGCTCGGCCACCTCTGCCGGGCCCAGCTCGACCGCACGCGCGCACCAGAACTGGCCCTCGGCCAGCTCCCCCCTGCGTGCGTTGATCAGCGCCAGCCGCAGCGCGGCCCTGCCGTGCCCCGCCTCCGCGGCGCGGTTCCACCACACCACGGCCTCGGGCTCGCTGCCCTCGCGTGCCAGGAGCAGTCCGAGGTTGAACGCACCGTTGGGGCTGCCTGCCTCGGCAGCCGCGCGGTACCAGCGCGCCGCGTCGACGACCTCGCCGCGCGCCGCGACGCACATGCCCAGCCGCACCTGCGCCCTGCGGTGCCCGCGCTCCGCCGCACGCTCGTACCACTCCTCGTACTCGGGCCGCGCCATGTTCTCGGTACTGCCCAGGTGGTGCGCGGAGCCCAGTTCGCCTTTGCCCTCGCTGCGGCGTGTGACGCGCTCCAGCAGCGCGCCGAGGCGGAAGGCGCCCTCGACGCTGCCACCGCCCGCCGCGCAGCGCAGGTGCCGCTCGGCGGTGTGCAGCTCGCCCTCACGCAGCAGTGCCATGCCCACCTGGAGCGCGGCCTCCGCGTGCCCGGAGGCCGCGGCACGCTCGTACCACGCCCGCGCGGTGCGCTCCTTGCCGCGGCCCGCGTGCAGGATGCCGAGGTTGAAGGCCGCGTCGACGCTGCCCGCCTCGGCCGCCTTGGAGAACCACGGCTCGGCGCCCTCGGAGTCGCCGCGCTGCAGCAGCAGCACGGCGAGCGCGTTGGCGGCCTCCCTGTGGCCCGCGTAGGCGGCACGGCGGTACCACTGCTCCGCCTGCGCCGTACGCCCCTGAGCGGCGCACAGCAGCCCGAGGTTGAACGCGCCGTTGTCGCAGCCCGCGTCGAGAGCGACGCGGTACCACCGCTCGGCTGCCTGCCGCTCGCCACGGTCGGCGTGCAGCGCGCCCAGCGCGTTGGCGGCGTTCCCGTCGCCGTCCTCCGCTGCCCTGCGCCACCACACGGCGGCGCTCTCCTCGTCACCCGCGTCCCGCAGCAGGAACCCCAGGGCGCAGGCGGCCCGTGCCTCACCGTCCTTCGCGGAGGTGAGGTACCAGCGTCCGGCCTCCTTCAGGTCGCCACGGCGCTCCAGGATCGCGCCCAGGCGCAGTGCGGCCCTGCGGTGCCCACGCGCCGCGGCCTGGCGGAACCATCCTTCAGCCTCTGCCTCGGCACCGCCCGGGTACGCGGAATCGCTCTCGCCGGTCTCCTGTCCCTGCGCGGTCACCAGCTGTGCGACGCGGTACGCGGCCTCCCGGTGTCCCTGCTCGGCTGCTGCGCGGAACCAGCTCTCGGCACCTTCCTCGCCGCGGTGCTCCAGCAGGTCGGCGAGCGCGTAGGCGCCCAGCGCGTGCCCCGATTCGGCGGACTGCCGCAGCCAGTAGTGCGCTGCGGGCTCGTCGCCGCGCTCCCGGTGGTGCCGGCCCAACGCGTGCGCCGCTGCGGCCGATCCGGCGACGGCGGCGGTGCGCCACCACCCGGCGGCCTCCTCCGGGTATCCCCGCTGGTGCAGCAGAACGCCCAAGTTGTTCGCCGCCGCGCGGTCACCGCCGGCGGTGGCGGCGCGCAGATGCGACTCGGCCGCGTCCAGGTCGCCCCGGCGCAGCAGTTGGGCGCCGAGCATGCTGGCCGCTGTCATCGTTTCGGCGGTGCCGGAGTTCCCGGCGCCCACCGCGGTGTACGGCTTGTCAGCTTCCTCCGCGTATTCCTCCACACTCAGGCCCGGACCGGTCCACACCGGGTCCGTCAGCCTTGCCTTATCCCCCATAAGCCCCATCGTCGCACCACCTGCAACCCGCGTACACCTGGTATACCGCAGCCAGTGAGGTCACTTCAGCGTTTTGTCGACTTCCCGACAGGCAGATGTCTCAAACGCGGGGACGCGCAGCGCACCCCGCACAAGCGAAGAGGCCCGGAGTCTGTTGACTCCGGGCCTCTTCGTATCCGAGTAGCGGGGACAGGATTTGAACCTGCGACCTCTGGGTTATGAGCCCAGCGAGCTACCGAGCTGCTCCACCCCGCGCCGTTGTGTTCACAACCCTACACCACGTTCCGCACTGCCCTGGCCATGGCTTCTCCGTCCTTCCGGCGACAGGGGCCGGGCCGGAACGCCGAACGGGCGGCCCCGCACAGTCAACCCGACCGTGGGAGCCGCCCGTTGAGAGGCGGGTGTCGCTCGTAGGAGCTAGTTCTTGTCGGAACCGCCCTTGTCGTCTGCGTTGGCCGCTTCCTTCAGGGCGTCCTCAAGTGCCTCCTGCTGCTTGCCGTACTCCTCCCAGTCCCCCTTCTCGATCGCCTTCTGGCCGGCCTCGTAGGCGGACTGCGCGTCCTTCAGCGCCTCTTCGACCGAGGCGTTGGGCGGAGTGGGGGTCTTCTCCTTGTCCGCGCCTTCGTCCGAGCCTTCGTCGCCCTCTTCGGGCCCTGTCTTGTCGGTGCCCTCGTCGGATCTGCCCTCGGTGTCGAAGATCTTGTCCAACGCCTTGTCCAACGTGTTCTCGAACGCGATCTGTTCGCCATAGGTGACCAGAACCTTCCGCATGCGCGGGTAGTTGGTTCCGGCACCGCGGACGTAGACGGGCTCCGCGTAGAGCAGGCCGCCTTCCAGTGGCACTGTCAGCAGGTTGCCGTACTCGACCTCCGAGTCACCCCGTTTGAGGAGGTTGATCGACTCGGCGATCGTCGGATCGGAGTTGAACTTGCTCTGCACCTGCGAGGGCCCGGACACCGTGGTGTTGGGCGGCAGTCTCAGGATTCTGATCTTGCCGTACTCGTCGCTTCTCGCGTCCGCGTCGATCGCCATGAAGGCGCCCAGCGTCTCGCGTTTGTTCGGGTTGAAGGTCGTCGTCAGCGAGAACCGCTGTTCCTTCTGGTCCGGCATCTTCATGCTCAGGTAGTACGGCGGAACCGCGTTGCCCTTGTGCGTCGGGTCGTCCGGGATCTGCCAGCGCTCACTGCCGCTGTAGAACTGCGAGGGCGACGTGACGTGGTAGGTCGTGAGCAGATCGCGCTGCACCTTGAACAGGTCCTGCGGGTAACGCAGGTGGTCCATCAGGTCGTTGCTGATCGCGCTCTTGGGCTTGACCGTGCCGGGGAACGCCTTCATCCACGTCTTCAGCACCGGGTCCTTCTTGTCCCACTGGTACATCTCGACGTCGCCGGTGTAGGCGTCCACCGTCGCCTTGACGGAGTTACGGATGTAGTTCACCCGGTTCTGCTGCGCGACCACCGCGCGCTGGCCGTCGGTCAGCGAGTCGGCCGTGGTGTCCCCCAGCGTCGTGCGCGACGAGTAGGGATAGCCGTTCGAGGTGGTGTACGCGTCGACGATCCACTTGGTGCGGCCGTCGACCACCGCCGGGTACGGGTCGCCGTCGATGGTCAGCCAGGGCGCGACCGACTCGACGCGTTCCTTGGGCGTGCGGTTGTACAGGATCCGCGAGCCCTTGCCGATCGCCCCGGAGTACAGGATCTGGGGCTCGTTGAAGTTGACCGCGTACGCGGCACGGTTGACCGGGTTGGAGAGGTTGACACCGCTCTTGCCCTTGTACGTGTACGTCTTCTCACCCTTGTCGTCGGCGTAGTCGAGCTCCTTCTGGGGCCCGCCGACGATGGAGTACTGGGTGGTCTTCTCGCCGTAGTAGATGCGGCCTTCGTAGTCACCCTTGTCGCCCTTGGGCGGCAGGTCCTTCTCGGTGAAGTCCGGCGAGCCGTCGCTGTCGACCGAGGTGCCCTTGGCCGCGACCATGCCGTAGCCGTGGGTGTACTTGAAGTGCTCGTTGATCCAGTTCTTCTCCGGGATGCCGTCGGTGTTGATCTCGCGGAGACCGACGACGGTGTCCTGCTCCTTGCCGTCCTTCTTGTAGCGGTCGACATCCAGCGTCTGCGGGAACTGGTAGTAGCCACGCACCTGCTGCTTCTGCTGGAACGTCGGCGAGACGACGCTCGGGTCCAGCAGGCGCATGCTCGCCGTCGTGTCGGCGGCGTCCCTCAGCTTCTCGTTGTTGGCCTTGCTGGTGCCGGAGTAGTCCCGTACGTCGGAGTCGTCGATGTCGTACGCGTCGCGCGTCGCCTCGATGTTCTTCTTGATGTACGGGGCTTCCTTGGCCTGCTCGTTCGGCTGGACCTGGAACTTCTGCACGATGGCCGGGTAGAGCCCGCCGATGAGGATCGCGGAGAGGACCATGAGGCCGAAGCCGATCACCGGCAGCTGCCAGGTGCGGCGCCAGATGGTGGCGAAGAAGAGCACCGCGCAGATGATGGCGATGATGAACAGGATGGTTTTCGCCGGCAAGTAGGCGTTGGCGTCGACGTACTTCAGGCCCGTCCAGTTGTCGGTCGCCTTGAAGTCGCCTGATTTGACCGCCAGTCCGTATCTGTCGAGCCAGTAGGCCACGGCCTTCAGTGCGACGAAGACGCCCAGCAGGACGGAGAGGTGCCCCGTCGCCTGAGCCGTCGCGCGGGCGCCGGGAGTGGTCACCCGTAGTCCGCCGTAGAGGTAGTGCACGAGCGCGGCGGCCAGCAGCGAGAGCACGGCGGCAGCGAAGCCGATGCTCAGCAGGAAGCGGTAGAACGGCAGATCGAAGGCGTAGAAAGAGACGTCCTTGCCGAACTGGGGGTCCTTGGAGCCGAAGGAGACCCCGTTCACCCACATCAGCCAGGTGCGCCACTGGCCCGCCGCCGAGGCTCCGGAAATCAGCCCGACAAGCGCGGTGATGCCCAGCAGCACCCACTTCTTGTAGGGCGCGAGACCCATGCGGTAGCGGTCAAGGCTCTGCTGTTCCAGCGACATCGCGCTGAGTGGTGGCCGCAGCCGGTGTGCCAGCCAGATATTGAAGCCGACCGCGGCAGCCATCAGCAGACCGAAGACGGCGAACATGCCGACCTTGGTCCACAGGGTCTTGGTGAAGACCGAGCTGTAGTCGACAGAGCGATACCAGAGCCAGTCTGTCCAGAACCCGGCAAACATGACAAAGAGCATCGCCAGTACGGCCAGCACGCCCGCTGTCATCAACAGCGTTCGGGCACGCCGGGACGGCCGGCCCACTCTGATCCGTGGTCCGGAGGGACCTCCTGAGCCCCTGTCCGGCATCTGGAAAGCCAAGGTGCGCACCTCGAAGATTCGCAGTTTATGTAGCGCTGAAGCTGGGCCCGCATCGTAAGGCCCACCTAGGCAACTTACTCAAGCTTTACTCAGTTCCCGTTTCCGGGGTCGGAGGCGGCACGATATGCGCATGAACAACCTCCCTCTTGATGGCACACCACTCGCATCCGGCCCACTCACCCGCGCGGTGCTGGAGATCGACGAGTACACCGCCGGGCTGGGCTGGGACCAGCCCGCACGGCTTTTCGCCCTGGTGAACACCGCGCGGCTGCGCGCCGAGGAGCCCGGTCTCGCCGGGCAGCTGGGGCTGGACGAGGCCCCGGACAGCGAGAACGGCGGGGAGGGCGGGCCCGGCGGGGACCGTTCGCTCACTCCCGTCGAGCAGGACGAAATCCCGGAAGGAGCGCCCCTGGACGAGTTCCTGGGCACCATCGGGTGGCCCGATACGGTCGACGGCTGCGCGGTCACCGTGGAGCGGCTGATGCTTCCGCCCTCGGCGGAAACCTCCGTACCGGGCGACTTGGACGACGAGCAGCTGGCCACGTGGGTCGCCGAGCATCCGGAGCGCAGGGAGGTGCGGATGACGGTCGCCGTACTGCGTGACGGGCAGCGCGAGTCGGCGCTGCGGCTGCGTGAGAAGGACACGCCCACGGAGGTGCTGACGGGTTCGGAACTGGTGCCCGGGCTCGCCGAGGCGCTGTCCGCGACGTTCGAGGAGTAGGCGTGACGGGCCGCGGGCATCCGCCCGTCGGCCCGCCTCGGTCCTTCCGGGCCCGGCTCAGCCCTTCTTGCAGCGTGTGAGAGCGTCCGTTTCACCTTCGCGGATCTTCTTGAGCGCGTTCATCGCCTCGTCCATGGAGCCCACCTTCACGAGGGTCAGCCCGTCGGGCTTGTCCTTGGCCGCCGAGGGGCAGTTGCCCGCGGGGGTCAGGAAGAACTTCGCGCCCTTCGCGCGCGCCGCGACGGTCTTCATCTGGATGCCGCCGATCTCGCCGACCTTGCCCTGGTCGTCGATGGTGCCGGTACCGGCCACGAACTGGCCGCCCGTCAGGTCGGTCTTGGTGAGCTTGTCGACGATGCCCAGCCCGAACATCAGGCCGGCGCTGGGGCCGCCGATGTCGGCGAGCTTGATGTCGATCGTGAACGGGAACGTGTGGCCGAGCGCGGGCTGGATGCCGACGATGGGCCGTCCGTCCTCCTCGGCCTTCTTCGTCGCCACGGTGACCCGCTTGCCGTCCGCCTCAGAGGGCTGCTTGCCCGCCTTCTTGGAAGCGGCGGCCTTGTCGGCGGGAATCACGGTGAAGGTGACCTTCCGGCCCGGCTCGCGCTTGGTGACCAGATCGGCGACGCTCTCCGGCTTCTTGACGGCCTTGCCGTCGACGGCGGTGATGACGTCGCCCGCGTGCAGCCGCTTCTCGGCCGGGCCGCCCTTGACGACGGAACCGACGAGCACATGCGAACCGACCGGGATGTCCAGTTCCCTGAGCGCTGCCACCTTGGCGCTCTCCTGGGAGGCGCTGAACTCCTCGGCGTTCTGCTCGTCGACCTCCTGGGCCGACTTGTCGTCCGGGTAGAGCGTGGAGTGGGGGACGACGGCGCTGTCGTGCTGGAGCCAGCCGGAGAGCGCTTCCACGAGGTTCATGCGGTATTCGGCGCCGGTGACGCGGACGGTGGTCATGTTCAGATGGCCCGTCGTCCTGTACTGCTTCGGCCCGCCCTTGATGTTGAGCACCGGGTCGCCCGCGTGCTTGCTCAGGGTGTTCACCGTCGGCCCGGGCGACATCTCCGCGTAGGGCACATTGATGAGGACACCGGCGCAGAGCAGCGCTATGAGCATCAGGAACGAAGCAAGCATTGTCGCGGTGCGGCGAGGCATGGAACGACAGTACGGGACCCGTTTGTCAGGCGCCCGCCCGGCCCGGCCCCTCCGAGGCCGACTGTGCGACGGCCCCCGCGCCCGGGGAAGCCGCACCCGCGGGCACCGGGTCCTCGTGCGGGTCTGCCTCCTGGGAGACCTCTTTCGCCTCGGCGCTGGAGCGCTCCATGGCGGCCCGGAAGCGCTCGTATCCGGCGACTCCCGCGGCATCGGGTGTGGTGGTGCGACGGCGGCCGGCCCAACTGCCCCAGAGTCCCGCCGCGACCGCGGCGACGACCGGAATCAGCAACCAGGCGAGAGCCGCCATGGAGACCTCCCGACCCCTCGTACGTGTGTCTCCGGCCGGAAACCGGCCGATGAGCAGATTAACCGTCAGAGACACAACGGTCCGACCCGGGCCCCGGTTACGCAACCGGAATCTTCCCCACCGCATCGCGCGGTTGGGGGCGTGCAGCCGCGTTGCCGGTCCGGCGTTCCTGTAGTAGCCGCGTTCCCGCTGACAGCGGCGTGCCTGTGGTTGCGCCTCAGCCGCCCTCGGCGCCCACCCACTCCTCTGTGCCGTCGGAGAAGGTCTGGTGCTTCCAGATGGGCACCTGGTGCTTGAGGTCGTCGATCAGTCGGCGGCAGGCGTCGAACGCCTCGGCCCGGTGCGGGCAGGAGACGGCCACCACCACGGCGAGATCCCCCACTTCCAGGTCGCCGACCCGGTGCACGGCGGCGAGCGCGCGCACAGGATGGTCGGCCGCGATCTTCTCGGCGACCTTGCGCAGCTCGGCCTGCGCCGAAGGATGGGAGGAATAGCCCAGACGGGCGACGTCGGTACCGCCGTCGTGGTCGCGCACCGTGCCGACGAAGAGCGCCGTGCCTCCCGCCGCGTCGTCGCCGACCGCGGCGAAGACCTCGTCCACGGAGAGCGGCGTCCCGCGGATCTCCAGCAGCCGGATCGGATCGTCGGCGGCCCGCTCACCTGGGTGGTCGGGACGGTCAGCAGCGTCGTACATCTGTGCCATGCCCGTCATGCTGCCGTACGGGCGGGGAATTCGGAACACTTCACAGGCCGCGCCGTTTGCGTGCCCTGCGGACAAGCGCCGCCGTGCCCAGGAGCGCCACCGTCGCACCGGCGGCGCCGGCGGCCGTTGCGGCCTCCGTGCGTCCCAGGCGCCGGCCGGCCACCGCGTGCCGTCCGGAGACCTCCTCCAGCAGCTCGGCGAGGACCTCCTCGTTCGTCCAGCGCGGGCGCCAGCCCGAGTCGTGCAGCCTGCTGCCGCTGACGACCCACGGGTACATCGTGTACGCCAGGTCACCGGCCGGGGACGGGGTCAGACCGAGGCGGTGCAGCCGGGAGGCGGCGCCCAGCGCGACGCTGGAGGGCAGCTCCATGCGGCGCATGCCCGTCAGCTCCTCGACCTCCTCCTGCTCCAGCCAGCCGTCGCAGCCGACGGCCAGCTCGCCTTCGACCTTCTCCAGCGCCGCGTGCTCCAGGGCCGTGACCAGGTCGTCGACGTGGCAGAACTGCCAGCAGGGGCGTGAGTCCGCGACGACCAGCAGGCGCGGGGACTCGAAGTAGCGGGTCAGCGCGGTGTCCGTACCGGCTCCGACGAGGACGGCGGGGCGCAGGACGGTGACGTTCAGGCCGGGGTGGGCGCGGGGTGCGCGGCGGGCGAGGCGTTCGATCTCCAGCAGGTCGCCCACGCCCGTGGCGTCGGCCGTGGCGCGCAGCTCGGCGTCCTCGGCGAGCGGCACGTCGTTGTCCTGGAGCGCGCCGTAGACCATGGCGGAGGTGCACAGCACGACCCGGTGCACACCGGCGGCGGCAGCGGCCGTGAGCACGGTCTGGGTGCCCCGTACGTTGTAGGCGGTACGGGCTGCGGGGTCGGTCTCCAGGTCGAGGTCGAGCGCGAGATGCACCACGACGTCCACGGGGTCGCCGCCTCCGCGCAGCCTGTCGGCGATGGCGGGGTCGCGGACGTCGAGCGTGTGCCACTGGGCCTCGCTCACCTCGCCCCTGCGTTCGTCGAGGGCGATGACCTGCTTGATCTCCTCAGAAGCCGCGAGCCGCTCCGTGAGCAGCGCGCCGACCCCCGAGGCTGCGCCCGTGACGGCGACGGTTGGGGTTCGCGCTGCGCGAACGTGGGACTCGGAGGAACTCACCGGGCGTCTCCAGTGGTTGTTTCTGGTACGAGGTGCGCAGGCTCCATCCTGCCTGACAGGTGTCTAGGCTGGAGGCAGAGCCCACAGATCACATCCAGGACATGCGGATCGTTCCGGAACCGACCAGCACCTCACCACTACGAGACCCGATCACCAGATCCGACCGTCCGACGAGACAGAGCCGAGGAAACCCGTGAGTGACACCCCATTCGGATTCGGCGTACCTCCCGAGGAGCCCGAGGACGGGGACGAGGGCAAGAAGCAGCAGGGCGGCGGACAGCCCAACCCGTTCGGTTTCGGCGGAGAGGGTGCCGGCGACAACCCCCTTGCCGCGATGTTCGGGTCCCTGGGGGGCGGACAGGGACAGCTCGACGCGAGCGACCTGGGAGCCGCCTTCCAGAAGCTGGGCCAGATGCTGTCCTACGAGGGCGGCCCCGTGAACTGGGACATGGCCAAGGACATCGCCCGCCAGACCGTGGCAGCGGGTGCGCAGGACGGTTCGAAGGACGCTTCCGTGGGCCCGCAGGAGCGCGCCTCGGTCGAGGAGGCCGTCCGCCTCGCCGACCTGTGGCTGGACGGCGTCACCTCGCTGCCCTCCGGTTCCGGTACGGCGGTGGCGTGGAGCCGCGCCGAGTGGGTCGAGTCGACCCTCCCGGTCTGGAAGGACCTCGTCGACCCCGTGGCCGAGCGCGTCGGCGCCGCCATGGGCGACGTGCTCCCTGAAGAGATGCAGGCCATGGCGGGCCCGCTGCTCGGGATGATGCGCTCCATGGGCGGCGCGATGTTCGGCACCCAGATCGGCCAGGCCGTGGGTGTGCTCGCGGGCGAGGTGGTCGGTTCGACCGACATCGGCCTCCCCCTGGGCCCTGTGGGGAAGGCAGCGCTGCTGCCCCGCAACATCGACGCGCTCGGCAAGGGCCTCGGCGTGCCCCTGGAGGAGGTGCGGCTGTACATCGCGCTGCGTGAGGCGGCGCACCAGCGCCTGTTCGCGCACGTGCCGTGGCTGCGCTCGCACCTGTTCGGCGCGGTCGAGGGCTACGCCCGCGGCATCAAGGTGGACACCGCCAAGCTTGAGGACGTGGTGGGTCAGATCGACCCGCAGCACCCCGAAGAGCTGCAGGCCGCGCTGCAGCAGGGCATGTTCCAGCCCGAGGACACCCCGGAGCAGAAGGCGGCGCTCGCGCGCCTGGAGACCGCTCTCGCCCTCGTGGAGGGCTGGGTCGACGCGGTCGTGCACGCCGCGGCGGAGCCGCACCTGCCGTCCGCCTCGGCGCTGCGCGAGACGCTGCGCAGGCGGCGTGCGACCGGCGGACCGGCGGAGCAGACCTTCGCGACGCTGATCGGCCTGGAGCTGCGTCCCAGGAGGCTGCGCGACGCGGCCCGGCTGTGGGCCTCCCTCGCCGACGCGCGCGGCGCGGAGGGGCGCGACGGCCTGTGGGAGCACCCTGACATGCTGCCGACGGCCGCTGACCTGGACGACCCGGACGGCTTCGTCCACCGCGAGCAGCCGGACTTCTCGGAGCTGGACAGGATGCTCGGTGACGCGGCGGCGGAGCGCGGCGGGACGGATGCGGCCGGTGAGGCCGGTGCGGAAGAGCCCGGGAAGGGCACCTCCACGGGGCCGAAGCTGGACAAGTCGTCCCCCGAGGAAGGCACGGGCGGCTCGTCCGGCGAAGACGACGAGGACAATCCGGGCGAAGGGAAGAAGTGAGCCACCCCCAGGATCTCCATGAAGACGCGAAGCGGGTCCTGAGCGGGTGGCGGGCGCCGGAGGGTGACGCGGAGCAGGAGCGGTTGCGGCTGTGCTACTTGGAGCACCTTTCGGCACATGCGGACGGCATGTGGAAGGCGTGCTCCCAGGGGCACGTCACGGCGAGTGCCCTGGTCGTTGATCCCGTAGGCGGCAGGGTGCTGCTGACGCTGCACCGGAAGCTGCGCATGTGGCTCCAGATGGGCGGCCACTGCGAGCCGCAGGACGCGTCGCTGGCCGAAGCGGCACTGCGGGAGGCGTCCGAGGAATCAGGCATCCATGGGCTGACGCTTGTGCCTGGCGGTCCGGTGCGTCTGGACCGTCACCACACGCCCTGCGCGTGGCATCTGGATGTGCAGTACGCGGCGCTGGCTCCTGCCGGCGCCATGGAGACGATCAGCGACGAATCGCTGGATCTGCGCTGGTTCGGGTTCGACGATGTGGCGGGCGTCGCCGACGACTCGGTGGTCGCCCTTACGGAGAGGACCCGGGCGCTGGCGCTCAGTTGACGGGTGACGGGGCCGTCGCCGCCGTCAGTCGTCGTCCGTGACCGGAAGGTGCGGCAGGCGCTCGGCCGCGACGACCCCTTCGAGGAAGCCCCGCGCGCGTTCGGTGCGGGGATAGACGTCCAGGAGACGCCAGAAACGGGGGCCGTGCCCGGGCACGAGCAGATGCGCCAGCTCATGGAGGAGCACGTAGTCGATGACGTACTCCGGCATGCCCTGAAGCCGGTGTGAGAGCCGGATGCTGCCCTCCGCCGGAGTGCACGATCCCCAGCGTGTGTTCTGGTTGGTGACCCAGCGGACGGAGTCGGGACGTGCCCGCCCGTCGAGGTACTGCTCGGACAACTGGGCCGCGCGCTCGGCGAGATCGCTGTCGCCGAGCATCCTTTTGCGCTCCTGCGCTGCCAGTTTGTCGAGCATCACGCCTACCCAGCGCGCCTCTTCGTCCTCCGACATACGTGCCGGAATGAGCACGACCGTGCGGTTCCCCTCGCGGTAGGCGGAGACCGTACGGCGTCGGCGGGCGCTGCGGCGCACCTCGACCGCGCTCTTGCTGGTGCTGTTCAGCGGGTCGGCGGGCACGCCCTGACGTTACCCGCTGCCGATGGAGGAAGTCCCGCCTCCAGGCTGGTTCGAGGACGAAAGGCGAGAAGGGGGGAAAGCCCCTCGCGTGGACGGCCGGCCCAGGGGAGAACATCGTGCCGAGGCAGACTGGCTTGTACGCACCATCCCCAGATTTATATGACTAATACCGATGTCTGTGGATAAGCCGCAACCAGGAACTGAACGGTGCCCGCATGCTGTCAGCAGTGATCGAGACGGCCTCAGGGGGACACCATGCATCCAATGATCAAGCCCGCGCTGCGGCGCGGTTGGCGGGACCGGCAGACCGTGCAGTACGGCATGGCACCCGCGCACGCGGTGCTGCTGGGCCCGGTGAGCGATCCCGCCGCAGCACTGATGGAGCTGATGGACGGCACGCGCAGCCTGGACCAGCTGCGCGAGGAGGCAGGCAGGCTCGGGCTCGGACCTGAGATCCCCGAGCGGCTCGCACAGCGGCTCGCCTCGGCCGGTGTGCTGGACGACGCGACGGCGCACCGCGGTGCCGCGGCGAGCGTCGGTGACGGGCTGCGTCCCGATCTGGCCTCGCTCTCGGTGGTGCACCGTGAGCCAGGAGGCGGGCTGCGCCGTCTGGCCGCGAGGCGCGAGGCGCGGGTACAGGTGCGAGGTGCCGGCAGGGTGGGCGCCGCCGTCGCGGCGACGCTCTCGGCCGCAGGGGTGGGACAGGTGGACGTGGTCGACGGGGGATCCGTCGAGCCGTGGGACACCTCGGCCTGCGGAATCCCCGCACAGCGGGTGGGCAAGCGCCGCGATGTGGCGGCGCGGGCCGCCGTACGGGAAGCGCGGGCGTGGCACGGCAGTTCACGGAGCGAGATCGGCCTGGTGATCATCGCGCCGCGCGACGGACTGGACGCCTACGCCCCGGACCCTGTCGCGGCCGAACGGTTCATGACGGCGGGGACCCCGCATCTGTACGGCGGAGTGGCGGAGGCCACCGGTGTGGTGGGCCCACTGGTGCTGCCGGGCACCTCGCCATGCGCCGACTGCATGCTGCGGACACGGGCCGAACGCGAACCGGGCTGGCCGATGCTGGTGGGCCAGTGGCGCACGGCGAGTCGGCGCCGAGCGGGAACTCCCGCCTGCGACACGGCGCTGGCGACGATGGTCGCGGGCGCAACCGCCTCGTACGCGCTGAGCTTTCTCGACGGTGACGGCGGCTGCGCCGTGGGGTACCGACTGCGGTTCGCGCTGCCCTATCTGCTGCCGGACACCGAGCAGTTCGCCACCCACCCTGAGTGTCCGTGTGGTGCCGCTTCGGTGAGTGGACCCCCCTCGGACTCCGCGAGCCAAGGAACGCACGCCACAATGACCGGGTAGCCGCCGTTCACGGTGTTGTTCTCGGTTGAGCTGTCTGGGAGTTGGAGGGACGCATGTCTGATCTTCCCCGTAAGGCGGTTACGCGTACGGCCAAGCTGGCCGCTCTGCCGCTCGGTTTCGCGGGCCGGTCCGCATGGGGGCTGGGCAAGCGCCTGGGCGGATACTCCGCCGACCTCGTCGGCCATGAGCTGCAACAGCGCACCGCGGAGCAGCTGTTCAAGGTGCTCGGTGAGCTGAAGGGGGGCGCCATGAAGTTCGGCCAGGCCCTTTCGGTCTTCGAGTCCGCGCTGCCCGACGAGCTGGCCGGCCCCTACCGCGCGACGCTCACACGCCTCCAGGAGGCGGCACCGCCGCTGCCGGCCGGCACGGTGCACTCGGTACTGGAGCAGCGGCTCGGCGAGGAGTGGCGGGAGCTGTTCGAGGAGTTCGACGACAAACCGGCCGCCGCAGCGTCGATAGGTCAGGTGCACCGCGCCGTCTGGCACGACGGACGCGAGGTCGCCGTGAAGGTGCAGTATCCGGGAGCGGGCGAGGCTCTCGTGTCCGACCTCGCCCAGTTGGGCCGCTTCGCACGTCTGTTGGGCCCGCTGATACCCGGCATGGACATCAAGCCACTGATCGCCGAGCTGCGGGACCGCGTCACCGAGGAGCTGGACTACGCGCTGGAGGCCGAGGCACAGCGTACATACGCGGAGGAGTACGCCGGCGACGAGGACGTCTTCGTTCCGGATGTGGTGCACCAGGGCGACGAGGTGCTGGTGACGGAGTGGATGGACGGCATACCTCTGTCGGAGGTGATAGCGGAGGGCAGCCAGGAGGAGCGGGACCGGGCAGGGCAACTGCTGAGCCGCTTCCTCTTCTCCGGAACGGTCCGCACCGGTCTGCTGCACGCCGATCCGCACCCGGGCAACTTCCGCCTGGTCACCGGCGGGCATGAGTCACCGGAGCGCTGGCGCCTGGGCGTCATGGACTTCGGCACCGTCGACCGGCTGCCGGACGGGTTGCCGTCCACGATCGGCCCTGTACTGCGGATGACGCTGGACGGTGACGCGGAGGACGCCTACGAGCTGCTGCGCGAGGAAGGGTTCGTGAAGGAGAAGATCGAGCTGGACCCGGACGCGGTGCGCGACTACTTGCTGCCGATCATCGAGCCCGCGTGCGTCGAGGACTTCGCCTTCAGCCGGGAGTGGATGCGCCGGCAGGCGGGGCGGATAGCTGATCCCCGCTCCCCTGCCCACCAGTTGGGACGCCAGCTCAATCTGCCGCCGTCATACCTGCTGATCCACCGGGTGACGCTGAGCACCATCGGGGTGCTGTGCCAGCTCGGGGCAACGGTACGGATGCGCGAGGAGATGGAGACCTGGGTGCCCGGCTTCGCACCGGACGAGGCGGAGCCGGAGGAGTACGGGGCGGACGCCGTGGAGGACGTCGCCTACGAAGAGACATCGGCCTGAGCGACGTGGGCGCCAGGAACGGGTGAGCTGTGCCCGCGCCATGAGGAGCTCGCGCCTCGGAGAGTGCGAGGCGGGAGCCATGCGCGGAAGACGCGGCTCGGGGGCGGGTGG
>NZ_JANCPR020000031.1 GCF_028657195.3 Streptomyces iconiensis
TACTCACGACGCACGCCGAGGTGGGGACAGGTCTTGAGCACTGACCTGAGACAGCGATATTGGCTACTTCAGAGAGCCAACCTCCTTATCGTGTCTACTTGCAATGTGCGACCTCGTGTCGCACGCCTGTGCCGATCTCCAGCACCCGGTTTCCGCGCTCGACGTTCAGCGCTCCGAGCATCGAGAACACCATCTTGGGCATGGAGTTGGACGAGGTCGGGGCCCGGCCCCTGGCACTGCCCGAGTGCTCGCCGTCGTCCCATTGCGTCGTGAGAGGAACGTCGCTGTAGACCTTCGCCCACCACCGCGCCGGGTCCGTGTTCCGGTCGATCGCCTCGCCCTGCCGGTTGCCGCCCGCGCTTCCCGGCCACAGCCGATCGGGCACGAACGCGTCACGGGGTACGGCCTTGTACGCCGGCAACCAGTCCGAGGAGAGCGCGCCCTTCTCCAGCAGCACGGAGGCCAGCTCTCCCGGACCGCCCCCCGTTGCGTCCTGTGCGTCCACCTCAGTCACTCGCCGTCCGCAGGGCCCTGGCCGTCCGAAGTGTTGCCTCCCTCGTCGGACCCGCCGCCTCCGTGCTTGTTGCCGCTGTCGCTGTCGTCCTGCGGGTTGCCTCCATCGGCCCGCGTGACCCACGGTCGTGCTCGCATGCTGTGCCTCCTCATGCCGTGTCTCCTCATGCTGTGTCTGCATGTTGCTGGTGCCGCTCAGGCCCGCCCCGACCGGGCGCGGTCGGTGTCCATCACGTGCAGGAAACCGCCCGCCTTTTCGACCTCGCGCGCGACCTCTTCGTACTCCTGGGGAACGGAGGAGATCATCGACCGCCACGGGGTGAGCACCGCGTCGGCCTTCCTCTGCTCGATCAACTCGACCGCGCGCGGGAGCCCTTCCCTGCCCTCCGGCGGTAGCAGGCCGACACGGTCCTCGATCGTGGCGACGATGTCCCAGCAGAAAGCCTCCGCGTAGTCGGTGCAGTCGCGGCGCGGCTTGCTGATGTCGGAGTTCGGCGCCGCGCACAGGTAGATCACCACACGGAACCGCTCGACCCGCTTCGTGGCGGCCGGTAGCCCTCCCTCACCCGGTACGTGGCCGGCGGCGTGGTCGGCGAGCGCCTGCCGCCGCCTGCGGCCACTCTCGGTGTGACGGGCCGCGACGGGCCCCTGCCTCTGTCCGCTCTCGGTGCTGACCATGCGCCAATCGTGACGCGTCGATCACACACGGTGAAGAGACGAGTCATAGGAGCGTGTGAGGTGATGCCCCATCAACTCCTATGGCCCGTAAGCCTCATGCGACCAGCGGAATCCCGATCAGTTCGCTGATGCTGCGCACACGCGACGTGGACACCTTCGCGATCCGCTGCCCGATAACACCCGGCAACGCCTGGTGCTTCACCCACTCCGGGGCGTCGAGGCCCACCTCGATCAGCGTGTCACCGGCCTTGTCGTACAGCCCTGCCGCGCACTGCGCGAGGGCGACGTCGAGCTTGTACCGGTTACGGGCGAGCTTGGGCATGGCCCGGGGCAGTTCGGTGCGCGAGGCCAGTTGCAGCGCCTTCCCGTGGTCTCCGAGCGCCACGGCGATTCCTACAGCTTCGGTGTTCGCCGCAGTAGGGCCGAAATGCGTGCCGTACAGCGCCTCGTCCTCGCCGAGCCGAGCAGCCGCCGCATGGGCTTGCGACAAGTAGTCGTCTGCGGAGACGGAATCGCCCCGCCGCGAGGCGGCTACGGCCGCCGAGATCATCAGCCGTCCGTACCCGAACAGTTGGGGACGGGCGGCTCGGCTGAACGACGGTTCGATCCGCGAGGCCGCCTGCACAGCAACAGCAATCGCCCGGGGAACTCTCGCGCTGCGCAGGTAGATCCAGGACAGGGTCGAGTCCAAAAGCGCACACAGCACCTCGTCTCCAGAGCGCTCCGCCAGATGACGCGCGGAGGTGAGCGCGCTCAGGGCGAGATCGCGCTGTCCGAGAAGAAGCGCGGCCGAGGAAGCGAACTGGTAAGTACTGGCGAGGACCGAGCCCAGGCGCTCACGTTCGTACCCCGTGGAACGCGCGTACCGGGCCTGGCCTTCAAGTAGCACTTTGGCCGCGAGTTCACTCAGCTCCCCGTATGAACCCCGCCAATAGGCGGCACACAAATGGTCGTGAGCCCCCGACAATTCACTGAGCGTGCTCGGGTCCTCAACACCTTCCCACCCGCCGAGCGCGCTGTCGTGCACGGCGTCGGAAAGCCGCCGGACAGCGGCCCGCGTGTCCCTGCTCATGCCCCGGCGCGGCGCCTGCTGCCCCAGCATCACGCTCACGTCCGTGCGGAGCGCGGCGGCCAGCTTGAGCAGGGAGCCGACGGACAGTTCGCCCCTGTCCTGCTCGGCTTTCTGGATCAGGGCGTACGAGACGCCCGCCGCCTCGGCCAGACCCTGCTGTGTCAGGTCGGAGCCCCGTAGCGCCTTGATGCGCTTACCTGTCGTCAGATCAGCCCAATTGCTCACGTGTGCACCTCAGCGGGTTTCGGGCGTGGTGGCTTCGCTTCGATGGTACGGGCGGGCGGGTGACCGCCCACGGCGAACAACGCGGCTGCTCGCAATTGCCGTAGCCTGCCCCGCCATTGCCGTAACCTGCCCCGTTTCACGGAGCGTTCCCGCTGTGCCCGGGTCAACACCGGCCGCGCGCGACGGTGCACGGGCGCGGCGGAGACACGCGGGCCCGGGGCGCGTTCACGCGTCCTTCGGGACCTGGCCGAGTGCGAAGCGTGCGGGGTGCATGGTTCTGTCCGTCGGCAGGACCTCGGCCACCTCGCCCGCGATCTCCAGGAGGCGCGGGGCGAGTTCGCTGATACGGGTGGCGGGGAGGCGGACCGTGGGCACCTGGACCACGACGGCTGCCTGGGCCCTGCCGTGCCGGTCCAGGACGGGGGCGCCGATGCTGGAGACGCCCTCGACGTTCTCCTCGTTGTCGACGCTGTAGCCCCGCTCGCGGGTACGGGCCAGCTCCTCGGCCAGTTCGCCGGGGGTGGCAAGGGTGTTGGCCGTGACCTGGGGCAGGTGGGCGGGCAGGCGCGCGACATACGCGTCCGCGTCCTCGGCGACGCTCATGAGTGCCTTGCCCGAGGCCGTGGAGTAGAGCGGGAAGCGCGCTCCGGGGTGCTGTTCGAAGCGGAGCGGCATGGTGGACTGCACGCGCATGACCACGACGGACTCGTCGCCGTCGCGGACGACGAGGTTGACGGATTCGTTGGTCTCCGCGTTGAGCTGCTTGAGCAGCGGCATGGCCCGGTCGGCACCGAGGGCGCGTTCAGCGGCCTGCCCCAGCAGGATGGCGGTGCTGCCGAGGTAGTAGCCCTCCGTCGCCGGGTTGCGGGTGAGCAGGCCCTCGGCCGCGAGCGCTCCCACGACACGGTGCGCGGTGCCTGGGGTGAGGCCGAGCCTGCTGACGATCTCGGTGACCTGGACGTCGCCCTCGGCCTCGACGCACAGCCGCAGCACGGCGACCGCCCTGCCGATCGCCTGGGTGCCCGCCGGGCTGTCGGGGGCCTTGGCGGCCCGCTCGTGAGGGGTACCAGCAGCCACCGGGTCCGCTCCTTTCGCCTCTGATCCGTGTGCAGCCTACCGGGCGGGCTCGTGCGTACGTTCCAGCACGTCACACCGCTCCTGCTGGCCGGAATGGCCTGCCCAACACCTCCCGTATCACGGCGGGTTGTCCGGCTGTTTCTGGCTGCGGGCGGCGTGAACGAGGCGTTGCACGCCCATTGACGGCGGATGTCGGCCGTCCCTAGCGTGACGGCACTCCACATTGTGGATGGTGTTCCACAATTACTCACCCCGCTTCCCTGGAGGCTCTGTGCCCCGCTTCGACCACCCCACCGAGACCGTCTTCACCTGGGCAGCCCCGTCGCTGAAGTTCGGCCTCGGCGCCCTCGCCGAGATCGGCGAGGACCTGCACGAACTCGGCGTCACCAACGCGCTGATCATCACCGACCCCGGCGTTGCCGCCAGTGACGTGCCCGACCGGATCGCCCACGCGGTCAAGGCCGCCGGGCTCGATGTGCAGATCTACGACGGTGTCGCCGTCGAGCCGACCGACGCGAGCATCGAGGAAGCCGTCGCCTTCGCGCGCTCGGGTCCGTGGGACGGCTATGTCGCGGTGGGCGGCGGCTCCGCGATGGACACCGCCAAGGCCGTCAACCTCCTGACCAGCCACGACGGTTCGCTCATGGACTTCATCGCACCCCCCATAGGCGGCGGCCGGGCGCCCGACCAGCCGCTCAAGCCGCTGATCGCCGTGCCGACGACGGCGGGCACGGGCTCTGAGGCGACCACGATCTGCGTCGTCGACCTGCTCGACCTGCACCTCAAGGCGGGCATCAGCCATCCCAGGCTGCGGCCCGTACTCGCCGTCGTCGACCCGCTCACCACGCTCTCCGTACCGCCGGAGGTCACGGCGGCCAGCGGCATGGACGTGCTCACGCACGCGGCCGAGAGCTACACCGCGCTCTCCTTCGACGCGCGGCCCGCCTTCCCCAACGCCAAGGCGCGCGCGGCCTTCTGCGGCGCCAACCCGATCAGCGACGTGTGGTGCGAGAAGGCGATGGAACTGGTCGGCACCCATCTGCGCAAGGCGGTGATGAACGGCGGTGACCTGTCGGCCCGTTACGGCATGGCCTACGCGTCCGCCATCACCGGCATGGGCTTCGGCAACGCCGGTACGCACATCCCGCACGCCAACGCGTACCCCATAGCGGGAGCCGTCGAGAACTACCAGGCGGCGGGCTACCCCGAGATGCCGATGGTGCCGCACGGACAGGCCGTGGCCTCCACCGCCATGGCGGCGTTCCGCTTCACCTACCCGGCCGACCCGGGGCGCCATCTGCGCGCGGCCGAGCTGATCGGAGGGCGCCCCGTCGACCCGGACGAGGGTGCCGAGGCGCTGCCGCGCGTGCTGCGCGAGCTGATGCACGACATCGGGATGCCCAACGGCATCAGCGCGTTCGGCTACGGCGAGGACCACCTCGACACGCTCGTCTCGGGCGCGCTCAAGCAGTCACGCCAACTGTCCGTCGTCCCGCGCCCGTTGACGGCCGAGGCCGCGGGTCGGATCTTCCGCGAGTCGCTGCGCAACTGGTGAACGGTCCCCAGGCACCCCGCCCCTGAACCGGGAGGCATCCGCATGCCCACACCCGCACCACCACCCTCCGCCGCTCCACCCGCTCCCCCGTCCTCCTCGCCCCGCAAGGTCGCGCTGGCCGGCGCCATCGGCACGACCATCGAGTGGTACGACTTCTTCCTCTACGGGACAGCCGCCAGCATCGTCTTCGACCGGCTCTTCTTCCCCGAGTTCGACAGCCTGGTCGGCACTCTCATCGCCTTCTCGGCCTTCGCCATCGGCTTCGTGGCCCGCCCGCTCGGCGGCGTGATCTTCGGACACTTCGGTGACCGGGTGGGCCGCAAGGCGGCGCTGATCACCACGATGTTCATCATGGGCGCCGGCACCACCCTCATCGGCGTCCTGCCCACCTACGACAGCATCGGCGTCTGGGCGCCCCTGCTCCTGGTCTTCCTGCGCATCGTGCAGGGCATCGGCATCGGCGGCGAGTGGGGCGGCGCCGTCCTGATGTCCGTCGAGCACGCACCCGAGGGCCGCAAGGGCTACTACGGAAGCTGGCCGCAGATCGGCGTGCCCGCAGGACTCATGCTGGGCACCGGCGTGTTCGCGGTGCTCTCCAGCACCCTGACCAGCGAACAGTTCCTCGCCTGGGGCTGGCGCATCGCCTTCCTGCTGAGCGCCGTCCTCGTCCTGATCGGGCTGTGGATACGCCTCCAGGTCTTCGAGACGCCCGCGTTCCAGAACGTCAAGGACGAGGGCACCGAGGCCCGCGTCCCGATCGTGGAACTGCTGCGCACCTCCAAGCTGAACCTGCTGCTGGGCATGGGCACCCGCATGGCCGAGGGCATCGCCTTCAACACCTGGGGCGTCTTCGCCATCGCCTACGCCACCACGCAGCTCGACGTGCCCAGGACCCATGTGCTGCTCGGCGTGATGATCGCCGCAGCGGTCTGTGTGCCCGTGATTCCGCTGTGGGGCCATCTGTCGGACAAGTTCGGCAGGTTGCGGACCTTCGGCCTGGGCGCCGCGCTCTTCGGCCTGTCGGCCTTCCCCGCCTTCGCGCTCTTCAACACCGGCTCGGCGCTGGTCATCGGAGGCACCCTCGTGGTGACCCTGGGCCTGTTCTACGGGGCGATGTACGGACCACAGGCCGCCCTGTACGCCGAGCTGTTCCCGCCCAACATCCGCTACAGCGGCGTCTCCTGCGTCTACCAGATCTCCGGGATCTTCGCGAGCGGCCTCACGCCGCTCATCCTGACCGCGCTGCTCCAGTACGGCGGCGGCAGCCCCTGGCTCCTGACGGTCTACGTCGTGTTCATGTCCGCCGTCAGCCTGGCCTCGGTGATCCTCATCGCCGTACTGCGCCGCAGGAACGTCATCACCTCACCGGCCCACTCCCCCGCCGCCGTACCGGCCGCCGCAGCGGTCGCAGCGGCGGAGCCGAGGTGAGGCCCGTGGCCCCCGGCGCCGAACCCACCGGACCCACCGGACCCACCACCGGCATCGCGGCTGCCCTCCGGCGGGCAGGGCTGCGCGACGTGGACGACTCCGAACTGGCCCGCTCCCTCTACGCCTCCGACGCCTCCCTCTACCGTGTCCCTCCCCTCGCCGTCGCCTTCCCCCGGCACACCGACGAGATCGCCGCCGTACGGGAGGTGTGCGCCGCGCACCATGTCCCGCTGACCGCGCGCGGCGCCGGCACCTCGATCGCGGGGAACGCCGTAGGGCCCGGCGTCGTCATCGACGCCAGCAGGCATCTGCACCGGGTACTGGAGGTCGACCCCGAGGCCAGAACGGCGCTGGTCGAACCCGGCGTCGTCCAGGCGAACCTGCAGCGCGCCGCGGCACCGCACGGACTGCGCTTCGGGCCCGACCCCTCCACCCACAACCGCGCCACCCTCGGCGGCATGATCGGCAACAACGCCTGCGGCACCAGGGCCCTGGGCTACGGGCGCACCAGCGACAACGTACTCGGACTCGACGTGCTCACCGGCACGGGCGAGCGGCTGCGCCTGGGCGCCGTACCCGGCACCCAGGACAGCTCGCCGCTGCTGGAGCGGCTGCGCGGCGCTGTCGGCGAGGAACTGGCCACTCTGCGCACCGAGTTGGGCCGCTTCCCGCGCCAGGTCTCCGGCTACTCCCTGGAACACCTGCTGCCCGAGCGGGGCTTCGACCTCGCCCGCGCCCTCACCGGCAGCGAGGGCACCCTCGCCCTGACGCTGGGCGCGCGCGTACGGCTGGTGCGCGACGCGCCCGCGCGGGTGCTCGTCGTGCTCGGCTACCCCTCGATGGCCGAGGCGGCCGACGCCGTACCCGCCGTGCTGCGGCACGCGCCGGTCGCGTGCGAGGGGCTCGACGCCCGCATCGTCGAGGCCGTCACCACGCGCCGCGGCGCCTCCGCCGTGCCCCGTCTCCCGCGCGGGCGCGGCTGGCTGCTGGTCGAACTGGCGGGAGAGGACGCGGCCTCGCTCCTCGGCGAGGCGGCCGGGCTGACGGCCGACGCCGGCGCACTGGAGGCCCGTACGGTCACCGACACCGCGCACGCCGCCGCGCTGTGGAAGATCCGCGAGGACGGTGCGGGCCTCTCGGCCCGCACCCCGGCGGGCGACCCGGCGCACTCCGGGTGGGAGGACGCGGCCGTTCCGCCCGAGCGGCTGGGCGCGTATCTGCGGGAGTTCGAGAAGCTGCTCTCGGCACACCGGCTGACGGGGCTCCCCTACGGCCACTTCGGCGACGGCTGCCTGCACATCCGCATCGACTTCCCGCTCGGCACACCCCAAGGAGCTGGCGCACTGCGGGAGTTCCTCTTCGCCGCGGGCGAGCTGGTCGCGCGGCACGGCGGTTCGATGTCGGGCGAACACGGGGACGGCAGGGCACGCGGTGAGCTGCTGCCGCTGATGTACTCCCCCAAGGCCATCGCGCTGTTCGAACGGGTCAAGGGCATCCTCGACCCCGACGACCTGCTCAACCCCGGCGTCATCGTGCGCCCCGACCCCCTCGACTCCTCCCTGCGCGCCGCGTCGGCGTCCCCGTCCGGCGCCGCGCCTCGCACGCAGCTCGCGCTGGCCTACGCACACGACCGTGGCGATCTGTCCATGGCCGTGCACCGGTGCACCGGCGTCGGCAAGTGCCGCGCCGATACGGGCAGCGGGGGCGTGATGTGCCCCAGCTTCCTGGCCACGCGCGAGGAGAAGGACTCCACTCGGGGCCGGGCACGTGTGCTCCAGGACGTGGTGTCGGGTCACCTGGGTCCGGACGGCTGGAGATCGGAGGCACTGCACGACGCACTCGACCTGTGCCTGTCCTGCAAGGGCTGCTCCTCGGACTGCCCAACAGGCGTGGACATGGCCGCGTACAAGGCCGAGGCACTGCACCAGCGCTACCGCCACCGCCCGCGCCCACGCTCCCACTACGCGCTGGGCCTCCTCCCGCGCTGGACCCGCCTGGCCGCACGGCTGCCGGGCGGGACGCGGCTGGCGAACGCGGTGCTGCGCTCGCGGCTGCTGCACCCGTTGATCACCTGGGCCGCGGGGGTCGACCGGCGCCGCTCGCTGCCCGCTTTCGCGCCCGCGCCCTTCCGCCGCTGGTTCGCCGGGAGGGCGGCGCCGGAACGTGCGGGCGCAGCGCCGCACGGGCGGGTCGTCCTGTTCGTCGACACCTTCACCGATGCCTTCGCGCCCGCCACGGGGCAGGCGGCCGTTGCGGTACTGGAGGACGCGGGATACGAGGTCGTCGTCACGGAGCGGCCCGTGTGCTGCGGGCTGACATGGATCTCCACCGGCCAGCTCGACGGTGCGCGACGGCAGGTACGCGCGACGGTGGGCGCCCTGCTGCCGTACGTACGCGAAGGCGCCCTCGTCGTGGGGCTCGAACCGTCCTGCACCGGAGTGCTGCGCTCCGACGCGGCCGAACTCCTGGGCGGGGAGGGCGGGGAGCCCGCCGACGCGGAGGCGGCTGCCGAGGTCGCCGCCGCCACCCGGACGCTGGCCGAGCTGCTCGGCGCGACCCCCGGCTGGAGCCCGCCGGACCTCACGGGCACCAGCGCGGTGGCCCAGCCCCACTGCCACCACCACGCGGTGATGGGCTGGGACGCGGACGCCGCGCTCCTGCGCGAGGCGGGCGCCGAGGTCGAACGGCTCGGCGGATGCTGCGGGTTGGCGGGGAACTTCGGCGTCGAGCGCGGCCACCACGACGTGTCCGTCGCCGTGGCGTCCCAGCAGCTCCTGCCCGCCGTACGGAAGGCGGCGCCCGGAACCGTCGTCCTGGCCGACGGGTTCAGCTGCCGTACCCAGCTCCAGGCGCTCACCGACCACGAGGGCGACCATCTGGCCGAAGTACTGGCACGGCACCTGCGGCCCGGCTGACGCGCGCCAGCCGCAGCCCGTCCGGACCGAGGCGCGTGAGGCGAACCGCGCGGTCCTGCGCGTTCCCGGGCGGACGGCCGCTCCCGGCGAACGGCCGCTCCAGGGCGAACGGCCCGGGAGCGGCTGGCGTCCAGTACCCAGCCAGCACCGCCCAGGACCTGCGGGCGTCAGGCGCGCAGGCCGAGGCCCTCCATGACGTACGCGTCCGGGAGGGCCTCCAGCGCCTTGCCGGGCACGATCAGCTTGCCCCTGCGCGAGCCGCTTCCCACGAGCACCCACGGGAGGTCCACCACGGCGGAGTCCACCAACAGCGGCCAGCCCGCGGGCAGTCCGAAGGGGGTGATGCCGCCGAACTCCATGCCGGTCTCCTCCACGGCCGTCGCATGCGGCGCGAAGGAGACCTTGCGTGCGCCCAGCTGCCGCCGCACAGCCCCGTTGACATCGGCGCGCGTCGTGGCGGGCACCAGGCAGGCGGCGAGGCCGCGCTCGCTGCCCGTACCGCCGGCGACGGCACGCTTGGCCGCCACGACGACGAGGTTCGCCGAGGCGTCCGTGAGGTCGGCGCCGTAGGTCTCGATGAAGACCGCGGTGTCGGCCTTGTCCGGGTCGGTGTCGACAAAGAGCAACTGGTCGGCGGGCACGGGCCCCCGCCACTCCCGTACGGCCTTCGCGACGGGCTCGCAGAGCAGTTGGAGCGCCTCGGTCGCGGGGACAGCGTGATCGAAAGTACCGATGGGTGCGCGCATGGCACGCACCCTAATCCCCCGCCGGGCGCCGCTGTCAGCGTGGTTCGGGTACCGAGACGGCCATCGTCATCTCCACGGGAACGGTGCCGTCGTTGCGGTAGGCGTGCGGAACGTGGGACTCGAAGCAGGCCGAGGTACCGGCCTCGACGGCGTAGTCGGCGCCGTCGACGGTGAGGACGAGCGTGCCCGCCGAGACATGCACGAGTTCGGTCGTGCCCGCGGGGTGCGGATCGGAGACGCTGGCGTCGCCCGGCACCAGCTTCCACGACCACAGCTCCAGCGGACCCGGTGCCTCCGTGCCGGCGAGCAGGGTGCTGTGGCTGCCGGCCTCGGTGGACCACAGCCGCACTGCCTGCTCGGGCGGGACCAGCCTGACCTGCGGGTCATGGTCGAAGTCGAGCAGCGAGGTGATGCTGATGCCCAGCGCGTCGGCCACCTTGACGACGGTCCCGACGCTCGGGTTGGTGCGCGCCTGTTCGATCTGGATGAGCATGCCTCTGCTGACGCCCGCGCGTGCGGCCAGCGCGTCGAGGGTGAAGCCCCGCTCGGCCCGGCAGCGCTTGAGGTTGCGGGCGAGGGACTGCGTGAGGTGGTCGAGGTCCGTCACGGTGTTCCGTACCGTCCAAAATAATTGATAACAAGGTCCACTTTGCTGAACTACGGTGTGCTGCACTCGAACGTTCACCACACTGTACTGCGAGGAGTCCCTTCCATGACCGCTGTCTTCGCCCTGGCCACCAGCCTGCTGTACGGGCTGGCCGATTTCGGCGGCGGGGTGCTCAGCAAACGCATGCGCGAGCTGACAGTGGTCCTCGTCTCCCAGGGCATCGCGACCGCCGTGCTGGCCGCCGTCGTGGTGGCGACCGGCGCCTGGTCCGAGGCGGACCCCCGGCTGCTGTGGTGCGCGGCAGCCGCCGGCGCCATCGGCCCGCTGGCGATGCTCTGCTTCTACCGCGCCCTGGCCGTGGGTCCCATGGGCGTGGTCTCCCCCATCGCGACGCTGGGCGGCGTCGTCGTCCTGGTCGGGGTCGGCGTCGTGCTGCACGGTGAACGCCTCGGCGTACTCCAGGCCCTGGGCACGCTCGTCGCCGTCGCCGGTGTGGTGCTCGCGGGCGGCGTGGGAGGCGGCGGCGCGCCCGTACGGCAGCGCACGATCCTGCTCACCCTCATAGCCGCCTTCGGCTTCGGCGCCACGATGAGCCTGGTCGCCGAGGCGTCGACGACGCTGACAGGGCTTTTCCTCACCCTGTTCATCCAGCGCGTCGTGAACGTCGTCGTGGGCGGCGGCGCGCTCTGGGCCTCCGTGCGCCGCGGCACACCGGCGCTCCCCGTGGGCCCGGAGGGCGGCATGAAGGCGATCCGCGTCGCGCTGCCCGCCCTCGCCTTCGTCGGCCTGGCCGATGTCGCGGCCAACGGCACCTACGCGATCGCCGCGCAGAACGGCCCGGTCACCGTCGCCGCCGTCCTCGCCTCGCTCTACCCCGTCGTCACGGCGCTCGCCGCACGCGGCATCCTCCACGAGCGGCTGCGCGCGCTCCAGACGGCGGGCGCGGGACTGGCCGTGGTCGGATCGGTCCTTCTCGCCTCGGGCTGAGCCGGGCACGCCGCCGACCGGAACCGGATGAACGCCCGGCCGTCATCGGGACCAGCGGCTCACATCTGCCGCAGCACGTACAGCAGCAGCGCGAACCCCTGGATGGCGACGGCGAGTGCGAGCAGGATGCGCAGGGTCCGGTTGCTCACGGCGCCTCCAGTGCGCTCAGCGGTCGGCTGCTGACCCCAGTGTGCCGGGCCGCAGCCGCGTACCGCTCGGACCGCCGTCACCGCCGGACTCCGCGTGCGGAAGCGGCAGTTCGGCCAGCGCGAGCAGTTCCTCGGGAGTGACGCCCTCGGGGACGGGCACGGGTGCGGGGGTGCGCAGCGGCGGCTGCCAGCCCTCTTCCGGGTCCAGTCGCCGTACGACCTTGGCCGGCGCCCCGGCGACCACCGAGTGATCGGGCACCTCGCCCCGTACGACGGCGCCCGCCGCGACCACCACGTTCCGCCCGAGCCGCGCGCCGGGCAGCACCACCGCACCGGCTCCGAGCCAGCTGCCCGCGCCTATGTCCACGGGCGCCGTGCGCGGCCACTGCTTGCCGACGGGCCGCGTGGGGTCGTCGTAGGAGTGGTTGGTCGAGGTGATGTAGACGTACGGACCGCAGAAGACCTCGTCGCCTATGCGTACGCGGGTGTCCGCGATGATGTGGCTGCCGCGCCCGAGCACGACCCCGTTGCCCAGCCGCAGCGCCGTGTCCGGGCCCAGGTCGAGGTCGGGCATCATGCCCGCGGTGAGCGTGACGTCCTGCCCGACGATGCAGTGGTCACCGATCTCGATCCACGGGGCGCCGAAGATGGTGCCCTGCGGAAAGGCCAGCCTGGTGCCCGTGCCGATACGGCGGAAGGCATACGGCCCGGGGTGCCGTGCCGTGACGGCACCCGCGCGCTGCACCCGCCGCCACATACCGTGCACGGCGCGCGAGGCGAGGGACGAGAACATGTTCCTGATCGAGGGCACGCGGTCACGCTACTAGGGTCTTCCGCCCGGGTCAGGCCCGGATCAGGGAGCGGTTGGCGATGCCGTGACGTCGCACCAGGCGGAGGAGGGAGTCCGACGGGCCCCGAACGTGAACTTCGACCTGAGCGCAGTCGGGCGCGCAGGACTGCCGCACCGTCCCCCTCAAGGTCCTCGCAGGCCGCTGCGCGGCCAGCCATCCCCATCACCAGCGAGAGGGCCGGCCCCCGGAGCAGATCCGTCGGCGGGGGTTGCGGCCTTCACGAGGGGTCGGGCCGCATGATGACCGCGCCGCGGTGCTGCTTGGCGAGGTCGACGTAGACGGCGGCGTTGAGCTGCACGCCCGCACGCTCTTCGTCGGTCAGCTCCCGCTTGACCCTGCCGGGCACCCCGGCGACCAGGGAGCCGGGCGGTACGCGCATGCCCTGCGGGACGAGGGTCTGTGCGGCGATGAGCGAACCGGTGCCGATGGAAGCCCCGTTGAGGACGGTCGCGCCCATCCCGATGAGCACGTCGTCCTCGACGACGCAGCCGTGCAGCACCGCGTTGTGCCCGACGGAGACACCGGTCCCGACGGTGACGGGAAAGCCCGCGTCGGTGTGCACGGTGCAGTTGTCCTGGATGTTGCTTCCGGCGCCGAGGACGATCGGGTCGCCGTCGCCGCGCAGCACGGCGCCGTACCAGACGCTGGCGCCCGCCTCCAGTTTCACCTGGCCGACGAGCACGGAGGCGGGAGCGGCGAACGCCTCGGCGTGCACCTGGGGTTGGTGGCCGCCCACGGCCGCGAGCAGTGCGCTGTGCGTCATTCCGGGTCCTCCGCCTTCTCGCCTGTCGTCCCGCCGTGCGTGCCGCCGCGCCGTCGCCCCGTTCAGCCGTGCGCCGTCAGTCGGCCGCCGGTGCCGGGGCCGCCGCTGCGGCATCCGTCTGCGCCTTCGCCGCACGGCGCTTGAGCAGCAGCATCGAGCCGAGACCGATCACCAGCGCGGCCACCAGGCCGAGCCAGGAGAAGCGCTTCAGCCACGGCTCGGCGACGATGCCGACGTAGTAGATGAGGGCCGTGGTGCCGCCGGCCCAGAGGACGCCGCCGAGCACGTTGGCCGTCAGGAACTTCCAGTACGGCATTTTCAGCACACCGGCCAGCGGTCCCGCGAAGATCCGCAGGAGCGCGACGAAACGGCCGAAGAAGACCGCCCACATTCCCCAGCGGTGGAAGGACCGTTCGGCGACGGCCACGGACCCGGGGCCGAAGTGCTTGGGGAACTTCCCGCCGAGCCACACCAGTAGTGGCTTGCCGCCTCTGCGTCCGATCGCGTAGCCGATGGAGTCGCCGACGATGGCTCCCGCCGTCGCGCACACGCCCAGCACGACGGGGTCGATGTGCCCCTGCTGCGAGGCGAGCAGTGCCGAGCTGACGAGAACGATCTCCCCCGGCAGCGGAATCCCGAGGCTCTCCAGCCCGATGACCAGGGCCACCAGCAGATAGACGCTTACTGCCGGAATGTTCTCCAGCCACTCCTGGATGTGCAAACGACTACCTCTCGAACCTCTCCCCGACGGTCCGTGCAGCCTACTCGATCACGCGTACGCCCTGGGTCTGCCCGGTTCAGCCCTGGGGGCGCAGGGTCCACACGATGCTCATCTCGCCCGAGACGGAGCCGTCCTCGCGGGTGAGAGTGATGTGCACGGGGAACTCGGGGCGCTCGCCCCTGTCCAGCTCCGCCACGATCTCGGCCACGGAGCGGCCGAGTTCGGCCGTGGCGGTGACGCGGCCCTTGGCGAGCTTCTTGTAGGTGATCTCGGAGCTGACCGTGAGCGGGACGGCACGCGAGAGCTGGTCGCCGAAGGCGGTGAGCACGATCGCGCCGCTGGCGGACTCGCCGAGCGTGAACATCGCACCCGCGTGCGGGCCGCCCACGTGATTGTGGAAGGCGTCCTGGTCGGGCAGCGAGACGACGGCCCGCTCGGAGGTGGTCTCGGTGAACTCAAGGTTGAGGGTGCGGACCATGGGGACGGTGGCCGCCATCATCCCGCCGATGTCCGGCTGCGACTGTGCTGACATGCCCGCACGTTACCACCGAGTAATACGACAGGACCCCGGGCCTCACGCACACGGATTCGCCCCTCGCTCATGTAGCGGGTGCATACCGATCAGTGGGCAGGCGTAGTCGGCGCACCATGCGCACCATAGGGTTGTCAGCCATGTGGCCAGGACAACAGCAGCCCGGGGGCGAGCAGAACCCTCAGCAGCCGAACCCGTACCAGCAGCCGGGTTACCAGCAGCCGAACCCGTACCAGCAGCCAGGTCACGGGCAGCAGCCCGGCTATGGGCAGCAGCCTGGTTACGGCCAACAGCCAGGAGGGGAGCAGCACCCTTACCCCCAGCAACAACCGCCGCCCATGCCGGGACAGCAGGCGCAGCCGGGCCAGCCGGGTCAGCCCGGTGTGCCGGGCCAGCCGCCGGTGCCGGGGCAGCACGGGATACCCGGGCAGTCGGGGCAGTGGGGACCGGCCAGCGTGCCGGGCGGCCCGCACCCGCCGAAGGGCGGTGGCGGCGGCGACAAGAAGAAGACCGTCACCATCGCGATCGTCGCCGCCGTGGCCGTCGTCGCCGCCACCGTCGCGGGGTTCGTCGTGTTCACGGGGGACGACGGCAAGAACGAGGAGGCGGGCGGCGACACGTCCTCCTCCCCCAGCGTCGCGCCCAAGGAGAACAAGACGCCCTCCGAGGGAGCGGAACCGGGCGGCGGCGCCTCCAAGGACCCGTCCAAGCCGGTGGTCCCCGGCTGGCAGTCCGTCGTCAACCCCAAGTGGTACTCCGCCTTCGACGTGCCGAAGACGAAGGACTGGGACGTCGGAAAGCCCGGCGTCATCACGGGGTTCGAGGACGACAAGGGCAAGGTGCTTGTCGCCATGTCGGCGCCCGCGTACTACAAGGACGAATGGTGCAAGGACAGCAGCCGCGCCGCCGTCGGCACCAAGGGCGCGAAGGGCTCCAAGGACACCAAGGAAGCGGCCAAGATCGCGGCGGCGAACTTCGCCATCGCGGGCTACGACCAGAAGCAGAAGGGCACCCTCAAGGAGTCCGGGGCCAAGCCCTTCGCCAACAAGCACGGCATCAAGGGACACATCGCGGCGGCGACCATCACCGGTGCGCCCAAGGAGGACAAGTGCTCCCCGGGCGCCGGCAAGGTGACGTCGGTTTCGTGGATCAACACCAACGGTGACCTGGCGATCTGGGTCCTCTACACCGACGCGGGCGTCAAGGACGAGGTTCCCGACGCGACCATCAAGAAGATGACCGCGAGCCTGCGCAACTACGAGGCACCCGCGGGCGGCGACGAGCCCCGCGGCTGACCGCGGGGAGCGCGGGTGCCCACACGGGCCCCGGAGGGACGGCGCCGTCAGCCGATGCTGAAGGCGCCGTCCGGCGGTTCGGGCGAGGGCGCCGCGTCGCCGTCCCGCACGGGAACGGCGCCCCGGGTGAAACGCTCCAGGGCGGGGCCGTGTTCGACGCGGCCGGGGAAGGCGTCCCCCGCACAGCGGCGTGCCACCTCGGCCAGCGGCTGCTCGCCCTGCGAGGCGACCATCAGGATGTTGCCGAATCGCCGCCCCCGCAGCACACCGGGTTCGGC
The DNA here is from genome assembly GCF_028657195.3 of Streptomyces iconiensis. Lineage (GTDB taxonomy): Bacteria > Actinomycetota > Actinomycetes > Streptomycetales > Streptomycetaceae > Streptomyces > Streptomyces iconiensis. Next base: position 16,393 of record NZ_JANCPR020000031.1, read on the forward strand.
GACCAGCGAGAGGTACGTGAAGACCTCGCCGAACGTGGCCAGTTGCGAGGCGAGGAAGCGGAAGGGTGTGGCGTCGGCGAGGTTGGCCACGTAGAGACCGCCGGGGCGCAGCACGCGGGCGGCCTCCCGCGCGTACGGCAGGGTCGTCAGATGCGGGGGCACCTGCGAGCCCCCGTACACGTCGGACAGCAGCACGTCCATCGAGGCGGACTGCGCGCTCTCCAGCGCCGCGCGCCCGTCGGCCGCCTCCACCACGACGCCGGCGCCGGGCGGCAGCGGCAGGTGCTCGGCGACGAGCGCGTTCAGCTCGGCGTCCGGGTCGGCGACCAGCTGCCGGGACCCCGGCCGGGTCACCGCGACGTAGCGCGGCAGCGTGAGCGCTCCGCCGCCGAGGTGGAGCACGTCGAGGGGTGCGCCGGGAGGCGCCATGACGTCGAGGATGTGCCCGACGCGGCGCGCGTACTCGAACTCCAGATGTGTGGGCTCGTCGAGGTCCACATAGGACTGCGGGGCGCCGTCGACGGTGAGCAGCCACGCCCGGTCCCTGTCGATGTCCGGCATCAGCTTGGCGGTGCCGCCCGCGACGGCACGTGTGACGGGTATCGGCTCGTGGCCGGGATCTTCTTCTGCTTCCACCGTCCCATTGTGCGGGCCCGCCGGCGTTCCGTTCCCCTCACTCCCCGCCTCCCCCTCTTCCCGCTCCGCTTCCCCGCCCCTGTCGCTCACCTGGTGCCTGTCGCTCCCTGGCCCCCGTCCCCGCCGCGCTCCTCCTCCCCCTCCGCCCGTTCCTCTCCTTCGCCGGGCCCGCAGCGTGTGACCGTGCCCAGTGCGACGGTTCCTCCGCCCTCCCTTACGGCGAAGCGGAGGCCCTCTTCCAACGGGACGGCCGCGTCCAGCAGGACACGCGCCGAGACGGTGGTGCCGGGAAAGACGGCGCGCTCGGGCGAGAACGTCGTCACGCCGCCCACCTCCGCCGTACGGAAGTGGAATCTGGCCCGGTATCCGCTGCGTGCCGGTGCGGCGCGTCCGCCCTGCGCCGCGGTGAGCAGCCGCAGCTCGGCGGTGAGGCCGCGCCCGGCGGCGAGACCGTGCGGCGCGGCGAGGACGCCCCCGCGCGGGTTCCCGTGCACGGCGCCGAGGCGCAGTGCGACGCCGTCACCCGCGCGGGCCCCTGGCACGGGGCGCCCCGAGATCTCGATGCCCGCCACATGGCTGTCGGCGCCGCCGCGTGGGGCGTGCAGGATCACGCGGTCGCCCAGCCGCACCGTGCCCCGCTCGACGGTGCCGACCAGCTCGGTCTCCGGCCCCGCCAGGGTGCGCGCGCTCTCCACGGGGAGCAGGAACGGCGCCCTCACGTCCCGTTCGGGCAGGGGCACATAGGTGTCGACGGCGTCGAGCAGCGCCTCGATCGCGCCGGTCCAGCGCGGGTCGCCCGCCAGGGCCCGGGTACCGGAGACGCGCACCATGGGCAGGGTGTCGCCCGCGTATCCGTGTGCCGTCAGCAGCGCGCGTACGTCCAGTTCGACCAGTTCGGTCAGCTCGTCCCCGCACTCCTCGGCCATGCTGAGCGCGACGACGAGGTGTTCGACGCCCATCTGCCGGGCGAGGAGGACGTGTTCGGCGGTCTGCGCCCGTACGCCGTCGAGCGCGGACACGACGAGAACGGCCCCGTCGAGCTGTGCGGCCCCGGCGATGACGGCTCCCGCACGCTCGGCACGGCCGGGGAGGTCCAGGTGTGTGTAGCGCCGGGTGTCGGTCTCGTAGGTGTGCCGGACCCCCACGCCGTCCGGCGGGCTGGGCGGCGCGGCAGGCACGCCGGGCACGGCGGCAGGCGTGCGGGGCGGTGGCGCGAACGGCGTTGCGGGCGGCATCGCGGACGGTGACGCCGTCTGCGCCGCGCACGGTGGTGCCTGTGGCGGTACGCCCAGCGGACAGCCGGGGACCCTGGCCAGCACGTGCCCGATGGCGGAGGTGAGCGTGGTCTTGCCGTGGCCGGCGTGACCCAGGGTGCCGATGGTGAGGTGCGGCTTGACGCGGACATGGGCGTACTCGGACATGGATTCTCCTCGGACCTGGTTGCGTGGAAGCAGGACCCCGCCTGGCGGCCGACCCTCCCCCCGCGGGGTCCTCGGTTCTGTCCGGGAAGGGTCAACCAGGCGTTGCCGTGATGCCGCACGGCCCGCGCCCCGCGCGGGCATGCCGGGTCCGAAAGGCGGCAGCCTCCAGTGCGACCGCGTCGGCGGCCGGAGCTGGGATCAGAAGCTGCCGGAACATTCCACGATCCTCCCTGGCCAACTGCCACGCGTCGAACGGTTTTCGGGTGCTACGGGAGGGTGGACGGCGAGCGAACACCTCGGTGGATCCGCCCGTTCCGGGGCGTTCCGTACGTCACCGGCACGGCGGAGGGGCCGGTTCGTCGGTTACGCTCCCCACGTGCCCGTCCCCGCAACGCAGTCAGACGGACTCCCCGGCCGTCTCGCCCAGACGCTGCTCTCCCCCTGGTCCCGGTTCGCCCTGCTGCTCGCCCTGCTGTGCGCGGCGGCGACGACGATGCTGCTGTACGAGCCGCAGCGGTTCCTCGCGGACGGCTGGCCGCCCCAGATCACCGGCAGCGGCGCTGTGGCGCTCTTCGGCGCCGCCTATGGCCTGTGCACGGCGGCCTTCGTGCCGAGACCCGTACTGAACCTCGCGGCCGGCGCGCTCTTCGGCGCCCAGGCGGGCACGTTCTCCGCCACGGCGGGGACCGTGATCGGCGCGGGGATCGCCTTCGGTCTCGGCCGTCTGCTGGGCCAGGACGCGCTGCGGCCCCTGTTGCGCGCGCGGTGGCTGGCCGCCGCCGACCGGCAGATGAGCCGCCGTGGCTTCCGCGCGATGCTGATCATCCGGCTGCTGCCCGGGGTGCCGTTCGCGGCCTCGAACTACGGCGCCGCCGTCTCGCGCATGCGCTGGTCCGCCTTTCTGAGCGCCACGGCCGTCGGCTCCCTGCCGAACACCGCGGCCTACGTGCTCGCGGGCAGCACGGCGGCGACGCCCACCTCGCCCGTGTTCCTGGCCTCGTTCGGCTTCATCGCGCTGTCCGCCCTCGCGGGCGCCGTGGTCGCCTGGCGCAAGCGCGCCCACCTGCGCGGCACTCCGGCACCCGGCGCGAGCACCACCCCGGACCCCGCGTCCGATCCCGTATCGGGTTCCGCTCCGGGCCCCGCGTCCTGCCCCTCCTCCGCTCTCTCACCCGTTCCCTCCTCCGACGACGACCCCAGGGACGAGCGAAGCGACACATGTCTTGGTTTGAATCCTTTGTCCTCGGACTCGTCCAGGGCCTGACGGAGTTCCTTCCGATCTCCTCCAGTGCCCATCTGCGGCTCACCGCGGCCTTCGCCGGGTGGGAGGACCCCGGGGCTGCGTTCACGGCGGTCACCCAGATCGGGACGGAGGCCGCCGTCCTGATCTACTTCCGCAAGGACATCGGCCGCATCCTGTCGGCGTGGTCGCGCTCCCTCTTCAGCAAGGAGGCACGCGGCAACCACGACGCGAAGACCGGCTGGCTGGTCATCGTCGGCTCGATCCCCATCGGGGTGCTCGGGCTGACGTTCAAGGACCAGATCGAGGGCCCGTTCCGCGATCTGCGGCTGATCGCCACGACGCTGATCGCGCTCGGCATCATCCTCGGCATCGCCGACCGCCTCGCCTCCCGGGACGCCAAGGGTGGCCGTCACCGTGTGCGCAGGGAGCGCAAGACCCTCGAACAGCTCACCGTGAAGGACGGCCTGCTCTACGGCTGCGCCCAGGCCCTCGCCCTGATCCCCGGCGTCTCCCGGTCGGGCGCCACCATCAGCGGCGGCCTCTTCATGGGCTACGAGCGCGAGGCGGCTGCCCGCTACTCCTTCCTCCTGGCCATCCCCGCCGTACTGGCCTCGGGCCTCTTCGAGCTGAAGGACATCGGCGAGGGCCATGTCGCCTGGGGCCCCACGGTGTTCGCGACGGTGCTGGCCTTCGTGGTCGCGTACGCCGTCATCGCGTGGTTCATGCGGTGGATCTCCACCCGCAGCTTCATGCCGTTCGTCATCTACCGCGTCCTGCTGGGCATCCTGCTCTTCGTCCTCATCGCCACCGGCGTCCTCAGCCCGCACGCGGGCGAATCGGTCGGCCCGGTCGGCTGAGCCACCACCCACCCGAGGTCCCGTCAGATACCGGGCAGCGTGTCCTGCGGTACCTCGTCCTGGCCTGTACGGGCCGGAGCCGTACGGAGTGCGAGCTTGTGCCGGCAGTCGGGGCCCAGCCCCCAGATGCGGGAGGCGCGGTCACGCAGCGGCTGGCCGCACATGCGGCACAGGACACGGCGGCCCGCGACGGGTTCGCTCCCCGGCAGCGCCTGCCCCTGCTCTTCCTCGGCCTCCATGCGACCTCCCCTTCCCCCGCACTTCCCGGGCACCCTCCCCGGCACCCGCACCGCGCCCACCCGGGCGCCTCCGGGGCACCGTACCAACGCGGTACGCGCGGCCCGACCGCTCAGCGCCCTCGCCGCGGATGAGCGGGCCGCCGCCGTTCTGCCGTACGGGCCGGGCGGCGAGGCTCCGTCATGCCACGTGCCCGGCCCGCTGCCAGACTGAGGCCATGGAGAACTTCTACCGCGGCCCGGCGACGCTGCTCACCGGAGCCGCCGAGGTACCCGTCAGCGTCGCGCTGTACACGGAGGCGGTCGGGGGCGGTCTTTCGTGGTCGGGAACGGTCAAGCCCGAGGAGGCCCAGCCGCTGTGGACGGAGCTGGAGGGCGACTCAGCGCGGCTGCTGCTCCCCGACGGACGCGAGGGGCGGGTCACGGTGCTCGGCAGCGGCTTCGGGCCCGTCGAGGTCTCGGGCGAGGGCCCGCCGCCCGCCTGACACCTGCGGACGAGGCGCCCCTCCGTCGTACGACGGAGGGGCGTGGTCCGCCATGGGCCGCCCGGCGCCGACCAGTTGGGACTTTCGGCAGGTCGTGCTGTCCCCTGCCGGGTGTACGCGGTCCGGGGTCGTACTCCGCTCGCGGTACGGCAAGACGGGCCCGCCAGGGGACGACATCGCCCGCCGGACGGAGCATCGTGGACGTATGAACGGGATGCTCAACCAGCGCAGGGCGGCCGGGTCATGAGCCCACTGACCACGTCGGTGCTGCTGTCACTGGTTTCGGCGCTCTGCTACGCCCTCGCAGCGATCGTGCAGGAACGGATCGCTTCGACGACGGCGCCGAGCCGACTGGGCCTGCTGCGCTCCGGCAGGTGGTGGTCCGCCGCGCTGCTCCAGGGCGGCGGCGCGCTGCTGCACGTGGTCGCCCTCGGGCTCGGTCCCCTGACGGTGGTACAGCCGCTCGGCGTGCTCACCCTCGTGCTGGCGGCTCCGATGGCCGCCGTACTCGTGCGGCGGCCCGTGAGCCGCGCGGCCTGGCGGGGCATAGCGCTGGTCTCGGCCGGGCTCGCCGGAATACTGCTGCTGACCGGCGCCGACGGTGACGACTCGCTCACCAGGAACGGTCAGTTCGTGCTCGCGGGGGCCGTACTGGGCGCCGTCGCACTGCTCGTGTGCACGGCGGGGCTCGTACGGCGCACGGCGCACGGCTCGCGCGGGCCGGTACTGCGTAGCGTGACGCTCGCGCTGGCGGCGGGCGTGGCGTACGGCGCGGCTTCGGTCTTCGTGAAGACGCTCGCCGACGACTGGACCTCGGCCTCGCTCTTCGCCGCGCTGCCGCTGCTCGCGCTGATAGCCGTACTGGCAGCCGCCGGTCTCTCCGCCTCCCAGGCGTCCTACCGGGGCGGCGGGCTCGCCGCGCCCCTGGCCACGGCGACCGTCGCCAATCCCGTGGTCGCGGCGACCGCCGGAATCGTGCTGCTGGGCGAGGGGTTCCGCTACGGCCTGTCCGGCGTACTGCTGGTCTCGGCCGCAGGGCTGGCCGCCGCCTGGGGCCTGATCGTGCTCACCTTCGACAAGGCGGGCATGCCGCGCGATCCCGGGGAAGGGCCGGGCGGCGGGGAGTTCAAGCCCGTGGTGATCCCGCTGCCCGCCTCCGGGAAGGACAGGACGGCCAAGCGCCGCACGGTGGCGGCCCCGTAGCGCCGCCCCCCGCCTCCTGCCACATCCCCACCTCCGCCAATCTCCAGCGCCCGGCGCCCTCCACCGCCCGCCGGTCTCTCGTACCGGCCGGTCTCTCGCCCGGCGCGGAGACCTCCCGCCCGCCGGGGCGTTCTGCGCCAGGGCCTCCCTGCCCGGTCGGCGCGGGGATCGGGACCGACCGGCCGCTGACCGTGCCGGGATGGCGGCGGAAGCCTCCGTTCCCTCTGCGGGCCGCCGTCGCGCGTGCGTTCCACCCGACGGCCGCACCCAACCGCCGTACGCGCTCTCGCCTGCGCCGACGCACGTCACGCACACTGGTGATCTGCGTACCCGACGAAGGAGGCGCGGCATGCGCTCGATGCTCGCTTCCCGCTGGGGGCGTGCGGTTCTCGCGCTGCTGGCGGGTGCCCTGCCCGCACTCGCGTTCCCCGCGCCCTCGCTGTGGTGGCTGGCGTATGTGGGCCTGGTGCCATGGATGCTGCTGCTGCGCGCGGCGCCGACCGGTCGCGCCGCGGCCGTCGCAGGCTGGCTCGGCGGTACGGCTTTCATGATCGCCGTCCACCACTGGCTGCTGCCGGACCTGCACATCTTCCTGCTGCTTCTGGCGGCGCTGCTGGGGCTGTTGTGGGCCCCATGGGGCTGGTTCGTGCGCAGGACGCTGAGCGGGCGGCCCGGTCCTGGGCGGTTCGCCGCCGCCCTCGTGGTGATCCCCTCGGGATGGCTGCTGGCCGAACTGGTCCGGTCCTGGGAGTACCTGGGCGGACCGTGGGGGCTGCTGGGGGCCAGCCAGTGGGAGGTCGGACCCGCTCTGCGGATGGCTTCCGTCGGCGGTGTATGGCTGGTGAGCTTCCTGCTGGTCGCGGTGAACGTCGCGGTCACCGCGCTCGCCACAGGCCCACGCGCCCGCCTCGGCGCCGTGGTGGCCCTGCTGGCCACCGCGGTGCTCACCGGTTCGGTGTGGGCCTGGGCGCCGCGGCCCGAACGGAGCGGCGACATGCGGATCGCCGTGGTGCAGATCGGCGAGACCGACTCGGCACGCGAGCGCTTCGACCAGGGCGAAAGGCTCACCCGCGAACTGGCGGGCCGCCATGTCGACCTGGTGGTCTGGGGCGAGAGCAGCGTGGGCTACGACCTGCGCACGCACCCCGCACTCGTCCAGCGCCTCTCCCGGCTGTCGAAGCTGACGGGGGCACCGATGCTGGTGAATGTCGATTCACGGCGCAGCGACGGGCCCGGCATCTTCAAGAGTTCGGTGCTCGTGGACGGTGACGGGCTGACAGGGCAGCGCTACGACAAGATGCGGCTGGTCCCGTTCGGCGAGTACGTTCCGGCGCGCTCGGTACTGGGCTGGGCCACCTCGGTCGGCCGGGCAGCGGGCGAGGACCGGCGGCGGGGCACCGAGCCCGTGGTGATGCACGCGGGCGGGGTGCGGTTCGGGCCGCTGGTGTGCTTCGAGACGGCGTTCCCCGACATGAGCAGGCATCTGGCGGCCGAGGGCGCGCGGGTGCTCGTGGCGCAGTCGGCGACCTCCAGCTTCCAGCACAGCTGGGCGCCCGAGCAGCACGCCTCGCTCGCCGCGCTGCGGGCCGCGGAGACGGGGCGGCCGATGGTGCACGCGACGCTGACGGGGGTGAGCGCGGTGCACGGGCCCGACGGGGAGCGCGTCGGCGCGTGGTTGGGCACGGAGCGCAGCACGGCGAAGGTCACCGACGTTCCGCTGGCGACGGGAACGACGCTCTACGCGCGCGCGGGCGACTGGACGCTGCGGCTCGCGCTGACGGTGCTGGTGGCGTTCGGCGGCGTGGAGGGCACCAGGGCGCTGCGGGCACGGCGCTCGAACCAGCGGCGGCTCAGCGTGCCTGCTCCCGCACGGAGGTGACGACCCGTTCGCACAGCTCGTGCGTGCGCAGCGCGTCCTGTGCGCTGAGTGGCCTGCCGGCGCGTACGGCGTCGAGGAAGGCGAGCGCCGCCTGTTCGACGCCGCGCTGCCGGGCCACGGAGACCCAGTCCCCGCGCCTGCGGACGCTGGGCTGGCCCTTGTGGTCGACGATCTCGGAGAGGTTGCGCACCTCGCGCTTGGCGTCCTGGCCCGAGACCTCAAGGATCTCCTCGGCCGAGCCCGACAGCCTGTTCATGACGCCGAGCGCGGTGAAGCCGTCGCCGGACAACTGGAGCACCACGTGGTGCAGCAGCCCGTCGCGCACGCGGGCCCGTACGTCGATCCGGTCGGGGGTGCCGGGGACGAGGAAGCGCAGGGTGTCGACCACGTGGATGAAGTCGTCGAAGACCATCCGCCGTGGGTCCTCCGGCAGTCCGACCCGGTTCTTCTGGAGTATGAGCAGGTCACGGGGGTGCTCCAGGCACTGCGCGTAGGCGGGCGCGTAGCGGCGGTTGAAGCCGACGGCGAGGCCGACGCCGCGCCGCTCGGCGAGGTCCACCAGGCGCTGCGCCTCGGGCAGTTCGTAGGCGAGCGGCTTGTCCACGTACGTCGGGATGCCGGCCTCCAGCAGCCTGGCCACCAACGCGGGGTGCGCGGTCGTGGGCGCGTGCACGAAGGCGGCTTCGGGGCGCGCGGCGAGCAGCCCGTCGAGCGAGCCGTGCCGGTGTTCGGCGGGAATCCGGTGGGTGTCCCCTACGGCGTCGAGCGTCGCGGGCGTGCGCGTGACCAGGTGCGGTTCCAGCCCTGGTTGGGCGGTCAGCACCGGCAGGTATGCCTTCTTCGCGATGTCGCCGAGGCCGATCACGCCGATCTTCACGGGGCTCCCTCACTGGTGTTCTGCAAGCTCACTGGGTGCTACGGGCCGGGCGGCCGTGACTGCCCGGACGTGTGTGCGGACGACCGCGACTGCGAAGCATACGTGCGCTGCGGTGGGCTCCAGTCGGCGATCCCGTCCATGACGCGCAGCGCGGCCCCGGGTGCGAGCCGGGTGACGGCGCCGATCACCGCGTTGCGCAGCGCGCAGGCAGGCCCGCTGGTGAGGGTGGTCATACGCGCAGCGCGCGCCGAGCGGCGTACGACCTCGCTGGTGCGGGGCAGCCGGTCGCGGGTGTGGGCGGCGAGCGTCACGGCGATGTCCCTGCCGGGGTCGGCGTGCTGGCCCAGCACGATCGCGTCCTCGATCGACTGGTTGCCGCCCTGGCCCGCGCTCGGGGTCATGGCGTGCGCGGCGTCGCCGATGAGGACGGTTCGGCCCGCGTGGTGCGCGGGCAGCGGCTCCGTCATGTGGTGGACGTCGTTGCGGAGCACGTCCTCGGACCGTACGGCCTGGATGAGCTGGGGCAGCGGCCAGTGCCAGGTGCCGAACAGCCGCATCAGCTCGGCCCGTTCGCCGTCGGGGGCGCGCTGCCCCTCGGGCACGGTGGCCGCCGCGTAGGCGTAGAGCCTGCCGTCGGGCAGCGGCTGCGTGCCCCAGGTCGTGCCCCTCCCCCATGTCTCGTGCGGCGGAACACGCTCACCGGGTGCCTCGGCGAGGAAGCGCCAGGTGGTGAACCCGGCGTAGCGCGGGCCCGGGTGCGCGGGGAAGAGCGCGCGCCGTGTCGCGGAGTGTATGCCGTCGGCGGCCACGACGAGTTCGGCCTCGAAGACCTCGCCGTCCTCCGTACGGACGGTCGCTGGGCGCTTCCCTTCGCCGGGGTCCCCCGGGTCGTCGAGAGCGGCGGGGGTTCCGGTACGGACGGTGACATCGGCGGGGAGGCGGGAGCGCAGGAGGTCCACGAGCGTGGAGCGGGCCAGCAGGACAAGAGGGTCACCGAAGCGCGCTGCGGCCTTGTCGCCCGTGGTCCGCGCGAGCCATCGCCCCGAGGGGGTGCGCAGGCCGCCGCCCTCGTCCGTCCACGAGCGCAGCGCGCGTACGGCGTCCCCGAGGCCGACGACATCGAGGGCACGCAGCGCGTTGGGTGCCACGGCGATCCCGGCGCCCACGGGTTCGAGCGCGGGGGCACGTTCGAGTACGGTCACGCGCCAGCCGCGCGCGCTCAGCGCGACGGCGGCGGTCAGCCCGCCGACTCCGGCACCGATGACGAGGGCTCGGGGCTTGCTCATACGGACCTCCCATAGGCCGTTCACTACACCTGTAGTGAGCCATGCCCAGCGTACTACGCCCGTAGTGCCCGGGTACGTTGCCTCCATGACCCGACGCACCTCCGCCGCTCCCACGCCCCGCGCCGAGCTGATCGCCGACACCGCGATCGCGCTGCTGGCCGAACGGGGACTGCGCGGGCTGACCCACCGCGCCGTCGACGAGGCTGCCGGACTGCCGCAGGGCTCCACCTCGAACCACGCGCGCACCCGCGCGGCGCTGCTGGAGACCACGGTGCGGCGGCTGGCCGTACGCGAGGCACGCGTCCTCACCCCGGACGAGATGCCCCCGGAGGCCGGCGGCACCGCGCAACAGCAGGCGGACCCCGAAGCACTGGCCGGCCTCATCGCTTCGGCCCTGCACAGGTACCTGGCCCACAACAAACCGCTGCTGGTGGCCCGCTACGAACTCGCGCTGGAGGCCACCCGCCGCCCGGAGCTGCGCGCCTTCTACGACAGGACGGGAGCGGCCTCGTTCGGCGCACCCCTGAACGCCATGCTGCGGTCCGCCGGCTCCACCGACCCGCGACGGCACACGCTGATGCTGCTCTCCTGGTGCGACGGAGTCCTCTTCTCCTGCACCGCGGGCACCTACAGCACGGAAGCACCCACCGAGGCCGAACTGCGCGCGAGCATGCGGGAAATGCTCACCGGCATGCTGGGCGCCACGGCCCTCGACGGGTCGGCGCCGTAACGCAGCGGACCAACGGGGCGGCGCGGCAGTTTGGCCAGCGGCACCCAACGCAGCCGCGCGAAAGGGAGGTTCGGCGGCCGGCACCGTAACGCAACGGGTAGGCACGGCAGTTGGCCCTTCGACGCCGTAACACAAGGTGAGGCACGGCGTTTCGACGGCCGACGCCGCAACGCGACGGGGCGGCGCGCTGTAAAAGGGATCGCGCCGCGTGCGGGTGTCGCCCAGGATGACCGGCATGACAACCGATGAGAGCACCGTCCCGCACGAGGACCACGGAGTACCACGCGAAGAGCCCGAGGGCACAGGGCCCGAGCGGGAGATGCTGGAGGACTGGCTCGACTTCCACCGCGCCACGCTCGCCGAGAAGTGCGCGGGACTGGACGACGCGGGCCTGCGTGAGGCGTCAGCGCCTCCGTCCGATCTGACGCTCCTGGGGCTGATGCGGCATCTCACCGATGTCGAACGCCACTGGTTCCGGCGGGTCCTCGCCGGGGAGGACATCCCGCCGCTCTACTTCACCCCTGAGGCGCCCGACGACGACTTCGTGGTCGGCGAGGGCGACACGGGTCAGGGCACCCTGGCCGTATGGCGCGAGGAGGTGGCGGTCGTCCGTAAGGTCGCCGAGGGACGCGCGCTGGAGGAGACCGGCATCCATCCCAGGCAGGGCACCACACACTCGCTGCGCTGGATCTACCTCCACATGATCGAGGAGTACGCGCGCCACAACGGCCACGCCGACCTGCTGCGCGAACGTATCGACGGCGTGACGGGCGTCTGAAGGACGCGACGGGGCGGCCGGGCCGCGTGAACGAGCCACCGGGGCTCGGCGCGCTCCCGGCGGCACCGGCCATGCGCCCCCCGCTCACCCGTGCGGGGACTTTCCCCCCTCCGTGTGGTTGTGAAGAGTTGCCGGAATGCCACGTATGACAAGAGTCCTGGCGGTCGTGGGCCTCGCCCTGTCGGCGGCGGGCTGTGTGACGGTCCCGGGCGGTCCGGGCGCCGCGCCCTCGCCGAACCGGTCGCCGGAACCCGCACCGGGCCCCGCGCACGAGCCGCCCCGCGCCGACAAGGACAGACCGCCGCGCCTCGTACAGGGCCCCGTGAAAGAGGCGCTCTCCCAACTGCCCGACACCGGCGGCGACATGACAGGGAGCGCGCCGACCGCGCCGCACACCACCCCGCCCGGCGCGCGGAACGGACCGGAGACGGCGGGGGCGCACGCCCAAGGGGCCCACGAACAACAAGCGCACGCGCGGCGCACGGCACGTCCACGTACGGCCCCGGAGGTCAGGGACCGCGAGCGCGAACTCCCCAACAGGGCGGGCCTCCCCACCGCCGGCCCCTCTGGAGCCGGCATCTGTGAACTGGGCGAGGTCTACGGCAGATGGGACCCGCAGAGCACCCAGGCCCGTGCCTGCCGCGCCGCCTACGGCGACTGAGCGCCCAACAGGCCGGGCGAGGCGCGAAGTTGCTCGATCACCTCGGGGGGCGGTAGCGGCCGTCGCGGCGGCGCGGCACCCGGGCCGGGGGCGCGCCGGCGAGCCGGCTGCGGCCGGGTGCCGCTGGGCCGACTCAGGGGGTGCCGCACGCACGGAGGCGGCGTGCGGTCGCGTCCGCGTCGTCGAGGAGGCGGGAGCTGTCGTCGACGAGGCGGCCCGCGCGCACGTGGTCGCGTCCGGCCGCTGTGACGGTGTCGATGTGGGAGCGGTCCATCTGCAGGACGACGGTGCTGTACGGGTCATGGACGGGGGCCGCATCGGGCCGGTCGGCACGCAGGACGACGAGGTCGGCCTGCTTTCCGGGGGTCAGCGAACCGGTGCGGTCGTCCAGGCCGAGGGAGCGGGCACCGTCGAGCGTGGCCATGCGCAGCACGTCGCGCACGGTGATGCCGTTGGGGGTGCCGGCGTCGTGATGGGCGTGGCGTCCGGCCTGGTAGGCCGCGCGCAGCTGGGTGAACATGTCCCCGGCGACGGTGACTTCGACATCGACACTGAGGCTGACCGGCAGGTCGCGCCGCGCCAGGGCCGGCGCGATCATCGGGTACCCGTGCCCCATGATCATCTCAATGGCGGGCGAGACGGAGACGCTGCCGCCGCTGTCGGCGATGACGGCCAGTTCCCCGGCGTCGAGGCCGTTGGCGTGGATGAAGGTGGTGCCTGGGCGGATCGCGCCGATTTTGTGCAGGTGGGCGGCGGACAGTCGGGAGGAGAAGTGCCGGGAGACGGGCACGTCGAGTTCGCGGGCCAGGGCGGCGTTGGCCAACTCGTCCGCGTCGCTGCCGCCCTCTGCCACCACGGCCATGGTCACCATGCCGTAGGGGTCGTCGAGCAGCTCGCCGCGCACGCGCCGGGTGGCCTCGGGCAGGACGGTCCCCTCGGCGAGGATGGCGGGGAAGCTCTTGCCGTAGGCGAAGACGGCACGGATCCCCGACTCCTTGAGCGCAGCGACCACGGCTTCGCTGTGCTCGGGCGAGTCCTGGATGTTGGAGATGTCCTGGATGGTGGTGATGCCGGACGCCAAGGCCGCACGGGCGCTGAGCAGGTTGCCGGTGTACAGGTCGTGCGGCGTCAGGGCGGGGCCGAAGTCGCCGAGGATGTTGTCCATGTACTGCGGGAAGGTGTGGGCGGGTGCGATGCCGCGCAGTATGGCCTGCCACATGTGGCGGTGGGTGTCGACGAAGCCGGGAATGATGACGCAGCCGCGCGCTTCGACGGTCTCGGCACCGTGGGGCGCCTGAAGGCCGGTGCCGACCTCGACGATGCGGTCGCCGTCGAGGAGAAGGTCGCCGTTGTCGAGGTCGCCCAGCGCCGGGTCCATGGTGAGGATGCGGGCGTTGCGGTACAGACGGACAGTCACGTTCGCTCCTTGGCAGGGTTCATGTGCGGTGCGGCTCAGCCGCGTGGATGCGTTCGGTCAGGTGTGGGCCCGTTGGCTGCCGGGCCCGTTCAGCTCCGGGTGCCGGCAGGGGCCGGGGGCGCGGTCGCGGCGGTCTGTGCCGGGACGTGCGTGTCGCGGCCGAGGCGGCCCATGAGGAACCAGGCGGCGACGCCGACAGCGACGGCCGCCGAACCCGCGATGAGGAAGACCTGTTGCAGGCCGTGTGCGAAGGCGGCGTCGAGCGCTTCGGTCAGCGCCGCGCGCCGGGCCGGCGCCACGCTCTCGATGATCTGGCGGCCCTGTCCGCCGCCCAGCGCCGATGCGGTCTCCTGCGGCACGCCGGGCACGTTCTTCCCCGCCAGGGTGTGGGCGGCCTCGGAGACGAAGACGGTACCCAGGACGGCGACGCCGATGGCCTGGCCGAGCTGGCGGAAGGTGTTGACCGCGCCACTGGCCGTCCCGGCGTCCGCCGGCGGCACCGAGGACAGTGCGGCGGAGACCAGGGGCGCGGTCACCACGCCTGCCCCGATACCGCTGAGGACCATTCCCGCCAGCAGGACCGTCCAGTTGGAGCCCGGCCCGATGAAGGTCTCGGTCAGTACGCCGACGCCGATGAGCACGAGTCCGGCACTCACCGGGATCCGCGCGGGCAGGCCGTGCAGAACACGTCCGGCGAACGCGGCGACCAGCAGCGCCGACAGGCTCAGCGGAGTGAGCACCAGGCCGGCGGCCAGCGGACCCATCTCCAGCGAGGTCTGCAGCCACATCGAGGTGTAGCCGAGGTGTGCGAACGCGGCGCCCTGGAGCAGGACAGCGGCCAGCATCAGAGCGGTGAACGCCGGACGGCGGAACAGTCGCAGGTTCAGCATCGGCTGGGCCACCGTGGACTCGGTCACCACGAACACCGCGAGCGCCATGGCACCCACCACCAGAAGCGTGACGACCGTAGGGCTGCCCCAACCGCTGTGCGCACTCTCGATCAGCCCGGCAACGGTCGCGCCGGCCGCCACCGTGAAGCTGAGCGCTCCGACCGCGTCGAGCCGCCGCCCCGCAGTGGCCTTGAACTCCGGCAGCACGCGGCGTGCCAGCACCATGGTGACGACGGCCACCGGCAGGTTGACCAGGAAGATCGACGGCCAGCCCCAGCTCTCGGTGAGCACCCCGCCCAGCGTCGGGCCCACCGCGGCAGCCGAGCTGCTCACCGCACCCCACACGCTGAACGCGATCCCCCTGTCCCTGCCTTCATAGACCGAGGTCAGCAGCGCCGTGGTGGTGGCGAACATGACCGCGCCCCCGGTCCCCTGAAGCGCGCGGCCCGCGATCAGCACACCGCCGTCGGCCGCCAGAGCGCACATCAGCGAGGCCAGCGCGAACACGGCGAGCCCCGCCAGGTAGACGCGGCGCCGCCCCAGGAGGTCGGCGGCGGCACCGGCGGTCAGCAGCAGGGCCGCGAGCGTCAGCGCATAGGCATCCACGATCCACTGCAGCGAGGCCATCGACGCGTGCAACGACCGCGACATGTCGGGCAGGGCCACATTCACGATGGTCACGTCCACCAGCAGCATGAACGTTCCCAGACAGATGGCTACCAATGGCCACCACTTACGCATCGAACCGCCTCACAGTTCCCCATCGACACCGACCGGATGCCGGTGTCACCACTGTGCGAGCGGATGTGCCCCCTGATCCAGCGAGAGCGGCGCCGACGAGAAAGTTGGACACTCCACCCCGGTCAAGAGACGATATGAACCATGGTCGACGCCATTGACAGGGAAATCATCCATGCCTTGCAGCTCGACGGCCGGGCGTCGTTCCGCGCCATCGGCCAGATCATCGGGGCCTCGCCCCAGACGGTCACGCGCCGCTACGCCCACCTGCGCACCACGGCCTCACTGCGCGTCCTCGGCCGCACCCAGCCCTACGCGCTGGGCGACGAGGAGTGGTTCCTGCGCGTGCGCTGCACCCCGGACGCCACCGACCGGGTCGCGCGCGCTCTGGCCCGTCACGAGGAGACCGTCTGGATCCATGTCACCTCCGGCGGCACAGAGATCGTCTGCACCACCCGCAACCCCGAAGGCCGCGAACCCCTCCTTCTGCGCAACCTGCCCAAGACCCCCCGCGTCACCTCCATGACGGCCCACTGCCTGCTCCACAGCTACTACGGCGGCCCGCAGAGCCTCGTCGACAAAGTCCGCCCTCTCGACCCCGAGCAGATCGCCGCACTCACCGTTCCCAGCAGACCGCCCAGGCCCACGCACCTGACAGGCACCGACCGCGCCATCCTGCGCGTCCTGTACGAGGACGCACGCGCGAGCAACCAGGAACTCGCCGTCGCGGCGGGCTGTTCACAGTCGACCGCTCAGCGCCGCGTGAGCGAACTGCGTCACTCGGGCGTCCTCTACTTCGACGTCGACTACGACCCCGCGGTCCTCGAACGCTCCCGCGTGGCCATGCTGTGGGCCGCCGTCGCGCCGGCACATCTCGAAGAAGCGGGCCGCGCGCTCGCCCAGCACGACGCGGTGTCCTTCGCGGCCTCCACCAC
This sequence comes from Streptomyces iconiensis, assembly GCF_028657195.3. Classification (GTDB taxonomy): domain Bacteria; phylum Actinomycetota; class Actinomycetes; order Streptomycetales; family Streptomycetaceae; genus Streptomyces; species Streptomyces iconiensis. Next base: position 32,665 of record NZ_JANCPR020000031.1, read on the forward strand.
CGGCCCCACCAACCTCTACGCGGCCATCACCTGCACCGACAACCGCGCCCTGCACGGCTACCTCACCGGCCCCGTCGCGGCCTTGCCCGGCCTCACCCAGGTCGAGAGCGCCCCCGTCACCCGCACCCTCAAACGCGCCGGCCTGGCCACAGGCGCATGACGGCTCCACGTGCTCGCTCGCGCCCCGCGTCCTGCTGACGGCGCTCCGAGGACGGCACCCCGGCAGGGGCGCCGGCGACATCGGCTAGTGCGCCGTGTCGTCGGCGAGGCGCAGCTCCAGGCGTTCGATGGCCGCTCTGATCCCGTCCCCGTACGCGTCGTCGCCCAGCGCGTCGAGCGTGCCCCGCGCCCTGTCCAGGTCGCGCCTCGCGGAGTGCGGGTCTCCGAGCTTGGCGTGGTCGGCGGCGAGGTTCAGATAGAGCGACGGGTAGAGCGCGCGCACCGCGAGGAGGTGTTCGCCCCAGCTCACCCGCTCCTCGCTCAACGCGTCGGCCGCCGACAGCGCGCGCAGGTCCCACTCCAGTTCGTCGGCCGGATCGTCCTGGGTGTCCGCCATGTAGTGCGCGATGGTGCAGCGGTGGAAGAGGTGCCCGGTGTCCTCGGTCTCCTTCCACAGCAGCGTGAAGCGGTTGCGGGCCTCCTCCCGGTCACCGCCCCTGTGCAGCATGATGGCCTGCCCGATCCTGACCATCGTCGCGTCCTCCGCGCCCTCGGGCGCTCCCTGCTGGGGCTCCGCCACGGTGCTCCTCCCGTTCGCCGTGCGCCGCACGCTGTCCGGCCGCACGCTTCCAGCCGTGCACTGTCCGGCCGTGCGCTGATCCGTCGGGACCCGCCGGACGGCCACCATGTGGCACGGCGGCCCACCGGACGCGGTCGTACGGACGACGCTAACGGGCAGCACTGACAATCGCCGCGAAGAACTGGGCGAACGGGCGGGCGGCGCGTAGGCCGGCCCGTTCCCGGAGTGCTGTTCAGCCCAGGTCGGGCAGGCGCCAGTCGATCGGCGTGTGCCCCTGCGCCGCGACCGCCTCGTCGATCTGCGTGAACGGGCGAGAGCCCAGGAACTTCTTGGCGGACAGCGGCGAGGGGTGAGCGCCCTGGACGACGGCGTGCCTGTCGGTGTCGATGAGGGGGAGCTTCTTCTTCGCGTAGTTGCCCCACAGCACGAAGACGGCCGGATCGGGGCGTGCGGCGACCGCGCGGATCACCGCATCGGTGAACTTCTCCCAGCCCTTGCCCTTGTGCGAGTTGGCCTCACCGGCGCGCACGGTGAGCACCGCGTTCAGCAGCAGAGCACCCTGCTCGGCCCACGGCATCAGATAGCCGTTGTCGGGCACGGGATGGCCCAGGTCGTCCCGCATCTCCTTGTAGATGTTCCGCAGCGAGGGCGGCGTCCTGACGCCGGGGCGCACCGAGAAGCACAGACCGTGGCCCTGCCCCTCGCCGTGATACGGGTCCTGACCGAGCACAAGCACCTTGACCTGGTCGTACGGCGTCGCATCCAGTGCGGCGAACACCTCCTCACGGGGCGGGTACACCGGCCCGCGCTCCCGCTCCTCCTCCACGAAGCACGTCAGCTCCTTGAAGTAGGGCTTCTCGGTCTCCTCGCCGAGGACGCCCTGCCAGGACTCGGGCAGCATCTCTTTCACGCGCTCTACCTCCGGTGCGGTGTGCGGGTGTCTGTGCGGTCGTGCTCACTTGCTGCACAGAAGGTACAGCCGGGCACTGACAGACCGCGCGGGAGGCGGAAAGATCACCAGCTGGACTTCTTGTACAGCTCCCACATCCGCATGATGACCGATGCGTCGATCGCCCACTCCACCCCGGCGACATCCTTGTGCGAGGCGATGTAGACCTTGCCCTGCCACAGCGGCAGCAGGCGCGCGTCCTTGGCCATGACCTTCTGCGCAGCGGCGAACGACTTGCCCGCCGTGCCCCTGTCGCTCTGCTGCCTGGAGCGGGGAAGCAGCTTGTCGGTCAGTTCCGGGCTGGGGTACGGCGTCCCCATGGCGTTGTCCTTGCCGACGAACGGCGTGATGTAGTTGTCGGCGTCGGGGAAGTCCGCCGACCAGCCGCGCCCGAAGACGGGGTAGTCGCCCTTGAGGTAGCCCTTCTGGAAGTCGCCCCAGCCGCGCCCCTCGACGGTGATGTCGAAGAGACCCGAGGCGTCGAGCTGGCGCTTGATCTCCTTGAACTCCCGTTCCGTCGCCTCTCCGTAGCGGTCGTTGGCGTACCAGAGGGTCAGCGGAACCTTGTCCTCGATGCCGGCGCCGCGCAGGATCGCGCGTGCCTTCGCCTTGCTGGGCTCTCCGAACCGGTCGAGGAAGGAGTTGGTGTGCCCTGTGACGCCCGCAGGCACCATGGAGTAGAGAGGGTCGGCCGTGCGGTCGTAGACCCTGCGCACCAGGGCCTTGCGGTCGACGAGCTGCGCCACCGCCTCGCGCACGGCGGGCTTGCGTGCCTGGGGGTCCTTCGGGTTGAAGACGAGGTAGTGGATCTCGGTGCCCGTCATCTCGTTCAGCTCGACGGCGTCCTTGCCCTGTGCCTCCCCGTCCTGGAAGGCGGTGATCTGGCGGGGCGTCAGGCCGCGGTACGTCAGGTCTATTCGCCCGGACTTGAGGTCCTTGACCATCCGCGAGGACTGCGCGAAGTACCGGATGGTGACGCTGTCGTTCCTGACCTTGGCCGCGCCCTTGTAGTCGGGATTCCTGGCGAGCACGGCCTCCTTGTCCGGCGTGTAACTCTTCAGCGTGTACGGCCCCGAGCCGGTCGCCTCGCTGCCCTTGCGCAGCTTCGACATCGGATACTCCGCCGGGTCGATCAGGGAGGCGCCGGGAGTGGAGAGGACGAACGGGAAGGTCGCGTCCGGCTTCTTCAGATGGAAGACGACGGTACGCGCCCCGGCGACCTCGACCCTGTCGAGGCTGGAGAGCAGCGAGGAGGGCCCCGACTTGACCTTCAGCGATCTGGTGCGGTCGAAGGAGTGCTTGACGGCACGCGCGTCCAGCGGGGACCCGCTGGAGAACGTCAGGTCGTCGCGGAGGGTGCAGCGGTAGGCGCGGTTGCTGGAGTCGGTGAATCCGCAGCTGCTCGCGGCGTCGGGCTCGGGTGAACTCCCGGCGTTCGGGACGGTCATGAGCGTCTGGTAGATGTTCCGGTACAGCTCCCACGAGCCGTCCCAGGCAGCCGCGGGGTCCAGGGAGCTGGGGGCGCTGGTGGTCCCGACCACAAGGCTCCGTTCCTCGCCTCCTCCGTCGCCGGACAGCGAACTGCATCCGGCGATGAGTGCGAGGGGAAGGACTGTCGCTGCGGTTCTCAGCAGCCCGTTGCGGTCGGACACGTGCGCGCTCCTCAGTCAGCTGTGCCTGTACTGCTGGTGCGGTGCTCATGTGGGGGGGGAGGGATGAGAGATTACCTCAGCACACTCCCCTGGAACATGCACAGGTCAACTGGCGATCAACGCGCGTCCGCCGGGCCCCCGCAGGGTCCCGGCGGACGGGTGAAGAACGAGCGGAGAACGGCCAACTGGCCTACTCTACGCCCGCGTTGAGGGAGAGACCGCCGTCCACGACCAGGGTCTGTCCGGTGATCCAGCGGGCCTCGCCCGAGGTGAGGAAGCGCGCCGCTCCCCCGACGTCCTCCGGTGCTCCGAGCCGCCCCATGGGGTAGCGCGCCGCGGCCTCCTCCTCGCGTCCCTCGTACAGCGAGGCGGCGAACTTCGTCTTCACCACGGCGGGCGCGAGCGCGTTGACCCGTACCGCGGGCGCGAACTCGTGCGCGAGCTGCTGCGTGAGGTTGATCATCGCCGCCTTGCTCATGCCGTAGGCACCGATGAAGGGCGAGGCCGAGACCCCCGCGATGGAGGCGATGTTGACGATCGTGCCGCCGTTGTCCTTCTGCCAGGCCGCCCACGTGCGCTGCGCGAAGCCGAGCGCCGAGATCACATTGGTCTCGTACACCTTGCGCACCACGTTCAGGTCCAGCTCCGCCATGGGCCCGAACACCGGGTTGGTGCCCGCGTTGTTGACCAGATGGTCGATGCGTCCGTAGGTCTCCATCACGCGCTCGACGGCGAGTGCCTGGTGCTCCAGGTCGTGCGCCTTGCCCGCGACGGCCATGGCGCGATCGGAACCGAGCCGCTCGACGGCTTCCTTGAGTGCGTCCTCGTTACGTCCCGTGATGCACACGCGGTCGCCGCGTGCCACCAGCGCCTCGGCGACGCCGTAGCCGATGCCACGGCTGGCACCGGTGACGAGCGCGACCTCGCCCGTGTCGGGCCTCTCCCCCACGGTGTTCTCCGTCCTGTCCTTCATTCCGCCGGCTCCCTGTCCTTCATCCCGCCGATTCTCCTCGCCCGCCGGTCAGTTGAGCGGCCCGCCGGCCACGTACAGCACCTGGCCGGAGACGAACCCGGTCTTCTCGTCGGCGAAGAACGCGACGGCGTTGGCGATGTCGTCCGGCTCCCCCGTACGCGCGACAGGGATCTGGGTGGCAGCCGCTGCCTTGAAGTCCTCGAAGCCCATACCGACGCGCTCGGCGGTGGCCGCCGTCATGTCGGTGGCGATGAAGCCGGGCGCCACCGCGTTCGCGGTGATGCCGAACTTGCCCAGTTCCTTGGCCAGCGTCTTGGTGAAGCCCTGCATGCCCGCCTTGGCCGCCGCGTAGTTGACCTGGCCGCGGTTGCCCAGCGCCGAGGACGAGGAGAGGTTGACGATACGGCCGAAGCCGGCGTCCACCATGTGCTTCTGGCAGGCCCGTGACATGAGGAAGGCGCCGCGCAGATGCACGTTCATGACCGTGTCCCAGTCGTCGTCGCTCATCTTGAACAGCAGGTTGTCCCGCAGCACCCCCGCGTTGTTGACCAGCACCACCGGCGCACCGAGCTGCTCGGTGACGCGCGCGACGGCCGTCTCGACCTGCCCCGAGTCCGAGACGTCGCAGCCGACGGCGAGCGCCGTGCCGCCCTGCCCTGTGATCGTCGCGACGGTCGCGGCGCAGGCCACCTCGTCGAGGTCGAGGACGGCGACGGCATGACCCTCCGCCGCCAGACGGACGGCGGTCGCCGCGCCGATCCCTCGGGCTGCGCCCGTCACGATCGCGACTCGCTGCTCGGTGCTGGACATGCTGGTGTCTCCTCGGGCCTGGGGTGAGTGAGCAACCGCTTAGTACCTACGGCAGTGTGACGCTATGAGGCAGGCAACCCGCTGTCAACGGTGGCCCCGGGCGACCTCGCCACGGAGGCGGGGGCCTCGGGCCTCGGGTCGGGGCTTCGGGCCTCGGGGCCTCGGGCCTCGGGTCGGGGCTTCGGGCCTCGGGGCCTCGGGCCTCGGGCCTCGGGTCGGGGCTTCGGGCCTCGGGGCCTCGGGCCTCGGGCCTCGGGTCGGGCCTCGGGGCTGAGACGCGCGGCAGTGCGGAGACGGGCAGCGGTACGGAGACGCGCGGCGGTACGGAGCGTCGCCTTGGCGCCCCGTCGCAGAACATCGCACCGGGCAGCCGGGGCCACGCGGCACACCAGGGGGTCGGGCGCCACGCGGCAGGCCAGGGGGTCGGGCGCCACGCGGCAGGCCAGGGGGTCGGGCGCCACGCGGCAGGCCAGGGGGTCGGGCGGGGCCGGTCAGCGCACTGGGGCCCGGGGCGTCAGGGCGCCGACCGGTCAGCGCACTGGGGCGCCAGGGCACCGGGGCGCCGACCGGTCAACACACCAGGTCGGCCGGTCAGCGCACCAGCAGGTCGAGCAGGCGCTCGGTCTCGGCCTCGGGGTCGGCCGTCAGTCCCGTGTGCACGGGGCCCGGCTGAACGATCGTGCTGCGCGGCGCGATCAGCCATCGGAAACGCCGTCCGACCTCGTCCCCGGCTGCCTGCCCCGCCGGCGCCCCGCCGGTGCAGACCCGCTCGACGGCGTGGAGCGCGGCCCGTACACCCCGTACGTCAGCGCACGGATCGAGCGCGTAGAGCCGGTCCTCGTCCAGGTGGGTGCGCGCGGCCAGGAAGGACCGGGCCCGGCAGTACACGAGAATCCCGGCGTTCATCAGCTCGCCCCGCTCGATGTGCGGAACGACGCGCAGCAACGCGTACTCGAACACGTCGAGGTCGCTGCGCCGCGCCTGTGTCGCGTGGCTGCGCTTCACTTGGCATCGCCACCCTTCCCGGTGAGCCAGCCCGGTGCCTGGGAGGGCCTGTCCTTGCTCGGCTCGCCGAGCGTGATCCGCTCATGGATGGTACGGGCGCGTGGCGCCAAAGCCCCGGCGTACGCGGCCCGCACCTCGTCGGGGTCAGCGAACCCGGGCTCGTCCGCCAGCCACTCGTCGGGGATGTCGGCGGCGCAGGCGGTCAGCAGCTCCTCCGTCACCCGCGGCGCGAGCGCGGCTGCCGCCGCTTCGATATCGGGCGCGAACGGGGCAAGGGCGTGATCGGAGGCGTCGTAGGGCCGGTCGGCTGCGGCGCGCGCCGTGGCCCAGTTGTGGTGGAAGATCAGGGTGGCACCGTGGTCGATGAGCCACAGATCGTTGTGCCACACCAGCATGTTCGGGTTGCGCCAGGAGCGGTCGACGTTGTTCACGAGCGCGTCGAACCACACGACGCGACCGGCCTCCTCCGGGCTCACCTCGTAGGCGAGCGGGTCGAAGCCCAGTGAGCCCGGCAGGAAGTCCATGCCGAAGTTGAGCCCGCCGCTCACCTTCAACAGTTCCTGAACCTCTTCGTCCGGCTCAGCCAGACCGATCACCGGGTCCAGCCAGATGCGCACCAACTCCGGTACCCGCAACCCGAGTTCACGCGCGAGCCGCCCGCACAGCACCTCGGCGACCAGGGTCTTGCGCCCCTGCCCGGCACCGGTGAACTTCATGACATAAGTACCCAGGTCGTCGGCCTCGACCAGCCCGGGCAGCGAACCACCCTCCCGCAAGGGCGTGACATAGCGGGTGGCTGTGACTTCTGGAAGCATTCCCCCAGGCTATACGCCAACGTGACCTCAAGATCCACGGCGGGCTCCCGCCCCCCGAACCCGACGGTCCTCCCCGGTCACCCGCTGCCCTGGGGAGCAGCCGGGGAGTTTCCGCCGCCGCCCACCGTCTCCTTCTCCGAGCCGCCGAACAGAGCATCGATGGCACGGCGCCCCCTGTTACCGGCCTCCGGCATGAAGTGCGCGTGGTGGTCCAGCGTGGTGGTCGGCGAGGAGCGCCGCAGCCGGCGAGCGAGCGTGACCGGGGTGAGCCGGGCGCGGGAGTGGCGAACAGGGCCTTGCCGTGTCGGGGCCCGGGGCCCAGCCCTCGGCGACGACCACGTACACCTTCGGGGCACCGCGAGGTGCATCCTGGGCGCTACTTGCGCTCGTAGACCTGACCGCCGCCGTCGTCGTGAGTGAGATAGAGACTCGTCGGCGAGTCCGGGCCCACGAAGACCGCCTTCATCTCACAGCTCCCTGCGCCCCCGCCACTCCCGCCTTCCGGCCTGAACGTGATGAGCGCGCCGGGCCCCTCGTCGTGGATCTCGCCGAGCTTCCATGTACCGGTGCCCGCGACGCGCGCGTTCTCCCCGGGCGGAGCGTCGGCGGGTGCGCACGCGGCGCTCAGCGCAATACCCTCGGCGCTGAAGCGGCCGTCCTCGCGGAAGTGCATCTGCCCGCCCCGGTTCCCCTTCCAACCGCCGGTGAGGTCCGACTCGTCCACGTCAGGCGGCGGGCCGCCGAACAGGCCGAAGTAGGCCCAGGCGGCCAGCAGGACGAGCAGCAGGGCGACCGCGCCCAGCGCGACGAAGAGGGGCCGGGGGCCCTTGGACGGTGCGGCGCCCTGTGGCGCGGCCCCGTCAGCCGACACCACGGAAGTCGTCCTCCTTCGCCGCGTTCTCAGAGGTCGCGTAGCGCCGGGCCTCCGCTTTGATGCGCTCCCCCGCCTCGGGAAGCGACCCCGGACCGGCCATGCCCGCAGGCCGCTCCGCACGCTCCGCCCACCCGACCTTGCCGACGTACTCGGAGTCGCCCCATCGCTCGTGCTCGCCGTTCTTGTCCCACTCGTACGGCCACTTCGTGTCCTTCTTGTACTGCTTCTCCAGCTCGATCCCGCGCTGCCGGTTCGCCGCCCGCTTGAGGGCGTCCAGCGCATGGTCCCGGTCCTTTACGACCGGTGCGTCCGAGAAACCGATCTTCGAGAGGTCGGCCAGCTTGCGCAGGGCCTTCGCCGCGTCGTCGTCGGAGGTGGTGGCCTTGTCCAGGAAGCCCTTGACGTTGTCCCTGACCGCCTCCAGTTCGGCGGTGGTGGGCGGGTCCTCGCCCTTCTCGGCCTGGGACTTGACGAGGAAGGAGTGCTCGTTGGTGTCCTCGACCACGATGTTTTTCTTCTTGGCCTCCTCTACCGCGTCCAACAGTTCGGTCTGACAGCGGAGGGTCTCGCGCCGCGCGTCCTTGAGGATGTTGTGGACCGAGGTCGCCTGGGAGACTGCGTCGCCGAACTCCGCGACCGTCTTGGTGACGAACTCCTTCGTCACGGTGGCGTTGAGGCCGGTCCAGTCGGCCGTCTTCGCCTTCCCCTCCAGCTCCGTCTCGGCACGCGTCCTGAGCTTCCGCAGCTTGCCCAGCATCTGATCCCAGTCGGTGATGGCGGGGTCAAGCTTCTTGTTATCACCGTCCCGTAACGCGCTGAGGTCCATCAGCGGTCGGCCCCCCTGCCGAACCCGTCCTCCAGGGAGGAGATCCGACTGATGACGGTACCGAGATAGTCGTCCTGGTCCTTGTGGACGTGCTTCGTATAGTCCAGGTGGTTGGAGATGTGCGCGCACGCGTCGAGCACGTTGCGCAATTGCTCGACCCTGCGCGTCGCCACGTAGTCGAGCGCCCCACCGACAGCGAAGTCCTTCGCCAGCTCCCCTCCGGCCTTGAAGCTGCTGGAGCGGGCGTGGTCGCCGTCCCTGTCCAGGTCGTTGTGGAGCGTGAAGGCGGCGTCCCCGATGGCCGCCAGGTCCTCCTGACTCACCTTCAGATCGCCTGCCGGCGGCGCTCCTCCGCCGGGTTCGAGGGCCTGGGTCAGCTGCATCGGCGCGGAATCCCGGGCACCGGTATGGGACTTGTTCCGTTCCTACTCGTCCTCGAAAGACATGCCGACCCCCCACCTCAGCCACTGCAGCGTCAACTGCCGCACATGGCACGGCCGTTGCTACGCCGTCACGCCACCGGGCCGACTCGCCCCGCCCCACGGGCGTCCCGCGCCCGAGCCGCCCGCAGCGGCCCGACGTGGGCGATGAACTTCAAGAAGACCCCCGTCGCGGTCGCGCACTCCTGGCTCGTGCAGACCAGGCGGCCCAACCGCCCCGGCTCCAAGAGCGCGGGCAAGTCGACGAAGTTCCTGCCCCAGCTGGGGCAGGCCGGCTGGACCCCGAACGACAGCCGGGACGTGATCTGCCCCACGAACTCCGACAGCACGGGCTGTGCGACCAAGTACAGAATCCCGGACACCATCACCTCTGGCGTGTGGAAGCTGTATGACGACGACACCCGGTTCGCCGCACCCACCTACAAGGCCGCACCCACCTACAAGGAGGTCTGCGGCCAGTCGCCCGTGTCGAACTGGCAGAACACCCAGTCGACGCAGCCGTTCTGCTCCACGTTCTCGGGAGAGACCAAGAACCGGCTCATCGGCGGTGAAGAATGCTGGGTCGCTTTCCCCGAGTTCGCGCCCTGCGGCACCAAGGACATGCTGACCTGCACCGTACCCAAGCCGTAACGTCGGCCTGATCGAATTCGGGTGGGGTGGGGCGGCGTTGGCTGTCTCCTGCTCCACCCGCCTGAAACACCACTGCACGAATGGAGAACGCTGTGTCCGATGGTCTCGAATGGGTCGAAGACGTCTGGTTCAGCATGGGCGACTACGGCAACCTGTACTTCACCTGCGCCCGGGGTATCAGCCCGCAAGAACTCGCGGTCCGCGTAGCCGGGCAACCAGTCGATATCCTGCCTGCGCTGACCCTCCGCGAGGCAGCCGACGTTGTGGCCGACAAGAAGACCGTCCGCTCGGTCGGCCGTATCGGAACCAGCGGCGAATGGTCCTACCTGGTGGAAACCGGTGAGTGCCCCGGATGGGACCTCCCGGCGGAGGTGTCCCGCGACGGGGCGGAGGTACTGGTCCTCGACCCGCAGATGGACAATCCGCCGCACATCATGACCTACTCCGAAGACGGCCGGGGCCTGTCCCTCTGCATGTTCGATGCCTACGGAGACACAGACGGGCCGCTCAGGGACGCATTCGCCGAGGCCGGGCTGTTCAACGACGAGGAGGAAGAAGTAGACCTCAACCCCGACCAGTTGCTGCTGCGCGCAGTCGGGAACCACCTCAGCCTTTCCCTGCCCCGGAACACCATCCTGGAGGGGCGTCTCCCGGCGGTCATCACCCGGACCTCGCCCCCGTCATGACGTGCGATAGGTGTCCTCTCCGCTTCTCCTGGTCCACCGAGACGGCGTCTATGTCTTCGAACTGGAACCGACGCGGTCGGCCGCAGATCGCGGGACAGCCTCAGTTCCACGACCTGTTCGTCGGCGTGCGTCGGAGGTCGACCAAGTCCAACCCGCGCGACTCCTGGCGCCGCAGCCCGTATGCGTACGCATACAGCGTCTTGACCAGCGCAGCACCTCGTATGGCCGACACGGAGCCCTTCATCCGCCGCGCACGGATCTGCTCCGCCCTGCCGTCGGCCGCGTCGAACAGCCGCTGCACCTCGTCATAGTGCAAGGGCCGAGACCGCGGATCACCCTCGTACTCCGCGACATGCAGCACCGTGTTCCACTCGTGAAAGACCTGCTGCGGCACCGTCCCGAAGCGCTGCTCGCGCTCCTCCAGCCAGCCGTACCGGGAATCGCTGATGTAGGCGCAGAACATCTGGATCGGGATCTCGTACCCGCGTGTCGTGGACACCATGATCGGTTTGGGGCCCGATCGCAGGTGGCTGGTGAACGCCTCAGCCTCGGCAGGTGTCCAGTGCCACGAATACAGGCCGGTGAACTCCGCCATGCGGCGGATCAGTGCCAGCCGGGGCGTGATCGTGCCGGAGCGATTGATGAACGGGAACATCCCGGTCGTACACGAGATGGATGAGCGCCCCCCTGGCTTCATCGCACCGAACCTCAGCCCGGCCGATCTGCGCCTGGAGCCGCAGGAGTTGGCCGAGGGTGTGTACTCGCTGATGGCCAACGAGGTGCCCAAGGACAGCAACGGTCTCATCGTCGGCGAAAAGGCGGCTCTCATTGTCGACTCGGGGATCACCCCCGGCATCGGCCGCCACATCCAGGAGGTGGCAGCGGAGTTGACCGACAAACCTGTCCGCTATCTGGCCAACACCACCTACCACGGCGATCACACCTTCGGTAACACCGCGTTCGGCGAGGAGGTCACCGTGATCTCCTCGCGTATCGACAGGGCGGCCATGACCGATCTCGCAGCGGAGAAGCGGCTCCGCACGGAGAGCATGTACGGCGACCGGTCGCTGGACCAGGTGCGTACCTGGTGCAAGCCGGACGCCGTCTTCGACCGGTTCTGCGAGATCGATCTGGGCGGCCTCGTGGTCCACTTGTGGCATCTCTGGGGCCGGGCAACGGCTCCGGAGACACCTTCGTTCACGTACCCGCAGCGAAGGTGGCCTTCACCGGCAACTTCGTTCTGCCTGCGGGGGCCACGCCGATGATGCTCAGGGGCGACCCCGTCGGCTACGCCCACAGCCTGCGGACCATGCGGGCGGTGCTCGATGTGGAAACGCTCGTGCCGGGGCACGGCTCCCTCAGCCCCGCTGAACCAGGTATCTCAGCGTGGATCTCCAACGTCGAACACCTCGCCGCCGCCGTACACCGCGGTAAAGAGGCCGGTGTACCGGTGGAGGTGTTGTGCGACGAACTGCCCACCCAGGAGTTCGCCCTGGTCCGGCGGCTGCTGGCGATGCTCTACGACGTACTGGACGGCGACCTCCGACCCGGGAGGACTGGGGGGACTAGGAGGACTGGGAGGAGCTGTGGACGGCGGGCCCGGAGGGCTTCCCCGCCGAGCAGGTCGCGACGTACCTGTCGCGGGCACCGGCACCCGCACCCGCACCGGCGGGTCGCGTCGTCGTACGGGCTCGGTCGCCTCATAGCTGGGCCGCGAGGCGGGCGTAGGTGTCGGCGGCGGGTTCGGCCTTCGCGTGGCGGTGTCCTGTGCCTGCCCACAGGTGGATCAGGTCGGTGTCGCCGGCCGCTGTGGCCGCCTTGCGGAGAGGGCCTGTGAGGTGGTGGAGGGCGGGATAGCCCGCCGGGGCGATGGGGTCGTAGTGGTCGGTGAAGCGGTTGCGCAGGGCGCGTGCGGGCCGTCCGGTGAAGGCGCGGGTGACGGTGGTGGCGGGGAAGGCGGGGTCGGCCAGTGCCGCCTTGTGCGGCGCGGACGCTCCGCTCTCGTGGGTGCGCAGCAGCGCGGTGCCGACCATGGCGGCTTCGGCGCCTGCGGCCAGCGCGGTGGCCACATCGGTGCTGGTGGTGATGCCTCCAGTGGCGATGAGGGGCAGGTCGGCGGAGCGGCGCACGGCGGCGATCAGGTCGGTGAGCTGGAGGGGCCGGGGCGGCCGTGCGGGGGTGAGCGTGGCCGAGTGCCCTCCGGCGTCCTGAGCCTGGACGATCAGTGCGTGGACGCCGGATTCAGCGGCCAGGCGCGCTTCTCCGGCCGAGGTCACGCACTGCAGAACGGTGCTCCCCGCGGTGCGAAGAGCACGTACGACCGCGCGGTCCGGGATGCCGAAGGTGAAGGAAACCCAGGGCACGGGCGCCGAGGTGAGCAGGTCGATCTTGTCCGCCCAGTGGTCGTCGTCCTCGACGGGTTCCCCGGGCAGGGTGAGGCCGTAGCGGTCGGCCTCGGGCCGCAGCGCCCGCGCGTAGCGCCGGTACGCCGCGTCGGAGACGGGAGCCGGGTTGGGGACGAACAGGTTGACGCCGAAAGCGATGCCTTCGGCGCGTGCGGTGTGGATCTGTCCGGCGAGTGCCTGTGCGGTCTTGTACCCGCCGGCGAGGAACCCCAGCCCGCCTGCGCGGGCGGCGGCGGTGACGAGTGCGGGGGTGCTCGGTCCACCGGCCATCGGGGCCGCGACGAGCGGCAAGTCTGTTCCGAGGTCGGACAGCAGGGTGCTCACGACAACTCCTCCTGGAGGTAAGCGCGTCGGTGTCGGTACGGGTCACGCCGCCGGGGTGACGGGGGCGAGGTGGTGCGGGAAGCGGGGGTGCGGGAAGCGGTCGTACGGACGGACCTTCCGGGCCTCATTCCCGCGGCGCGGGCAGCCGCCGTCCTGGCGATGAGCGTCAGGTCCGACTGCGTGCGCCGACGCTGCGGCAGCCCTCCGTGCGAGTGCATGCGCTGGCGCTGCGGCAGCCCCCCTGCAAGTGCATGAGCCACCAGTGCGACCGCGTGCGCTGACCCCTGCGGCGCGGACGCCTCCGCGGCTGTCGGCGCACTCACGACTGCCGGCGCACTCACAACCGTCGGCGCGCTCACGGATGCCGACCGCTGCAGGGCTACCGACGGCCGCAGAGCTGCCGGCGCCTTCACGGGGGCTGAGGGCTGCACGGGGTGGGCACCTTCCTGGCGGCGTTCACGGGCCGACTTGGAATGCTAGGCAGCGCACGCGTGGCTGTGAAATGCCGGTTACGCTGGCGCTATGCGCCGTAGGCATGGATGCACGAGAGGAGTGCCGGGAACATGGAGGTCGAACTCCGTCATCTGCGGGCCTTCACGTCCGTGGCCCGCCATCGCTCGTTCTCCCGTGCCGCCGAGGAACTGCTGATCACGCAGCCGGCGCTGAGTCGTACGATCGCGCAGCTGGAGGGGAATCTGAGCGTCCGCCTGCTCGACCGTTCCTCGCGGCATGTCGAACTGACGGACACCGGCGCTGAGTTCTTGATCCACGCAGAACGGGTGCTCGCGACGCTGGACGAGGCCCTCGCGGTGGTGAGCCGCCGTGTCACGCTGCGGCTCGGTTTCAGCTGGCTGCTGCCCGACCCCTGGGCGCAGCAGGCGGTCAGCCGTTTCGAGGAGAGCACGGGCGCGTCGGTCGAGCTGACCAGGACCGACGACCCTCTCCAGGCGCTGCGCCGGCGCGCCGTCGACATCGCGCTGGTCCGGGGTGACGTCGAGGTGCCCGGAGAGGCCCGTGCCGTGCGCCTGTACGACGAGCCGCGCGTAGCGGTGTGCTCGGAGCGCTGTGCTCTGGCCCGCCTCGGCCATGTCGACTGGTCGGACGTCCGGCACTGGCCACTGGTCGTGAACACGGTCAGTGGCACCACGGGCCCCTGGTCGTGGCCTGAGGACCAGCGTCCTGCGCAGATCATCGAGACGGCCAACTACGACGAGTGGCTGGAGACCGTGGCCGCCAACCGCGGGATCGGCATCGTGCCCGAGGTCGCGCAGCGTCGCACCCAGCACGCCGCCCTCCGCTTCGTGCCCCTCATCGACGCCCCGCCGAGCCCGGTCAGCCTCGTCCATCTCCCCGGCGCGCAGCGCACGCTGATCCGCCGGTTCCTGGACGCCGCCCTCCGCACAGCCCCGGAATGACGCCCGGCGCGGCTCCCCTGTGAGCCGCACGCCCCAAGGCCGCACGACCCAAGCCGCAGGCCCAAGCCGCAAGCCGTAAGCCCTGAGCGGCATCCATGCCCGCTGTGCATACGCGCGTCGCACCAGGCATTTCCGCCCAGGCCGGCAGGTCATTAGCGTCGGTGGTGCGACAGAACGGCGCGACAGAACGGTCCGGCAGGACAGACCGGCAGGACGGTTCGGCAGGACGGTCCGGCAGGACAGACCGGGCCTCACCCGGGCCGCGACCGCGAAGCGGCCGGACGTGGATGCGGTTGCCCGCTGAGCCGTCCGCCCCGACAGCGCCCGTCCCGGCAACAGAGCGACCAGGAGCAACAAGCATGCCCAAGGTACGTATCGACCTCATACGCGGCCGTCGTCCCGACGAGCTGAAGGCGGTCGCGGACGCCGCGCACCGCGCGCTGGTGGAGGTGCTGGGCATCCCCGAGCGGGACAGGTTCCAGCTCATCACCGAGCACGAGGCTGACCACGTCATCGCCCTTGACGCCGGGCTCGGCTTCGAACGCACCGACCGGCTCGTGATGATCCAGATCTTCACCCAGGCAGGACGTACCGCCGAGGAGAAGCAGCACGTCTTCCGAGCCGTCGCCGAGCAGTTGGGGCACCTCGGCATCGGCGGCGAGGACGTCTTCGTCTCCTTCGTGGAGAACGGCCCTCAAGACTGGTCGTTCGGTTTCGGGCGCGCGCAGTACACCGAAGGAGCCCTGCCGGTCCCCGCTACGGCAGCGGACCGTGGCCCCGGCGCTCCGCAATGACGCTGTACGCGCCGACCCGTTCCTCCAGAAGCGCGATCGACAGCGGAACGGACACATCGCGAATGGCAGCCAAAGGAGGAGGCGTGCCGTGCGGAAAGCGCGTTTCGATGTTGCTCTTCAGCTCCAGGAGCCAGTGAGCCGCATCGGAGTACGAGGGCAGGACACGCATGTCCCGTACAGCGAAGCCGCTTTGGCTTAGCACCTTCGCGAAGTACTCAGGTGTCTTGCGGTAGCCGATCGCCAGATGGTCGTCCTCCTGCGGGACGGCGGGCTCGGCGGCGATGAACTCCTCGCTGTAGAGCGTCTCGGAGACGACGAGCAGTCCGCCTTCGCGCATACGTGCCGACAGCGCGGCCATCGTCACCTCGTACAACTGGTACGGGAAGTGGGTGATGGCCCCACGCAGGACGACGAGGTCGTAAAGGCGTTCCGGGTCGGGTAACCGGGAGATTTCAGCGGCGTCGCACAGGTAGAGAGGAACGCGTCGTTTCTCGCCGTGGCGGGTTACGAAGTCAGCGCTGTATTCCAGCTGTTGCCTGCTGATGTTGACGCCCTCCAGGCAGTCGCACTCGGGGAAGGCACGGGCGAGCTGATGCAGGGTGGCGCCCCAGCCGCAGCCGAGGTCGAGGACCCGTCGCATTCGGGGGCGGTCGGGCGCTGTGAGGCCGGCGAGTTGCAGTTGTCGTTCGAGATGCCGGGTTCCGGCCTCGTCGAGGGAGACGGGCCGGGGCGAGTCGGGATGGTCGTAGACACCCCACTGGAAATGGAGGAGATCTCCCAGCACCTTGCGCCAGTCCTCGGGGCTGTCTTCATAGGCGCTCGCCACCTTCTCCAGATAGGGGTGGTTCTTCTGGTGCCCCCCTATCACGCGGTAGCCGGCACTTTCGTCGTGGGTCACTTTTCTTCTCCTGGGTGCGGAAAGCCGGTTGGTGAGGGGCCATTGGGGGTCTCATCGCGGTGTCACCGTGTGGGGCGTTCCCGTGTCCGGTCCTGCCGCGTCGATCGCGGCGGTGCGCCAGGCGGCACCGATCGCCTCCTCGATCCTGCGGGCATGGAAGACGGCGTCACGGGGATCGTCGCCGCGGTCCAGCCCGTCCTGGACGACGGCGAGGGCGAGCGCGCACAAGGTGTCGTCGGCCGCGTCGTCGTAGTAGTCGAGGAATTCTTCCGGCACCTGGGCGCCGACCTCACGCAACCGGCTCACGAGCGCGCAACAGTCCGCGTAGTAGACCCGCATGTCGGTGTGCGCGGCGAGTGCTCCGGCCGCCTGGCTGCCGGCCAGAGCGGTCCAGGACATCGCGCTGTTGAATTCGTAGGCGCCGGTTTCAGGGGGCCAGCGGACGAGTTGGGAATCGCTCATCCCCAGCGCGCGTGCCACCTGTCGGAGTTTGGGACCGGCGTCGCACACAATGCGTCCCAGCGTGAGGTAGAGATCGGCGGCGGGAGGGTGCGGGAAACGGGCGAGCATGGTGCCGTAGGCGCCCAGTTCGGCTTTGTGTGACTGTGCCTCGATGGCGACCAGGCGGCGGAGCCGTTCCCGGCCGGTTTCTCCGTCGGCGGGGAGGTCCAGCAAGGCGTTGGGGAGGGGAGCGGCCTTACGCAGATGCTCGACCTCGCTCACGAGATCCTTCGCCGTGGTCCTGCCGGTCCTATCAGTCCTGCCGGTCCTGCCGGTCCTGCCGGTCCTGTCGGATTCGGACATGTCGCGGGGCTTCCTTTCTGGCTTTCCGAGAGCTGCTTTTCCGTGAGCTGGCGTTCCGAGAGCCGGCGGCTTTCTGAAGCTGGCTTTCCGGGAGCTGGCTTCTCTCGGCTGCCCGAGCGCCGGGTTACCGAGCGCCGGGTTACCGAGAGCTGTACGCCGCTGTGACCGGGCGCGGCGGGCTTCACGCCGGGTCAGGAGTGCGGCGGAATTCCGTGAGGAGCCTGTCCATCCGGCGGATGCCTTCGGCTAGTTCGGACGGCTCGGCGAGCGTGGTGAGACGGATGTGCGGGGGTCCGCCGGGGTGGTCGTCGGAAGGGGCGAAGACGCTGCCGGGAGCGACCAGTACGGATTCGCGGCGCAGCAGCGCCTCCGCGAATTCTTCCGTCCGCAATCGCGCCGGCAGCGGGAGCCGCGGATAGGCGTAAAAGGCCCCTTGGGGCAAGGCGCAGGAGACGCCGGGCAGTTGGGTGAGCGCCTGGTACGCCGTGTTCCGCCGGAGGGTGAGCGCGCCGTCGGGAGCGGTGACGCGCCTGACTCCCGCCCGGGTGGTCGCCGACAGGGCCGGGGGCACGGCCAGTTGCCCCGTGGCGTTCGGGCACAGGCGCAGGGAACAGAGTTCCGCGAGGGTGTCCCGGTACGCCTCGCCCATACCGGGTGGGCGGCTGAGAAGCACCCAGCCCACGCGGTAGCCGGGCAGCCGGCAGAACTTGGACAGTCCTCCGAAGCTGAGGCACAGCAGGTCAGGAGCGAACGTGGCCAGCGGGACGAAGGGTTCGGTTCCGTAGCGGACCTCGTCGTACACCTCGTCGGCGAAGAGCACCAGATCGTGCGCCCGGGCCACGGCCGCTATCTCTTCGAGGGTGCGGGGCGGCCAGACCGCGCCGGTGGGATTGCCGGGGTTGATCACCACGATGGCCCGGGTCCGCGGTCCCACACGTGCTGCCAGTTCGCCCGGATCCGGTGTCCAAGCCTCGTCCTCGCGGCAGGGGTACGGGACGGGAACGGCTCCGGTGAGGCCCACGCACGCGCGCCAGAGCGGATATCCGGGCGAGGGCACGAGTACCTGGTCGCCGGGGTCGAGGAGTGCCTGTGTGGTCAGCGTGGCCAGTTCGGAGACGCCGTTGCCCAGGCACACGTCCCGGGGTGTGGCCCAGGAGATGCCGCGCCGATCGCGGAAGTGTTCGGCGACGGCCGTCCGCGCCTCGCCGGTGCCGGTCTCCGGGGTGTACCCGCCTGCCTCACCGAGGCGTTCCCTTACCGCACCGACCACGTGATCGGGGGGATCCAGGCCGTGTGCGGCGGGGTCGCCGAGGTTGAGGTCGATCAGCTCCCTGCCCTCGGCACGCAGGCGCGCGGCCAGCTTCATCAGGGGGCCGCGCAGTCCGGGAGCGAGGCGGCGGGCGGTGACCGAGGGGCGCGGGTCGCGGGCCGTGGTCCTGTGCGGGGCTGTCATCGGGCGGTTCCCTCCGGCGTCACCCGGGTCAGCTCTGCCCGCAGCTCTCCCATGCGCACCGTGTCGGGAGCTATGCGTTCGACGGCGCTGACGGCGGACCGTACGGCCGCCTCCTGGCTGTCGACGTCATGCATATAGCTGCCCGCGAGCTGCAGATGCGGGCTGCCCGAGCGGGCGCGCAGCTCGTCGCGGGCCCGGACGGCGTCGGCGGTGAGGAGCAGCTGACGGTAGTTCTCACGGTGCAGTTCGTGGGAGGGCGCTGCGCGGTGCGTGATCCAGCTCTTGAAGATGTCCACCCCCAGCGAAGGCCCGAACCAATAGGTGGTCTCGCCCCACCCGCCATGGGAGGTGACGTTCACGGCCGACCAGTGGCGGCGGTCGGCCGGCATGTGTGCGGGGTCCCGGTGCAGGGCCACCGTCACCGGTACGTAGGGGAGTTGGCGCAGGCGCGCGCCGATCACGGCGTAGGCGGGTTGGTCGTCGAGCAGCTGTGCGGCTGCCTCGGCCGGGAGGGCGACGACGGCACGGTCGTAGGTCTCCTCCCCGCTCTCCGGCGTTGTGACATGGATCGGTGCGCTTCCGCCGTCTCCGGCAGCGGACAGGGAGGTGACCGGGCAGCCGAGACGGAGGCGATCTCCGAGCGAGGCAGCGAGCCGGGTGGTGACCGTCTGGAGGCCCCCGGTGAGGTTGGCCCACCGGGCGGCCACGTCAGGCCGGTCCGGCGGGGACATCAGGGCCCAGGCCGCCGCGATCCGCGCGGGCATGGCAGCGGCGTCCCCGGACCGACAGCCGACGAAGGACGCCAGCCACGGCAGCAGTACGTGATCGCGTACGGCGGCAGGGGTGCCCAGTGTGCGGGTCAGTTGCTCCACGGTGACGGACGGATCGCCTTGCCCCGGGCCCGGCTCTGCAGCGGCGCCCAGGAACTCCTGGACGTGCTGCCAGGTCCGGCCGGTGACGGGAGAGCGTCCCGTGCGGGCGTCGTTCCCGGCGTCGGGAGTGACCAGGGAAGGAGTGGCTGTTCCGTGTGTGGTGACGGTGAGGGACAAGGGTGCGCTGACTTCGTCCCCCGTACCGATGCCCAGCAGCCGCCGCAGCGCCCGGTGGGCGAGGAAGTCCACCGGCGACAGGTGCTGGGCTCCCGAATCCACCAGCACCGTGCGCTGCCCCTCGGCGCCGGGATCGGGAACGGAGACCGGGACGGGGACGGGAACGGACAGGACGTTCCCTCCGGAGCGCGGCCTCGACTCGTAGACCGTGACCTCGTGTTCAGGAGCCAGCAGCCAGGCCGCGCTCAGGCCCGAGATGCCCGCTCCGATGACGGCGATGCGCATACGTACCTTCCTGAGTCGGGTGGACGGAATCGGCGGCGCCGGCTCCCCGGGGCTTGTGCGGCGCCGACTCTCCCCTTTCGCGGCGCCGGCTCCTCCGCCTCCGGGCGCCGGCTCCTCCGCTTCCGGGGTGGTCCCGGGGACCGTGCGGCAGTTCGCCGGGTGCCTTCAGTCGACGGGGGTCTGCGCCTCCGGCGGTGGGAAGAAGCCTGAATCGCGGAAGTAGCGCAGATAGAGGTCGATCAGGTGCTCATCGACGGGCGGGCAGACGATCCCGCTGCCGGCCGTCGCCCTCTCCGTGTTGCCGCGGTCGAAGCCGGGGAAGACGCCGGCGAAGTACATCTCCTTCACCGAGATGCCCGAGTCGCGGGCCGGTTCGATGAACATGGGGATGTAGGGCGCCATGGGGTGCTCGGGGTGATCGGCCGTCAGCCGGGCGATCACGTCCACCCATGCGTCGTACGGCTGGGTACGGACCCGGTATCCCATGGTGCGCAGCCGGTCGACGAGCAGATCGAGCCGGGCGTCGTGGGGGTTCGTGATGTGGTACACCCTGCCGTCCGGTTCCTCGTGGGTGAGGACGCGCGTGATCACGTCCGCTGTGTAGTCGACGGGCACGAAGTCGAGGGGCAGCGGGATGTCGGGGGCGATGCCCGTCTCGGCGATGGTGCGGAAGAGCGCGCACATCATGGTGTCCGTGTTCCAGACGCCGCGTCCGGTGGTGCCCGTGACCTCGTAGGGCCGGTGGATGGCGGCGGGCAGCCCGCGTTCGGCCGCCGAGGACACCATGCTTTCGGCGACCCACTTGCTCTCCGGGTAGCCCAGGGAGATGCGGTCGGGGTGGGCCAGCGGGGTGTCCTCCGACACGTGGCGTACGCCGGCGGTACCGAAGCCGGCGATGACGGCGATCGTGGAGACGTAGTGGACCGGCTTGAGCGTGTGTGCGGTGGCCAGCTCCAGAACGGTGGCGGTGCCTCCCACGTTGGTGGGAGCCAGGGCCTCATAGGGGTAGGCGAAGTTGACCTGGGAGCCGGCGTGCAGGATGAGGTCGCTCTCGCGGGCGACGCGGTCCCAGGTGGTGTCGTCCAGGCCGAACCGGGGCTCGGACAGCTCTCCTGGAACGGGTGTCAGGTGGTCCTCGCAGGCCGAGGGGTCGAGAGCGAAGCGGCGCATACGTGCCGCGAGCCGCGCGAGGCCCTCCGCCTCGTCGCCCGCCCGGGTCAGGCAGAACACCCGGCGCACACCGGCCTGGACAAGCCTGTCGATCACGTGGACGCCCAGGAAGCCGGTACCTCCGGTGAGCAGCACCGATTCCGGCACCGCTCGCCGGGGAGCCGGCGGCGCGTCGAAGCGCAGCCGCGGG
Source organism: Streptomyces iconiensis (assembly GCF_028657195.3). Classification (GTDB taxonomy): domain Bacteria; phylum Actinomycetota; class Actinomycetes; order Streptomycetales; family Streptomycetaceae; genus Streptomyces; species Streptomyces iconiensis. The sequence goes on from NZ_JANCPR020000031.1 coordinate 53,851, forward strand.
TCGAGCGCCGCATCGGCCGTGAAGTCGGGGCGTGCGGCGTCCGGGAGCTGTCCCGTGGCCGTGGCCAGGTCGCGTACGCGGCCGGTGAACGCGGAGAGCGTCGGGTTGTCCAGCAGGGTGCGGATCAGGTCGCGGCTGTGCTCGGGGCGGATCGAGAAGCGTTGCCGAGTGGCCGCGGCGACCTGGGTGGCACGCAGCGAGGTACCTCCCAGTGCGAAGAAGTCGTCCTCCGCGCCGGGAGTGCCGAGGCCGAGGAGGTCGCCCCAGATCTCGGCGACGGTCTCTTCCTCGCGGCCGAGGGGCGCACCGTTCCCGGCCCGGCCCCCGGCTGTCCTGTCCCCCTCCGCGGAACCCCCTTGTGCCCGATCTCCCTCCCCTCGATCTCCCTCTCCCCCGGCGGTCTCTCCCCTGTCGGTCATCAGCGAGAGCAGCTGGTCGCGGTCCGGCTTCCCGCTGCTCTGGAGCGGCAGCCCCTCCGCCACTACGAGACGCGCGGGCACCATGTAGGCCGGTAACCGGTCGCGTGCGTGGTCGAGTGTCCGCCGGTCGAGACCGGAGGTATCGGCGCCGGGGACAGCGACGACAGCCGCTCCGAGGCGCTCTCCCGCTCCTTGCCCGATGACGTCGGCGGCGGCCTGTGCGATCTGGGGGTGTGCTGTCAGTACGGCTTCGACCTCGTCGAGTTCCACCCGGAAGCCACGGATCTTCACCTGGCGGTCCCGGCGCCCCAGGAACTCCAGTACGCCGTCCCTGCGTTGGCGCACCACGTCCCCCGTGCGGTACAGGCGCGCTCGCGGGTCGGATCCGAAGGGGTCGGGGACGAAGCGCTGCGCTGTTTTGCCGGGATCGTTGAGGTAGCCGAGGGCGACGCCGTCTCCTCCGAGCCACAGCTCGCCCTCCTCACCGGGGGCTGCCAGGTCACCGTCGTGCCTGACGACGTACGCGGTCGTGTTCGCAACCGGCCTGCCGATCGGCACCAGTTCGGCGTGCGGGGAGAGCCTGTCGATCCGGTGCGTGGTGGACATGACCGCGTTCTCGGACGGTCCGTACCCGTTGAGGAACACGCGTGGACCGCCGTGTTCGAGCACGGCCCTGACCGCGGAGGGGTTGAGCACGTCACCACCGGCCATCAGGCACCTGAGAGAACCGAACATCTCCGGCTTGGCCTCGGCGTGCCGGTGGAACAGACCCGCGCTGAGCCACAGGGTGGTGATCCTCCGCCGCCGCAGCGTCCGGGCCAGGTCCTCACTGTCGAGCAGGTCGTCGGGGTCGGGGATGACGAGGCAAGCACCGTTCAGCAGGGTGCAGAAGATCTCGTAACAGGAGACGTCGAAGGTCGGGTTGGTCGTGGCGAGCAGGCGGTCGTCGGCGCCGGGTACGGAGGGATCGTCCGCGTGGACGAGCCTGACGAGCCCGCGATGGGTGCAGACGACTCCCTTCGGCGTGCCCGTCGACCCGGAGGTGTAGATGACGTAGGCCGGGTCGGGCGCGCCGCGCCCCTCGGTCCAGGTGGTGTCCGGCGAGGGCAGCTCGTGCCCGGCCATGTCGTCCACCGGCACCCTCGTCGCCCGTACGGTGTCCGGGATTTCGCAGTCCTGGGCCGTGATGACGTGACCGGCTTCCGAGTCCTCCAGGACCTGCACCAGCCGTGCCTCCGGATGGTCCGGGTCCAGTGGCAGATAGACGGCGCCGGCTTCGAGGACGGCCAGCGCGGCAACCACGAAGTGCGCCGACCGCTCCAGCAGTACGGCCACGACCTCGCCCTCGCCCACGCCGCGGGCCCGCAAGTGGCAGGCGGCGCGGCGCACTTGATCGCGCAGCTCGCGGTAGCTCCACTCGCCGGCGCTCCACGTGAGGGCCGGCGCGTCAGGTGTCCGTTCGACGGCGGCGGCGAACAGGTCGGTGAGCAGCGCGTCCCGTGGATAGTCGGTGGTTGTGGCGTTCCACTTCGCGATGTCGTCGGGCAGGTTCTGTGTCTGTCGTGTCCCGGACTGTTGTGTCCCGGTCGGCATCGGAATGCCCCTTCCGGAGAAGTCGGTGGTGTACCCGGAGAAGTCGGTGGTCTACGGGGAAACGGGCGGTGGTGCCTTTGGGCGCGGGCAGGCAGGCGGCTCGCGCCGCGGCCGAACGCGGTCCTGGCCTGCGAGGGTTGGGCCCGCGCCCTCACGCCGGAACCCAGGCGGGGTCCTGGCGCCGGGGCCCCGGAGCACGGTTCTGGCACCGGACCGGAGTACGGCCCTGGCGCCGGCCCGGAGAACGGTTCCGGCACCGCCGGCCCGGAGCACGGTCCTGGCCCACGGGGGCTCAGCCGCGCAGCAGGACCTTCCCGGTGCGTCCTGGCCGGGCCGCCGCCGCCAGGGCCTGCCTGAACTCGCTCAGGTCGTAGGAGGCCGCGACCTCCAGGCCCGGCATGCCGTCGGCCATGTCCGCCGCGACCGCGCCAGTCAGCTGCCGTACCGCGTCCCGGTCGAGACGGCCGAGCCGTTCCGGCAGCCAGAAGCCTTCGATCCGTACATCGCGGAAGATCAGCTCCTCGGGCGGCACGGGCAGAGGCTCGCCTGACAGCAGGCCGTAGCTCACCAGGCGTGCGCCGGGCCGCAAAGAGGCCAGCAGGCACCGGCCCATCGCCCCTCCTACGGCATCGAGCCCCAGGGCTGCGCCCTCTCTACCGACGACCGTCTTCAGCTGTTCTTCCAAGGGAGCGCCCGGGTGCGTGAGGACGGGCACCGCACCGATGCGCTCAAGCGCTCTCGCGTGCTCCGCCCTGCGTACGACGGAGACACAGCGCAGGCCGCGGCGGTGGGCGAGGTACGCGATCATGCGTCCCACCGCGGATCCCCCGGCGGTGACGAGCACGGTGTCGCCGTCCCGCAGTGCGGCGGCACGGAGCAGCAGATGCGCGGTGAAGGGGTTGACCGTCAACTGGCAGCCGGCTTCCAGGGACACCCCTTCACCGAGCGGGTGCACGGAATCGGCCGGTGCGCAGACGTGCCGCTGCCATGTGCCGGTGACCGCCACGGCGACCCGGGTCCCGACCGCCGGTGCCGTCGCTCCTGGACCCAGCGCTTCGACCACCCCCGCGCCTTCGAAGCCCACGGGGGAAGCCGACAGCGCGTCTCCCGGCCCTGCCCGCAGCGTGGTGAACCTCGCGGGGCGCCCGTACTCGCCCTGGACGAACAGCAGGTCGGAGGGGTTCACAGGGCGCGCGGCCACCTCCACCCGTACTTCCCCGGGGCCGGGGAGCGGTGAGGGCACCTCGACGAGCCGCAGTACGTCGCTCGGCTCGCCGTACTTCTCGAACATCACGGCGCGCACGGGGAGTCCTTCTCCGTCGACCAGCGGGCCAGCATCTCGTCCCGCAACGCCGCCACCGAGGTGTGGCCGGAGTGGACCATCTTGTTGACCAGTACGTACGCCGCCTCACCCGCACGCAACGCGGCCCACAGGTGGTCCGCGGTGCCCGCGCCTCCCGAGGCGATCGTCGGCAGCCCCGAGGCCCGCGCGATCGCCCGGGTGAGTTCCATGTCGTAACCGTCGCTCGTCCCTTCGCGGTCGAGGCTGTTGGCGAGCACGGCTGCGACCCCCAACTGTCCGAGCCCGGTGGCCACGGCCGTGGCCTGGACGCCTGTGTCCTGTGTGCCGCCTTCGACGCGGACCAGCCAGCCACCGGCCCCGTCGGAGGCGCAGTTGAGGACACCCATGAACCGTTCGCCCCCGTACTGGCGGACGGCTGAGACCACCCGCTCCCTGTCCTCGATCACGCTCGTACTGACGGACAGCACATCGGCCCCGGCCTCCAGCACGGTGCCTGCCCCGGCGACGGAGGGGAGGCGCCCCTGCTGCACGGAGACGAGTACCGCCATGCCGGTCCGCTTCAACTCGTGCAGGAGAGAGGGCAGATAGGGGCACTCGTGCCAGGCGTCGAGCACGTCGACGAAGAGCTTGGTGGCGCCGTCCTCCGCATAGCGTCCGGCGATGCCTGCGACGTCACCGGGGTCGGACAGACCGGAAATGCCCGAAGCCGGGGTCGCCTCCCCGTGTACGACGTCGATGCACGGGATCACAAGGTCCGCGAGTTGGGTGCGGCGGTCGGCGAAGGGTGTCGTCTGTGAGGTCACGGTTCATGTCCTTTCGGTACCGCGGAGCACTTGTCGTATCCGTCCGCTCTCCGGGGCCAGTTGCCGGGCGACAGCGGCGGCGGAGTACAGGGCTGTCTCCTGCGTGTCCACGTCCGCCGTGGTACGCCCGGCGATGAAAAGCCCGCCCCGGCCCTGCACGGCTGCCAGCCGCGCTCTCGCCCTGTGCGCCGCCGGTGTGGGCAGTTGGGTACGGAAGTGCGAGCGCGCCAGTTCCAGCCGCGGCAGAGCATCACGGTGGGTGAGCTGGCTGACGAAAAGATCGTCTCCCGTGGCCGGTCCGTACCACGTCGTCGTCTCGCTCCACGGACCGTGGAGCGTCACGTTGTCGGCGGACCACGCACGGCGATCGGCGGGCATGCCGAAGGGGTCCAGGTGGAGCCCGTACGTCAGGTTCCTGTGGGGGATGTCCGCCAGGGCCGTGCGGATGCCGTCCGTGCCCGCGAGTGCGTCCAGCACCGCTGCCGCGCGGTCGGCGGGCAGGGCGAGCACCACGGCGTCCACGGCGTACGCGTGGCCGGCGGCGTCGATCAGCTCGAAGTCCCCGCCCTTCCTGACCACATGGCGCAGGGGAACGTCCAGGTGCACGGATGCCGTCCGCAGCTTCGCCGCCAGCGCTGCGGTCAGGCTGTCGGCTCCGCCGCGCAGAAAGGTCAGCTCGGGGGCCCGTTCGAGGTCAGGCTGCGGGTCGGCGTAAAGGGCACCGACCGCACGGGCCGAGAGGGTGCGGGCCTCGTCGAGCGTGCAGCCGAACAGGGAGGCGGGCAGCGCGCAGACCGCTTCGGAGGTGAGCGGCTCCGGCAGCCGCCACGCGCTCACGGCCTCCCCCAGCGTGGTCTCCCAGGGAAGGTCCTCGGCCTCCCAGCGGGCGGCATCGGTTGCCAGCCGCAAGAGGGCGCGATGCACCGAACCCGACGAGGTGACCGGTCGTCCGGTGCTGCCCGGCTCCGAAGGAGAGACCCACAGGGGCGTCGTGGCCGGGTCGCGTGTCAGGGTCCGTGACGCGCGTGAGACCACGAACTCCTCTGCGGTCACCCCGACGAGCTGAGCGATGCGGAGCCAGGTCGTGAAGCTCTGGGGCGATGTCTCGCGTACACCGAGGTCGACTTGATGCTGCCGCCCGCCGTGCCGGACCGTCACGGATTCCGCGTTGCCGCCAAGCCGGGGACGTTCCTCGACGAGCACGGTCTCGTGCACGCCGTCGAGAAGCCAGGCGACCGCCAGACCCGCGAGGCCGCCGCCCGCGATGCCGATACGCATGATCCCGCTACCCGTCCGGGCCGGCGGGGCCGTTCGCCGCGCCGGCGGACGGCTCGGCGCCTCCTCCCGTACCGGCGGAGACTCCTTCGTCTCCCCCGCCGGCGGAGGCACCCTCGTCTTCCGCGTCTCCCGCAGCGGCACGCCACAGGTCGTCGATGCTCCTCCACAGCAGATCGGCCATGAAGGCGGCGGCCTCCGGATCGTCGCCCTGGCTCAGCCCGTCAGCGACCACATCGGCGGCCAGGTCCAGAAGCTCCTGGGAACCTCCTGACGCGTAATAGTCCAGGAAGGAATCCGGGGCTTCGATCTTCGAGGAACCGATGTCCCGCACCAACTGCTCGCACTGCGGGAAATAGACGGCCATGTCCGTGTGGAGGGCGAGGGCCGTGGCTGCCTGACTCCCATTCAGTGCTATCCACGACAGTGCTCCGGCGAAGGCGAAAGTGCGCCGATCGCGAGGCCGGAGCCATAGGTTGTCCGGGTCCATTCCCAATTCCTCCGCACATGCGGTCAGTTTGGGCCTGGCACCGTTCACCAGTTGGCTCAGCGTGACATAGAGGGTTGCCGCGGGGCGGCCCGGGAAACGCGTCAGCATGACACCGTAGGCCGTCATTTCCGCTTGATGGCACTGCGCCTCGGCGGCCACCAGACGACGCAGGTTGTCCGTGGAAGCCCTGCCCTCACGGACAGCCGCCAGCAGAGCGTTGTCGAGACCTTCCGCCGTGCGGCGGTCGTCCATCTCTCGTATCAGTGCACCGGCCCGGGACGGGATTGGCCTCTGCACAGGAGTACACCCCTCTTCCGATCTCTTCCGTTCGCTTCCGGTCCAGACCTTCATCGCTCGCGCGGGGTCGCCGGGTAGCCAGGCGGGATCGGCCAACACCTCGGTTCGATGGGTACCTTCGACACGGGATTCCCGGGACTTTCGGTTCTGGTGGAAGGCGTGAGGTGGGCGTTCACCACGCCCCGCCGCTGGCGGCACGCGGGGCCCACATCTGGACCGGGCCCTCGCGCCCGCGCCCGGCGACCACGCCGGTGCGCCCTGGGGAGACACATCGCGGAAGACACATTGCGAAAATACTGAGCCGTTCCCTGGGAACCACTCGCCAACAGCGGTTCAGCACAAGAGCGTTCGGGTAAACCGGGGTCCACCGCATCGGCCGGCACGCAGCCGGCGTGGGAGACTTTTATCCGTCGTTGACGGCTCAAGAAGGCAGCGTTCTGCGTGGAGGCCACCGGGAAGGAGGCCACAATTGCCACACGAAGAACAGGAACATTCCTCTGCCTCGGCACCCTCTCCCTGCGAGCAGGGCGCACAGACCGCAGCACTGCACGAAATCGTGCGGCTTCTCTGTGACTTATTGGAAATCACAGAGCGGATGTATTCCACCGCCATCTCAACGGCTGAGCGAGAAACGCCTGGTCCCTGCGGTCCTCATTCGCCGCCCCCGGGAAGGGCACCGCCCGTCAGGCTCAAGACGGAACGCCTCGCTCCCCGGGAGGTGGAGGTCTTCGAGCTGCTTCTCACCGGTGCTTCCAACCGCCATATAGCGAGGCAATTGGGTATCGCCGAACGCACGGTCAAGAACAACCTGCATTCCATCTACAGAAAGCTCGGCGTCTCGGGCCGCGCCGAGGCGATCGCCCGGTCCGTTGCGACGGCCCAGCCGGAAGAAGACACGAACGACAGCTGAGCCCCCGCCGCGTGCGCACACCCGGCGGCAGCGCGAACGCGGCACCCAGTACGCGCGGAGCGGAGCCGGGTACGCGCGGAGCGGAGCCGGGTACGCGCGGAGCGGGGCCGGCGAACGGTCACAGGGAACCCGGGCCTCTCTCCGGGAGACCCCGGGTCTCCCGGCACCCCCGGGCCCCCTCGGGGACACCGGGTCTCCCCGGGACACCGGGTCTTCCCCATACCCCGGGCCGCCCCGGCACGAAGACCCGGGAACGTAGGCCGGAAGAACTCCGGCACCTAATCGTGGACGGCGGCGACGGTTGCCGACGGCGCCTCGGCGGGGGCGTCCCGCAGGCCGAGGCGGAGGTGCTCGACGTGGAAGAGCGCCTGCTCCAGCAGCTCGGCCACATGGTTGTCGTACAGGGCGTAGACGATGGAGCGGCCGTGGCGCTCGCCGGTGACCAGGCCCAGGTTGCGCAGCAGACGGAGCTGGTGGGAGCAGGCGGATGCCTCCATGCCCACGGCCTCGGCCAGGTCGCCGACCGCGCACGGGCCTTCCTGGAGGCGGGCGAGGATGTACAGGCGTGAGGGAGTGGCCAGGGCCTGGAGGGTCGAGGCGACATCGCCGGCCCCCGCCGCGTCCAGGCGCTCGCGCGGGGTCGCGCTGTTCTTGCCGTCGGCTCCATGACCCATGACGCCATCCTACCGGCGACACCTGAAAACCTGTTCACATATTCCTGTACGGTGAGCGGGTCGTCGTCCCCGCCCGCGAAGGGTCGCCCCGTCATGCCTTCCGCTCTCCCCCGGCGTTCTGAACGAGCGGCTACGGCGGCTCGGACCGCTCAGCCGACTCCGTCAGGTCAGCCAGCTCCTTCTGCTCCGCCAGGTTCGAAGGGACCGTCGGGTCCGAAGGGGCCGTCGGGTCCGTCGGGCCCGCCAGCTCCGTCAGGCCCGCCAGCTCCGTCGGGTCGGCCAGGTCGGCCAGCTCTGCCGGGTCGGTCAGGTCGGCCGGCTCCGTCAGGTCCGGCGAAGGTGCCGGTGCCGCGGCGCCGTACGCGCGTGTTGGCGCTGGCCGAGGCACGGTGGGCCGGGGCGGCGCTGGTGCTGTTCCTGATGGCCCTGCCGCTCCAACTGGCCGGCGCCTCCGCCTGGTTGTGGGGGCCGCTGTACGCCGCCGCATACCTCACCGGCGGCTGGCAGCCTGCCTGGGCCGGGCTTGCGGCGCTGCGGGAGAAGACCCTGGACGTGGACCTGCTGATGATCGTGGCCGCGCTCGGTGCCGCCTCGATCGGGCAGGTGATGGACGGCGCGCTGCTGATCGTCATCTTCGCCACGTCCGGCGCCCTGGAGGCGCTGGCGACCGCACGGACCCAGGACGCCGTCCGCTGCCTGCTCGACCTCGCGCCCACCACCGCCACCCGCCTGGACGGTGACGGAGGAGCGGAAGAGAGCGTCGCCACCTCCGATCTGAGGGTCGGCGACACCCTCCTGGTCCGGCCCGGCGAGCGGGTCGGCGCGGACGGGCGGGTGCTGGCCGGAGCCAGTGAGGTCGACCAGGCCACCATCACGGGCGAGCCGTTGCCGGTGGCGAAGGAGGCCGGGTACGAGGTCTTCGCCGGCACGCTGAACGGCACTGGAGCGCTGCGGGTCGAGGTCGGGCGGGACGCCGCCGACTCCGTCATCGCCCGGATCGTCGCGATGGTCGAGGAAGCGTCCGGGACCAAGGCGCCCACACAGCTGTTCATCGAGAAGGTCGAACAGCGCTACAGCCTCGGCATGGTCTTCGCCACCCTGGCCGTCTTCGCTGTCCCCCTCGCGCTCGGCGCCGATCCGGCCGGCTCGCTGCTGCGCGCGATGACGTTCATGATCGTCGCTTCGCCGTGCGCCGTCGTCCTCGCGACGATGCCGCCACTGCTGTCCGCGATCGCCAACGCCGGGCGGCACGGCGTGCTGGTGAAGTCCGCCGTCGTGATGGAGCGCCTCGGTCAGGTTGACGCGGTGGCGCTCGACAAGACCGGCACCCTGACCGAGGGCACCCCCCGGGTCACCGACATCCGCCCGCTGGTCGGCTCAGGGCTGGACGCGGAGTCCCTGCTGACGCTGGCGGCTGCGGCCGAGCACCCGAGCGAGCACCCGCTGGCACGTGCCGTGGTCGCCGCCGCGCTGCACCGCGGTCTGACGGTCCCGGACACGCGGGACTTCACCTCCGCACCCGGCGTGGGCGTCACCGCGACGGTGGGCGGACAGACGATCGCGGTCGGCGCCCTGGCCCGTCTGCTCGATGATGCCGGTGATGCGCGTGAGCCACGTGATGCCGGTGATGCACATGCACATGTGCGTGATGCCGCCAAGGCCGCTGATGCCGGTTGCGCGGCATCGGCCGAAGCGGCCGTGGTGGGGGCCGAGTTGGAGCGCGGTGGGCGTACAGCGGTCCTCGTACAGCGTGCCGGGCTGCCGGTCGGCGTCCTGGGCGTGGCCGACCGCCTGCGCACCGATGCCGCCACCACCGTCGCGTCACTGGCCATCCTGACGGGCAGTGCGCCCATGCTGCTGACCGGCGACAACGCACGCGCCGCCGCGCTTCTGGCGGAGGAGGTCGGCATCGGCGACGTGCGCGCCGGGCTGCTGCCCCAGGACAAGGTCACCGCTGTCCAGGGGCAGGAGAAGGCCGGGCACAAGGTCCTGGTCATCGGCGACGGGGTCAACGACGCGCCCGCCCTGGCCGCGGCCCACACCGGTATCGCCATGGGCCGCGCCGGCTCCGACCTCGCGCTGGAGACGGCGGACGCGGTCGTCGTCCGCGACGAACTCGCCACCGTCCCCGCCGTCGTGAACCTCTCCCGCGCGGCCCGGCGCCTGGTCGTACAGAACCTGGTCGTCGCAGCGGTGTTCATCTCCGGTCTGGTCGTCTGGGACCTGGCCGGCCACCTGCCACTGCCCCTGGGCGTCCTCGGCCACGAAGGCTCCACCGTCATCGTCGGCCTGAACGGCCTGCGCCTGCTGCGCGACACCGCCTGGAACCGCGCCGCCGCGCCGGACCCGCGGTGACAGCGCCTCGGCGCCTCCTTCGGGGGCGGTGACGGCGCCGGGCCGGCGCCGCTGTGCCGTCGCGCCGCCGCGCCGTTGACGGGTGCGGCGCCGTTGACGGGTGCGGCGCCGTTGACGGGTGCGGCGGGGCTCAGCCGTTCATACGGGTCGGCCCAGCTGGACGACCATGGCCGGGTCGCGGTGGTCGAAGAACAGCGAGCTGCCGCCGTCCGGTTCGGCGATACGGGCCATCCGCTCGGCGGTGAGCTGGAAGTCGAACACGTCGAGGTTCTGCGCCATGCGCTCGGCGCGTACCGACTTGGGGATCGCGACGACGAGCAGTCGTCACTCCCCCGCGGCGAGCGCCGCGCGCAGTCCGTCGAGCAGGACGCGCAGCCCGAACTCGAACCGGGCGTCGAAGTCGAGGAAGCGGTCGGCGGTGACCGCCGGCAGACTCGGGTGTTCGCTGATACGCGCGGCGACGGCGCTCTCGCCTCCGGCGTCGGCTGCGCCTTGCTGTTCGAGTGTCTCGCCCAGGATGAAGCTGAAGATCGTGGTGCAGGGCCACAGCGCCGACTCGGCGGGAAAGCCCGCGTCCATCATCGTCTCGACCATGGTGGCGGCGAGCGTGAACGTACGGGCGTGCCCCTTGGCGGCGTAGCTGCCGCCGACGATGCGTGCGCCGTCCCGCTGGGCCAGCAGGCACTCGCGTACGGCGTGCGCGAGTGCCTCCACCCGCTCCGCCCAGTCCGCGTCCTGGTCCAGCCGCACCCGGTCGGGTACGCCGGCCAGGACGGTCTCGGCCATCTCGTCGAGCAGGTCACGCTTGCCGCCGAACAGGCGGTAGAGCGCCGGGGGTTGCACACCCAGTACTCCGACGAGCTTGCGCATCGTCAGGGACTCCAGCCCTCCGGTGTTCACCAAGGCGAGCGCCGTACGCGCCACGGTCTCCGCCCGCAGTGGGGTCCCGCCTCTTGCCTGCCGCTTCTCGCCCGCGCTTGACATAGTAACGACGTTATCACTAATTTCCTTTACGTAAGTGATAACGCTGTTACCGCAATTGGGAGTGGACACCATGACGAGCGCGGCTCCTGCACGACCCACAACCGCCGCCGCCGACCACCTCGCTGTCGTGGTACGCCAACTGCGCTGGGAGGCGGACGGCGTACTCTCGGTGGAGTTCTGCGCGGCGGACGGAGGGGACCTGCCGCCGTGGCGTCCCGGCGCGCACATCGAGTTGGCGCTGCCCACCGGGATCACGCGGCAGTACTCGCTGTGCGGCTCCCCCGAGGACCGCTCCCGCTACCGCATCGGGGTGCTGCGTGAACGGGTGGGCCGCGGCGGCTCCGAATACGTCCATATGTTCCTGCGCCCGGGGCAGCCGCTGCGGCTGCGGGGCCCGAGGGACAACTTCGGCTTCGACCGCGCGCGGTCGTACCTGTTCATCGCGGGCGGAGTCGGGATCACGCCGATTCTGCCGATGGTCCATCAGGCCGAGGCGTGGGGCGTGCCCTGGCAGCTCGTCTACGGCGGACGCCGCGCCGCTTCGATGGCGTTCCGCGACGAACTGCGGCCGTACGGCGACCGGGTTCAGCTGTACCCGGAGGACGCGGTCGGCCGCATTCCGCTGGCACGCTGGCTCGACCGGGAACAGGAGGGAACCGACATCTACGCCTGCGGCCCCGAACCCCTGCTGACCGCGGTGGAAAGCGCCGGCGCGCACTGGCGGCCCGGCGCGCTGCACCTGGAGCGGTTCAAGGCGCGCAAGAAGCCGGCCCAGCAGAACAGCCCGGTGGAGGTGGTGTGCGCCCAATCGGACCGTACGGTCACGGTGCCGTCCGACACCAGCGTCCTGAGCGCCCTTGAAGGCGCGGGCATCCCGGTGGCCGGCTCGTGCCGGGAGGGCGTGTGCGGCACCTGCGAGACCCGCGTACTCGACGGCGAGCCCGACCACCGCGACGACATCCTGTCCGAGCAGGACCGCGCCACCGGTGACCGCATGTACGTCTGCGTCTCCCGGGCACGCGGCCCCCGCCTCGTACTCGACGTCTGAACGAGGCCCAGGACACTCCGGAACACCACGGGACCTCCCGGAAGCGACCCCGAGCCCGAAGCAAGCCGAGCCCGAAGCAAGCTCGACCCCCAAGCGACCCCGAGCCCGAAGCGGCCCGAGCCCCGAGCGACCCCGAGTGGGAAGGCCAGCACGTATGACCATCACCGACACGCCCCCCGTCAGCACCGGGGCCACCACACCGCAGACCGCGGCCGACGCCTACCGGTCCATAGACATGGAACGCGTCAGGCAGATCGTCGGACACCCACCGCAGTTCATCGCGGACAAGAAGGCGGACTTCGTCGGCGAGTTCGCCATGAGGTTCATCGCGCACAGCACGTTCTTCTGCATGGCCACCAGCGACGAGACCGGGCAGATCGACAACAGCCCCAAGGGCGACCCGCCCGGCTCGGTGCGCGTGCTGGACCCGTGGACGCTGGCCGTACCCGACCGCCCCGGCAACAAGCTCGCCGACTCCTTCGAGAACATCATGCGGAACCCGGCCGTCGGCCTGGTCTTCTTCGTACCCGGCATACGCGAGGCCGTGCGGGTCAACGGAGACGCGTTCGTCACCGACGACTCCGAACTGCTGCAGATGCTCGGCGCGGAAGGCAAGCCGGCCGTACTGGCCACCGTCGTCCGCGTACGCGAGGTGTACTCGCAGTGCGGAAAGGCGGTGATCCGCTCGAAGCTGTGGGACGGCGACCAGCGCGGCCTCGCCGAAGCCGTCATGCTGGGAGGCGATTTCGGCTCCCTGGCGGTGTCCGAACAGGCCAGCAAGATGACCGCCGCCCTGGGCGACCAGCTCTCCGGACTGGGCGACCTCCTGGAACACGACTACCGCCACGGCCTGTACTGACCTCCCGGCCCCGCCGGACCCCGGCGGGGTCGGGGCGAGGCGGCGTGCGCCGTACCGCCTTGTCGCCCGGACCGGTCTACGGGGAGCCGAGAGATGGCGACCAAGGAGGGCGGGCGGCGCAGTGTTCGGCGGTGGCCATGGTCGTCAGGTTGGTGTTGGCGGTGGGGAGGGTCGGGAGGACGGAGGCGTCGATGACGTAGAGGTTCTCCGTTCCGTTTACGGCGCCGTCGGGGCCCACGACGGCGTCCGGGTCCGTCGGCTGTCCCATACGGCAGGTGCCGGCGGCGTGTTGATAGGGGTTCACGACCGAGCGGATCGCGGTGGCGAGGCCGGCGGCGGAGTGCGTTGCCGCGAGGGGGCCGCGTTCCTCGCCGAGGAGGCCGGCCAGGGGCTCGGTGCGGGCGAGGCGGCGGGCGAGACGGAGGCCCGCGACCAGCCGGTCGGTGTCGCGCGGGTCCCGTAGCAGGCCGGGGTCGATGGCGGGAGCGGCGAAGGGATCGGCCGTGCGCGGCCGTAGCCGCCCCGTCGAATGGGGGCGCATCAGGGCCACCCACAGGGTGAGGCCCGTGGTTCCGTCGTCGAGGAGTTCGGGCCCGGAGGGGAAGAGGTGCAGGCCGACCGTGCCGTCCTCGCGCGAGGCCGTGGGGACACCGCCCGCGGTGTGCGGGTCGGGACAGGTGAGGTAGACCTGCAGTACGGGGGCCGTCGGAGGCGGCAGCGGCACGTCCACGGGAAACTGAAGGGTGACCGTCGGGTGCTCCCGCAGCCCCTGGCCCACGCCCGGCAGGTCGGCGAGCACGTCGATGCCCAGGGCCGCGAGGTCTTCCGCGGGGCCGATGCCTGATCGCATCAGTACGGCCGGGCTGCCGTACGCCCCGGCGGCCAGCACGGTGCGCCGGGCGCGGACCAGCGTTCCGCCGGCGTCCGCCAGCCGCAGCCCGACCGCCTTCCCGCCCTCGAAGACGACACGGTCCACATGAACTCCCGCGCGTACATGGAGGTTGGCGCGGCCACGTGCCCGGGCGAGGTACGTCAGGGCGGTGCTCTGCCGGACGTCGTCGACCCGGTTGACCGGTACGGGGCCCACACCGAGGGCGCCAGGAGCATTGTGGTCCGCCACCCGCGGGTGCCCTTCGGCCAGGCAGGCGGCCTCGAAAGCCCGCTGATGCGCGTTGAGTTCGTCCGCCCCGTGGCGGCGTACGGGGACGGGGCCTTGCGTTCCGTGGTACGCGTCGGCACGGTCCATGTCCCGTTCCACCTGTCGCAGGCTGGGCAGGAACTCCGCGAACGACCAGCCGTCACCCCCGTACGCCGCCCACGCGTCGTAGTCAGCCGGCTGCCCGCGCAAGGCGATGGCCGAGTTGATGGCGGAGGAGCCGCCGACCAGTTTTCCCCTGGTCAGCGCGACGCTCCGGCCGAGGGCACCCGGCTCGCTCACGTACCCCCAGTCGTGGCTGTCCGTCGCGGCCGGACTGGTGGCCACGTCGCCGGGCTGCTCCGCGCTGTCGGTGCCGTAGTCGGGTCCCGCCTCCAGCAGCAGTACCGAGCGCCCGGGGTCCTCACTGAGGCGGCAGGCCAGCACTCCTCCGGCCGACCCCGCGCCTACGACGACCACGTCCCAGACTCCGTTCACGGTCCTCCTCTCCCGTTGCGCGCCCGGCCCGCGCGCGCCTACGGACACCGCTGCCGCGTGCCGTGCGTGTGCCGTGTGCCGTGTGCCGTGCGGCGTGTGTCCGTGCTGCGTGTGCCGTGCGGCGCGGCTCATGTCCAGTGGTTCACGGCCCGTGGCCCTCGGCCCGTGTGAGCCTCGGCCCCGTGGTTCACGCCGTGTGGTTCACGCCGTGTGGCTCAGGCGGGCTTCCTGCCGCAGCTTCCTGCCGCTGTCGCGCTGTCCGGTGTGCCCGAAATCAACCTGCGCCTGGCCTGAGCATGGCACGCGCCCACAGCGCCCGCCTTCCGCGGGCGGAGAGCGTGCGCCCATCGGCTGCCTCCGAGATGCCGACAGTGGGAGTACGGGGTGACATGGCTGAGTACGGGCACGGGTGTGTGGGTGTGGCGGCCGGTACCGGTGGTGCCGATACCGGACCAGACCGCCGATTCCCGAGCCGGAACCAGTCAGCGGGCCCCAGGGGCTGCCGGGCCCCAGAGCTACCCGACCCCCAGACCCACCCGACCGCGAGATCCGCCAGACCCGCCAGACCAGCGAGACCAGCCAGACCAGCCAGACCAGCCAGCAGCAGGAGGAAACGCCGTGAAGCAGCCACCACCCGCGCAGCAGCAGAATCCGCCGGGCAGTACGGGCCTGATGCAGCCGACGCCCGACCACGGCGAGGAGAGCTACCGGGGGTCGGGGCGGCTGGAGGGCAAGAAGGCCGTCGTCACGGGTGGTGACAGCGGCATCGGGCGTGCGGTGGCGATCGCCTACGCACGGGAGGGCGCCGACGTTCTGGTCTCCTACCTGGACGAGCACGAGGACGCCAGGGAGACGGCACGCCTGGTGGAGCAGGCCGGCCGGAAGGCGGTGCTGCTCGCGGGAGATCTCGCGGTCCCCGCGCATTGCCGTGAGGTCGTGGCGACGGCGCTGAAGGAGTTCGGGGGCCTGGACGTACTGGTCTCCAACGCGGCGCAGCAGATGACCCACAACTCGCTGGAGGAGATCCCGGACGAGGAATGGGACCGCACACTCGCGGTGAACCTCAGCGCCCTGTTTCATCTGTGCAAGGCGGCACTCCCGCATCTGCGCGCCGGCGCCTCCATCATCGCGTCGACCTCCATCAATTCCGACATGCCGCCCCCGCAGCTGCTCCCGTACGACGTGACCAAGGCGGGGATCGCCAACTTCGTAGGGGCCGCCTCGCAGTTGCTGGCGGATCGGGGTATCCGGGTCAACAGCGTGGCGCCCGGCCCGATCTGGACGCCGCTGATCCCGGCCACCATGCCGGAGGAGGACGTGGCGAGCTTCGGCAAGCAGGTGCCGATGGGCAGGCCAGGGCAGCCGGCGGAGCTGGCGCCCGTCTACGTGATGCTCGCCTCCGACGAGTCCTCGTACGTCTCCGGGGCCCGTATCGCGGTCACCGGCGGCCAGCCGATTCTCTGAGCCGTATGGACGCCGATTCTGTGAGTCGTACGGACGCCGGCTCCGTTAGCCGGAGCCGTTCGGACGCCGGCTCTGTTAGCCGTTCGGACGCCGGCTCTGTGAGTCGTACGGGCACGGGCTGGTATCCGCTGCGCCTGACGACACCCGTCAAGCAGCACGTCTTCGGTGGCCGGTACATCCCCCGGTACCTCGGCCGCGACGGTATGCCCGAGGGGCGGATCGCGGAGACCTGGGAGGTCAGCGATGTCGAGGGGGACGGCGCCCACATCGTGAACGGCGCACTGGCCGGCCGCTCCCTGCGCGGCCTCACGGAGGAGTTCCCCGAGGAGCTGGTGGGGCGTGGATGGCGTGGCGGCCCGCGCTTCCCCTTGCTGACCAAGTTCATCGACGCGTATCGCCCGTTGCCCGTACATCTGCACCCCGACGACGAGGCAGCGCGCCGGCTGGAGGGTGAGCCGAACGGCAAAACGGAGGCTTGGCACATCGTGGCGGCTGCCCCCGGCGCCACGGCGCTGGTCGGTGTGCGGGAGGGTGTGGGCCGCGACGAGCTGCGACGGGCACTGCTCGCGCAGGACTTCGACTCCGTGATGCGCCGGCTGCCCGTCCTGGCGGGCCGGACCATCTACGTACCGGCCGGAACCCTGCACAGTTTCGGCCCTGAGACCCTGGTCTACGAGATCGAGCAGACCTCCGACCTCCAGCAGCACGCGATGCGTCACCGCATGGAGGACGGCAGTCCGATCCCTGACGACCAGTGGCACTCCCACATCGAGGCGCTGCTGGACGAGTGGAAGCCCGCACCGCGGCCGGAGTTCACCCCCGGTCTGACCCTGCCGAGCGGGGAGGGCACCGAACGCAGGGTCCTCTGCGCGGGACCGTACTTCGCGCTGGAACGGCTACGGGCACACAGCCACGCGGGCGCCCTCGTCCGCGCCTTCGACACGGCAGTCGTGCTGAGCAACGTGGGAACGCCGACCACTGTGACCTGCGGCCCGTTCAGCGAACCTCTGGGCCGCGCCAGCACCCTGCTGCTGCCCGCCGCGCTCGGTTTCGTGGAGATCCAGGCACCCGCCGACGTACTCATCGGTTACGTACCCGACCTGAACCACGACATCCGGACCCCTCTCCTGGCCGCCGGGCACCCGGCGGCGGACGTGGCCGCACTCGGCGAGGGACTGGGCGGACACTCGCCGACGGACCAGGGGACGTGACGGCCCAAGGGGCGGAGCGTCGGCGTGCACGCCGACGACCAGCGACCGACGACCGACGACCGGCAACCAGCAACCCGCAACCCGCAACCCGCAACCGACGACGGTGCGGGCAACGGCCCCACCGCCCGCCCCAACCCCTCGTCGCCCGGACGGGCTCGACGCACGTCGCGCGTATCCCCGCGTCGGGCTCGGCACCACGGCCTCCTCCGTGCTGGGCCGCCGTTCCGCCGCCGGCCCCCGGGCGGAGGATCACCGCTCGGGCAGGCCCGGTGCTGCCTCCGTACGGAAACGGGCCGTGGTGCCGTCCTCGCTCCAGCGGCGCAGTCCGGCCTTCTCCAGTACGCGAACGGAGGCCGGGTTCGCCAGTTCCACATCGGCGTACACCGTATGGACGCCGGGCATGCGCAGCGCGAACCCGATCAGGGCCCTGGCGGCCTCGGAGGCGTAGCCCCGGCCGCGCCGTGAGGCCACGATGCCGTAGCCGACTTCGAGGGCGCCGTCGGTCGGCGGCCAGAGGAGGCTGGTGGAGCCGACCACCAGACCGCTCTCCCGCTCGACGATCAGCCGGTGACCGTACGCGCCCGGCGTGCCAGTCCACTCGGTGATGAAGCCGGCGATGACGCGGTCGCCCTCGGCGGGGAAGTCCTCCGCCCAGTGCGCCATACGGCCGTCATCGAGAACGGCGTCGATCTCGTCGGTGACCCACGGCCGCAGCACGAGGCGTTCGGTGGTCAGTTCGGTACCGGTCGGGGGAAAAGAAGAAGACACGCGACACTCCTGGTCGTTTCGAACACCCGGACCGCTCACTTCCCTCGTGCGGCCCGGACAAGGGCATGGTGACGAAGTGGCTGGCGGGCCATGTTCATCGACCGCCCTGGTCGTGAGGCAGCGGGCACGCCGGGTTCGCGCGGCCCGGTTTCGTGCGTCGGCGGGGCTCTGTCAAGCACGTTCCGGCAGGCCGGAGTTGGGCACCCGGCGGACCGCAGGCCGACGGACGGCCGGAGCCGGAGCAGCACGCACGAGAGCGTTCCCCGGGCTCGCGCTTCGGCGGCGAGGGTTGCTCCGGTTGCTCCTCCGGTTGCGGCGGCGCCGACGGCACGCGCAAATGGCTGGAGAACCGGTACAGCCCACACCCGCGCCCGCGCTCCCCCACCCGGCACCTTCCCCTTCGACAATCTCTCCCCCTCGACCGCCTCCGCCCCCTCGTAAGAGCTCGACCATCTCCCCCGCCCAACCGCTCCCCGTATGGACTCGACCCCCTCCCCGTGAAGGAGCAGCCGCCATGGCCACGCGCAGTCCGCTGCTGACGCTGAACAACGGTGTCCGGATGCCCGCTCTGGGGCTCGGCGTCTACCAGAGCGCGCCCGAGGACACCGTGCCCGCTGTCGTCACCGCGCTCCAGGACGGCTACCGGCTGATCGACACCGCAGCCGCCTACGGCAACGAGAGCGAGGTCGGCGAAGGGCTCCGCCGCTCGGGCGTCGACCGCGACGAGGTGTTCGTGACGACCAAGGTGTGGATGACGGACTACGGCTACGACGCCACGCTGCGCGCCTTCGACACCAGCCTTGCCAAGCTCGGCCTGGAGCGCCTGGACCTCTACCTGCTGCACTGGCCCGTGCCCTCGGCTCAGGAGCAAACGGTCGCCTCCTACCGTGCGGCCGAGAAGCTCCTGGCCGACGGCCGTGCACGCGCCATCGGGGTGTGCAACCACAACCCCGCACACCTGCTCAGCCTCATGGAGCGCACCGACATCGTCCCCGCGGTCAACCAGGTCGAGCTGCACCCGCACTTCACCCAGGCCGAACTGCGTACGTTCGACGCCGCGCACGGCATCGTCACCCAGTCCTGGTCCCCGATCGGCGGCGCCAACCGCTACCTGGCCACGGAGGGAACCAGCGACCCCCTACAGGACCGGGCCGTCACCGCGCTGGCCGCCAAGTACGGCAAGACGCCTGCCCAGGTCGTACTGCGCTGGCACCTCGAACACGGGCTCTCCCCCATCCCCAAGTCCGTCAAGCCGCACCGCATCGCGGAGAACTTCGGCGTCTTCGACTTCGCCCTCGCCCCCGACGAGGTGGCGGCGCTCGACGCCCTCGACACCGGTGTACGCGGCGGCCCCGACCCGGAACAGGTCGGCCTCAACACACTCTGACCAGGCGCCCGGCACCCGGAATCCAGCACCCGGCCGATCCGGGAGCACGCCCCTATCCCCTCCCCCGTACGAGAAGGAGAGTACGCATGCCCACATGGAGCAACGACGAACTGAACCGGGTCGCCGGCACCGAGGAGATGCAGGTGGCGCCCCTCCGGCAGGACGGTTCGCTCAGCAGCTGGCGCACCATCTGGGTGGTCCGCGACGGCGACGGCCTCTACGTCCGCTCCGTCAACGGCCCCACGTCCCAGTGGTACCGCGGCACCCGGGACCGGCACGAGGGCCGTATCCGCGCGGACGGCATGGAGAAGGACGTCACCTTCGTCGACGCCGACACCGACGCGCACCCCACACTCAACGAACAGGTCGACGCCGCCTACCGGACCAAGTACGCGGACTACGCCGCCCCCCTCGAAGCGATCAACGGCCCCCAGGCCCGCACCACGACCATGCGCCTCGTACCGCACGCCTAGACCACAACGCGCGGGCCCCCGCCGCGCTGACGAGGCGGTTCATCGGGGCGAGCCAGGTCCTCCGGGACGGCTGCGCGGAGGGCCGCGATGGTTGCGGTGACCGCGGGGTGGCGGGCGGCACCGGCCCGGTAGGCGACCTCGGTCCTCCTGTGGAGGGGCAACCGCGTCAGTGCCACACCGGGCGGTGGGTCCACCACTCCGAGTTGCGGCACCAGGGCGACGCCCTGGCCCGCGGCGACAAGGGCCAGCACGGTGGCGAAGTCGTCCACTTGATGCCGGACACGTGGCGTAAAGCCGGCGGCTTGGCAGGCACGGAGGGTCATCGCGTGACACAGGGTCCCCGGGGTCGCCGTGATCCAAGGCAGGTCCTTCCCGTGCGCGAGCCCGGAGCCGCCGGCCCCCTCGTCCGGTCCGGGCGACCCGAACGCGAGGTACATGGGCTCGGTGCACAGGGGTTCGGCGACCAGACCGGGTTCATCGGGTGCCGGCACGAAGTCGTACTCATGGATCAGCGCCACGTCCAGGTCACCCGCGCGCAGGGCACCGGCGACCCCCACCGGATCGATCTCCAGCATCATGGGCTCCAGGTCCGGGTGCTGATGGACCAGGGAGGTCAGCGCCCCGAGGACCATTGCCCGGGTGGCGGCAGGGAAGGTGCCGATCCGCAGAGGGCCCGCCATGCCCTGGCGCGTGTCGGCCAGCTCTGCTGCGGCCTGTTCCAGCCGTTCGAGGACGGCGTCCGCGTGCCGGGCCAGGTTCTGTCCCGCGGGAGTGAGGCTGACCCTCCGTCCCGTTCGCTCCAGAAGCGGGAGGCCGGCTTCGCGTTCGAGAGCGCTCAATTGCTGGGAGACCGCCGAGGGCGTGAACGCGAGCGCCTCGGCGACGGCAGCGATGGTGCCGCGCAGGGACAGTTCCCGCAGGAGGCGCAGGCGCCGGACATCGAGCATCACCTCAGCTTACGCTCGGCCGAAGAAACGCGAACTGGACCTGCACGATGCCCTGGCGTCAGTCTCCACTCATGACGCAACCCGCATCCCTGCACGGAGTCCACGTACCGCTCGTCACGCCCTTCGCCCCCGAAGGACACATCGCGGAGGACTCCCTCGAAGAACTGGCCCGTGCCGTACTGGCAGCGGGCGCCACCGGGATCGTCGCGCTCGGTACGACCTCCGAGGCCGCCGCTCTCGACAGTGCGGAGAAGGCCACGGTCATCAGCGTCTGCGCCCGCGTCTGCCGGGAACACGACGCGGCACTGACGATCGGCATCGGCACCAACGACACCCGGGCCGGCGAACGCGCTCTCGGCGAGCTTGCGCACCGGCCGGAGATCACCGCGGCGCTGGTACCCGTGCCCTACTTCACCCGCCCCTCACAGGCCGGTGTCCTCGCGCACTTCGCCCACTTGGCACGCGTCAGCCCCGTGTCCCTGATCGTCTACCACGTCCCCTACCGCACGGCGCAGCCGCTCGACGCAGCGACCCTGCGTGCGCTGGGGGAGCTTCCCGGCGTCGTCGGAGTCAAGCTGGCGCAGGGCTGCGTGGACCGGGAGACCGTCGACCTGCTCGGCGACCTCCCGCCCGGCTTCGCGGTCCTGGCCGGAGACGATCTGTTCCTCTCGCCCCTGCTGGCGCTCGGTGCAACCGGCGGCATCCTCGCCTCGGCACACCTGGCCACCAGTCGCTTCGCGGAACTGGCCACCGCGTGGAGCCAAGGCGACCTCTCGCGGGCCCGTCACCTCGGACACGCCCTGGCGAGGCTGTCGACCGCTGCCTTCAGCGAGCCCAACCCCACCGTGATCAAGGGCGTTCTGCACGCCCAAGGACGCATCCCCACCCCGGACGTACGCCTCCCTCTGCTGCCCGCCCACCGCGACTCGGTGACGGATACGCTCAAGCGCCTGGCCGACCTGGGGGGTTGACCCCGTGGACGGCTGTGCCGGACGGGCCGCTTGACGCCCTCCGGCACCACAGACCACCTCTCCCCAGCAAGCGTACGAACGTACACTCTGACCTGTACGCTCGCTCCATGAAGGACTACTTCGCCAGGGACCCGCGTACGAACCGTGAGCGCATGCTCGCCGGAGACCTCTACATCGACGACGATCCGGACAACGCCCGTATCCAGGACCGCGCGGTGCGGCTGTCCGCCGCGTATCAGGACGCCTATGTGAAGGACGCGGACGCCGCGCAGCCGCTGCTCGTCGAACTCCTGGGCTCCGTGGGCGAGAACGTGCGCATCAGGCCGCCGCTCTTCGTCGACTACGGCAGTCATCTCAGCGTCGGTGCGCGTACGTTCGTCAACTACCACCTCACCGCGCTCGACGTCGCGCCCATCACGATCGGCGAGGACTGCCAGATCGGCCCGAACGTGCAGTTGCTGACGCCCACTCACCCTCTGGAGCCGCAGCCCCGGCGCGACAAGCTGGAGGCGGCCGAGCCGATCACCATCGGCGACAACGTGTGGCTCGGCGGCGGCGTGATCGTGCTGCCCGGTGTCACCATCGGCGACGACAGCGTCATCGGCGCCGGTTCCGTCGTCGCCAAGGACATCCCGGCAGGCGTCGTCGCCGTGGGCAACCCCGCGCGGGTGCTCCGCACGCTCTACGAGAAGCGCAGGCAGTAGGAAGCAGCGTGGGCAGTAGGAGCAGCGCGGGCTGCGACAAGTCAGCGCAGGCACGCTGAGCCGGCGCAAGCACGGTGAGCAGCGCAGGAAGGAGGAGAGCACCAGTGGCAACCGGGCACACCGATCCCGACCGGCGTGAGCGCATCATCGGCGCCGCGCTCGGCCTCATCGCCGAGGAGGGCGTCTCCGGCGTCTCCCACCGCAAGGTCGCCGCACGCGCCGAAGTACCGCTCGGGTCGATGACCTACCACTTCCGGAACAGGGACGAGCTGCTGCGCGAGGCGTTCACGCGTTTCTCGGCCACCATCACCGACCTGTTCGAACAGCGGCTGGGCACGGCCGGCACCCCCGACGAGGCACGTGAGGCGATCGTCGATCTCGTCCACCACCTCTCCCGCGGCGACCAGCGCCAACTCGTCCTCACCCACGAGCTGTACACGCTGGCCGCACGGCGGCCCGCCTACCGGGAACTCACCCGCGCATGGATGCGCCGCACCCGCCGCATCCTCGAACGGCACTTCTCCCCCGGCACCGCACGTCAGCTCGACGCCCTCATCGAGGGGCTCGCGATCCACCGCGCGCTGGACACCGAACCCCACGACAGGGCCCTCACGGCGGAGGCCGTCGCCCGTCTCACCGGGGCGGACGGCACACCGTCGGACGGGGCGGACCGCACACCGTCCACCGGAGCGGGCCGTACACCGCCGAGCCGGTCGGACCGCACACCGCCGAGCCGGGAAGGTCGCGCTCCTTCCGTGTGATCGACGGCGAGTGGCAGAGTCCCGCCATGGACCGATCACTGAGTGCGGCGGAGTGGGAGTCAGGGGCCGCGGCCTTCCCCCGGCAGTTCGCGCTGACGAGGCGCTTCGCGCTGGGCACGGTACGGAACCTGTCGGTACCGGGCGATGGCACGCGCGTGCTGTTCGTCCGTACGGGAGACGGCGCCGACCCGGTGTCCCGTCTGTGGCTGTGGGAGGACGGCGCGGAGCGTGAGCTGGCGGGACCCGGCACGCTGGGCGCCGCGCCCTCCGGGCCCGGGTCCGAACCGGAACGCGCGGCACGCGAGCGGACCCGCGAGCAGGCCGTGGGGGTCACGGACTACGCGGCGGACAGCGCGGGAAGCCTCGTCGCCTTCACGGTGGGCGGCGCCCTGTGGGCGGTACGCACGGCGGGAGGCCCGCCCTTCCGCGTACCGGTCGAGGGCCCCGTCACCGACCCGCGCCCCTCCCCCGACGGCACCCTCATCGCGTACGTACGCGAGGGCACCCTGTGCGTGGTCAGCCCGGCCGGACCTGACCAGCACCACAGGCCAGGCGACGCGGACGGTGAAAGTGCCCTCGGCGCCAGGGAGTTGGCCGTGCCGGAGGGTCCCGGGGTGACGTACGGGCTGACCGACCACGTCGCTGCCGAGTCGATGGGACGGCTGCGGGGCCACTGGTGGGCGCCGGACGGCAGCGCCCTGCTGGTCGCGCGGGTGGACACCGCACGGGTCGCGCGCCGCTGGCTGTCCGACCCCGCGCATCCGGAGCGCCCGCCGCGCGCGATCCCGTATCCGGCGGCGGGCACGGCCAACGCCGAGGTGACCCTGCACCTCGTGCGGCTGGACGGCACCCGCACCGAAGTGGACACCCGGCGTACCGGGTTCGAGTACGTGGCCACCGCCCGCTGGGACGGGTGGGGGCCGTTGGTGACGGTGCAGAGCCGGGACCAGCGCACGGTGCTGACCCTCGCCGCCGATCCGGCCGACGGCAGCACCGAGGTGCTGGACATGTGCGAGGACGAGCACTGGGTTGAGCTGGTTCCCGGCACGCCCTGCCGTACGGAGAGCGGCGCTCTCGTGCGCACGTCCGACGAGGGGGACACGCGCAGGCTGACCGTCGCCGGCACGGCGGTCACCCCTCCGGGGCTCCAGGTGCAGGCGGTGCTGGGCACGGACGGCGAGGCCGTCTGGTTCTCCGCCGTCCAGGACCCGACCGTGGAGCACGTGTGGCGCTGGTCGCCCGGCGCCGCGCCGGAACAGGTGAGCAGGGCCGACGGAGTACACGGCGCCGCCGTGGGCCGGGGCACTGTCGTCCTGGACGGGCTCACTCCGCGCGGGCAGCGGGTGACGGTGCTGCGCGCGGGCCGCGCGGCGGGCGGCGTCGATGCGGTGGCCGAGGAGCCCGCGCTGCCGCCGGAGCCGCTCTTCCTGACGCTCGGGGAACGCGGGCTGCGCGCGGCCCTGTACCTGCCCTCCTGGTGCAGGCCCGGCACGGCGCCCCCGCGCTCGCTGCCCGTACTGCTGAACCCGTACAGCGGGCCCGGCATGCGGCTGGTGGTGCGGGCGCGGCACTGGGCTTCCTGTGTGTCGCGGTGGTTCGCCGAACAGGGCTTCGCCGTCCTGGTGACGGACGGCAGGGGCACGCCAGGGCGCGGCCCCGCGTGGGAGAAGGCGGTCAGGGGCGACCAGTTGACGCCCGTACTGGAGGACCAGCGGGACGCGCTGCGCGCCGCCGCCGTCGCGCGCCCTTTCCTGGACCTGGACCGGGTCGCGATACGCGGCTGGTCGTTCAGCGGCACGCTCGCCGCCGCCGCCGTGCTGCGGCACCCGGACGTCTTCCACGCGGCCGTCGCGGGCGCCGGGCCCTCCGAGCAGCGCCTGTACGACACGCACTGGAAGGAGCGGTTCCTCGGGCATCCGGATCAGGAACCCGGGAACTACGACAGCAGTTCGCTGATCCAGGACGCTCCCCTGCTGCGCCGTCCACTGCTGCTGATCCACGGTACGGACGACGACAACGTGGCCTTCGCGCACACCCTGCGCCTGTCCGCAGCGCTGCTCGCCGCCGGGCGCGACCACTCCGTGCTGCCGCTGCCCGGCGCCTCACACCTGGTACGCGACGAGGCGGCGGCCGAGCAACTGCTGCCGTTCCAGGCCCGGTTCCTCAAGGACGCACTCGCCCGCTGAACGGGGCGGCTGAGCACGGCGGCCGAACGCGGCGGCGCCGTGCCCGCTCCCCCCGGGTACGCGTGGCCGTCGAGCGCGGCGGACGTTCAGCTCTTCCAGTGGCGGATCACGTCCCCTGCCGTGGTGACGGTCGAGACCAGGGCCAGGGTGTTGCTGACCATCGCGGGGGTGTAGTCGGCGGGCACTCCCGCGATGGCGTCGGCAGGCACGACGGCGGTGTAGCCGAGGTTGACGGCGTCGAACACCGCATTGGGTATGGCCACGTTCGCCGAGACGCCCGTGACGACGAGCGTACGGATGCCGAGGTTGCGCAGCAGCGCGTCGACGTCGGTGCCCGCGAGCGGTGAGAGCCCGTGCAGCCGCCGCACGACGAGGTCCTCTTCCGCCACCGGAACCGGGTCCGCGATACGGACTGCGTCTGTCCCGGTGAGCTGCTGTACGGGCAGCCGCCCCGCCGCCCGGAACAGGCGCGCGTTGTGGTTGGCTCCCCTGCCGTCGGGGCGGCGCTCGGCCACCGCGTGCATCACCTGCACGCCCGCCGCGTGTGCCGCTTCCGCGAGGGCCGCCACCCGCTCCAGCGCGCCCGACTCCCGTGCCTCCTTGGCGAGTTCGGGCAGCGCGCTCTCCTCGCCGACCACGCCGCGCTGGCACTCGACGGTCAGCAACGCCGTGGTGGTGGGTTCGAGCAGTGCGGCAAGCCGGTCGTCCGGGGGCATGCGCTCCCCTTTCGTCGATTTTCGTCGATTTTCGCTGGATTCCGTGGGATCCCGACGGAGTCGCGCCCTGGTGGCACCTGTACCGGCGGCTGCGCCGTCGGCGGCGGCAGGATAGAGGGCATTGCGCGAGCCCGGAAGAGCGTCCATGATTTCTGACACCTAGTCAGGAACCGCGGAGTACCGGGAACGGGGAGGCGTGGTACGCATGGCCGTCACGGAGCAGCGGCGGGGACGCCGGATCATGATGACGCGGCAGGAGCGCGACGCGTTCCTGGAGACGCGGCGCACCTGCCGGGTCGCGACCGTCGGCGCCGGAGGCACGCCGCATGTGGGCGCGCTCTGGTTCTGGTGGGACGGCAAGGCGCTGTGGCTGTACTCCGTCACCCGCAGCAGGCGCTGGGCGCAGCTGAGCCATGACCCCCGTATCGCCGTCGTGGTGGACGACGGCGAGGAGTACGGCGAGCTGCGCGGCGTGGAACTGTCCGGCAGCGTGGAGTTCATCGGCGAGGCACCCCGCACAGGAGAGCCCTGCCCCGAACTGGCCGACCCCGAGCGGCACTTCCCCGCGAAGTACTTCGGCATCGACGAGATGCCGCACGACGGCCGCCACGCCTGGCTGAGGCTGACGCCCACCTCCGTCGTCTCCTGGGACTTCCGCAAACTGTCAACTTGACCCGGCCCTGAAGGATCGGGCTTGGAGGTAGCGCCCGGCTGGCTGCTGGGTGGGCTCCTCCGTCCAGACATCCCTAGGGGGTGGCAGGGACGCGTGACTCACGCCCCGCAGTCCACGCAGCCTCGCCCTTGCGGGCGACGTTGCGGGAAGCGTTCCGGTCTGCGTGGGCAACGACCCCGCAGTTCCGGCAGGTGAAGACGGCCTGGCCTGCCCGGTTCTTCTTGTCGGTGTGGCCGCACTCGGAGCACTGCTGCGAGGTGTAGGCCGGATCGACGAAGACCACGGGCACGCCAGCCCTGCGGGCCTTGTAGACGATGAAGTCTCCGAGCTGGGCGAAGGCCCAGGAGTGGAGGGCGACCCTCCCCCAGCCTCCGGCCGGGAGGTGCCCCCAAGGCTTGCGGAGCCGTACCCTCTGCCGGATTCCCTTGAGTTCTTCCAGGGAGATACCGGCGGAGGTGCGTTCAGCCTCGGTCACGATCGTCTTGGCGATGATGTGGTTGGTGTTGGCGGCGTGGCGCTGCTCTTTGCGGCGACGGTTCTTCAGCCGCCGCTTGGCGGACTTGGTGCCCTTGGCCTGCAACTTGCGGCGCAGGTCGAGCTGTCGCCTGCGGTGCCGGTTCAGGCCGCGCCCGGCGGCCTTGTAGCCGGTGGAGGCGGTGGCGATACCGGCGATGCCGAGGTCCACGCCGATGAACCCGTCGGGCTCGTACTGCTCAGCCTCGGGTACGTCACAGACGGCGACCAGGTAGAACACGCCGTCACGCTCGATCAGGTCGGATTCGCCCTGCCGGTGTTCCCGCAGCAGCTTGAGCGCGTCCGAGGAACACACGAACGGGATGTTCCTGATGCGCCCGGTCGTCGTCCAGATGGACACGGTCTGCGCGTCGTACTGCCAGCTCAAACACCGGTCGTCGTACGGGTGGGCAGCCTCGGGGCGGAAGAGGACCGGCTTCGTCCCGGCCCTGGTCCGGCGCTTCGACCCCGGCTTGCCGAGGTTCCCGGCCTTGATGTTGGCCTTGAGCGTCGTATACGCGTCGCGGACCTTCTTGATCGTGTGCTGGGCGGCCTGCGCCCCCAGCCCCCGCGACCTCAGCTCGGCATAGGTGTGCTTGCGCAGCTCGTATTCACGCGGGACACCGCGCTCGAACGCCACGGCCGACGCCCAGTTTGCCGCCTCGTTGACCGTGCGCAGGGTCAACGACAGCGCGGCGGCATGGTCGGCCTCCGGCATCAGCTTCACCTGTGTGACGATCTTCACCGGGTGATCGTAGCATTGATCTATGTCACCACGCTGGGAGCCAAACCCCGTTATCCGCAGGGGTCGTACGGTCGTCCACACCCTCCACGCGCATTTGGTCTTCACGCCCAAGTACCGGCGCGGACCATTCACGGACGAGATCCTTCGACGCTGCGAAGAAGTCATGCGCGCCGTCTGCGCCGACTTCGAAACAGAGCTGGTCGAGTTCAACGGCGAGAGCGACCACGTACACCTCCTCGTGCACTACCCGCCGAAGGTCTCCCTGTCCCGGCTGGTCGGCTCACTCAAGGGCGTGTCCGCCCGCAGGCTCCGCCAGGAGTACCCCGGCCACATCCGCAAGTACCTGTGGGGCGAACACTTCTGGTCACCCTCGTACTTCGCCGCATCGTGCGGGGGCGCACCCCTGTCGACCATCAAGGAGTACATCGGGAACCAGAAGCATCCCGACTGAGGTCAACAGTGCGCACCCGTGCTCCACTGCGAGTCAGAACAGTCCAGAGAAGCGCTTCCTCCCGGGCGTGAACGCCCGGGGTTCCGCACTAGATCATGCTGAAGAAGGCGTGCTCCTCGTCGCCGGACGCGAACACGGACGCCGACGCGGACGCCGACGTGGACCCGGACGCCGACGTGGACGGTGAAGGGTGATCTGGTGGCTGAAGGCCCGCCGCGCGCCCACCCTGCTGCTGGCCTCCTACGGCACGTTCGTCGTCCTGGTGCTGCTGTTCCAGGGCGTGGTGGCCGGCCTGCCTTCCCTCCTCGCAGGAGGCGACAACCCCGTAGTGGCCACGTTGATGGCGCCCGTACCTCTGTGCGTGGCACTGCTGGTGTCCTTGGACTCCCCCGTCTGCACTCCGCCGAGGACACCGGCGTCCGGCGGGTACGGGTCATGGATGCCGGGCTGGTACTGACGGTGGTCGCCGCGGCAGTGCTGGCCGGCCTCGTCATCGGCTCTCTTCTCGATTCGCCCAGCGCGCTGGCGGTGGGCCGCAACACCTGTTTCCTGGTGGGCCTGATGCTCTGCGCGCGCCCGCTCATGGGGGCGCCCGCGGTCATGGCTCCCGTCGTGTGGCTGCTCGCGGTGATGCTCTTCGGCTTCGGCCAGGGGCACCCCTACTTCTGGAGCGTGCTCCCCCGTGCCAACGGCGACCCGATCGCCCTCACCGCAGCCGCCGTGGCACTCGCCGGCGGCCTGACGTGCCAGCTCACCCTCCGTCCGCGAGCCGCCTCCTGACCGCCGGGCAAGAACGGAAGAAGACCCCATGCCCCTCGAACTGTCCTCCTGCACCTACTCCTACCGCCCCTGGTCAGCGCCCGTTCTCAGCAGCCTCGACTACTCCCTCGCGCCCGGACTGACCATCCTGCTCGGGCCCAACGGTGCCGGGAAGTCCACCCTTTTGCGCCTCGCCGCCGCGGTGACCTACCCCCGTACCGGAACGGTCACCTACGAAGGCACCTGCTCGCGCAGCCGGGCCTACAGGGCTTCGGTGGGGTGGATGCCGCAGCAGATCACGGCCATGGCCGGGCTCACCGCACGGGAACAAGTCGCCTACAGCGGCTGGCTGAAGGGCATGAACAAACGCGAAGCATGGGACTCGGCCGCACAGGCACTCTCCCGCGTCGACCTGCTCCCGCAAGCCGACATCAGGACCAAGCAGCTCTCCGGCGGCCAACTCCGCCGTGTCGGAGTCGCCTCCGCCCTCGTCCACGGCGTACGCGTCCTTCTCCTGGACGAACCCACCGCCGGCCTGGACCCCAGGCAGCGCCGGGTATTCCGCGACGTCCTGGCATCCTTCGCGGACGACGTCCACGTTCTGCTCTCCACCCACGACGTCACCGACCTGGCCGAAGAGTGCGATCAGGTCACCGTGTTGGACGCCGGGCGCATCGTCTTCACCGGCGAGACGCACGACTTCCTCGGCCACGCGCCCGCCGGTACCACTCCCGGCCGTCTGGCCGAGGCGGCCTACTCCGCACTCAGCGACACCGACGCGTACCTGTAGGCGGCACCCCCGGGCGCGTACGGCTTCTGTACGTTGCGGACGGGCTTACCCGCGTCGGTGCTGCCGGCAACACGGTCAGGCAGGCCGGCCGCGCGCAACTGGCGGCGGTCGGCCTACCTGCCTGCTCAGGTGTAGACGCCCCTGAACAGCACGAAGCTGAGGACCAGCCCGACGACGAGGCCGGCGATGGAGACCCCGAGCGCGGTGTTCGCGAGCCGTTCGTTCTTGGACTTGGCGACGGCGCCGCAGACGATGCCCGCGATCCCGAAGGCGGGCGGGCAGAAGACGAACGCCACAGCACCGAGCACGATTCCGACGATGCTCAGCGTGTTGGAGTCGCTGTGGCCCGACCCCGGCGGCTTGTAAGGCGGCGGCGGCCCGGAATAGGACATGACGTCGATCCCCCCATACGAATTGTCAACAACGGCTCAACGACGACACACCTTAGAGGTAGTGACGCGCTGTGAACAGTCACAGCTCCGGGGGCTGCCGCGCGCTCACCTTCTCACTCGTACCGGCGATGCTCGTCCGGCCTGACGGCGGCGGCGAGGGCATCGGCGAGCCGTTCCATGTCGCCCGTGACCAACTCCGAGACGGTCAGCCGCAGTCCGGGAGGTGAAGCCAGCCGGAAGCGGGCACCCGGAGCGGCGGCCCAGCCGGCCTGGAGCAGGCGGGCCACGGCGCCGGTCTCGTCGGACACGGGCACCCATACGTTCATGCCGCTGCGCCCGTACGCGGTGATGCCCCGTGCGGCCAGCCCCTCGAGCAGCGCCTCGCGCCGCCGGTCGTAGGAGCGGGCCACCTCCACGGGGTCGAAGGAGCCGTCCCGCCACAGGTGGAAGACCGCGCGCTGGAGGAGGTGGCTGACCCAGCCGGGACCGAGGCGCTGCCTGCCACGCACCCTGTCCACGGTGAGGTGGTCGCCGGTCAGTACGGCGAGGCGCAGATCGGGCCCGTACGCCTTGGCGGTGGAGCGCACCAGTGCCCAGTGCCGGGTCGCACCCGCCAGGGGGTGCAGGGCAAGGCCGACGATGCCGTGACCGTGGTCGTCCTCGACGAGCAGGGTGCCGGGGCGCGCGGCGAGCACGGCCCGCAATTCCCGGGCGCGCGGCTCCGTGACGGCGGCGCCCGTCGGGTTCTGTGCCCTGTCGGTGACGATCGCGGCGCGTGCTCCCTGGGCCAGCGCGCGTTCCAACTCGCCCGGCAGCGGCCCCTCCTCGTCCACGGCGACAGGCAACGGGCGCAGCCCGAGCGCGGGGACGAGGTCGAGCAGACTGCCCCAGCCCGGGTCCTCGACGGCGACGGTGTCGCCAGGGCGCAGGTGCGCGCCGAGGACGCGTTCGATGGCGTCGAGCGAGCCGGAGGTGACGGCCACGGGCCCCGGGGGTACGCCGTCGGCGTCCAGGGCGCTGCGGGCGAGCGCGGCGAAGTCCGGGTCGGCCGCGGGTGCGCCGTAGAGCACGGGATGCGTGTGCGCGCTGGCCGCCGCTGCGGCGAAGGCGTCCCGGAGGGAAGGCAGCAGCGCGCGGTCGGGGTTGCCCGTCGAAATGTCGGTGACTCCCTCCGGCGCCTCGACCCTGAGCGCCTCGCGGGACGTACTCGCCGGCCTGGCCCGCACTCTGCTGCCGCGCCGCCCGGCCGTCTCGATGACTCCGCGCTCGCGCAGATTGCGGTAGGCGGCGGCGACGGTGTTGGGGTTGACGCCCAGTTCGGTCGCCAACTCCCGCAGCGGGGGCAGCACTTGGCCGGGCGGCAGCTCGCCCGAGCCGACCCCCCGCTCCACACTGGCGGCGATCTCAGCTGCGCGCCGCCCTTCGATCCTGTATTCTCCTAGCACAAAAGACAGTATGCACTAGTACAAAAGATTTCGCCAGGGGAACAGGGAGAGCACCGTGACCAGTCACGCGTCCACCGGACAGGCAGCACCGACCGGCACCGCAGCCGGCGGTTCCTCCTCCTACGCCCGCACCTCGCGCACCACACCCTCTCGGTCCCGCGAACGCGTCGCGTACGACCGGGAGTTGGTGCACTCGATCCTCGACGACGACTACGTCTGCCACCTCGGCTTCGTCCGCGACGGCCTCCCCGCGGTGCTGCCGACGCTCTACGCGCGCGTGGACGAGCACCTCTACGTGCACGGCTCGACGGGCTCGCGCCCGCTGCGCGAGGCGAGCGAGTCCGACCCGGGTATGCCGGTGTGCGTGACGGTCACCCGCGTGGACGGCCTGGTGCTGGCCAAGTCCGCCTTCCACCACTCCATCAACTACCGCACAGTGGTGGCGCACGGCATCGCCCACCAGGTCACCGACCACGAGGAGCGGCTGGCCGCACTGGACGCCATCGTCGAGTCCGTACTCGCGGGCCGCGCCGACGACTCGCGCAGGGCCAACGCCAAGGAGCTGGCGGCCACCGCCGTCCTCCGCCTCGACCTGGAGGAGGTCTCGGCCAAGACCCGTACCGGCGGCCCGAACGAGGAGCGCGAGGATCTCGAACTCCCGTACTGGAGCGGCGTCCTGCCCGTCACCCGTACGTACGGCACGCCCGCGCCCGCCGAGGAGACGGCGCCCGGCACCCCGCTCCCCGCCTACCTCACGGCGGACCGGCTCACCCCCCGCTGAGACGTCTCACCGCACGCTGACGCCACCGCTCGCTGACCTCCCACCGCACGCTGACGCCACCACCGCGCACTGCCGTCCACCGTGCGCTGAAGCTCACACGCGGTGAAGCCCCACCAGGCGCTGAGGGCCTCAGCGCGCGCCGAGGTCCTCAGCGGCGCCCTCGCGGTGGTCCCCGCCGCTCTTCCGGTCCAGGGCCGAGGAGGACACCTGTGCGGGCGCCTTGGGCGCGGAACTCTGCGCGATGAAGGCCCCGAGCAGCACCACGGCCCCGCCCACGAGCTGTACGGCGCTCAGGTGCTCACCGAGCAGTACCCATGCGAGCACGGTCGCGATCACGGCCTCCAGGCAGGCCACCACGCCGGCGACCTGCGGCGAGAGCCGCCGGATGGAGACGACGCCGGTCAGATAGGCGGTCACCGTCGCCACCAGCACGATCCAGGCCAGCAGCAGCAGCGCGTCCACCCGCACGCCGTTCATCACGGCATCCCGCGTGAGCACGGTCCAGTCCATGTCCCAGGGGCGCGCGATCAGGGTGAGGACCACGGCTCCCACCAGCAGCCCGTAGGCGATGACGCCGATCGGATCGGCGGAGCGCCTGCCGTCCTCGGCCGAACTGCCGTGGTCCGACAGCACGAAGTAACCGACCTGGCAGCACGCGGCGCCCAGCGCGAGCAGCAGTCCGATGCCGTCGAGGCGCAGCCCCGCCCAGACCTCGACCACGCAGCACAGTCCGCCGACGGCCAGCACGACACCCACGGCCGCCGCCCGCGTGACGGGCCGCCGCTGCACGAACCGCACCCAGCCCAGTACGAGCGCGGGCGCCAGATACTCGATCAGCAGCGCGACCCCGACCGGGATACGGGAGAGCGCCGCGAAGTAGAACGCCTGCACACCCGCGACCGCCAGCAGCCCGAACCCGAGGAGCAGCCCCGGGCGTTCGCGCAGCAGGCCGCGGTGGCGCCAGGCCAGCGGGAGCATGATGAGCGCGGCTCCCGCGACGCGGAGCCAGGTGACATGGAGGGGTTCGAGTCCTGCCTCGATCAGCGGCTTGGCCGCGACCCCCGAGCCGCCGAAGGCGAAGGCCGACAGCAGCGCGAGGGCCATCCCTGGCGTCCGGGCACGGGAGGCATCAGGTGCGGCGCCGGAAGCGCCTCCCGAGGCGGGCGAGGTGTCACGCATCGCCGCATCATGCCAGCACCCAACAGGGGTGTCACCCCTGTACGCCCCTGACACCCAGGCGAACGGCCAGGTCATCGGTGTCCACACCGGCCCGCCGCAGCACCTCGACGCCCCGGCACTCGTCGTCGGCGACCAGCCCAGCGAACAGGTCAACGCCCTCCGCGTGCTGGTCCCCTCTCTTCCGCGCGCGCTCCCCCGCCAGTTCGAGGGCCTTCGCTGCGCTGGGCGACCAGCCGGGCACACCACCGGGCTGCTCGGAGACGGCGGGCACGGCGCCGGAGTCCTCCATGCTGCCCTGCCATGCGAGCCCGTAGCCGATGCTGCGCTGGACGAGATATCCGAGGAGCTTGCCCACCTGAGGGCTGCCGCCGTCGAGGAGTTCCCAGACCGCGCGGTCGGACTCCAGAAGGCTGTGCAGGAGGTGGGCCGTGTCGATCTGCCGGTCCCCGTCACGGGCAGCGCGGCGCCGCGCGGTCACGATCATGAAGGCCAGCGCATCGCTGACCTGCTCCTCGACTCCCGCGTCTGCTGGTTCGCTGGACGGTGTAGGGCTGTGCACACGACCACCACATCACACACACCCCTCCCGGACATCAGCACCCCGTGGCATATGCAGGTCCCCCACTGGTTGGGTACGCACGTCCGACTCCTCCTCCCTGGGGAGGAGAAACAGTCACGCGAAGCACCCGATTCCGCCGCACCCGTAACCCCGACGGTGCCGTCGCGCGTCACCCCTCACAGCACTGCCCGCGCACCCCGCCAGGCCGAGGAGGCCCATGGCCGTAAGCACCCAGTCCGGGCCCGGCTGCTGGATGGTGGCGCTGCCGGGGACCGACGGCAAGCAGTACGTCTACCGCGTGTACGCGCCCTACGACGCGCTTCTTGGCGATCTGTTCTGGGCCGCCTTCCACTGCCACGACGACTCCCGCTTCCCCCGCGCGTACGACTGCTTCGACGCGGCGCGTATCTGGCGGCTGCCTTCGCCCCATGGGGGCGGCCGGTAGCTACGGGGAGTGATCGCGGTAAAACCGGGAACCTCCTCAGCAGTGCGCGGGTCCAAGCGCACAGGTACAAGCGCACATCCCCGCTCCGGCAGCACCTGGAGATCTCATGGCCCCACACCATGCACGCTCTGCGCGCCGCACAGCCTCCGTACGCCCGGCGCTCGCCACGCTGGCGGTTGCCGCGGCGCTCCTGGCCGCCGGCTGCGGCCAGTCGTCCTCGCCCTCCGGTTCCGTCTCCCCCTCGGACGGTGCGGGCAGTTCGCGCCCCGCCGACCCCTCCCCCGGCACGAAGGGGGAGAGCGCGGCAGGTGACGGCGCCGCGGGCTCCGCCGCACCCTCGTCCGCCCCGGCCACCGCCCCGTCCCCGGAGGGCGAGGGCACGACCGGCCCCTCGCGGCAGGCCGCCGGTTTCCCGTGGTGCTCCCCCGGCGCGCTCTCCGTCGCGCTGCGCGAGATGGAGCCCGCCGCCGGGAACCGCTATGCCGCTCTCGTGTTCACCAACACCTCGAACGAGCCGTGCCGCACCAGCGGCTGGCCCGGGCTCCAGCTCACCTCCGACGCCGGCCGCACCATCCCGACCGACACCGAACGGGACCGCTCGGTACGTTCCCGGCCCCTCACCCTGAAACCGGACGACCGGGCCTGGAGCAGGCTGCACTGGACGGTCGTACCCGGTACGGGCGATCCCGCGGACGGCGCGTGCCCCGAGCCGGGCGCGCTGCGGGTCATCCCGCCCGACGAGCGGGGGCAATTGACGGCCGACTGGAAGCTGGGCACCGTGTGCGGCGCCGGCGAGATCGAGGCCACCGCCCTGCGCACCGGCGAGGGCCCCCGGCACTGAACCCGCACGCGAGCGCGACCAGCCCCACGACGACCCGGGTCCGCGCGCCACGGCCGGGACACACGCACCCGCAACGGCAGGCCGCAGAGCGAACAGGCACAACAGAGCGCGGCAGGCGCACAGGGGGCAGACGCGACAGAGCAGCAGGCGCACAGGGCGGCAGGCGCACAAGGAGCGGGCACACAGGGCAGAGCGGCAGGCACGCGAAAGGCCGGCCCCGGCGGTTGCCGGGGCCGGCCTCTGTGCCGTCCGGAGGGCGGCGCCTCCGGCACGCTCAGTCCTCGTCCGCGAGGATCAGATAGAGCTTCTTGCGGGCGTCGTTGACGACACCGAGCGCCTTCTCCCGCTGCTCAGGGGTGCCGGTCGCCCATACCTGCTGGAACGCGGAGGCCAGGCTTCCGGCCGCCTTGCGTGCCTCGTGCATGGCCTCCCAGTCGACGCCGCGCCCCGCCTCTTCCCAGGGCGCCTCGGCTCCCGCCTCGGCCTCGGCCCTGCCGGCCTCGGTGAGCGTGAAGTGCTTCTTGCCACCCTCGCTCTCACTGCCGATCAGACCCTCGTCCTCCAGCAGTTGCAGCGTCGGGTAGACGGAGCCCGGGCTCGGCTTCCACCCGCCGCTGCGCTCGGCGATCTCCTGGATCATCTCGTACCCGTGCATGGGCCTGTCCTTGAGCAGCGCCAGGATCGACGCCCTGACGTCGCCGCGCCTGGCCCGGCCGCGCGGTCCGCCGCGCCCCCGGCCGCCGCCCCTGCCGAAGGGCGGTCCGTCGCCGAAGCCGGGGCCGAAGGGCCCGAAGGCGGGGCGTCCGCCCTCGCGTCCTCCCCATCCGCGCCCGGGCCCGCGGCCACGGCCGTGGCCACCCCTGCCCTGCTCGCGTGCTCCCTGTTCATATCCGTGTACATGCATCGCTGACTCCTTCGTTTCTTGTCTTTGATCGGTCGCGATGCGTCAACGATATATCGCTACCTATCGAATAGCAACCCCCTGCCGGTCCACTCCTGTGACATTGGCCGTATCCGGGACCCAGCCGCGGGACTACGCTCCGCCGCCATGAGGATCCGTACCGTCGACGCCTTCGCCGACCGCCCCTACACCGGCAATCCCGCCGCCGTTGTCCTCCTCGACAGCGGCCCGTTCCCCGAGGACTCCCGGCTCCAGGCGCTCGCCGCCGAGATGAACCTCGCCGAGACCGCGTTCGCGCACCCGCTGCCCGGCGACGCCGATGCCGACTGGGCGCTGCGCTGGTTCACCCCGAGCCATGAGGTCGCACTGTGCGGCCACGCCACGCTGGCCACGGCGCACTTGCTCGCCGGCGACGGCGCGGTGAAGCCGGGCGAGACGATGCGCTTCCGCTCGCTCAGCGGCGTACTCACCGCCACCGCGGCGCCCGACGGTGCCCTCACTCTCGACTTCCCCACGGCCACGCTCACCCCGACCGCCGTCCCGGAGAGCGCGGCAGCCGTGCTGGGCGCACAGGTCGTGGCCGCCTGGGAAACCGGCAGCCTGGACATGCTGCTGCTGGAGCTGCCCGACGAGGGAACGGTGCGCGGGCTGGCGCCCGACCTGAACGCCATCACCGCCTTCCCGAACCCCGCCGTGGTCGTCACCGCACGGGGAGACGGCGTACGGGGCGTACACGACTACGTGTCCCGCGTGTTCGCACCCGCGCACGGCATCCCGGAGGACCCGGTCACCGGCAGCGCCCACACCGCGCTCGCCCCGCTGTGGTCCGGGCGGACCGGCCGCGACGACCTGACGGGGCTCCAGGTCTCCCCGCGTACGGGCTACGTGCGCACCGGCCTGCGGGGCGAGCGCACCCTGCTGACCGGTACCGCCGTCACCATGCTGGACGCACAGCTCCTCGTGGAACCGTGAGTGCCGCCCACGCCGCGCGGCGCGCTGCTTCGCTACGAGGCACGCGCGCTCACGGCGTGGGCAGCCAGTCGACCTTCCCCGCGAGCAGCCCATACCCGACGAAGGCGACGATGTCGATCAGCGCGTGCGCGGCGACCAGCGGGCCGACTCGGCCCCAACGCCGGTACAGCAGCACGAAGATGACGCCCATCGCCATGTTCCCGAAGAACCCGCCGATGCCCTGGTAAAGGTGGTACGAGCCGCGCAGTACGGCGCTCGCGGAGAGCGCTGCCAGCGGCGACCAGCCCAACTGGTCCAGCCTGCGCAGCACATAGCCGACCACGATCACCTCCTCCACCACGGAGTTCTGCACGGCGGAGACGATCAGCACGGGGTACTTCCACCACACCTGGGGCAGCGATTCGGGCTCCACGGTGAGGTTCAGCCCCCCGGCCTGCGCCAGCAGGTAGAGCCCGATCCCGCAGCCGCCGATGGCCGCCGCGACGGCGGCACCCCAGCCCAGGTCGAAGCCCGGCCTGCGCAGGTCGAAGCCCAGCACCCGCAGCCCGCCCGTACGCTCCCGCAGCAGCAGGTGCGCCACCAGCGCGACCGGCACCAGCGCCGTGGCGACCGCGAACAGCTGCCAGGCCAGGTCGAGCCAGGGACGCCCGGGCGCACGCGAGGAGTTGAGCTGAGCCGCCTGGTCGGCGAGGCCGCCCGGCTCGGTGAGCGCACCGAGGAAACTGATCAGCGAGGAGACCGCGCTCGCGCCCAGCGAGAGCGCGAGGACCAGCAGCAGCTCCGTACGCAGCGTCCGCCGCCGCAGCCCGTCGTCCGCCAGGTCCGCGCCCGTGGGCAGCGGGTCGTCAGGCGCCTGTGCGCGCACACGAACCTCCCGTTCCGAACGCCGTGTCCATCCCGTTCCCTCTCCTCGAACCGCTGTCGGGCCACCGGCGCGCCACCTCACGCCACCGTCCGGCCCCCGTGTCCCGTCCGCTGACTCCAGTTCAGCAATCGCGCCTCATCCGTACCGCCACCGCGCTAGGGTCGCGGAAACAGGTACGAAGATCGCGCGCGGCTGGCCGGGGGGACAAGCGCCGTCAGGGTGTGCCGTCCCTCCGTCGTTGCCGCCCCGACGGCTTCCAGGAGAGGCGCCCACGCCATGCCACGTCACAGCTTGCCCGACGACTCCGGCATCTACGGCGCGAGGGGACCCCTCGCCATCGAACCGCCCCGCCGGTCCGGCTCGCGACGGCGCAACGTCATGCTCGCCACGGCCCTGGTCGTCGCACTGGGCGCCGGCACGGCCGTGGCGGCGAAGAGCGGGCTCCTCCCCTTCGGCGGGGGCTGCGACGGATCCACCGTCGACCTGCGCGTGGCCGCCTCCCCCGACATCGCCCCGGCGCTGCGCACGGTCGCGGCCGAGGCGCGGGAGAACGAGGCGAAGTCGGACGGGCGCTGTCTGGACGTGCACGTCAGCGAGCGTACGGGTGCCGAGGTCGCCGACACGCTCCAGGGCGGTGGCAAGGACGGCAGCGTCAACTACGACGTGTGGCTGCCCGATTCGAAGCTGTGGGTGGACCGCGCCTCCTCCTCGGGGCGGGCGCCTTCCCTGGAGACGGTCGGCAACGTCGCCGGCTCCCCGCTCGCCCTGGCCGCCGTTCCCTCGGCGGCCAGGAAGATGGGCTGGCCCGGCAAGAGCTACTCGTGGTCCCGTATCGCCGCCTCCGCGACCGGCGACGACGATCTGCGCATCGGCAGCGCCGACCCGGCCCGCAGCGCCACGGGGCTGCTCGCGCTCACCCAGATCCAGAAGTCCACGCTCAAGGAGGGCGGCAAGGAGGCGGAGACCAAGACGGCCGCGGCGGCCAAACAGCTCTCCGAGCGCACCGCGCCGGGCGACTCGCAGGTCCTGGCCACCCTGCCGCGCGACGACTCGGGCGCCGAGCTGGGCAACCCGCAGCGCAACCAGGCCCTCGTCCTGTCCGAACAGGCCGCCTTCACCCACAACAAGGCCAAGGGCGATGCGCCGGGACTGCGGCTCTTCTACCCCAAGGACGGGGCCACGCTCCTCGATTACCCGTACACCCTGGTCAACGACGAGAAAATGAGCACCGAGAAGAGCCGCGCCGCCATCCGCTTCCAGACCCTCATGGGCGACGCGCAGGGCCGCCGGGTCCTGGACAAGAACGGCTTCAGGCCGGTCAACGGCGAGGCCGACAAGGGCATCACCCGGCAGGCGGGCGGCCGTGAGCCCCAGCCGTACACCGCGACCCCGGCCGAGGCCCCGTCGACGGAGAGCGTCCGCACGGCGCTGGGCATGTGGACGATCACCGTGCAGAGCGCCAGGTTCATGCTCGTGGTGGACTCCTCCGCGTCCATGTCGGCCCCCGTACAGGGCCGCCCCGGCCAGTCCCGGATGGACGTGACCAAGGCGTCGCTGATGCAGGGGCTCTCGCAGTTCACGCCCGAGGACGAGGTCGGCCTGTGGGAGTTCTCGACCCGGCTGAAGGGCGACAAGGACTACAGGGAACTGGTGTCCACGGCACGCCTCGGCGACAGGAAGGACGACGGCGCGACCCAACGCGACAAGCTGACCTCGGCCTTCAGCCAGATGGAGCCGATACCCGGCGGCGCGACGGGCCTCTACGACACGGCGCTCGCCGCCTACAAAGAGGCGCACAAGGGTTACGCGAACGGGAAGTTCAACGCCGTCGTGATGCTGACCGACGGCGCCAACGAGGACCCCGGCAGCATCTCCCGCCAGGAGCTGACGGCGGAACTGGAGGAGCGGGGCGAGGGCAAGCGGCCCGTCCCGCTGATCGCCATCGCCGTGGGTCCCGACGCGGACGAGAAGGCGGCCAAGGAGATCGCCGAGGCGACCGGCGGCTCCGCCCACCAGGTCAACGACCCCTCGCAGATCCACACGGTCATCCTCAAGGCCATCATGGAGGCAGGCAGCAGAAGCTGACCGCCCCCACACGGAAGCAGCCGGCTCCCCGGGCCACCGAGCCCTACGCTCGCACCCTCACTCACTCACTCGCTCACGGCCCGTCCGGCCGACTCACGGCCCGTCCGGCCAGGTGTGCACCGGCTCTCCCGTGTCCACGAGTTCGCCGTAGGAGCGGGTGACCGCCGCGAGCGCCTTGTCCCTGTCGAGCCCCGCCTCCCGTGCCCGCCGATAGGCCGCGACCTGCCACGAGGCACCGTTGACCCGCCGTGCGCAGCGCTCTTCGATGACCGAGAGATAGTGGTCGCGGTCCCCCGGCTCCACTCCCCAGGCATCGAGTCCCGCGGCAGCCAGCGGAAGCAGTTCCTCCCGTACGAGGCGCGTCGCCGGCATCCGCACCATCCCCGGCACACGCCCCGAGCGTGGCCACCACAGCTCGGCGTCGATGCCGTGGCGGCATGCGGCGTCGAAGTTGCGTGCCGCGTCGGCGAACGGCATACGGGACCAAACGGGGCGCGGGTCGTCCGCCAGGGCGCGCACCAGGCCGTAGTAGAAGGCGGTGTTGGCGAGTACGTCGGTGACGGTCGGCCCGGCGGGCAGCACCCTGTTCTCCACACGCAGATGGGGCGCACCGTCCATCACCCCGTACACCGGCCGGTTCCAGCGGTAGACCGTGCCGTTGTGCAGCACCATCTCGGCGAGCGAGGGCGTACCCCCGGCGGCGAGCACCCGCTGCGGGTCCTCGTCGTCGCATATGGGCAGCAGCGAGGGGAAGTAGCGCAGGTTCTCCTCGAACAGATCGTGGGCCGACCGTATCCAGCGCTCCCCGAACCAGGTACGGGGCCGCACCCCCTGGTTGCTCAGCTCCGGCGGCCTGGTGTCGGTGGCCTGGAGGAAGAGCGGCACGCGCGACTCACGCCACAGCTCACGGCCGAACAGAAAGGGCGAGTTGGCACCCATGGCGATCTGTGCGCCGCACACGGCCTGCGCCGCGTTCCACACGTCGGCGAACCTGCCCGGTGTCACCTGGAGATGGAGCTGCACGGATGTGCAGGCCGCCTCGGGCGCTATGGACTCCGAGGTGCAGGTCAGACGCTCGACCCCGGCGATGTCGAGCACGACCTCCTCGCCCCGCGAGGCCATGATCTGATCGTTGAGCAGCGTGTAGCGGTCGACGGCCGTGAGGTTCGCGGAGGTGAGGTCCTGGGCCGTGAGCGTCGGCAGAATTCCGATCATGATGATACGGGCCGACACCTCACGCGCCTGCCGGTCCGCGTATGCCAGTCCTGTGCGGAGTTCTTCAGCGAGTTGGTCGAGCACTCTCCCGGAGAGCGCGTGCGGCACGATATTCACTTCGAGGTTGAACTGTCCCAGCTCCGTCTGGAAATCCCGGCTCGCGATACGTTCAAGGACCTCCGCATTCCTCATGAGTGGCTGTCCCCCGGCATCGGCGAGATTCAACTCGATCTCCAGCCCCATGAGATTCCTCGGGCGGTCGAACCTCTTCTCCTCCAGAAGCTGCTCCAGCCCCCTCAGACACTTGTGGAGCTTCTGCCGGTACCGCTGTCGATCGGACAGGTCGAACCTGTCGGCCACGACCTTCTCTCCCATCGGAGGGTCCCTCCTCGTCGGTCCGAGCGTGCACCGATGATGCCCTGCCGCGTACCGGATAACGCCTGCGGCTACTGACCGGGCGCGTAACTGCCGCTACGCTGGAGGTTGCTGGACGGCACATTCCTTCGGCATACGGCGGCGTCCTGACCCCGCTCTCAGGTCCAGCACCGGCGGATCGTGATAAAAACCGACGACATCCGGCCGACCGCGATTCCACCGGAATGCGAGGTCACCGCCGTATTCATGATCTCCGTGCAGGTAATTGCCCTGCCGATTCGGCCTGTTATGCCCTTACCGGAAACACCGGGAGAGGTTAGCGGAAACTCCACTCGAACACATCTCGTATAAACTCCGCGAACAGGCAGAGACTTGGCGCACCCGGCTAGCTCCTGTCGACGCCCCTCGCCGCCCCCGCGGCCACCCCCGCGCCGACACAGTCGTCCGCGCCCCCGCCGAGCACAGTGTCTCCGAAGAGAGGCGACCCGCCATGCCCCTGCACGTTCCCCCGGCTCCCGCTCCTGCCCTGCGCAGCGTTCTGACCGCCCTCGGCTCGCCAACGGCGGTCCGGGGCACCCGCGCCCCCGTCGCCCTGCGTCACGCACAGGGCCCCCTGCGCCCCGAACTCCCGCTGCCCGCCCACGAGATGGTGAGCGTCGCCCCGTGCGACCCGGGCGCATCCCGCACCTCGCCACTGACACGGCTCACCGGCTGGCGCTTCCTGCTCCGCGACGCCGGCGCCGACCTCGCGGGGGCCGAGGCCACGGAGACCGACGCGACACACGCCGCGGCAGCGGGCACCGAAGGCGCCGCCACGGAAGGCGCGAGCACAGGCGCGGGTGGCGTAGGCACGCACGCGGGCTCCGCCGAGGCGGTGCTGACGGCCGACGGCTGGGCGTTCGGCCAGTTCCGCCAGGGCCCTTATGTCCTCTCGACCGTACGGGCCCTGCGCCAGGCGCAGTTACTGCCGACGGCCTACCAGCCCCGGCTGCTGTCCTTCCCTGAGCTGTACATGCTCACGCTCTGGCTGCACCGCGATGTCACGGCCGACCCGGCCTCCGGCTCGCCCGCGCCGTCTGATCTGCTGATCCCGCTGGCCCCCGCGCCGCCCGGAATCCCCGCCCATCAGCCGCACCGCGTGGACGCGCTGCTGCCGCTGCTGACACGCCGCCTCGTGCGCCCCGCGCCCCTTCTGCGTACGCCCGCTTAAACCGTCTTCCACCTGCGGCCCATCCGTACGCGCCCATGCCACCGTCCGTATGGACTAGTCCTCTCCGGTGTCCGAACCCCCCAAAGGGACCGTCTTGTTGAGCGCAACCGCCCGGTAGGGTGACGCGTCTGTCCGGTTGGGTAAGTGCTGACGCGAAATCCCTGCGGATTCGAGCCAGCGGCGGAACACTGGGGGACGGACCGGAACTTACGGGGGGACGGCCATGGACATTCACAGCCGCAGGACCAACGCCACATCACTACGGAAGACGAAACCGACAATGTGCCAGCACCAGCCACCATGCCCGACAGCGGACTCAGCAGACAGGGAAGCCGCCCAGCCCGTGGCTCACCACCCCGAGCAGGGATGGAGCCTCCTGTGC
Organism: Streptomyces iconiensis; assembly: GCF_028657195.3. Taxonomy (GTDB): domain Bacteria; phylum Actinomycetota; class Actinomycetes; order Streptomycetales; family Streptomycetaceae; genus Streptomyces; species Streptomyces iconiensis. Next base: position 97,660 of record NZ_JANCPR020000031.1, read on the forward strand.
AATGGGGTTCTGCTGTTCGAGGACACCGGTGAGCTGCTGCCGGACGGCCAGATCATCGCTCCGCACAAGCCGCTCGGCACGCACCACATCGCAACAGCCGCCTGAGGGGCGGTAACCGAGGCAACAGCGCGACATCCCGCACAGCACACACAGGGCCGGCACGGCAACCGCCGCACCGGCCCTGACATGTTCCGGGTCCGCTGAGCCCCCGCGCCCTCTCCGGCTACTCGTCGTACTCCGCGACCGGCGGGCACGAGCACACGAGATTACGGTCCCCGTAGGCCCCGTCGATCCGGCGCACCGGCGGCCAGTACTTGTCCGCGGCGTGCACGCTCCCCGGGAAGACCGCCTCCTCGCGGGAGTAGGCGTGCTCCCACTCACGGCCCAGCATCGCCGCGGTGTGCGGCGCGTTGGCCAGCGGATTGTCCTCCGCGCTCCACTCCCCCGAGCCGACCTTGTCGATCTCCGCACGGATCGCGATCATCGTCTCGCAGAACCGGTCCAGCTCCGCCAGGTCCTCGCTCTCCGTCGGCTCCGTCATCAGCGTCCCCGCGACGGGGAAGGACATCGTCGGCGCGTGGAACCCGTAGTCGATGAGCCGCTTGGCGACATCGTCGATGCTCACGCCGGTCTGCTTGGTCAGCTGGCGGACGTCGATGATGCACTCGTGCGCCACCAGCCCGTTCGGCCCCGCGTACAGAACGGGGTAGTGGGGCTCAAGGCGCTTGGCGATGTAGTTGGCGCTCAGCACCGCGACCTGTGTGGCCTTGCGCAGCCCCTCACCGCCCATGAGCCGGACGTACGCCCACGAGATGGGCAGGATCCCGGCCGAGCCCCAGGGAGCCCCTGAGACGGGACCTATGCCCGTCTCAGGTCCTGCGGCCGGCTGGAGCGGGTGGTTGGGCAGATACGGCGCCAGATGCGCGCGCACACCGATCGGGCCCACGCCGGGACCGCCGCCCCCGTGCGGGATGCAGAACGTCTTGTGCAGGTTCAGGTGCGAGACGTCGGCACCGAACCTGCCCGGCTTGGCCAGGCCCAGCAGCGCGTTGAGGTTGGCCCCGTCCACGTACACCTGGCCGCCCGCGTCGTGCACGGCGGCGCAGATGTCGGTGATGTGCTCCTCGAACACGCCGTGCGTCGAGGGGTAGGTGACCATCAGCACGGCCAGCTCGTCCCCGTGCTTCGCGATCTTGGCGTGCAGATCGTCCACGTCGACGTCGCCGTTGTCGCTGGTCTTGACCACGACGACCTTCATGCCCGCCATCACGGCGCTGGCCGCGTTGGTGCCGTGCGCCGAGGACGGGATGAGGCAGACGTTCCGCTGCGCGTCACCGTTGGCCCGGTGGTACGCGCGTACGGCCAGCAGCCCGGCCAGCTCGCCCTGCGAACCCGCGTTGGGCTGGAGCGAGACCTTGTCGTAGCCGGTGACCTCGGCGAGCCTGTCCTCCAGCTCGTGGATCAGGGTCAGATAGCCCTCGGCCTGCTCGGCGGGCGCGAAGGGGTGCAGGCCACCGAACTCGGGCCAGGTGACCGGCTCCATCTCGGTGGTCGCGTTGAGCTTCATGGTGCAGGAGCCCAGCGGGATCATGCCCCGGTCGAGCGCGTAGTCCCGGTCCGAGAGGCGGCGCAGGTAGCGCAGCATCGCGGTCTCCGAGCGGTGCTCGTGGAAGACGGGGTGCGTGAGGTAGTCGTCCGTGCGCAGCAGCTCGTCCGGCAGCGCGTCCCCGGTCGCGGCGTCCAGCTCGTCCACGTCCACGGCGCCGGCGTCGATACCGAACGCCTTCCACACCGCGGCCAGATGTTCCCTGCCCGTGGTCTCGTCGCAGGCCATGCCGACGTGATCGGCGTCCACCCGCCGCAGGTTCACCCCGTCCTGCCGCGCGAGCGCGACGACCTCGTCGGCGCGTCCCGGCACGCGCGCCGTGACCGTGTCGAAGAAGGCACCGTGCAGGGTCTCCACCCCGCCGGCGCGCAGCCCTGCGGCGAGCAGCGCGGCGTAACGGTGCGTTCGCCGCGCGATGGCCGCGAGCCCGTCGGGACCGTGGTACGCGGCGTACATCCCCGCCATCACGGCGAGCAGCACCTGCGCCGTGCAGATGTTGCTGGTGGCCTTCTCGCGGCGGATGTGCTGCTCGCGCGTCTGGAGCGCCAGGCGGTACGCCTGGTCGCCGTCGGCGTCCTTGGACACCCCGACGAGCCGTCCAGGCAGGCTGCGTGCGAACTTCTCCCGCACCGCCATGTAGCCGGCGTGCGGCCCGCCGAAGCCCATCGGTACGCCGAAGCGCTGGCTGGAGCCCACCGCGATGTCGGCGCCCAGATCGCCGGGCGAGGTGAGCAGGGTCAGCGCCAGCAGGTCGGCGGCAACGGTGACCACGGCGCCCAGCTCGTGCGCCCGCTCGATCACGGCACGCTGGTCACGTACCGCGCCTGAGGCCCCGGGGTACTGCAACAGCACGCCGAAGACGCCCCGCTCGGCTGCCTCTTCGGGGATGCCGCCGCTCAGGTCGGCCACGACGATCTCGACACCGGTCGGCTCGGCGCGTGTCCGCAGCACGGCAACGGTCTGCGGCAGGCAGTCGGCGTCGACCAGGAAGACGCCTTCCTTGACCTTGCCCACCCGCCGCGAGAGCGCCATCGCCTCGGCGGCTGCCGTCGACTCGTCCAGCAGCGAGGCGCCCGAGGTGGGCAGCCCCGTCAGGTCCGCGATCACGGTCTGGAAGTTGAGCAGCGCCTCCAGACGCCCCTGCGAGATCTCCGGCTGGTAGGGCGTGTACGCCGTGTACCAGGCCGGGCTCTCCATGACGTTGCGCAGGATGACCGGCGGCGTGAAGGTGCCGTAGTAGCCCAGCCCGATCATGGACTGGAGTACCTGGTTACGCGACGCGAGGGAGCGCAGCTCGGCCAGTACGTCGGCTTCGCTGCGCGCCTCGGGAAGTCTCAGCAGCTCCGTGCTCCTGATCACCTCGGGCACGGCCGCCTGCGTCAGCTCGTCGAGCGATCCGTATCCGACCTGCGCCAGCATCTTGGCCTGGTCCGCGGCGTCGGGGCCGATGTGCCGGCTCTCGAAAGGTGCGCCGCGCTCCAGTGCGGAGAGCGGGGTGCGGTGGGAAGTCATCTGCGGGGGCCTCCTGGTCTCTGCGACCTACGAGGGGCACCTTGACGGGTGCCCGGACGGCCTCCCCCTCTGTCATCTCAACCTGAGAGTTTCACCGGCCCGTCCGGAATGCGGCGGTCCGGCTTTCACCGTCGGTGAGGAGGGGCTGCGGCGCTGGTCCGTGGCCCGCCCTGCTTTCCAGAGTGACCTCGTCCGCGCGGTACGTGAGCCTGAGAGATTCCGGGGAGGAGTTGCTCCTTCGGCGCCTCCGGCAGTTCACCGGAGGACTCTCCCGCACGGGGTCGACAGCCGTTAACGAGGGTATCAGCGTGCCCTCAAGTGGTAACCCGATGTGTGCTCAAGTAGCCAACCTCCGAAAAGTACCGTTTCGTTGTAGGTACGAGTCCGGACGACACGTAGCGACCCGTGGGAGGGACACCGTGCAGACCGACATCGATCCCCGGAGCCTGATCGGCCGGAAGGCATTCGACCGCCAGGGAGGCAAGATCGGAACCGTGGACGAGGTGTACCTCGACGACGCCACCGGCGAACCCGAGTGGGCGGCCGTCCGCACCGGCCTCTTCAGCCGCGACGCCCTCGTACCGCTGGAGCCCAGCAGTCTCCTGGAGGACGGCCTGCGCGTCCCCTTCGAACGTGCCCTGATCAGGGAGGCGCCCGACCTCGGTGTGGGCCGCCACCTCTCGCCCGAGCAGGAGCTTCAGCTCTACCACCACTACGGGCTCGACGTGCCGGCCGGAGGCGAGGCCCCCGCGGTGCCCGACCGGGACTTCGGGCGCATAGCCGGCGCCGGGGACTGACCTCCCCGGCCCTCCGGACCCCAGGAGCCCCCCGCGCCGCGGGGTGGCGCACCGCCGCCGCGCTGAAGCGCCGCGGCTTCCGCGCCCGCCAGGCCCTCCTGCGGGCTCCGCCCGCCGGCCCGTCCCCAGCCGGCGCCGGCCCGCGCCGCCAGCGCCCGGGCGACCTCGGCGTCCAGCATCCGGGGCTCGGCAGGCTCAAGAGCGGGATCGTCGACGGAGAAGGTCCGCACCCTGCCGGGCGGCGAATCCGGCTCCTCGAAGCGGACGGTGACCTTCCCCACGCCGCTCCCCTGCACCCAGCCGAGGCCGTGCTCCGCGTGCCGCACATCGCGCCCCGGCGTCCACTGCCGGTCCGGCATCACGACGGCCTCATGGGCCGTGGGAACCGCCACAGCTCCCTCGCCCGCGCCCTCGTCCCGGGCCGCCTCCGCAGCCTCGGCGGCCTCGGCCGCCTCCCTCTCGTCCCGCGCCGCCCGCGCCTGCGCGAACAGGTCCTCCTGCGTGAAGTCAGCCAGCCCGCTCACCCCCACACCGAGCAGCCGTACCCCCGCCGTCGTGTCCACACCCTCCAGCAGCCGCTGCGCCGCCTCCTTGATGACCCCGTGATCGTCGGTGGGGCCCCGCAGGGTCTCGGACCTGGTGAGCGTGGAGAAGTCGTAGCTGCGCACCTTGATCACCACGGTTCTTCCCGAACGCCCCGCGGCCCGCAGCCGCGTCACACAGCGATCGGCGAGCCGCGCCACCTCCATGCGTACGCGCGTCCGGTCCGTGAGGTCGACGTCGTAGGTGTCCTCCACCGAGACCGACTTCGCGTCCCGCTCCGCCACCACGTCCCGGTCGTCGATGCCGTACGCCATCGCGTGCACCGAGGCGCCGTGCGCCTTGCCCAGCAGCCTCAGCAGCTCGGCCTCCCCCGCCTCGGTCGTCTCACCCACGGTCGTGATCCCGGCCTTGCGCAGCGTCTCGGCGGTCGCGGGCCCCACACCCGGCAGGATCCGCACGGACCGCGGGGCGAGCATCTCCCGCTCGGTGCCGGGTTCGATCAGCGCGAGCCCGTCCGGCTTCGCCTGCTCAGAGGCGATCTTCGCCAGCAGCTTGGAGCCGGCCAGCCCCACCGAACCGCTCAGCCCTGTCGCAGCACGGATGTCACGCCGCAGCCGCTCCCCCACCTCACGCGCCGCCTCGGAGCCCCCCGCCGACCCCGCGAGCGCGTCACCCGCCTCCAGGTCGACGAACGCCTCGTCCAGGCTGAGCGGCTCCACCAGGGGCGACAGACGGTGCAGCAGCTCCATCACCACGTCGCTGACGGCGCGGTAGAGCCCGAAGCGCGCGCCCAGATACGCCGCGTTCGGACACAGCCTGCGTGCCTGCGCCGTGGGCATCGCCGAGTGCACCCCGAAGCGTCTCGCCTCGTACGAAGCCGTGGAGACCACACCGCGCGGCCCCAGCCCGCCCACGACCACCGGCTTTCCGCGCAGGCTGGGCTTGGACGCCTGCTCCACCGCGGCGAAGAAGGCATCCATGTCCAGATGCAGGATGGTCGGCTGACTCCTCACATCAGCCGATGGTGCCGCATGGGTCTGACAATCTCAGCCGGCGCGGTTGCGGCGCCGTGCCAGCTCGTCCTCGGGATGGTGCCCGACCAGCGTCTCCCCGGTGTCCACACGCTCGCCGTGCAGCTGCGACAGCGCACCCTCGACGTCCTTCCAGACCACGCCGACCGCGATCCCGAAGACGCCCTGGCCGCCCTGGAGCAGATCGACGACCTCGTCGGGCGAGGAGCACTCGTAGACGGTGGCGCCGTCGCTCATCAGCGTCATACGCGCCAGATCGGTCCTGCCGCGCGAGCGCAGGTGCCGAACGGCCGCGCGGATGTTCTGCAGCGACACCCCGGTGTCCAGCAGCCGCTTCACGATCTTGAGAACGACGATGTCGCGGAAGCTGTAGAGCCGCTGGGTGCCCGAACCGTAGGCGGGTCTGATGCTGGGCTCGACCAGGCCCGTACGCGCCCAGTAGTCGAGCTGCCGATAGGTGATGCCCGCCGCCGAACAGGCGGTGGGGCCTCGGTATCCGACTTCGTCAGGGGGTGGGTCAGCCGGTGGGACTTCCGTGCTGGAGGGGCTCGGCCGCCTCGCTGGACCGCCGGGTGGGGAGGAGTCGCCAGCCGCTGTACCTTCGCCGCCGGTGCCTGTCACGCCGACCTCCGTCCTTCACATCCCGGGTTACCCCCGGAACCTGCCCACATGAAGGTAGGCAGTCACTCCGGGTGCGTCAACGATCGCCACACTCGGCACGGCGAGTGATAATCCCCCATGGGGTGGTTTGACGTGCCCCAGGGCCGGGAATTGCTGGCCGGTTGGCCGGGGCGCCTTCGGCCGGACGGCATCCGGCGCCCCCGCTCACTGACTGCTGGAGCCGAAGTCCTCAGGAGAAATCTGGTCGAGGAACTCGCGGAACTTCTCCACCTCGTCCTCCTGCTCGTCCGGAATCGCGATCCCGGCGTCGTCCAGTACCCCGTCACTGCCGTAGATCGGCGTCCCCGTACGCAGGGCCAGCGCTATGGCATCGGACGGGCGTGCACTGACTTCGACACCGCTGGCGAAGACCAGCTCGGCATAGAACACGCCTTCCCGCAGGTCCATGATGCGAACCGCGGTGAGCTCCTGTCCCACTGCTTCCAGGACGTCCTTGAACAGGTCATGGGTCAGTGGGCGTGCGGGAGTCATGCCCTGTTGGGCAAAGGCGATCGCAGTCGCCTCCCCCGGGCCGATCCAGATGGGGAGGTAGCGGTCGCCTCCCACTTCTCGCAGGAGCACGATCGGTTGGTTGGTGGGCATTTCCACCCGGACACCCACGACGTCGAGCTCATTCACACAGCAACCCTAGGCCGTGCCGCGCCTGTTTGGGTAGTCGGGCAGCCGTCCGGTGAGGGCATCCGTGTGCCGATTCAGTCACCACGCGGGCGCAGCGCCGCCTGCACAAGAGCTGCGTGAAGGCGCACTGAGAGCCCCGCCAGCTCCTGCGCGGTGCTCTCCGCGCGCGCCCTGGTGCGGGGGTCCCTGTGCCGCCGCAGAGGGGCCACGATCTGCTCCACAAGATCGACCTGGCGTTCGGCTGCGGCCTTCATCGCCCTCAGATGGCGCGGTTCGAGACCGAATCGGCCGAGATCCGTCACCAGCCGCGCCACGGTGACCTCCGTCAGCTCGTACGCGCCGTCCGCCGAAGCTGCCACCAGTCCGTACGCCTCCCACTCGGCCAGCTCGGCCTCGTCGATGCCGGCGACGGTGAGGAGTTCCTTGCGCCCTATACGCACAGCGGGGGCCGGCGGCGTCACTCCGGGTTCGGGAGCCTCGCGCGTCGGTGCCGGGATCGCGGGCGGACGCTCTCCCCTTCCGAGCGCGTCGAGGTGCTCCCTGATGACCTTGAGCGGCAGATAGTGATCCCGCTGCATCCGCAGCACATAGCTCAGCCGCTCGATGTCCTCGGTACGGAACTTCCGGTATCCGGAGGGCGAGCGCTCGGGCTCGACGAGGCCCTCCGCCTCCAGGAAACGGATCTTGGAGACGGTGACCTCGGGAAACTCCTCGCGCAGCGCCTGGAGGACGGCGCCGATGCTCACCGGGCCGCTCTCCGCGGCGGCGGTGCCGGTATCGGCACCACCCGGCGGTGTGTGCAGCATGAACCTTCCCCCGGGGGAGGTTGTCAGAAGGTGCGCTGGCTCGCGAAGAAGACCAGCCGGTACTTCCCGATCTGCACCTCGTCCCCGTTCCCGAGCGGGACTCCCGCCTCGATCCGCTCGCGGTTCACATAGGTGCCGTTGAGGCTGCCGACGTCGGCGACGGTGAACACCCCGTCGGGACCGCGCCGGAACTCCACATGACGGCGCGAGACCGTCACGTCGTCCAGGAAGATGTCGCTCTCTGGGTGACGTCCCGCCGTGGTGAGTTCACCGTCCAGCAGGAAGCGGCTGCCCGAGTTCGGACCGCGCCGCACGACCAGCAGGGCCGATCCTGTGGGGAGCGCGTCCACGGCCGCCTGGGCCTCGGGCGGCAGCACTGGCGAGGCGTGCTGGCCGGTCACCTCGGAGTCGTACGCCTCAAGACCGGAGATGGAGATCGTCGAGGTCGTCTCGGACGATCCCTCAGCGGGGACGCCGCCCCGGAGGGGAGCGCCGCAGTTGGAGCAGAACCGGCTCGCTTCAGCGGCACGTGTCCCACACCTGTTACACACCGGCAAGGCAGACCCTCCACCCGTACTTGAGGTTGGCGGTGCATCGGAACCTATGCGTCCCTGTGCTCCAGGGTCAACAGAAACCGCGCCGTGACCACCCGAATTGTCCCCATTACGAGGCGCCACCTCATCACGGAACAGCGGGCGCTCACCGCTGTCCTCGGCTCCGCTTCCCGTCGTCTCAGCGTTCCGGGAAGCGCGGTGCCGCGCGGCACCAGCACCGCCGTCCTGGCGGTTCTTGCCGAACAACTTCGCAAAAAAACTCACGGGCGATTCCCCTCGCACGAAACAGACCCGCCCGTGGGGCAGGACAGACCCTCGATGCTCTCATTGGTCATACATGACGCCCGGATAACGTCCGTGACCTCTGCACAGTTTCCACCACGCAGTGCTCAACTGACCGGCCGACCCCCCGGAAGCTCTAGCGGCGTCTCACTGCGACGACGACCGAGCGTAGTCAGGCCGCTTCACCTGCCGCAAGGCGTCCACCGTGATCTTCTCCGACCGGGTAACCGACGCTGTGGCCTGTTTGTTCTTCAAAGTCTGCACGATTCCACCGGGAATGTTCAGGGCGGGCTCCAGGTCCTTCGCCTTGCCGATGACCTCGAAACGATAAGGCTGCCCGATCTTATGCCCGTCCACGCTCACACTGCCGCCGCTGTCGGAGAAATACGTGCTGGCCACCACGCGGACCCCGTTGATCTGGATGGCCTCGGCGCCCGCGGCGCGCAGCTCCTGGACCGCGTCGAGCAGCGTGTCCGAATCGGTCGCGCCCGCGCGGTCGTTGATCGTCAGCCTGATGCCGGGCCCCTCGGCGGCGACCGTGCCAGCGAGGACACCGAGCTGTGCGGCCTTCTCCTCCGTCTGCCTACGGGCCTCTTCGCGCTGGTCGGAGCTGGTCTCCAGCTCGGTTCGGTGCCCTTCGAGTTCCCGCTTCTCGTCCTCAAGCCGCTTGGTGCGGTCGTCGAGTTCGTCGAGGATGCGGACGAGGTCCTCGTGCCGTGCCCCTCTCAGGGCGCTGTTCTCGCTGGTGGACCGTACCTGGATCGCCAGGCCGAGCCCGAGCACGAACAGCAGCACGGCCACGATGAGTTGTGCACGGGTCACGCGCGGTGGCCATACGGCCTTGCCCAACCGCTGGCGTCCCGTCATCCGGGGCGGTTTGCCCGCCGCCGCGTCCTGGGACGGCCCGTCGCTCGTCGGCGTCCCGTCGTTGCTCGGCGTCTCCTCGTCGCTCATCGGCCTCACGCCCTGAAGACGTGCCGGCGGATGGCGGCGGCATTCGAGAAGATACGGATGCCGAGGACGACGACGACACCGGTCGAGAGCTGGGCCCCCACCCCGAGCTTGTCGCCAAGGAAGACGATCAGCGCCGCCACGACGACGTTGGAGAGGAACGAGACGACGAAGACCTTGTCGTCGAAGATCCCGTCCAGCATCGCGCGGAGACCGCCGAACACGGCGTCCAGCGCGGCGACGACGGCGATGGGCAGATACGGCTCGACCACCGTCGGCACCACGGGCCGGACGACGAGTCCGGCCACGACACCCACGACGAGGCCCAGTACGGCGATCACGATGTGCTGCCCTCTCCTGTCTGCGCAGGTTTCGCTGTTCGTACGATCAGGCTCGGTGCGGCAGGCAGCCGTACCTCGTCCTGGACGGAAATGCTGGTCCTGGCCCCGTAGTCCTTGTGCAGCACGTACAAGTACTGCCCGTCGGCGCTGTCCTGGAAGGTCTTGCTGAGTTTCTGGCCCGGACCCACAGCCAGCAGCGTATAGGGCGGCACCAGCGGCTTGTTGTCCACCAGGATCGCGTCACCTGCCGCGCGGATCGCCGAGCGCGCGGTGAGGCGCTGTTCGTTGATGGCCACGGCCTCGGCGCCTGACTCCCAGAGCCCGTTGACGACACGTTGCAGGTCGCGGTCGCGGATCCGGCCGGTGTCCGAGAAGCCGGTGCTCTCGCGGGGGCCGCCGCTGTCGCTGGACTCGGTCTCCTTCGCGTCGTCCACCATCAGCTTGACGCCCGGGCCCTTGACGGGAACGGCGCCCGACAGCAGGGCCGTGTCCCTGGCCCGCCGGCCTCCGTGCTTCTCCAGGGCCTTGCGCTGCTTGGCCTCCACGCTGGAGCGCAGCTTGTCGACGTTCTCCTGGAGTTGGTCGGCGTGGCGTCCGCCGTCCTCGATGCGCTCGATGAGTTCCTGCTTCTCCTTGGCCACGGTCGGCGCTGCGATACGTGCCTGCGCCGCCCCGACGGTCACCACCAGCGCGGCGAGCACCAGTCCGCCCGCCAGGCCGAGCTTCGCACGCACAGTGCGCGGCAGCTTCGAGCGGCCCTCCATGCCCCGCCGCCTGGTCGCTTCCGCGTAACCGTCGTCGAGGCTGTGGTCCATCACGTTGTTCAGCAGCGACATGGAGGCATCGGGGCGCGGCGGCCTCGAAGGGGTGCTCCGTTGTGGGGGCTGCTGCGACATGCCGAACATCGTCGCACGTCCGGACCCCTGCCGCCGAACGGGCCCACCCGCGCGCCGTACGGCGGAACTTGCCGTCACATGACGGCCCGCGTCCCGCCGTACGGAGGGTCGTTCAGCGACCGGCGCTGTCGACCACGGCCGCCCACTCGTCCAGCAGCGCCTGCGCCGACGCCTGGTCCGGTCCCTCGGCCCACAGATGCGTGACGGCCTCGGCGGGATCCGGCAGCACCATCACCCAACGCCCGTCGGGCTCCACCACGCGCACGCCGTCGGTCGTGTCCACCGACCGCTCGCTGGCGGCCTCCACGACCGTACGCATCACAAGTCCCTTGACCGCCCAGGGCGTTGCGAGGTCACGCCGCTCCACATGCGCGCGCGGGATGCGTGCGTCGATCTGGCTGAGCCTGAGTTGCGTGCGCGCGACCAGCCCGATGAGGCGTACGAAGGCGGCGGAACCGTCGAAGACCGAACTGAACTCGGGAACGATGAAACCGCCCCTGCCGTCCCCGCCGAATACCGTCGCCTCGTCCCTGCTGACGCGGGTGAGATCACCCGGCGATGTGGTGGTCCACTCGACCTGCGTGCCGTGGTACGCCGCGACCTGCTCGGCGATGCGCGTCGTCGTCACGGGCAGCGCGACCCTGCCACTGCGGCGCTCAGCCGCCACCAGGTCGAGCATGACGAGCAGCGCCCTGTCGTCCTCCACGATCCGGCCGTGCTCGTCCACCAGCGACAGCCGCTCCCCCACCGGGTCGAAGCGCACCCCGAAGTCGGCGCGCGCCGAGGCCACGATCTCCCCGAGCCGCACCAGTCCGTTGCGGCGGGTCTCCACCGTCTCGGTCGGCCGGGACTCGTCGAGACCGGGGTTGATGGTCAACGAGTCGACGCCGAGCCGCCCCAGCAGGCTCGGCAGTACGAGTCCCGCGCTGCCGTTGGACGCGTCGACGACGACCTTCAGCCCGGCCTCCTCGACACCCGTCGTGTCCACGGCCCTGAGCAGCGAGCCCGTGTAGGAGTCGTAGACGCTGGAGGGAAAGCGCAGGTCACCGATCTCACCGGGGAAGGCCCTGCGGTACTCCTGGCGCGCGTACACCCGGTCGAGCTTGCGCTGTCCCGCCTGGGAGAGGTCGGCGCCGCGCTCGTCGAAGAACATGATGTCGACGGAGTCGGGCACACCTGGCGTCGTGCGGATCATGATTCCGCCGGCGCTCCCGCGGGCCGTCTGCTGCCGCGCCACGGGAAGCGGAACGTTCTCCAGGTCGCGGACGTCGATCGCGCTGGTCTGCAACGCGGAAATCATCGCCCGTTTGAGTGCACGCGCACCGCGGGAGTGGTCACGCGCCGTGGTGACGGTTGAACCTTTCTTCAGCGTCGTGGCATACGCGCCCGCCAGCCTGACCGCCAGCTCCGGGGTGATCTCGACGTTCAGGATTCCGGAGACACCACGCGCCCCGAACAGATGGGCCTGTCCCCTGGACTCCCAGATGACGGACGTGTTGACGAACGCACCGGCCTCGATGGTCTTGAACGGGTAGACGCGCACATTGCCCTGGACGATGGATTCCTCGCCGATGAGGCATTCATCGCCGATGACCGCGCCGTCCTCGATGCGCGCGGCACGCATGACATCGGTGTTCTTTCCGATGACGCAGCCGCGCAGGTTGGACTGCTGTCCGATGTAGACGTTGTCGTGGACGACGGCCCGGTGCAGAAAGGCACCGCTCTTGACGACGACGTTCGAGCCGATGACGGAGTGCTCGCGGATTTCGGTGTCGGCCTCCACCTTGGCGTAGTCGCCGATGTAGAGCGGACCCCGCAGGACGGCGTCCGGATGCACCTCGGCGCCTTCCGCGACCCATACGCCCGGCGAGATCTCGAAGCCGTCCATCTCGGCGTCGACCTTGCCCTCCAGGACGTCCGCCTGAGCCTTCACATAGCTCTCGTGCGTGCCGACGTCCTCCCAGTAACCCTCGGCGATATAGCCGTAGATCGGCTTGCCTTCCTTCATCAACTGCGGGAAGACATCTCCGGACCAGTCCACGGAGGCATCGGCTTCGACGTAGTCGAAGACCTCGGGCTCCATGACATAGATACCTGTGTTGACGGTGTCGGAGAAGACCTGGCCCCACGTCGGCTTCTCCAGGAAGCGCTCGACCCGTCCGTCGTCGTCCACGATGGTGATGCCGAACTCCAGCGGGTTCGGTACCCGGGTCAGACAGACCGTGACGAGCGCACCGCGTTCGCGGTGAAAGCGGATGAGATCGGTGAGGTCGAAGTCCGTGAGCGCGTCACCCGAGATGACGAGGAACGAGTCGTCCCTGAGAGCTTCCTCGGCGTTCTTGACGCTGCCGGCCGTACCCAGAGGTTTTTCCTCGTTGGCATAGGTCAGCTCCATGCCCAACTCTTCGCCGTCCCCGAAGTAATTCCTGACGAGAGAGGCCAGGAATTGCACGGTCACCACGGTCTCGTTGAGCCCATGCCGTTTGAGCAACCTCAGCACATGCTCCATGATCGGCCGATTCACCACCGGCAGGAGCGGCTTGGGCATGCTCGCGGTCATGGGGCGAAGGCGAGTACCTTCGCCACCAGCCATTACGACGGCCTTCATGTTGGAAGCGTCCTCCTCGCACAGACGACGGTCACGCCAACCTTCACCCATCCAGGATGACCCACAAAGCTACTTTTCGGGCACCCGGCCTCAGCGACACTGGAAAGGCGGGATCAGTCGGCCTGGGCATCCGCCCTGATGAGACGGCGGACCTGGACCACATAGAGGATCCCTGCCCACCAGTAGAGAGCCGTACCCCAGCCGGCGAACGCCCACCCGAAAATAGCAGCGAGTGACGCAAGCCACCCACTTCCGTCACTGAGCAACAGCAGCGGAAACGCGTACATCAGATTGAACGTGGCGGCCTTGCCGAGGAAGTTCACCTGCGGTGGCGCATACCCATGCCTGTCCAGTACCCACACCATGCCCAGTAGCAACAGCTCTCTGGCCAGCAGAGCCGCGGTGAGCCACAGCGGAAGGATCTCCCGCCAGGTGAGTCCGACGAGCGTGGAGAGGATGTAGAGGCGATCGGCGGCCGGGTCGAGAATCCTGCCGAGACTGCTGATCTGGTTCCAGCGCCGTGCGAGTTTGCCGTCCAGATAGTCACTGACTCCGCTGAACGCGAGCACGAGAAGCGCCCAACCATCGCAGTTGGGACCGCCGAACCGGGGCCACAGAATCAACCACAGAAACACCGGCACCCCGACGAGGCGGGCCATGCTGAGGATGTTGGGGATGGTGAGGACCCGGTCAGTCTGGACCCGCGTCTCCTGGACCTCCACCCGGGGGCCTCCTGTGAGTAACCGTGCCAACGATGCTCCCTGACCCTACCGGGCAGCTGTTCACCCACCGTGCACGGGGTCCGGTTTGCGACACGAAAAAGCCCCGTTGGGGTGTCCCAACGGGGCTTTCTCCACAAAGAGTTCGGCGGTGTCCTACTCTCCCACACGCTCCCGCATGCAGTACCATCGGCGCTGAAAGGCTTAGCTTCCGGGTTCGGAATGAGACCGGGCGTTTCCCTCACGCTATGACCACCGAAACACTATG
>NZ_JANCPR020000032.1 GCF_028657195.3 Streptomyces iconiensis
GCTCCGGCAACAGCGGCTCGATCACCGCCCACAGCTCATCGCTGACCTCCCACGGCTTCGCGCGAGCCATCCTCACCCCCAACGAGCGCGATCACCTACCCCTCCACCGTGCCACACAAGATCACTCCGAAAGGACCTCTAAGGCCAGCGGCAAGGCTTCGGTGATCGAGCCGTACCTACAGCGGGTGACCTGCCAGCAGTTGTTCTTCGCGAACCCTCCAGCGGCCCAAGAACGGCGGGCCGCGAGTCGGCAAGGCCGGACGGCGGGTGCTGAAGCCCCCGCCGCTTCCCGAACCGCATCGCGGGACCGCGGCATCGACGCAGCTGACGCTGTTCACTGCCACTCGGGACTTCCGCCGGTTCGACCGGGAACTCCACGCCGACCTGGCCAATCCCTGGCTGATCCGGGCCCAGCAGGCCGCTCGGGTGTTGGGAGAAGCCCGCGGCTGGAGCCGCTGGATCACCAGCGACGTGAACCGAGCCCTGGTCATCGTGCTGTCCGGCTTCCGCGCAGGTGAGTCGATCCGATACTCCGAGCTCTTCCCGGCCCTGCGCGTCCGTGGGCTTCCCGTCGTGCGGACCGCCGAAGTCCTCGACCGTCTCGGTCTGTTCGTCGACGACCGGGCTCCCGCCGTCGACCGGTGGCTGGAGCGAAAACTCGACGGGATGCCTCCGGGCATTCATCGCGCCGTCGAAGCCTGGGTTCGCACTCTCCTCGACGGCGGTCCGCGGTCCGAGCCTCGCTCCCGGCATACGACATGGGCTTACCTGAGTGAGATCCATCCGGTGTTGCTGGAGTGGTCCAGCCGCTACGACCACCTGCGAGAGGTCACCCGGGAGGAGATCATCGCAGCCCGGGACGCTGTCACCGGCAAACAGCGCGAGCCGGATCGTCACCCTGCGGTCGCTGTTCCGGCACGCGAAGAAGGACGGCCAGGTCTTCCACAACCCCACGATCCGCATACGTGTCCCCCGGCAGAGCGGCAGTGTCCTCCAGGCCCTTGTCCAGGCGGACATCGGCGAGGCCATCGCCACCGCCGCCACCCCGGACATCCGGCTCATCGTCGCTCTGGCCGCCGTCCACGCGGCACGGCCGAAGATGATCCACACCATGCAGCTGAACGACGTCGACGTGGGCAACCGGCGCATCACCGTCGGCGGCCACGTCCGCCCGCTCGACGGCCTCACCCGCCACGCTGTTCTGGACTGGCTCGACCACCGCCGCAGCCGCTGGCCGAACACGGCCAACCCCCACCTGCTGATCACCCAGAAGACCGCCGTCGAACTCGGACCGGCCGGCAAGCTCTGGACCACCCGGGCCAACCGCAACCTCACCGCCACTCTCGAACGCCTCCGCGTCGACCGGCAGCTCGAAGAGGCCCTCACCCACGGCGCCGACCCGCTCCACCTCGCGCTCGTCTTCGGCATCGACGAGAAGACCTCCATCCGCTACGCGGACTCCGCCCGCCAGCTTCTCCAGGCCGACCTCGAAGCCGACCCCGCGAGTTCGCCAGGAACCCACGGGCCCACCCCCGACAATGGCAGCCCCGAGCCCTCGGGTTCCCGCTGAAGAACCTTCAGTTTCCACGAACTCGCGGGGATCCCGGCCCCGGTGTCCTATCTCTGACCCACGGTGCAAAGTAGCCGTCGCCCCTCTGCCCCTCCCCGTTGCTTCGCGCCCGGCCTCTTCGCTAGGCCGCACCAGTAGCCGACGAAGGGGTGGGAACGTTCATGCGCCGGGAGCGGCCCGCCCGAGGATGTGCTGGACGCCGGTGGGCGGCGACTGGGACCTGGTACCGGTGAAACAGTTCACCTTCGTCCGGCCAAGTACCGGGTGTAAGGGATCACCAACCACCTTGGAGGCACGGGTGCCCCTGATACCCGAACGGGCCGCAGCGGTCCGACCACCGGCGAGCCGGGCCGCCCCGCCACGGCCGGACGCCGCCGGCTTCGCGCTCTTCTACGAGGAGAACTTCGACGCCGTCCTCGGCTTCGTCACCCGGCGCACGGCCTGCCCGCAGGTGGCCGCCGACCTCACCGCCGACATCTTCGTCGCCGCGCTGGAGGCCGCTGGTCAGTACGACGCCAAGCGCGGGGCTCCCGCCGCCTGGCTGTACGGCATCGCCCGCAACGTCCTCTCCGCTCATTACCGCGGCAGCGTCCGTGAACAGCACGCGGTCGCCCGGCTCAACGGGCGGCGGCTGCTGGACGAGGAGGACATCGCCGCCCTCGACGAACGCATCGACGCCGAACGCGCCGCCCGCGAACTGACCGAGCGGCACGCGGAGCTGATCGAACCGCTGCGCGCGGTCCTCGATCTGGTGGCCGTCGACGGCCTCAGCCCGCGCGAGGCCGCACAGGCACTCGGCCTCAACACCACGACCGTACGGGTGCGTCTGCACCGTGCCAGGCGCGCACTGCGCACCGCACACCCACCCGTCGCCGACCGTACCGACCCGACCGCGCCCACGACGAGCGCGGTCCGCGCAGAACGCACCCTGGAGGTTGTCTCATGACCACGCCGACCGGATTCAAGAAGCAGCTCGCGGCGGAACTGTCGGCCATGGCCACCACCCTCTCCCCTGCCCCTGCCGCGCCCGTCCCTGCCCGCCGTCGGCGTACCCCGTTCGCCCTGGCCGCGGTGGCAGCCGCAGCCGCGGCGGTCGTCGTGCCGGCCATGAGCGGCTCCGGCGGCTCGCCCGCGTACGCCGTGGACAAGCAGGACGACGGCTCCCTGATCCTCGACCTGAACCGCGCCGAGGGTCTGCCCGGACTCCAGGAGCAGCTGAAGAAGCTGGGCGTCCCCGCAGTCGCCCTGAAGGCGGACAAGGGCTGCACCGAGGTTTCGCCCGCGGAGTACTGGGCCACCAAGTTCGAGTCCCTGTCCTCCGACCCCGGCAAGGCCCGCATCCGGACCGACATGATCCCGGACAACGCGACCCTGCTCGTCGTCGCGGAGTTCAAGGACGACGACTCGGTCAAGGCGATGTCCTACCGGCTGGTCAAGAAGGACAAGGCCCCCACATGCGCCGTCCCGGGCATCGGGAAGGGCGCCTTGGACCCGTCCGTCCGCGTCGGCTGACGCGCGCGCGGCGCCGCACGACGCTTCTCCTCCCGTACGGTGCTGAGCAGCGTGGGCGTCGCTCGCGGGGTACGAGGTGGTTGGTGCGGCGGTCCTGATGCTGCGGCGGCGCGGGCGGCGAAGGAGTACCCCTCGGCCCTGCGGGCGGCAGCCGGGCCGGTGCGGTACACGCTGTTGTCGACGCTGTGCCATGTGCGCCAGACGGAGATCACCGACTCGCTGGTGGAGCTGTTCATCCAGCTCGTGCAGAAAATCAACACGCGAGCGGATAAGAGCTCGCACAGATTGGCGGCGTGGGGAGCACCGGTCGTAACGCGGGCACAGGTTCCGGTGATCACGGAGGTGTGACGCTCAGTGATCACCGGGACCTGTGCTGCCATCATGGCGGCTGTACATGCATGACCTCGGATGGGTGCTGCCGGATGTGAGTGCTGGTCCGTCAGTCCTGTGACCGGTCGACGACGGGCACGGCGGTGACGGGGTTGTGGCCCGCGGCGACCAGCCGCATGACGAAACCTGCCACGTCTTCAAGCTGCCGGGCGTGCTCCAGTCCGCCTATCACGGCGGGCACGCCACCGAGGTCGCGGATCAGCTCGGCGGCGATGTCGAGCGCCGCGTCGTCGTCGCCGCACATTGCCACGGTCCGCTTCGGTTGCCCCGTCGGCGTCGGCGCCAGCCAGCTCGTCCCCGCGAACAGGTGCAGCGCCTTGACCACGCGGCTGCCTACGGCTCGCTCGGCGATGTGCTGTACCGCCGACCCGGTGGGCGGCTTGAGCAGGCCGGAGGCGTAGTCGACTGCGTTGGTGCAGTCGATCACGGCCTTGCCCGCCAATGACCCCTCGTCGGCCTCGGCGAGAGCGAGCACCTGGTCGAGCCCCTCCCACGCCACTGCCACGACCACGGCATCGCTCGCCCTGGCCACCTGCACGGGGCCGACCGCCTCGACCGCGTCGCCGAGCCGCTCGGCGATCGCCCGAGCCTTGTCCTGTGAACGGCCTCCGACGAGGACGTGGTGTCCACGTTGCGTCCACGCCTCCGCCAGTGCCGAGGCCATCACGCCGGTGCCCAGAATTCCAATACGCACGTCGCTCTCCCATTCCTCGAAGGCCTGATGCCTCGCTACGGTAGGAACCTCGGACCTACCAATCGGTAGGCCCGCATCCGGTAGGAAGAGACGCGTGAACGACCACTGCTCGCCCTTCGCCGCCGACTGTGCGGTGCGCCTGGCCGCCGACTTGATCGCTCACACCTGGGACCCAGTGGTGCTGATGGCGCTGCGAGCGGGCAGACGCCGCCGGATCGACCTTCTGAGTGGCATCGCGGGCGTCAGCGACAAGGTCCTGACCCAGACGCTTCGACGTCTGCACGCCAACGGCTTGATCATACGAATCACCACGCCGGCCGACCGCTCCGTGGCGTATGAGCTGTCCGAGTTGGGCGGCAGCCTCGCTGACGGACCGCTGGCTGCCCTCGGCCAGTGGGCGATCGATCACGCCGATCAGGTCCTTGCCGCTCAAGAGCACCACAGCACTGGCATCGGCAACCGAGTAGCGGTCAGATAAGAGGTCGTGCGGATGAGCGTGCGGTCATGGCCGGCGGTTCGGGCGTTCGTCCCAGCGGTGAGTCGTCCATGCCCGCCGGATCAGACTGCGCACGGTGATGATCGTGTCGGCGAGGTCGAAGAAGGCGTCGATGACGGTGGTGCGCCGCTCGTAGCAGCGGGCGAGCCGGTAGAAGGCGTTCTGCCAGGCGTGGGTGCGTTCGACATGCCAACGCTGACTGGCCCGGATGGGCGCCTTCTCGCCCTTGTGCGCGATGTGTCCGTGCGGGCCGCGTTCGTTGAGCAGAGTGCGGGTCTTGCCGGAGTCGTAGCCGGCGTCCAGATGCACGGTGATGTCGTCGGGCAACGGACCCAGGACGTCCAGGCGGTCCAGGGTCGGGGCAGGCAATGGGGAGTCGTGGCCGTTGGCGCCGGCCAGGACACGACCCAGTGGAATGCCGTACCCGTCCGTCATGCCCGAGCGTTTCAGACCCTGTTTGCCGCGGTCGACCGGTGAGCGACCGGCGACCTCGCCGCCTCCAGGCGCCTTGGTGATGGAGCCGTCCACGGCGATCTGATCGAGGACGAGGCCGACGATCCGGTCGTAGGAGTCCAGCGCGATCTGCTTGAGCCGGGCGAACACGCCGAGTTGTATCCACTCGTCGCGGCGGCTGCGGATCGTGGTGGCCGAGCAGGCCGTGTCGGCGATCGCTTCGTAAGAACAACGGAAGCGCAGCAGTTGCAGCATCTTGTCGAAGATGATCCGGTCGCTGATGCGCCGGCGATGGCAGCCGAGTGGATGGTCCGGGTGGAATTCCGACCGCTCGGGCAGCAGGGCCACGAATTGGTCCCAGAGCGGTTCTGTCAGCCATGACGGAAGCGCGGGCACAGTTCTCCCCAGTGATCACAGAGCATCGCCCGGGACCTGTGTCCGTTCTGCTGCCGGGGTCCCCAACCGCGCTTATCCGCGCGACCTCTTAGCCGCCTTGCAGAAGCTTGGCGAGTTCGTCGTCGCCGTCGACCTTCCCGGTGTCCACGGCCGTCTCGATCCAGTCGAGGGTCACCCTCACACGTGCGACGTTCTCGTGGACGATGACGCGCTCGTCCTCACCGAGCTGGCGGTCACGCAGGCCGGGGACGATCCGCCCGGACGACACGACGAACACGTGGAAGGCCGTGACGAGGTCGAGGAACTCCATCGAACGGTCGATCGCGCGGATCGCGGGGGTGACGGGGTGGTTCTCCCCGAAGTCCTCGCGGGCCTGCTGGCCGCGCTCGACCTGGTCCCGGTTGACCTGGTGGCGGGCGATGTCGTCGCTCATCGCCTTGAACGCGACGCCCGTCCTGCGAAGCAGCCCCGTGGACACTTCGGCGGCGACCGTCTCGTCCCGCGTCAGCTCCTCCACGACCCTTCACCTTGTCGGCCGGCGCGACCTTCTCCACGACGTCCGGACGGCGCAGGAACTCCGGGGCGACCGCCGCGGCCACGTGGTCCTCGCGGGACAGCTCGGTGACCGCCCGGATCTTGTCCTCGGGCTTGACCTGCGCGATCACGTCCGGGCGGCTTGTGCACGCCGTGTTTTCTGAGCGCTGGGCGCGCGTCCCCAGGGCGTGAGGGCCCCCGATCCATCCCTTGCACGGGTGAAACCAGTCCGTCGCTCTGGTCGCTCTTAGCCACGCATGCCTAACTGTGTGTGAGTGGCGGGAGTTCCGCTTCTCAAGTACCCGGAGGTGATCGCTGTGAAGGAATCACTGGCGAGTGTCGAGATCGTCGACGTCTACGAGCCGCCGCTCTTGGTCGAGGTCGGCGACTATGCCGAGGCCACGCAGGGTCCTGGCCACTACTACACCGAAGGCCCTATGGATCATTACGCAATGTAACTGAAACATGACCGACTGTCGGCCCATGGCTAAGTTGCCTGGGTCGGCGGTCCCAGCCTTCTTCGCCAGCCTCCAGAGTGGAGGCCCGTCATCCTGGAGAGGTTCATGGGCTCCGTCCCTGCCTGCTGGTTCGTCGTCTTGCCCGATCGGGACTTCTCCCCGGGCACTCTGACACGTCTGCGGGCGGAGGCTCGCCCAGCCGTGCTCCAGGTGGTGGCACACGCTTCGGGTCGGCCGTGGCTGGTCGGCTGCTGGTCTGACGAGGAGGTGAGCGTCTACGCCGCCGGTGCGGTACGGCTGGCTGTTGTCGGGACGTGTTCGGTGAGCGCCGCCCAGTTGGCTGGATGCACTCGGCGGGTGCGGGAGGTGGCTCAGGTCGAGGCGGCCCTGGCAGGAGCCCACGGCTGCTTTTACGTCATCGCCTCCGTCGCCGGACGCACCTACACTCGCGGCAGCCACTCCGGACAGCGCCAGATGTACCGGGCCGCCGTGGACGGCAGCACCGTGTGCGCCGACCGCTCCAGCGTGCTCGCCCGGCTGACCGGTGCCGGACTGGCCCCACGGAGCTGGGCCTGCGCCTGGCCGGTAGAACGGTGCCCCACCCTCTCGCGAGCGGCGCGCTCTGGCGCGACGTGCACGCGGTGCCGCCGGGCCACGCCGTGGAGATCAGCCCGGACGGGCGCGTGCTCACGAGGCGGTGGTGGCAGCCGCCCGCCCGCGAGCTGCCGTTGCGCGAGGCCGCCGCCGGCCTCAGGGATGCGCTGCGGCGAGCAGTCTCGTTGCGGGTGCGGCCGGGTGAGGTGGTGGGCGCGGATCTGTCCGGTGGCATGGACTCCACCTCCCTGTGCTTCCTTGCCGCCGAAGCCGGAGCACGGCTGGCCGCCGTGACCCTGGACTGGCGGGCCCCCACCAACCAGGACCGGACCTACGCGACCGACGCTGCCCGGCATCTGACCGGCGTCGAGCACATACTGTTCGCCTCGGCCGAAGTGCCCGCCCACTTCAGCGGGCTCGACGAACACCAAGATCTGACCGACGAACCGACGGTGGCCCTACGCGACTGGAAACAACAGCAGTACCTGGCCGATGCCATGCTGGCGCGCGGGGCCCGCTGGCGGATGTCGGGTCACGGCGGGGACCACGTCGTCCAACCACCGCCGGCGTACCTGCACCGTCTGCTGCGCCACGCTCCAGGATCCGGGATGCGGCACGCCGCCGCACTGCGTGCGCAGCACCGCTGGCCGCGAGGGGTGAGCGTGCGCACCCTGCTCGATACACGCTCCTACGCGTCCTGGCTCACCGACACCGCCACACAGCTGCCAAAGCCCTCTCCCCCCACAGGCCCCGGCTGGGGCATGCGCCCGCAACTTCCGCCATGGGCGAGCGAACAGACCATTCAACTGTGCCGCGATCGGCTGCACGCGGCGGCCCAGGACGCAGAGCCACTGCACCACGAGCGCGGCCGACACGCCTGGATTCACACCATTCAGCAGGCCGGGCAGGTCGCCGGGCACCTCAGCCACCACGCGGCGCTCGCTGGTCTGCCCGTGCATACCCCGTTCTGTGACGACGCCGTCATTGATGCCGCCCTCGCCGCCCGCCCGTACGAGGCTGCCACCCCCTGGTCCTACAAGCCCTTGCTCGCCACGGCCCTGCACGGCCTGGTGCCGGCCCCCGTCCTTGAGCGCACGACCAAGGACCACTGCGGCATCGAATGGCACGAGGGCCTGCGACTGCACCGGCCTGTCCTCGCCGCATGGGCCGGCGACTCCCGGCTGGTAGCAGCGGGCCTGGCCGACGAGGAGCAACTGCACCGGGCGCTGCTCTCACCCGAACTGCTCACCGGTGGCGCCGTCGAACTGGAAGCCACCCTGGGCGCAGAGGCCTGGCTGCGCGACCTGGAACACACGCACCAGCCGAAGGAGAAGGACGTTGCACCGACTACGCCGTGACGTCACCGCCTGCGCCACTGACGACGGCATGGTCCTGCTGGACGAACGCGGGGGCACCGGGTGAACCGCAAGCGCATCGCCTGCGTCATGCGTGAGCGCGGCATCCGCGGTGTCACCCGCCGCAAGCACCGCTCGCTGACCCGGCCGGATGCGAAGGCGAAGCCGGCCCCGGATCTGATCGGCCGCGACTTCCACGCCGAGCGTCCCGGGCACCCGGCTGGTCGGCGACATCACCTGTCTCCCGACGGCCGAGGGCCGACTCTGTCCCGCCTGCTGGCTGGACCTGGCCACCCGTGAGGTCATCGGTTACGCGATGGCCGGCCACCGCCGCGCCGAGCCCGTCGTGGATGCCCTGGTGGCCTGCGGCCGAGGCGGTCCGGAGCCCGGATGCGTGGTCCGCAGCGATCGCGGCAGCGAGTACGCCCCGGCGCAATTCCGGGACGGAATACGGGAGTTGGGGCTGCGGGCAGAGCTGCGGACGCACCGGATCGTGTTTCGACAACGCCGCGGCGGACAGTTTCTGGTCCCTGCTCAAAGAAGGGATCGGAACCCGGACCTGGCCCGGCCGGGCCACCGCCCGCCCCGAGGTCTTCAACTTCATCGAGACCTTCTACAACCGCCGCCGCCCGCGCAAGCGCAAGATCCTCGGCTACCTCACCCCGGCCGGGACCAGGCAGCGGCATCAACACGCCCTCACGGCACAACAAACGAGTGTCCGGGATCACGGGGAAACTTCACCGGCCATGTTGCGCCCGATTCGGCACTTACAGCGCCTGGCGCATACGCGCGAGAGCAGCGCGCAGTCGTGCTGCCGCGGACTGTTCTAGATTTACGTGCTTCGCCGGGCCATTCCGGTCCGTTGCGCCCCCAACGTTGTCTGCCGGCGACGAATCAACGCGTTCAGGCGTCACGTTCCACCCCACGGCAGGGAGTGCCGTGGCAGAGCTGCTCCGTTCCTCCTCGACGGCACGGAGCTGCCTGCGTTCGTCCCGGCTCCACCGCCAAGCGCAGTCTCACTGACGGTAGCCGCCGGTGTCATGGGGCGTTCCGGCTGGCAGCGGTGTTCCGGCCAGCGGACCGGACTCTGGCGGTCCGGATGTCTCGCGTGCACAGTGCGGAGCATGACCGACCAAGCAACGATCGACGCGCTCGTACGGCGTGTCGAAGTCCTTGAAGCGGAGGCGGACATCCGCCGCGTTCAGGCCCGTTACATGTTCCTCTGCGACACTCCTTGCCCCGAGTTCGGCGTGAAGAACGACAAGCAGCGCATCGAGCTGATCCTGGACCTCTACGCCGAGGACGCCATCTGGGAGGGTGTCGGGGAGTACTACGGCGACCAGTTCGGTCGGTGTGTGGGCAAGGACCAGCTCCGCGCCCACTTCCGTAACTTCTGGCCGGAGCAGCAGGATCCGAAGCTGATCATGAACGCTCACTGGCTGACGTCGGAGCAGATCCACGTGCACGGTGACGAGGCCGACGGGCAGTGGATCCACTTCCAGCCTTGGCTCTTCTCCGACGGTAAGTCCCTCGTCCGGGCCAGCCGGTTGAACAACGCCTTCCGCAGAATCGGCGGCCAGTGGAAGATCACTCGTACGCGTACGGAGAACGTGGCGATCGTCGACCTGCCCGACTTCTTCACCAGCAGCTACCCGTCGGAGTCGGTTCTCCTCAAGGCTCCGGGCACCAATCACACCAACGAGCACGTGCGGGACGCCTGACATCCGACGCGGGCGGCCGACCGGGAACCTCCGGATGCCGAGGGTGCCGGGAGCTGTCCGCTGTCACACTCGGCAGCCGAATCCGCTGGGCAACTGGGGCAGCGGTTCGTACCCCAGGCCGGGCGGCCTCCGCGTTCAGCGGGACGTCGAGCGTGGGATCGCGGTCGAAGAAGCCGAAGGGCCTGAGCTTGAAGCCTGTGTAGTCCACCGGCATGATCGGCCGGTCCTCCGGGTGCGGGGCGTGGGTGAGGCCGAAGGTGTGCCGGACGACGAGGGGCCGCCCGTCGATGGGACGGTCGGTCCGAGACCATCTGCGCGTAGGTCAGGGACACCACGGCGTCCCGGGCCGGTGCCCCGTGGGTGTCCTGGAGTTGCACCCGCACCCGGCCTTCGACTCGGTCCGCGTTCTCCGGCGTGTACAGGTTGTCCTTGGCCGGTTCGTCCAGGCCGAGACAGGCGAACCGAGTCGTGCCGGCGCCCAGGCCGAAGGAGCTGAGGAGGTCCCGCGTCGCCCGGATCCCTCATTGGTGACGGGGCCAGCGGGTCGTGTCGGCCGGTCATGGCGGCTCCAGCAGTCTTGGTTCTACGTCCCGTCCGTAGAACAGCAGCCGCGGGTGACGGCACGGCCCCGCGCGCGTCGCCGAGTGACTGAAGGGTGGCACTCGGCGCGGCAGTCGGCTCGTCGGGGTGGAACGCAGAGCGGCTTCGTCGGCCGTAGCCGGCCACAGGTGCACGGGCTGACTGCCATTGCGTGCATGCCGGCGTCCCAAGTCCGTGTCACGGGTGCCGTGTGCATGCCGTGGTGACTGACCGTGCGTCCAACGGCGGAC
Organism: Streptomyces iconiensis; assembly: GCF_028657195.3. GTDB lineage: Bacteria > Actinomycetota > Actinomycetes > Streptomycetales > Streptomycetaceae > Streptomyces > Streptomyces iconiensis. Next base: position 11,004 of record NZ_JANCPR020000032.1, read on the forward strand.
CGGAAGGCCATGACTGCGCCAGGGTCTGACTCAATCCCGTCCCGACCGTGTCGATACGGGCCGCCTCATCGAATCGTCACCCCCCCCCAGCACCGAGGAGCGCCTGGAGCCTGTACCGGAGGCGGCGGAGGCAGACACGTGGACGCCGCGATCCGCGCAGCCCGCGAGGCGTTCGACGCGCCTGGCGGGAACGGGCCCCGGGAATCCGGACGGATACCTGCGGACCCAGTCCCTGTACCTGTGAGCGCCTCACAACGGGCGAAGGGCCCCTGGAATCCGCCAACGGCCAGGGCCCCTTCTCCGGGTCCTCCGGGGGTCGGGGGCGCATACACCCCGCAGGGACCGCACGCATCTCCCCGTCGCCTGGCGGTCAGCGCATGAAGAGGCCCCCGTTGGCGTCCCAGCACGCGCCGGTGACGACGTCGGCGTGCTCGGCCACCAGCAGGACGACCATGTCCGCGATGAACTCGGGCCGGCCGAGCCGGCCGACCGGGATCATCGCCTCTGTCTGGGCCAGCTTCTGCGGATCGACGGTCCGCCGCACCACCGGCAGGTCCTGCGGCCCCGGGGAGACGGCGTTCACCGTCACGCCGCGCGGGCCGAGATCGCGGGCGAAAACCTTGGTCAGGGTGGCGACACCGCCCTTGGCCGCCGCGTAGTGGGCTCCCGTCGCCGTGCCGCCGTTCTGTCCGGCGAGCGAGGCGATGTTGACGATGCGTCCGTCGCCGCGCTCCGCGAAGTACGCCCCGAAGACCTGGCATCCGTAGAACGTACCGTTGAGGTTGGTGTCGACCACCGCCGTGAAGCTCTCCGGGGTGATGTCCATCAGCGACTCGATCTTCGAGTGGCCCGCGTTGTTCACCAGGGCGTGAACGGCTCCCCACCGCGTCACCACATCATCGAGCGCTCGGCTGAAGGCGTCCTTGTCCCGCACGTCCAGGGCCAGGCCGACAGCGCTCTCGCCCGTCGGGTCGAGTTCGGCGGCGGCCTCGGCGGCGGCCTCGGCGTCCAGGTCGGTCAGGGCGACACGGTAGCCCTGGGCATGCAATCGGGCGGCGACGCAGCGGCCGAGGCCGCCGGCCGCGCCGGTCACCAGGGCGGCCCGGCGGGCACCATCAGAGGTGTGCGGGCTCATCGGGTCACGTCCGGCAGCGGACGGCCGACGCGGGCCTCGATCTTCATGTAGCGCCACAGGCCGCACTCGCCGACCTGGACGGTGCGGACCAGGTTGCAGGCCGCGGCGACGGTCGCCTGGTCGGTGACGTCGGCGAGCACGTAACAGGTCCAGGGCCAGCCGTCCGACGGGCCGACCATGTGCTGGTCGTCGTCGATGGTGCCGAGGACGTCGACGCCGGGCAGCTCGTGCATCTGCTTGAGCATGTCCACGGTGCCGGCCCAGACGTCCTTGTGCTGCCCGGTCGGCAGATCGAAGAAGTTCTGGTTGACGCCGATGCAGAACAGGACGCGCAGCGGGGTGTCGGAGGAGGTCACAGGTGGTGCCTTTCGTCGGGGTGCGGGCGGGGGTCAGAGGTAGCCGGGGAACGGCTGGGTGCCCATCAGGACGGCGCCTGCACCGTCGTACATGCCCTCCTGGAGGAAGGCGTGCTGCGGAACCACGGAGGCGTCCCGCAGGTAGCGCTGCATGGGGCTGCCGTCGACGATGGCGCGGATACCGGCCAGTTGGTAGGCGGACCGCACCACCTCGAAGGAGGTTTTGGCGAGGTGAGCTGAGGCCAGCCGCAGCAGGCTCGCCTGGTGCGGGGTGGCCGCGTCACCCCGTTCCACGGTCGCCCACACCTGCTCGGTGATGTCGTAGAAGAAGGCGCGCACCGACCGCAGGTCGGCCTCGGCGCGGCCCACGGTGATGCGGTAGGAGGCGCGGTCGGCGGCGACGGGCCCACCGGTGTGGCTGGCGCGCCCGCCCTCGGCGATGACCTGGTCCAGGGCCGCGCGGGCCACTCCGGCGCCGACGACGGCGAGGACCTGGGCGGCGTAGGGAATGACGGGGTAGCGGTACAGCGGTTCGTCGACGGTGGGTTCCCCGCCGCGGACGAAGGTCCACTTCTCCGGGACGACCTGACCGTCGACGATCAGGTCATGGCTGCCGGTGCCGCGCATGCCGATGACGTCCCAGTTGTCGGCGATGTCGATCTGGTCGGGGCGGAGCAGGGCCGTCCGGGGGCGGCCGGTCCGGTCCCCTTCCACCTTGACGCCGACGCCGAGGATGTCGGCGCCCTTGGAGCCACTGGCGAACTTCCAGCGACCTGCGATCCGGAGTCCGCCATCGACTCGCTCCGCGGGCTGGACGGGGAACAGGCCGCCCGCGAAGGCGATGTCGGGGCCGTCCGCGTACAACTCGGCCTGGGTCTCCAGGGGGAGCGCCGCGAGGTAGATGAGGGACGAGCCGAAGCTCGCGACCCAACCCGCCGAGCCGTCGACAGCGGAGATCCGCTCGATCAGCCGCAGGAAGTGGGCCGGCGGCAGCGGCTCGCCGCCGAAACGCCGGGGTGCACTGGCCCGGTAGATACCGGCCTTCTTGAACTCGGCGATGACGTCCCCGGGTACGTGCCGCTTCTCTTCGAATTCCTGCCGCCGTTCCGCGACCAGATCGAGGACGTGCTCGAAATGCTGCGAAGGTGAGTGCTCTTCGAACGTGCCGAGCGGCGAAGATGTATCCAGCGTATGTGTCATGCAATTATCCTCTGGCAACGGCCGGGAGATGTCCGATATCGCTTCGTCATCGAAACTAGGCCGACGCGCTGCTCACCGGCAATTGGGGATCGGACGGCGCGTGTAGGGGTTTTCCCTTACGGCGCAGCGGTAGCCGGAATCGGAAGACGGCGCCGCGCGGCTCGTTGGCGCCGGCCTCGATCTCGCCGCCGTGCCGGGTGATGATGCGGTGGCTGAGGGCCAGGCCGATGCCGTGGCCGTCGCCCTTGGAGCTGAATGCGCCGTCGAAGATCCGTCCGGCCCGCTGCGCGGGCAGCCCTTGCCCGGTGTCCCGCACCTCGACCTCGGCGTGGCCGCCGCGCCGACGGGTCGTCACCACCACGGTCCGCTGTCCCCCGGCCGACCGGGCCATCTCCTCGATGGCGTTGAACGCCAGGTTCATCACGACCTGGCCGATGAGCACCTTCTCGCACCGCACGGGGAGTTCCTCGGCTGCGTGCTCCCAGCGCACGGTCACCGACTGCTGCCGGGCACGGACGTCCACGAAGTAGCCGCAGTCGGTGACGATGTCGTCGAGGTCGGCCCACTGCTGGGACTCCTCAAGACGTACGACGTACTCGCGCAGGCTGCGCAGGATCAGGGCGGCGCGGTCCAGTTGCCGGGTAGCGTTCTCCAGCCCCCAGCGCAGGTGCCCGGGGTCGGGGTCGTCGGTGAGACGGCCACCGACCCCGGCAACGAAGTTGTGCGCGGCGGAGATCGGCTGGCTGACCTCGTGCGCGATGGCCATGGCCATGTCGCCCATGGCGTTGTAGCGGGCGAGGTGGTTGAGGTACTGGGCGTCGCGGCGGTGCTCCTCCTCGGTACGCACCAGGGCGGTGATGTCGTGGAAGAGCAGCAGGGTGCCGCACAGGTCGTTCTCGATGTGGATGTACTGGCAGCGGGTGGCGAACCAGCGATCCGGGCCGCCGTCGCCGTCCGGTACGGCCAGTCGGTAACGGGTGTCGGTGACCCCGCCGCCGGCGGCCGAGGTCAGCGCCACCCGCAGCAGGCGGGCGGAGTCCGGGGCCAGGAAGCCGGTGAAGTCGGCGCCGACGACGGTGTCGAGGCCGCGGCCGAGGAGGGTCCCGGCGGCGGCTCCGGCGAACAGGACCCGCCCGTCACCGTCCAGGACGACGATGCCGGCGTCGAGGCTGCGCAGAAACGCCTGGAGCCGCCCCTCGGTACGGAACAGGTCCCTCCGGGTGGCCTTCTCCTCGGCGATGTCCCGGAACTGCACCATGACGACCGGGCCCCGGGCGAGGTCCACGCGGACGGCTCTGGCCTCGCTGAGTATGTCCGTGCCGCCCTTGGCGCGGTAGCACCACTCGATGGTGCAGCTCCCCTCGTCGACGGCCCGTTGCAGCCAGGCACGGCCTTTCGCGCGGCCGTAGGGCCGGGCGTGGGAACTCATGTGGGGGGCCTTCAGCGGGCGCAGTTCCTCAAGCGTGAAGCCGAGGGCGGCGCAGGCGGCCGGGTTGGCCCACAGGATGTCCTTGGTACGCGCGTCGTGCACCAGAACGCAGTGCTCCAGCGCGGCGAACAGCGCGGCCAGGTCCGAGTCGGTGAAGCCGGACGGCGTGCGGGGAGGTGCGGACACGCGGCATCACACCCGGGACTGGTCGAGCCCGCAGCGCATCATGTCGCCGATGAGCGCGCCCAGGGTGTCGGCGCCGGTCTTCTCCCGGATACGGGCCCGGTGGGCGTCGACCGTCTTCAGACTGATCCCGAGCCGCTTGGCGATGGTTCTGCTGGGCACGCCGCCGATCACCTGGCGCAGGGTCTCGCGCTCGCGGGAGCTGAGCGCGACGAGCCGGTCCTCGACCGCCCGGCGGGCCGCGCGCCGCGCGTACCGTTCGCCGGCCGTCCGCAGTCCGGCCTGCACCACGTCGAGCATGCGTTGCGGGTCGTAGGGCTTCTCCAGGAAGTCGACGGCTCCCTGCCGCAACGCCCGTACGGACATGGGGATGTCGCCGTGGGCCGAGACGAAGACCACGGGCAGCACCGCGTCCTCGGCGTTGAGCAGTTCCTGCACGCGGAAGCCGCCGGTGCCCGGCATACGGACGTCCAGGACCAGGCAGGCGGGGCGGTCCGGGTCGAAGGCCGCGAGGAACGCGCCGGCGTCCGTGAAGCACTGGGTGCGGATGTGCACCGACTCCAGGAGCCAGGCCAGGGACAGGCACAGTTCGTGATCGTCGTCGAGGACGTAGACGAGGTCGGCCGCGCCGACGGGCGAAGTTCCCGAGCGGTGGGGCGGGGAGAGCGGAGTGACGTTCATCGTTCCTCGTTTCCGAACGGACCGTGTCCGGTCGCCACCGCACCCTCCAGGGCGGCGGCGCGACGCGGTGGTTCCGAAGACGTTAGGGGGGCTCGCCCGTGCGGCGTTCGCCGACGGGTGCACGGAAAACCGCCAACCTGTGCACCGTGTCGCCGCCTTCAGGCGGACGCGGACACGTTCGCCGCTGCCGTGGTCCGCTCAGCGGGCCAGGTCTTTACGTGCCGTGTCCCGGAATGAAACGTTGCCGAACAGGCCGGTGACACGAGGCGGATTACCGTCCTCGGAAGACATCCCGCAGGTGGAGCGCGCTATGACGTCCTTGGTGAGCACCGAAACCGTCACCCGCGCGAAGCGGTTCGAGCACGGGGTGCACGGGATGTCCCGGGTCTTCGGCGGCCTCGACAGCCGCCCGGTGGACCGGTCTTCCTTCCACGGCGTGGCCGTCAGCGGCTCGGTGGGCTCGCTCTGGCTCACCTCGATCGATGCGGGGCCGCTCTCCGTGCGGCCCTCGGAGCGCCGGACGGCTCCGGAGGAGCGGGACTGCTACAAGGTGGCGCTCCAGGTTTCGGGGACGTGCGTGGTGGAGCAGGACGGCGCCGTGGACACGCTGGCCCCGGGCGACATCGCCATCTGCGACACCTCCCGTCCTTACGCGTTCACCTACGGCTCCGATTTCCGCACCGTCCTGATGCTGCTGCCCCGTCCCCTGCTTCCGGTGCGTCCGGAGGTGATGCGCGGTATCACGGGGCGACGGCTCACCTCGGAGGGCGGCGTCGGCGCGGTGGTGAGATCCTTCCTGCGGTCGCTCGGCACGCAGAGCCGGGCGTGCTCCGGGCCGGCCGCGCTGAGCCTCATGGACGGCGCCGTGTCCCTGGTGACGGCGCTGGTGTCGGAGAGACTGGCCGAGACGGCCCCGCCTGCTCCGCAGGAGGCGATGATGACGCGCCTGCGCGGCTACATCGAGACCCGGCTGCCGAACCCCGACCTGACGCCGGACGCGATCGCGGAGGCCCACGGCATCTCGCGGCGGTACCTGTTCAAACTCTTCGCCGCCGAGGGCCTCACCGTCGCCGGATGGATCAGGACCCGCCGACTGGAGCGCTGCGCCCGGGACCTGGCCAGTCCCCTGTCGGCCGGGCACCCGATCAGCATGGTCGCCGCCCGCTGGGGCCTGCTCGACGGGCGGCACTTCAGCCGGGCGTTCAAGTCGGTCTACGGCGAGACGCCCCGGGACTTCCGGCGGCGCGCACTGGACGAGCACGCCATGGAGCGTTGACCTCGGGCAGGAGGTGCGACGCCCGTCCGGGGCCGGACGGCCGGTTCAGATGTCGATGCGGTGCAGGAGAACGTCCCTGACCAGGGTGCCCATGTTCCCGGCCCCCGTCTTGGCCTTGATCCGCGCCCGGTGGACGTCGATGGTCTTCACGCTGGTCCCCAGACGCTGCGCGATCGCCTGGCTCGGGTGACCGTCCACGACCAGCCGGAGCACCTCGCGTTCCCGGTGCGTCAGGTGTTCCAGCCGCTCCCGCACCTGCCGGTGACCGGCGTGCCGGGTGAATGCCTCCTCCGCGGCCCGCAGTTGGTTCTGGACGACCTCCAGCATGCGCTGCGGCTCGTAGGGCTTCTCCAGGAAGTCCACGGCGCCGCCCCGCATCGCGCGGACCGACATGGGGATGTCGCCGTGGGCGGAGCAGAAGATGACGGGGGCGGGGTAGTCGCGCCGGACCAGTTCCTCCTGCAACTGGAAGCCGCTCAGGCCCGGCATGCGGACATCCACGATGACGACGGCCAGCTCCCCCGGGTCGAACTCCTCCAGGAAGCTGGCCGCCGTCGGGTAGGTGAGCGCGACGATCTTCACGCTCCGCAGCAGGAAGACCAGCGACTGCCGTACGTCCTCGTCGTCGTCGATGACGTGGACCACGGGAGTGGTATCGGATTCCGTCATGGTGTGTCCCCTCGTGGCGTGAGGCACCAGGGCGGAGTCAGCCGGCCGCCTTCACCCGGTACCCGGAACGGCCCCGGGGCACGGCGGCTCCCCGGTACAGGCCCCGGCCGATGTCGGCGGCGGTGGCCCACAGGACGTGGATCAGGCGTTGCTCGTCCCGCCGTGCCATGGGAACGGTCGCGGAGACGGCCGCGATCACGCGGTCGCCGCCGGGGTGCATGACCGGGACGGCGAAGGTCTTGAAGCCCGGGACGCACCGCTCGCGTTCCTCCGCCCAGTGTCGGTTGCGGATCTGGTCGAACTCCGAGCGCAGCGCGGCGACGTCGGTCGGTCCGGGGGCCGCTCCGCACGCGTCCAGGACGGCCCCCTCGCCTTCACCGTGGGCGAGGAACAGCCGCCCCGAGGCCGTCAGCAGGCCGGGCATCCGGCTCCCCACCGACGAGAGGAGGGCCGCCTCCCTGCGGCCGGCGAGGCGCTCCAGGTAGACGCAGTCGGTGCCCTGCGGGACGGCGAGGTGGATCACCGCACGGGCGACCGCGCGCAGATCCAGGAGGGCCGGCTGCGCCACGGTGCGCAGACGGGCGGGGCCGGGCACGAGCTGGCCCAGTTCGAAGATGCGCCAGCCGAGTTGGTACCCCTCGGCGGTCCGTGCCAAGAAGCCGAGCCGGACGAGTTCGCTGCCGAGCCGGTGCACGGTGGTCTTGGGGACTCCCGACCGGCGGCTCAGCTCGGTAAGCCCCAGACAGGTCGAACCGGACGAGAAAGCCCCCAGCAGGAGATGGGCTTTGCCGAGAACGGAATCGGCGTGCAGCTCGGGAGTTGAGGTCTCGAATGCCGGAGTGGCCGTCTCCTGGCATTCAAGGTCCGCCTGCGCCCTCACGTGCATACCGCGTCCATACCGCGTCCCTTTGCTGTTTTCCCTTTGGCCAGCGGCAATTGTTGAACCCTCTTGTTTCTGTTGGCACTCCTCGAACCAGGACAACGCAAACCGCGCACCGTGCTACTCCTGTCATCTTCCGGAGGCCGAGGCGCATTCATCAAGGGAAACGGTCCGCTGGACGGACCCGCGCGCTGCCGTCCGTCGCGCGGCCTTCTCGACGGGAATCCCTGGCCCCGAGGACCGAGACGACGGCCCGGAAGCTGTGGCACCCCTCGGTACGGGCACGGCGGGCGTCCTCAGCCCAGCCTCTCCTCGATCCAGGCGCTCAGGGCCAGCAGTTCGCCCTCCCCGCGGGCCGGGCCGATCGCCTGGAGACCGAGCGGCAGTCCCGCCCCGTCCCGCAGGCCGGGGATCGTCACCACGGGAAGGCCGAGGGCTTGCCATGCCCTGCTGAGCAAGGGGTCACCGGTCGCCTCCGTACCCGCCGGCGCCGCACCCGGCGCGGCGGGTCCCACGACGGCGTCGTACGACGTGACCGACGTGAACAGAGCCCCGACGCGGGCGCGCGCTTCGGACACGGTACGGCGTGCGGCGAGACAGTCGGCGTCGGACGTGGCGGCGCCGGTGCGCAGCAGCCGGGCAAGCGGCTCGCTCAGCCGGTCGGCGAGGGCCAGTTCTCCGGCGCGCTCACGGGCGGCCTCGTACGCCATCACCACGGGGTGCGCCGAGGTGACGTCGGCGATGAGGCGCTCCTCGGGGAAGTCGTCCACGACTGCCCCGGCGGCGGTCAGCCGCTGCCGCAGCATGCCGAGGGCCTGGCCCATGCCGTCCTCGACCGCCCGGAGGGGTGCCGCGGTCCACCACAGGACGCGCGGCGGCCGGGCGTACGGCGCCGCGGGTCCGTCGCCGGTCAGGGCCGCCCAGGCGACGGCGAGGTCACCGGCGCCGGCGGCGTACACCCCGTGGCTGTCCAGGCTGGGGCTGAGGCCGACGACACCGTCGGTGGGGAAGCGCCCGTGCGTCATGACCAGGGAGGCGACGCCGCAGTAGGCCGCGGGGCGGGTGACCGATCCGGCGGTCTGGGAGCCGATGGCCAGCGGTACCTGGCCGGAGGCCACAGCGGCGGCCGAACCGCTCGACGACCCGCCCGGGGTGTGCCCCGGGGCTGCGGGGTTCCTCGTGGGGCCCGGTGCGAAGAAGGCGAACTCCGTGGTGACGGTCTTGCCGACCGGTATCGCGCCAGCGGTCCGCCAGGCCCGTACGATCGGCGCGTCGGTCCGCGCGGCCGGCGCGTCGGCCCGCAGCGCCGAGCCGCACCGGGTGGGGAGTCCCGCCACGTCGATGATGTCCTTGACCCCCAGCGGTACTCCGCCCAGCACGCCGAGCGCCGCTCTCACGTCCGGCGACGGGTTCCGCTCGACCCACGCGGCCAGCTCAGGTTCGGTCTCCGCGATGCGAGAGCGCGCCTGGTCAAGGGCCGCGGCCGGGGACATGACACCGGTGGCGAGATCCCTGACCAGCTCCCGCAGGGACCAGGGTGCGTACAGACCGCTCATGACTCCGCCCACGCCGCGTCGGCCTCCCAGTAGTCCATGCCGGCGGGACTGACCGCGTGGCGCCACTGCGAGGTGCGGCGCAGGGTGGGCTCCACCTTGCGCGTGACCTCGTCGGCCGCCCGGGGCCCGTCGGCCTCCACCGCCCAGTGCACCCAGTTCAGTTCGCGCCCTTCGGCGTCGCGGGTGAAGAGGTCCACGTGCCGCCAGCCGTAGCCGAAGGTGTCGTTGTAACAGGTCAGGGTCATCCGGGGCATGCCACTCACGTCAGGTGCTCCGCTTCTCACGCCGTCAGCGACGTCGGGATGGGATGGAACCCGCGGCGGAAGTACACCAACCCGCCGTCGCAGCCCTCGCCGACGATCACCCGATCCACCTCGACGAACATGACGGTGTGTGAGCCGCGCTCCGCCGCGCCGGTGATGCGGCCGAGGACCGAAGCCGCCGACCCGCGCAGCACCGGAGCGCTGTGGGAGTGGTCCCAGACGCTCTCGGTGGCGGTGAACCTCTCGCCGGAGGGCACCCGGCCGGCGAACGCCATCGCCACGTCCGCGTGTTCGGGACCGAGCACGTTGATGCAGACGTCCCGGTTCTCCCGGAAGATGTCATGACTGCGGCTGGAGCGGTTGACGCACACCAGCATGGTGGGTGGCGCGTCCGTGACGGAGCAGACGGCGCTCACGGTGATACCCGCTCGGCCGCCTGGGCCATCGGTGGTGACGATGTTGACGCCTGCGGAGAGATTCGACATCGCCTCGCGGAACATCCGCTGTGTCGGCGTCAGTTGGGTGAGGTTCTCAGCCACTGTTCCTCCTGCCGGGACCTGGGCACCCGGGCGAACCCCGAGCAGGTCGACCGTAGGGCGCAGTGCGAGGTCAGCGGTATCGAGAGTTCTTCCGCCCGCACTGAGGATTTCCCCTACACGGCCGGGGCGGTGGGGAACGCGAAGCCGCGTAACGGACCGCCGTCGGGCCCCGGTTCGGCCCGCGCCCCCGGTCGGACACCTCGACGGTACTGAAGAACAGGTTGAGCACCACCTGCCTGGTCAGGACGCGTTCGCACCGCACCAGGACCGCGAACGCGTCGGTGAGGACGCTCCGGCCAGGTCCCGGCATCGGGCGCCACTCGACGCGGTCGTACCGCTGAGCCGCGCCGCTGATGTGGTTGGCGCGTCATGGGCGCCATGAGCAGGCCGACAGCGTGCGCCTCCGCATCGGCGGCTTCCCGCTTCCCGCTTCCCGCTTCCCGCTGAAGAAATCCCCTACGCCCAGCGAGGCCATTCCCAATTGGCCGGGTTCCGCGGCTTGCCTAGCGTCTTGTGCACCGACCGACGAAGGAGCGACGTGAGGATGCCACAGACGCCTGCCCCGGTGACGTGGGAGCCGGCCCCTCGACGAGCTGACGCGGCGACGCGGCGACGACAGCGGCCTGCCCCGGGCCGCCGTGCCGCGCCGGGCTCAGGTGCGGGACGCCGACTGCCCGCACCGGCATCACCGGCGCTCCCCCTCCCCGCTCCCCCGACCCTCCCGGGCTTCCTGTGAGCCGCACGGACCTCTCCCCCGAACCTGGAGGACCTTTCCATGACTGTTGAGTTCACCGCGGACACCGTCCACGGTCTCGCACCGAGTGATCTGGTGCGGGAAGACCGGGTGGCCGGTCGGATGTACACCGATCCCCAGCTCTTCGAGCTGGAGATGACGAGGATCTACGAGCGGACCTGGGTGTGGGTCGCGCACGAGAGCGAACTGCCGAAGGCGGGCAGCTTCAAGTCGACCTATGTCGGCCGGCAGCCGGTCATCGTGGTCAAGGACCGCAAGGGCACCGTCAACACGCTGCTCAACCGCTGCCGCCACCGCGGCGCCAGCCTGTGCGAGCAGCGCACCGGGCACGCCAACGGCTTCACCTGCCCTTACCACGCGTGGTCCTACGGCCTGGACGGCAAGCTGCGCGGCATCCCCTACCCGGACGGGTACGAGGGTGTCCTGGAGAAGAGCGAGCTGTCCTTGCGCAAGCTGCGCACCGAGTCGTACGGCGGCATGGTCTTCGCCACCTTCGCCGACGGCATCGAGCCGCTGGCGGACTTCCTCGGTGACGTCAAGCTGTGGATCGACCGCTTCATGAAGCAGGGCGGCGGCTACCCGGTCAAGGTGCTGGGAACCCACCAGTTCAGGTTCCACGGCAACTGGAAGATCCAGTTGGAGAACACCACGGACGGGTACCACTTCCCGATCGTGCACCGCTCCTGGATGGCCTCCGTCGACGCGGAGACCGCCGACATGATGTCCTTCATGACCGACCCGGCGGCGATCACCCACGACCTCGGCAACGGCCACAGTGTCATGCAGATGGTGCCCGAGCACTCCGACCTGGACGTCGACGACGGCACCGAGCCGCTCCAGGCCCGCTTCGCCACCCTCGTCACCGAGCTGAAGTCGGCCGGACTGGACGACGCGGCCGTCCGCAAGCTGGTCCGCGCCGTGCACGGCACCGGCTTCAACCTGAACCTCTTCCCGAACGTGTCGATGTCGAACTCTTTCCTGCGCGTCCTGCGGCCGATCTCGGCCAACGAGACCCTCATCGAACACATCGCCGTCGGCCCCGAAGGACCGGCGGAGATCGTGGACCCCGTCAACCGCGAACGGCTGCGCATCCACGAGCACTTCCAGGGCCCCTTCGGCTTCGGCACCCCCGACGACGCCGAGGGCTGGGACCGCGTCCAGCGCGGCGCCCAGGCAGCCCCTGAGATGCCGGTCCTGGTCAACCGCGGCCTGGCCCGCGAGTCCGCCGGCCCCGAGGGGTGGCCGACCTCCCACGTCACCGACGAGACCGGCATGCGCGCGGCGTACAACCAGTGGAAGCAGATGATGAGCGATGGCTGAGACCCTCATGAACACCGCGGGCACCGAGCTGACCGACTCCCGGGTGATCCGAGCGGTCCAACTGGTCTGGCACGAGGCCGATTTGCTGGACCACAAGCGGTACGAGCCGTGGCAGGACCTCTACTCCGAGGACGCGTACTACGTCGTCCCGATCGACCCGGAGACCGAGGACTTCCCCAACACGCTCAACATGGTCTACGACGACGCCCGGATGCGGCAGATGCGGGTCGCCCGCATGACGGAGGGCTACGCGATCGCCGCCGTCGACTCGGCCCGCACGGTCCGTACCGTCTCCCGATTCGTGGTCGAGAACGTCACCGACGACGAGGTCACCCTGCGCTCGGCACAGGTACTGGTCGCCTACAAGCGCGGCCGGCACGACCTGTGGGCGGGCGAGGTCACCCACCGGATCAGGCTGTCGGACGACGGCGACCGGATCGCGCTGAAGGTCGTACGGCTGGTGGACAGCGAGGACGCGGTCCCGGCGGCGGGGTTCCTGCTGTGAGCGTGCCCGTCCGGGTCGCCGAAGTGATCGCGGAAGCCCCGCGGATCCGTGCCCTGCGGCTGGTCCGGGAGGACGGTGCGCCGTTCACCCCCTACCGGGCCGGCGCCCACGTGGACGTCACGGGACCGACCGGGGTGCTGCGGCCGTACTCGCTGTGCAGCCCGCCTGAGGACGCTTCGTCGCTGCTCATCGCGGTGAAGCGGGAGCCGGAGTCGCGCGGCGGTTCCGCCGCCCTGCACGAGGTGGGCGAGGGCGACCGGCTGAAGGTGGGTGAACCCCGCAACCTGCTGGCGGTCGCCGACGACGCCGACCGGCACCTCCTGGTGGCCGGCGGCATCGGCATCACGCCGCTGCTGAGCATGGCGTACGAACTGCACCGGCGCGGCGCGGAGTTCACGCTGTGGTACTTCGCCCGCTCCCGGGAGGAGGCGGCCTTCGCCGACCTGCTGGAACACCGTGTGGAGTTCGGTGACCGGGTGCGCCTGCGCTTCGGTGTGCCCCGCGCGGAGCAGCTCGCGGTGCTGGTGCGGGAGGCCGCCGGGCTCACTGCCGCCTCCCATGTGTACACGTGCGGCCCGCAGGGCTTCATGGCCCAGGTGACGGCGGCGTTCGAACCGGTGGTCGGCAGCGAGCACGTGCACGCCGAGAACTTCACAGCGACCGAGGTCGACACCAGCGGCGACCAGCCGTTCACCGTCGAACTCGACACCGGTGAGGTCTTCGAGATCCCCGCCGACCGGTCGATCCTGTCGGTCCTGGAGGAGCACGGCATCGACGTCTTCAAATCCTGCGAGGAAGGCATCTGCGGTTCCTGTGTCTCCGGCGTGTTGGAGGGGACTCCGGAGCACCGCGACAACTGCCTGTCAGCGGCCGACAAGGCGTCCGGCACTCAGATGGCCCTGTGCGTCTCACGGACCAGCAGCAGCAAGCTCGTCATCGAACTGTACTGAGCCGCACCGCTCTCCCCTGTTCCAGGAGACCCGTGGTCGCCTCTCGACGTTCCTCGGCCTGGCCACACCATCGGCCTTCTGACGGCGCCCCTCGGTGCGGGCCTGTTCGGTTCGGGCGGTGACCGGCGGGGCCGCGAGGTCGCCCTGCCCGCCGCGTTCGTCCTGATGGGGACGGCCACGCCGGGCATGCGCGGCCTGCTCGCCTGCCGGGGTTCGTAGCTGGGAACGGGTGACCGGCACGGTGCCGGTGGAGGCGATGACCGCCGTGCCCGCGAGTTTCGCCGTGCACTCTCCGTTGTGACATGGACCACCTGTTCCGTTGAGCAGACCACAGGTCCGCTTACGGGAACACACCTGCGTGATAGCAAGAGGCCATCGGTCAACACGCCGTCCCCGCGCGCCCGTGACCAGCACGGCGGCGGGAGCCTGGGCATGTCAGCCCCGAGATCTTCCGGTTCCTCGCGATCCATGAAGTACGGCCCGCTCTCGGCGGCAGTCCACGAGAACGGGCAGTGAACACGCAGAGGGGACGGACGAGGATGAGCGGCCGGACGGCTGGAGCGGGACGGCACCGCGGCGCGTCACACCTCGGACAGGTCTGGCGGGAACTGGTGACCGTGCACCCGCACGCCACAGCCCACTGGGGAGCGCTGCGGGCCGCGGTCGGTATCGCCGTCCCGTCCGCTTACGTGCTGGCGGTCGGCCGCCCCGAATGGCTCGGCTACGCGAGCTTCGGCTGCTTCGTCGCCGTCTACGGCCGGCACGCCACCTGGCGGGCTTCGGCCACCCGTCGTGGGCGGGAGTGGCGGCAACGATCCCCCTGGCCGGTGCCACCGCCGTCGTACAGGCCGCGCGGGCCACACTGCGTTTCGTGGGCACGCTGGCCGGCATCGCCGTGACCTATCTGCTGCTCGCGCCCGGCCCGCCGACGTGGGTGCTGTGGATCGCCGTCGTGGCCTCCATGCTGCTGGCCGAGCTGTTCATCGCCCGCCACTACGGCATCGCCGTCGTCGGCATCACCCCGACCGCCCTGCTGACCAGCCATCTCGCCTCCCCGGCCGCGCTGCGGTTCCTGCTCGTGGACCGCGTGGTGGAGACCGCGGTGGGCGTGCTCGTCTCGGTCGTGCTCCTGCGCGCGGTGCGCGCTGTCCGGCGGGGCGCGTCCCGACGTGCACGGGGTGCCGGGGGTGTGACGGGTGGCGTGGCGACGGCGGACGCCCAGGCCGACAGAGCACGTCAGACATGTGAGGAGTGAGGAGACCGGGTGGGACACGAAGTGAGCCCTCAGTCGGCGCGGAACAGTGTGCTGGGCAAGGTCCAACTGATCCTGGAGTGCTTCTCCCACGAAGACCAGCGCCTCAGCCTCTCGGAGATCGCCCGCCGCTCGGGCGTCGCCAAGGCGTCCGTCCACCGGCTGGCCCAGGAGCTGCTGGACTGGGGCGTCCTGGAACGCCATGGGCATGACTACCAACTCGGACTGCCCCTGTTCGAGCTGGGGCAGCGCGTCCCCCGCCAACACATCCTGCGCGACACCACCCGCCCGTACATGGAGGACCTGCACCAGGCGACCAGGGAGACGGTCCACCTCTCGATCCCCGACGGCCTCGACGTCCTCTACCTGGAGAAGGTGTACGGGCACGGGCAGGTGGCCTGGCCGTCACGGGTGGCCGGCCGGATGCCCCTGCACGGCCCGGCGACAGGGAAGGCGTTCCTCGCTTTCGGTCCCGCGTCCCTGCTGGAGGACGTCCTGGCCGCGCCCCTGAAGAGGATCACGCCGCGTACGGTGAGCACCCCCGGGGCCCTGTCGGCGGAGCTCAAGCGGGCGCGGAGCCTCGGTTATGTCGTGGAGAGCGAGCAGGCCCGCCTCGGGCACGTCAGCGTGGCGATCCCCTTGTACGGCACCACCGGCCTCGTCATCGCCGCCATGTCGGTGACCGCACCGCTGCACCGCACCGCTCCGGCGAGATACGCGGCGCTGCTGCGGGAGGTGAGCCACCGGTTCACCCGGTCGATCGGGGCGACGGACTTCACCTGAGCAGGACGGCGGTTCAACCGACCGCCGCGTGCATGGCATCCAGTACACCCCGGACCACAGCCGGGTCCTCCAGGGCCAGGTGAGCGCAGTCAGCGGTCCTCAGGATGGCGCCGGGGATGCCATCGGCGAGTTCACGAGCGTGCTCGACCGGTGTGGCCACGTCCCGTTCACCGCCGACGATCCAGGTGGGCGCCTGGACACGCCGCAATTCAGCACGCACGTCGAACGCCGCGAGGGCGTCGCAGCAGGCCGCGTAGCCGACCGGGTCCACCGTCGCGAGTCCACGCAGGAGCGCGCGCCCGGACTCGGACCCGGCCGTCCCGGCGTCCCCGAACCACCGGGCGGGGCTGCTCTGCACGAGGGGCCCCATCCCCTCGCGGCGCACCAGCTCGGCCCGGTCGAGCCATGGCTCCGGTCCACCGAAGTGGGCCGAGGTGCAGATCAGGGCCAGTGCGCTGATCCGGTCCTGATGCCTGGCAGCGAGCCAGGTGCCGATCGCTCCCCCCAGGGAGACGCCCGCGTAGCAGAAGGTCTCCCGGCCCTCCTCGTCCGCCAACGCGAGGACAAGGTCGGCGAGGGCCGCCACGGTCATGTGTCCGGGGCGCGGGTCCACCGTGTCCCGAGCCGGTGAACCGCCGTGCCCGGGCAGGTCGAAACGGAGTACGCGATACCGGCCGGCGAGGTCGCCGACGTACGGCTCCCACAGGGTTCGTGAGGTGCCCAGTGACGGGCCGAGCACCAGCAGGGGTGCGTCCTGCGGTCCGCAGACGTCGTGGTCGAGCCGGGGTCGGTCCATGGTCAAGCCAGCTCCTGATGTCGGGGGCGATCAGCGTTCGAGGACGAGGGCGAGGCCCTGGCCGACCCCGATGCAGAGGGTGGCGATTCCGGTGCCGCCGCCCTTGCGGGCGAGCTGGTGGGCGGCGGTCCCGGTGAGGCGGGCTCCGGAGGCGCCCAGGGGGTGGCCCAGGGCGATGGCCCCGCCCTGCGGGTTGAGGATCGTGAGGTCGAACTCGGGCCATTCGGCGACGCAGCCGAGGACCTGCGCGGCGAACGCCTCGTTCAGCTCCAGCACGTCCAGGTCGGCGAAGGTCCTACCGGCCTTGGCCAGCGCCCGGTTGGCCGCCTCGACGGGGGCCAGCCCGAAGTAGTGCGGGTCCAGGGCGTTGACGCCGGTGGCGGAGATCCGGGCCAGCGGCTCGCGGCCGGTGGCCTTCAACCCCTCCTCGTCGACGAGCAGCAGCGCGGCGGCGCCGTCGTTGAGCGGGGAGGCGTTCCCGGCGGTGACGGTGCCGTTCTCCTCGCGGAAGGACGGCTTGAGGCCGGCCATCGCCGCCAGGGAGGCGTCCGGGCGCACGCACTCGTCGGCGGTGTACTCGACGGGCTCGCCCTTGCGCCGCGGCACCGCGACGGCCGCGATCTCCGCGTCGAACAGGCCCTGTTCCTGGGCGCGGGCGGCCTTCTGGTGGGAGGCGAGGGCGAACTCGTCCTGCCGCTCCCGGCTGATCCCGTGCTTGTCGGCGACGAGTTCGGCGGACTCGCCCAGCGGGACGGTCCACCGCGGTTCCATCTTCGGGTTGACCATGCGCCAGCCCAGGGTGGTGGAGTACCACTCGACGTGTCCGGCGGGGAACGGCCTGTCGTTCTTGGGCAGCACATAGGGCGCGCGGGTCATCGACTCCACGCCGCCGGCCACGGCGATGGAGGCGTCCCCGGCGGCGATCGCGCGGGCCGCCTGGATGACGGCCTCCATGCCCGAGGCGCACAGCCGGTTCACGGTCACGCCGGGCACGGAGGTGGGCAGGCCCGCGAGGAGGGCGGCCATCCGCCCGACGTTGCGGTTCTCCTCGCCGGCGCCGTTGGCGTTGCCGAAGTAGACGTCCTCGATCCGGGCGGGGTCCAGGCCGGGGGTGCGGCCGAGGAGTTCCCTGATGGCGTGCGCGGCCAGGTCGTCGGGGCGGACGGAGGCCAGGGAGCCTTTGTAGCGGCCGATCGGGGTGCGGACGGCGTCGACGAGATAGACGGGCTTCACTTCAGGTCCTCCGCGAAGGTCAGTTCGGCGTCGGTCTTGGCGACGATCCCCTCGACGCCCACGCCCGGCGCGCACTCGACCAGGACGAGTCCGTCGTCGGTGACGTCCAGGACGGCGAGGTCGGTGATGATCCGGTCCACACTCGCCTTGCCGGTCAGCGGCAGCGCGCACTCCTCCAGGATCTTCGGCGAGCCGTCCTTGGCGGTGTGGGTCATGACGACGATGACGGTGCGGGCGCCGTGGATGAGGTCCATCGCCCCGCCGATCCCGGTGATCATCTTGCCCGGGACCGCCCAGTTCGCCAGATCCCCGCCGGCCGAGACCTGCATCGCGCCCAGAACGGCGACATCGATGTGCCCGCCGCGGATCATCCCGAAGGAGAGCGCCGAGTCGAAAAAGGAGGCACCGGGCAGGACCGTGACCGTCTCCTTGCCCGCGTTGATCAGGTCGGGGTCGACGGCGTCCTCGGTCGGGTAGGGGCCCGTCCCGAGGATGCCGTTCTCGGATTCGAGGGTGACCTCGACGCCGGGCGGGAGGTAGTTGGGGATCAGGGTCGGCAGGCCGATGCCCAGATTGACGTACTGCCCGTCCCGCAGCTCCCGTGCCGCGCGGGCGGCCATCTCCTCACGGGTCCAGGTCATCAGGAAGTCACCGTCCGCTTCTCGATCTTCTTGTCGGTGGCCTGCTCCGGGGTCAGGGCGAGGACCCGCCGTACGAAGATGCCGGGCAGGTGCACCGCGTCCGCCTCGATCTCGCCGGGTTCGACGAGTTCCTCGACCTCGGCGACGGTGACCTTGCCGGCCATCGCCGCGAGGGGGTTGAAGTTCCGCGAGGACTTGTTGAACACCAGATTCCCGTGCCGGTCGCCCTTCCAGGCCCGCACCAGCGCGAAGTCGGTACGGATGCCCCGCTCCAGCACGTACTCGGTGCCGTCGAACTCGCGGACCTCCTTGGGTGGCGAGGCCAGCGCGACGCCACCGGAGCCGTCGTAACGCCGGGGCAGACCGCCCTCGGCGACCTGCGTGCCCACACCCGCCGGGGTGTAGAACGCGGGGATGCCCGCCCCGCCGGCCCGCAGCCGTTCGGCGAGGGTGCCCTGCGGGGTCAGCTCGACCTCCAGCTCACCGCCCAGGTACTGCCGGGCGAACTCCTTGTTCGCCCCGATGTAGGAGCCCGTCACGCGGTCGATGCGGCCCGCGGCCAGCAGCACCGCGAGACCGGTGTCCATCGCCCCGCAGTTGTTGGAGACCACCGACAGCCCCGAAACCCCGCGCGCGTACAGCGCCTGGATCAGCACGTTCGGCACACCGCTCAGGCCGAAACCACCCACGGCCAACGACGCGCCCTCCGGCACATCAGCCACCGCCTCACCGGCCGTGGCCATCACCTTGTCCATCAGCCGGCCGCCAGATCCGAAGGGTGCTGCGCCAGCGGCGTCACCTCGACCGTCATGTACGGAAAGAGGGGCAGGCTCCAGAGGATGCGGTGCATCGCCTCGTTGCCGGCGACGTCGAAGACACTGATGTTGGCGTACTGGCCGACACAGCGCCAGATGTGCACCCACTCCCCGGACCTCTGGAGTTCCTGACAGTAAGCCTTCTCACGGGCCACCAGATCCGCGCGGACCTCCGGGTCGAAGTCACGCGGGATGTCAACGTTCATGCGTACGGCGAAGAGCATGGGCGATCACGCCCTGTCGAGAACGAAGTCGTAGGTGACCTCGTGGTGTTCGCCGTCGCCGGTCGGAGTCGGGTCCAGCATCAGCTCGGGCTTGACCGCGGAGGCGATGTCGTCGTCCACGTACGCGCCACCAGTGAAGTAGAGCTGTGTGGTGACCAGTTGGTACCCGGGCGCGGAAACCTTCAGGTGCAGGTGAGCGGGGCGCCACGGGTGCCAGCCCGCCGCCGAGACCAGACTGCCGCAGGCACCGTCGGTCGGGATCTGGTACGGCGCGGGCTGGATCGTGTATATCTTGAAGTGGCCCGTCCCGTCGGCGATCACGGTCCCCCGAAGGTTCCACTCGGGCAGATCCGGCGCGAACTGGGAGTAGAAACCGTCGTCGTCGGCCTGCCACATCTCCACCTTCGCGGCGGGCAGAGGGCCGTCGTCCACGCTCCTGACCTGGCCCTGGAAGAGCAGGGGTATGCCGGCCTCGTTCTCCCGCATGGGCAGCGTCGCCTCGGCGGGCAGGGCGGGCGCGTCCGGCACGTAATACGGGCCCTCGATGGTGCCCTTGCTGCCCTCGCGGCTCTCGCCGGCGACCTCCTCGACGACGTGCTCGACCCAGACGTCCAGGAAGAGCGGCCATTCGCCGTCTTCACCGACCTGGATCAGCCATGCCTTGAGGGCGTTGTACTCCTCGTAGGTCACCTTGTGGCGACGGATGATGTCGTGCGTCGCGGTGAGCAGTGCGGTGACGAGGGTGTCGACGCGCTCGGCGTCGGACCCGGCGGCTGCCGAAGCGATCCGGCTGCGGAACCGCTCGGTGGCGGCTGCTCCCGAAGCGGCGGCGCCGGCCTGCTCGGTGGTGGTATCGGTCATGGTGTCCGTCCCTCTTCTTCGTGGTGCGGCTCGTGCTTCTTCGTGGTGCGGCGCGTGCCGGGTCAGATGTCCTGGCGGTAGCGGGCCAGCTTGTCGGGGTCGATGTCGATGCCGAGTCCAGCGCCTTCGCGAACCCGCAGCGTGCCGTTCTCGATGGTCAGCGGCTCGGTGAGGAGGTCATCGGTCATGTCGAGGAAGTTCGACAGTTCCCCCGCGTAGCGGGCGCTGTGGCGGTGCGCTGATCCGAACGCGACCGAGCACAGGGTGCCCACCTGGCCGTCGATCTGGTTGCCCATGACCACCTCCACTCCGAGTCCCTCGCACTCGTGCAGCACCCGCTGGGAGGCGGTGAAGCCGGTGCGGGCCGTCTTGACGCTGATGGCGGTGGCGGAGCCGCCCAGCAGTTCCCGGGTCACCTCACCGGCGCGGGTCGCGCTCTCGTCGGCGATGAACGGCACCGGGCACCGCTCGACCAGCCACCGTCGGCCGAGCACGTCGTCGGCGGGGCACAGCTCCTCGGCGAACATCAGGTTGAGGTCGGCGAGTTCGCGCAGCACGCGCGCTGACTCCGGGGCGGTCCAGCCCCGGTTGCCGTCGATGTACAGCTCCACGTCGTCGCCCAGGGCCTCGCGCAGCGCACGGCAGGCGGCCACGTCCTCGGTGTACGGGCGGCGACCGACCTTCACCTTGAAGGTGGTGACGCCGTACGTGCCCCGAACACGCTCCGCCTCCGCGACCATCTTCTCCGCGGAGGCGAAACCGACCATGTGGCTCACCCGCATCCGGTCGGTGTATCCGCCGAGCAGCCCGGACACCGGCATACCAGCGGCCTGCCCGAGGGTGTCCCACAGCGCCATGTCGATCGCGGCCTTCGCGGTCGGATTGCCGACCGTGCGGTCCAGGCGCTCGTGGACCGACTCCCGTTCCAGGAGCGTCAGCCCCAGGATCTGCGGGGCGAAGATCTTGTCGACGACCGCGACGATCGACTCCTGTGTCTCGCCGTAGGTGTAGGGCCGGGGCGGGGCCTCGGCGGTGCCGACGAGGCCCTCGTCGGTGTGCACCCGGACCAGGACGTGGTCGGCGGTGTGCACCTCGCCGCTGGCGAACCGCAGCGGCTTGACGTACGGGATGGCGAACGGAATCGCCTCCACCTTGACGATCTTCATTCCACTCCTTCGACGAAGACGGCGTTTCGCTCCAGCACCTCAAGGAGGTTGCGCAGCACCGCTGAGTCGTCGTCCCTCCTCCAGGCCAGGTCCAGCCGCACGGAGTGGGCGTCCACCAGTTCCTTGCACACGACGCCTTCGCGAGGAGCGGAGCGGATGGAGTCCGGCAGGACGGCGATCCCCAGGCCGGCGCCGACCAGCGCCAGGGCCGCGGATGTCTCGGTGACCTCGTACGCGAGGTGCGGGTAGTAGCCCGCGCCCAGGCACGTACGGACAACGGCGTCGTTGAGAACCGACCCGAGCGAGGCGCCGTACATGATGAAGCTCTCGTGCTTGAGCTGATCCGCCCGTACTGATTCCACTTCTGCCAGCTCATGCTGCTCGGACATGGCAACGACCAACGGCTCGTCGGCGAGGGGACGGTGGAGGATTCCGTCCTGGCGTACCGGGGGACGCAGCATGCCTACATCGATACGACGCTCGATGAGCGCCTTCTCCTGGGCGGGAGTCAACATCTCGGTGTGCACCTCCAGCATCACGTGAGGCATCTCGCGCTTCAGCAGCCGTGCGAGTGCGGGTAGTTGTCGATACGAAGCGGAACCTGTCAAGCCGACCCTCAGTACCCCTTCCACGCCGGCCGCGAAGCGCGCCACCCGGGAGACCGCCTCGTCAACGGCCTTGAGAATGTGCTCCGCATCCGTGCGGAAGACGTCGCCCGCCCGGGTCAGTGCCACCTGCCGAGTCGTACGGCTGAACAGCTCCACACCCAGTTCGGCCTCCAGGCGCCGGATCGCCTGGGAAAGTGGCGGCTGGGCCATGTGCAGTTGCTCGGCGGCCCTGCCGAAGTGACGTGTCTCGGCGACGGTCACGAAGTATCGAAGGTTCCTCAGCTCCACCGAATGCCCTTTCGTCGATTGAGGCCCTCGATGTCGCCCCAGCGTAGAAAGCCCCGCCGATACAACACAAATACTTGATAACGACGGATTAAGACTTTTCAGATACTGATGCGGGCCCGACCTGTTCCGCATTACGCCAGTCCGCTGAGTGGACCGCGCTTGTGCGCGACAGGGACGCGATGCCGCATCCTGACAACAGCTTTCGAGGGCCCGCACCACGATGACGCCCGGCGGCAGAGCGGCCGGCCCGGGGTCGGTGACGTGCTTCTCCCGCCCAGGCGGTCGGGTCCACCGCGTAGGCGTAACGGAAGTGCTCCCACTCGCCGACGGCCCACATCACCATCTCGGGCCCCGTGACAGCTGAGGTCCTCCGGGCCGATGGACAGACAACTCTGCCGTACCGGCGATCCGCCACCGGCCGTTCACACTGGCCACCCCTGCACCTGGTGCCGGCCGACTTCGTGCACCCCGTTGTCCGCGAGGGCGCCCGTGGTGTCCGTCCAGCCCGGTGTCAGCGGCCAGGAAAGGCGCTTCGTCTTGCGGCCGGCGTCGGGCCTCCCCCGAAAGTCCCTGTTGTGGCGGATGGTTCCGTCCTCGGCCTGCGGCCCGGATACCGGAAGCTGCGCTCACGCTGCGGCAGCAACGGCTCAACACGAGCCCACAACTCATCCGACACAATCCACGGTGATCTCCCCACACCGAACCGAATGCCCAACTCCCGCCCTGGACACGGCACCACGGCCAGTGAAATCGGGCCGACGCATTACCGTTCATCAACCAGAAAAGGACAGTCATCATGACCAAAATGGTGACCGCCACGCTGCCACTCTCCCTGCCAGTGCCGACGGGTGAGTTCGGCGAGCCGTGGAACGGTGCGGTTGGGGTTGCGCGCCCCGATGTGGTTGAACACAGCAGCACGGGCGGGTGCGGCACGTCCCCGTACCGGCCCTCCGGGGCCGTCCAGCGGGTGCGCCACATCGGCCGCTCCATGCCGTCGGTGTCCTTCATCTTCCGCCGGAAGAACCGTGCGTACTTCTCCAGCTTGTCGGCGATCTCCTCTGCCGTCTCGTGGCAGTTGTCGATCTAGCTGTGACCGCATAGGTTCGCCGGGTTGGTGGTTGTGGCGGTTGGATGGGCGGTGACGTCCGTACCGATCGCTGGAGGCGCGGTGGCTGAGCCGGTCCGTGTGCGCAGACTGACCGACCAGGAGGGGCAGAAGCTGCAGCAGATCGTGCGCCGGGGCAGCACGAGTTCGGTGCGCTACCGGCGCGCGATGATGCTGCTGGCCTCGGCCGGCGGGAACCGGGTTCCGGTGATCGCCCAGCTGGTCCAGGCCGACGAGGACACCGTCCGGGACGTGATCCACCGGTTCAACGAGATCGGCCTGGCCTGCCTGGACCCTCGGTGGGCGGGAGGCCGTCCCCGCCGACTCAGCCCTGACGAGGAAGACTTCGTCATCCGGACGGCCACCACCCGCCCCACCAAGCTCGGCCAGCCCTTCACCCGCTGGTCTCTGCGTAAACTCGTCGCCTACCTGCGGAAAGTCCCCGGCCTCATGATCCTCATCGGCCGTGAGGCGTTACGCGGCCTGCTCGCCCGCCACGGCATCACCTTCCAGCGCACCAAGACCTGGAAGGAGTCCCCCGACCCCGAACGTGACGCGAAGCTGGACCGCATAGAGGAGGTCCTGGACCGCTTCCCCGACCGGGTCTTCGCCTTCGACGAGTTCGGACCGCTGGGGATCAGGCCCACCTCCGGCTCCGGCTGGGCCGCGCGCAGGCGCCCCGACCGACTGCCGACCACCTACCACCGCACCCATGGGGTGCGCTATTCCCACGGCTGCTACCCGGTCGGCGACGACCGCCTGTGGGGCGTCAACCGCCGCAGGAAAGGCGCCGTGAACAGCCTGGCCGCGCTCAAGTCGATCCGCGCCGCCCGGCCCGACGCCGCACCGGTCTACGTCATCCTGGACAACCTGTCCGCCCACAAGGGCACCGACATCCGCCGCTGGGCGAAGAAACACAAGGTCGAGCTGTGCTTCACCCCGACCTACGCCTCCTGGGCCAATCCGATCGAGGCGCACTTCGGACCGCTTCGGCAGTTCACCATCGCCAACTCCCACCACCCCAACCACACCGTCCAGACCCGGGCCCTGCACGCCTACCTGCGGTGGCGCAACGCCAACGCCCGCCACCGCGACGTCCTGACCGCAGAACGCAAAGAACGCGCCCGAATCCGGCACGAAAAGGGCATCCGCTGGGGCGGACGCCCCCTCCCCACCGCTGCCTGAACAACCCGGCAAACCTATGCGGTCAGAGCACTAGATGAACAGCAGCGGCACATCGTCCTGCGGCGCGGTCACCACGATGTCGGCCTGCGCGCCGCCCTTGCCGGGCGCCTTCCACGTGCCGGTGGCCGGCAGTGGCACCTCGGTCCAGTACGAGGCGATGGTGCCGATGCCCTCCGGTGCGTCGACGGCGGACCGGGCGGCGGACTGAGCTTCCGCCGGCTGCTCGGTGAGCTGGGCCAGGTCCGGCTTCGGCCGCAGCTTCGCGATGACGGTCTCGTTGACGGCCATGGGGTCGGAGGCGCCGCTGGAGCCCGCGCCGCGGGCGGTGGAGCCCAATTCCTTCACGTCCGGAGTGGTGTGCGCGGAGAGGTTGTCCAGAAGGACATGGATCGCCCCACACTTCACCGGTCGTGACGTTCAGCGCGGCGAACAGGTTCGTGGTGCCGTGCCGCACATGGCCGTGGGTGCGTTTCCCTGTGGCCGCGAAGGCCCACCGGCAGCACAGACTGGGTCCGGCCCAGGGCTTGCACCTGCGTCTTCTCGTCGACCGAAAGCACCACGGCGCCCCCGGGCGGGGCCAGGTACAACCCGACGATGTCGGCGACCATCTCCGCGAACGCCGGGTCTTTCGAGATGTTGAAGTGCCGCCGCGGTGCGGCTTCAAATTCTCCTCGCGCCAGATACGGGCAACATAGTGCCAGGACACCGAGATGCCCTCGCGCCGCTTCAAGTGGTCGGCCAGCGTCCGCGTCGACCAGTGCAAAAGGCCCGATTGCGCCGGCGGGGACATCCTCGTCAAAGCGATCACCCGAACCCGCACCCGCGGCGGCACCTGGGCCCGCGGCCGTCCGGTCACCTACCGCCCGCGACGTGAATCACCAGACAGGCCAGCGAAGCGACCAGGCACATATCACCCACAAATTCCCTGGAGAAGCGGACTGTTCCCGGTTCCGTGTCACTGGAGCCGCGTCGGCGTCGGACCTCATGTTCCGCGGTGTCGGTCGCCGTGTTCGTCGATCCGGCGAAGGCGTCAATGACGGAACCGCCGAAGCCGGTGGACGGAATCTCCATCCTTCCACTCGTCACGACGAGCAAGGTCCCTCCACTGGTAGCGGTCACCCGAACCACGTCCTGGTACGGAACCCGGTACACCCGCACCGGATTCACCACCATCAACGCCCCGGAGTCCAGAACGATCCTGGAGCACCATATGTGCCGGGCGAAAGGCACAAACGCCAGGCTGACCGCCATGACGAGAAAATTACCATGGTAAAAGTCGTTACCCAGCTCCAGTTGCGGCGATCACCGCGAATCCGAACCCAAGAATGGAGCCGAGCCAGGCGAGCACCACGAACGATTTCCGGCGCAGCATGATTTTCTGGGCCACCTCAACAACCTCCCCCATATGAGCCGAGGCTCGCATCACCGGCTGAACAGAAAGCCGCGTTGAACCCAGCGTTTCCCCATGTTGCCGTACGTGGTTCCCCAATCAATTGCCCCGTTGGGATTGCCTGTTACCGCCCAGGATCTTCTGCCGCCCCCGACCCCGCGTACGTCAGGAACCTTCATACGGTAGCTCCTGGGCACTCGCGAAATTGCATTCGTTCCATATGCGGCCCGCCAACTGGCAGCTCCTCCGAACCCCCTACTGAAGGCCCCACCAGCGCCGGTTGCCGTCCACGCCAGGTCTTTCGCGAACCCCGGCACGTCAGCGTGACCCGTCCTCTTCCAATCCACAAGGAATTTGGTCAGCGCGATACCAGCTCCTACACCAGCACAAGTACCCACGGACACTACAAGACAGGTTCCAAAAGCTACTCCCGGGAGGACTCGGTTCTTCCAGCCGTCCCAGGTGCCGAAGGTGGAGTGGAGGCCGCCGAGGATCTTGCTCTTGATGCTTTGCTGCTTCTGGCGTTGTTGGGCGGCTTTGCGTGCGGCGCGGCGTTTGGCGGCTGCCTTCGCGGCGTTGCGTTTGGCGGTTGCCGCGTAGCTGGCGCCGCGGGAGAGTTGGCGGGCGGTGGGGCGGGTGGTGCCGTGGCCGTAGCGGTAGACGTGGCGGTAGTTCTTGTTGGCGCGTTGGGCCCAGTACGGCCTCGGTACTGGTGAGCTCGCGTATTCAACTGTCGCCAATGCTCCCGCTGCACAAGGACGAATTTCACTCTCTGTGCCCCTCCCTGTAGCGGATCTCCCCACCCGAGCGTGCGAGGCCGCTGCGGCCAACAGTGAATCCGGGGAACCGGCTATGTCGGACGGTCACCTGCTCCAGTCACGGAGCGCAGCCCGATGGGCTTGGCTGGTCAACGTCAGCTCCGGTTCAAGGATGATTCGGAAGACTGCGGCTTTGTCGCGGCCACGACTTGTATGGTCCTGCTATGCAGGAAGCTCTGATCGGAGGACTGGGGACCATCGTTGGTGCGCTGATCGGCGCGTGGGCGGTAGCCAAGGCTCGAACGCCGACCAAGGCGCATGTCGCCCTCGTTGATGTCTCCTTGATCCTGCCGGAGATGCTTGAGCCGACCGAGCAAGCCAGCCTGAGCGGGCCGACCCCAGAAGTAGTCATTGATGTCAAGCTACTGAACAGTGGCGGACAGACCGCATATGTTCACGCACTTAGTCTGGAACTTTCAGAAATAGTCTACAATACAGGCACGGAGATGCCTCGAATCTGGGACCCAGAGGAGGACATCCTCAACCGGATGAACCTCCAAGTATGGTCAGCAAGATACGGGGTCTATACGCGTACTGAGCAAGTCCTGCAAGGGTTACCCAGAAAGGCTACGGTTGCGATTCCACTGTCCCAGGAGCTGAAATCTGGCAGTGTAGACAGGGTGTGTCTAGACTGGTCGCCACCTACAGTCAATGCTGAGAACTGGCCGCACGTCCAAGCATTCAAGGCGCGCGTGAGCGTCACCTATAACGCTACACAGGTGGCCAAGTTTGATGAGACGCTTCAATCTCCCGTATTGCATCACCCGCGTAGATCCACCCTTAGCCATGTACGATCTACACTTGAGGGCTTACTGGCTCAATGTCAGGAAGAGTGGACGCCGCGAGAGTTGCAGATTCTCAGCAGCAGGCAATTGCCCTCAGATACTCCGCGGCTCCTAAGGTGGCGCGGGTATGACATGGATCATCTTGAGGCGATTCGCAGGTGTCTCGATGCCCATGAGCAGCGCCTACGTGAGCTGATAGATGCCTATGCCGCTGCCGGCGGCAGTTATCCCGAGCAACTTGAACAGCTTCAGGAGGAAATCTCGGCACTTCCGAGCCTGCGTCGTGAACTTGGTGTGGCCGTTATCTGAGTCGACTCAAGCTTCAGGCCGGCTGTCGCAAACCTTCAGCGGGTAATCGGGAGTCGCGTGTTCCGGGCGTTACTGGTGGGCTCGCCTATTCAACTGTCGCCAGTTCCCCGCGGAACCCACCCCGCTGGTGACCGCGAGTGTAAGGGGTGTGACCAGGCTCTGTGCGTGCGCCGTCAGCGGGAGCGTACGGACAGCCAGACCGGCTCTTTGCTGCGGAAGGTGCTCTCCCCCACTGCCGGATGTGCGGGCAAAGACGCTCGCGAAGATGACCGTCACCTTCGCCCGCAAGCGGAACACCGGTGCCAACGCCAAGCGGCCGATGCACCTGTACCTGCATGACCACGCCTCGCTCTCGGGCGGGCAACTGAACCTCGCAGGCCCCCAAGAGCTGCTGTCGCTGTCGGCCGGCGCGACGGGCACGGCGACGCTCCCCCGCGTCGTGGCGCGACGCACTCGCATCCGGCGCGGCCCGGTCAGTCGGAACGCCCTGCCGAGGCTGATCGCTTCCTTCCGGATCCCGCTGCCACAGCACCCCGCGTGGTCGGCGTGGACGAGTACGCCCAGCGCAAGGGCCGTATCTACGGAACCGTGCTCGTCGACGTCGAAACACGTCGCCCGGTCGACCTCCTTCCCGACCGGGAGGCGGACACGCTCGCGGCCTGGCTCGCCGAGCAGCCCAGGCATCGAGATCATCTGCCGGACCGGGCCCGTTCTTCGCCGAGGGCGCCACTCGCAGCGCCCCGCAGGCTCTCCCGGTCGCCTACCGGTGGCACCCCTCTGGCACAACCTGGGCGAAGCCGCTGAGAGTGCGCCTACCGGCACCGCAGCTGCTTACGCTCCACGCCGGAACAGCCGGAGGAACCTCAGGAGGGCCGGAGCCGGCCGCGTCGTCGCCCTGGCCGACAGGGCACCGGTTCGCCGAACGCACCCGCGCCAAGCACGCCACCATCCACGCTCCCCTCGCCACCGGTCACAGCAAGCGGTCCGTCGCCCGGCAACTCGGGATGACCCTCAATCTGCAGCGGGACGATCCTGCGCTTCTCCCGCGCCACCACTGCGGAGGAGATGTTCACCGGTCAGTGACAAGGCCGTGCGACCAGGCTCGACGCCTATAGCCCTACCCCGATCAGCCTCGGCCGGAAGGCTGCACCAATGCCTGGAAACCATGGGAGGAGATCAAGGAACAG
Source organism: Streptomyces iconiensis (assembly GCF_028657195.3). Lineage (GTDB taxonomy): Bacteria > Actinomycetota > Actinomycetes > Streptomycetales > Streptomycetaceae > Streptomyces > Streptomyces iconiensis. The sequence goes on from NZ_JANCPR020000032.1 coordinate 40,146, forward strand.
GGCGGTCCCCGCGGCTACGCCGGCGTCCGCGACTACATCAGCAGGAATCTTCGCGGCAAGCCCCAACCGGTCGGCCCCCGGCCGCCATCGGTCCGCGCCGTCACGCGCTGGCTCCTCACCCACCCCGACGCTCCACCCGAAGGCGATCGACTCCACCTCAAAGCCGCCCTGGCCAACTGCCCCGAACCGAGAGCACTCGCCGAGCACGTGCGCTCCTTCGCCCACATACTCACTCACCTGCAAGGCGACCGACTCCCCAAATGGACCGAAGCAGTCGGCGCCACCGCCGAACTGCCCAGCCCCCGCCACTTCGCTCAGCACCTCTGGCGCGACCTCGACGCCGTCACCGCCGGTCTCACCCGCCAGTGGAACTCCGACGTCGTGGAAGACCATGTCAACCGGATCAAGATGCTGGAGCGCCAGATGTTCGGCCGTGCGGGATTCGACCCCCTACGCAAACCAGCCCTATTGGCGTGACCGAGCGTGTGGCGCTTGAGAAACGGACGTTGGGCGCCTATACGAGGCCACCGTTGCTCATCAACAACTGACCGTTGATCCACTCGCCCTCCCTGGAGCACAGGAAGTCCACGAGGTGCGCGGTGTCCTGCGGAGTGCCCAGCCGGCCGAGCGGGGCACTGCGGATGCACCGCTCCCGGACTCCCTCCGGCATCCAACCGGTGTCGACCGGCCCGGGATTGATCGCGTTGGCGGTCACACCGAGGTGGGCGAGTTCGTGGGCGGCGGCCAAGGTGATGCGGTCCAGGGCTCCCTTGCTAGCCCCGTAGGGCAGGTTGCCGACGGTGTGATCACTGGTGAGGCTGACGATCCGTCCGGTTCCCCGTTCTGCTGCGAAGCGGCGTCCGAACTCGCGGATGAGCAGCCAGGTGGCGCGCGCATTGACAGCGAAGTGCCGGTCGAAACTCTCGACGGTGGTGTCAAGCAGCCCAGAGTCGACAGACTCGCAGTGACTCATCACCAGCGCGGTGACACTGCCCATCTGCTGTTCGACCATGTCGAAGACGCGTGCCGGGGTATCCGGGTCGGCGAGATCCGCCTCGATCGCGGTGGTGGACGCACCGTGTTCGGCCAGAGATTGGCTGATCACTTCGGTCGCGCCGGGCTCGCTGCCCCAGCTCATACGGTCGTCGTAGGGGGTCCAGCAGGTGAAGGCGATGTCCCAGCCCGATGCGGCTAGCCGACGGGCGATGCCCGCGCCGATACCGACGGTGCGGCCCACCCCGGTAATCAGGGCGAGCGGGCGGTCGGCCGAAGAGCCTTGCCCGTAGGCAGGCCGGTCATGATCGGTGTTCGTCGTCACGGGCCGGAATGGTTCACGAACGGCACCGCAGCGTCAATCGGTTTCCGCGAAACCGTGGCAAACAAGCAGGAGTTGGCGGCACACGTGCCTCGCCCTAAGGAACAGCGTCACGCTCCGTACGCAACCACGAGCAGTGGACCAGAGCCTCAGAATCGACAGCGTCAACGCACCCCGTCGCCACATAGCCGCCATTGGGGAAGTGGCGATGACATCCCAAGCAGCTGTGCGCGGGCTCTCCGTGGCATCCGGCCACGGAGACCCCGCAAAACCGTTTGGCGGACGAGGGCGATCACCACTACATTTCCGGAGGCCGTGCGAGAGATCGAGGAGGTGGTACCCGTGAACGCAGTATCGACATGGGTGCTCCCCTCCGGGGTCACGGTCGGGCGATAGGCAGGTCGTCCGGGAGCGCCGTTCCAGTGCACTCCCGAAAGGCATGACCATGCGTCTCACTTCCGAGCAGCGCCTCGACGAGGGCGTCCTCGAACGCGAATTCAGCCTCGGTGAGGTCCCCGGCATTCTGTGGACACCCGCATCCGCATCCGTACCGGCGCCGCTGATCCTGCTCGGCCATCCTCCCCTCGGGCTGCGCAAGATGTACCCCCGACTCGTGGACCGGGCCCGGCACTCCGCGGCAGCGGGCTTCGCCACGGCCACCATCGAGCTCCCCGGAAGCGGCGACCGGCCCCGTTGGCCCGCCGCCGAGCAGGCCCGCGCTGCCCTGCGCCGGGCGATGGAGGCCGGCGAGCCGGTCAGCGCCGAGATCATCGACGCCCTCATCCTTCCCCTGGTCGACAAGACGGTTCCGGAATGGCAGGCCGCTCTGGACACCCTCCTGTCGCTGCCGGAGATCGGCGGCCCGGTCGGGTACTCGGGTGGAGTGATCTCCATCGGAACCCGGCTGGCGGCGGTCGAGCCGCGCATCTCGGCCGCCGTTCTGTTCGCCGGGAGTTTCGTGCCTCGCGCCATGTTCGAGGAGGCCCGCCAGGTCACCATTCCGCTGCACGTCCTGCTGCAGTGGGACGACGAGGGGAACGACCGGCAGGCGGCCCTGGACCTGTTCGACGCCTTCGGCTCCAGGGAGAAGACTCTGCACGCCAATATGGGCGGTCACACCGGCGTCCCGCAGTTCGCGGGGGACGCTGCGGGCCAGTTCTTCACCCGACATCTGAAGTGAGCCGGTCCGTCAGACCGGCAGCAGACGGCAGCTGGTGCCGACCGGCCTGACACTCATCGCGGACGGGTCCCGGCCCGGCCCTCCACAGCCCTCTACACCCTGCGCCCCCGCTGAACTCTCGGCAGCGGCCCCGTGCTGCCCGAAGTCATGGGCTGTTCGATCTCTGCAGAGCTTCGAGTACTGGCCAACCTCGTGTACAGGTGGTGCTGTCGGCTCTCGTGAACCAAGCCAGACGGTGGACTGGCAGCGCCGCTACTCCGCGCTGCACGCCCTGGTCGAAGCCGGAGGGACGCTGGCCGAAGTGCTGCCCGGGGTCACGGTGCACGGCGAGGGCACCGGGCGCTGACTTCAGCAGCAGCGTGTCTGGGGCGAGCTGGCTGACGGGCAGCGAGAGCGTCCCGCCGCGCTCGGTGTGGGTCCGACCCGCCCGTCGAAGCGAACCAGGTGTATCCACGAAGCCGTCCGGGGGCCGCGCTGCGGGCTTCGAGCAGGGCCCGCAGGCTGCCGGCTCGCGGGCTGCCGAGCGATACGAGGCGCGCGAGGGGCATCTGACGGTGTCTCGTGGGCACATGGAGACCGTCGTGCACGAACGGCAGGAGTACGCGGTCAGGCTCGGGGGGGGGTGGCTGACCAACCAGCGCACCCGCCGTCCCAAACTCCGCGCCGACCGCGCCACCGCGCCCGAAGCACTCGACGCCTGGTGACTCCGTGCAGTTACAGACAGGTGCAGTCTCGCCCTCTACAGCGCCAACTTATGCAATGCGTACGGCAGTTGCTGCATTCTGGTGAAATGGTTGCTCTGCTGAACCACCCTCAGGACGACGTGTTCGAGGACGTGATTCCGCACGAACTGATACAGCGCCTCGAGGCCCTTCGGGACGAACCGGTCAGCTCCCAGGGCGTGGAGGCCGCGGTGGAGGCGCTGCGGGCCGCGCGGTCCGGCGCCCCCGTGAAGCCTGGCGCTCCGCGTGACGGCCCCGGCTGTCGCCCTCCTGCGGGCCGGGCCCCCTTCCGTACCGGGCTCGCGCTCGCGCTGACCGGTGCAGCCCTCGGCGGAGTCGCCGCCGCTGCGGGCACCGGAGTGCTCCCTGCCTACTCCCCGGCAGAAGGACCGGCGACGTGCCGTGTCCACGAGCAGAAGGAGGACTGCGCTCCGCCGCCGGCGCCGCCGGCCGATGACTCGTCGTTAGTGAAGGACAGTACCGATCTGATGCAGGGAGTGGGCGCCCTCTTCGCCGGGGTCGGCACGCTGCTGGGTGGAGCCGCGGCTGTGTACGTGGCCCGGAGGGAACGCCGCCCGGCTTCCGGTCCCCCGTCCAGCTCTCCTCCGCCCGCTCCCGGCCAGGAGTAGACCCACCATCTCCACGCCCGGCTCCCGACCTGCCGGCCGAGAGCAGCAGCGGCTGCCGGTGTACGGGCCGGACGTTGACGGCGCTGTCGGCGGGTATCCGTACGGCGTGCGGGCTACGGTGAGCGATCCCAGTCAGCCCCAGCTCAGCTGAGGGTCACGCGTGGTCGTGTCGGCACGGCGATGGCCCACCTTCCGGGATCCGGCGCAGAAGCCGGACCCGCGGCGGCAGGGCACGTGCCCCAAGTGCCGCGCCATACAGATTGACCACGAGCGTTGTTGACACGGGTGGGCGAGGTGTCGGAGTGAAGGCGGCCCCGTGCTCCGTGGTTCGTGCCGCTGGGCCTGTTCAGTGTGGACGGGTTTCGTCGGGGCGGTGGCTGGCTTTGATGTGGACGCGTTCACCTTGCGGGCCGAGGATGCTGAGGAACTCCACGGGATGTTCGTCTGTGTTGCCGAACCAGTGCGGGAGGTGGGTGTCGAATTCGGCAACCTCGCCCTCGGTGAGGACGAAGTCGTTGTCGCCGAGAACGACGCGTAGGCGGCCCCGCAGGACATAAAGCCAGTGGTAGCCCTCGTGGGAGCGGGGGTCGGGTTCGCGACCGTCGGTCAGGCCGGCGGGCAGGATGTGCTTGAACGCCTGCAGCCCGCCGGGGGTACGGGAGAGCGGGACGACGGTCATTCCGTTCCGTGTGAAGGGCTGCGGATACACCCGGGGATCCAGATCGGTGGGGGCTCCGATCAGCTCCTCGACCGGGATCTGGTAGGCCCGGGCCAGCGGCAGCAAGAGTTCCAGGCCCGGTTTGCGCTGCCCGGATTCGAGTCGGGACAGGATGCTGATCGGGATGCCGGTGGTCTCCGACAGGGCGGTCAGGGTGGCACCGCGGCGGCGGCGCATCTCGCGCAGCCGAGGGCCGACGGCAGCCAGCACCACCTCGAAGTCGTCGCTCATACGGTCCACCTTGCCCGCACTTTTCACTTTCCGCAAAGAGCTTTGCCCGATCGTCGAAGCGGGTGCACCGTGACGGTCGGAGGTGGTCACGATGACCGGAAACACCCAGGTCAGCAGCGCGAGCCAGTATGACGTCGTGGTGGTCGGCGCAGGCCCGGCAGGATTGAGCGCGGCGCTCATGCTCGGGCGTGCCCGAAGGTCGGTGCTGGTGATCGACGAAGGCCGGCCCCGCAATGCGCCCGCGGCGCACATGCACGGCTTTCTGTCCCGTGACGGAGTGACGCCCGGTGACCTGCTGCAGGCGGGGCGGCGCGAGGCGGAGGGCTACGGCGGCGCCGTGCAGGCGGGGCGGGCGGTGAGCGTAGTGCGTGACGGCGACGGGTTCGCGATCGAGCTCGACACCGGCCGCACGGTGCGGGCGCGGCGGCTGCTGGCCACCGCCGGCGTCGTCGACGAGCCGCCTGACGTGCCGGGGCTCGCCCCGCGGTGGGGGCGCGATGTGGTGCACTGCCCGTACTGCCACGGCTGGGAGTTCCGCGACCAGCCGATCGGGGTTTTGGCCACCGGCCCGCTCGGGGTGAAGCAGGCCCTGCAGTTCCGGCAGTGGACCGACCGGCTGACTCTGCTGCTGCACACCGCTCCCCGTCCTGCGGACGAGGAGGCGGAGCAGCTGGCTGCCCGCCGGATCACGGTGGTGGACGGCGAGGTCACCGGTGTGGAGGTCGCCGAGGACCGACTGACCGGGGTCCGCCTGGCGTCCGGCAAGCAGATCCCTCTCCGGGCCCTGGCCGTCGCACCGCAGCCATACCCGCGCGCGTACTTCCTGACCGGGCTCGGGCTCGTCCCGACGGCGCACCCGAGCGGGCTCGGCGCCTACATCGCTGCTGACGCGACCGGCCTCACCGCGGTTCCCGGTGTGTGGGTCGCGGGCAACCTCGCCGACCCGAACGCCAACGTTCTCGCCTCGGCCGCATCCGGCTCCACGGCCGCCGGAGCGATCAACGGAGACCTCGTCGCCGAGGACACCCGCTACGCGGTCCGGGCTCACCGCGATCCCTTCTCGCCCGCCATGGAGGCCCGCGTCTGCGAACAGGTCCTGGGTGACCGGCGCCACGGCCTGTGACCCGCGGCCCATTCCGGCATCGATGACCATTTTTCAGGCAGGACTGTCATGAGCGAACCAACCGCCACCGGCCCTCTCGTGAGTGCCGAAAGCGCACTTCCCTCCGGATCCCGTCACTGGTGGATCCTCGCCGTACTGAGCCTGGCCCAGCTGCTGCTGGTGCTCGACTCCACCGTCATGAACGTCGCCCTCCCGTCCGTACAGGCGGACCTGGGCTTCAGCAGCGCGGACCGGCAGTGGATCGTCACCGCCTACGCCCTCGTCTTCGGCGGCACGCTGCTGGCCGGAGGCCGGCTGAGCGACATGCTCGGCCGCAAGCGCATGCTGCTGACGGCCACGTCCGGGTTCATCCTCGCCTCCGTACTGGGCGGCCTCGCGAACGGCTTTGGCATGCTGGTCACCGCGCGCGGCCTGCAGGGCTTCTTCGGGGCCCTGCTGGCACCGGCGACCCTGTCGCTCATGGCCACCACCTTCACCGACCGGTCCCGCCGCGGAAAGGCATTCGGCGTCTTCGGTGCGGTTTCCAGCAGCGGCGCCGCGATCGGCCTGCTCCTGGGCGGGGCACTGACCCAGTACCTGGACTGGCGCTGGTGCCTGCTGGTCAACGTCGTGGCCGGCGCGGTGATCCTCGCGGCGGCAGCGGCCCTGATTCCCGCGCAGGCCCCGGTCTCGTCGCGCCCGCGCCTGGACCTGCCCGGCGTGATCACATCCGTGCTCGGTGTCCTCGCCCTGGTCTACGGCTGCTCGACGGCGGAGCGCGAGGGGTGGACCAGCCCGGTGACGCTGAGCTCCCTCGCCGCGGGCGTACTGCTCCTGGGACTGTTCGTCCTCATCCAGACCCGGGTCTCCCAGCCCTTGCTGCCGATGCGGGTCGTACGTGACCGCAACCGCGGGGCCGCCTACCTCATGGTCGCGATCGCGGGAATCGGCATGTTCGGCGTCTTCCTCTTCCTCGCCTACCACCTGCAGGAGGTGCTCGGCTTCTCCGCGCTGATGACTGGTATCGCGTTCCTGCCCATGGTCATCTCCATGGTGGTGATGGCCATCGTGACCGGAGGCGTCCTGCTGCCCCGTACCGGCCCGCGTCCCGTCGTCATCGGCGGCTTTGTGCTCACCGGGGTGGGCACCGCCCTGTTCACCGGGCTGAGCGTGCACAGCGGCTACGCCGCGGGCATCCTGCCGGGCCTGCTGATCACCGGCTCCGGCTTCGGCCTGATCTTCGGGCCGGCGATGAACCTCGCCACCGACCGGGTCGATGCCGCCGACGCAGGGGCCGCCTCCGCCCTGGTCAACGCCGGACAGCAGATCGGAGCGGCCATCGGCACCGCCCTGCTCAACACCATCGCGGTCAGCGCCACCACCAGCTACCTCACCACCCACCCCAAGGCCCCCGACGCTGCCGCGCAAGCATCCGTGCACGGCAACACCGTCGCCTTCTGGGTGACCGTGGCGGTGTTCGTCCTCGGCGCTCTCGCATGCGGCCTCCTTGTCCGCCCCGGACGACAGACCGGGGCAAAGGACGGGAACGCCACGGTGACGGCAGCGATCTGAAGCACCCCCAACAGCCGACCACCAACGAGAAACCAAGGAGAGGACGTAAGCGCCATGGACGCCCAGCACTGGGACGAGATGTACCGCAGTCGCGACCAGATATTCAGCGGCAACCCGAACCCCGTACTCGTCACCGAGATCACCGACCTGCCACCGGGCCAGGCGCTCGACGTCGGATGCGGCGAAGGAGCCGACGCACTCTGGCTGGCCCGGCGCGGCTGGCAGGTCACGGCGGTCGACATCTCCGAAATCGCCCTGCACCGTGCCGCCACCGCAACCACCAGCATCAACGGCCGCGTGGCGTGGGCACGGGCCGACCTCACCACCACGCCGCCCCCAGCAGACGCCTTCGACCTGGTGTCCATCCACTACTTCCCACTCCACCGCCAGCCCGGCCACACGGCGCTGAACGGCCTTCTCAACGCTGTCGGCCCCGGCGGCACGCTGCTCTTCGCCACCCACGCCCGCGCAGACCTCACATCGCGCAAGGACATCGACGCCGCCGACTACTACCAGCCCGACGACATCGCCCAACTCCTCGACCCCACCGCCTGGAACGTACTGACCAACGAGACCCGTCCCCGTGCCACCCCGACCCCCGCCGACACGCGCCACACCCAAGACGCCATCCTGCGAGCAGTACGCCTGTCCTAGGCCCGCCGGGCTCCGCCTCGCCCCGCCGAGGTGTTCACTTCCACACCATCGCAGAGGTCCTCGTGCCCCACCCCAATGCCCGGCGGCAGGCGGCTCCTCGTCCACCGGGTCAGAGCCGGCAGGGCCGTCGACCACGTGGCCGACGAGATGGGCATCTCCCGCACCACGGCCCACAAGTGGGGCCGCCGCGAGCCCAAGGCGATGCGGGCCTGTACGACCGCTCCAGCCGACCACGGACAACTCCGCACCGCACCCCCGCCGATGTCGAGTCCCGCATCCGCGACCTGCGCCGTGAGCGGAAACTCGGCCCGGCCAGGATCGGCCCGATTCTGGGACTGCCCGCCTCGACCGTCCACCGTGTCCTGACGCGCCACCAGTTGAACCGTCTGCGCTGGATGGACCGGCCCACCGGCCAGGTCATCCGCCGCTACGAACACGAGCGTCCCGGCGAACTCGTCCACGTCAACGTCAAGACACCCGGCCACCTCCCCTACGGCGGCGGGCATCGGATCATGCCCCGGCAACAGGCCGGCACCAACCGGCAAGCCAGACCAGCGCACGAAAAGGCGGCAGCCCTGTGATCGGCTACAGCTTCATCCACACTGCCATCGACGATCACTCCCGCATCGCCTACAGCGAGGTCCTCACCGATGAACGCAAGGAGACCGCTGCGGAGTTCTGGCAGCGAGCCAACACCTTCTTCGCCGGGCACGGCATCACCGTCGAGCGGGTCCTCACCGACATCGGCTCCTGCTACAGGTCCGGGCTGTTCGCGCAGACTCTGAGAGACGCCGACATCGTCCACAAGTGCACCCGGACCTACCGCCCGCAAACGAACGGCAAGGCGGAGCGCCTGAACCGCACCCTGCTCGATGAATGGGCCTACGTGCGCCCGTACTCCAGCAAAGCCGAACGCACCGATGCCTTGGCGGAATTCATCCACACCTACAACCATCACCGTGGCCACACCGCGCTCGGTGGTGAGCCACCCATCAGTCGAGTCAACAACCCTGCGGGTCAATACACGGCACCGCGCCCCATGACGTTCTGGTCCGGCAGGGTCAGCAGCCCCGCGAAGCCGAAGTCCCAGTCCCCGGCGGCGGGATCGGACGCGGGACCGGACGCGGGACCGGACGCGGCCAGCATCAGCACGCCGATGAACACCGCCGTGACGCCATCGGACAGGTCCAGGTCGTAGCTACCGCCGGAGAAGATGTTGCTCACCGACCTATGATGCGATCCCGCCCTCCACCTGCTTGGAGAAGACGCATGACGGATGCGAGCACCGGCAAAGTGGTCGTGAACAGGGTGATGTCCCTCGATGGGTTCATCGCCGGTCCCGGCCACACGATGGACTGGATCTTCGAGCACATGACGTCGGCGACGTTCCCGGAGGTCGCGGCGGCCACGGGCGCCATGCTCATCGGCCGGGGCACGTACGAGGTCGGCAAGCGCATGTCCGACGAGAACACCGACTACGACGGCGGGGCGCAGTTCGTCCTCACCCACCGCCCGCCCGACGAGCCGGACCCCAACGTCACCTTCCTCACCTGCGACATCGAGAAAGCCGTCGCCACGGCACGCCACGCCGCCGACGGCAAGAACCTGGAGATCCTCGGCGCCGACGTGGCCGCCCAGTGCCTGCAGCGCGGCCTGGTCGACGAGATCCTGGTTTACGTGCTGCCGGTGCTGCTCGGCGACGGCGTCCGCTTCGCGCCGCCGGGCCTCGACCGGATCGACCTGGAACCGTTCAGCAACCTCCAGTCGGGCGGGGTCACCATGCTGCGCTTCCACGTGCGCAAGTAGGCACGGTCGCAACTACCGGCCTGCTGTCATGACCCCCACCCCTGGGGCCAGTTCCCTACTCTCGTTGGACATCAACTGGCCCGACGGTGGCTGCAGTTCATGACGAACATCGGTCGGGCTTCCCACACGATCAACGCGTACGTACGGGCGGGTGGTCGGTCGATCGGTCGAGGACCACCTGCGGTTCTGTGCAGTCGAAGGCACAGAACCCGTACTGGCCGGTGCGGACACGGTTGCCGCCTGGACCGGGGACGCGCTCGACCGTCCCCGCCAGCGACCCGCGAAGGCACCGCGCTTCTTATGACCTGTGCTCCCATGAACGACCACGGAGGATCCAGGCGCGCCCGGCGACCGCGTCGGCCCTGCTGATGACAGCAGCCCTTTCCCTCACAGCCTCCACCGCACTACAGAGGACAAGGAAGTCACCGAAGACGCCACCGCGTCAACGCTCCCTGACGATGTTCATATCCGAGGTCAAGCTCTCGGTGCCACTCAGCGGCGGTGCGCCGACGCCGCCCCCTCCTCGGCCACCCCAGCCGCCAGCAGCAGAACGGCTGATACAGGAAGTGTGCCGTGCCGGGAGACCGCCGCGGAGAGCGTGGGGCCCTGTACGAAAGCGGTGGCGAGCCACAGCGGGGTGGTGTCGATCTCGCTGTCGATCACGGGCGCGGTGTGCAGGCCGTGCACCCGCCGCGCCGCTTCCACCTCCCGGCGGCAGCGGCGCCGGAAGCCCGCGTCGCCCGCCAGCTCCGGACGGATCGCCTTGATGGCCACCGGCCGCCCCGCCAGGGTGTGGGAGAGATAGACCGTGCCCATACCGCCCACACCGAGCCGCGCGGCCAGCGTGTAGCCGCCCAACTGCGGCCGATCATCGGCCTCCAGCGCCTGGAAGACCGAGACCTGCGCACCAGTACCCCGGTCCGCTCCCTCTCCGGCCATACCGATGGGTCCCCCCACGTCGTCAACTCCGTTGCGCTGCCCTGCGCGTGATCCTGACGGCCGACCTTGATGGCCCCGGCCGCGCGCCCTGCAAAGTGGTGCCCCCGGGAACGGTGAGGGGGGCGCACCCCGCACCCCGTCGAGCCCCGGCGGCATCCGTCATCACGGGCCCGGGTGCGGCGGTTCCGGCAGCGGGATGGCGCGGAAGACCGCGTCAGGGTCGTACCGGCGCTTGACACCGAGCAAGCGAGCACCGTTGGCGCCGTAGGCGTGTGTGATCTGGTCGGTTGCGTCGGGCGGGAGGAGGTTGGCGTAGCCGCCCGGGAGGGCGTGGGGTGCCAGTGCTCGGGATGTTTCGTGGGCCCAGGTGCGGTGTGTGGCGGGGGTGGGGTCGTCCGGTTCCCAGGTGGCGATGATCTCGGTCATGAGGTGTGGGGTGCGGTTGCCGAATGCTGTGTCGGCGGCGGGGACGCGGGTGGCGGCGCCGTGCAGGCTGTGCAGGCTGAGCGCTGATAGCGGTGAGGTCAGCGTGTTCCCGCCGGCGGTGAGTGCGCCCCGGACTGCGGGTGTCAGGCCGGTGAGGGTACGGGTGGTGATCTCCACGTGCCGTCCGGAGGGGAACGCGGCGTCGATCCCGGCCAGCATGCCGGCGAGCGTAACGGGTCCGGTCTGTGTGGCCAGCGGGTCGCCGAGGCGGGTGAGCGGTGCTATGGCGCGTTCACCCGCCTCGGCCTCGCCGCACCATGTCGGCGCGGCGAAGAGCACCGGCGTTCCGTCCGGCCCCGCGGTGAATCCGGTCTGTACGGTCAGCTCGTCCGGGCCGCCGGCCGGTAGGTGGTCGGCGAGCGCGGCCAGTACCGGATCGGCCTGCGCGGCCGGGTAGATGACCATGCCGGACAGCAGGGCCGGGATCTGGTGGAGCCGCAGGCGCATGCCGGTAACCGCGCCGAAGTTGCCGCCCGCGCCGCGTACCGCCCAGAACAGGTCGCTTTCGTGCCCGGCGTCGGCGGTGACCAGCGAGCCGTCGGCCAGCACGATATCGACGGACAGCACGCTGTCCACCGCGAGCCCGAACCGGCCCGAGAGCGGGCCGTAGCCACCGCCGAGTGCCAGTCCCGCCATCCCGACGGCGCCGGCGGTGCCGGTCACCGCGACCAGTCCGTACGCCTGCGCGGCGCCGGCGACGTCGGCGGCGCTCGCCCCGCCGGCCACCCGCGCTGTGCGCGTTCGCGGGTCCACCTCCACCTGGCGCATGCCGGTCAGGTCCAGGGTCAGACCCCCCTCGGCCAGGGCGTTCCCGCTCCAGCCGTGACCGCCGCCGCGCACCGACAGCGGGACACCGGCCTCGCGTGCGGCGCGTACCCCGGCCTGTACGTCGGCCGGGCTGGAGCAGCACGCGATCACGCTGGGCCGGGCCGTCACCGCCCCGTTCCACAGCGCGCGGGCGGATTCGTAACCGGGCCCGGTCGTCCGGATCCGTTCGTCGGGGAAGGTGCGCCGCAGGGCTGCGGTCAGTGCGGTGGTCGGGCCGGCGGTCGATGCGGTCAACGGGCACCTCGATGCGGATCTCGGCCGCCAGGGAGGCGGCATCATGGCGGGCAGAGCAGTCACCCGTTCACCAGAGCCTACCTCTGATGAACGGGTGGAGGCTCGGCCGACCGTCGAGCGGCTACGATGAAGGGATATGAGCGAACCTCCCAGGACCCGCAGGGCCGAGTACGCCGAGGCGACCCGGAACGCGATCGTCACCGCCGCCCGCGAGCTGTACGCACGGCAGGGCTACTTCGCGACCACGGTCGAGGACATCGCCAGGCAGGCGCGGGTGGCACCCGCGACCGTCTACGCCGTCGGCGGCGGCAAACAGGGACTGCTGCGCACGCTGACGGACCTGTGGAGCCAGGCGCCCATCGTCGCCGAGGCGATGGAGCGGCAATCCCAGCTGACCGACCCCGGTGAGATCCTGCGGTACACCGCCGGGGTGGTCCGCTCGATGCGGCAGGACTACGGCGACATCATGCGCGTCGTCCTGGCCACCGCCCCCAACAGCCCCGAAGCCGGCGAGGCACTGCGCCTCGCCACGGACCGCTACCGGGCCGCGGTCGCCACCGTCGCCGCACACCTGCACGAGACCGGCGGCCTGCACCCGGACATGACCACCCGCCAGGCCACCGACATCCTGTGGTTCTTCTTCGGCTACACCGGCCTCGCCACACTCACCGACGACAACGCCTGGACCTACGAACAAGCCGAACACTGGCTCGTCCAACAAGCCACCACCGCACTCCGCACACCCCCCTGACGCGAGCGCCACACCGTAAGGGCTCCTCCGCCCCTCGGCCGGCCTGGTCCAAAAGGCGGCCGGCGCGGGTGAACTCCCTGTACGTATCCTGGCGTTGGCAGGATGCAGGGTTGCGGTCCGCTCAACGGGGCGGCGGAAATGCCCGAGTCCCCGCTTGTCGCTCAGAAGTGCACCCGCTCCCGGTAAACGCCCAGGTCAACAAGACGGCTCCCCGCCCACGCGGGGATGGACCCTTCTGCCAGAGGAGCTTGAGGACGGCTACGAACTGCTCCCCGCGCACGCGGGGACGGACCCATCTCGCGGTCTCTGGAACCGAACCGGGAACCGCACTTGACGAACACCGAGCGAGGGTCGTGCGACAGCCTCGGCAGGTTCGGGCGGAGGTGTCCGAAACCCCCGGCGAACCCGGGCGGGGGTGAGCCGGTCGGGCTCGGCGGGACGTTCCCAGGGACGCCGGAGATCAGCGGCCAACGGCCGGGTCAGGCGGAGTTGGGTGTGGGCGGCGATGACCCGCCAGATCCGCCGGTCCGCCGCCTGCGGGGTTCGCAGCTTTGGGCGGGTCCAGCCGAGGGTCTGCTTGATCATTCTGAAGGAGGCGCATCAACGTGCCCTCGGTGACGCGGAGTTCGTTGGCGTGGTCGATCCAGGCCGAGCGGGTGGTCAGCCTCGGGTGGATGCGGTCCCATGCCATGACGCGAGCGGTGCCATAGCGGTCAGTGACCTGCACCGTCGCCGCGCCGGGCTCGCCCCAGGTGTCGGGCTTGGCGAAACGGAACTCCTCGCCGTGCTCCGGCGGTCGCCCGCCCTGGGGACAGGACAGGGCGTACTCCTTGAGCGAGGGCGCCGGCCGTCGCATGACCCTCTCCGTACGCATCCGTCCCAGGACTCAACGGGCAGGCCGTCGAGGAGACAGGCCATGCGCGGGGCGTCGTATCCGGCGTCGAAGGCGATCAGGATGTCCCGGTCACCGGCGTTCGAACGCCCCATGTCGATGAAGTCCTCGACCATGCGGCGGACCTGGGCGGCGGTGACCTCGGCGACGTCGTCGGCCGGCCCAGCCGGAGCACGTCCAGGATCTGGCACCACGAGGTCCGGCCCGCTTCCAGCGCGGCGACGAACGAAGGCGCAGGACGCAGCGGCTAGGTTCCGGAGGCGCGGTCGCCCGCGGGGGTGGGTGCTGTGCGGTGTGCCGACACTGCCTGCGGAAGAGAGACAGCGGATGAAGATCGACCGGGAGACCTGGACCGATACCGAGGTGATCTCCCAACTGCTCGGGGAGATCGCGGCGTACTACGGCAGTGAACCCACACCCGGTGATCCGGAGCAGGTGCGGAGGGCGCTGTTCAGTAACCAGCCTGCGGCGACGGTTCTCCTCGCCCGCGATGACGATGGCGCCGCCCTCGGCATGGCCTCGCACACGAGGCTGTGGCGCCGGCTGCCGGGGCGGACACGCGCCTGCGCCTGAAGGTGCTGTACGTCCGCGAGGGGCGCGTCGGCAGGGTGTGGCGGCTGCGTTCATGGAGCGGCTGATGGAAGAGGCTGCTGCCAACCGGTGCTCGTGGGTGGAGTGGACCGCTGACGACGACAACCCGGCGGCGCTGCGCTTCTACGAATCACTCGGTGTGCAGCCGCGTGAGGGGAAGGTTTTCTACCGGACGAGCGTGTAACAGCGCCTGGTGCTCCTGGCGAATAGGCGGTGTTCCCTATCTGCCCTGTTCCTCCGCTGGGGCACACGGTGCGACAGGGCCGTGTCGTCGTCGTTCGTCGGGCTGCTGGCGACGCGGTTCCTGGCCGCCGGCGCGCGGGTGACCGCCGCGACGCGGGCCCGGCGCTGTGGTCCGCGCTGTGCGAAGCGGCGTGCAGCCGCCTCGTCCTCGCCCGCGCCCGGGGATTCGGCCGCCCCGCACGGCCGAATCCCCGGGCGTGGGCGAGGGACCGCAAGCGCTGGTCTCCGACGTGCGCCGCCCACCCGCCTCACTCCCGGACGGTGGCCACAGGTGCACCACCGTGCACGTGCGGCGCCAAGTGCCCCGACACGGCTCGTTCTGGCACCACCTGGACGCCGTACTCACCCTGGGCGCGGACATCGCCGACGCGGTCGACCCGGAGTGCGGCCCGGAAGCGGCACGCAGCACCGCAGCCCTCGCACCCGGCGAAATCGCCCTGTTCCGGGGCACGTTCACTCACGTCCTCCGCCCGGACACCGCCCCGGCGGAGAGGTCCCTGCTGACCCACCCCTGATGTGACGACCGCTGCTGCGCCGGGGATCGGCCCGATCGCCACCCCAGGGATCGTCGCCGACCTCATCGCCCTCGTCGGTACCCGACCGGAATCACCGCACCGGAGGCCACTGCTGGTTACGGGCCTCGATCGCTTCCCAGGTGGGCGGGTTGACCCGGTCCCGCGCCTCCGGAACGCCTTTCTGAGCGCGGTGCACCCGCGGTCGCATCGCCTCCTCGTAGCGTGCGAACGCCAGGTCGAGGTCTCCGTCGCAGGTGGCCCATTCAGTGGCCAGGACGTCGGCGCCGATCATGGCCAGCGGCGTTCCCTGGCCGGAGTAGAAGGACGGCGCGAACGCGGCGTCGCCGAGCAGCACCACGCGTCCGCGCGACCATCGGTCCATGTGCACCTGGCTGGTCGAGTCGAGGTAGAAGTCCTCGGACTGCTTGAGCGCGTCCAGCATCTCGGCGACCTTCCAGCCCCGCACGGAGGAGTACGCGTCGAACACGAGCTGCCGCTGTTGCTCAATGTCGTGGTAGTCGTACGTGATTTCCGGGGACAGGAAGGTGAAGCCCCCGTTTGTCCGCTCCCCGTAGCCGCTGAGGATGACCGACCGGCCGGGCACGCTGTAGAGGTAGGCCTCCCCGTCGACGTCGAGTTCGGCCGGAAGGGAGAGGATGCCGTAGTACACGCCGAGGTGTCGCCGGTACCGCTCCTCCGGCCCGAAGACGAGGCGCCGGGTGTGGGAGTGGATCCCGTCCGCTCCCACCACCAGCTCATAGCGGCCGGCCCGACCACTGGTGAATCCGACCTCCACCGCTTCACCGGTGTCGGTCAGCTCCTGGATGGAGTCTCCGTACACGAAGGTGACATCCGGGCCGACCGACCCGTGCAGGATGTCGATGAGGTCGTTGCGGAAGATTTCCAGGTCGTCCGCGCTGTCCTGGGGAAGCTCGGTGGGCAGTGCGCCGACCTTCTCGCCGTTCTCGTCCACGATGTGCGTGAAAGCGCTCCGCTGAGCGGCGCCGGTCTCGTGGGCGGCGAGCGTGTCCCGGATGCCCATGTCGGCTGCCACGTCGAGTGCCTCGCCGCGTACGTCGATCGGTGCTCCGTTGCGCCGCAGCCCTGGCGCCCGTTCCACCACGGTGACCTCCGCGCCTCGTGCGCTGAGCCGCTGCGCCGCGGCCAGTCCCGCGATGCTGGCCCCGCTGATCAGGATGGACATAAGGACAACTCCCTCTCTAGATTGCATGCAATTACATCTACAGTGCATGAAAATCGCCGGTGTGGTCAACTGTCGAGGCTGTGGCGGGGCCCGGACACCGCCGATACTCAAGTGGCGACCGATGGGAGGACGAGGGTGGCGGACACCGGCCGCACGCGGCAGAGCGGACAGGTCGTCGAAGACCTGACGACGTCACTGGCCGAGCGGATCGCGAACGGAGAGTTCCCGCTCGGCACCTGGATGCGCCAGGCGAAGGTGGCGGAGGACTACGGCGTGAGCCGGACACCGGCGAGCCTGGCGCTGAGCAGGCTTGAGGCGATGGGCGTCCTGGAACGGGTGCCCAACCGCGGGTTCCGGGTCCGCTACCCGTCGCCCCGGGAGATCATGGAGGTCTTCGAGGTACGCGCGGTGCTGGAGGGACACGCCGCCTACCTCGCGGCCGGCCGGATCACCGAGGTGCAGCTCCAGCAGCTCTGGGAGCAGGTCGCCGGTTTCCGCAGGGTCGTGGAGATGATCCGGGAGGGCGCGGACTCCGAGGCCGTCGGCGCGCCGTGGCGGCACTCGTACAGCACCTTCCACCAGACACTCTTCGAGGCGGCGGGCAACAGCCAGCTGCACGAAGCGGCAGAAGCCTTGTACCGCAAGCTACCGCGCAAGATCTCTTGGCGGGTGCTGCGGGGCGATCCGAGGTCGCTCACGCAACACGCCGATGAGCACGAGGACATCACCACGGCCATCGAAATGCGCGACGGGGCGAAGGCCCGGCAGTCGACCATCGCGCACATCGAGGCGGCACGCGAGCTCATCATCGCCCACCTGCCGACTCCGGAGCCTGGCCGGACGCGGGGCTGAAGGGGATCGACTGCTCAGGGCACACAGGCGGTCCCACGATGCGGGACGTGTCCTGAAGACGATTGCACGGTTCGGCGGGAACGGTCGGTGACCTCACGCCGGGTGCGCGAATTGGCCGCTTGCGGGGAATCGAAGCGGCCACGGTGGGAAGCTGAAGCGGCCACGAGCGGGAGAATCCAACTGGCCGCTGACATCCGACCGGCTACCCGCGGCCTGCTTTGCGGCCGGTGTCCGGGCCAGGGCTTCGGGGCCTCGTAGCGCCTGAAGTCCCGAACGGCCCCGCAGCCGCTCCAGCTCGGCTCTCCGCTCGTCCTCCTGCGTTCCCCTGCCCACGCCGTACCCACTGAGCTTCTTCCAACCTCAGGTTGAGGCGTGATGAAGGGCGGGGGACGGTCTTCATGCTGACGGTGACCCGGTTGGTGCTACAGCGGAGTTTCCGCGAGAGGGGCCAGTCCTTCAGGGCGACCATGGCTTACTCGCCGAGGCAACGGATCCTGGTGCGGGTGTTGTTGTGCCGACGTTGCCGCGGCTTGAGACGCAGGCCGCGGAAGGGCATCGGGATGATGCCGTCGGCACCGTGATACGCCTTGTCCGCCCAGCACTTCACCTCCGCGCGTCGCGGGGGTGTAAGGGCTGTCCCCGTGTCGTGGCGAGTGCCCGGAACGGTGGGTGAGGCCGACAGCAGCCGGCCTGCCGCATCGGCGATGACCTACCACACCGAGCCGGGCTCGTCGGACATGGCGGCGCCGACCCGGCTGAGGGCTACCGCGGAGCTGCGCACCGACCGGTGACCGGTCGGTGCGGACCCGGTCTACCGGTTCACGGTTTCGCGAGAGGTGATCCGGTTCGTGCGACCGACCGCGCGGCCCACCGCGTTGCGCACCGCGAGGCCCGGCCGGGTGCGGGGCACCATGAGCCTGGAGAGCAGACCGACGCGTCGCTGCCGCGGACCTACCTCACCGCGGAGCCGCGACTCGTAGGCTGCGAAGGCGCGGGTGTGGTCACCGGGATGGGCGGCGAGTTCTTCTGCGAGGGCGTACGCGCCCGCCATCGCCATGCTGGACCCGTCGCCCAGCAGGGCTGTCGCCGCCGCCGCGTCCCCGAGCAGTACGACCCGTCCGCGGGACCACGAGGGCACCCGGACGGTGGTCAGGGGGTCGAAGAACGGAGCCGGGTGGTCGAGGAACGCCGCCACGAGTTCCGGTGCCCGCCATCGCACGTCGGCGTAGGCGTCGGCCACGGTCTGCTTGTGAAGGGCGGTGTTCTTGCGGTCGTGGGGCGCCAGCGGTGCGGCCCGGAAGGTGAAGATCGCGAGCGGGGTGGTCCGCGAGGGGTGGACGACCAGCATCCGGTTCGGCACGGTCAGCATCGTCATCTCGCTCGGGTCCTCGATGGCGTCGGGTTCCAACGGGACGGTCGCGCCGTACAGGCCCAGGTCGCCCGCGAACTGCCGCTCGGGGCCGAACACCATGCGCCGTACGGTGGAGTGCATCCCGTCGGCACCGACTACCAAGTCGAAGCGCCGTGGCGCGGACCGCCGGAAGGTGACGTCCACCCCGCCTTCATCCTGGTCGAGAGCGGTGACCGTGTCGTCGAACAAGAACTCGGCCTCGGTCTGCGCCGACCGGTGGAGCACCTCGGACAGGTCGGCTCGGGTCACCTCGACCGTCGGCGCCTTGTCCGAGGTGAGCGGGAGCTGCAGGATTCGCCTGCCGCCGGGGTCGAGCAGGGTCAGTGACCGATTGCGGGTGGCGAGCTCGCGGAGCTGCGGGAGGATGCCCATGCGCTCGGCGACCGGGATCGCGGGCCCCTTCACGACGATCGCGCTACCACCGGAGCGCAGCTGCCGGGCGTGTTCGACGACCGTCGGCCGGTAGCCATTCCGGGACAGCCAGTACGCGAGTGCGGGCCCTGCGATTCCAGCACCGACTATCAGCACCTCGGGCTTCTTCATGACGATGACCTCTCGGAGTGTCGATGACCAGGTCCCCGGCGAGTGCCGGGCCGGGTCCCAGGGAGCGGCGGCACGGGGCAGCGCAACCGGACCAAGGTACGAATGATTTCGTACCTCAGTGGAGCACACCCTTCAGGTACGATGCAAGCCATACCTAAAGGGGGTGCCGCGTGACCGGGAAGAACCTGGACGGCCCGGAGGCCGATGCGCTCGATCTGGGTGCGGTGTTCCGCGCCCTCGCCGACGAGCACCGTCGTTCGGTGATGACGGAGTTGGCCGCCGACCACAGCGACAACGAGCGGGGCTGCAACTCGTTCGATCTGCCGATCTCGAAGCAGACCCAGACCCACCACTTCCGCGTCCTGCGCGAGGCAGGTCTCGTTGACGAGTTCGACTACGGCAACCGCAAGGGCATCCGACTACGACGCGCGGACATCGAGAAGAGATTCCCCGGGCTGCTCGCGCTCCTGGGAGCAGGGCCCCCGGGCGGTACCGCACCTCGCTGAGCACAGCTGAGCACGCCGGAGGGGAGTCCGGGTCGGCCCTGAGCCGCGAGCTCGACCGAATCCAGCTCGCGCCCGGCTCGCAGGTAGCCGAGCACGACGCGGGCACGAAGGGGATCGGTGTCGCTTCGACCACCGTCCCGCGCTCGTGACCGGCGCCGAGCACTTCCGCGCGCGCTCCCTCACGCCCAACACCCACTGAGGTGTCCCCAACCTGCGTGCGGAACGGGGCCACTGGGGTGAGGACGGGGTCCGGGCGTAGAGAAGCTCCTGGTGGACGGGTGCGTGCCGAGTCCAAGCCGTCCGGCCAGGAGCTTCCGCATGCTCGTCCACCCAGCCTGGGCCGATCCGTCCACCTGCGCTCTGCGCCTCCTCGCCCGTGAGCTGACCGCACGTCGTCTTCGGACATCGTCGCCAGCGCACATGCCGTGGAGAAGATCCTCGACCGGGTCCTGCCCGGCTGGCGAGGAAGCGTCCCCTCCGAGCGCGACAAGAGCGTCAACCGGTGGTACCAGCACCGGGAGGCCGCCCAGCGCGCGGACGCCGCCCTACAGCGGGACGCCGAGATCCGCGAGCGGCTCGGCGACGACGCTCCGGTGCTCAGCGCGGGCACGATGCACCCGTGGGCATGGGAGGGCGCGCGGGGCCCGTGGCAAAGCGGCCACTACCGGGAAGCCGTCACCGCAGCCGCCCGGAAAGTCAACGCCAAGACCCAGGACAAGGCAGGCCGCCGGGAAGTGAGCGAGACCGCCCTGTTCCAGAGCCTCTTCTCCAAAGACGCGCCCAAACCCGGACAGCCCCGGCTGCGCCTGATGTCCGACGACGACGGCGATACATGCCGCAGCGTCCACCGAGACGCCGCAGCCTCCGCCGAGGGCTGCTACGCCGGTATCCGCAACCCCAACAGCCACGAAGAGGGCCTCTCCGAACTGCCCGAGCACGAAGCCCTGGAGCAGCTGGCCGCCTTCAGCGTCCTGGCCCGCTGGGTGGACCCAGCACAGGTCGACCGCTGAAACCCACGCTTTCTTCCATCGTCCGCGAGCCCGGTTCAGCCGCCGCTGAGAGGTCGTTTTCTCCCGCATCTTCACAGCCCCTTGACAGAGGTTCTTGCGCACAGCGCGGCCGGGGCCGGTGTTGCCGCAGTGGTTCACCGGGCTCGTGGTCGGCACTTTGCCGCTGCTCCCGGCGAAGGTTCGAGTCAGCGTGCACTGTCTGGCCGACGGCTGCGGCACTCGACAGCGCCCGGCAGGTGTTGGCCGCCCTGCGGCCGGCCGTGGAAGGGCGGACTCAGCTCCCTCTGGCGGCGGCCTTCCAGAATGGGCCGCCGAGAGGGACGGCGGCGAGGACGCGGGCAGGTCTGTAACCGGGCGCGGCGAGCGGACGGTGGTCGTCGTGAAGCGGCGGCCCGCCACCGTCGCGCGGTATCCCAGCGACTGAAGCGACGGGAGCACGTATGGAGCTGCAGGGGCTTGAGCGCCCCGCAGCGCGGGCGTTTCGGCGGACAGCGACCGGAGCGACTCAAGCCGAGGACGGGCGGAGGGCGGCGTCCCTGTTCGGTCCTAGACCCGCGGGAGCTCTGTGCCCATCTCGCGCATGGCGTCGGAGGCGGGGCCGCCCTCGCAGCGTTCGGTCTTGTAGCCCTTGACGGTCGGTTCCAGGGTGCGGGGGTCGACGGCTTCGGAGGGGGCCGCCGGTGGCGTACAGGCCCTCGGGGGCCTGGTCGCGGTCGTGGGGGGGCGAGCCGGAAGACGCGGCGTAGCCAGGTGCCGGAGGCGCGGGAGGGTTTGGCGTCCTTGGTGAGGGTGGCGTAGCCGACGAGGCGGGCGTCGCGGTGGTAGGGGGGCCGGCGGCGGCGGGGGGAGACGCGGTCGAGGGGCTGGCGGACGTAGTCGAGGCCGTCGGTGTCTGCGAGCCGGACGAGTGCCTCCTCGTGGGCGAGGTCTTCGGGGCCGATGAGCGCGCCCACGGGGTCTCCTCGCCGGGGGTGTCGGCGATCAGGCCGATGCCGGGTAGAACTTCTCCTGCTTCGAGGCGGCCATCTCCTTGGGGGAACGCATACCCAGCGTGTCGCGAACGCGTGCGGCGCACGCGCGGCTGGATACGGGAGTTGCTCCCCCACTCTCGCACCAGCGGCGCCGGCAGGTCCCGCGGTACTCGCCGTTGCCGTCCGCGATCAGCGCGGCGGCTCCCGGGTACTTGGCCGCGGCCGTGGCGCACTCCTCGGCCCTGTTCCCGTATAGCTACGGCCGACGGACATGCGCTGTGTGACGAAGTGCCGGTAAGAACCGCGTCACCAGTCGCAAACGGCGGTGATCGGTCCTTGGACGGTGATTTTCCTGGGCTGGGCGGCTCGTACACTGACGAAAATGGAGGACCATACGGCCACCGGGATCGGTGCACGACCGGCGCCCGTCTTGCGGCAGTACGTCGACTCGTATGTCGGCTTCGACCTCCGCGGGCTCCCGACGGGGGTGCACTGCGGCCCGCCGAGCCGCGCGCTCACTGCGGTGATCAGCCTGTCAGATCCTTTGGAGGTGGCGGCGGGCGTTGACGACGGGTCACCGGTCACCCGATTCGGCAGCGTGGCCGGCGGTCTGATGTGCCGGTCCGTCGCGATTCACCACGACGGACGCCAGCAAGGTGTTCAGGTATCGCTGACACCGCTCGGGGCCCGGGCCATCTACGGCATGCCGGCCGCCGAGCTCGCCCACCGACTGGTCCCACTTGACGAGCTTCTCGGAACGCTTGCCGTCGAGCTGGTCGACCGGCTCCGATCGGCGACAACATGGGCGGCGCGGTTCGCCGCGCTGGACGAATTGCTGCTCCGAGCTGTCGGCCGTGGCGCCCGCGGTGACCATGTGCGCTGGGCGCGCCCCGAGGTAGCCGAGGCGTGGCGCCGCCTCGTCGCCGCGCGGGGTTGCGTCCAGGTTGGTGCGGTCGCCGCGGAACTCGGCTGGAGCCGCCGGTACCTCACCGAGCGGTTTCGCGGTGAGGTGGGCCTGTCGCCGAAGACCTTGGCCCGAGTCCTGCGCTTCGAGCACGCGCACGAACTGGCGGCGGCGCGGGACCCGCTCCCGTGGGGCGATGTGGCAACCGTCTCCGGCTACGCCGACCAGGCCCATCTCGTTCGGGACTGGCGCGAGTTCACGGGCCGATCGCCGACGGCCTGGCGTCGCAGCGAAGTCCTCCTCGGAGCCGGGTAGCCGCCAACCGTCTGCCCGTCGCGTCGGCTTCTCTTCCCTTTTCTTCAAGACCGCCCGATCGCCGGCGTGGACGATCGTCGGCATGAGACTCGTCAACCACGAACGCAATGCCATGGACCTGCGGACCACCCCCGTGCACCTCGGACTGGGATCGAGAGCGAAACCCGTCGAGGGCTTCGCCTGGGACCCGGAGGTGCTCCATGCCTACAGCGCCGCGGTCGCGGCAGACGGTGCCGAAGGCCGGATGGTGATGATCTTCGACGGCGACGGGCCCGGCGAGCATTGGGAGAGCCACCCCGCAGGCGACGAACTGGTCGTTTGCCTCAGCGGGTCCATGACGGTCACCCGCGACGTGGACGGGGTCCCCGACCGTGTGCTGCTCGGGCCGGGCGAGGCCATCATCAACCCGGCCGGGGTATGGCACGTGGTCGACATGGAGGGGCCGACGTCCATCCTGACCATCACTGCGACCCTCGGCACCGACCACCGTCCCCGGACCGACACCCGCCCGACCGAACGCGCCGGCACGCCCAGCCCGGAAGAAGCGCCGTGACGACACGCATCGCGTGCCTCGGCGACAGCCTCACCCGCGCGCAGTTCAGCGTCGACTACCTGGATCTTCTCGGACGACGCCGCCCTCCCGGTGACGTGCAGCTTGCCCGTTTCGGCACCAACGGCGACTTCGCCTGCAACCTCTTGCAGCGCCTCGACGCCGTCGTCACGGACCCACCCGATGTGATCACCGTGTTGATCGGGACCAACGACGCCCGAGCGAGCCTTGCCGGCTACCCCGTCGAGCAGGCCATGAAGCGCAAACAGCTCCCCGAACGCCCGTCGGCCGGCTGGTTCCAACAGTGCCTGGGTGCCGTCGTCGCACGGCTGCGAGCGGAGACCGACGCGACGATCGGTCTGCTGTCGCTACCGGTGCTCGGCCAACAACTCGACGGAGCAGCGGCACAGGCATCGCAGGCGTACAGCCGGATGATCGCCGAGGTCGCCGCCACCAACGAAGTGGCCTACCTTCCGCTCCACGAACGCCAGATCGAGGAACTGCGCCAAGCGGACCCGCCGCCGATTTCCTACCGGGAGGTGACGCCCGCTGCGGTCGTCGGCATCCTCGTCCAGCACGCAGTGCTGCGCCGCAGCCTCGACACGATCTCGCGGCGGCGAGCTCTCGTGCTCACGACCGACCACATCCACCAGAACAGCCGCGGCGCCACCCTTGTCGCTGAGGTCATCGACGCCGGTCTGCTGACCCAGAGCGCGTAGCTGGTTCCGGCGCCCGGCCGCGCTCGACGTAGTCGGCGTGGAGGACGGCGAGGGGGTATTCGCGGCCGGGGCCGGGGAGTTGGCGGGCGGTGCGGGTGGCGTGCTCACGATCGGCGCGGGCCTGTGCCTGGCGCCGGCGGAGTGTGCGGATGTGGCAGCAGGCCGGACACAGCGGCCCCTCCTCGCTCGGTACGGGGACGCCGTTCAGGGCGGGCGCCGCAGTCGGCGCACACGCGGGCGGCCGGGCCGGAGCGGCGGCGGACGGCGGCATCGACGCATGCGCTCGCCTGCGGCTGGCTGCCCCGGTCACCGCCATAGGCCCGTCCGCCGTCGACCCGGCCACAGGACGCCGTCCCCTGCGGCTGCTGGCCCCCCTCTGCAAGCTGCGGGCCTACTGAGGTGGGGCGAACAGGGAGGCCAGCAGGCGGAGTTGGCCGCCTCCATCGCCCGGCGGCGGTGGGGTATCCCCCTGGCGGCACCATCCCCCACCACTGAACTGCCCGCCGCGGGAGGCCAGTCGGGAGGTCAGTGGTGACGGACCGGCACCGGCCCACCGCCGACGTCGGACTCGTGCACTTGGTCTCCGACGCCTGGGTCGACCACCCCGGGCTTTACGAAGGGTTCCTGGATGGGTACGACCGGGCCCTGACCGGCACCGAGGAGGAGCATGTCACCGGCGCCGCCCTCGACGTGGTGAGCGGACACCGAGCACGCCGTCACCGAGCACGCCGTCACCGCGACAGGCTGAGACACGCGAGGGCTCGCCCCTCCCCCCGCAGCCCGGACCGGCCACCCCCGTCCCGTTTCCGCGGGATGGGGGCGGCCGGTTTCCGTGACGTGGATGCGGTCGTCGGCAGGCAGGCGTAACACAGGCCGTCCGTACCGGACTTGACCCCGCCGTCGGCCGACCGCCGCGCCCCTCGGAGTGTGCCCGCTACCTCCCGGCCGCCGCGGCGTCATCGCCCCGTACGGAGACCTGCTGCCCTTGCCCGGTGGTCTTCGATGTCGTGCTCAGACAGCTGCCCGACGCCGGGTCGGTGACGGTGGGGAGGCTGCCGACATGGTCCTCCCCCGCCTCCGTACCGACCGGCTTCCCGTAGGTGACGGTGACCTGCTGGCCACAGCCGGCGGTGAGATACGGCTCGATGAAGCCCTGGTCGGAGCCCTTGAAGCGGCCCGACCCCGACGGAAGGCTGAAACTCCCGATGTGTGCCACGGAGGCGCCGGTCGCGGTCTCGACGACCTCTCCGGACATCAGTTGCGTGTCCCCGCCGGCCTCGGCGCGCTTGAGGACGAGCGAGTACATCGTTCCCGGCGTGTAGGCGAATCGGACCGCGCAGCTGACTCCCTCGCCGCCGTCGGCGCCGTCGCTGCAGTGAGCGTCCGTCGTGGTGGCGTCCGCGTTGAAGGAGCTGAAGACCGCCTGGAGCGAGCGGTGACCGTTCGCGTCCACGGGCTTCGGCTGGAATCCGGCGTACGGCCGGGTGCCGCTCTCCAGCGTCGTGTAGTAGGCGAAGTAGATGCC
Organism: Streptomyces iconiensis; assembly: GCF_028657195.3. GTDB lineage: Bacteria > Actinomycetota > Actinomycetes > Streptomycetales > Streptomycetaceae > Streptomyces > Streptomyces iconiensis. The sequence goes on from NZ_JANCPR020000032.1 coordinate 66,064, forward strand.
GGAGGCGTCAGGAGCCGAGTCCACCGACATCGGCAACTTCAGCGTGCTCACCGGGGTCGGGGCACCGGTGGCCCAGCGCACGGTGGGTGTGGACGCCCATGACTGTCCGGCCGCACCGATGGCGAGGAGCGCCGTAGCTGCGAGAACGGTGCCGGCCCGGACGAGCCGGCGTCCGGGCCCTCTGCTGGATGTACGCGCGGTTAATGGCGTGCGCATGTCATCTCCTGATGGCTGGTGTTCGGTTGCGCGTCAGGATGTAAGCGATTGCTGCCACACGGCAAGAGGGCGCCCCGTGTTTCTATCTTTTACTATGGCGAGAGCGTGGAAGAGCAGTAGTAACCGCTCACCGCCCAGAGGCAATTGAGCCCGCGTTGATCTCGCGCCAGTACGGCTCGACCAGGACGGTCATGGGCATCATCAGGATGCCGCCGGTGTGGCCGAGTACCCGGCGGGCGCTCTCGACGACGAGAGCCGGCCCGGCGGCCAGTCCTGGAAGTTGCCCGTCCGGGGCAGTCCCGGTGTGATGCCGATGAGCGCCTCGCCGACCTTCTCGGCGTCCAACACCCGTGAATCCGGATTGAGCTGCTGCACGAGCGCACTGGTCGTCGTCTTGCCCGCACCGTGCGTGCCGTTGAGCCATACGATCATGGGACCAGACGCCGGCGCCCTGCGGGCCGCGGGAACTGCGCACCGCCGCTTCCCGCAGGCCCCATGTCCCGCACTACGTGGGCCCTACGCCGGGGCGGCCCGCACTGCGTCCGTGCGCCGGCGCAGCTTCGCGGCCGGCAGCGTCGGCCGAGACGGACCAGGCGGCACCAGCAGGGTCTTGCGGGTGATGCGGACGCCCTCGGCGGCCCGGTCGAACTCCTCGGATTCCGCGGCGGGTTGCGCGGTGCGCAGCCCGCGTGGCCTCGGCCCGTGCGGTGGTCTCGCGCTCTTTCTCCCCGTGCGCCATCGGTCCGGCCCCGGCGGCGGGCGCGCCGGACGACATCCCGGCGCGCTCGCCCCTCACGACTCAATCCCCTGGAAAGGCTGGTTCGTTCGGGCCGCACCTGCTAGCTTCCCCAACCACCAATCATACATTCACTCGGAATGTGTATGAATGGAGGGTTCATGCGAGGAAAGACGGCCGTGGTTCTCGGCGGCAGCGTGGCGGGGTTGTGCGCCGCGGGAGTGCTCGCCAGGCATTTCGACGAGGTCATCGTCCTGGAGCGGGACCGGCTTCCGCCGGACGCGCAGCACCGGCGGGGCGTGCCGCAGAGCAAGCACCCGCACTTCCTCCTCAACTCCGGGCGCCGCGCGATCGGCGAGATCTTCCCCGGCTGCGAGAAGGCGCTGATCGCCGCGGGCGGTATGCACCTGATGCCGTCGATGGACGCGGCGTACTGCGAGAACGCCGGCTGGTCCCCACGCCAATCCGGGTCGATGACGATGGTCTACAGCTCCCGCGTGCTCATCGAGCGAGTTCTGCGCGACAAGGTCCGCGAGCTCCCGGCCATCGAGATCCGCGAGGGCGTGACCGTCACCGGGCTGCGCTGCACCGGGGGCGGCACGGAAGGCGGGCGCGTCGAGGGAGTCGAGTACCGCACGGGCGACGAATCGGGCCACCTCGCCGCCGACTTGGTCGTGGACGCGCTGGGCCGCGGCTCCTCCGTCGCCGCCTGGCTGAGCACAGCGGGATGGCCGGCGGTGCCGGAGAAGACCCTCGACGCCAAGGTCACCTACACCTCGCGGTGGTACGACCTGCCGCCAGCGGAGCGGCGCCCGCAGTCGTGGTGGTGGAAGCACCTGGTCGTCACTCCGACCCAGGACACCGGCGACCACCCCGAGGAGCACGAATACCTCAGCAACTTCTTCCCGATCGAGGGCGACCGCGCCATCGTGTGCATGGGGGCGTGGGGCCTGCGGATGCCGCGCGAGGTCGAGACCTTCGAGGCCGCGGCGGACCGCGTACGGGCCACGGCCTTCGGGAAGGCGGCGCGCGCCTGCACACCGACCTCCGAGGTGCACCTCACCCGTTCGACCGACAACAAGTGGCGCCGCTTCGACCTGATCGGCCAGCCACCGCTCGGGCTCGTCTGCATCGGTGACTCGATCTGCGCGTTCAATCCGTTCTACGCCCAGGGAATGAGCTCGGCGGCCCGCTCCGCGCTCATCCTCGCCGAGCTGCTGCATGGCCGCGACGTCCTCGACCTCGCCTTCTTCCGCGAGTTCCTCGCCCTGCAGAAGAAGTCACTCGACGTGCCCTGGATGCTCGCAATGGCCCGTGACCAGGCATACGACTTCGCGACCGGAAGCGAGGTCGTCGCCCGTTGGCGCCGCACACTCGCCGCGCGCCTGAGCTGGCCGGTCTTCAACGCCATCAACGCCGCGAGCCGCGAAGACCCCTACGTGGAGCGGACGTTCGCGCAGGTCTTCAACCTCGACAAGTCGCTCAGGCAGATGGCCACCGATCCGCGGTTCTGGTTCGGCATCGCACGCTACAAGGTGCGGCAGCGACTCGGACGCACGGTCGTGCCCAGCGGCTTCGACGACCAACAGGACCCGCCCGGAACCGACTACACCGGATACACCCGCGCCGCCGGCAACGCGCCGTCCGCCAAGGCCGACCTCGTCAAAGACTGACCCGAGGAGCACGAAATGAGCTATTCATGCGACTCGGCTGCCGAACGTCTGGCTGAAGGGCTCGGCTTCTCCTGCCGTGGCGCCGCTCCCGTCGTGGACTTCCGCAACCCGCTCTCCCCCGAGAACGCCACCATGCCGGTCCTCGAACTGCTCATCGTCGGCGGCGCGGTGTTCGCCCTCGTCCATGCGTGGCGGCGGTGGCGGCGCGATGGCGACCCGGTCAACCTCTCGCTGTGGTTCGCCTCGGTCGTCTACCTGGCGGTGATCGAGCCGCCGCTCTACTTCCCGGGCTGGTTCGGCCTTGAGGAGCACGTGGGGCTCATCTTCTCCCACAACGTGTTCACCGCACAGTTCATGTACGACCGCCTGCCGCTCTACATCGTGGCCTTCTACCCGGCGCTGTCCCAGCTCGCCTACGAACTGGTCCGCGCCCTCGGTGTCTTCGCACGGCGCGGGGCCCTGCTCGGTTCGCTGGCGGTCGCTTTCGCCTGCCAGGCGTTCTACGAGATCTTCGATCAACTCGGCCCCCAGCTGAAGTGGTGGGCGTGGAACCCCGACAACAAGATGATCAACGAGCCGGCGCTCGCCTCGGTCCCGATGAACAGCATGTTCCTGTTCGCCTCGGTGTCCTTCGGCACGATGACCTACCTCGTCATCCGCCTCGTCGGCGACAAGGAGGGCCGGGGCACGCTCAACGGACGGCAGATCGCCCTGCGCACCGTCGCCGCCGGCGCCCTGACACCGTTGGGAATGACGGTCGCCGGCATCCCCAGCAACGTCTTCCGCGGTGGAGCCGACATCGGGATCCAGCAGGCCATCCTCGGCGTCGAGCTCGCCCTGGTGTGGATCGCCGGCCTCTACCTCCTCGCGGACGCCTGGCGCACGCGTCGGACAGACCCGGCGCCGATGGCATCGCCGCTGTTCGCGCGCACCTACCCGGCGCTGTACCTCGGCGTCCACATCGTCCTGTGGCTGACCGCATTGCCGGCCTACATCTCCGCGACCGACGGCCTCACCGAGCAGGGCACACCGATCGGCAGCCTTTGGTACACCGCGCTGTGCACCGCCGCCGCCACCGGGCTCATCGTGGCCGCACTACGAGCGTCCTCACCCCAACGGACCGCGGAGCCTGTGCGATCCTGAAGGCATGGGGCACCACGGCTGGGGAGGTCGGCCTCCCGCATCGGACGCGGAGGCCCGGCAGCGCATCATCGACGCGACCGCCCGCTGCGTCGACAGGCACGGCGTCACCAAGACGACCCTGTCCGACGTCGCCGGCGAACTCGGCGTCACCCGCCAGACCGTCTACCGCCACTTCGGCCGCATCAGCGACATCGTCGCCGAAGTGGCGGCCCAGGGCGCCGAGTCGTTCGTCGACCTGATGCTCGCGCACCTGCGGGGAATCACCGACCCGGCCGAAGCCGTTGTCGAAGGCATGGTCTTCTGCGTACGGACCATCCCCACCGAGCCACGCCTGAGCCTGCTGCTGCAACTCGGGGACACCAGCGCCTTCGGCCGCGGCGCCACCACCCAGGGCACCATCGCCTACGGCGCCAAGATGCTGAGGCGCTTCCCCGTCGACTGGGCCGCCGCCGACATCGGTGAGGACGACCTGCGCGGCCTCGCCGAGATCATCATGCGACTTCTGACCTCGCTGCTCCAGCACCCGAGCGAAGCAGCGCAGGACGAAGCCCACCTCCGCGCCCTCCTCAACCGCTGGCTGGCCCCCTCCCTGTCCCGGACAACAGCCTCCGCGCATCGGCGACCCTGAACGCTCAGCGGACGTCAAGTCCGGTCTTCCTCGGTTCGTGATCGCTCGACCGTGGTATCGATCGTCGTGTCCGGCGCCCCAATGAGCATGTCCGTGCTGAAGAAGACTCCGAACCGCCCGAGCCGAACGCCGCCTACCAGGCCATCGTGAACGCCTTCAACCAGCACCCCGACCAGGAGTTCCGAGCCCGTGAGCTCCACGAGCTCTGGGCCCACCGACGAGGCATCGGTCAACGTCACCCGTGCCCGTCCCGGACGCCTCACCCGCCAAGGCTTCCTCACCCAAACCGGACGAGGCCGCTACCAGAACCGGAATCACCGTCCACTCACGGATACCGGCTGCACGGATCACGGCCTGCCCCCTGGGCCGTTCACCCGGACCGGTGCGAGCTGCGCCCGCCGTGACGTCCGAGGTCTTCGGGCGCTGAGTCTTCAGCCGCTGAGCGACACGCCGTACGCTGACGGCTCGTCAGAAACAGTGCGACGAAGGGGCGGCGGACGGTGATCGACACCACGAGCACGGACATCCCGGCGGGTGAGGAGCGCCTGCGCCTCGACATCGAGGACGGCGGCCTGGGCGTGCTCACCCTCTGCCGCCCCGAGAAGCTCAACGGCTGGAGCTGGGAGTCCACCCGGCAACTCGGCGTACTCGCCGACCGGATCCGCTTCGACGACTCGATCAGGGTGGTGCTCCTGCGCGCCGAGGGGCGAGCGTTCTGCGCGGGCATCGACGTCACGGCGCCCGGAGGCGCGATCACCGGGCGCTCGCCCGCCGAGCGGACCCGCAACTACTACGAGGGCATCCGCTGGGTGCACGAGCGGTTCGCGGTGTTCGCCGGGCTTCCGCAGCCCGTCGTGGCCGCCGTGCAGGGCTACTGCCTGGGCTTCGGCTTCGAGCTGGCCCTGATGGCTGACCTCCGGATCGCCGCGGACGACGCGGTGTTCGCGCTGCCGGAGGCTCAGTTGGGGGTCGCCGTGGACGCGGGCGGCGATCTGCGGATCGCCCGCGAGGCCGGGGCGGGCCTGGCCAAGCTGCTCGCCCTGACCGGGCGGCGCATCGACGCGGCCACCGCCGAGCGCCACGGGCTGCTTCAACGCGTCACGACGGTCGGTGAGTTGGAGGGGGCGGCGCGTGAGGTCGCGGCCGAGATCGCGGCCAACGCGCCGCTCGCCGTACAGGGCATCAAGCGGAACATCGACGCCTACGCGGACGCCGGGCTCGCCGCTGCCCTCGACCGCACGGCCCGCACGGCCGCCCTCACGCTCACCTCCGAGGACGTGCGCGAGGGGTACGCAGCGAAGGCCGCCCGCCGGACCCCGAGGTTCCGCGGCACCTGAGCCTCACTCCGGGCCCGCCCCGCCGAGCTGCTCCCGCACCGGCACCACCGAGGGCTGCACCAGCGCCCGGCGCTGCCAGTTGGCGCCGTCGACCACCAGGGTGTGACCGGTGATGAAGCGCGCGTAGGGGGAGGCCAGGAAGGTCGCCGCCCAGCCCAGCTCGCGCGGCGCGCCGACGCGCAGGGCGGGCTGCCGGGCGCCCAGGCCGGACTGTGCGTCCTGTGCGTCCTGCCGTTCCTGCGCGTCGAGGTTGCCACGGATGGCGCCGGGCAGGTCCTCGTGCGGCATCAGGCCCGGCACCAGGCCGTTGACCTGGATGCCGTACGGGCCCCACTCCACGGCCAGGGTCTCCACCAGGTTCTTGACGCCCGCCTTCGCCGCCGCGCTGTGCGCGAAGCCCGGGCCGCCGGTCCAGGCGTACGAGGCGCCGACGTTGACGATCGATCCTGGCGTACCGGCGGCGAGATGGCGGCGGCCGAACTCGCGGCACATGAAGAACGTTCCGGTGAGCGTCGTGTCGACGACGGCACGCCAGGCGTTCGGGGACATCTCATCGGCCGGGACCGGGAAGTTGGCAGCCGCGTTGTTGATCAGCACATCCGGCAGGCCCGCCGCCTCGGTGGCCCTGTCGAAGAGCGCGGCGACCCGCTCGGGATCCCGGATGTCGCACTCGGCCGTCGTCACGCGGGCGCCGAGCCCGGCCAGCTCCTGCCGGGCCCGCTCCAGATGCTCCGGCTTGCGGCTTGCGATCACCAACTCGGCGTCCAGGCACGCGAATTCGGCGGCCATGGCCCGGCCGAGCCCGGTGCCGCCGCCGGTCACCAGGACCACGGTGCCGTTGTACGTGCCGGGCGGCAGGGCGCTGCTGCCCGGCGGGGGAGGCGCGGGCAGGCCGCGCGGTACGGGAGGCGTGGGGTGGTCGTCGTAGGCCATGGAAGGAATCGGTATCGCGTGGCCGCACAAAGGTCCATGCCCATGGAAAAGGACATTGACAGGGCGTCAGGCGCGCCGGGAATCCTGGTGGACGGCCCGGTACGGGAACCGTCGGGCGGGTAACTCGGAAGTGATGAGGAATCGCTGGTGGTGGCGCCCCGACTGGGAGGCCGGCCGCCGCTTCTCCACCTGGCACGCCACATTCGCGCAGCAGCCCGGCGTGTGCCGGTTCATCGACGCCTACCGGCGGGTGCTGCGCCACGTGGGCAGCCTGGATCCGGTACCGGACCAGTGGCTGCACCTGACGATGCAGGGCCCCGGCTTCACCGACGAGGTGGACGAGAACGAGATCGCGGAGATCGTGGAGGCGGCCCAGCGGCGGCTCGCGGCACTCCCCTCCTTCGGGGTGACGTTCTCGTCCTTCGACGTGATGTTCTCGGCGCTGCGGATCACCCCCGAGGCGGTGGAGTGCTTCGCCCAGCCCGCCGGACCCGTGTGCCGTCAGTCAGCCCTCCCGGAGGTCGGGTGAGCTGGTGACGCCGGGGTCCTGGCCGGGGTCCGCGGCGGGGGCCGGGCCGGGGTCCGCGGCCCGGCCCGGGTCCCCTTGGTACAGCTCCTCGATCCGCGACGCGTAGCGCTTCGCCACGTGTGGTCTGCGCACCTTCAGGGTCGGGGTGAGCGTGCCCCGTTCCACGGAGAAGTCCTCGTCCAGGACGGCGAACGCGCGGATGCGCGCGGGCCGCGCCACCCGCGCGTTGGCCGCAGCGACGGCCGCCCCGACGCGGGCCCGGATTCCGGCCGTGTCCAGGCCGTCCGTGCTGTCCGGATCGACGGTCACGAGCGCGACCGGATAGGGGCGGTTGTCGCCGACCATCACCGCGTGCGAGACGCACTCGGACTCCTCGATCAGCCCCTCGACCTCGGCGGGGCTGAGGTTCTTGCCGGACGAGGTGATCACCAGGTCCTTCTTCCGGCCGGTCAGGACCAGGTAGCCGTCCTCGTCCAGCCGCCCCAGGTCCCCGGTGTGCAGCCAGCCGTCCTCGTCCAGCGTCTCGCGGGTGGCCGCCGCGTTGCCGTGGTAGCCGGGGAAGACGCCCTCGCTGCGCGCCAGGATCTCGCCGTCCTCCGCGATCCTGACCTCGCAGCCCGGAATGGGCCTGCCGACCGTGCCGGGCCGGTGGGCGCCGGGGTGGTTGAGGGAGATGACGCCTCCGGACTCGGTCATGCCGTACCCCTCGTAGACCGTCACGCCGCAGGCCCGCAGGAAGCGCCGGGTGGCGTCGGAGAGCGGGGCCGCGCCCGACAGCGCCCACGACAGACGGCCGCCGAAGATGCCGCGCACGGGGGCGTACAGCCGCTCCTCCGCCGCCTCGTACCGCTCCAGCAGTTCGCCCTCGGGGCTCTCGCCGCGCTCGCGCAGATCGGCGACCTCGTTCCCCGTGCTGATCGCCGCCTCGAAGCGCTCGCGTCCCTCGGAGCCACCGGATTCGGCCATCCGCCGCACCGTCGCGTACACCTTCTCGAACAGCCGGGGCACCGACGGCAGATGCGTGGGGCGGGCCTCGGCCAGCTCCGGGACGATGTCCTCGATACGCCCGCCGAAGAACCACAGCTCGCCGCCCTGCACCACCGAGCGGAACTCCACGAGCTGCGCGAGCAGATGGGCGAGCGGGAGGTAGAGGTACGTACGGGCGCCGGAGCCGCTCGCGACGAGCTGCCCCGTGGAGTCGTGGAGGTACGAGATGTTGCCGTGGGTCAGCAGGCAGCCCTTGGGCGGGCCGGTCGTTCCCGAGGTGTAGACGATCGCGCACAGGTCCTCGTCGGTGACGGAGGCGGCACGCTCCAGCAGTTCCTCCTCCGTGCAGGAGCGTTCCGGCACGGCCGTTCCAGCCGTCGCGGACGTTTCAGCCGTCGCCGCTGTTCCAGCCGTCGCGGCCGTCCCAGCCGTCGCCGCCGTCCCAGCCGCCGCGGCCGTTGCGGCCGTCGCCGCCATCGCGGCCATGAGCAGGACGTGCCGCAGCGACGGCAGCCGCCCGGCTGCGCGCAGCGCCTCGACGCGCGCAGCCTGCGCCTCGTTCTCGCAGATCACGACGGTGGTCCCGGAGTCGGACAGCACCCAGGCCGTCTCCTCCTCGCCCGCCGTCGGGTAGACCGGCACCACCACGCCGCCCGCCGCGAAGACCGCGAACTGCGCGATCGTCCACTCCGGGCGGGTCTCCGACAGGATCGCGACGCGGTCGCCCCGGGCCACGCCGAGCCCGCCGACCAGGCGCCGGGCCACCGTCCGTACGGCCGTGCGGAGCTTTTCGTACGTCATCACGCCGTCCCGGCCGTGGAGCGCGGGCGCCGGGCCGTGCCGGTCGGCCGCCCATTCGGCGATCAGGGCGAGGGTGGCGGGGCGGTCGGACATGCGGGGCCTCCCGGGGTGCGGTCACGTCATGGGGACGGTCGTGCTTCCGGACACTGGCCCGGCGCACGCTAGCCAGCGGGGCGCCGGAGGGGGATGACGGGAAACGTCACCACGGCTGACCTCTGTGCTCAGCCGCAGTACCGTGCCCGACCATGGGGAGTGGTCACACGATCACCGTGCGCCGGGTCCGTGCCGTGCTGCGCGGCGCCGAGCGCCTCGGCATCGACACCCGTCCGCTGCTCCAGCGCGCCGGCATCCCGCCGCTGCTGCTCGGCGACGACGCGGAGGGGGTGACGCCCGCGCGGTTCGCGCGGCTGATCCAGGATCTGTACCGCGCGACGGGCGACGAGTTCCTGGGCCTGGGCGCCGCGCCGAGCAGGCGCGGCACCTTCGCGATGATGTGCTACGCCGCGCTCGGCTGCGCCGACCTCGGCGGCGCGCTGGACCGCGCGGTCCGCTTCTACGGCCTGTTCCCCGGCGGTCCCCGCCTCCGCCTGGAGTCCGAGGCCACGGGCCGTACGGCGCGCTACGCCGTGCTGAGCCCTCTCCCCCACGACCCCGACCACTTCCTCGCCGAGTCCCTCCTCGTCATCTGGCACCGCACGTCGAGCTGGCTGGTCGGACGCCGGATTCCGCTGCTGAGCACGGAGTTCGCCTATGTGCGCCCGCCGCACCACGCCGAGTACGAGGTGATGTTCGGCTGCCGTCCCCGCTTCGGCGCCGAGGTGACCTCGGCCGTCTTCGAAGCGCACTGGCTGCGGGCACCCGTGGTCCGCGACCAGGCCGCGCTGGACGCGCTGCTGCGCCGCTCGCCCGAGGACCTGCTCGTCCGGCACACCTGGGACGTGACCGTCTCCGAGCGCGTACGCCACACACTGCGGCAGGCCCTCCGTGAGGGGACCGCGCTGCCGGAGCTGGGCGCGGTCGCGGCGCGGCTCGCGGTCAGCCCGGCCACGCTGCGGCGGCGGCTGGACGCCGAGGGCACCTCCTTCCAGCGGCTGAAGGACGCCGTGCGCCGCGACTCCGCGCTGGAGTCCCTCGCCCGCGGGGACGAGCCGATCGCACTGCTGGCCCGGCGGCTCGGCTTCTCCGAGGACACCGCCTTCCACCGCGCGTTCCGCCGCTGGACGGGCCGGACGCCGGGGGACGTTCGCGGTCAGTCAAGCTGAGCGTTCCGGTCAGCGCCTTCCTTACCCGTGGGTCACTACGGTCCTCCCGTCCGCCCCTGTGTGTACGTGGAGGTGAGCCCTTATGCGCGTCCGTCCCGTGGCCCTGGGCGCCTGCGTGGCGTCGGCCCTCTCGGTCCTGATGGCACCGACGACGAGCGCGGCGCCGTCGGCGCAGTCCCCCGGCGATGTCCTCGACTCCCAAGAACAGCGCTTCCTGCCCAACCCCGTGCTGCCGTCGAAGTCCAAGTCCTGGAAGATCCACTACCGTTCCACGGACGCGCGCGGCGCGGGCAACACCGTCTCCGGCACGGTCATCGTCCCCGACGACGGAAAGACCGGCACCCGCCCCCTGGTCACCTACGCGGTCGGCACCGTCGGACTCGCCGACAAGTGCGCCCCCTCGGCGACGTTCCCGTACGGACTCACCAAGGAGGGCACCCTCATCCAGCAGGCCATAGCCCGCGGCTGGGCCGTCGCCGTGACCGACTACGAGGGCATCGGCACACCCGGCACGCACACCTACACCGTCGGCCGCGCCGAGGGCACCGCCGTCCTCGACGCCGCCCGTGCGGCGCAACGCCTGCCGCAGGCACGGGAGAGAGGGGTGAACGCGAAGTCCCCGGTCGGCATCATGGGCTACTCCCAGGGCGGCCAGGCCAGTTCCTGGGCCGCCGAGCTGCACGGCTCGTACGCGCCGGAACTGGACGTGAAGGGCACGGCCACCGGCGGTGTGCCCGCTGACCTGAACAAGGTCGCGGACTTCAACGACGGAAACATCGGCTCGGGCCTCATCGCGATGGCCGCCGTCGGCCAGGACGCGGCCTTCCCCGAGCTGCGGCTCGACACCTACCTCAACGCGCGCGGCAAGCTCCAGAAGAAGATCGCGGAGAACAGCTGCGTCGAGATAGGGGCCGCGTCCTGGCCGCTGGGCCGCATCGAGGACATCACGGTGAAGAATCCCCTCGACGAGCCGGACTGGCAGCGCCGCCTCGCAGAGTCCCGCCTCGGCGGTACGGCCCCCGACGCGCCGGTCTTCCTCTACCACGGCGCGGTCGACGAGCTGATTCCCTACGGCGTCGGCACGGCTCTCCGCGACGAGTGGCGCGGGAAGGGTGCTTCGGTGACATGGAAGAGCCTGCCCCTCGGGCACGTCACGGGGGCTGTGGCCGGTTCGCCGCTGGCGATGAAGTGGCTCGCGGCCCGTTTCACGGACTAGCCGGGCGTGGAGGGGGCTGCGCTTGCCTGGCCTTGCCCGTGCGCAGCCCCCGAGGGATGGCCGATGGACCAGCGCGCCACGACCGTGTCGTGGCGGGTGGTGGCCATGACGTGGGAGACATCGGCCTGCTCCGGTTCGGACCGCCCGCCCGTGCTGAAGCCATAGGCGGCGTCCGCCGTCCCCCAGCCGAACGGAATGTTGTCGGCGAGCACGCGTCGGACGCGAGGTCACGCGGGCGCTGAGCTGCCTGGCGTGGGGCCCGGCTACTCGCTCCCGGTGCCCTGGGGCGGTGTGACGCTCGTGGCCGGTACGACGGCCGCGGTCGCCTGGGCGACGGTCTTGCCGTCGGCGTTGACGATGCGGCCGTTGACGAGCATCCGGTGCCTGCCCGCGTGCACCAACTCACCGCGCACCTCGTGGAGTTGCCCCGTGTGCGGAGGCCGGGTGAAGTCGATGTTCAGGCTCAGGGTCACCATCGGGCAGGCGCGCGCGGTGCGGGTGGCGCCCGCCGAACAGCAGACCTGGTCCAGCACCGTGGCGATGGCTCCGCCGTCCACACCTCCGGCGAAGTTGTGCGTCGCCGGGGTCGGCCGCCAGGACAGGGTGACGTGGTCCGGCTCGGCAGCGGTCAGCCGCAGCCCGATCTCGTCGTACTTCGACTTGTTCCAGTGCTCAAGCCGCCCGTCGGCCATCGCCTTGAGCACGTCGAGGCCGCTCAGTCCGTCCCACTCCCCGGCCTTCGTCTCGGGGTCCTGTCCCATCGTCAATCGCCCCTCGTCGCTCGTCGCTCGTCAGTCGATCGGCAGCGCTCTGCAATCGCCTCCGATGATGGGGGAACGGATTCCGCGTGTCGACACCCGCAAGACGGTGAGCCGCGGGCGCGGGCCGGGACCGGCGACGGCGTCGGGACCGGGACCGGGACGGCGTCAGCCTGTCTCCCTCGCGCGGAGCGGCGCGGCCACCTCGTTCAGGAACGACGCCACCTCGGCGTACGAGCGGAGGAGACCCACCTCGCGGTAGGGGATGCCCAGTTCGGCGCAGTACGCCAGTGTCAGCTCGCGGACCCGCGGGAGGTTCTTCTGCGGCATGGCCGGGAAGAGGTGGTGCTCGATCTGGTAGTTCAGGCCGCCGTAGAGGAAGTCCACCAGTGGTGAGGGCCGGATGTTGCGCGAGGTGAGAACCTGGCGTTCCAGCCAGCTCAGCGACTCCGCCTCGCCGTCCCGCAGCTCCATGCCCTTGTGGTTGGGCGCGAAGATCATTCCGAAGTACACGCCCTGACACGCCTGTTGGACGAGCACGAACGTGACAGCCTGCCACGGGGTGAGCACCCAGAAGACCAGCCCCAGATACAGCGCCGCGCGTGAGGCGATGAGGGATGCCTCCAGAACCGGTCGCCGTAGCTCACGGCGGGCGATGGTGCGGTAGGCCGTCATCTGCATCTTGAACAGCTCGCACACGAGCAGCAGGAAGAACAGGACACCCTGGTGCCGGACGATGAACCGCTGCCTGCGTGTCCGGGCGGCGTACTGCTTGCGGTCGAAGATCGCCGTCCGGCGGCCGATGTCCGGGTCACGGTCCAGGTGGTTGGGGTGGGAGTGGTGCCGGTTGTGGTGGTTGACCCACCAGCCGAAGCTGGCGCCGTTGATGAGGTTGGCGTGTACGAGCCCCACGGCGGTCGCGAGCCGCTTGCTGCGGAACATCGCCTTGTGCCCGGCGTCGTGCCACATGAACGCTGACTGGCCGCCGCAGAAGCCCATCCACACGGCCACGGCGAGCGTCCACCATGTGGCGCCCAGGGCGAAGAACGCGGTGAGCCCCGCGCCCAGCAACGCGGTGTTCAGGGCCAGCTTCGCCAGGTAGTAGCGCGGGCACAGGTCCAGCAGCCCCTCCTCCCTGACGCGCCGTGACAGCTCCGCGAAGGTCGCGGACTGCCCGGCCTCTGGTGACGCCGCGTCGCGTGGAACGGTGGCGCTGTCGACGTACTGCATCACTGATCCCCTCGGTATCCGCTCGGTGTCCGCTCGGCAACGGTGCGGGACATCGCTGAGAGGGCCAGGGTGCGAACGGGAACTGATGCACGGCTGACCGTGCCCTGACCCCGCGCGGGCACCGGCCGGTGTCAGCCGCATGTCAGTGACGGCGTGCTTCATGGTGTTCTGCCCCGCCCCGCCGGCTGCCCCACGCCCCGGCGGTCCTTCCGACAGCGACGCGAGGGAGAGGAGAGGCACCATGACGCATGCCCTTTCGACCCGTGAGCATCTGGATTCCCTTCCTGCCGTCGAGCGGGTCGAGGAGCTGGAGGGTCTCGTCGTCGACCAGTTCAAGCGCCCGCTCTTCCTGACCGGCTGCGACGAGCTGGACCTGAGCACGAGCTTCTTCGATCTCGGGCTGACCTCGCTGCGGCTGATGGAGATCCAGCGGAGCCTGGAGGCCGAGCTGGAACTCACGTTGGACACCACGGCGCTGTTCAACCGGCCGACCATCGAAGAGCTGGTGCTGCACCTCGACGCGCTCCTGGGAGAACGGGCATGACGGCGCGGGACTCCACCACAGCGGACGAGCGGCACCTGGACGCCTATCTGCGCGAACTCCTCGACCCCGCCCGGGCGCGGCACGGCGGGGAGGACGCGATGCTGCTCGGCAGGTACGAGCCCGTCGCTATCGTGGGCGCCGGAGTCCGCTTTCCCGGCGGCTGCGACTCGCTGGACGACTTCGACGCCTTTCTCCGCGACGGCAGGTCAGGCATCGTCCCCCTGCCGGAGGACCGCTGGGACCCGGCCGCCTTCACGGCGGACGACCCGGCCGATCCGGAGACCAAGGGAAAGATCCGCACGGCAGGCGGCGGTTACCTGGACCGGATCGACCTCTTCGACGCGCCGTTCTTCAACATCTCGGCCAAGGAAGCGCAGTACGTCGATCCCCAGCAGCGCATGGTTCTGGAAACCGCGTGGCAGGCGCTGGAGCACGCCGGCATCGACGCGGCCGGCACCCGTCGGGGCAACGGCGGCGTCTACATCGGGGCCAGCTCCATCGACTACGCCATGGAGCTGGACGCGCTGCCGTACGAAGAACTCGACGGCCACCTCGCGGCGGGTATCACCATGTTCCCGCTCTCCGGCCGCCTCTCGTACTTCCTCGGCTGGCGCGGACCGAGCGTCAGCGTGGACACCGCCTGTTCCTCGTCGCTGGCCGCGCTGCACATGGCGGTGCAGGGACTGCGCGCCCGGGAGACGGACATCGCGCTGTGCGGTGGCGTCAACGCCCTGCACCATCCGCGCATCTCCGTGATGTTCTCGCACGCGAACATGCTGTCCCCCGACGGGCTGTGCAAGACCTTCGACGAGGCTGCCGACGGCTATGTCCGCGCTGAGGGGTGCGGCATCGTCGTCCTCAAACGGCTCACCGACGCCGTCCGCGACGGTGACACGGTGCTCGCGCTGGTGCGCGGAACCGCGGTCGGACAGGACGGCGACAGCGCGGGACTGACCGTGCCGAACGGCGCCGCGCAGGAGACGGTCATGCGGAACGCGCTGGAGGCGGCCCTGCTGGCGCCGGCCGACATCCAGTACGTGGAGGCACACGGCACCGGTACGCCGCTGGGCGACCCCATCGAACTCGGTGCCATCAACGACGCCTGCGCGCAGGGGCACGACGCCGGGAACCCGCTCCTGGTCGGCTCCGTCAAGACGAACCTCGGGCACATGGAACCCGCCTCGGGCGTGGTCGGGCTCCTCAAGGCCGCGCTCCAGATCCGCTCGGGCACCGTCTATCCGCATCTGCATCTGGCGAAGCCGTCCGGGCGCATTCCCTGGGACGTCTACCCGGTACGCGTCCCCACCCGGTGCACCCCGTACCCGCCCGGCACCCGGCGCGCGCTGGTGAACAGTTTCGGCTTCGCCGGGACCATCGGCGCCGTGGTACTGGAGGAGCCTCCCTGGGCCTGTCGTACGGACAACGCGCCTGCCGCGCCCCGGGTGTTCACCCTGTCAGCGAAAAGCGCCCCGGCCCTGCGGGGCCAACTGGAGTCCTACCGCGCGTTCCTGGACGGGAAGGGCCGGCGGGACGGCAACGGAGACCGAGACGGAGACGGGATCGACCTCGACTCCCTGTGCTACACCACGCACCTCGGCCGGTCCCATTTCCCCCACCGGCTGGCGGCTCCGGTCGAGGACGCCGACGCGCTCCGCGCGCTCCTCGACGGAGCGCTCGCCCGCGAGGACAGCGCCGCGCCGCCAGGAATCCGCAAGACCGCGTTCATGTTCACCGGACAGGGCTCGCAGTACCCGGGCATGGGCGCGGCGCTCTTCGCGCGGTTCCCCGCTTTCCGTGCGGCGGTGGAGGAGTGCGACCGCCTGTTCGCCCCGCGGCTCGGACGTTCCGTACGGGATCTCGTCGTCGACAGGGAGACCCCAGAGGACGACCTCGGACGTACGGAGTTCACGCAGCCCGCCCTGTTCACCCTGGAGTTCGCACTGGCGCGGCTGTGGCGCAGCTGGGGCGCGCGGCCCAACGCGCTGATCGGGCACAGCGTCGGCGAGGTGACCGCCGCAGCGGACGCGGGCCTCCTGTCCCTGCCCGACGCCGTCACCCTGGTCGCGGCGCGGGCCCGGCTGATGCAGTCGGTGAGCGCGGCGGGAGGGATGGCCGCGGTGGCCGCCTCCGAGGAGCGGGTCGGGCCGCTCGTCGCCGACCTCCCCGGCCTCGCCCTGGCCGCGGTCAACGCTCCCGACCAGTGCGTGATCTCGGGTGACGTCCATGTCCTCGACAAGGTCGCGGACGAGCTGGGGCGCAGCGGCGTACGGGTGGACCGGCTCGCGGTGTCGCACGCCTTCCACTCGCCCCTGATGGCCGGGGCGTCCGACGAGTTGCGGGACGTGCTCGCCGGGATGGCCTTCCACGATCCGCACACCACCGTGATCTCCAACCTCTCCGGTCGCCCGGCACGCAAGGGCGAGATGGCGACGGCCGACTACTGGGCGCGGCACATCAGCGAGCCCGTACGGTTCATGGACGGAGTCCGCTCCATCGCCAGGCGGGGCCGTCACGCGTTCGTGGAGATCGGCCCCTCCGGGGCGCTGACCGCGCTGGCCCGGCGGTGCGTACCCGCCGCCGAGCACCGGTGGCTGCCGTCTCTGCGGGGGCGTGCCGGGGACGGCGGCGCCCTGGTCAGCGCACTGGCCGGCTACTACGAGGCGGGGCTCACGGTCGACTGGGCTGGCTTCCACGGCACCCGGAGCGCCCGGAAGACGGCGCTTCCCACCTATGCCTTCCAGCGTGCGAGGCACTGGCTCCCGGTGCCCCGGCCCGGGAGCGCTGCCGCGCGGACGGGCACGGACCCGGCGTGCCACCCGCTGCTCGGCGCCGAGCGCGCCTCGGACGGTACGGAGGAAACCGCCGACCGGGTACGGGAGTTCGCCACCTCGTGCACGCCGGGGAGCGTCCCCGCCCTGGAAGCGCTGCGCACTCCGAGCGGGCCGGCGCTGCCCCTTGCCGCCACCGTCGACCTGCTGCTGGCGCTCCAGGACACGGTGTACGGCCACACCCGGGCCACCGTCAGCCAGCTCCGGGCACACGGGCGAGAGGCGGCACTGTCCGGCGGCCCCGACGGCACGTTTGAGTTCCGTACGCGCCTCACGCCCGTGCCCGGCACGGGGAACGGAGCCGGTGGGGCCAGGGTGGAGGTTCTCAGCGCGCGGGACGGCACGGAGACGGCACACGTCACAGCCCTTCTTCAGGAGGACGGCCCCTACCCCGCCGCCACCGCTGCGGCCCGGAAGCTCCGCTCGGTGGCCGGACAACTGGGCACGCCTGTCGAGACGGTGTCCCACGAGGACATCTACCGGGACATGGAGTCCGCAGGCCGTGCCTACGAGCCACGGTTCCGCACGCTGCTGCGTGCCGAACGCCACCCGGACGGGATGCTCAGCGGCGAGGTCACGGTGGACGGGCCAGGCCGCCCGCTGGAGCAGCTTCCCCCCGAGGTGCTGGAAGGCGCGCTGCACACGCTGAGCGTCGCGGACCACGACGCTCCGGCCCTCGCCCCTGCCCGTATCGGCGCCCTGCGGCTGTGCAGGAAACCGCGCGCCAGCCGCCTGCGCGTACTCGCCCGTACGGCCCCCGCGTCCGACGACGCCGCCGCGTGCAGGCGTACCGCCGACATGCTGCTGCTCGACGACGGGCAGGTGGTCGCCGAACTGGCCGGGGTCGAGCTGGAGCGGATGCAGGACCCGGCGTCCGCACGGCACTTCCTCCACCGGCCGTGCTGGGTGCGCCGCTCCGGCCGCCCGCGCGGCACGCCGCACCCGGCACGCCATGTCGCGGCGCTGTGCCGCACCGAGGAGCGGGCCAAGGCGCTGGAGAGCCTGGCGGAAGCGGGATCCGCTGCGGATGCCGTGGATACGGCGGACGCAGGGGACGCAGGGGACGCAGCGGGCGGGGGCATCGGGATCACGGCGGTCTCCAGCCCGGACGCGCTGCGCGACCTGCTCCAGGACGCACCGGTGACCGACGTGTGCTGGTTCTGGCAGTCCGCCGGGGCGCCCGTCACCGCGGCGTCGTTGCGCGCGGAGTGCGAGGCCAACTACCGGCATCTGCTCGGCGTCCTCCCCGCGATGACGGACGGCGGGGCCCGGACGCCGAGGCTGTGGCTCGTCACCGAACGGGCCCAGCGGGTGCCGGGCGACGAGGCGGAACCCGGCCGGGGGCTGGCCGCCACGACCCTGTGGGGCTTCGGGCACACGCTGCTGAACGAGTATCCGCAACTGCGTGCCACCCTCGTCGACGTGCCGGACGACGGCGGTCTCCCGGATCTCGTATCCGAGTTGCGGACGGCCGACGACGGTGACTTCCAGGTGGCCCGCAGGGCCGGACAGCGCTATGTGCGCAGGCTCCTGCCGGGCGACCCGTACCCGCCCGACGGCCCGTTCGAGCTGCGCGCGTACCCGGAAGGACCGGCGGCCGGAGACGGGGAGGCGGGCCCGCCGTCACAGGACCCGGGCTCGCCGTCAGGGGACCCGGCCTTCCAGGTCTCCGCCGTCCCCTGCGAAGCCCCTCCGGCGCCAGGACCCGGCGAGGTGACGGTGCGGGTGCACGCGGTCGGGCTCTCCGCCGACGACGTACGGCGCGGCGCCGAGGCCGAGGGCGCAGCCCTGGGCAGCGCGGCGAGCGGCACGGTCGTCGCGGCGGGCGCGGAGGCCGGATTCGCCCCCGGGGCCCGGGTGGTGACGCGGGATCAGGGCCTGGCGCGCCGCACCGTCACCCTGCCCGCCTCCACCTGCACCCCGGCACCCCCTGACGTGCCGCCGGCCACGGCGGCGGCGCGCCAGGCCGAACCTGCCGGCGGGAGCACGGCTCCGTCCGCGCTCCACCCGCCCGTATACGCGCCCGAAGAGGCCGGCGAGGCACTGTCCCTGCTGGCCCGGGGCGCCCTTGCCGGGGCCCCGGCCGTACGGGTCGCCGACGAACGCGACCGTCAGGAGCCGGGAGACGCCCGCGCGCCCGTGCCCGTCCGGCCGGACCGCGTCTACCTGGTGACCGGAGGGCTCGGCGGTCTTGGCCTCGTCACCGCGCGGAAGCTCGTGGAGTGGGGCGCGCGGCGGCTCGCGCTGCTCAGCCGCAGCGGTGAACCCAGCCCCGAAGCGGCATCCGTCCTCAGTGAACTGTCCGGCCGCGCCGACGTACGGCTGCTGCGCGGTGACGTGAGCAGCCCGGAGGACGTCGCACGCGTCACGGCCGAACTGCTGGAGGACGAGCGTCCCGTGGGCGGGATCGTGCACGCTGCCGGGTCCGTCGGCAAGAGCCTGATCTCGCGCATGCGCTGGGAGGACATCGACGAACAGTTCCAGGCCAAGGTGTACGGGGGGTGGCTGCTGCACGAGGCGGCGGCCTCTTTCACCCAGCTCGACTTCTTCGTCGCCTACTCGTCCATCGCCTCGGTGGTCGGCGGTGCCACGCAGGCGCACTACGCGGGCGCGAGCGCCTTCCTGGACGCGCTTGTCGAATGGCGCGCGGCCCAGGGGCTTCCGGCCCGCGCCGCCAACTGGGGTGCCTGGGCGGGCGTCGGCATGTCCGCGCGGCTCGACAGCGAGCTGAGCGCGGAGATCCAACGCGGCGGTATCACCTTCTTCTCGCCCTCGCGCGGGCTGCGGGCGCTGGAGCACCTGTGGCGTAGCTCCGCGCCACGGCTGGTGGTCGGTGACGTCGACTGGCCCCGGTTCACCGCCGCGGCACCCGTGGAGGACGCGCTCTACGCACGGCTCCCCCGGCGCGCTGAGACGGCGGTTGAGCAGTCGCACGACGTGGACGTGGAGTCCCTGCTGGCGCTTCCGGGGCCGGAGCGCTCCGCCGCCATCGAGGGCCTCGTCGCCGAGACGGTGTCCGCCGCGCTGCACATGCCGAGGGGGGAGGAGCTGGACCACGGCGCCGAGTTCACCTCTCTCGGCCTGGACTCGATGACCGGTATGGAGGTCAAGTCCGCCATGGAGAAGACATTCCGGCTCACGCTCCCCGCCTCGCTGATCTTCGATCATCCGTCGGTGCGGCGGCTTGGCCGGTTCCTGGAGGAACAGGTCGCGTCCCGGGAGGCGGCGTGAGGGTGATCAGCCATGAGTGAGACACCGGTGACAGCCACTCCCGCCGTCCCAGCCGCCCCCGGCCAGGGCGCCCCGCAGCGGGGCACGCCCTGGCGACTCGCCGCAAGCTGCGCGGCGCTCGCCCGCGACCGCGCCGATCACCCGGCGGTCCGCTGCGAGGACCGCTGCCTCAGCTACGCGGAGCTGCACCGCTACAGCAACCGCCTGGCGCACGCGCTCCGTTCGGCGGGAGTGAGGCGCGGCGACCGCGTCGCCTTCTACGGCCGCGAGTCGGAGCACTACTACGCGCTCGTACTCGCCTGCGCCAAGCTCGGCTGCGTCATCGTGCCGGTCAACTGGCGGCTCACGGCGCACGAGACGGGGCACATCCTGAGCGACTCCGGCGCCGGGCTGCTCTTCGTCGCCGACGAGTTCGCCACGACCGCCGAGCGGGCACGGGCTGCGGCTCCCGGCCGCACCGTGCGGCTTGGCGACCATGGCGCCGGACTGCGCGACTGGTGCGCCGACGAGCCCGAGGACGACGTGGAAGCGGAGGGCCCGGGCCCCGACGACGCCGTGGCCCAGATCTACACCAGCGGAACGACAGGTCTTCCCAAGGGCGTCATGCTGGCGCAGCGGAGCTTCTTCAGCCTGCCGGCGGCGCTGGGTGACAGCGGGGGTGAATGGATCGACTGGCTGCCGGACGACGTCAGCCTCGTCTCACTGCCGGGCTTCGGCATCGGGGGCCTGGCATGGTTCCTGCACGGCTTCAACGCCGGGGCGACGAATGTCGTGATGCCCGCCTTCCATCCCCAGGAGGCGCTGCGGCTGGTCCGCGAACACCGTGTGACCACCACCTTCGCGGCGCCCGCCATGCTGGAGATGCTGCTGGACGAGAGGGGCGCCGGCCCGGAGGCGTTCGCTTCGCTGCGCAAGGTCGCCTACGGCGCGGCGCCGGTCACCGAGAAGCTGCTGCTGCGCTTCATGGACGAACTGGGCTGTGCGCTGGCGCAGATCTACGCCAGTACGGAGACCGGCAGCGTCGCCGTGTGCCTGCCCCCGGCGGCGCACCGTCCCGGCAGCCCGCTGCTGGCCTCGGTCGGCCGTGCCTGCCCCGGCAACGAGATCCGGATCACCGACGACGAGGGCCGGACGCTGCCGCCGGGGCGGACGGGACAGATACGGATCAGGACGCACGCGCGCATGCTCGGCTACTGGAACAACCCCGGGGAGACCGCGCGGGCCGTCGCCGGGGAGTGGGTGCGCATGGGCGACGTGGGCCGCCTCGACCCGGACGGCTATCTGTACCTGACGGGGCGGCAGCACGACACCATCATCTGCGCGGGCCAGAACATCTATCCGGCCGAGATCGAGAGGGAGCTGGTCGCCCATCCCGAGGTGGCCGACGCGGCCGTCGTCGGGCTGCCGCATCCGCGCTGGGGCGAGAGCGTCGGCGCGTGCGTCGTGCCGCGGCCCGGCTCCGGCGTCAGCGCCGGGGAGCTGGTGGCGCGTCTGCGCGGGCGGCTCGCCAACTACAAGCTCCCGACCAGCCTCCACATGGCGGATGCCCTTCCCCGCAACCCCTCGGGCAAGGTGCTGCGCCGCGACGTCCGGGAGTGGCTGCTCGCGGCTGACGGTGACCGGTGACCGGCCCTCACCCCCGGCCCGGAGCGGAAGGAAGCGGAAAGGGAACGGAAAAGGAGCGGAGAGAGAAGGGGAAGGAAGCGGACACGATGGACACTCCATTGCGGCTCGGCGTCCTGATGCCCACCAGGGAGCAGGCGATCACGGGCGACCACGCGGCCGGGCAGCTCCTCGCGTTCGCCCGGGACGCACAACAGTGGGGATTCGACTCCCTCTGGGCAGGTGACTCCCTCACCGCGCGGCCACGGCTGGACCCGCTGGTCGTGCTCTCCGCAGCGGGGGCCGTCACCAGCGGCATCACGCTCGGCACCGCGGCCCTCACCGCGGCCCTGCGGCACCCTCTGATCAGCGCCAACATGCTCGCCTCCCTCGACCACGTCTGCGCGTCCCGGCTGATTCTCGGCCTCGGCTCCGGCTTTCCCGTACCCGAGACCGAGGCGGAGTTCGCCGCAGTGGGGGCCTCCTACGCGGGCCGGGCCTGGCGGCTCGACGAGACGGTCCGGCTGTGGCGTACGGCCTGGAGGGCCACCGAGGAGAACGCACCCACCCACTTCGAGGGGCGGCACCAGCGCGCCACGGATCTGGACGCGCTGCCCCGCCCCCACCGCCCGGGCGGCCCGCCCCTGTGGCTGGCGGCCAGTGACACACCTGGCGTGCTGCGCCGGACGGCCCGGTACTACGACGGCTGGCTCCCCTTCCTGCCCTCGGCCGAGGCGTACGGCAGGGCACGCCGCCGGATCGCGTCGCTCTGCGTGGACGAGGGCCGCCCTGCGGACGCGGTCGTCCCCGGTCTGTACGCCACCCTCACCGTGGGCCAGGACAGCGCCCGCGCCAAGGAGGAGCTGGAGCACTACGTGGAGCACTACTACGGTCGCCCGCTCAGCGCGATGTCCACCATCCAGGCGTACGCCTGGGGCAGCCCCGCCCAGTGCGCCGACCGGCTGTTGGGCTATGTGCGTGAGGGTGCGCGGCACATCGTCGTCCGGATCGGTTCCCTGGAACCCGCCCTGCACCTCAAGCAGATCGCGGAAGAGGTGCTTCCGGCAGTACGCGCGGGAGCGGACCGATCCGCCGGCGCCGAACCCCGCTTCCCGTCCACGAAGGAGTGACGACATGCTGGATGACCTCGCGAAGGGCATGTCGGCCGCGGGCCACTGGTTCCACCCGCCCGAGCCCCCCGACGACGCGCACTTCCGGCTGTTCCTCTTCCCGCACGCGGGCAGCGGCGCGATCATCTACCGGGAGTGGCCCGAACTGCTGCCGCCGTCGGTCGCACCGCAGGCCGTCACCCTGCCCGGCAGGCACAACCGCCGCGAGGAGCCGCCCCATACGGACTGGGAACCGCTGCTCGACGCGCTCTACGACGCGGTGCTGGCCGAGCTGGACGACCGGCCGTTCGCTTTCTTCGGCCACTGCCTGGGCGCGCAGCTCGCCTACCGCCTGACGGTGCGGCTGGAGAGCGAGGAGGAGCGGCGACCGGCCCTGCTGGGCACGTCGGGCTGGTCCCCTGTCGGCTTCTTCCAGCCGACGGAGGAACAGAGCCGGATGCCGGAGCCCGAACTGGTCTCCTGGATCGAGAAGTTGGGCTCGTTCCCCGCGGAGATCTACAAAGATCCGGAGATGCTCGCCCTCGTCGTACCGGCGCTCCGCGCCGACCTGCTGGTCGCGGCACAGTACGCCGACGACGGCGCCCGGGTGTCCTGCCCGCTGGTCTCCTACGGCGGGAACGCCGACCCGCTGCAGGAGGCACCGGACGCCATGTCGCACTGGGAGGAGCGCAGCCCGCGCTACCTGGGCCACCGGGAGTTCTCCGGCGGGCACTTCTACATCGACCGCCACGCGCTGGCTGTGACCTCGGACCTGGCCGGCCACCTGGACCGGCTGGACGGGCAGGCGGTCTGACGAGGCGCCACCGCCCTGCGCGCCCTCCCCGGTACGCGCCCTGCTCCGGAACACGTCCTGTTCGGTACGCGTCTCCGGTACGCGTCCTGTCCGGTACGCGTCCTCGGTACGCGTCCTGTCCGGTACGCGTCCTACTCGGTGAGGTGCCCGCCGTCCCGTGCCGCCTCCTGCATGGCGCGGCGCTCGTCGAGCACCGTCGACCAGGGGCGGCCGGCGGTGAGGGCCCCGTCGACGGTGAGGTTCTGCCCGTTGACGAACCGCGCGCCGTCACCGGCGAGGAACACCGCCGCTTCCGCGACGTCCTCGGCCCTGCCGACCTCAGGGCAGGGCTGCCACCGCGGCAGGAACCGCGCGAACAGCGGCTCGGCCTCGTCAGCGCCGTCCTCCGCCACCGGTGTCCCGTGGCCGGTGGCCTTGCGGTGGATGCCCGTGGCCACCGGCCCGGGCGAGACGGTATTGACCCGTATCCCCGACTCCCCCAGCTCGACGGCCGCACAGCGGGTGAGGTGGAGCAGGCCCGCCTTGGCGACGGAGTAGTCATGGCCGGAGAACCCGGCCCGCAGCCCCGAGACGCTCGCCACGTTGATGATGCTGCCGGAGCGGTGCGGCACCATGTGCCGGGACACCTCCTGCAGCAGGAGCAGCGGTGCCCGTACGTGCACGGCGTGTGCGTGGTCGAAGTCGGCGACCGGGAGGTCCGTTATCGACACGGCGTGGCCCGGCGTCCCCGCGTTGTTGACCAGGCAGTCGATCCGGCCGAACCTTCCGGCCGCACCGGCTACCAGCTCCCGCAGCTCGCCGTCGTCGGTGAGGTCGGCGCGGACGAAGGTGGCGCGGGGGCCGATACGGGCCGCCACGGCCTGTCCCTCGGCCGTCCGCCTGCCCGTGACGACGACCCGCGCGCCCTCCCGTGCGAAGGCGGCAGCGATCGCCGCTCCGATGCCGCTCGTCGATCCCGTCACGATCGCGGTCTTCCCCTGGAGCGCGCCCAGGGGCTGCGGTTGTCCCATGCCTGTTCTCCTCGGCTCCTCAGCGGTCGCGGTTCCGGTTCAGGACCTCACGGCATGGCGGGGCCCTGGTACTGCGGCGTGGCCGGCGCCCCTGCCCGCCGGCGCACCATCGTGGCGGCGTGCGCGACCGAGGCGAGCGTGGTGTGCCGGTGCCAGCCCGGGTAGGTCCGGCCCTCGAAGTCGCGTATCCCGACGGCGTCGGTGACTTCCGAGAAGTCCCGGTGGACCCGCCGGACGACCTTGGTGAGACGAACGAGCGTCTCGGCGGACGTATCGCCCAGGTTGGTCAGCCAGAAAGCCGTCGGGCGGGTCTGCAGGGGCTCCTGCTCGCTCAGCAGGAACAGGTACCGCAGCAGCAGCGTGCCCCGTGGCGTGCCGCTGTCGGCGGCGGGCAGGACCACCGGCACCACACCGGCGAGGCTTCGCCGCCGCAGTCCAAGGGCCGGGTCCACCCATTCGACGACGCGGTGCTGCCGGGCCGCACCCTCGCTCAGGTGCTCCGCCGACTGCGGTCCGCGCACGCTGCCGCGTACGCCCGTGCCGTCTCTCGGGATGACGGCGGTGGCGCCGCCGATCCGGGCGAGGAACGGCAGCCGCGCGGCGAGGAGAGCCGCGACGCCGACACCTTCCGTGTCCTCCCCGCAGTCGAGCACCACGGGGCGCTGGCTCAGGCCCCACTCGGGACCCGATATCTCGATCGCCGAGCAGGCGGCGCTGTGCGGGGGAGGCTCGGCCCGCGCTGTGTCCGGGATGCCCACCGCCCGGCGGCGCTCGGGGGCCTCCAGCCACTCCGACGGCAGGTGCAGCCGCCAGTGGACCGGCACGCTGCTCGTCTCGGAGGTGAGCCAGACGCCGTACGCCTCCTGGCAGTTGACGGGCCGGCGCTGGTGCGGGAAGCGCCGCTGCGTCACCCCCACCGAGTGGGAGCCGAACTTGGGGATCACCATGGGGCGTACCACCCAGATATCGGGGCGGACCAGGTCCTCGGCGTATCGCGCCAGGGCGACGCGGGGGTCGTTCCAGTGCCAGGGCGAGGAGCTGACGAAGTGCTGGAGGCTCTGCACGGCGGTCCGGTCCCCCGTGAGCGCGGCGATGTTGCGGATCGACTTGCGTCCCGGCGCCTCCAGCAGTCCGTAGACGTACTGCTGCGCTTTTCTGAGCTGGTCCCTGCGCCGCAGCTTCGCGAACACCGTGGAAATCAGCTCGCCGGTCTCGCTCCCCCGGGAGCTGTACACGGACCGCGCGTCTGTTGCTGTCATCCGCCCTCCCTCGCGTTATCCCCCTATTCGAATGATCGAGCAGCGGAACCGGTGAAACGCGTGCCAGCCCCGCGAGGGGACAGGAACCACAAGGACACAATTGTGCGATGCGGGTGGTGCACGCGGTACAGCGCATTCCGGCCTCGTTCGGGGGCACTGTCCGGCCCGGAACCCGGCCGTTCAGCCGGCGACCGGCACCCACACGGGCAGGAGGCCGGCGCAGGCCAGGAAGGTCGCCCGGCCGCCTATGCTCTCCTGGTACTCGCCGTCGTGCTCCAGCGGCAGTGGCTTGCCGTCCAGCCGTTCGACCACGATGTGCTCGCCCCTCCCGTACGTGGTGGCCGGATGGCCGAGATGCGCGCCGGTGCGGGTGAGTTCGGGCAGTTCGCGCACCGGCAGTCCGGCGCCCACGACGCAGATGTCGAGCAGCCCGTCGTCGAGGCGCGAGTGCGGGAGGACGAGGTACTGCCCGCCCCGGTACCGGCCTCCCCCGACGTTCGCCAACGTGGTGGGCCCCTCGTGGAGCACGTGGCCGTCCACGGTGACGCGACCGGGATACGGGGTGTAGGTCCCCGCGGTCTCGGCGTAGGCGCGCGCGTAGCGGCTCCGCCCGTGCAGCGGGAGGCGCCGTGCGGTGAGCAGCGCTTCGGCGATGACGCCCGCACACGCGCCGAGGAATACGAAGTTGCCGGACTCCCGCAGCTCGGCCAGATCGAGGCGGCGCCGCTCGGCGCCGCCCCGCGCGCCCTGGAGGACGGCGGAGAGCGCCGCTTCCCAGGGGCGGTCCTCCCACAGCATGCGGTAGCTCGAATTGCCCGTGCCCGACGGCACGATGGCGAGAGCGGCCCCGCCGCCTCCCGCGACGAGACCCTGCGCCACCTCGCGCACGGTGCCGTCACCGCCCACCGCGACGACGAGGTCGAACGGCGCCCGCGCGGTCCCGTCGCCGTGCACGGGCCGGCGCAGCGCCCGGCGTACGGCGGCCTCGGCGTCGTGCGGCCCTGTGGTGAGGTGCACCGCCACCCGT
Source organism: Streptomyces iconiensis (assembly GCF_028657195.3). GTDB lineage: Bacteria > Actinomycetota > Actinomycetes > Streptomycetales > Streptomycetaceae > Streptomyces > Streptomyces iconiensis. The sequence goes on from NZ_JANCPR020000032.1 coordinate 92,937, forward strand.
TCCAGGTGAGAGGCGCAGATTCTCTCGACGTCCCGCACCAGTTCGGAACTGTGGCTTCCGGACACCGGGTTCGCAACGATCAGGGCCCGCGTGGGCCCGGACGTCGTGGTACCGGCCATGGCTCGGACTCCTCGTGGTCGCGGTGGCGCCGGTCCGGCGCCACCCGGCGACGGCGGCGCCGACCCGGTGGTCGGGGAGAGCAGCGGAGAGGGCAGGATTCGAACCTGCGCGGGCCGAGACCCGACCGGCGGCGCAGCCACCAGGTCCCCGTTGGGCCACTTCGGGTACCTCTCCTCGCGGTGGGTGCGCCGGTCAGGGCTCCCGCTCGCGACATCAACCACGGTGCGGCCACCGGCTGACGCCGGTCTTACATACCGCTGACAGACCAGGACGGCGCTCTCCTGCCGCGCCGGGCCCAGCCGGTGCGGCAGGGGCGATTGACGGGACTATGTCAAGTTCGCATGCCCCGGGAACAGCCGCGCCAACTGCGCAGAACGCTGTCCGCACCAACGAACCTGACCAAGTTCCCGCGGTCGCGTAGGGCGCCCGTTCCCGCTGCCCCACGCTGGGGTGAGTCTCTAAGGGCTGTCCCGCGACCCCCGGCGGGCTCCCGACGCCAGCTACGGCCACTCACGGCGTTGGCGAAACATCCGAACAGACCCACTATGAGGACGCTTCGCTGCCTTGCGATTGACCGCATCTGACGCCGCTCGCTGATCCACCGGGGATTACGGGACAGCCCTTGGCGGGAGGCCAACGTGATCCGTTTCGAAATACTCGGAGACCTGCGAGTACGGACTTCTGGAGGTGTGCATGAGATCAACGGCACGGCAAAACGCCTCGTTCTGCAGGCTCTTCTGGTGAGCGAGGGCAACGCGGTGCCGCACGGCGCGCTGATCGAGGAGATATGGGGTGAGGGAATTCCCGATGGCGTAGCCAACGCTCTGCAGGCACATATCAGCAGAATCCGCAGGTGGCTCCGCGAGATATCGGGCAACAGCAGCGGCACCCAGCTGGTGAGCAGTCCGCACGGATACCAACTGGTGCTGGGCGAGGCCGAGCTGGATGCGAGCGTGTTCCAGGAGACGGTGGGCGCGGCCACGGCGCTGCGGGGCGAGGACCCGTCGAAGGCGGCACTGCTGCGTTCGGCGCTGTCGATGTGGCGCGGACCGCCCTTCGGCGGAAGCGACGGCGGGCCGCTGAGCGACGCCTCCGCCATCCGCTACGACGAGGTACGCCTGCGGGCACAGGAAGAACTCTTCGATACCGAGCTGAAGCTCGGCAGGCACGCGCAGGTGCTCAGCGAAATCCGTCAGGCCCAGGTGGAGAACCCCACCCGCGAGCACTTCTGCGCCCAGTTGATGTTCGCCCTCTACAGATCGGGGCGGCAGGCGGAGGCGCTGGGCGCCTATCACGCGACGCGCGAGTGCCTCAACGAAGACCTCGGTATCGACCCGACCCCGGAACTGCGCAAGCTCGAACAGTGCATTCTCCGGCAGTCACCCGAACTGGCCCCCACAGAACCCGAGTTGCCGCTGCCGCTGCCGCTGCGGGCCCAGCGGTAGCGCGGACCTCCGCGTACGGCCCGCGTACGGCCGCGTACGAGCCCACAGACGAACCATCCCGAGGGGAGCGCACATGCCCTGCATGAAAACCACGGACGGGACCTTCCTCTTCTACGAGGACTGGGGAGCGGGCGCCCCGGTCGTCCTCCTGCACGGCTGGGGAGTCTCCTGCGACATGTGGGAGTACCAGGTCCCGGCGCTGACAGAAGGCGGGCTCCGCTGCCTCGCCTACGACAGGCGGGGGTCCGGGCGCTCGGACCGGCCGGGCACCGGATACGACTACGACAGTCTCGCCGAGGACCTTTCCGAGCTGCTGCGCCATCTCGACCTGCGCGAGGTGACGCTGGTGTCCCACTCCATGGGCGGCGGAGAGGTGGTGCGGTACCTCGCCAAGCACGGGCAGGACCGCGTCGCCAGGGTGGCTCTGATCAGCCCCACGCTGCCCTTCCTGCTGCGGACCGGTGACAATCCCGACGGCGTGGACGGCGGCACCCTGGAGCACATCGTCGACGCGCTGCGTGCCGACAGGCCCGGGTTCCTCGCCGGCATGGCCGCCGGCGCTCTCGGCACGGAACTGCCGGGCACCTCGGTCTCGGACGCCATGGTCCAGTGGGCCATGGGGCTGTTCCACTCGGGCTCGGCCCAGGCGGCGCACGCGTGCCTGCGTACGCACTGGGAGTCGGACCTCCGTGCCGACCTGGCGGCCCTGTCCGTACCCACGCTGATCGTGCACGGCACCCACGACGCGCTGGTACCGGCGGAGCACACGTCACTGCGGCTGCCGGGGGCCATCCCCGACGCCGAACTGAGGATGTACGAGAACGCGTCGCACTGGCTGTTCGTGACGCACAAGGAGCGGCTCAACGCGGACCTGCTGGCCTTCTGCGGCGCCTCATCCGGCTCATCCGGCGCCTGACGCCGCGCGGTCGGCAGCGCGCCGGCCACCGGGGCCCGCGGCGTGGGTACGCCGCGGGCCCCGGTGTCCCCGCTCCCCTTCGCCGATGCTTCAGGGGGTGCTCTACGCGGCATCCAGCTCCGCCAGCACCCGCACGCCCGCTGACAGCGCCTCCGTGTCGTCGGGGCTTTCGAGTATCCCGAAGAACGCCTCGACGACCGCCGAGCGCAGGGCCTCGATGTCCGGGGTTTCCGGGGCAACCGGCCGCGCCGGAGTTCCGGTGACGGTCGTCAGCGTGTCAGCGGTGGATTCGGACATGGCATGACCTCCCTGTCGTGAGCTGTCGGACCTCTCCCCTGAGCTGCCGGACCTCAAAGGGCCTCCCGGGGCTCCAGAAGGCAGCGGGCCTCAGAAGGCGTTGGCGGCCCGGAAGATATGCGCGAAAGCACCGAGATCGGCGGGCCCCTGGAAGCCCGCGTACTCGGGGAGCACCACCTGCGGCGCCCACTTCTCCTTGTAGGACAGCTGTGTCCGCGCGGGGTAGACGGCCTCTCCGTGCTCCCACAGGTAGCGCATGAACCACCGGAACGCGGGGCTGTGCCCGGGGAGTTCGTACTCCTCCGACAGGCCGGTGAACGGCGTGAAGCCGAAGTGCAGCCAGCCCACGCCCTCGTCCTGGAAGACGCTGATCGCTGTCGCGTTGACGGCCTCCATGACGCCGGGAAACCCCTCGGGCACCCGGCGGCTGAGGTCGTGCATCCATCCGGACCGTGTGCCGTAGACAGGCGAGTAGGAGATGTAGCCCACCGGCTCCCCCTCGACGCTGCCGACGAACAGCCGCCGGGTGCGCCTGCGCAGGGCCGCCGGTCTGGCCCACCAGGAATTCCAGCGGGCGCGCGTGCTCGCCCTTGGACCCGAGCCACGCGGTGTCGATGCGGCGCACCGCCGCGGCGCACTCCTCCAGCGGCGCCTCCCGTACGGTCAGCCCGGCACGGAAGGCCCGCGAGATCTTGTTGCGCAACCGCATGAAGCGGGTGCCACGCATGCTGTGCGCGTTCAGCCCGACGGCGTACGAGGCGCCGATCTGGTTGACCGTGAACCCACTGCGTGCGTAGAACGCCGCGTCGTGGGGCGCGAGTTGGACGCTCACCACCGTGCGGCCCTGCTCCCGCGCATGGGCGAGGAACCGCCTCAGCAGCTCCGTCCGGTGCCCGGCAGGCGCGAACGGGCCGCCGAACTGCACCAGGAAGCGCCCCGAGCGGCGGTACACGATCACTCCCTCAAGTCCCGGTGCCGTGAATGCGGAACTCTCCTCATTCATCGCCAGAAAGGAACTCGGGTTGTCCGCCTGATGGTAACTGCTGATCGCTCGCAGAACATTCGCGGAGTCGGCCATCATTTCCTCCAGCGATTCCTCTCGGCATCGGAAGGACGGGCGATTCGCATTAGAGCATCCAACTGCCGGGCCGGCAAGCGCAACAGCGGAATCCGCACGCGTCCAGTCATTTGTCAGGGGTCGGTAAGTGCGCGGTCAGCAAAGGGGCCGAGAATTGCTGACCGCTACCGTGCCTGTGATTTCGGGAGGAGCGGTTCCGGCATGCATGGAGAGGGCTTTGAGGATTCGGCTCCTGAGCACACGCGCGTGCCGGAACCCGCGCTGGGCGAGCTGGCCGGCTGGGCGTCCCAGGTGCGCCCCGAGGCCGTCCCGGAGCGCGTGCTGTCCCTGGCGGCGAGCCAGGTGCTGTCCCAGGCGGCGGCCATCAGGACCGGCGCCGGCCACGAGCTGGGCAGGCGGATGACGCGTGCTTTCGGACCGCCGCTGCAGAGCGACACGTGCCGTTCCGCCGCGGTGCTGGCCGGGCTCGGCTCCTGGCTCAACCTCGACGACACGGCGTACGCCGGGCATCTGTCCAACTCCACCGTCGCGGTGCCCCTGGCGTACGCGTACGCCCACCGGCTCGACGGCCTGAGCCTGCTGACGGCGGTGGTCGTCGCCAACGAGTGCGCCGCCAGGGTCACCGCGTCCGCGACCCTGGGGCCGCTGCGCGGGCAGAGCGCCGTGCACACGCACCTGGTGGGCGCGACGGCCGCCCGGCTGCACTGCGAACAGGCGTCGGGCACGGTGTGGCGGGACGCGCTGGGCCTGGCGCTCGGCATGCCCAACTGGCCGCTGATGCGGGCCTTTCTGGCCAGCGACGCCCGCCTGCTCAACGCCCTGACTCCGGTCCGTACGGCGATGGACGCCTGCGACGCCGCGTACGCCGGGCTCCACGGCGCCCCCGACCTCGTCGAGCACCCGGACGGCTTCCTCGCGCGGTTCGCCGACGTACCCCTCCCGGAGGCGGTGACCGCCGGCCTGGGGAGGCGCTGGCACACGGAGACCCTGTCCTTCAAGATGCACCCGGGCGGGCCCGGCGTCGACGCGGCCGTCGACTGCGCCGCCCGCATCCACGACGAGGTGCTGGCGCGCCCGGACGCCGGGCAGCCGGAGGAGGTCGTCGTCGAGGCGTCGCTCTACACGCTCTTCGCCGGCCAGAAGGCGGCACCCTATGTGACCGGCCCCGGATCGCCCCAGGGCGCGCTCGTGCTGGACACCCCGTACGCGGTGGCGGTCACCCTGCTCAACGGGCGGTTCACCCCGGACGACCTCGCCTCCCCGGCCCTCGACGAGCCCCGGCGCTGGGACCTCGCCAAACGCGTACGCCTGACGCACGACCCGGCGATGACCCGCGATCTGCTGTGCTCCGAGGCGCCGTTCGGGGAGGCACTGCGGCAGGCGGGCAGCGCCGCTGAGCCGTGGCTGCGCTCCTTCGGCGGTGACGCGCTCGTCCGGCAGGCCGCCGCCCAGGAGCGGTCCGTACGCGGGGACTTCCGCCGGGCCGAGAAGGCCACAGGGGCCAGGGTCACCGTGCTGATGGCCGACGGCCGCACCGTGGTCAGGGAACAGCGGGTGCCCGAGGGCGGCGCGGGACCCGACACCCGCATGCGGCACGCGCGGCTGGTCCGGCAGAAGTTCCGGGCTCTCGGTGGTCCGGCGTGGGTGGCCGGCCAGGCGCCGCGTATGCACCGGATGTCAGCGCGTGAACTGCGTCAGTGGATCGAAGCAGCGCTCGGGAACGACCCGTACGGAGCGGCCCCGTGACCGTCCTTCCGGTCAGATGGGTGTCAGCGGCGGGTCAGATACCCGCAGCACGGTATTGCGTGTCAACGCAGCAGCGGCACAGGCGAATCAGCAGGCGAACACGAGGGGTATCGATGGAATATCCACGAGAAACCGCGAGGGACGCCGCACCGTCCGCCGGAGAACCGCGCCCGGACGGCGGCAACGGCGAAGTCCCGGAATCCGGGAAGCCGCCGCGCAGTTACCAGTCGTACGTCGGCGGCCAGGATCTGCCGAATGACGCCTGGGTCTATACGGTCGACTCCCACGCGCTTCTTGAGGATGTTTTCACGGGCGTGCAGCTCAAACGGAAACTGGAGCGTGACCCGGATTCGGAGGCCGCCGGCCATCCGTATGTCGCGGGGCGCGTCGCGGTCGCCAGTGACGAGGAGAACCGGCGGGCTCTGGAGGCCGCGGCGAAGGCGGCCCCCGAGTGGGCCGCGACCCCCCTGGACGAACGGATGCGGCTGGGCGGCCTGTTCCGGGAGACGCTTGAGGCCCACCGTCAGGAACTCCTCGATCTGCTCGTCGCCGAGGCACACCCCGTCAGGCTCGCCCGCTGGGAACTGAGCTGCCTGGCACAGGTGTTCAGCCGCGAGAGCTGCCGCTGGTACCGCGACTGCATGCGCACGGAGTTCGCGCACGCGGGGCGGGACCTCATCGTGCGCAGGCAGCCCGACGGGGTCGTCTGCCTCAACCCGCCGCAGAACGCCCCCGCGCCGAGCGCGGCGCTGGCCGTCCTCGCCCTGATGGCGGGCAACTCCGTGGTCGTCAGGGCGCCCCGCAGCATCGCTCTGAGCACCATGTACGTACTGCGCGACCTGGTCGCGCCGCTGCTGGAGGAACTGGCCGCGCCCCCGGGCACCCTGAACGCGGTGTGCGGCGGCGCCGGCCGCACCCTGGACCACTGGGTGCGCAGCCCGCTCGTGGACGACATCTTCTACATCGGCGGCAGCGAGGAAGGACTCCGGCTTCAGGAGCGGTGCGTCGTCGCGGGCAAGAAGCCCATCCTCGAACTCGCGGGCAACGACACCATCGTCGTCTGGGAGGACGCCGACCTGCCGCTCGCCGCGGAAGCCCTCACCGAGGCGTTCTACGGCTCCGGGCAGATCTGCATGGTGCCGAACACGGTGCTCGCGCACCCCGCCGTCGCCGACCCCCTCATCTCCCTGGTGCGCGAGAAGGCGCGGCGGATCCGCCCCGGCCTCCCCTCCGACGAAGGGGTGCTGCTCTCCCCCGTGCGGCGCAGCGAGCGGTTCTTCCGGCTGCTGGAGCAGGCGCTCGGGGAGGGCGCGCAGCTGGCCTGCGGGGGCCGCCGCACGGAGGCGGACGGTACGCCGTCGGAGACCGGCGTCTTCCTGGAGCCGACGGTGCTGCGGATCGACGGCCTGGCGCGGGCACGCCGCACGGACGCGGTGAAGCGGGAGACCTTCTTCCCGCTGCTGCCCGTCGTCGTGGTCGAGTCGGCGGAGTCGGCCGAACTGCTGGCCACGTGCCTCGACTTCGTCAACTCCAACGCCTACGGGCTGCGCAACTCGCTGTGGGCGCGCTCCCCCGACGTGATCGGCCAGTTCGTGCACCGGACCACCAACGGCGGCCTGCTGAAGGTCAACGATTCCCACATCGGATTCCTGCCGTATCTGCCCAGCCACGGCGGAACCGGCCTGACCGGCGGAGTCTTCGGCGAGGCCAACTACCCGATGCTCAAGACCTCCCACTTGCAGGGCGTGAGCATCAGCGGCGGGACCAGCCCGTACCGCGAGGTCTTCGGCGACTGACCCCGACTCCCCCGCCCCTTCCGCTTCCGCGCGACCCGGAGGAAACCCACCATGCGCTCCCTCGAATCCGCCCGAGCCACCTGCGACCGCGTCCTGCCCGGCCTCTGCAAGGCGCTGGCCGACATCCCCTTCGCCGACCGCGAGGCCCCCGGCAGCCCCGTCATCGGCCTGTTCCGCGAGCACGGGGGCCCCGGACTGCTGATCCCCACCGGGTACGGCGGCCACGGCGCCGACCCGGTCGAGGCGGTGCGGGTGACGCGGGCCCTCGGCTCGTACTCTCCGTCCCTGGCGGTGGGCACCGCGATGCACCACTTCACCGCGGCCATGCTCTTCTCGCTCGCCGCGACGGCGGACCGGCTCACCGGGGCGCAGCGCGAGGTGCTCGCGGGCATCGCGCCCCGCAAGCAACTGATGGCCTCCGGATGGGCCGAGGGCCGCACCGGGCAGAACATCCTGCGCCCCGCCGTGACCGCCGTACCGGCGCCCGACGGCGGATTTCTGCTCAGCGGCGCCAAGAAGCCCTGCAGCCTGTCCCGTTCCATGGACCTGCTGACCGCCAGCACCGCGGTACCGGATGCCGACGGCGCCCCGTCGCTCGCCCTCGCGCTGGTCCCCGCCGACTCGCCCGGCATCACCGTGCACCCGTTCTGGGCCAACGACGTGCTGACCGGCACGGAGAGCAACGAGGTGCGGCTCACGGACGTACACGTCGACGCCGATCTGGTCGTCCGCACCACCCAGGACGACCCCACCCGGCTCGACGATCTGCAGACGGGCGGGTTCGTCTGGTTCGAAATGATCATCTCGGCGTGCTACGCGGGAGCCGCGGCTGCCCTGGTCGACGAGGTCCTCTCGCGCGAGCGCGGCAGCGTCACCGACCGCGCGGCGCTCGCGGTCAGCTCCGAGTCCGCCTACGCGCTGCTGGAGGGCACGGCACGGGCCGTACGCGACGGGCTGGACGGCGACGAGGCGGTGGCCGCCGTGCTGGTCGCCCGGTTCGCCGCACAGGACACCATGGCCGCCGCTGCCGACCAGGCGCTGGAGCTGCTGGGCGGCATCGACTTCATCAGCTCGCCCGACAACGCCCGGCTCGCCCGTTCCGTACGGCCGCTGGCGTTCCACCCTCCGTCCCGTACGTCCACGGCCGAGCCGCTGCTCGGCTATTTCACCGGCGGCCCGCTGCACCTGTCCTGAAGGGCCCGACGAGGGAGACACCATGACCACCATCACCGAGTCGGGGCCCGGCACGGAGGAGGCAGTACTCTCCCGCTACCGCGCCCACCTCAGCAAGGGACGTGCGACGCTCGCCGAACTCTTCGGCTGCCATATGGAGGTGGCCTCCCAGGGGTCCTGGCTGGAGACCAGCGACGGGGAGCGCTTCCTCAACGCGGGCGGGTACGGGGCACTGCTCATGGGCGCCCGCCATCCGACGGTGATGGCCGAGGTACGGCGGCAGCTCGACCTCCACCCCACCTCCACCCGCATCCTGCTGGAGCCCACCGTCGCCGAGGCCGCCGAGGCCCTGGTCGCCACTCTCCCCGCCGGGCTGGACCGCGTGCACTTCGCGCTCTCCGGCGCCGAGGCCGTCGAGACCGGGCTCAAGCTGGCCCGCGCCAACGGCAGGGACCGCGTCGTCTCGATGACAGGCGGCTACCACGGAAAGACGCTGGGCGCGCTCTCCGCCACCGTCAAGGAGGTCTACCAGCGGCCCTTCCGCCCACTCCTCCCCGACGTCACGCACCTGCCGTACGGGGACGCGGAAGCGCTGGAAAGCGAACTGGCTGAACACCCCGGCCGGTGCGCGGTCATCCTGGAGCCGGTGCAGGGCGAGGGCGGCGTCGTCATCCCGCCCCGCGGCTATCTGCCACGCGTGCGCGAGCTGGTCTCGGCGTACGGCGGTCTGCTGATCCTCGACGAGGTGCAGACCGGCATGGGGCGGCTCGGCGAATGGTGGGGCGCCGACCTCGCGGGCATCACCCCCGACATCATGCTCGCCGGGAAGTCCCTGGGCGGCGGCGTCCTCCCGGTGTCCGCCGCCGTCGCCTCCGGGCAGGTCTTCAAGCCGTTCGACCGGGACCCGTACGTGCACACCGGGACGTTCTCCGGGCAGCCGCTGCTGATGGCCGCCGTCCGGGGCGCGGTGCGCGCCGTCCAGGAGGAGCGGCTCACCACCCGCGCCATGGAACTGGGCGGCCTGCTGCTGCCCCGCATACGCGAGATCGCCGAACGCACCATCCCCGACCTGCTGGTGGGCGTGCGCGGCCAGGGGCTGCTCATCGGCGTCGAGCTGACCGAAGGCGGGCTGGCGGGCGAACTGCTCATCGAACTCTTCAACCACGGAGTCGTGGCGAACCACTCGATGAACGGCAACACCGTGGTCAGGTTCACACCTGCTGCGGTGCTCACCGACACCGAGGCTGAGCACCTCCTCGACTCCTTCAGCAGGGCCTGCCGCGACCTGGTCGCCAAGCGGGCCACGATGCCGCACGACCTGGGATGAGGACGCATGCGCCACCTGGAACTGGAAGCCCTGATACACGGCGAACGCGCCGAGCGCGTCTTCGAGAACGTGCTGAGGTGGGACCGCTATCCCGGCCTCGCCCCGCACGTGAGGAGCACGACGGTGCACCGCACGCTCCCTGACACCCGCGGAAGTTCGAGCTGGGAGCTGTACTTCCGCAGCGGCCTGCTGCGATGGACGGAGGACGAGGTCTTCGACCGCGAGGCGCTGACGATCTCCTACGAGCAGTCCGAGGGCGACTTCGAGGAGTTCTCCGGCGGATGGCTGCTCCAGCGGCCCGGGGAGACCGGCCGCGGTGACGACGCCGTGGCGCTGAACTTCACCTGCCGATTCGACTTCGGCGTCGACAGCCTGGCCGGGATCCTCGACCCGATCGCCGAGCGAGTGATCAAGGAGACCGTGGCCTGGGCCGTCACCGGCATGTTCGAGAACGTCACACTGCGCACGGAAACCGGCACCCGGCTGACCGCAGCGGATGCCGTCGGCACCGGGGAGGGCTGAGCCGCATGGACCAGCACAATTTCTTCGAGACACCCACCACCGCGAAACTGCACCGCGCCGAGTACGTCGTGGCGTTCGCGCTCACCACCGGCCTCGCCGTCGCGCACTACGACGAGATCCGCTGGCTGCCCGCGCTCGGCCTCTTCCTCTACATCGACGTGGTCGGCTACCTGCCCGGTGCCCTCGCGTACCGGCGCAGCCGCACCAAGCAGCTCCCGAAGGTGTACTACGTCCTGTACAACACCATGCACAGCCTCATCACGCAGGGCGCCGTCGTAGCGCTGTGGTGCTGGCTGATCGGGCCGGAGTGGGCGCTGCTGGCGGTTCCGTGGCATCTGTTCGGCGACCGCGGGCTGTTCGGGAACTTCCTCAAGCCGTACGGACAGCCCTTCGAGCCCGTCAGGGACCCCCGCTTCAGTCAGCTCCTGCGGGAGACCGAAGCGCGCGCACACGGACGCCTCGCCCCCGACCCGCTGCCCCCCACGGAGCTTCCGGACGAGAAGGACGGAACCGAGGGGGGCGAGGGAGACGAGGGGAACGAGGGGAACGAGAAAGACGCAGCCACGTACGGCACGCACGGCGTACGGCTCGGCGATGCGGAACTGACCGCCGCTGACCCGGGGGCCGGGCGGTGAGCGCTTCCACGGCGGTCGGCCACCCGCCGGGCCGCACCGCACACCGGGACCGGGACCGGGAGAGGACCGTCCTGCGCTCCCTCGCGTCCGGGGTGGCGGTGCTGACCGCCGCGCACGGGGAGCAGGTGCACGGCACCACGGTCTCGACCCTCACCGCCGTGTCGCGCAGCCCGCTCATGGTCGGCGCCTGTCTGCGCCCCGGCTCGGTCCTGGCCGACCTGGCCAGGGCCGGGGGCCGCTTCGCCGTGAACGTCCTCAGCGCGGACCAGTCGGAGCTGGCCCGGCGCTTCGCCGACCCCACGCGGACCACGGGCGCCGGGCAGTTCGACGGCTGCGACTGGTTCTGCGGCCCCGCGCCAGCCGTGGGCGGCGCCCCGCTGTTCGCCGGAGCGATCGCGCATCTGTCGTGCCGGCTGAGCAGTTGGGTGCCGGTGGGCGACCACGAGGTGCTGCTCGGCCTGGTCACAGGCGCTTCCGGCAACGGGGGCGCGCCACTGCTCAGTTACGAGGGAGAACTGCACGTGCCGGTGCTCAGGGCACCGCAGGAAGAGGAGGAACCGGCCCGATGACACCCCAGACCCCAGCCGTATCCGTCTCCCCCGAAGCCGGCTTCGACACCGCGCCGGGACTGCTGGACGGAGCCAAGGCCCTGGACCTCTCGGTCGACCGGTGCGATCTGGCGTACTGGTTCACCGAGGTGGCACAGGGCACCCTGCGCGGCCGTGCCGTCAGCGGGCACACCCCCGACGCGCAAGTCCCGGACTTCATGCGGGAGCCAGGACCGCTGCGCGAGGCGCTCGTGCTGGAGCTCGGCTACCGTTCGGTCGCCGAGGAACTCGCCACCCGGTTGCTCGCACACTACGTGGACCGGGCCCCCGGGGTGCCGGAGATGGAGTTCTACGCGACGCAGTTGGTCGACGAGGCCCGGCACGCACGGGTCTTCCGCCGGCACCTGGCCGAACTGGGCATGCCCGAGCGGACCTTGGTCTCCGACATCGCCCGGATGTCCGCCGACTACCGCAGGCGGGTGCTGGAGCCGGTCGCGCGCTTCACCCTCGACATCATCCGTGACCAGGGCGACTTCGCCGGCGGTGTCGCCGTGTTCACGATCGTCATCGAGGGGGTGCTGGCGCCGGCGGCCGAACTCAGCGAACGCAAGTGGGACCGGCTCGACCCGGCCGCCGGGGAGCTGTCCCGCACCGCCGCCATCGACGAGATCCGGCACCTGGCCGTAGGCAGCTCCCTCCTCCGCGATCACCTCGTCGCCCACCCCGGGTACCGGCCCCGGCTGCTGGAGATCCTGCGGGCCGGGCGGAAGCTGTGGGATGAGGTCCCCGACCGCGAGTTCGTCCTCCACCGCGAGGAGCTGTTCCAGCGCGGCATGGAGCAGCACGCCGACGCCGTCGGCGACTACGAGGTGTGGCCCGGCCGGAGGATGCTGGACACCACACCCGAGGAGCGCTACGACACCGCCGAGCGCTGGACGGACGAGATGGCTGAGGTACGGCTGGCCCAGATGGGCCTGGAGGAGGCCGTCGGTCTGGTCTCGGGGAAGAGCTGAGAGGCGGCCGGATGAGCAGCGCAGGCCCGGGCGCACGGGAAGCACTGGAGACACGGGAGAGCCACCGCACCGGCTGCGGCCACACCGCGGTGGTCGCCGGCGTGGGCGGCTGGGTCCCTCCCCGCGTCGTCACCAACCACGACCTCAGCGCCCGGCTCGACACCTCGGACGAATGGATCCGCAGCCGTACGGGCATCGCGCGGCGGCACGTCATCGCGCGCGACGGCGCTACCTCGGACCTCGCGGTGGAGGCCGGACGCCTCGCACTGAAGTCCTCGGGTACGGCCGAGGCGGACGCCGTGGTGCTGGCCACCACCACACCGGACCACCCCTGCCCCGCCACGGCGCCGGAGGTGGCGCACAGGCTGGGCCTCGGCGGCGCGGCGGCGTTCGACGTCGCCGCCGTGTGCACGGGCTTCCTCTACGCGCTCGCCACGGGACAGGGGCTCATCGCGGCGGGCTCGGCCGAACGCGTCCTGGTCATCGGGGCCGATGCGTTCACCACCCTCGTCGATCCCCAGGACCGGAGCACCGCCGTGATCTTCGCGGACGGCGCGGGCGCCGTCGTCCTGCGGACCGGCGACCCGGCCGGGGACGGCGCGCTGGGCCGGGTGTTCCTGGGCAGCGACGGCAGCAGGTCCGGACTCATCCAGGTGCCCGGCGGCGGCTCGCGGCAGCGCGCGAAGGACCGGAGCGCCGTGGGCGGGGACTGCTATTTCCGGATGCACGGGCAGGAGACGTTCCGCCAGGCGGTCGACCGGATGGCCACCGCCTCCAGGGACGCCGTCGGCTCGGCGGGCTGGCGGCTGCGCGACGTGGACCGCGTCGTCGCACACCAGGCCAACGCCCGCATCCTCGGCGCTCTCGCCGACGAGTTGGACGTACCGCCCGGGCGGATGCTGTCCAACATCGAGCATGTGGGGAACACGGGCGCTGCCAGCGTCCCCCTGCTGTTGCACGAAGCGCATGCCCAGGGCCGCCTTGAGGCCGGGAACCGGCTGCTGCTCACCGCCTTCGGCGGCGGTCTGGCCTGGGGCGCGACCACCTTGGTATGGCCCCGGCTCGGCCACTGACCCGCCGCCGGGGCCACCACGCAAGGCCCGGAGACCACGCGGAACGGAAGGACGGCTCGTGTTCGACACTCTGAAAGACCTGCTTGTCAGCAAGCTCAAGGTGGCTCCCGAACAGATCACGCGGGACGCCACGGCGGAGGACATCGATCTGGACTCGCTCGCCCTCGTCGAGCTGTCCCTGGTGCTGCAGAAGGAGTTGGGCATCGAGATCACCGAGGACGAGCTGACCGAGACGGAAACCGTAGGCGACATCGTGCGGCTGATGAACGTCCGCGCCGCGTCGGCGCGATGACCGGCCGCGCGGTGGCCGTGACCGGCCTGGGCCTGGTCACCCCGGCCGGTGTGGGCGTCGCGGAGAACTGGGAGGCCGTGCTCGCCGGCCGCCCCACAGCCGCCGACGATCCCGCGCTGGCCGGGAACCCGGTGCGCATCTCCTGCCGCGTGCCGGACTTCGACGCCGGGGAACTGCTCGGGCCCCGGCGGGCCCACCGCCTGGACCCCTTCGTACAGTTCGCGCTCGTCGCGGCACGGGAGGCGCTCGCGGACTCCGGGCTCGACCCGGCCACCTGGAACGGCGCGCGCGTCGGCACGGTGTTCGGCACCGCCGACGGAGGCCCCGGCACCGTGGAGGCACAGCACCGCGTCCAGATCGAGGAGGGCGGAAGCCGGGTCTCACCCCTCCTGCTCCCCATGCAACTGCCCAACATGCTCGCGGGGCAGGTGGCGATCGAGTACGGGGCCACCGGCCCGAACCTCGTCACCGCCACCGCGTGCGCCTCGGGGACCACGGCGCTCGGGGTCGCCGCCGACCTGCTGGCCCTCGACCGCTGCGACACCGTACTGGCGGGCGGCGCCGAGGCCATGATCACCCCGCTGGTGATGTCGGGCTTCGCGCAAATGGGCGCGCTCTCCCTGCGCGAGGACGCTCCCGAGTCGGCCTCGCGCCCGTTCGACCGCGACCGGGACGGATTCGTCGCGGGGGAAGGCGCCGGCGTGCTGATACTGGAGCGCGCCGCCGACGCCCGTGCCCGGGGAGCCGTGCCGTACGGAACGATCCTGGGCCACGGCGCCTCAGCCGACGCCCACCACATCACCAAGCCTCCGCCAGGCGCCGACGGCACGGAGGCCGCCGTACGCGCCGCGCTCGCCGACGCCGACCTGGCACCCCGCGAGATCGCGCACGTCAACGCGCACGGAACCGCCACGCCGCTGAACGACCTGGCGGAGGGCCGGATGCTGGAACGCGTACTGCCGCACCGGCCGCCCGTCACCTCGACCAAGGGGGTCACGGGGCACCTGCTCGGCGCCGCGGGCGCGGTCGAGGCGGCATACACGCTGCTCGCCCTGAAAGCCCGTCAGGCACCGCCGACGGCGAACCTCTCGCGGCTCGATCCGGAGCTGGACATCGAGGTCCCAGCGGCACCCGTGCCCCTGCCCGACGGCCCCGCACTGAGCAATTCCTTCGGCTTCGGCGGCCAGAACGCGGTCCTCGTACTCTCCCCACCGTGACCGGATACGACCGGTTCCGTTCCCCGGCACCCGCTGGCAGGCTGGTGCCCCTGTTGTCCATGCCCCCGGCCCCTGAGGAGCCGTCATATGCCGGACACGACGGGCAGTTCCGAAGCGCCGACCCCGGCCGACCTGCTGTCCCAGATGCCGTTCGCCGTACGCCTGGGCGTGCAGCTGCAGACGGCCCAGCCCCAAGAGACCGTCGCCACCCTCACCTGGACGGAGGACCTGTGCACCGCCGGCGGCGCGCTGCACGGCGGCGCGCTGATGTCGCTGGGCGACACGGCCGGCGCCGTCTGCGCCTTCCTGAACCTCCCGCCGGGCGCCGGGACCACCACGGTCGAGTCAAAGACGAACTTCCTGCGCGCCGTACGCTCCGGCTCCGTACGGGCGATCTCCCGGCCGCTTCACGCGGGCTCGACCCTCGTCGTCGTGCAGACCAGCCTCTCCGACGACAAGGACCGCCTCGTGGGCCAGATGACCCAGAGCCAACTGGTCCTTCCAGCCCCCACCCCCGACTGACCGATCCCGTTACCCCCACCAACCGCAGCCCCGGACACGGACCGACACCACCCACCCCGCTCGACCTCGCAGTGAGGGTGACTCGTTCAATACGCAACCCATCGAGAAGGCACGCGTGGAGGCCGAGACCGACACACCACAGCGGCGCCAAAGCTCGCGTACCGCCAACTCGATGATCACGAACGTGCGGGTGCCGTCTTGCAACCTGATCCTCACCCGTGCCCGGGCAGGGATCAGCACTGCATTCCCACATTCTCACGCGGTTCCCCGACGATGCCGATGCCGTCCAGGGCGTCGCCGAGCGCGGCCCGCGCGGCGGCTGCCGGGTGGTCGGTGGGGACGGTCCAGCGGTAGCCCACGATGCCGCGCCCAACGCGATCCGCCCACGCAACATGCGTTCGCCATGTCCGGCGCGGGCCGGTGGCCAAGGGCGTTGGCGACGAACATCGGCCTCCGCTTCCGTGAACGAGCCCGGAGAGAATGCCTCTCAGCCTTCGGCTACACGCTTGGGAACGCCGTCTTTGTTGGTGCGGTAAACGCGGCGACCGTTCTCATCGATCTTCTCGTTGACTTCGTGGTCGAGGCCGATTCGGTTCATCTCGGCGGGTGCCGTCAAGCAAAGGAATACGTCGGCGAGTTCGTCGCCGACGTCGGGCAGGTCCTTGCGCCTCCTCGCGGTTGTCGAGTTGCCCGGTGACAGCAGCGAGCCGACGCCCTCGCCACCCTCGATCGGCACCTCGGCGAAACCGACGACGCGTAGCCCCCGGACACGACAACGCCCTGCCAACTGGCGGGGCATCGTCGTGCTGTGCGTACTGACCGTCGCCCCACGCCCCGCAGAGCCCGCGCCGCCTTCCGGCCCTCCACCACCGGGACCCGCCCGTGCGCCCTCCCGCTCAACCCCCCAGCGCCGTAGCGTCAGAAGACCGGACTGAGAGCAGCAGGAGGACGACATGGGCGGCAAGCACGCGGGCGACACGGATGACCAGCCATGGGAGCCTCCGCCAGAACCGCCAAGCCCCGACGGGTCCCGGCCTGAAGGGGACGGCGACCAGTGACCCTCACCCAGCGGCCTGACCCTGCCGCCAGAACCTGGACCGACACGCTCACCGCCCTGCCCCGAGCTGCGTTCCTGCCCGACCGGATGTGGCCGTGGGACATGACCACCCGCACCAGCATCCACGTCGACCGGCGCACCGATCCCGACCTGTGGCAGCAGTGGGCCGAAGCGGACGCGCCGATCGTCACCCAGTGGGACGACGGACACCACGCGGGCCCGGAGCCCGGCACCGTGCCGACATCGTCGTCGTCGATGCCCCACGTCGTCGCCGGCATGCTCGCCGACCTCGACGCCCAACCCGGCATGCGCGTGCTGGAGATCGGCACCGGCGTGCGACACGAGGTCGCACATTGCAAGTAGACACGATAAGGAGGTTGGCTCTCTGAAGTAGCCAATATCGCTGTCTCAGGTCAGTGCTCAAGACCTGTCCCCACCTCGGCGTGCGTCGTGAGTA